>NZ_JAPPSU010000001.1:0-1135986 GCF_026719175.1 Citrobacter sp. R4
ATACGATGTGATGTGGGTATCGCCGGAAATCTGGGCTAACCTGGCTCAACCGTATGTAGTTAATGGCGTAGTTAGCGGCAATGTGCTGAATGCCGTGCTCCCATTTGCACCGGTACGTGAAATCCGTCCTACCTTCGCGCTGAGTGGTAATGAGTTCATCGCCTATGTTCGCCGTCAGGATGTTATTTCCCCGCTGGTTGGCATGGCTGTTGGCGTTGTTCCTCTGCCGCGTCCACTGCCTAACGTTAACTACAACTTCCAGATTATGTCTGCTGAAGGCCTGCAAATCACCGCTGACGAGCAAGGACTTTCTGGTGTTGTCTACGGCGCTAACCTGGCGTAAGGAAACGATATGGCTAAATACGAAGTAGTGCGTCCGTGGTTCGGCGTGAAGGTCGGCGATGTGGTGGAGTTCAAAGAGCTTCACCCGGCACTTAAGTCGAACGTTAGCCTGATGCGTGGCGAAGCTGGCGGCGAGCTAAGACCGGCGACACCAGATGCTGGAACAGATGCCAAATCGCGCAAAGAGATTATCGCGGCACGACTGACGGAACTGGGCATTGAGTTTAAAGGCAATCTGGGAGCTGAAAAGCTCAGTGAGCTGTTGCCGGATGGCGAACTCGAAAAGCTTTTCCCTGCCGAATAACAGCCGCCGCTAAGGCGGTTTTTTTATGCCCTCTGCGGAGGGCTTATTAAGAGGCTCGCATGATTACCACAGAACAGGCCAGGGAATATCTGAAGTCAGTCGGTATCACGCTGCCTGATTTCATCTTAGAGGCGCTAGTAGAGCAAGCTAACAGTATTCAGGAATGTCTTGACGCTCATTACTCTCCGGCTACAGCACTGCTAATTCAGTCCTACCTGTTGGGCTTAATGGCTCTGGGGCAGGGCGATAAATACGTTTCCAGTCACACCGCGCCAAGTGGTGCTTCTGAATCATTCCGATACCAGTCGTTATCAGACCGCTGGAAAGGCTCGTTAAACCTTCTTCGAGGACTGGATAAGTATGGTTGTGCCAACTCACTCATTCCTGCCGACCCGACAGCAACTCCGGCCTTTGCTGGCATCTGGATTGGTCGTGGTGGCTGCATGTGTGGGAATAAGTAATGACGTACAAATCAGTTAAGCATGGGCTACCACGCTCGTTCGTCCGCGTATGGGTGATGACCGACACGGGGCGGGAGACTACTGGCTACGTGAAATCGGACGGCGAGTGGTTCATCAACTGCCCGCGCATCCGGGCGACTGGCGCGAAGGTGCTGAGGTGGAAAGAATGAAGCGAGGCGGGTTACTACAAAATAGCAGGCTTTATCGTGTTGGCGAGTTGGTCATGGGCTCGCTCATCCCACCAAATACTCTAATCCGCAGTGAGCAACTTAAAGGCCGGGGCGGAAACGTGACAATTGTGCTGCGCTGGAAGGAGGGCTAATGTCGTCTACTGCTTCATGGTCATACAACAAGCCGTGCACGATATGGCGCAAGGGAGCGGGCGGTAATGATGAGTGGGGCGATCCTGTCGACCCATACGAACCTCCCGAAACCATCATGTGCGATTACATCGGCGGCCTGTCAGCAAAGCTCGGCTCAATAGGTAAAGAAGTTGTCGTAAAGAACACCTTCTTTACTGCGTTTGCGCTGGCCGATGAGGGAGATTACATCCTGATTGGCGTCAGCACTGAAACAGACCCGGTCGTGGCCGGTGCCGATGAGGTGCGTCACGTGACGCGCTGGAACGATACTCTCGACGGCCTGGAAGATGACTGGGCGATAATTACGGGAGTGTAGCCATGGGCATCAAAGTGAAGGGCATCAGCCAGGCGAAGAAGAACCTGAACGATGTCATTAACGACGTTAAGGGGCGTAAGGTAATCCGTGCGTTGCAGTCGGCGATGATTCTTATCGGTGCCAGGGCGGCATATTACACTCCAATCGACACCTCCACGCTGATTAACAGCCAGTTCCGGGAAATCGACGCTGGCGGGGTTTTCATTACCGGGCGCATCGGATACTCAGCAAACTATGCCGCATATGTACATGAAGCATCTGGCAAGCTTAAAGGCCAGCCGCGAGCTCACTTCGGTACGACCAGATCAGGGCAGCAGTTCGGCGGCGGTACAGGAACGGGCAACTACTGGGATCCGCATGGTGAACCGCAATTCCTGACCAAAGGCGCGAATGACGAGCGAGATAACGTTGACGCGGTGATGCGCAAGGAGATGTCGCTATGACACCCATGATGCACGAAAGGGTGCGCAACATGTTCGTCGACGCCGGACTAACTACCGGTTTCACGGTGCAGCAGCTTATGTACGACGACCCCGGCGATTTGTCGAAGGCGATAATTGTATTCAGACCAAACGGCGGGTCGAATATTCGGACTGACCTCGGGTCTGAGTATCACGTCTTGGTCGACGTCGTAGGCGCGAAAGGTAAGCGCAAAGAAGCGCTCAACGCCGTGCAGCGTATCGTCGATTACGTTCAGGACAACCCCATGGTTGATGAGTGTGTCGGCTACATCCAGAACATGGGCGCAATTCCCGCGCCGGTGCTCACAGAAGAAGGGCGAATAGTCTTCCGACTCCAGTTCGCCTGCACTTACGGCGAATAGCCATCCAACAAAATAACCCGCTCCTGCGGGTTTACTTTTTTATACGTCAAAGAGGAGTTTCACATGGCTAATTGCCAGAACTCGAACGAGCGCCTGTTCGGCGGTGCGGTCGTACTGGAAGTCACCGATGGCTGTCCTGACGTCAAACCACTCGAAGATGAGTGGATGGCGCTGGCCGCAGGTACGTCGAAGGGCTTCGACTTCAATCCTAACTCGGTTACCTCTGATGCGGATGACGGCGGCGGATATGTCGAGACCATCATCACCAACAGTGACTTCACCCTGAGCTTTGAAGGTGAGGTGCGCAAGAAGGACAAGCTTGATCAGTATGGTGTAGGAAAGTTCATAAAGTATTTCGCTGACGAGCTTAAGGCAAAGCGCCAGCCTGGTATCTGGGTGCGTATGGACTACGGCCCGGTTGAATTCATCGGCTATATGAACATCACTGCGCTGAGCTCTGATGGAGGAACTAACGACATCGTCACTTTTTCTACCGAGTTCAAAGTAGGAGATGCGAGCACCATCGAAGTAAACGAAGTGACTGCGGTTGCGGTTACTGGTGTGACGGTTACCCCTACTACCAGCACTGGAGCGGCTGGCGGTACCAGCACATTCACGGTGAACATCGCACCAACCGGCGCAACCAACAAAGACTTCACTGTAGCGACTACCGATGCGACAAAGGCAACGGCAACAGCCTCAGGAACCACAGTTACGGTGAACAGAGTAGCTACCGGCAGCGCGCAGATCATCATCAACACCGAAGACGGAAACTTTGTGGCCGTGCATACAGTTACCGTTACCTAACGGACATTCCAAAGGGCGGCGTGCTGCCCTTGACAATGACCGTTTACTGGAATGCCTATGAACGCTTTAACAGATATTGGCGAACTCTCAATCAGTGATAGCCGAGAAGGAGGGAAAGACTACCTGCTCCGGCCTTCATTCGAGGCCATGGCGAGGATTGGTACTCCGGAAGAGATTGTGCAGGCGTACGCTATCATCCACGGCAATGAAGTTGCTCATCTTATTGAGGTATGCGCAGGCATGCTTGGGCGATTTCCTGAATGGTTATCACCTTCATTCAATCGAGCTGCAGAGAAGTTGTTATCAACATGCATGCTAGTTATGCAAGCGTGCTGTGATGATGATCTGACCCCGATGATTGGCGAATGGGAAGGGTGGCGTCATTGTGTCGTCTACCGACCTGGTCAGATGCCGAAGAACGATATCATAGTGCTGGCGCAGCATCTAATGCAGCACGGCGTTGTCGGCAAAGCCAGGGTGCGGCAGTTGCAGCGCCACGAAACAGGAGCGAGAACGAACGAATTCAAAGCCTTCGACTACATCAGCGCTGCGCGCAGTCACTTTGAAATGAACCGAGCAGAAGCCTCTCAGTTAACGATGACCGAATTCCAGATGCTGCTGGCGGCGAAATACCCGGACCAGAAAGGCTTCACTCGCGAAGAGTACGATAGCATCGCTGACGAGTACCTTGCTAAGCAGGCCGCACGAAGGGCAAAAGCAAAGAAATAACCGGAGAATGACATGGCAGGTGAGAAGAACGCCGGTAGCATCGTTTATGAAATCAGCGCCGACGTTGAGCCGCTGCTGCAGGGTGGGAAACAGGCCATTGATGCTCTGGATAAACTGGATGCTGCAGCCCAGCAATCCGGAAAGGGAATGGATAACCTCGATCAGAGCACTTCACAAACCGGATCCGCGTTTACTGAACTAGCTGGTTATGCAAACTCAATGGATAACCAACTGCGCAAGCTGAATACCAACGTTAGCGGCATAGCCCGTGCTATGGAAGATGCTCGCAGCGGAACAGGCGGAGCCAGTAGCGAATTCAGTCGCGCAGAATCAATTATTGAGGCGCTTGGTAACCAGTTGGCCGTTCTGGATGAGGCGCAAGAGAATGGCGCTCGCAGTGCTGCTGTTCTTGCTGCCCAGTTACGTGCCGGGTCGAAAGCGACTGACGAAGAGAAGCAGAAGATTGGAGAGTTGACCGGTCGACTCTTTGACATGAAAGGTGCTGCTGATACTTCGATGGGTAGCAACAAAGGCTGGAAGTCCAGCATGCAGCAGGCCGGTTACCAGGTTCAGGATTTCATCGTTCAGGTTCAAGGCGGACAAAATGCCTTGGTTGCGTTTTCACAGCAGGGGTCGCAGCTTGCTGGCGCATTCGGTCCTGGCGGTGCTGTAGTTGGGGCTGTGATTGCGCTTAGTTCCGTTATTGCTGGTATTCTGATCACTTCTCTTAATGGTGGTAAGAACGCCATGGATGCGCTGAAAGACGCAGCTGAAGCGATGGACAAGGTCATTACCGTCTCTCAGAACGGGGTAGCAGCCTTATCTGATAAATACGCTAATCTGGCAAGAGTAAATGCAGAAGCAGCAACCATCCTGAGAAATCAGGCAATGATTGAGTACAACGCTGCAATAGCGAAGATTCCAAAATCCATCAACGATGCTTCCAATTCTATCGTTGGATTCACCGACAAACTGAAGACTTCTTTCGTTGGTGGCATTGCGTCCATCGATGAATTCAACAAAAACCTTTCTACCGTCGGGGCAACAGCTGACACATACTCGGAAGCCATGGAGCAGGCTAGGAACGCAGGGGCGAAGTTCACGGTTAATGCTAACGCGATCCAGAACACCGTAACCACGCTTGCTGATAAGTTTGGCGTATCTGAGCAGCGCGCCTTCGAGTTAAGCAAGCAACTATCAGATGTAGCGAACAACCCAACCCCAGAAGCTCTGCAACGACTGGTTCTTGAACTCCAGAGTACTGAAAGTTCGACAAAGTCTGGAGCTGATGCAATAAGGACTTTCCTTGGGCCTCTCACCGAGCTGGTGCGAGTGGCTGGCGAGGCGCAGATCAACCTCTCAGGAATGAAAAAAGAGGTCGACAACCTTACCGCTGGGCAGAAGAACCTCATCAAGCAGTCTGAGCGAAACCTTGCCCTGTCAAAACTGCAGGGTGAGGCCCGCGCGCGGTTGCAGGCGCAATATGCTGCCGAAGATGCCGGTTTTGCGAAGGACGATCCGCACGCTAAGCAGATGGAAGATGACGCTGCAGCCACGTACAAAAATACGCAGGCACAGAAAACTCTCCAGTCAACTCAGAAGAAAGGAGCTTCTCAGGCCGATACTATTGCTCAGAAACTGGCAAACCTGAAACAGCAGGCAGAACTTGCCGCCGGTTCTACCAATGAACTGAGCAGAGAGCAGGCCATGCTTAATGCCGAGCAGTCACTTGGGAAGGGGGCTACTCAAGCGCAAATCGCGGAGGCTAGACAGTATGCCGCGGCTAAATGGGATACCGCCAACGCCATAAAAGCGCAGGCCGCTGCTGAAAAACTGCTTCCAGAAAACGCTGAGAATGCTCGTTACAAGCAGGACGTTCAGGATCTGAATACAGCTCTTTCAGCTAAGAAAATCAGCCAGGAGCAATTCAACCAGACTCAGGAAAGGCTTGAGGCAACTCATCAAGCCAATCTGTCGAAAATTCGCGCCCAGCAAGCAGTCTCACCGCAACAGGAAGCGGTTGGTGGAATTGACCCTGTACAGCAACTTGCGAACGAGAATGCCAAAAAGCTAGCACTGATCGCTCAGTTTGAGCAGCAGGGGTTGCTTACTCACCAGAATGCTTTGGCCTTACGTAATGAGGCCGACACTCTGTATGAGCAGCAACGCATCGCTGCACAGTGGGAAATATGGAGAAATCAAAATACCGGTAATCAGATGCTGGCAGCAAGTTTTGAATCACTGGCTGGTAATGCCTCAAACGCTTTTACCGGGATATTGACAGGAAGCATGTCAGCGCAAGAGGCAATGCAGTCACTCGCCAGCAATGCGCTGAATAGCCTGATCAACGGCTTTGTTCAGATGGGTGTTGACTGGGTTAAATCTGCTGCGATGGGTGCTGCAGCACAAACCTCGGCAATTGCCACGACCACTGCGGCGCAAACTGCTGGTTTAGCGACAACCACTGCTGCAAGCACTGCAGCTGCCACTACAACGATGGCAGTCTGGACACCTGCTGCCGCTGTCGCATCAATCGGTTCTTTCGGTGGTGCTGCAGCTATTGGTATAGCGGCTCTTGTCGCGGCGATGGCTCTGGCCGGAGGGTTGGCAGGTAAGCGTAAAAACGGTGGTCCTGTTGCCGCTGGTTCGATGTATCAGGTAGGTGAGGGCGGTATGCCTGAAATCTACCGGGCCAGCACCGGTAAGCAGTACATGATACCGGGTGATAATGGTCGGGTTATAAGCAATAAGCAGATGACATCCGGTTCTGGAAGTGAGTCTGTTCCTGTCTACATCAACATTCAAAATTATACTGGCGCAACGGTAGACGCTCAGGCTTCTCAGGATGGAAACGGAGTGACCATTGACATGATCGTCGCTGACATCAATCAGGGTGGGCGCGTTAGCCAGGCCATTCAGCAGAACCATCAGGCACCACGTAAAGCGAGGGAATAATGCCAATACTTTATCCAGACTGGCTACCGCTGGCGCAAAAAGGAAAGTCTCCTACCACCGACACTGGTTTTCGCACAGACCAGCCAACGGTCGGAGCGCCGATATTCCAGAAGTTGACAGATGACCTGAAAACTTCGTTCTCGCTCACATGGATATTCACGCGTGACCAGCACAGGGCTTTCATGCAATGGTTGCGCAGCCCGAACTACCTGGACAACTGCAATCAGTGGTTCACGATGCCTGTAGGTACCGGAACAGGCGATACAGGTGTTGAGGTGCAGGAGTTGCACTTCATCGCCTGGCCGTCGTGGTCGCAAACAGGTTCAATCTTCACATGGAGTGGTGACGTTATTGCGCGTGAACTGGTTAATTCAGATGATGACTTTGACGATATCATTATTGAGCTTCCACCGCCGTGGGCTTCATGGCTGGACATTATCGTTACCGGGTATCCTGACGGACGCGATCCGGAAAGTCTCCCGAGGGCTCCGTAATGCCTACACTGCGAGAATTTCAAAGCCAGCGACCGAACCGAATCCTTTATGAAACAATCACCTTCTACAACGAGACGTTCGGGTATGTTCGTCTTGTTAATAACCAGATATTCCCAAAAACGTTAGGCGGTCAGGTGTTCACGCCGTGCCGGATGGAACTGACAGAAAGTCAGCAGAGCAATACTCCAGTTCTAAACAGCACGGTTAAGTTCAGCCGACTGGCGCAGGACTTTAAGCAGAAGTTGAAGCTATGGAAGGCACACGCGCGCATAACTCCGATCTCAGCTACCTATCAGGTATTTGATTCCGCAGATATGAGCACAGCCATTAAAACATGGACACTGTACGTTTCGGATTGCTCTATGGATGACAAGGACGTCACATGCAGTCTGACGCGCATCAATCCGCTTAACCGCAACGTCGGCAGACTGTACACAGTAGAAGAATACCCGGGGCTTCAGAATGTCTAAAGACGACTTCCTCTTACGAGTAACCGGCATCCCGTGGTGTAACCGCGCATGCTCTTTCGATGCTGCGGATTGTTGGGGGCTGGTAGTTTTGTACTACCGGCACGTTCTTGGAATCGAGATACACCAGACTCCTGACTACGAAAGCGGCAGAGACTTCCTTACCTGTTACGACAGCGATGTTGTGTTCTGGCGTCGTACTGATTCTTTCATGGATGACGGGATATTCGTCGCGTGGGTAGGAAGTAATCCAGTCCATGTCGGTCTGATTATTGATGGTAAAGCGCTACATAGCCGAGGTGAAAACGGCCACGTCAGGTCAGATGCAATACGCACTATTCAGAAACTATTCACCAAAGTGGAGTTCTATTCTTATGCCGGTGATCGAAATCCAACGTGTTCCAGGCCTTCCTAAAGACCGGGCAATTGTCACCGCTGGTACTGTTTTTTCAGAATGGTTAGAGCAGGAGAGTTTTCACCGGGATATTCGCATTCGAGTAAATGGAAATGAACTTGTACCAGATGATGAACTTGCATTTCCACTACAGGAGAATGACCGGGTAATCATCTTTGACCAGCCAAAGAGTGGCGATCTTATCGGTACAATCCTGAATCCACTCGAACACTTCAACCCAATCAAATTCACCCAGAAGGTTCTGGCGGGGTTGATGCCAAAACCAAACGCCAGCGCAGCCGCTGGAAACAGTAAAACCTCACCAAACAACAGCCTCAAGGGGCAAACGAATATTGCACGAAACGGGGAAGCAAAACCGGATAACTTTGGACAGGTTCGCTCTTTTCCTGACCTTGTACAGGAGTCTATGTTCGAGTATGTCAAAACAAGTGACCAGGACCCTGGCATTAAGTACGTTACAGAGTTAATGTGCTTCGGCATAGGTCGATACGATATTTCGTCAGTTCGCTTCTCTGAGTCAAATCTGGGAGCAATGGCTGGCGCAACCTACACAATCTACCAACCAGGGGAAGTGATACCGACAGTTGTAGAAGGTTACCAGTTTGACGATGTAGATGGACAGGAATTGCCTGGCCCAAATGAAAGCGAATCGCAACCTCAGCAGTCAGCAACTGCGAATACAGTAATCAGCGGGGAATACTCTGGCGGCCAGATTGCGATGAAAATCGTAAAACAGGACGAGTTTGACTTCTTTAAAGACCTGCCTAAACCATCACCCGTAAAATTCATTATCAACGTCACATACAGCACAGCAACGGGAAACGTTACTGAAGACGTGACAATATTCGGCAACCTTATTTCATGTGTTGAAAGTGACGATGGCGCAGTTATAGACCCCGTTTATTACTATACCTTTGTCTTTGACAGCCTGAATGGACCAAGTATTCCGATAGAGACAGCTACTATCAACACAACTAAGTTTGTTCTCATTCAGAACTCAGGTGTTGATGTCGGGCCGTTTTTCTCGCCAATACCATCCAGTCAATTGTGGATCCACACTCAGTCCAGAATGGCTGGCCGAAATGATGTCACATTCAAAGTGGTTATCTGGAAGGTTGATGATGATAACAATCAGATACCAGGCACCACTGAAACCTTTAACTACCATCAGGCCAACTCGAATAAGAACGTCTCAGATACGTTTTACCGCACTGACAAAATAACGCCATCTGCGGGATTTGGTCGCTACTCAATCACCATCACCCGAACGAATAACAGTACCGACAACAGCCGGGCAACAGTAGAGGAAATCCACGCAGTAAACATCAGGAATAATGTTGTCCATCCTGATGATGCACTGGTGATGATTCGTGTCCGTGCAACGGAAAATGCCACAGGAAGCCGGGACAGGAAGTATAACGCACTGATAACCAGGCACGTCATCAGCTACAACATGACTACCCGTCAGGTTGACTACAACATTCGCCCATCGCGTCGTTTCGCTGACATCGCACTCCACAACTGGTTGATTGTAGGAGAACAGCCTGAATCGAGCATTGATATTTACGGGCTATACCAGATACAGGCCGAAATCGACGCCATCGACCAGCGTCTCGGTTATTTTGATTACACATTCGATGATGAGGATGTTTCTCTCGGTAGCAGGATGGAAACCATCTGTGATGCTGCTAGCGTTGTGGTATATGACGACAATGGAGTCCTTTCATTTACCAGAGACAGCAAGAAAACATCTGCTGCAACCATATTCAACCGTTCTAACACTAAACCAGACCGATATTCATTGTCATACGACATGACATTACCTGGTGGATACGACGGCGTTGAAGTTCAGTTCCGTAACCCGGATACCAACAAACAGGACTTCGTTCGGTATCGCATTGTTGGCAACAGTATCGTGGAAGGTACGCCAACAAAGGCAAAGAAGTTCGAAATGATGTCTATCAGGAACAGGTTTCAGGCTAATGAACGAGCATTGAGGGAGTGTAAGCGACTCATCTATTCCAGGATGACTATGGCTATCACGGCTATGGCAGACGGTGAGTGGGTGAATATTGGTGACATGGTTCAGGTTCCTGATACCTACGATACCAATCAGCAGGCCGGTTATATCGTTTCTCGCAATGGTAACAACTTCGCAACCAGTGAAAGGATTAACTTTTCAGGTTCGATGTATGTTCAGGTTACGGACTCAATGGGCGCCACAACAGCGCGTTATCCCGCATCTGCGAGAACAGATACTGCTTTTGGTTTTACAGCCGAAATTCCTGATATATCACTCAACTTTTACGACGGCTTCGATGTGCAGTCGCCATCAAGATACGTGATTGCCACCTCAGAGGAACTTGACGCAGGACAATGGACAATTACCGCCAAACAACCTGATGGACAAGGCGGTACAGCAATAACACTCGCTGAGTATAGCGATCTGATTTACCCATAACACAATTCCCGTCACCACAACCCGACCTTAGCGTCGGGTTTTTTTATGGAAAAAATATGGCTACCCAACCTACTAATCTGCCAGTACCAAGTGAATCACCACGTGACCTGAAATTTAACGCAGGGAAAATTGACGAGTTCGTCACCTCAATGCAGCGGGAGTACGAAGACAGATTTGGCAATAAGCATTACACCATCGAAGGTCTGCGCTGGATTGCTCAGCAGGCTATTTCTGCATTCGGTTACGTTACCCTCGATAGTTTCGAAGACGGTAATACGTTAACTCTCCCAAATCATGTTCTGCGTCTAGAAGCGACAGGAGAGTATTACCGCTGGGATGGAGTGCTACCTAAAGATGTACCTGCAGGATCAACACCAGAATCAACAGGTGGTATTGGTGTCGGTGCGTGGTTATCTGTAGGTGATGCCTCACTGCGCAGTGACCTCAACAGAGAAACCGGAGCATCCATCGTAGGTACATCATCAGGCAATACGGTTCAGGAAGAGCTGGACAAAGTAAAACTGAAGTTTGCATCCTTTGCAGCGATGAGAGCCTCTACGTCGTCGGAAATTGGCGATTACGCCCTGCTTACAGGCTGGCATGCAGATTATCAGGGTTATGGTTCTGGCATATTTCAGTGCGTTGATAAAACGGATTTAACAGATGATGGTGGCACAATAGCTGTTTCGTCTTCTTATGCCTGGATACGGATTACCGGTCACGAAAATGTTACAGACTTTGGCGTAGTTCCAGATGCAGGGGAATCTTTTGATAATAAAAAATACATTTCGGCTGCGCATGATTATTCAAGCGGAATATTAATTCCTGCTGGTGTTTATCATACCAGTTATCTTGAATTTAAAAAGAAATTAATTTTAACGACCAGAGGTTATGTTGAAATTAATCAAATTGGTGATGATTCAGATTTGATAACACTCCAATCGCCTGATGGCACTATTTCAACAGCATCTCAAACCGATGGAAGCAGAATAGAAAATCTAGTTTTGGTTCCATCTACTGGTAAGTATGGTATCCACACATTTTTTAATGGTAGGGGTATTGTTTCTGGAGTTGAGATTCGTGGTGGAAAAGGGTTTTGGTTTGACGGGGTATCGCAATATGTGGTTACCAATTGCGCCTCTCGTGATTCTGATGCTACTGGCTATCTTATCACGATGAAAAAAACTGCTAACAACGATAGCATTGGAACGTGGCTGCACTTAGAAAAATCATTTGTCGCCAATTCAAAAGAATCCGGAATTAAATCTATACATTACCCATCTTTGTGGATTGACAATCCAGTTATTACAAATTGCAGCACTGGGATTGAGTGCTCGGCTGATAGTGATGCTCACCCAACGGTTGCTTATACTAGTGTAAAAATCACAAATGGCGATGTTGATGCATCAACTAATCAGGGTATAATTATGATAGGCGTAATTTGGCCCCAATTAGTAGGGTGTTGGGTATCTGGAGGACGTGAGACTGCGTCGCCAGGCGTTCTTATGAGAGGGTGCAGAAATCTTGTTGTTGATGGGGGGCAGTTTGTTAATAATGGGGGGCACGGGATAAGTTTGGAAGGATGTCACTACGGGACAGTAAGTGGAGTGATGGCACAAAATAATGGTCAATATGGTATAAATTGCGAATATAGTGATCAGCAAAGCGAATTGATTACATTTTCAAATAATAATTGCAGCACTACACCTGATAATTTTATACCTGGTGCTCAGGTTAGGGGGCTTAATATACAGGGGTATAAAATTGCCGCAATTGGTAATATCTGCCAAGGAAACACAGAAAGTAATTATATAAACGGAGCTGCTGAAAAAGCTGAAGTTGGAAATATAACACAGTGAAACTATAAGGCGGGGGTCTCCCGCCTTAAACTATATTATAATTCTTTCATCATCATAGTATATAACATAGATACCGTTTATATTTTTTACCTTTGCATCTTTCCCAAAAATATCCAACACTCTATTAATATTTTCAATATCAGAGACTATAATATAACGTGAGCGCCTCCCATACCAGTCGTTGCTAGACAACCAGTTCATTTTGCTGATTCCCCTTTCATCTATAGATATAGGTGCGACCTCGCTATCACCTACAACGCTGACTGATGAAGCAACCCAGAACGTTCCATATCCATCACCAAGCCCCTCTTTCTGCAGGAATGCTGCTGTTTGTGCTGTATTCCCTGTCGGAATGGAAAAAGAAAGAGGCTTCCAATTGTTTATAAATAAGACAATAAAGAATATTATGATAAATGATTTATTGATTCTAACTTCTGGTAGGAATCTTCCTATTAGAATGCTACCAGTAATTAATGGTGATACCAGATACCTTGTTGTTTCTAAATCAACGGGCATGTTGCTAAAAAGATAAGCACAAAACATAATTATTGTGGCAGCGATCAAGTAGTTGTTTAAAAGGTTAGTGTTAAACAACCTCTTCGATGCTACAATAAATAAAACACCCCACAAGATTAATGACAGGAATCTTAACAGGTATGGTATCGTTGCTAATGACAATTCTTTTCCGAAAATGTTTGAGTCAAAGTATTCAAGTATGCCTCTAAAAAATAAATCTAAATTACCTGGTATTTTATCATATGCTACTATTCGTGGTATCTCAGTTCCTGGCGTGACCAATAATCCGTATTTAATTGACAGGAAAGATATTAATTTACCTGCAATTAATACCGCGCAGGCGATTAGTAACTTTATTAAGTGAGATCTATTAAATTCAATAAATAGCATTCCAATAAGTGACAAAGCCAATGGTAATACTAAAATGTAATTATATATACTGTCACTGAACACGCATAGCGATGAGATTAAGAAAAAAAGCAATAGAGATACTTTTTTATTACTAATGACTAATTTTAATGATGCTAATGCAAAGAATATAGTTGCGGCATGAATGCACATTGCAATGGTTAAACCTGCTGCCATCTTCGACGGAAGAATCATGCATAAAACTAGCGCCAGGATCCCAATGTAGTTATCGTTTTTGCCAAAAATTAAAATTGCGGATAATGTTAATATGCCAGTGTAAAATATAGAGGGAATAACCCACATTAAAATCTGATTATTTCCAAATATAGATATAGCAGTCGCATACCAGATGGTATCTGTAAAGTAAAATGGAACAGTAGATAGCGTCCATCCACGTAGTAGTATGTTTCCTTTAGAAATATCAATCGCCTCCCTAAACATAGAGGCAGCATCGGAATTTATTGTAAATTGTAGTGAAGACGAAAGCGATATCATAAAAGATAACACTATAAAAATTAAAAGATATATTTTTTTAATCATTTGGAATTGCCTTTCATAACATATTTTGGTCTTTTTTTAGTTTCAATATAGATGCGCCCTATATACTCTCCCAATACACCAATTCCGATAAGTTGAATACCGCCTAGAAAAAGTATGGATACGAGCAACGATGGGTATCCGCGCACCGGGTTGCCAAACAAGAGGGTGTCGATAATCATCCATGCACCGTATATAAACGCCAGTCCCGCAACCAGAAGGCCAATGTAGGTCCACATGCGCAGAGGGAAGGTGGAAAAGCTCGTAATGCCCTCCAGTGCCAGATTCCATAGCTTCCAGCCGTTGAATTTCGTATCACCAGCCACGCGCTCAGCGCGTGCATATTCAACAACGTCAGTATTTCCACCAACCCATGACAAGATACCCTTCATGAACAGGTTGCGTTCTGGCATCTGCTTGATGTTCTCGACAACCTCGCGACTCATCAACCTGAAATCACCAACATTCTCTTCAATCTTCGGATTGCTAATTTTATTGTGTAGCTTATAAAACCATTCAGCCGTTTTGCGTTTCAGTCGTCCATCCGTTGAGCGGTCAGAGCGCTTTGCCAGCACCATGTCTGCGCCTGTTTTCCATTTCTCAATGAGGTGCGGGATAACCTCAATAGGGTCTTGTAGATCAACATCAATCGGAATTACTGCGTCACCAGTTGCGTGGTCAAGTCCTGCAAAAAGCGCTGGCTCTTTGCCGAAATTACGAGTGAATGATAGCGGAACAACAAGAGGATCTGATACTGCAAGAGCATTAATTATCGACTCCGTAGCATCTCTGCTTCCGTCATTGATGAAAACTATCTCAACATCGTACGGATTGAGATCTTCAAACTCGCGAACTGTTTTATAGAAAATAGGTATTGCGTCTTCCTCATTGAAGACCGGAACGACCAGAGAGATTTTCATTTTGCATCCCTGAAGACGATATATTTTGAATAGATGAAACCGCATACAAGGCTGATGCTGGAAAACGTGACCAGTGTCACCATTGGTGGCAATCCGCACATGTCAGCAGACCAGCCAACAGCAGCGCTAAGAGTGCCCATGAACCCAACGTACAACATGTATCGTAGTGTGGTCGTTGAGGCGTTGAATGTGAACTTTGCATTGGCATAAAAGCTGAAAGAAACTGCTATGACAAACCCTGAAAAGTTAGCAAGGGCCTGATTTGTATGCAGTCCGTAGATGCAGACAGCAAACACGACCCAGTGTATTAGTGTATTCAGAACGCCTATTGATGTGTACTTAGCGAATAACTTTAACATGATAGAAATCAGTGGATTCGGAAAGGTCTGAAGTGTAGCACCACAATCGGTATTGATCGACACCGGCGATCAGTAATACTGTATTAATATACAGTATCTATCGGAGGTGCATCATGGGATTCCCATCGCCAGCAGCAGACTACGTTGAACAGCGCATATCGCTCGACGAGACGTTAATCAGCAAACCATCGGCTACGTACTTCATGCGGGCAGGGCAAACGTACTGGAGAGAAGGCATCATGTCTGGTGCTTTGCTCGTCGTTGACAGTTCACTGACGCCATTTGATGGCTCGTTGCTGGTTTGCTCTGTAGATAACGAGTTCAGGGTGAAGCGATACAAACGCTACCCTAAACCTCATCTGATTAATCTGGAGACCGGAGTGGCAGAAGAAATACCAGAGCCGACCAGCCTGTTTGATGATGAGTCGCATCTGTTTGGAGTGATCACGTACATCATCAACGATGCGCGTTCTGGTGAGTTTGATGATTGCCCGGTGATGTGAGACAGAAATGAGACACGTAAAGCTTTGCATCGGTTTGCAAGGCTTTACATGTTTTGCGAAGGTGGGACGTGTGAGCGCAGTGGTGATAGGGTAAGTTGTTGTTATCCTAGATAGTCCGAGGAACTTCTAAGCCGTCGGTCGCAGGTTCGAATCCTGCAGGGGGCGCCATTTCCTGGCGCGTTTACCTGACGGTATTCAGGCCGGACAGCACAAAGCCGCCATCCGGCGCGAATATCTTCCTGTCACTCTTTATAAAAACTGGCCAGGTCGATGGTATTTTCTTTTACCGCATCCATGGCGCTGATAAATTCATTTTTTTGCGCTTCTTCGTCGCTGCGCGGTAAAGAGTTACCGTAAAAACGGCCATTTTTATGAATGGCCAGTGAGTCACTTTTTACCTGACCATTTACCATTCCCTGCGCATTAATGCTGACTTCGCCGCCGATACAATTGCCATTCAGAACGCCGTCGACGGCAATGGCATAGGCTATAATATCCCCTTCAACGTGACCGCTTTTCAGAATATGAACGGTTTTTTCAGAGCGAATAACACCGTCAATGCGGCCATTTACGTGAATATCGCTGGTGGAGTTAAGCTCGCCCTTAATAATACAGGTTTCCGGGATAACGGCGACCGACGGTTCCAGCGGGCTTTGCTGCGTCGGTTTTACCGTCAATTCCACATCGTCGCCGAGGTAAGAAACCTGAGAAGGGTTAAGAGAAGAGGCGATGTTGATGTCTGCATGAGTGTCGGCAAACGTGGTGTTTTGCTCTTTACGTTTGAACATGGTTCTGATCCCCGTCGATGATAAAATTAAATAAACAGCATAAAATAAACCACAGGTTAAAATAATTATGGCAATCACTTTCCATCGCGATTTTATCGTCAGGTAAAAATGTTGATCACCCACGCCATAATGAATAATGAGATACAGCCAAAGCCCCCAAATAAGCCACAGGAGGTTATAATGCATAGACCTTCACCGAACCTCCCTGATTATCCTGATCGCTGTTCATCGGTGTCAGGACGGTAACATTCAGTGAATTAATGCACAATAAAAAATAAGAATGACCTTTTTTGCTTTGCAATAATTTGAATTCTATCGATTTAAAAAATGACAACGTGCGATTAACAATAATGACCGTGATCGGACACGCACAAAATTCTGACGGTAATAACGCTATTCTGTTAATAATTTGCCGGATAAATAGTCAGCGGCCAGACATGCCTTTTTTTTCGGATTTTTTGTTTCAAAGAAGAATAAAAATTGTGCGCCAGGTGGAATTATTTAGCGTAACCGCATTGGCGTGGTCATAGGTTGACGAAAAGGCGGGCGGAGGAAAAACAGTGACGTCAGGAGCCGTGACGTGTTGGATATCGCCCGCCGGGCAATATCACTATGTGTATGTAATGTTAAAATTTTGTGTGGGTTAAAAATTCACCGCCATTGCCTCCTTTGATTTAGGAGGATTCTTAGCGCTGACGCCACCGGTAGCGACCTGTCAGCGCAGCGCTTTCGGCAAACTCAGCGTAAAGCGGGTCGCGCGGGCGTCAGACGTCACCGACACTTTTCCGTGATGCGCCGTCACAATCGACTTGACGATCGCCAGGCCTATGCCGCTGCCTTCGCCCTTGCGCTGGCGGGAGGGGTCCACGCGATAGAAACGATCAAACAGACGCGGCAGATGTTCCGCCGCAACCGGCGTTCCCGGGTTTTCAACCTCAATGCGCACCCGATCGTCAATCTCTTTTAGCCTGACGATGACGGTTTCGCCGCCAGGCGTATGACGCAACGCGTTTGATAATAAATTGCTCAGCGCTCTGCGCAACATTCCCGGATCGCCGAAAACATGGCACGGGCAGCCCTCAAGGCGCAGCGTGACGCCACGCTCCTCTGCCAGCGCTTCAAAAAAGTCGAACACCTTACTGACTTCCTCGGCCAGATTAAGCGCTTTTTTCTCTGGAATAAGCTGGTGGTTATCCGCCTGGGCCAGGAACAGCATGTCGCTGACCATTTTTGCCATATGGCTCAGTTCCTCAAGGCTGGAATAGAGCACCTCTTCCAGTTCCTTTTGAGTTCGCGGCTGGCTAAGAACAATCTCCGTCTGCGTCACCAGGTTGGTGATGGGCGTGCGGATCTCATGCGCGATGTCGGCAGAAAAATTAGACTGGCGGGTAAAGACATCTTCAATACGTTCCAGCATGTGGTTGAAAGAGAGCACCAGTCGTTCCAGCTCAATGGGGACATTTTGCGGGTCAAGGCGAACGTCGAGATCTTTCGAGGTAATGTTCTGGATCTGTCGGCTAACGCGGCGAATCGGCGCGTGTCCTTTATAGACCGCGAATAAAACCAGAAAGACGATCACCAGGCTAATGATCGACGCGGTCATGATCAGCTTGTTTTTCAGATCGTTAATGTAATGGAGGTGAAAGTCGATCGACAACGCCATGTACAGAGTATATGCCGGTTTACCGTCAATCTGCGGACCGACCGGCAGGCGGATCATGCGCCAGCTGGCGTGGGTGCCGTGTCCGGTCATTTGCTTCGCTGGCTCGTTGATCAGCCACACGTTGCCGCCGGGAACGGTGGTGTCCGGCTCGGCGGTGGCGAGAAATTGCCGGATGTCCGGCGCGCCAGGCGAATGCAGAAGCGCCCGCCCGCGGGTGTCCTCCAGCGCAATGAGGACGTTTGAATAACCAGCAACCACATTTTGCACAATCTCCAGCCGCCGGGATTCCGGTTCATCGGAATGGCTGAGTATGCGCTCCAGCGTGGCGCTAATTTCATTGAGATCGTTCACGTCCTGTTCGGCAAAATGGACTTTTACCGACTGGATCATGATCCAGGCGAAGGCAAAGAAAGCGGCGACTGTGGCAAGGCTGATAAAAAAAGTCAGGCGTGTCGCCAGGGAAAAAGGTCGCTTACTGCGCATCCGGCACCTCAAGCACGTAGCCCACGCCGCGCACGGTCTGAATCAGTTTGGGTTCGAAGTCATTATCAATCTTGCCGCGCAGACGTTTCACGGCGACATCGATGGCATTGGTGTCGCTGTCGAAATTCATATCCCACACCTGGGAGGCGATCAGCGAGCGCGGCAGTACCTCGCCTTGGTGACGGAGAAAGAACTCAAGCAGGGTAAACTCTTTGCTGGTGAGAGTGATCCGCATTCCGCTCCGGCTGACTTTGCGACTGACCAGATCGACATTCAGGTCCGCCACCTGAAACTGACTTTCAACAATCACCGCGGCGCCGCGCCGCAGCAGCGTTCTGACGCGCGCCAGCAGCTCGGCGAAGGCGAACGGCTTAACCAGATAATCGTCCGCGCCTAATTCCAGTCCCTTCACCCGGTGTTCAATGGTGCCGAGCGCCGTGAGTAACAGAATCGGCATCCCTTTTCCGCCAGCGCGCAGCATACGCACAATATCCCAGCCGTTAACGTCGGGCAGCATAATGTCGAGAATGAGCAGGTCGTAGTCGCCGGTCATCGCCAGGTGATAGCCATTCAGGCCGTTATCCGCAAGATCGACCACAAAGCCCGCTTCCGTCAGCCCTTTGGTCAGATACTCCCCGGTTTTTTTCTCATCTTCGACGATCAGTATCTTCAACGCATCCTCCTTCCGCCGCCTGTTGACGTGGCGTCTCCCAATTCTAGAGAAGTCAGATCGGATAGCAATCGCCTTCCGGGAAAATGACAGCTTTGTCATTTTGCTGTCACCGACTGAACAGAGAGCGCCAGGTAAAGTTACCCGCATCTTTCCTTATGTTAATCAGGCTTATGTGCACATTCAGGTTTTTTACTCTCAGCACGGCGCTGCTGCTGGCAGGATGCTCGCTGGCGCCGGACTACCAGCGCCCGGCCTTACCGGTGCCGCAGCAGTTTTCGCTGAGCCACAACCGTCTGATGACCGCGCCTGCGAACTATCAGGACAGCGGCTGGCGGCAGTTTTTTGTTGATCCTCAAGTCAAAACGTTTATTAGCGAGGCGTTGCGTAATAACCGGGATTTACGCATGGCGACGCTGAAAGTGCAGGAGGCGAGGGCGCAGTACCGGGTCACCGACGCCGACCGCTATCCGCAGTTGAACGCAGAAGGCAGCGGAAGCTGGAGCGGAAATCTCAAGGGCGACAGCGGAACCAGCCGCGAATACGACGCGGGACTGAATCTCAGTGTTGATCTGGATTTCTTTGGTCGGCTGAAAAACATGAGCGAAGCCGACCGGCAAAACTTTTTTGCCAGCGAAGAAGCCCGTCGGGCGGTCCATATTTTGCTGGTTTCGAACGTGGCGCAAAGCTATTTCAGTCAGCGACTTGCGGCGGCTCAACTTCGGGTTGCCGAAGAAACGTTAGGCAATTATCAGCGTTCTTATGCGCTGGTGGAAAAGCAACTGGTCACCGGTACCAGTAATGTGCTGGCGCTGGAACAGGCGCGCGGCGTTATTGAAAGCACCCGCAGCGACATCGCCAAACGTCAGGGGGAACTGGCGCAGGCCAATAACGCGTTACAGCTTCTGCTGGGCGCCTATGCCCGGCTACCGGAGGAAAACGCCGCTGGCGAGGGCGATCTCCATGCTGTAACCCTGCCGCCTGCGCTGTCGTCGCACATCTTATTGCAACGACCGGACATTATGGAGGCAGAGCATACGCTGATGGCGGCGAACGCCAATATTGGCGCGGCGCGGGCGGCGTTTTTCCCTTCCATTAGCCTGACCAGCGGTATTTCCGGCAGCAGCAGCGATCTGACGAACTTATTCAGCGCGGCGGGCGGCATGTGGAGCTTCATCCCAAAGGTGGAGCTGCCGATTTTCAATGCCGGTCGTAATCAGGCCAGTCTCGATCTGGCCGAGATCCGTCAACAGCAGTCGGTGGTCAATTACGAGCAAAAAATCCAGAACGCGTTTAAAGAGGTCGCTGACGCGCTGGCGCTGCGCCAGAGTCTGGCCGGGCAGATTCGCGGCCAGCAACGCTACCTCGCGTCGCTGCACATTACCCTGCAACGCGCCAGAGCGCTCTATCGCCACGGTGCGGTGAGTTACATCGACGTGCTGGACGCGGAGCGTTCGTTGTTTTCAACCCAACAAACGTTGCTGGACCTCAATTACGCCCGCCAGGTTAACGAAATCAAACTGTATACCGCCCTCGGCGGCGGCTGGGTGGAATAAATCCCCCGGCAGCGGGCCAGGCCTCCTGTAGCCGGTTCAGGCGCCAGTCGCCGTCCGGCAAAATTCACTCCTTCTGAAAGGTGACTTATGAACAATCTCTTTAAAGCAGTCGTAGTAACGGTTCTCTCTGTGCTGGCAGCCCATGTTCAGGCCAGTGAACATCATCATGACGGGATGATTGCCGCTGAACACAGCCCGGTGGTGAGCGCAACGGGAGTCGTCAAAGCCATAGACGGGGAAAGCAAGAAGGTCACCATTGCGCACGAGCCGATCCCGGCGCTGAACTGGCCGGCCATGACCATGCGCTTTACCCTCACGCCGCAAACGCAGCTTAACGGGATCACGCCTGGCGATAGCGTCACCTTTCATTTTGTCCAGCAGGGGAATCTTTCGTTATTGCAGGACATTAAGCGTCAGTAATTTTACTTTATTTCAACGTTGGGCATGACCTCATGAAAAATATCGCGCTGATTATCGGCAGCATGGTGGCTGGCGGACTTATCGCCGTGGGCGGTTACGCATATTTCACAGCCGATCGCGGGCCTGACGATGCGTCGTCTACCGCACAAAACGACGCCCGCAAGGTGCTGTTCTGGTACGACCCGATGTACCCGAAAACCCGCTTCGACAAGCCGGGGAAATCGCCCTTTATGGATATGGACCTGGTGCCGAAATACGCCGATGAAGAAAGCGCAAACGCCGCCGCGCCGGGCGTGCGGATTGACCCCACACAGACGCAAAACCTCGGCGTGAAAACCGGGGTCGTTCGCCGGGGGGCGCTGACCTTTGCGCAGACTTTCCCGGCGAACGTCAGCTACAACGAATATCAGTATGCGATTATGCAGGCGCGCGCCGCCGGGTTTATCGAAAAAGTCTGGCCGTTGACCGTCGGCGATAAAGTGAAAAAGGGCGCGCCGCTGCTTGAGCTGACCATTCCTGACTGGGTGGAAGCGCAAAGTGAATATCTGCTGCTGAAGGAGACAGGCGGAACCGCCAGCCAGGTTGAGGGGATCCTTGAACGCCTGCGGCTGGCCGGCATGCCGGAAGCGGATCTTCGCCGCCTGATTACCACCCGCAAGATTCAGACCCGCTTCACCCTCACCGCGCCGATCGACGGCGTGATTACCGCCTTTGATTTACGCGCCGGAATGAACATCAGCAAAGATAACGTGGTGGCGAGGATTCAGGGAATGAATCCGGTCTGGGTAACGGCTGCCGTGCCGGAGTCCATTGCGTGGCTGATTAAAGACGCCTCGCAGTTTTCCCTGACCATACCGGCCCGTCCCGACATGCATTTCACCTTCCGCAAATGGACGCTGTTGCCGAGTGCGGATGCCTCAACCCGTACCCTGCAACTGCGTCTGGAAGTGGACAACCCCGACGAAGCGCTGAAGCCAGGCATGAACGCTTTTCTTAGCCTCAACAGCCAAAGCGAGCCAATGCTGCTGATCCCGACAAAAGCGCTGATCGACACCGGCAGCGAACAGCGGGTGATTACGGTTGATAACGAAGGGCGCTTTGTGCCGAAACGGGTGTCGGTATTCCAGTCATCGCAGGGATTAACGGCAATCCGTTCCGGCTTGCAAGAAGGGGAAAACGTGGTTTCCAGCGGTCTGTTTTTGATTGACTCCGAAGCGAATATCGCTGGCGCGCTGGATCGAATGCGAGCGGCGTCCACTCCTGACACATCCACGCCCGCCGCGCATGCGCACTGAGGAGAACGCAGATGATTGAATGGATAATCCGCCGCTCGGTCGCCAACCGTTTTCTGATCGTCATTGGCGCGCTTTTCCTTGGCGTCTGGGGAACCTGGACCATTGTGAATACGCCAGTGGACGCGCTACCCGATCTCTCCGATGTGCAGGTGATTGTCAAAACGCGTTACCCAGGGCAGGCGCCGCAAATCGTGGAAAATCAGGTCACGTATCCGTTAACGACCACGATGCTGTCCGTGCCGGGCGCCAAAACGGTGCGCGGCTTCTCGCAGTTTGGCGATTCGTATGTGTACGTCATTTTTGAAGACGGCACCGATCCGTACTGGGCGCGTTCGCGAGTGCTTGAATATCTTAATCAGGTGCAGGGAAAACTTCCCACCGGAGTGAGCGCGGAAATGGGACCGGACGCCACAGGCGTTGGCTGGATCTTTGAATATGCGCTGGTCGATCGCAGCGGTAAGCACGATCTGGCCGAATTGCGTTCGTTACAAGACTGGTTTCTGAAATATGAACTTAAAACGATTCCCGACGTGTCGGAGGTGGCTTCGGTCGGCGGGGTGGTGAAAGAATATCAGGTGGTCATTGATCCGATGAAACTTGCCCAGTACGGCATCAGCCTGGCGGAGGTAAAGGCCGCGCTGAGCACGTCAAATCAAGAGGCGGGCGGGTCGTCGGTCGAACTGGCGGAAGCGGAATACATGGTGCGCGCCAGCGGCTATCTGCAATCGCTGGAGGATTTCAATCATATCGTCCTGAAGACGAATGAAAACGGCGTGCCGGTGTATCTGCGCGATGTGGCGAGGGTGCAAATCGGTCCTGAAATGCGCCGGGGGATCGCCGAACTGAACGGCGATGGCGAAGTGGCGGGCGGGGTGGTGATCCTGCGCTCCGGGAAAAATGCGCGCGAGGTTATCTCCGCCGTGAAGAACAAGCTGGACACCCTGAAACGCAGTTTGCCGGAAGGGGTGGAGATCGTAACAACCTACGATCGCAGCGGGCTGATTGACCGCGCCATCGACAATCTTAGCGATAAGCTGCTGGAAGAGTTCATTGTCGTGGCGCTGGTCTGCGCGCTGTTTCTCTGGCACCTGCGTTCCGCGCTGGTGGCGATCATTTCTTTGCCGCTGGGATTGTGTTTTGCATTTATTGTGATGCATTTTCAGGGACTTAACGCCAATATCATGTCGCTTGGCGGTATCGCTATCGCCGTTGGCGCAATGGTCGACGCTGCGATTGTGATGATCGAAAACGCCCATAAACGGCTGGAGGAGTGGGCGCATCAGCATCCGGGGAAAAACATCGATAACGAGACGCGCTGGCAGGTGATTACGCAAGCCTCCGTCGAGGTGGGACCTGCGTTGTTTATCAGTCTGTTAATTATTACCCTTTCATTCATCCCTATCTTTACCCTGGAAGGCCAGGAAGGGCGTCTGTTCGGGCCGCTGGCGTTCACAAAAACCTGGGCAATGGCCGGTGCGGCGCTGCTGGCGATTGTGGTGATTCCTGTGCTGATGGGGCTGTGGATCCGCGGCAATATTCCGGCGGAAAGCCGCAATCCCCTGAACCGCTTGTTGATCCGTCTTTACCATCCGCTGCTGCTGAACGTGCTGCGCTGGCCGAAAACCACGCTGCTGTTGGCGCTACTTTCTGTCCTGACGGTTGTCTGGCCGCTCGGCAAAGTGGGCGGCGAGTTCTTACCGCAGATTAACGAAGGCGACTTGCTGTATATGCCTTCCACGCTACCGGGGATCTCGGCGGCGGAAGCGGCCAGCATGTTGCAGAAAACCGATAAGCTGATTATGAGCGTGCCGGAAGTGGCGCGGGTTTTCGGCAAAACCGGCAAAGCAGAAACCGCAACGGATTCCGCACCGCTGGAAATGGTGGAAACCACCATTCAGCTTAAGCCGCAGGATCAGTGGCGTCCGGGGATGACGATGGAAAAAATCATTGAGCAACTGGACCAGACCGTTCGTCTGCCGGGGCTGGCAAACCTGTGGGTGCCGCCGATTCGTAACCGCATCGATATGCTTTCCACCGGCATCAAAAGTCCCATTGGCATCAAAGTGTCCGGCAACGTGCTGGCGGATATTGACGCGATGGCCGAACAGATCGAGAACGTCGCGAGAACTGTACCGGGGGTAACCTCTGCGCTGGCGGAACGTCTGGAAGGCGGACGTTATCTCCATATCGACATCGATCGGGAAAAAGCGGCGCGCTACGGGATGACGGTCGGCGACGTACAGCTGTTCGTCTCCTCTGCGATCGGCGGGGCGATGGTGGGGGAGACCGTGGAGGGCATCGCTCGCTATCCGATTAATCTGCGTTATCCGCAGAACTATCGCGACGGCCCGCAGGCGCTACGGCAGTTGCCGATTTTGACGCCGTTAAAACAGCAAATCACGCTGGCTGATGTGGCGGAGGTCAACATCACGTCCGGCCCGTCGATGTTAAAAACGGAAAATGCGCGCCCCACCAGTTGGATCTACATCGACGCCCGCGACAGGGATATGGTTTCCGTGGTGAACGATCTCAAGCAGGCGATTGCGAAAAACGTGCAGATGAAGCCCGGCACCAGCGTCGCGTTTTCCGGACAGTTTGAACTGCTGGAGCGGGCGAATCATAAGCTTAAAATGATGGTGCCGATGACGCTGATGATCATTTTTGTTCTGCTGTACCTGGCGTTCCGTCGCGTTGGCGAGGCGCTGTTAATCATTACCAGCGTGCCGTTTGCGCTGGTGGGCGGGATCTGGTTTCTTTACGGGATGGGGTTCCATTTGTCGGTGGCGACGGGAACCGGGTTTATCGCCCTTGCCGGCGTCGCCGCTGAGTTTGGCGTGGTGATGTTGATGTACCTGCGTCATGCCATAGAGGCCGAGCCAGCGCTGAATAATCCGCAGACCTTCACGGCAGAGAAACTCGACGATGCGCTTTATCACGGCGCGGTACTCCGGGTGCGGCCGAAAGCGATGACCGTGGCGGTTATCATTGCCGGTCTGCTGCCTGTTTTATGGGGCACAGGGACCGGGTCAGAGGTGATGAGCCGCATCGCCGCGCCAATGATTGGTGGGATGATTACCGCGCCGCTGTTGTCGCTGTTTATTATTCCCGCCGCCTATAAGCTGATGTGGTTGCGCAGGCATCATGCCGCAGGGAGGAGATAATCTTATTCACATTATCCGACCTGGTGTCACCGCACCGGTCGGATACCTTCATTTCGTTTGAATGAAATCCCTCGCTGTTTTTCCTCTCCTGTAAGCGTTTTTTTCATCATTTTTTGTATTTATTTTCTCCTGAAAGAGCGGATTAATTCCGCTCGACGTGACTGAGGACATATTCACCAGCGTGTTGCGCAGAAAAACAGCGATGTTTATCGCGTACTGAAAGCCCTTCCCCTCGTCCATTTTTTTATTTCATGGTGCTGCATTTTTTAGCCGAATTATCCCTTTTTGTAATGAAATTTTCGTTAAGTTGGGATTTTTGCACGCATAAAGTGGGCCAGTTTTACACTTCACTGAATGTTTTTACAAATCAATTAATCAATAAAAATAGCTAAAAACTTAATATCGTGCGAAATATCTGAAAGAGAATCCCTTATGGTAAAAAAAACTATCAGTCAGGAAAATTCTCCTTCTTTTTTATTTTAATTAAATGAGAAGTATCTGAATTACGAAAAATAAGGATTGACTATGGGATTTGGAATGGCAAAGGAAAATAAATTTGAAATCGTGGCCATTATTCGTGAAGAACTTCTCAGAAAAACCAAACTGGAGTTGAAATTCAAGGAAAACAGTGTGGTCACGCAGCTGGAAAAGGTGGACTTTGATTATTTCGTTATTGTTGAACGCAGCGAGGTTATTCCTTCTTCGATCCAGCATTTCATTCTGCATAGCGAAAGAGGCATTATTAAGTTTAACGCCAGGTTTAGTCCCTCGCTGACGGCTAAAATGAAGGGCGGACTGGCGTATTACATTCCTGACGTCATTTTTTTTGTGCAACGTCGGCAACATCAGCGCTTTTCCTTTCTGAAAGGCCAGCATTTTTATTGTCTGGGTCGTTATAAAAACGGCGAAAATTACAGTCTACAAATCAAAAATATCTCCCGCGGCGGCTGTGCGCTAATGTCACCGAGTGTGAATACGCGATTTCTGTATAAAGACGCGCTAATCAAAGGGGCATTGCTTGAATTTGAACAGTTCGGTTCGCTCCACCTGGATCTCAGAGTGGTCAACGTCGTACCCATACAAGAATTTGACGAAAATAATCAGCTTTATGCCAGTCAACAAATCTCCTGCAAATTTCAATTCAAACATCCTCGTGAGGAGTCCGGGGTCGAAAAAGTCATCATTAATATTTTGTTGAGCAATAAGCTTAAAACTTTATAAAAATTTAAACCAGAAGGGAGGCTCTCATGTTAATGAGTGGATGTGGAGATTTTGTGGGTCAGGGCATCTCTGACTATTTAAAAAGTAAACATGTTGAAGTCACGCCTGTCCCTTGGCGGGTTATGGTCAATAACGCCGCGCGTTATCGCCATCGTACGATGATTTTTAATCTCACCAGCCACAAACACGCCTGTGCGGACTTTGTGAATTATTTAAATAAAAACAGATTTAACGTTCACGACAATACGGTGGTGGTTATCGCTGACAGTCGTCTGGCAAAACTGTGCACCGAGTTATTGTATGTTGAAAAGGCCATCGTATTGACGGATAAATCACCGCTACGGGATTACCGACGACTGGCCACACTGGCGAGCGAGTACTGGAGCCCGCAGCTATTTCGTTCACAAAAAAGACTGACCGACCGCGAGCAGCAGGTTCTCCGTTTACTGGTGGGCGGTTATTCACCGCAGGAGATCTCAAGCCTGGTCAGCCTGAGTTACAAAACCATCCAGACGCATAAGATGAAAATTATTGTGAAGCTGGGTTTGGCAAACTCTGCGGAACTGAATAAATTGATAGTCAGATTCAACCATCGCTTATCCTTCCTGTCGTAAGTTTGCCTGTAATATTCCTGGTTCAGGTACGACTTCGCGAGGGCGATGCGCGCGGCGTGGTACCCAATGGAAGGATAACATCAGGAGGGAAAAGTGGCAGATTCCGGCGCCGTGCTGAAAGCCTTAAAAGGCGCGAAACAGACTCAGCAGCTTTATATGGTATATCAGCCGATCTTTAATTTGCGCACCGGACGCATTTGCGCATTCGAGGCGTTGATGCGCTGGAACAGCCCGGAAATGGGAATGGTGCCGCCGGATATGTTTATTTCACTGTTAGAAAACAGCGGTCAGTTCCTGGCCGTGGAAGAGATGGTGACGAAAACGCCGTGGGAGACGGCGGCAGGCTGGCCTGAATACCTGTCATTGTCGATCAATTTCTCGGCCCTAGAACTATGTGACCCGCAATTACCCGCGCGGGTCCAGCATAATCTTGCGAAATACGGTCTGGACCCGCGGCGTTGTGCAATTGAGGTCACGGAAACACAGCCTCTGTGCGAATGCCAGATCGCGGCGAAAAATATGCGTGAGCTGAAGGCGCTGGGGATCACCTTCGCGCTGGATGACTTTGGCACCGGACACGCCAATCTTGACTATTTGCTGCGCTATCCCTTTGACACCTTAAAGATGGATAAATCGTTTCTTGCGGCGGTGCCGGAAGGGGCGAGATCGGCGCAACTGGTGGAGGGGATCATTTCTCTGGCGCATAACGTTGGGGTTGAGGCTCTGGCGGAAGGCGTCGAAGAGGAAGCGCAAAACGATTGGCTGATTGGGATGGGCTGCGATAAAGCCCAGGGATTTTATTTTTCACCGCCGATCCCGCCGGAGGCGATCCCGGCCTTATTAAAACGTTATTCATAGTACAGAGTAAATGGCTGTGCGTTCAGATGACTCCACGGGGAAAAAAATCCCTCTGCATCACTGAGGGATTCTGCGTAGAGTTGCGCTAAGCCGTATGCCGCTTAAAACGTTTTCTTTAAGCCAATTGAGGCGTTTATCGGGGCTTCAACCCAACAGCAGGGATTTTGTAACACACCGACAAAACGTTGCGGTTAACCTGCCAGCAGTTCCTGCTCGACGTGTTTTACCTGCACTTCCAGCGTATCGCGAAGCGCAGCTAATGCGCGCTCCTGCTCAGCGAAATACGCTTCTTTGTCCTGTACCGATGTCGCCAGACGCCAGGCGTTTTCCGCTTCCAGTTCCGCAATCTCTTTCAGTAACGCTTCTATCTGGCTGCGCAACTGGCGAATTTTTTTCTGCAAATGTTCCAGATTATTCAGCCTGTCGCTGGCCATCATCGGCTCCAGACCGCTTTGCAACTGCGAAAGCAGCGAACGAATTGCCGCCAGATCGGCATTCTGCCGCGCGAGGTTAAGCTTCACCATCATCTGATGCGCCTTCTCTTTAAGATCATCGGCGACCACGTCAGGATGACACAGGCGGCTGGCTTGTCGCCACAGGCGCTTAAGCTCACTGCGTTCGTCTGCGGAAAGACGCTGGTCGCGGGCAAAACGGTGCAGGGCGTCCTGCTGCTGTTCCTGGTATTCCTGATATTCATGGGCCGCGTCTTCCTGCGCCTGACGGGCCGCGCCGTCATCATGGTGGGTGGCGTCGCTTTCCAGCTCGCGGATTTCAGCGAGCAGATCGGCAATCAGTTCCGTTTGCTGCTGAATACGCTCTCGCACTGTTACGGCTTCGCGGGAGGTTGAACTTATCGCCATCCATTGCAGTTTGAGCTGCGCTAACCTTTCGATAGCCAGCGAAATATACTGCTGGCAGGCACGATAATCCTTTTCACGCCGTTGACGTTCCACTTCCTGTTTGCGCCGGGCGCTGGCCGCCAGTTGTTGGCGCAACGCCAGAATCCGGCTCATCAAGGGGCCAAGACGCAGGTGATACTGGTCATTAAATTCGTCGAGGATCTGAATGCGGGTATTACGGGTGTCGATCAGCTCGCGCAACTGGGCTTCCAGCGCCTTAAGCTCCAGCTTGCTGGCGGCGATGGCCGGGTCCTGCCAATGGGTGAGGGCACGTTGATTTTGCAGCCAGGCGGCGATGTCGCGCATGGCATCGCTGAATCGACCCGATTCAATGGCGAGGGCAATGGCGTAAAGAGCAGGATCGCCAGCCTCTTGTTTTAAATGCACAAGCTGCTGCTGGATAATCTGCTGATCTTCAAGTTCGATAGCGCTTTTAACGATTTCGAGTCGTTTAATGATCTTATTCATGACACCCGTAGCCTGGCGTAACCATCCCAAGAATGACGCGATTTAGGTTAAGTCATACTTTTGATATTTATGGAAAAAACAGCAATCTGCATTTTGTGGTCTGTCATGCCTTTTCGTCCAGAATAATTCGCAGAAATTCTCGATTCGCCCATTTTTCGGTGGGACTCCTCACATTCCGAACCCCTGTTTCAAAAAGGGTCTTTTTTAAGCGAAATTTGCTTGCGATGAAAAAGAGAATAAGTATAGTTCTCATTCTCTTTATTATTTTAATGCATTGCCTCTTTCGGTAAGGAACCCGGCATGAAAAAGACCACCACCGTCCTCGCGCTGCTGATCGCGGCGGCGTTAACCGGCTGCGCCACGACGCCGTCGGCCACCGCGACCCCGGCAACGACAGAACATGTGGCCGCGTCAGCGGCTGCGACGGATCTTATTAAGCGCGATCTGGCGGATGGCCTGTACGAAATGGCGCTAAACCCGGCAGGCGATGCGCTGTACGTCGCCAGCGCAGAAGGCTTTAAGGACGTGCAGGGCGGCGTGGTCTATAAGCTGGATGCTAACACTCTGCAAACTCTGGGTCGCAGCCATACCGATCTGAAAAACTTCGGTATGGCGATGTCAGCGGAGGGGAAAACGGTTTATGTCACAAATTCGCTGGACGGCGGGCTGAGCGCAATCAATACCGCAGACGGCAAAGTCAAAAATCGGATTCTGTTCCCGGAGCGTAACCCGGAAGGCTTCCCTTACGGCGCCCGTCAGGTGCTACTGCATAACGGGCTGCTGTATGTGGGCGCGGTTGCCGATCCGGCAGTGATTTGGGTGGTGGACGCCGGTACGCTGAAGCTGAAAACCCGCATCAAAAACACCGGTAAATGGATGACCGGACTGCACTACTCAGACACCACGCAGCGTATTTATGCCGCGAACGGCGGCGGCGAGATCCTGGTGATCAACCCACGCAATCAGCGCGTCGAGAAGCGCTGGAAGCCACTGGGCGACAAACCGGCTCTGCTGCTGAATATGGCGGAAGATCCGCAAACCGGTCGTCTGTTCGTTACCGACAACTCGAAAGCCAAAACCACGTTGGTGCTGGATATCCACAGCGGCAAAGTGCTGAAGCAACTGGACGTGGGGGATTCCTTAGCCGTGACGTTCAACCCGAAACGTAACGAGATCTACATTACCCAGCGTGAATCCGGAAAATTGCTTAGCCTCAACGCGACCGATTACCGCCTGAAAAAAAGCTGGGACCTGCCGCCGAATCCCAACAGCCTGCTGCTTTCTGCGGATGGTCAGACCCTCTACGTCACCGTAAAGCAAAAATTCAATAAAGACCATTCCACCGACGCGCCGGACAGCGTGGTGCGCATTGCGCTGAACAAATAATAACAAGGCCGGGCAGGATGCTGTCCGGCACCGTTTTTCTTATTTCTATGGCATTCACATGAACAACACCAAAACAGCTCTGGCGCTGACGGTCAGCGCGCTCTCAGTCTCCGCATGGGCGGCAGAAAAAGCGGTTCACCCGGAAGACACCATCGTAGTGCAGGCGGCCACGCGCGGCGACTTCGTTCCCGGCGGCGACACGCCGATGCCCGCGTTTCTTGACGGTCAGGTTGCTAACGGCGGCAGGCTGGGGATGCTCGGTCAGCAGAACGCCATGGACGTGCCGTTCAGCATCATCAGCTACACCGCGAAGCTGGTGGAGGATCAGCAGGCAAAAACCATTGCTGACGTGGTGGCTAACGACGCGGGCGTACAGTACGTTCAGGGGTACGGCAACAGCGCCGAAACCTTCCGCATCCGCGGCCTGAAGTTTGACGGCGATGACATGACCTTTGGCGGGCTGTCCGGCGTGCTGCCGCGTCAGGTAGTGGATGCCCAGATGGTCGAGCGCATTGAAATTTTCAAAGGGGCAAACGCCCTGATGAACGGCGCGGCAAGTTCCGGCGTAGGCGGGATGATCAACCTTGAGCCAAAGCATGCGGGCGACGCGCCGCAGGCGAAAGTGGGCGTGGACTACACCTCCGATTCACAGATTGGCGCCACGCTCGATGCAGGCCGTCGCTTTGGCGACAACGACCAGTTCGGCGCGCGCGTGAACCTGGTTCACCGCGAAGGTGAAACGACCATTACTGATGACCGCCGCCGTACCACGCTGCTTTCTACCGGTCTGGATTACAAAGGCGACCGTTTCCGCACCTCGCTGGATCTGGGCTATCAGAAAAAAACCTTCCACGGCAGCCCGACCAGCGTCAATATCTCCGTGGTCGATTTCATTCCTGCCCCCCCGGACAATAACCGCAATTTCTCGCAGAAGTGGGCCTACAGCGATATCGACAACACGTTCGGGATGTGGCGCAGCGAGTACGACATCACCGACAGCTGGACGGCGTATACCGGTCTCGGCGCGCAGCACGCGCACGAAGAAGGCATCTACAGCGCGCCGAAACTGTTGGACAAGAGCGGCAGGGCCATGGTCAGCCGACTCGACACCAATCGCATTAGCGACACAGTGAGCGGAATGGCAGGCCTTCGCGGGCAGTTCGACACTGGCTTTGTTTCGCACAAGGTGAACGTCGGTTATTCGGCGCAAAGCAAAAACGAAAAGATCGCGTGGAAAATGTCGAAAACGGCGGAAAATCCGTACACCAATATTTATCACAACGGCGGGGTGGCCGCTCCGGACAGCACAAACTCGAACGGGAAGGGGGGAGATTATAGCGACCCCCGAACCAGCGGGCGTACCCGCACACAAGGCTGGTTGCTGAGCGATACGCTGGGCGTATTCGACGACAAACTGTTGTTCACCGTCGGTGCCCGCCATCAGAAGGTGGTGATTCGCGGCTATGACAAAATGACAGGGGCGGAAAACCCCGCTGACGGTTTTGACGGCAGCCGCTGGATGCCAACCTATGGCGTGGTTTATAAACCGTGGGAGGAAATCTCGCTCTACGCCAACCATACCGAAGCGCTACAGCCGGGAAAAACTGCGCCCAACACCGCCGTTAACTACGGTCAGAGCACCGGCATCGTTCATTCTAAGCAAAATGAGGTCGGCGTGAAGGCGGACTTTGGCCGCGTGGGCGGCTCGCTGGCGCTGTTTGAGATAAAAATGCCGACGGCCATCCTCGACAGTGAAACCAAACATTACGGGCTGGATGCAGAACAGCGTAACCGCGGCGTGGAGCTGAACGTATTCGGCGAACCGACGCTGGGGCTGCGTCTGAACGCCAGCGCCACCTGGCTGCAGGCAACGCTGACCAAAACCAACAACGGGGTGAATCAGGGGAATGAGGCGATTGGTGTTCCGAACTTCTATGCGGTACTCGGCGCGGAGTATGACATTAAACCGGTTGAAGGGCTTACCGCCACCGCGCGGGTGAATCACTCCGGTTCGCAGTATGCCGATCTGGCCAACAGCAAAAAGCTTAATGACTACACCACGCTGGATCTCGGCGTGCGCTATCGTTTTGCTGTCAACCAGAGTCAGAATCAAATGGTGGTTCGTGCCGGTATTGATAACGTCACCAACGAGAACTACTGGGCCAGCGTGGACGATTCCGGCACCTATATCACGCAGGGCGAACCGCGAACCTTTAAGGTTTCGGTGGGCTACGAGTTCTGAGGTTCCACCTCGTTATCCGGGGCAGGGATGCCCCAACTCCTCTCATTGTTATAAAAATGTAACAAAAGCTTCTTACACTGTTCGCCAACTCCTTACCTCTTGGCCAATGACAGGAAGCCGCTATGGGCAGACCCCTCAAATCCGTTTTTAAAAAAGAACATCGTGACGATATCAACAACCGCAGCGCTAACCCGGTATTCTCTGAGGTGGCGGAGGTATTTCTCTCCCGTCGCCGTTTTTTACAGGCGGGCGCCGTTGCGGGAGCTGCCGTTTCATTCCCCTTTCTGATCAAACCCGAAAATGCCGTTGCCGCGGTATCGAAGCCTTCCGCGCTGGCCAAGGCCGTGTCGCTTGGGTTTACCAGTATCGCTGTCTCAACGGAAGACACGGTAAGGGTACCGGAAGGCTATATTGCCCGCCCGTTCTATCGCTGGGGTGACCCGACGGGGATCAAAAACAGTATGCCGGCATTTAAGCCGGATGCCAGCAACACCACGGACGAACAGGCCGTGCAGGCGGGCATGCACCACGACGGCATGGCGTGGTTCAGCCTGCCGCAGGGGGAGCAAAACCCGGAGCATGGCCTGCTGGCGATGAACCATGAATACATCGACAACGGAATGCTGTTTACCGACGGTACGGCGAACTGGAGTCTCGACAAAGCCCGCAAAGGGCAGAACGCGATGGGCGTGTCAGTGGTGGAAGTGAAAAAAACGGGCGGCGAATGGCAGGTGGTTCGACCATCTTCCCTGGCCCGCCGCATTACCGTGAATACGCCAATGCAGCTTACCGGCCCGGCGCGGCATCAGGACTTAATGAAAACTGCCGCCGACCCGCAGGGGGAACGCGTGCTGGGCACGATGCAAAACTGCGCCAACGGCCATACGCCGTGGGGCACCTATCTCACCTGCGAGGAGAACTGGTCGGATATTTTTGTCAAAAAAGCCGACCTCAACCCGCTGGAAAAACGCTACGGCATCAGCGACAGCGATGAATCCTACCGCTGGAACGAGGTGGATGACCGCTTCAGCGTCGATAAAACCCCTAACGAGCCCAACCGTTTCGGCTGGGTGGTAGAAATTGATCCCTACGATCCCACCTCCACGCCGCGCAAGCATACCGCGCTCGGTCGCTTCAAGCATGAGGGCGCTGCCGTCACGCTCGCCGCCGATAACCGCGTGGTGGTCTACATGGGGGACGATCAGAAGTTTGAGTACATCTATAAATTCGTCTCGGACAAAAAATACGATCCCGCGAACCGTGAAGCCAATATGAACCTGCTGACGTCCGGCACGCTGTACGTTGCCCGGTTCAACGAGGAGGGGAACGGCGACTGGCTGCCGCTGGTCTTCGGGCAAAATGGGCTGGATAAAAGCAACGGTTTCGAAAGCCAGGGCGATCTGCTGATTAAAACCCGCCTCGCGGCCGACGCTGTAGGGGCGACGAAGATGGATCGCCCCGAGTGGATAGCGGTCGATCCGCACGCCAGCGGCAGCGTCTACTGTACGCTCACCAACAACAGCGATCGCGGGAAGGAGGGCAAGGCGCCGGTCGATGCCGCCAACCCGCGCGCCAACAACGTGTTTGGTCATATTATGCACTGGCACGAAGACGGCGCCGACCCTGCTGCCGACCGCTTTAAGTGGGATATTCTTGTGATGGCCGGGCGCACCGACGGCGACGATCCTAAGTCTAAAGGCTCCATGCAGGGCGCGGCGTTCGGCAGCCCGGATGGGCTGTCGTTCGATCACCAGGGCATCCTGTGGATCCAGACCGACGTCTCCTCCAGCACCATCAATAAGAAAGCGTACGAGGGGATGGGCAATAACCAGATGGTGGCAACCATTCCGGGCACCAATGAGTATCGCCGCTTCCTGACCGGCCCGCGCGGGTGCGAAATAACCGGCATTGCATTTACGCCGGACAACCGCACGCTGTTTATTAACATTCAGCATCCGGGAGAGGGCGGGGATGATATTACCGATCCGGCCAATCCGCGCGCCGTTTCTAACTGGCCTGACGCCAGCCCGAACGGCCGCCCACGATCGTCAACGGTGGTGATTACCAAAGCGGACGGTGGGATCATCGGGTCGTAACGTTTATCCGCCGGGCGCATGCGGTAGCCCGGCGTTAAACTTGCTACCTCCAGCATGAAGTGTTAAAACGTGCCCCTTCTAAAAAAGAGACAGGGGTAGGGCGTGAAAGACGCGTCATCCGCTTCAGGCCGTGGTTGCGCTGAAGCCGCGTCGGATCAGAATCCGACGCTGCAACGTGGTTTGCAAAATCGACATATTCAGTTAATTGCCCTTGGCGGCGCGATCGGTACCGGGCTGTTTCTCGGTATCGGCCCCGCCATTCAGATGGCCGGCCCGGCGGTTCTGCTGGGTTACGGTATCGCCGGGATCATCGCCTTCCTGATCATGCGCCAGCTCGGCGAGATGGTCGTTGAAGAGCCGGTGTCAGGCTCGTTCGCTCACTTTGCGTATAAATACTGGGGCCCGTTCGCAGGCTTCCTTTCCGGCTGGAACTACTGGGTAATGTTTGTGCTGGTGGGCATGGCCGAGCTGACCGCCGCAGGCATCTATATGCAGTACTGGCTGCCGGACGTGCCGACATGGATTTGGGCCGCGGCCTTCTTCATCATTATTAACGCCGTTAACCTCGTGAACGTGCGCCTGTATGGCGAAACCGAGTTCTGGTTCGCGCTGATCAAGGTGCTGGCGATTATCGGCATGATCGGCTTTGGCCTGTGGCTGCTGTTCTCCGGCCACGGCGGCGAGCGGGCGACCCTCGACAATCTGTGGCAGCACGGCGGCTTCCTGGCGACCGGCTGGAAAGGGCTGATCCTCTCGCTGGCGGTGATCATGTTCTCCTTCGGCGGGCTGGAGCTGATTGGCATCACCGCGGCGGAAGCGCGCGACCCGCACAAAAGCATACCGAAAGCGGTCAACCAGGTGGTGTACCGTATTCTGCTGTTCTACATCGGCTCGCTGGTCGTTCTGCTGGCGCTCTACCCGTGGGTGGAAGTGAAATCCGACAGCAGTCCGTTCGTGATGATTTTCCACGATCTGAACAGCAACGTGGTGGCGTCGGCGCTGAACTTCGTTATCCTGGTGGCGTCGCTGTCGGTGTATAACAGCGGGGTGTACTCCAACAGCCGCATGCTGTTTGGCCTTTCGGTGCAGGGGAATGCGCCGAAATTCCTCACCCGCGTCAGCCGTCGCGGCGTGCCGGTCAATTCGCTGTTTCTTTCCGGCGCGATTACCTCGCTGGTGGTGCTGATCAACTACCTGCTGCCGAAAGAGGCCTTTGGTCTGCTGATGGCGCTGGTTGTCGCCACGCTGCTGCTGAACTGGATCATGATCTGCCTGGCGCACCTGCGCTTTCGCGCCGCCATGCGCCGCAAGGGACGCGAGACGCAGTTTAAAGCGCTGCTCTATCCGGCGGGGAACTATATCTGTATCGCGTTCCTGGCGCTGATCCTGGTGCTGATGTGCACCATGGATGAGATGCGCCTGTCAGCGATGCTGCTGCCGGTGTGGGTGGTGTTCCTGTTTGTGGCGTTTAAATTATCCCGAAAAAAGTGATCTGCTTTTCTCCCTCTCCCTCAGGGAGAGGGCCGGGGTGAGGACACCCAGCCGCACCCGTTTTAAGCCTGGCGGCACTGCGCCTGCCGGGCCCTTAATGTACCGCTCCACCTTTATCGTGACTCTCCTCCCAATTCTGTTTCTAACCGCAGGATCTTTAGTTTGTAATCGATTACTTTTTATTTGTTGCATTTTGTAATCGATTACTTTTAAGGGTGAGGCTTATCATGGTGTCAACTGAAAGTAGTGAAAAGGCGATAACACAGTACCGGCTGCTGGTGCCGCGTCTGTCGCTGATGATGTTTCTGCAGTTTTTCATCTGGGGTAGCTGGTCGGTCACGCTCGGCCTGGTGATGACCCGGCACAATATGTCTTTGCTGATCGGCGATGCCTTCTCCGCCGGGCCAATCGCCTCCATTCTTTCGCCGTTCGTGCTCGGGATGCTGGTGGACCGCTTCTTCGCCTCGCAGAAGGTGATGGCGGTGATGCACCTGGCGGGCGCGGCAATCCTGTGGTTCGTGCCGGGCGCGCTGATTGCCGAGAACGGCGCGCTGCTGATCGGCCTGCTGTTTGGCTACACGCTCTGCTACATGCCGACGCTGGCGCTGACCAACAATATCGCCTTTCACAGCCTGGCGAACGTGGATAAAACTTTCCCGGTGGTGCGCGTGTTTGGCACCATCGGCTGGATCGTGGCGGGCATTTTTATCGGCGTCACCGGCGTGGCGTCCAGCGTCACCATCTTCCAGGTGGCGGCGGCAAGCTCCGTGCTGCTGGCGATCTATAGCCTGACGCTGCCGCACACGCCAGCCCCGGCGAAAGGCCTGCCGGTCAGGGTGCGGGATCTCTTCTGCGCGGATGCCTTCGCGCTGCTCAAAACCCGCCACTTTTTCGTCTTCTCCGTTTGCGCGATGCTGATCTCCGTCCCGCTGGGAACCTACTACGCCTACACCGCCTCGTATCTGGCGGATGCCGGCATTGCCGACGTCAGTACCGCCATGTCCTTCGGGCAGATGTCCGAAATCTTCTTCATGCTGGTCATCCCGCTGCTGTTCCGTCGCCTGGGCGTGAAGGTGATGCTGCTGATCGGCATGCTGGCGTGGTTCGTGCGTTATGCCATGTTCGCGCTGGGCGTCAGCGAGGAGGGGCGCATCCTGCTCTATCTCGGCATCCTGCTGCACGGCGTCTGCTACGATTTCTTCTTTGTCGTCGGCTTTATCTATACCGACCGGGTCGCCGGTGAAAAGGTCAAAGGTCAGGCCCAGAGCATGATCGTAATGTTTACCTACGGCATCGGCATGTTGCTCGGCTCGCAGATTTCCGGCGCGCTCTATAACCGCCTGGTGGCCGGGCAGACCGTGCCGCAGGCATGGGTGACATTCTGGTGGATCCCGGCGGTGGCTGCCGCGGCGATCGCGCTGATTTTCCTTCTCACGTTTAGGTATGACGATGACAAGGCGTAATGTTCAGGAGGGGGTATGAAAACGATTAAGGGACCGGGTATTTTTCTGTCGCAGTTTATTGGTGAGAACGCGCCGTTCAACACGCTCGACGGGCTGGCCGAATGGGCAGCGGCGAAGGGCTACAGGGCGGTGCAGATCCCCTGTAACCATCCGCACATTTTTGATGTCGAGAAAGCCGCAGAGAGCCAGGCCTACTGCGATGAAGTTACCGCCAGGCTGGCCGCTCACGGGCTGGTCATCAGCGAGCTGTCGACCCATCTGGAAGGGCAGCTCGTGGCGGTGAACCCGGTTTACAGCGACGCGTTTGACCACTTCGCCCCCGCGTCCGTGCGCGGTGACGATGCGGCGCGCCGGGCGTGGGCAACGGAAAAGCTGATGCAGGCGGCGGTGGCGTCCGCCCGGCTAGGCCTGAAGGCCCATGCCACCTTCTCCGGCTCGCTGGCGTGGCCGTTTTTCTACCCGTGGCCGCCGCATAACGAGCAGCGTTTTCAGGAAGCGTTTCAGGAACTGGCAAACCGCTGGCTTCCGATTCTGGACGCCTTCGACGAGCAGGGCGTTGACGTCTGCTTTGAGCTGCATCCGGGGGAAGATCTGCATGACGGCGTGACCTTCGAGCGTTTTCTGGCGCTGGTGGATAACCATCCGCGCTGCAACATTCTCTACGACCCAAGCCATATGCTGTTGCAGCAGATGGATTATCTGACTTTTATCGATATCTACCATACGCGTATAAAAGCGTTTCACGTTAAGGACGCCGAGTTCCGCCCCAACGGGCGCAGCGGCGTGTACGGCGGCTATCAGCCGTGGATCAACCGCGCTGGCCGCTTCCGGTCGCTCGGCGACGGGCAGATTGACTTTAAAGGTATCTTCAGCAAGCTGACCCAGTACGACTACGACGGCTGGGCGGTGCTGGAGTGGGAGTGCTGCCTGAAGGACGGCGATACCGGCGCCAGGGAGGGCAGCGCGTTTATCCGCCGCCACATCATTCCCGTTTCCGGACGCGCGTTTGATGATTTTGCCGCAGGGGGCAACGATGATTAACGTTGGCATTATCGGCAGCGGGTTTATCGGCCCGGCGCATATCGAGGCGCTCAGGCGCCTCGGGTTTGTGCAGGTGGTGGCGCTCTGCGACGGTATGTTTGCCGGGGCGCAGGAGAAAGCGCGCCAGCTTAACGTGCCGCACGCCTGCGCCAGCGTGGAGGAACTGCTCGCGCACCCTGATTTGCACGTGGTGCACAACTGCACGCCGAACCACCTGCACGCGGAGATCAACCGCAAGATCCTGCGTGCGGGTAAGCACGTATTTTCAGAAAAACCGCTGTGCATGACCCCGGACGAGGCGCGCGAGCTGGTGACGCTGGCGGAGCAGGCGGGCGTGGTGCACGGCGTGAGCTTCGTCTATCGCCAGTTTGCGATGGTGCGCCAGGCGGCGAGTATGATGCGCGCGGGCAGCATCGGGCGGCTGTTTGCCTCGCACGGCAGCTATTTGCAGGACTGGATGCTGCTGGAAACCGACTACAACTGGCGGGTGGATGCGGCGCTGGGCGGCGCGTCGCGGGCGGTGGCGGATATCGGCTCCCACTGGTGCGACACGGTGCAGTTTGTCACCGGCAGGCGCATTACGGAGGTGATGGCCGACTTATCCATCGTCTGGCCGACGCGCAAGGCCAGCGTGGGGGGAAACCAGACCTTCTCCCACGACGAGCGGGCGGAGTATGAAGATAAACCGGTCACCACCGAAGATTTTGGTTCGGTGCTGTTCCGCTTTGACGACGGCAGCAAGGGCAGCTTTAGCGTCTCGCAGGTGAGCGCCGGGCGCAAAAACCGCCTGACGTTTGAGGTAAATGGCAGCGAGCGGTCAGTGGCGTGGGATCAGGAAATCCCGCAGCAGTTGTGGATCGGCCATCGCGCGCAGGCCAATCAGACGCTGAGCGACGATCCAGGTCTGATGAACCCTGACGTGGCCGACAGCGCCCACTTTCCCGGTGGACACATTGAAGGCTGGCCGGATGCCTTCAAAAATATGCTGGCGCAGTTCTACCGGGCAGTGCAGGCGGGAGCGATGCCGGAGGCGCCGCAGTTCGCAACCTTCCATGACGGCGCGAACGTGATGTATATCATTGACGCCATTGTGAAAAGCCATCAGCAGCAGCGCTGGGTGCGCGTTGAACAATGACACGTTGCCCGGTTCGCCGGGCAACAAATTTATGATAGCCTGCACAAAACGCTAACCGCAGGATGTGTCGTCGTTATGTCTATTCAGAAAATCGCCAGGCTGGCTGGCGTGTCGGTGGCTACGGTGTCGCGCGTGCTCAATAACAGCGATACGGTGAAGGCGAAAAACCGCGAGCGGGTGCTGCAGGCGATCAAAGAGAGTAACTATCAGCCAAACCTGCTGGCGCGGCAGTTACGCACCGCACGAAGTTATATGATTCTGGTGATGGTCTCTAATATCGCGAATCCGTTTTGCGCTGAAGTGGTCAAAGGCATTGAAGAAGAGGCGGAGAAAAATGGCTACCGGATTCTGTTGTGCAATTCCGGTTCCGATATCGAACGTTCCCGTTCGGGCCTGAGCCTGCTGTCCGGCAAAATCGTCGACGGCATTATCACCATGGATGCCTTCTCGAAACTGCCGGAACTCGCGGAACTGATTGGCAACGCGCCGTGGGTACAGTGTGCGGAATACGCCGATGCGGGCGCGGTTTCCTGCGTGGGAATTAACGACGTCGATGCCTCGCAGCATGTGGTCAGTCAGCTTGCCGACAGCGGACGGCAGCGTATTGCGCTTATCAACCATGACCTGAGCTATAAATACGCCCGCCTGCGTGAGCGTGGCTATAAGAGCGTTATTCACCTTCGCGATCTCGATTACCAGGCGGTGGAATACGCCAGCGATCTCAGTTCCGGCGCGGGCAGGAAGGCGATGCAAGCGTTACTCCAGAATACCCCGCCGGATGCGGTATTTGCTGTTTCCGACACGCTGGCGGCAGGGGCGCTACGCGCCATTGAACAGGCCGGGCTGCGGGTGCCGGAGGATATCGCCGTGGTAGGGTTTGACGGCACGGAAGTGGCGGAAATGGTCTCACTGACCACCATCGAACAACCGTCGCGGGATATCGGGCGCAAGGCGGTCGAGCTGCTTTTAAATAAGATCGATAATCCGGATGCGCCGACGGAAAGGGTGATGATGAACTGGCGCTATGTTTCGCGCGCCAGTACCTGAGTTATTTCGGCAATGCGCTGGCCAGCGAGCGAATATCGTTGCCGGTCGGCGACTGATGAATGCGTAAACCAAACTCTTCCACCACCGAAAAAATGTGGTCGAAAATATCGGCCTGAATACTTTCATATTCCAGCCAGACCACGGTATTGGTGAAAGCATAAATTTCCATCGGCAGTCCGTGATCGTCCGGGGCGAGCTGGCGCACCATTAACGTCATATCCTGGCGAATGCGCGGATGGTTACGTAAATACTCGTTCAGATAGGCGCGGAAGGTGCCGATATTGGTCATCCGGCGATGGTTTAATACGGATTCCGGCGCATTGCGCTGCTGGTTCCAGGCGTCAATTTCCTGATGACGGGTATCTAAATAAGGTTTCAGCAGTTGCGCTTTATACAGGCGCGCTTTTTCATCTTCATCAAGAAAATGAATGCTGGTGGCGTCAATGTTGATGCTGCGCTTAATACGCCGACCACCGGAAGCCGACATGCCGCTCCAGTTTTTGAACGAGTCAGAGACCAGCGACCAGGTCGGAATGGTGGTGATGGTGTTATCCCAGTTACGCACTTTTACGGTCGTCAGTCCGATGTCGATCACCGCGCCGTCCGCGCCGTATTTCGGCATCTCCAGCCAGTCGCCCAGCTTAAGCATGTCGTTGGCGGACAGTTGGATCCCGGCGACCAGCCCCAGGATTGGATCTTTAAACACCAGCATTAACACCGCCGCCATCGCGCCCAGGCCGCTTATTAAAATCGCTGGCGACTGGCCTATTAACAGCGAAATCATCAGAATGCCAACGATAATCGCGCTAATCAGTTTGATTCCCTGAAAGATGCCTTTGAGCGGAAGCTGAGATGCCGCCGGTAATTTCTGCGACAAATTAAAAATCACGTCCAGCAGGGAGAACAGCGACAGTAGGGCATACATCATGATCCACAGCTGCGCGCAGGTGGTTAACATTTCTGCCGCCTCGCTGCCTTTTTGCAGCCACAGCGCCGCCTGGATATTGACGATGATCCCCTGAAGGGTAAACGCCAGGCGGTGGAATAATTTATTTTGCGTAATAATTTGCAGCCACAGGCGCGAACTGGCGGTGGCGCGTTTTTCGAATGTGCGTAGAACCACCCAGTGCAAAATGATATGCACAATCACGGCGGTGAGGAAAATAATGCCAAAAATCATCACCAGCGACGTGGTGTGATTCATCTCTATACCCGCTAAATCTTCGACCTGGGTAATTAAATCCTGCATAACGTCTCCTTTATAAAACAGCGGCCTATGATGACCGCTGTACGGAGTTTATGCAAATTTTGCCAGCTTCAGGTTCCCGCGATATCAATCCTGGCGAAAAAGAGAGTGAGTGGGGAACATGATATAATCCGGGAATAAATCATAAGTGTATTTATTCGCCATTACGGGTGCGAGTAAACTCTGATCCAGTTCAGGATTTATGGCGCGGGGAAGTAATGAGGAATGTCCTGATAATTTGCCAGCCAGCAACGAACTACTGCCTGGCATTCTTATCTCAATAGTTACACTTCCGTCAGGGTGGTGGATAACGGCAGGCGGGATTTCGGCAGTGAAGCATTGAAATCTTCGACGCTGTGATGACCGACAGGGACCACGACCACGCTGGTGAACCCTTTATCTTTCAGGCCAAATTCGGCGTCAAGGATCTCAGCGTCAAAGCCTTCGATAGGTACGGCGTCCAGCCCCAGCGCGGCGACGCCGAGCAGGAAGTTCCCCACGTTCAGGTAAACCTGTTTTGCCATCCAGTGCGCATCATCGTGAAGGGTTTTACGGTGCATATCGGCGAAGAAGGTGCGGCCTTTGTGGTTAGCCGCTTTTGCTTCGGCGTTCGGGAAGCGACCATCCGCCTCCTCCTGATCGACCACGCGCTCCAGCCAGGCGTCGTCCATCGCCGTTTTGGCGCAGAACACCACCACGTGTGAAGCGTCGAGTATTTTGCGTTCATTAAACACATAGTTTCCGGCGGCAGACTTCGCGACGCGCGCCTTGCCTTCGTCGGTGCTGGCGATAATAAAGTGCCACGGCTGAGAGTTGGTGCTGGACGGGCTGTATTGCAGCAGCGTTTTTATCTTTTCTGCCTGTTCAGCGGTCAGTTTTTTGCTGGGGTCGAAGGCCTTGGTGGAATGACGTTTTAAGGCAACTGATACGATATCCATAACTACTCCCGGTTTGTTTTATTACCCCGCAGGGTACAAGGTTCTCCGGCAGATGATAAGTGAGAAAATGCGAAAACAGTTATCGTCTGTCACGACCAATCAGCGCGGGCGGATCCGTTTTTGGTCGCGCTTCGTCAGACCGTCAACTACCAGATTCCACGAATCGTTAACCAGTTCTTCCAGCAGCGACTCGCTGATATCGTCGCCGGGCGTGACGGAAATCCAGTGCTTTTTGTTCATGTGGTAACCAGGCGTGATGCTCGGGTATATCTGCTGATTTAACAGCGATTTTTGCGGATCGGACTTCAGATTAATCACTCTGCGATTGTTCACGTCGGTGGCAATCATGAAGATCTTACCGCCCACTTTAAAGACGTCATATTCCGGGCCAAACGGCCAGCAATGTTCGGTAAACGGAAAAGCCAGCGCCAGACGGCGCGCGCAATCATACAGCGTTTTATCATTCATCAGAATTCCTCGCGGGTGAGGGCGCGCCACATCGCTTCAAAACCGAGAGAGATAAACTCACTGGCGCGAGCCGGTTCGCGAGTGGCAAACTCCATGGTGGTTTCGGCCAGGGTTAAAAACAGCGCGTCGCCGAAGGCGCGATATTCGTCTGACATAAAGACCGGCAGGACCGCACGATGGCAAAGATCGTGCAGCTCAGGAAACATGGCGTCGGCCTTTTGTTCTGTCTCTTTGGTGATTTTCTCGCTGACCGCCAGTTGGCGTATCGCGCGGTGCCCGTGCGTCTGTTCCAGCCCCCAGCGGATATAGCTGCTCCAGATATAAAAGGTCATCGCTTTGGCATCGGTCAGCGAGCGATCCAGCCTGGCGATCATTGACTGACACAGGCTGTGCTTAAGATGGAGGTAAAGTTCGTTAATTAACTCGTCTTTGGTCGCGAAATAGCGAAACAATGTTCCTTCCGCCACGCCTGCATTGCGGGCAATCACGGCGGTAGAAGCCGCGATCCCGGACTGCGCGATTGCCGTGGTTGCTGCCTCCAGTAATGCCAGTTTTTTGTCTTCACTCTTCGGACGAGCCACTACATTTTACCCTTATCAGTCTAAAACCCGAATTGAAACACGGCCTTTGCAGCGCCGCAACGGGGAATGTCAAAGATTGAAAAACGTCTTGACGCGAAATTTCCGATTTCTATAATGAGTGCTTACTCACTCATAATCAAGAGTCAGCCGCGCAGACTACCGGACGGGAGCGCGTTTTCAGGTCAGGATATGAAGCGTCTCACAGTTTGTGTGGTTGTTATGATGATCATTGCCAGTGCCGCAACGTTACCGTTTGTCCTCAATGCTGGCTTCGGTCAGGCGCCGCAAGGGGCTCAGCTCAGCCAGTTTGAACAGTCCGTCAATTATCGTGATGGGCAATTCCATAATCAGGTGCCAGGGCCGGGCTATACCGGAAATAAAAGTCTGCTGGCGGCCTGGTGGGAATTCCTGGTCGCAAAGCGAGAGAACGCGCGACCGGCGCAGCCGTTGCCGCTGGTAGCGACCGATATTGCAGCTCTGCCCGCCGACAAGGACACGCTGATCTGGCTCGGCCACTCGTCGTGGTATTTGCAGCTCGGCGGAAAACGCATTCTGATCGACCCGGTCTTCAGCCGTTACGCGGCGCCGTTTTCTTTTCTCAACAAAGCGTTTGTCGGCGATTACCCCTGGACCGCCCAGGCAATGCCGGCGATCGATCTGCTGATCATTTCTCACGATCATTATGACCATCTGGATTACGCCACCATCAAGGCGTTGATGCCAAAAGTGAAGCGGGTGATTACGCCGCTCGGCGTCGGTTCGCATTTGCGGTACTGGGGTATGAACGGCGACATCATTGAGGAGTGTGACTGGCACCAGTCTGTGCGGGTGGATGACGGGCTCTATATTCACGTACTGCCCGCCCGCCATTTTTCCGGACGCGGCATCAAGCGTAACCAGACGCTGTGGGCCAGTTTTCTGTTTGAAACGCCGGAACAGAAAATTTACTACAGCGGCGACTCTGGCTACGGCCCGCACTTTCGGGCGATTGGCGAACAGTTTGGCGCGATCGACCTGGCGATCATGGAAAACGGTCAGTACGACCCGGACTGGAAATACATCCACATGATGCCGGAGGAAACCGCTCAGGCGGCACAGGATCTGCGCGCCAGAGCCATCTTACCGGGGCATGCCGGACGTTTTGTGCTGGCGAAACACACCTGGGATGATCCTTATAAGCGGCTGGCGCTGGCCAGCCGTCATAAACCCTACCGCCTGCTCACTCCGACGCTGGGCGAACCGGTGAAGCTCGACGATCCGGCGCAACAGTTCACGGCATGGTGGGAGAACACGAGCAATTTGCAGGAGAGGAGTGCTGAATGACCATTTCTGCTCAGGTAATCGACACCATTGTCGAATGGATTGATGAAAATTTGAATCAACCGTTGCGTATTGACGATATCGCCCGCCACGCGGGGTATTCCAAGTGGCATCTGCAGCGCCTTTTTATGCAGTACAAAGGGGAGAGTCTCGGACGCTACATCCGCGAGCGCAAGCTGCTGCTGGCGGCGCGGGATTTGCGCGAGTCCGATGAAAAAGTATACGATATCTGTTTGCGCTACGGTTTTGATTCGCAGCAGACGTTTACCCGCATCTTTACCCGCACGTTTAATCAGCCGCCGGGCGCCTACCGCAAAGAGAACCACAGCCGGACACACCCGGCATAGTGTTATCAGGCCGCGACAGGCAGAGTAACATTCCGCTTACAAATCTTATTGCAAATCATTCCCATTTACATTAGCGTGGCTGACACATTTCTTCAGGAACGGTTAGCCAATGAAAATGGCGTGGAATGGTTTGCTCCTGGGGCTGGGAACCCTGTCGGCTCAGGCGATGTCCTGTTCGACTCCCTCGCTCCACGGCGAGCAGCAGGGAAAATTTGATGCCAGCGGCGAAGTCTGTTTTGTCCTTCCTCCGCTAAACGAAAACTATGTTTCCGCAACGCTGTCCGGCGTCACCGATGCCCGTCTGCTCGACGGTCAAAACCGGCGTATCCGCACGTTACTGGAAGACGGCCCCGACGATGGCGAGCATCATTTGCTGTTTTCGTTACCCGTACAGCAGACTACCTCGCTGGTGCTGCATGGTAACGAAGGCGCGCGCTGGCAGTTTAGCTGGCAGATGAAAGAGACGACGCCGCTGCCGCGCACGCAGCGAATTTCCCCGGTCAGCCCGACGCTACAGCGGCTGGAAAAAGCGATTGCCGCCGGGGCGGGAACCGCGGATTTCTGGCAGGATCGGCAGCGTTACGGTACGCCGCTGGTCGAACCTGTCGACGCTAACCATAAACGGATCACCTTTCTCTGGCGCGGCGCGAAGCAAAACGTTTTTCTGTTTGGCTCGCCGGCAGGCGAGCACGATCCGCTGTTTCGACTCGGCCATTCCGACGTCTGGTTTCGCAGCTATGTTGTGCCTGCGGATACGGTTATGCAGTACAAACTGGCGCCGGATGTGCCAAAAGTCAGCGGTTCGCCCCGCGATCAGCGACGCGCGATCCTGGTCAGCGCGCAGGCCGATCCTTATAACCCGTTGCGGATCGGCGATAAGCATACCGATCGCTGGAACCAGTCGTCGTTAATCGATCTTGGCCCGCCGCGTTTTTGTTCGGCGCAGGCCGCTGCACAGCCGTTGACGCACGGCGCGCTAACCCGTCAGATGCTGAAAAGCGAACGGTTAGGCAATCGCCGGGAAATCGCTCTCTACCGTCCTCGAGTGGCGCAGCCGGCGCGTTGGACGTTGATCCTGTTTGACGGTAAAACCTACCTTGATGACTACCATATCGACCGGATAGTTGACGGTCTGATTGCCCGCCATCAGCTTCCGCCGATCAATGTGGTATTTGTGGACTCGCTCGATCATCCGCGTCGTGGAAAAGAGCTGCCGCCAAACCCGGACTTTGCCGATTTCATGGCGCACGAGCTGACGCCCTGGCTGGCGCAGCGGGGCATATCCCTCCAGCGGCAGAAAACGGTGCTTGCCGGGTCCAGCTACGGGGGACTGGCGTCGTCGTGGGTGGCGCTGCGCTACCCACGGCTGTTTGGCAATGTGCTGAGTCTTTCCGGCTCCTACTGGTGGGCGCCGCACGGGGAGGCGCCCGCCTGGCTAACGCGGCAGTATCAGAACTCGCCGCGCTACCCGATTACCTTCTGGCTACAAGCCGGGCGTTTTGAACAGGAAGGGCCGAACGGCGGCATCTATCGCAACACGCTGGCGTTTGAAAAGGTACTCAAAGAAAAGGGCTACACGGTCAGTTTTCATCCGTGGTCGAGCGGGCATGACTACACCGCGTGGTGCGAAGCGCTGGTGCACGGCATGCGCGACTTCACGGGCTTAACCGGCCAGCGAAAACCAGCGACGCCAGACGTAGCGGAGCACAAAATATTCGACAGCGCCAAGCGCTAAAAACCACAGGCAGAACAGCAGCGTATAAAGCTGGTTGAGATCCATCAGATGAAAGGCGTCAACCAGCTTTTGCGCCAGCGTCAGTCCCAGAGACGGGGCGGGCAGCAACAGGCAGGACAGAAAAGCCATCAGCAAAATACCGGCGGCAGTCATCAGCGATTCAAGCGGGTGTTTCATGGCATTGTTAAATGTGAGTTAAAAAAGCCATTGTCCGGGATTACGCCGGACAACGCAAACGCCGTCCTGTTACCCCGCCCAGATCTCGCAATGTTTTTTCACCAGACCAATCAACGACCCGCCATCGGCGACAAATTCCCGCATCTTTTGCGCTTCGCTGCCGCCGTTTCTCACCTGACGGGTCAGGGCCTCGATCGCGCTGCCTGCGCCCACTTTATCCGCCGAGGGGGCGACTTTCTCCAGCAGACGCAGGGTGTCCTCTGACAGTTTATGATGATCGCCGGTATGTACGTCGGTCAGAATGCCGTCCAGCCCGTAACGGCAGGCCTGAAAGCGGTTGAACTTATACAGCAGGTAATCGCGTTCCTGGTGTTTAAACGGTCGCTCGGTCAAAAGCCAGTGCGCGGTCGCCTGAATCAGTCCCGCGATGTTGACGGCATGAGACAAGGTGAGCGGCGTATCCATCACCCGCACTTCCACGGTGCCAAAATGCGGACTCGGTCGGATATCCCAGTGCAAATCTTTAATACTTTCGATCATGCTGGTGTAACTGAGCCGACGGAATAGCCCCTCAAATTCCTGCCAGTTACTGACCCACGGCATCGGACCGTTGTCCGGAAAACCGGAGAAAATATTCAGCCGCGATGAGGCGAAACGGGTGTCAGAACCCTGCATATAAGGCGAAGCGGCAGAGAGCGCGATAAAGTGCGGCACGAAGTGTGACAGCCCGTGCAGCAGATAGATCGCGTCGTCACCGCTGGCGCAACCGACGTGTACGTGCTGACCAAACACGGTCGCCTGCTGAATGAGGTAGCCAAAATTCTCCAGCGTCCGCTGATAGCGCTCGTTATCGCACACTTCCTGCCGCTGCCATTTTTGAAACGGATGGGTGCCCCCGCCACAAATCTCAATATGGTGCTCCGCCGCGGCGTGGAGAATCACCTGCTGCATGGCGGAAAACTGTGCGGCGGCCTGGTCGATGTTGTGACACACATCGGTCGCCAGTTCCAGCATGCTTTCGGTGATGTCATGTTTGACTTCACCGGCGGTGACCCGGTCTTTCACGGCGGCAATCAGCCGCGAAGAATCCTGGCTCAGGTCATAGCCCGGTGGATTAACCACCTGCGTTTCCAGCTCAATGCCGAGGGTGTAGGGTTCGGAGACGTGAAAATCGGGTAACGGCATAACGTTCTCTTTTAAAGGAATGTCTTTTCAGTATAGAAGCGTTATGGGTATTCGGAAGCGGCCTGATACGCGCCGTGTTATCAGACCGTACAGACCGTTACCGCCGTGGCGCCTGGCGCACCGGCGTGTCGCCCGCCACGTAATAGCTGGCTGCGCTTTTTGCCAGCGGGGCGCGACCGCGAATAGCATCGGCAAGCTTTTCGCCAATCATGATTGTGGTCGCGTTCAGGTTGCCGGTGATGATTTGCGGCATGATTGAAGCGTCCACCACGCGCAGGTTTTCCACGCCGTGAACCCGGCCTTCGCCGTCCACGACCGCCATTTCATCAAAGCCCATTTTGCAGGTGCCGCAGGGATGAAACGCCGTCTCGGCGTGCTCGCGCACAAACGCGTCCAGTTGTTCGTCGCTCTGGCAGTCGCTGCCAGGGCTTATTTCCCGTCCGCGAAAGGGATCCAGCGCGGGCTGGTTGATGATTTCACGGGTAATGCGAATGGCGTCGCGAAACTCCTGCCAGTCCTGGTCGGTCGACATGTAATTAAACAAAATTGCCGGGTGCTCGCGCGGATCGCGTGATTTAAGATGGACGTGGCCGCGGCTTGGCGAGCGCATAGAGCCGACGTGGCACTGGAAGCCATGTTCTTTAACCGCGTTCGAGCCGTTGTAATTGATCGCGACCGGCAGAAAGTGATACTGAATGTTTGGCCAGGTAAACGCGTCCCGGCTGCGGATAAAACCGCCCGCTTCGAAATGGTTGCTCGCGCCAATGCCGGTGCCGCCAAACAGCCATTCGGCGCCGATCTTCGGTTGATTCCACCATTGCAGAGCCGGGTACAGTGAGACCGGTTTTTTGCAGGCGTATTGCAGGTACATCTCCAGATGATCCTGCAGATTTTCGCCGACGCCGGGCAGGTGATGAACCAGCGGAATAGCAAACGCTTTCAGCAACGCCGCGTCGCCAACGCCGGAACGTTGCAGAATCTGCGGCGAAGCAATCGCCCCGGCGCATAACAGCACCTCTTTTTCCGCTGTGGCGGTGGTCGGAATGGTGCCGTCGCCTTCCAGCCACTCCACGCCCACCGCCTTTTTGCCATCAAAGATGATGTGATCGGTCAGCGCGTGGGTGATTATCGTCAGGTTAGGACGTTTTCTTGCCTGGTCGAGATAGCCGCGCGCGGTGCTGGCGCGACGTCCCTGCGGCGTTACGGTGCGATCCATCGGGCCAAAGCCTTCCTGCTGGTAACCGTTAAGATCGTCCGTGCGCGGATAACCGGCCTGTACGCCCGCCTCGATCATCGCGTCGAACAACGGATTCACATGGGGTTTCGAGGTGGTCACGCAGACCGGGCCGTCGCCGCCGTGATAGTCGTTTGCGCCGATATCGCGCGATTCCGCCTTACGGTAGTAGGGCAGGCAGTGGAGATAGCTCCAGTGTTCGAGTCCGGGTTCGTTTGCCCAGTTGTCGAGATCCATCGCGTTGCCGCGAACATAGCACATGCCGTTAATCAACGAGGAACCGCCCAGTCCTTTGCCGCGTCCGCACTCCATTCGGCGATAATTCATGTGCGGTTCCGGCTCGGTTTCATACGCCCAGTTATAGCGTTTCCCCTGAAGGGGATAGGCCAGCGCCGCGGGCATCTGAGTGCGAAAATCCGCACGGTAGTCCGGGCCGCCCGCCTCTAAAAGCAGAACGGTGGTATTGCTGTCTTCTGTCAGTCGTGTTGCCAGTACGTTGCCGGCAGAACCGGCGCCAATAATGATATAGTCAAAATGCAATGAGACCTCCTGGTTAAAAGACGGACTGGAAGGGGGCCATCTCGATCTGGATGGATTTTACCTGGGTGTAGTTTTGCAGCGTCATCACGCCGTTTTCACGACCAATGCCAGAGTGCTTATAGCCGCCGACCGGCATTTCCGCCGGGGATTCCCCCCAGGTGTTGATCCAGCAGATCCCGGCCTCGAGCTGGTGGATAACCCGATGCGCACGGTTGAGATCCTGCGTGACCACGCCTGCCGCCAGACCATAGTCGGTCGCGTTGGCGCGGCGAATTGCCTCGTCTTCGCGTTCATAGGTGAGGATTGACATGACCGGGCCAAAGATTTCTTCCCGTACGATAGTCATCTCGTCGCGACAGTCGGTGAACACCGTTGGCGCAACCCACGCGCCATGTTCAACGTCGCGGCCTTTCAGTGCGCCGCCGCCGCACAGTAGCGTTGCGCCTTCGCGCTTGCCGCTTTCGATATAGCGCAGAACGTTTTCCCGATGCGCGAAGCTGACCAGAGGCCCGAAGTTAGTCGCCGGATCAAACAGATCGCCTGCGCGAATTCGCGCCACGCGGGAGAGGATCGTCTGTTCAAAGGCGCTTTTCATCTTTGTCGGGATAAACACGCGGGTGCCGTTGGTACAGACCTGCCCGGCGCTGTAGAAATTCGCCATCATGGCGATGTCGGCGGCCAGATTAACGTTGGCGTCCTCGAAAATAATCAGCGGCGATTTACCGCCCAGCTCCATCGTGACCTCTTTCAGTGAGGAGGCCGCGGAATGCGCCATCACTTTTTTGCCGCTGGCAACCCCGCCGGTAAACGACACTTTGGCAATGCCGGGATGTTCGGTCAAATACTGGCCCGTTTCCGCACCCGCGCCCGGCAACACGTTAAATACGCCGTCCGGCAGACCCGCTTCGCTGTAGATTTCCGCCAGCTTTAACGCGGTGAGCGGCGTCACTTCGCTGGGTTTGAAGATCATCGCATTGCCCGCCGCCAGCGCCGGAGCAGACTTCCACAGCGCGATTTGAATCGGGTAGTTCCATGCGCCGATCCCTGCCACCACGCCCAACGGCTCGCGGCGGGTGTAAACGAAAGCGGACTCGCGCAGCGGGATCTGGCTGCCTTCCAGTGACGGGATCAGCCCGGCGTAATACTCCAGTACGTCCGCGCCGGTCACGATATCCACGCTGGCGGTTTCGCTGAACGGCTTTCCGGTATCCAGCGTTTCCAGTCTGGCCAGCTCGTCATTGCGTTCGCGCAGAATATCCACCGCCCGGCGCAGAATGCGCGAACGTTCCATCGCGGTCATCGCCGCCCAAATTTTTTGTCCGTGTTGGGCGCTTTTTACGGCGCGATCGACATCGTCACGCCCTGCGGCGTGAACCGTCGCCAGAATATCGCCATTGGCAGGATTGATGGTATCGAAGGTGTGACCGCTGGAGGCGGCGGTATAACCACCGTCTATATAAAGCTGTTGTTCTGCCATTCGCGACATGCGTTCTCCTCGTTTAGTCAGTGGCTTTCGGCAAATGCTGACTGATGAAATGGGTGGTCAGCGCCTGGGCGAGACTCAGATTAAACGGTTCGCCGCTCAGCGCGGCGCGTAGCCAAAGCCCGTCAATCAGCGCCGCCAGTCCGTAACCCGCCTGCTGCGCCTGTTCGCGCGGCAGTTCACGCTTAAATTCGTAGACGATATTCGACAGCAGGCGCTTACTGGCAACCTGCTGAAGGCGATACAGCATCGGCTGATGCATACTGCTGGCCCAGAAGGCCAGCCACGCTTTCATCGCCGCGTGGCTTATCTGCGTGTCGTCAAAATTCCCCGCGACGATGGCCCGCAGGCGCAGTTCGGCACGGGCGCCCTGGAGCGCACGCAGCCGATGCAAAACCGCATGGCGGAGCTGGCTAGTGATGTCGCGCATCGTCGCCTCCAGCAATCCATTCTTATCCCTGAAGTAATGGCTGATGATGCCGGTCGAAACCCCGGCGCGGCGAGCGATCTGCGCGATCGTCGCATCGTGCATTCCCACCTCATTGATCGCCTCCAGCGTGGCATTAATCAGCTGCCGTTGCCGAATCGGTTGCATCCCCAGTTTGGGCATTTTCGGACTCCATTCATCAGTTTTGTTTATCTATTAGAACGGTTTTTGATTGAACGTTCAATATAAATGTGTATTAATTGTTACGTTTTTGATTTCAAATAGTTGCAATAAAAGTGAGGATACTGGATGTCAGACCTTCCCTCGTGCAGAGAAAAAGACAAAATCAATCCGGTTGTTTTTTATACGTCCGCCGGGCTGATTTTGTTGTTTTCCCTGACCACGCTCTTCTTTAGTGATTTCTCCGCCGCCTGGATCGGCAAGACGTTGAACTGGGTATCGAAAACCTTCGGCTGGTATTATCTGTTGGCCGCCACGCTGTATATCGTCTTCGTCATTTTTATCGCCTGTTCGCGCTTTGGCTCAGTGAAGCTCGGGCCTGAGCAGTCCAAACCAGAATTCAGCCTGTTAAGCTGGGCTGCGATGTTATTTGCCGCCGGGATTGGTATCGACCTGATGTTTTTCTCGGTCGCGGAACCGGTCACGCAGTATATGCAGCCGCCGGAAGGGGCGGGGCAGACGGTCGAAGCGGCTCGCCAGTCGATGGTCTGGACCCTGTTTCACTACGGCCTGACCGGCTGGTCGATGTATGCGCTGATGGGCATGGCGCTGGGCTACTTCAGCTATCGCTATAACCTGCCGTTGACCATTCGTTCGGCGCTCTATCCCATCTTTGGTAAACGAATCAACGGACCGATAGGACACAGCGTGGACATCGCGGCGGTGATTGGCACCATCTTCGGCATCGCCACCACCCTTGGGATTGGCGTGGTGCAACTGAACTACGGGCTTAGCGTGCTGTTCGATATCCCGGACTCAATGGCGGCAAAGGCGGCGCTGATAGTGCTGTCGGTGATTATCGCCACGATTTCTGTCACCTCGGGCGTCGATAAGGGCATTCGCGTGCTGTCCGAACTGAACGTTGCGCTGGCGCTGGGGCTGATTCTGTTTGTGCTGTTTATGGGCGATACGTCATTCCTGCTCAATGCGCTGGTGCTTAACGTGGGTGATTACGTGAATCGCTTTATGGGCATGACGTTGAACAGCTTTGCTTTTGATCGCCCGGTCGAGTGGATGAACAACTGGACGCTGTTCTTCTGGGCGTGGTGGGTGGCGTGGTCACCGTTTGTCGGCCTGTTCCTGGCGCGTATTTCGCGCGGGCGTACGATTCGTCAGTTCGTTTTCGGCACGCTGATTATTCCGTTCACCTTTACCCTGCTGTGGCTGTCGGTGTTTGGCAACAGCGCGCTGTACGAAATTATTCACGGCGATGCAGGCTTTGCATCCGAAGCGATGGCGCATCCGGAGCGTGGATTTTACAGCCTGCTGGCCCAGTATCCGGCGTTCACCTTCAGCGCTTCGGTGGCGACAATCACAGGCCTGCTGTTCTATGTGACCTCCGCAGATTCCGGCGCGCTGGTGTTGGGTAACTTTACTTCAAAGCTAAAAGACATTAACAGCGATGCGCCAAACTGGCTGCGCATTTTCTGGTCTGTCGCCATCGGCCTGCTGACGCTCGGCATGTTGATGACGAACGGTATTTCCGCGCTGCAGAACACCACGGTCATCATGGGGCTACCGTTTAGCTTCGTCATATTCTTTGTCATGGCCGGGCTGTATAAATCGCTGAAGGTCGAGGATTATCGCCGGGAAAGCGCCAGCCGACACACCGCGCCGCGTCCGATGGGCGTACAGGATCGGCTGAGCTGGAAAAAACGCTTATCGCGGCTGATGAACTATCCTGGCACGCGCTATACCCGCCAGATGATGGAGACGGTATGCTTCCCGGCGATGGAAGAAGTGGCCCAGGAGCTCACACTGCGCGGCGCCAGGGTAGCGCTAAAAAGCCTGCCGCCGGAAGAGGGCGAAAACCTCGGCCATCTGGATCTGCGGGTATACATGGGCGACGAACGGAATTTTATCTACCAGATCTGGCCGCAGCAGTACGCGGTGCCGGGTTTCACCTACCGTGCCCGCAGTGGTAAATCGACCTACTATCGTCTGGAAACTTTCCTGCTGGAAGGCAGTCAGGGTAACGACCTGATGGACTACAGCAAAGAGCAGGTGATTACCGATATTCTCGACCAGTATGAACGCCATCTGAACTTTATTCATCTGGATCGCGAAGCGCCGGGCAACGGCGTACTGTTTCCCGGCATGTAGATCTAAACGTTTTCTGAAAAAAAACGCCTACTGTTTACATACACAGTAAGAAGAGATGAGAAGAGTCGGGTAATCGCGGGCGCCTGACGCTTTCCGGCTTCAGGCCGGTGCTGAGATTCAGAAAAATGAAAGCCCGCAGTCTTCACTGGCTGCGGGCGAATGTTTACCAGCAGATAAACCCGCCATCCACCACCAAATCTACCCCCGTGCAAAACGACGCGGCATCGCTGGCGAGAAACAGCGCCGGACCGGCCATCTCTTCCACCTTCGCCATACGTTGAATCGGCGTCTGGCTTTCAAATTCCCGCGTCTGATGCACCATTTCCGGGCGGGTATTCATTGGCGTGGCGGTATAACCCGGGCTGATGGAGTTGACCCGAATCCCTTTCTCAATCCACTCCATCGCCAGACTTTTCGAAAGATGGATCACGCCGGCTTTCGAACTGTTGTAATGCGCCTGATCAAGGCCCCGGTTCACGATGATCCCGGACATAGAGGCGATATTAATAATGGCGCCGCCACCGCTTTTCAGCATCAGTTCCGCTTCGGCTTTGCACGAGTTCCACACGCCCGTCAGGTTGATATCAATCACCCGCTGCCACTGCTCGCTTTCCATTTCCAGCGCCGGGTTAGCGTTGGCGATCCCGGCGGCGTTAACCGCGATATCGAGGCGACCAAAACGTTCGTGGGTGAAAGCGATGGCCGCGCGCAGGTCGCTGAGTTGCCGGACATCGCCCGCGTAGAGGGCGGCCTGCCCGCCGATGGCCTCGATATTCTGTACGGTCTCTTTCAGCCCGCCGTCTTCCCGCAGGTCAAAACCGACCACGCGCGCGCCCGCGCTGGCAAGGGCCCAGGCTATCATTTGGCCGATACCGCTACCCGCGCCGGTAACGAAGGCGACGCGCCCTTCGAGGTTAAATAACTGCCGGGCAAAATCTTTTGCGATCATAGTGATTTCTCTCCACATAGTCCCCGGCGGGGATTACGACATGATCAGGCCGCCATCAATATTAATGGTCTGCCCGGTAAGGTAACGCGCATCGTCAGAGGCAAGGAAAGCCACCAGCCCGGCGACATCCTCGGGTTTCCCGGCCCGTTTCATCGGGATCCCTTTCACCCATTCCGCCATCAGTTCCCCTTTGCCGTAGCGTTTTTCTTCGCTGCTGAGAATCTCGCCCCATACGCGATCGTTGTAATCCCACATTTCGCTTTCGATAATGCCCGGACAGAAGGCGTTGACGGTGATATTCCACGGCGCCAGCTCGTGCGCCAGGCTCTGGGTGATACCGATAACACCCATCTTGCTGGCGGCGTAATGCGGGGTGTAGATAAAGCCCTGTCGCCCCTGACCTGACGAGGTATTGATCAGGCAACCCTGATTCTGTTTAACCATGTATTTTGCCGCTTCACGACAGCACAGCCATACCCCGGTAGTGTTTACCGCCAACACTTTTTCGAAATCCGCCTTCGGCATCCGGTCGAAATAGTCGATGGTGATGACTCCGGCATTCTGGATGGATACATCGACAGTCCCGAAGCGGGCGGCGGCCTGCTCGTACAGCGACTGCACCTGCGCCTCATCGGTCACATCGACCTGCAGTGACAGGATATCCGCCTGATAGCGCTGGCGCAGTTGCTCTGCGGTGTCATGGACGCGCTCCGCGTTGGACACCATCACCAGATTTGCGCCGTCGCGGGCGAAGCGTTCGGCGATGCCGGCGCCAATTCCCCGACATGCCCCGGTGATAACCACGGTTTTCCCCTGAAAATTGCGTTGCATATTTTTTCTCCTGTTTAAGCCGGGCAGCCTCCGCCCGGCGGAATGATGCGGTTTAGCTTGATGCGGTTTTTGCCGAGGGCGCCGCCGCCAGCTTTTCTTCATGGCGGCGCATCAGAATGACTTTGTTCTGGAGCTTTTGCTGGAACTGATCGACCACCACGGCGGTGACGATAACCACCCCTTTAATGACCATCTGCCAGAAGTCACTGACGCCCATCATGACCATCCCGTCGGCGAGAAAGACGATGACGAAAGCGCCGATAATGGAGCCGGAAACCCTGCCGCGCCCACCTGCCAGCGCGGTTCCGCCCAGTACGGTGGCGCCAATGGCGTCCATTTCAAACATATTGCCGGTCATCGGATGCGCGGTTTGCAGCTGCGAGGCGACAATCAGTCCGACAAAGGCCGCGCACAGTCCGGAGAAGGCGTATACAAAGACTTTTGTTTTAACGATCGGCACGCCGGCAAGGCGCGCGGCGGACTCGTTGCCGCCGATGGCGTAGATATAGCGGCCAAGCGGCGTTTTGGTGGTGATCCAATAACCCAGCAGCAGGAAGCCAATCATCAGCCAGATAGGCAGATAAATGCCCAACAGGGTGCCGGAGCCCAGCGTGGCGAAACCGGTGTTGCCCAGCGCCTCCATCCCGTTGAGGTTGGGGTAGGTGCTGCCGTCGTTAAACAGCAGGGCGGAGCCCCTGGCGACATACATCATGCCGAGGGTGCAGATAAACGGCGCCACGCCGAAGCGGGTAATTACCGCGCCGTTGATGAACCCGACGAGGATGCCGAACAGGGCGACGCAGAGGATCACCTCCGGCACGTTAAAAAAGAGGATATTACCGCCCCAGATGGGCAGGCCGTTGGTTAACAGCGCGCCCGCCACCATGCCGCAGATCCCGGCAACGGCGCCCACGGACAGGTCGATGCCGCCCGTCAGGATCACCAGCGTCATGCCAATAGCCAGAAGCCCGGTGATTGCCACATGCTGCGTCATAATCAGCAGGTTAGACGTGGTCAGGAAATTCGGTACCATCACGCTAAAGAACGCAATCACCAGCAGCAACGCGATGAATGTTCTGGCCTTTAGCAGGTACATATAAATCATATATTTCTGGTTCATGATGGATTCCAGCCTGATTAATCTTGTGGAGTAGACGCGGCGATTAACGCCTCGCGCGTGACGGCATCGCGGGGAACATCGGCGGTAATGCGGCCATCGGCCATAACCAGAATGCGATCCGCCAGCGCCATCACTTCGTCGAGTTCGGATGACGAAAACATCACTGCCAACCCTTGCTGCGCCATTTTGCCGATAAGGTGATAGACGTCGGTTTTCGCGCCCACGTCGATGCCGCGGGTCGGTTCATCAAGAAACACCACCTGAGGCTGCGTCATCAGCGCCTTGCCCAGTACCACTTTCTGCTGGTTGCCGCCGCTCAGGGAAGTAATGGGCAGTTCGGGATCGCTGACCTTAATTGCCAGTTGCTGGATCATCTCCTTCACGCTGGCCTGCTCTTTATGCGGGTTCAACCATTGCCAGGCCCGACGAAACCCCTTCAGGCTGAAGTCTGACAAGGTCATGTTGGACTGGATCGACATCATCTGCACCACGCCTTCACCCTGTCTGTCCTCAGGCACCAGCGCCAGCCCTTTTTTCAGTCGCGACTGGAAGTGGGCGTTATCAATGCGTTCGCCGTTGAGGTCTATCTTTCCACTCTGGCAGGGCATCAGGCCTACCAGCCCCTTAAACAACTCTGTGCGCCCGGCGCCCAGCAGACCGTAAATGCCGATCACTTCGCCTTTGCGTAAGCGAAACGAAACGTCATTGAGTTTGTAGCCACCGCTGGGGTGAAGCGCGGTCAGGCCCTGTACGGCAAGCACGGTGTCGCCGTGTGGCGCGGCCTGGTAATCGAAATGTTTTTTCTTGTCGCCCACCATCTGTTCGATGATCCACGGAATGCTGGCGTCACAAACGGGGCGTTCGCTGATAAACCGACCGTCGCGGAAAATGGTGATGTTGTCGCCAATTTCCATCAGTTCTTCCAGACGGTGGGAGATATAAATAATGGTCACGCCGCGCCGCTTCAGCTGTTCGATCACGTTGAACAGCACTTTCACTTCAGACTGGCTGAGGGCGGAGGTAGGTTCATCCATGATCAGCACTCGCGTGTCTTTAGACAGCGCGCGGGCGATTTCCACCAGTTGCTGGTGGCCGATGCCGAGTTCCCCTAGCGGCGTATAAGGGTCAACGTCCAGCTCCAGTCTTTCCAGTAAAGATTTCGCCAACGCATACTGATATTTTTCGTTGATTCGTCCTTTCTGGAAAAATTCGTTAGCCATGAAAATATTATCCATGACGTTCATATTGGGAAATAAATTCAGCTCCTGAAAAATAATGCTGATCCCCAGTTTCTCCGCCTGATGTGTCGAATTTAGCGAGACAGGTTGACCATCAAGAAACAGTTGCCCGGAGGAGGGCGTTTCCACCCCGGCGAGCATTTTCATCATGGTCGATTTACCCGCGCCATTTTCGCCAATCAGTACATTGACCTTATTCCGGTAGACCCGATAATTCACATTATCTAACGCCACCACCCCGGGATAAACGCGCGACAGCGCACGGGTTTCAATAATCACTTCAGACTCAGCGCAGTCGGGCGCGACGCGATTATGCGGCTGCATATTATTCCCCTCCTGCCAGGTCGATTTTGGCGGGCGTAATCGCAGGCAGTGTTTGGGGAATATCCCAACTGGAAAATACGCCATACACCTCGACGGATTCGCCGGTTTTCAGTGGCGCCGCCTGGATCATGTTGACGGCCTGCTCGTTAATTGCCCGGCCATATTCGCCGAACAACACCTGGTCGTTGAAATCACCGTAGCTGGCCCCTTTATACGCATCGCGCAACTGCGTGCCGCGCAGCGTCGGACCGATCTGGACGACCACATCGCTGCCGCTCTTATCCGCGACCGTCATCTTGCCGCTGCGTGACGCCGTGTCGAGTTGGCTGATCTTTCCTGCTACCTTGACGTAAAAGAGACAGGGGTTCTCATCCTGAGAACGAAAGCCCAGCTTTTGACAGGCGCTGTCAATGTCTTTTTCCGCGCCCAGCGCCGCCATCAGTTCGGCGACGGGACGCGCCTGCCCGACAATCTGCGGGACAATCTGGTTTTGCCACGTTTGGTCAATGTTGGCCATATGGGGGTTGGGGGGAGATTTAAGGTCCGCCAGTTCCTGTTGCGAGACGATGCGGCACCCTCCCATGGTCAATACGGCCAGCGCCAGCCAGGCTTTTTTAGACATAATGTTCTCCTCTGCGCCTCGTGAGAGGCGCAACTCCCCGGGATCAGGACTTGATGTTGAAATCCTGGACTTTATCTGCGTTATCTTTAGTGATGAGAATGCCGCGGAACATCACGCGCTGTTTATCGGGCTTCACGCCGTTTTGCAGGTAGTTATCCAGATCGGTCACCCCCTGCGCCGCGATGGCCTGAGCCTGAAGCATCACGGTAGCCTGCAGCGAACCCGCTTTCACCGCGTCGCGTTCGTCGTTGCTGCCGTCAATGCCGACGACAATGACGTCGCTGCGGTTAGCGGCTTTCAGGGCGGCGATAGCGCCAAGCGCGACGGGGCCGTTTCCGCAGATAACGCCTTTCACGTCAGGGTGCGCTTGCAGAATACTGTCCATGATGCGTTTGCCGTCAATCAGCGTGCCTTTAGCATCCTGTTTCGCGACGCTGACCATATCAGGGAACTGGTCGATGACCTGGTGGAATGATTTGGAACGGGTGACGCAGTTATTATCCGCGAGGTTACAGGTCAGCTCAGCGTATTTGCCTTTTTCACCCATTTTTTCCACAAATACGTTGGCGACTTCCGAACCGGCCTGGAAGTTATTATGGGTAATCTGCACCAGCGCCACATCATCTACCGGAATTTCACGGTTGATTAAGACAATCGGTATTCCCGCTTTTTTCGCTTTTTCAATTGCCGCAACGCTGGCCGTTGAGTCAGCGTTATCAAGGATAATGCCCTGAACTTTTTTACCGATGGCGGTATCGATGAGCTCATTTTGTTTTTTCACATCTTCGCTGTGCGAAAGAATTGTGGTCTTGTAACCTAATTCTTGCGCTTTTTCGCTGGCGCCTTTCGCTTCAGAGGCGTAATACGGATTATCCAGCGAGTTGACCATAATCATAATTGTCCCTTTTTCGACGGCATGCGCGGCAAAGGACAACGCGGTCAGGGTAGCAGCGGTTAACAGCGTTAAACGTAATTTCATGACAATGTTCTCTCTGTGTTGTTATTGTCGGGTACGGTGAAACAACGTAAAGCCAGATTTGTTATGGGCCGGAGTCCTCCTTTGTTGAGTGAGTGTATTCAGTCAGCCGTTATTCCCTGGTAAGGCGTCAGACCGACGAGGCCGGTTTCCATAATGTTCTGTTCACCGCATGGCGCCACGCCTGCCATCGTTGTTGCAGTCGACGGTGGCGCGCCATGTCGGGCTGAAAAGTACTGTGCTCGGTTAAGAGGTCTTTAAGATCGCTCAGCGAGCCGGGGTGAAGCGCTTTGCGCGCCAGCAACGCGGCGCCGATGGCGGAAAGTTCCGGCACATCGCTGCGCATCACCGGACAGCCCAACAGATCCGCCTGGTATTGCATCAACCAGTCATTTTTTGTTGGACCGCCGTCAACCATGAGCGCCGTTAAGCTGAAATCGTCGTGCTGTTGCATGGCAACGACCACGTCTGCTATCTGATAGGTAATAGACTCGAGGGCGGCGCGGATCAGATGCGCCCGCTTTACCCCGCGGCTGAGTCCGCAGATCACGCCCCGCGCGCTGTCATCCCACCAGGGCGCGCCTAGCCCGGTCAGCGCCGGGACAAAGTAAACGCCGAGGGTCGATTCAACGGAAGCGGGAAGGGTGTTAAGTTCATGCGCCAGCTCGTCGTCAGGCAGCTCGCTCAGTCCGGTGCTGTCCGCCATCCAGGCAACCGCGTCGCCGGTGTGCGGAATGTTGCCTTCCAGACCGTAAACAATGCGTTCGCCATCATGCCAGGCGATGGTGGTCGCCAGCGCGTGGATAGCGCACTGCGCCGACTTCACTGGCGCCATGACTGAGGAACCCGTGCCGTAGGTAGCTTTAACACACCCCAGTTCGCCAAGCGCATGACCAAACAGGGCGGCGTGAGAATCGCCAACCATCGACATCACCGGAATACCATCCGGGATCCCGGCCAGGCCGCGGGTATGACCAAACAGGCCGCTGGAGGGTTTGATTTCCGGCAGCGCGACGCGGGGGATCGCGAACAGCGCCAGCATCGCCTCATCCCATTGCCCGGTTTGCAGGTTAAGCAGTTGGGTGCGGGCGGCGTTGGAGTAGTCGCAGGAGAAGGCCTCGCCGCCGGTTAAGTTCCACAGCAGCCAACTGTCGATGGTGCCCAGGCAAATTTTTCCCTGTTCCGCCAGTCGCGCACCGTCAGGTATCGATTCCAGCAGCCAGCGCATTTTCGAGGCCGAGAACAGCGGGGCGATGGGCAAGCCGGTTGTGGCTTTAATCAACGGCTCCTGGTTGTCCTGGCGCAGCGCCTCACACCAGGCCGCGCTGCGCGTGCACTGCCAGGTGATCGCGGCATTCAGCGGCTTACCGCTGTCGCGATACCAGCCGATGGCGGTTTCACGCTGATTACTGATCGCCAGCGCAACGACGTTGTCTGCGCCGACATGCTGAATGGCCCTGGCGATCACGTCCAGGGATGCCTCAATCAATACCTCGCCGGATTGTTCCACCCAGCCTTCCCGCGGCGTTTGAATCGCCAGCGGCTGAGAGTATTTCGCGACCACGTTGCCCCTGTCGTCTAGCGCGACCGCTTTCGCGTTGGTGGTGCCTTCATCCAGCGCGATAATGAACCCTTTCTTCGCTGTACACATAGATTGTCTCCTGAGTCACATTGCGTCCCGGCGTAGAAGGCAGAATGGCATCCCTCGTTGTCGCGTTTTACTTCATCAGGCTGGCTGTGACGTCGCGTATTTTTGTTTGTGAATATATATTCGGTATTGATTATTTATTTAATACCTTAGCCACAATCGTTGGGCTGAGCTACCGAAAAAATCATCAATTGTGCTGAGAATCACACTTAGAGAGTGCGCAGAATAGCAAAGACCAGTGAAAATTACGTGGAGGTGAATCCTTTCAGTTTATTGAAATTTAAAGATTTTTAATGCCTTTGCGCACAAGGATCGCAACGCAAAGGCAGTACAGTGAGGCGGAATTCAGGCGGTGACCAACTGGCGAGCGGTGGGATAGTCGGTGATCAAAACGTCAATATAGCCGCCGTTTAGCGCCCCCTTAATGGCCGCGACTTTGTCGGTACCGCCAGCCAGCGCCACGACGTTTGGGCATTTTTTCACTTTGTCGAGCGCCATGCCGATCACCGGATCTTCGTCGTCCTGTAAAACAGGTTGACCGTTTTTGTCATAGTAGTGCAGACAGATATCCCCTACGGCACCGCGATCGGCCAGCACCTGGAGCATATCTTCGTGATAATAGTTCCCGGAGGTTTTGAGGAGCTGCGACGGTTCGAGAATGCCGATGCCGACAATGGCGATATCAACGTTATCGAAGCGTGAGATCACATCGGCGACGTCTTTGCTGGCGATAAGCCGGTTTTTCTCTTCCACCGAACCTTCGATACTTTGCGAGGGCAGAAGCCAGGCATCGCAGTTCAGGTGCTGCGCCAGCGTTTGGGTGAGGATGGTAGCCTGCACGTTGCCGTTTGGTCCGACGCCGCCGAGAAGTTGAATGACGCCGCCCGCCTTCAGATTTTGTGTATGGACTTCGTCGACCATTGCGCGGATGGTTGAACTCCACGACGAGACGCCAACCAGATCTTTAGGCCGCAGACGGGTTTCAAGATAGTGGGCCGCGGCGGAGCCTATGGCGCGTTTAAGGGCGTGATCGCTGGCATCTTCTTCCGTATCCACCACGATGGCTTGTTTCAACCCGTAGCGTTCTTCGATGCCTTTCTCAAGATTAAGAAAAATATTGGACGGTTGAACGACGCTGATTTTCACCACGCCCTCTTTTTGACAGCGGGTGATTGCGCGGGAGATAAACGACTGAGAAAGCGAGAGAAGCTGAGCAATATCGGACTGTTTGCGACCCTCGAGATAGTAAAGGGTTGCGATTTTAACCAATAGCCGTTGTTCATCCTGCTTTGCCATAGTATTCCCCAAAAAAATTCATCATAGCCAGACACATACGTTCCGTACCGCCATTATCTTAGAGGGTATTATCATACGCGAAAAGACAAAGCTGGTAAGTGTGACAAAGCTCTAAGTTTAACCAATCCTCAAAAACAGCATTGGACAAAGCTGAGAAAAAGGTCGCATAATTGAATAAAGAATCAAGTGTGAATATATATTCAGTGAAGCATTAAGTCAATTGAATATGTCGTTCGTTAATCCAGTTGCGGTAAGGAGACAGAATGTTCCTGAGTATCCTGCAGCGGCACAAGCCATGTCATGCAACGCCTGGGGATGTCTGGTTTTTTTAGTTCCTGGTGGAATAAATATTCCATGTTGAAAATAAATTCAGAGGTATTAAATGAATCCCTACAATTACGATATCCAGACGCTTGAGCGCAAGGCGCGAGCCGTGCGCCGCCACATTGTCAGACTCAACGCCAACAGTCCCGCAGGCGGCCACACCGGTGCCGACTTGTCTCAGGTTGAACTGCTGACCGCGCTCTACTTCCGTATTCTCAACGTCGCGCCGGATCGCCTGGACGATGACCAGCGCGACATCTACATCCAGTCTAAAGGGCACGCGGTGGGGTGCTATTACTGCGTGCTGGCAGAAGCGGGATTTTTCCCCGTCGACTGGCTGGAAACCTACCAGCATGCCAACTCCCATCTTCCCGGACACCCGGTTCGCCAGAAAACCCCCGGCATTGAGTTGAACACGGGCGCGCTGGGCCACGGTTTGCCTGTTGCGGTGGGACTGGCGCTGGCAGCCAAAAAAAGCAACAGCGCCCGCCGCATTTTTTTGATTACCGGCGACGGCGAGCTGGCAGAAGGCAGTAACTGGGAAGCCGCGCTGGCGGCAGCGCATTACGGGCTGGATAACCTGATCATCATTAACGATAAAAACAATCTTCAGCTTGCCGGGCCGACCCGCGAAATCCTGAATACGGACCCGCTGGCCGATAAATGGCGGGCGTTTGGTATGGCGGTAACGGAGTGTGAAGGCAATGAGATGGCGTCGGTGGTTGCCGCGCTGGAAGGGCTGAAACAGGCGGGTAAACCCAATGTCATTATCGCCAACACCACCAAAGGCGCAGGGATCTCCTTTATTCAGGGACGTCCGGAATGGCACCACCGCGTACCGAAAGGCGAAGAAATCGCACTGGCACTGGAGGAACTGAAAGATGAGTAATGCAGAACACCTCGCGAACGTGATGGTTCAGGCGTTTATTGATGCCGTGGAAAAGGGCGTCGACCTGGTGCCGGTGGTGGCGGACTCCACCTCGACGGCGAAGATTGCCCCGTTTATCAAACAGTTTCCCGGCAGGCTGGTTAACGTGGGGATCGCCGAGCAAAGCATGGTCGGTACGGCGGCAGGGCTGGCGCTGGGCGGGAAAGTCGCCGTCACGTGTAACGCCGCACCGTTCCTGATTTCCCGGGCTAACGAGCAAATCAAAGTCGATGTTTGTTACAACAACACGAACGTGAAGCTGTTTGGCCTGAACGCCGGGGCCAGCTATGGGCCGTTGGCCAGTACCCACCATTCGATCGACGATCTCGCTGTTATGCGGGGATTTGGCAATATCCAGATATTCGCCCCTTCGTCTCCGCGCGAATGCCGTCAGATCATCGACTACGCCCTCGGTTATGTCGGTCCTGTATATATCCGTATGGACGGCAAAGCGCTGCCGGAGCTGTATGGTGAGGACTATCGCTTTGCGCCTGGCGCGGTTGTGACGTTACGCGAAGGTGACGATCTGGCGCTGGTGGCGACAGGGTCGACGGTACATGAAGTGGTGGATGCCGCCTCGCTGTTAGCCGACGCCGGTATCCATGCGACGGTAATTGGCGTGCCGTCAATCCGCCCTTGTGATACACAGGCCCTGTTGGCTGCGCTGAAAGGGTGCAAGGCGGTAATAACCGTTGAAGAACATAACGTTAACGGCGGGCTGGGCAGTCTGGTGGCGGAGGCGCTGGCAGAAGCGGGCAGCGGCGCGGTACTGAAACGGTTGGGTATTCCGGACGGTGAATACGCTGCGGCGGCGGATCGGCGCTGGATGCGACAACACCACGGCTTTGACGCGCAGTCTGTGGCGAATCAGGCGCGTGAGTTGCTCAACGGTTAACCGCGGGCCAGCGTGATCAGATGCTGTTGGGTGAGATGCCACTGCACGCGCCAACGCAGCGCGCGGTGGCGCAGACGCAGCAGGTTTGCCTGCACGTCGACAATCTCATAGTGGTGAAACCCGGCGTGATGCTGCTCTGACGCTGGCGTGGCTTTAAAAGCGCTCTCTTTGGCGGAAAAGGCCAGCGTCAGCGCCTGTTCAAAGGGCAGGCGACACGCTTTCAGACGTTCCTGCTCAGTCTCCGAAACGAGACTTCTTACCAGTTCTTCCGCCGTCTGCGGCGAAAGCAAGGCTTCTGTATCAACCCCCACCGGCTCTTTGGAGACTACCGCCAGTGCGGTATTGCCGCAGTGGCTGATGCTGCCGAACAGCCCTTCCGGCCAGAGCGGCTGACGCCGATCGCCGATGCCCGGTACGCTTTTGACGCCATACTCCCTTAACGCATGTACGGCGGCAATCCGGCCTGCCAGATGCTCGCTTTTACGCTTGCGTCCGGCGTTCATCAGACGCGTGTAGTGAGGGAGCCACAGCAGGTCGCTTTCCTGAAAGCTGGCAGGATCGAAAGTGACGACGTGCAGCGTAAGGTCGGCGAAGGGGAGACGAGAATGGGTGATTTGCATGGGGTGATAATAACACCCTTCCGCCCGCGCGGAAGGGTGTGCTGATATCAGAAGTGGGTGTTTACGCTCATATACCACGTACGACCCGGTTCGTTATACGTGTACGCGCCTGCGCCACGCATATACGAGACGTCAGTCGTGCTGCCGGTAGTCTGGGCATTCCCCTCACGCCACAAACGCTTGTCGAAGACGTTATCCACGCCGCCGGTCAGGCTGACGTTCTTGGTCACGTCCCAGGTGGCGCTCAGGCCAACGATGCTGTACGGGCTGACGGACTGTTTGTCTGAACCCGTCACCGGTTTACCCTGGTAGTCGTATTTCTTCGGCTCTTGTTTGCCGTACCAGGTGAAGGTGGACTGCAGCGAGACGTCCTGATGCACCTGCCAGCTCAGCGTTGAGTTCAGCGTGTACTCTGGAATAATCGACAGGCGCTCGCCGGTCTCTTTGTTCTTACTCTGCAGCATGTACGTGATGTTGTTAGTCCAGTTCACCGTTTCACTGACCGGCACGTTTAACGTTCCTTCCAGACCTTCAACCACGGCTTTGGGTACGTTCTCCCACTGGTAAATATCGGTGTAAGTGGTTTTCCCTTTGCTGGTGATGGACGTGCGGTTCATCGGCGCGGTACCCGCCTCAATCTTATTGCGGTAATCATTGCGGAACCAGGTAATGCCCGCCAGCCAGCCGTCGCGTTTGAACTCAAGGCCGATCTCTTTGTTAATGCTGGTTTCAGCTTTCAGGTCATCGTTACCCATCATGTAACAGCCGATGCCGGACGCCGCGCCCGTGGCGTAACAGCCCTGGCCTTTGCTGTACAGAATGTAGTTCGGGTTGGTCTGGTACAGGCTCGGTGCTTTATAGGCGCGGGCGATCCCCATTTTCAGGGTAAAATCGTCGCCGAGGCCCTGTGACAGGTTCAGGGACGGACTCCAGTTGTTGCCGACGATGCTGTGATGATCGAAACGCAGCCCCGGCGTCAGCATGGTGGTGTCGGTCAACTCCATGTTGTTCTCAGCGAACAGCGAGAAGATTTCCGCTTTTGAATACGGGCTGCGATCGGTACTGCTATAGCCCGGAATATCGCCGCCCATAAAGGTTTGCGAGTTGGAAAGCATGTCCTTCATGCGCTGTTGGGTCCACTCGGTGCCCAGCGTCAGGTTCTGGTTTACCAACAGATCCAGTGGAATACTGACTTCACTGTGCAGGGTCACGTCGTTCAGGTCGGCATCAACATATTTCTGCGCGGCCTTCGGATCGAAGATCCCTTCGGTACCGCCCGCCAGACCTTCCGGTGTCCGGGAGTTACGGGTATGTTCATACTGCACCCAGTTGCTGGTGGTGACGCCGTTGTCCCAGCCGCCGTTCCAGGTCAGCGAGTAGTTTTGACGGTACAGACGGTTAGTCTCTTTGCCGTAATTATCTTTCACCAACTGGTTCGTGTTGGTATTTTGCGTATCCCCGGCGTACAGGTTGCCCTGACGGCTGTAGCCCGCTTCCAGTTCGAGGGACTGCATCGGCGCGAAGTCCCAGCGCACCACGCCGTTAATATCTTTGTTGATGACCCCTTCGCGTCCGGCGGGCAGGGTATCTGCATAGGTGCCGGTACGCTCTGATTGATGCCCCTGGTTAATGTTGCGCGCGTCGGCCTGGGTTTTATCGAGGTTACCGTACAGACGGAAGCTGAAATCCCCGCCGAGCGGGCCGTTCAGGCTGAAGTTGGTGCGCTTGGTCGCGCCTTCGTCTTTGTGCTCCGGCGCGTTGAAATAGGTGTTCCACGAGCCGTGCCACTCGCTGCTGCTTTTCTTGGTGATAATATTCACCACGCCCCCGGCGGCGCCATTGCCGTAGCGCGCTGCGGCAGGACCGCGCAGCACTTCAATGCGTTCAATCATTTCCGGCGGTACCCAGGCCGTATCGCCACGGGTGTCACGTTCGCCGCGCCAGCCAAGTCGCACTGAGTTACGGCTGGTGACGGGCTTACCGTCGATCAGAATCAGGGTGTTTTCCGGCCCCATACCGCGAATGTCGATCTGGCGGTTGTTGCCGCGCTGACCGCTGGTCGAGTTACCGGTCAGGTTAACGCCTGGCATCGTACGGATAATTTCCGCGACGTCGCGAGCGGGCGGGTTTTTGCGAATTTCATCGGCGGTAATGGTCGACACGCCGGGGGCCTGCAGGTTTTGCTGGGCGGCGGTCACGACGATGGTGTCTTCATGAGAGGCGGTTGTGCTGTCGGTTGTCTCTTCTGCCATGGCGGGCAGCGCGACCCCGTAAATCCCTAAATTGACCAATAAGGCCAGTGAATGAATCTTCTTGTTCATTGTTTATCCTGCTTTTCTTTAGCCACGTGTACCAGTTGCCGGAAAGACGCATCTGGCCCGATATCGCCCGCGTCTGCGAAAACCCTCCATTCCAGAAAAGCACGCAGTGCGGTTGGTTAAAACGTGTTCGCGCTTCCCACAGCGCGACAATACGCTATTGCAAATGCAAATAGTTATCAATAATATTATCAATATATTTCATCAATCAATGAAAAATTTCACAATAAACATGGGGTTAAGACGGTGACGGCGTTAACGGTTGGGAGCGAGGCCTGGTGGCAGTCAAAAAACGGTCCTGAATGGACACGCGATGCCAACGGCAATTACCAGGTCACCTTCTGGTGGCGCGATCCGCAGGGCGATGAAACCTGCTCCCCCATTCAGCGTGTGTGGGTCTATATCACCGGCGTGACCGACCATCATCAGAACCAGTTGCCTCAGTCGATGCAGCGCATTGCCGGAACGGATGTCTGGCAATGGCGAACAGTTCTTGGCGCTCACTGGCGCGGCAGCTACTGCTTTATTCCTACCGCGCGTGACGATGTGTTTGCCGGTCTGGCGGCAGGTGAAACGCCCGATCGGACCATGTTGCGCGAAGGCTGGCGGCAGTTGTTGCCCCAGGCGATTGCCGACCCGCTCAACCCGGTAAGTTGGCAGGGCGGGCGAGGACATGGCGTGTCGGCGCTGGAAATGCCCCAGGCGCCAGCGCAGCCCGGCTGGGATCGCCCGCAGCCGCCCCGTTCTCTGCCAGCTGTGGTGCAATGGCGCAGCAAACGCCTCGGCAATACGCGACGGGTGTGGGTTTTTACTACCGGCGACGATCGGCCGCAAACGCGTCCGTTGGCTGTGTTGCTCGACGGCCAGTTCTGGGCGCAAAGTCTGCCGGTCTGGCCTGCGCTGACGTCACTCACGCAGCAAGGGCTGCTTCCGCAGGCGGTGTACGTGCTGATTGATGCGATCGATACCGCTCACCGCAGCCGCGAGCTTCCCTGTAATCCCGACTTCTGGCTGGCCGTGCAGGAAGAATTATTGCCGCAGGTTTACGCCGTTGCGCCGTTCAGCGACCGCGCCGATCGCACGCTGGTGGCCGGACAGAGCTTCGGCGGCTTGTCATCGCTTTACGCCGGACTGAACTGGCCCGGGCGCTTCGGCTGCGTACTCAGTCAGTCCGGTTCGTACTGGTGGCCCCATCGCGGCGGCCATCAGGACGGGTTTATCACAGAACAACTCAAAGCCGGGCTTCTTCAGGCCAACGGTTTGCGCATTGTGCTGGAGGCCGGGGTCCGGGAGCCGGTGATTTTCCGGGCGAACCAGGCGCTTTATGCACAACTAAAGACAACACAGCAGTCGGTTTTCTGGCGTCAGGTTGACGGCGGACATGATGCGCTTTGCTGGCGCGGCGGGCTGATGCAGGGGCTTATCGACCTCTGGCAGCCGCTGCGTTAAGCAGGCGATTTTCCACGACAGGAGTTGAGTATGGAATTCACGAATCCCTTCGATAACCCGCAGGGACTGTTTTACATTCTGCAAAATGGTCAGCATCAGTTTAGCCTCTGGCCGCAGCAGTGCGCGCTGCCCGCTGGCTGGCAGGTGGTAGCCGGGCCTCAGTCCCAGGCGGCGTGTCAGCAGTGGCTGGAAACACACTGGCGTACTTTGCTTCCTCACCATTATGCCGTTTCGCAGGAGGCGCTATGAGCCAACGTTTACCGCTGGTCGCCGCTCAGCCCGGCATCTGGATGGCAGAAAAACTGTCAACGCTGCCGTCGGCCTGGAGCGTCGCCCACTATGTGGAGCTTACTGGCCATCTGGACGCGCCGTTGCTGGCGCGCGCGGTGGTTGCCGGAATGGAGCAGGCCGACACGCTGCGGATGCGCTTTACGGAAGATAACGGCGACGTCTGGCAGTGGGTGGATGATTCTCTGCGCTTTGCCGGGCCGCAGATAACCGATCTGCGTGATGCCGTCCATCCTCATGACGCTGCGCTGGCGCTGATGCAGGCGGATCTGCAACAAAATCTGCGCGTGGACAGCGGTAAACCGCTGGCGTTTCATCAGTTAATTCGGGTAGCGGATAACCGCTGGTACTGGTATCAGCGCTATCATCATTTGCTGGTCGATGGCTTTAGTTTCCCGGCCATTACCCGTCAGATCGCGGCGATATACCGCGCGTGGCAGCGTGATGAACCCACGCCCGCCTCGCCGTTTACGCCGTTTGCTGAGGTTGTAGAGGAATATCAGCAGTATCGCCAGAGCGACGCCTGGCAGCGCGACGGCGCGTTCTGGGCTCAGCAGCGCCGGGAATTGCCGCCGCCCGCGTCGCTGTCTTCCGCGCCGTTGCCGGGACGCGCGACAACGGCAGAGATCGTCCGCATGAAGCTGAACGCGCCGGAAGGGGCGTTTCGCCAGCTGTCGGCGCAGTTCCCTGACGTGCAGCGCACCGATCTGGCGCTGGCTCTGGTGGCGCTGTGGCTCGGCAGGCTGTGCAGCCGGATGGAGTACGCCGCGGGCTTTATCTTTATGCGTCGGATGGGTTCGGCAGCTCTGACGGCGACCGGACCGGTGCTTAACGTGTTACCGCTTGGGGTACGCATTGATGCCGCAGAAAGTCTGGCGGATCTGGCGAAACGACTCTCGGCGCAGTTGAAAAAAATGCGCCGTCATCAGCGCTACGACGCAGAGCAGATCGTTCGCGACAGCGGGCGCGCCGCCGGAGAAGAGCCGCTGTTTGGTCCGGTACTCAATGTTAAAGTTTTTGATTATCAACTGGATATTCCGGGCATTCAGGCACAGACCCATACGCTGGCGACCGGTCCGGTCAACGATCTTGAACTGGCGTTGTTCCCCGATGAAGACGGCGGCCTGAGCATCGAGCTGCTGGCTAACAGCCAGCGTTATGATGAAGCGACCCTGACGAAGCACGCCGCGCGTCTGACGGCGATGATTGAACAGTTTGCAGAAAATCCTGCGCTACGCTGCGGCGATGCCGACATGCTGCTGCCGTCAGAGTGGCGGCATCTGGAGAGCGTCAACGCCACGGAGGTCGCGATCCCTCGGACGACCCTCAGCGCGCTGGTGGCGGAGCAGGCGAAAAGAACGCCGAACGCCCCGGCGCTGGCGGATGCGCGTTATCAGTTCAGCTACCGTGAAATGCGCGAGCAAGTGGTGGCGCTGGCGACGCTGCTGCGCGAGCACGGCGTGAAACCGGGGGACAGCGTCGCGGTGGCGTTACCGCGCTCTGTTTTCCTGACTCTCGCTCTGCATGGCATTGTCGAAGCCGGTGCGGCCTGGCTGCCGCTGGATACCGGCTATCCGGACGATCGTCTGCGGATGATGCTCGAAGATGCCCGACCTAAACTGCTAATCACCAGTGAAGAACAGCGTGCTCGCTTTAACGACCTGCCGGGGCTGGAAAGCCTTTGCTACAGCGAACCACTGGCAGGCGGGGATGGCCAGCCGCTCGGTTTATCTCAGCCGCACCATACCGCCTATATCATTTTCACCTCCGGGTCGACGGGCAGGCCGAAAGGCGTGATGGTGGGGCAAACCGCCATCGTCAATCGTCTGCTGTGGATGCAAAACCATTATGGGCTGACGGCGAGCGACGTGGTGGCGCAAAAAACGCCGTGCAGTTTTGACGTCTCGGTCTGGGAATTCTTCTGGCCGTTTATCGCCGGCGCGAAGCTGGTGATGGCCGAGCCGGAGGCACACCGCGATCCGCTCGCCATGCAGCGCTTCTTTGCCCATTATGGGGTGACGACTACCCACTTTGTGCCGTCGATGCTGGCGGCGTTTGTGGCGTCGCTAACGCCGGAAAGCGCCCGCGAAAGCTGCGCCACGTTGCAACACGTCTTCTGTAGCGGCGAAGCGCTGCCCGCCGAGCTGTGCCGGGAGTGGGAGCAACTGACCCATGCGCCGCTGCATAACCTGTACGGGCCGACGGAAGCGGCGGTAGATGTCAGCTGGTATCCCGCCTGGGGTGACGAACTGGCAGCGGTCACCGGCAGTAGCGTACCGATTGGCTTCCCGGTCTGGAACACAGGGCTGCGCATTCTGGATGCGATGATGCATCCGGTTCCGCCTGGCGTGGCGGGCGATCTCTACCTGACCGGTATTCAACTGGCACAGGGATATCTTGGGCGACCGGATCTCACCGCGAGCCGGTTTATCGCCGATCCGTTTGCCCCCGGCGAGCGCATGTATCGTACTGGCGACGTTGCGCGCTGGCTGGATAACGGCGCGGTGGAGTACCTTGGGCGCAGTGACGATCAGCTCAAGATCCGCGGACAGCGCATTGAACTGGGTGAGATCGACCGCGTGATGCAGGCGCTGCCTGATGTTGAGCAGGCGGTGGTACATGCCTGCGTCTTTAATCAGGCGGCGGCGACCGGCGGCGACGCCCGTCAACTGGTGGGGTATCTGGTTTCACAGTCCGGCCTGCCGCTGGATATTGCGGCGCTACAGGCGCAACTGCGCGAGACATTGCCGCCGCACATGGTGCCAGTGGTGCTGCTACAACTGGCGCAGTTGCCGCTCAGCGCCAACGGCAAGCTCGACAGAAAAGCGTTGCCGATGCCGGAACTGGCCCCGCGCGCCAAAGGCCGTGCGCCGCTGGCGGGGGTTGAGACGCAGGTGGCGCAGGCGTTCAGCCAACTGCTGGGCTGTGAAGTTAACGACATTGATGCCGACTTCTTTGCTCTCGGCGGTCATTCGCTGCTGGCGATGAAGCTGGCGGCGCAGCTCAGCCGTATTTTCGCGCGTCAGGTGACGCCGGGGCAGGTGATGGTGGCGTCGACGGTTGGCCAACTGGCCGCGTTACTGGAGGCCGAAGACGACGTACAGAGCCAGCGTCTGGGTTTTGAAACGCTGCTGCCGCTGCGTAAAGGCAGGGGACCCACGCTGTTCTGTTTCCATCCGGCGTCGGGATTTGCCTGGCAGTTTAGCGTTCTGTCACGCTATCTCGGTTCGCAGTGGTCGATTACCGGCATTCAGTCTCCCCGTCCACAGGGGCCGATGCAGACCTGTGCCGATCTGGACGCGGTCTGTGAACGCCATCTGGCGACACTGTTGGCGCAACAGCCGCACGGCCCGTATTACTTACTCGGCTATTCGCTCGGCGGCACATTAGCGCAGGGCATTGCGTCGCGCCTGCGCGCGCGTGGTGAAGCGGTCGCTTTCCTGGGCCTGCTCGATACCTGGCCGCCGGAAACGCAAAACTGGTCGGAAAAAGAGGCCAACGGGCTGGATCCGGAAGTGCTGGCGGAAATCGATCGCGAGCGGGAAGCGTTTCTGGCCGCCCAGCAGGGGAAGGCTTCCCGTGAATTGTTCAGCACCATCGAAGGCAACTATGCTGATGCTGTGCGGTTACTGAGCACCGCGCACAGCGTCCCGTTTGACGGGCGAGCGACCCTGTTTGTGGCAGAAAAAACGCTGCCCGCAGGGATGAGTCCGACAGGCAGTTGGGCGCCGTGGATCGCTGAACTGGAGGTGTATGGTCAGGACTGCGCGCATGTGGAGATCATTTCTCCTGCGGCGTTTGAGAAGATTGGTCCGGTTATCGCCGGGAAGCTGAACGGCATTGAGGCGGGTGAATAAATAAACCCGCCAGCCGGACAGGGCATATGCACCTTGTCCGGCTAAGCCATTTCGTCATTAACCTCTGTTTGAACGTCCAAGCGGCACGACCAGCGGCGTACCCGCGACCGGATCGTCAATGATGGTGCAGCGCAACCCGTAGATTTCCTCAATCAACCCGGCGTTGACAATCTCGCTGGGGGCGCCCTCGGCGACAATTTTTCCGTCCCGCAGGGCAATCAAATGCGTAGCGTAACGGCAGGCCTGGTTCAAATCGTGCAACACCGCCGCAAGGGTATAGCCTTTCTCGCGATTCAGTTCGCTCAACAACTCCAGCAGATCGATTTGATGGCTGATATCCAGCCAGGTGGTGGGTTCGTCCAGCAGCATAATCGACGTTTCCTGCGCCAACACCATCGCAATCCATGCGCGCTGGCGCTGCCCGCCGGAAAGCGTGTCCACGCTCTGGTTGGCCAGATGGATAATACCGGTGGCGCGCATCGCCTGCGAAACGGCTTCCTCATCCTCTTTGCGCCAGCGGGTAAACAGCGGCTGGTGCGGGTAGCGACCCCGCGCCACCAGTTCCTGAACGGTAATATCACCGGGGGTGGTGGCGTTTTGCGCCAGCAGGCCGATGCGCCGCGCGACCTCTTTACTGGCGTAACGCTGGATGTGCTCGCCATCCAGCCAGACGTGTCCGTGTACGGGCGTCATCAGGCGGCTCAGGGTACGCAGCAACGTCGATTTGCCGCAGCCGTTTGGCCCGATAATCGCGGTGAAATGCCCGTCCGGAATGGCGACGCTAAGATTGTCGGCAACGGTGAATTTTCCATAACCCAGCGTTAACTGGTCGCCACGCAAACGGGCTACTGATTCGGTCATTTTTTGCGGGACTCCTGAATTAACAAGGCGATAAGGTAAATACCGCCGAGGCTCACGGTGACAACGCCCACCGGAAGCTGGTACGGCATAAACAGTTGCTGTGCGCCGAGATCCGCCGCCAGCAGCAGCAGCGCCCCGCAGAGCGCGGACTGGGTTAATCCCCAGCGGGCGGTACCGCTAAGTCGGCGGGCGATGTGCGGCGCGACGAGCGCAACAAACGAAATCGGTCCGGCCAGCGCGGTGGCGGCGGCGGTTAATACCACGGCCACCAGCATCATCATCAGGCGGGAACGCTCGACACTGACGCCCAGCGCGCAGGCGCTGTCATCGCCCATTTCCAGCAGACGCATTCGGCGTACCAGCAGGGCGGCGCAGATCAGCATGAGAATAATCAGCGGCGCGGACGGCCAGGTTTTTGCCCACGTCAGACCGTTCAGCGACCCGGCGTTCCACAGTCCGGCGGTCAGCGCCGTCTCCAGCGAGGCTTTCAACAGCAGCCAGGTGTTGAACGCCACCAGCATCGCGCGTACGCCGATACCGATGATGATCAGGCGGAAGGTCTCAATGCCGTTGCGCCAGGCGAGCAGCCAGACCAGCAGCGAGGTAAGAATACCGCCCGCCATTGCCGCCAGCGCGATGGCGGTCAGATGCTGGCCAAACAGCACCATTGCCACCAGCACGCCGCTCCAGGCGCCGGTGTTAAAGCCCATCACGTCGGGGCTACCTAAGGGGTTTCGCATCAGCGACTGAAAAATCGCCCCGCTGACCCCGAGCGCTGCGCCGATCAGCAACGCCATCAATACCCGCGGCAATCGCCATTCGGTGACGACCATCGTGATACTGCGCGGCGCATCGCCGAGCAGGGCGGCGATAATCTGCGAGGTTTCGAGCGTTACGGCGCCGCTGCGCAGACTCCACATACCGACTAACAGGCAGGCAAGCAACAGTAGCAGGCAACTGATAAACAGACGACGGGAGATATGCCTCATGCGGCACCTCGCGGGCGTCGACGAACCAGAAAAATCAGCACCGGCGCGCCGATAAAGGCGCTGACGACCGAGACCCGCAGTTCGCCGGGAACAATCAGCCGTCCGATGATATCCGCAAACAGCAACAGGGCAGGGGTGGCGATCAGCGTGACAGGCAATGACCAGCGGTGGTCGGCGCCCACCAGCCAGCGCGCCATGTGCGGCATCATCAGGCCGATAAAGGCGACAGGCCCGACGATCGCCGTGGCGCTGCCGCAGAGTACGGTGATGGCCAGCAGGCCGATAAGCTGTGTGCGCGCGACTTTGCTGCCCAGCGCCGTAGCGGTATCACTGCCAAGACTCAGACTGTTGAGCGCCCGGCTCAGCATCAGCGCCGTCGCTCCCGCGATCAGTACCGGTACAATGACCACCTTGAGCGTTTGCAGGCTGCGGATATCCAGCGAACCGGCCTGCCAGAAGCGCAGTTGATCGTAGACGTCCGGGTTAAGCAGCGCGATCCCGCTGGTGAGGCCTTCCAGCACCGCCGCCAGCGCGACGCCGGCGAGCGTCAGGCGCACCGGACTGAGCTGTCCGCCGCCCTGGCTACCGGTAAACGCCACGATCAGCGACGCCACCAGCGCGCCCGCAAAGGCCATTACCAGTTGCTCCTGCGGTGTGGAAAAGCCAAACAGCGCCGCCCCCAGCACGATGGCGAAACTGGCGCCGGAATTGACGCCAAGCAGGCCGGGATCGGCCAGTGGGTTACGGGTGAGCGTTTGCATGAGCGCCCCGGCAAGGCCGAGCGCGCCCCCCGCCAGCAGACCCGCCAGCGTGCGCGGCAGACGGGCGTCGAGCACGATCGTGCAGTCGGCGCTGTGGCAACTGCCGCGAAGCGCATCCAGCACCACGACCGCGGGGAGGGGCTTGGCCCCGATGATGAGACTTAATGCCGTGGCGACAATCAGTAATAACAACAATCCGGGCACGGCAATGGCGCGCGTCACGGAAACAGAGCATGACATATCCACTTCCCTGATAATGATAGTAATTATCGTTATCGATCTTATTTGAATATGTTACCATGTGCAGCCACGGAATTGATAATAAAAGTACCCATCAAGGTTTTGTAATGAATCGACAATCCTGGCTCCTCAACCTCAGTCTGTTGAGGACGCATCCTGCTTTTCGCGCGGTCTTCCTCGCCCGTTTTATCTCGATCGTCTCGCTGGGTTTGCTCGGCGTGGCGGTACCTGTGCAGATCCAGATGATGACTCACTCCACCTGGCAGGTCGGTCTCTCGGTGACGTTGACCGGCAGCGCGATGTTTATCGGGCTGATGGTTGGCGGCGTGCTGGCGGACCGTTACGAGCGGAAAAAAGTGATCCTGCTGGCGCGCGGCACCTGCGGCATTGGCTTTATCGGCCTGTGCCTGAATGCGATGCTGCCGGAGCCGTCACTGATGGCGATTTATCTGCTCGGTTTGTGGGACGGTTTCTTTGCCTCGCTCGGCGTGACCGCATTGCTGGCGGCAACACCTGCGCTGGTCGGGCGCGAAAACCTGATGCAGGCCGGGGCGATCACAATGCTGACCGTACGTCTGGGCTCGGTGATTTCGCCGATGCTCGGCGGGCTGCTTCTTGCCTCTGGCGGCGTGGCATGGAACTACGGGCTGGCGGCGGCCGGAACATTTATAACTTTGTTGCCATTGCTGAGTTTACCCGCTCTGCCGCCTCCGCCGCAGCCGCGTGAGCATCCGTTGACGTCGCTGCTCGCGGCATTTCGCTTTTTGCTTGCCAGCCCGCTAATCGGGGGGATCGCGCTGCTCGGAGGATTGCTGACAATGGCCAGCGCCGTGCGCGTGCTGTATCCGGCGTTGGCGATCGGCTGGCAGATGTCAGCGGCACAGATTGGCTTATTGTACGCCGCCATTCCGCTCGGCGCGGCGGTTGGCGCGTTGACCAGCGGACAGCTGGCGCACAGCGTGCGGCCGGGGTGGATTATGCTGCTTTCTACCGTGGGATCGTTTCTGGCGATCGGTCTGTTCGCCCTGATGCCCATCTGGGCGCTGGGCGTTGTCTGCCTGGCGCTGTTTGGCTGGCTGAGCGCAATAAGTTCGCTGTTGCAGTACACCCTGCTGCAAACCCAGACGCCGGAACAGATGTTAGGACGGATTAACGGTTTGTGGACCGCGCAGAACGTGACCGGGGACGCCATTGGCGCGGCCTTATTAGGCGGACTGGGCGCTGTGATGACGCCCGTGGCGTCGGCCAGCGTCAGCGGGTTTGGTCTGGTGATGATTGGCGTACTGTTGATGCTGTTGTTAAGCGAGCTGCGGCGGTTTCGCCAGCAGCCAGCCAGTGCCTGAGTCGCGACGCGCCGTCAGGCACAATAACATGTTAAAACAGGTCGGCGAGGCGGTCTAAAACCCGCATTGCGCTGTAATAGTCCAGACGGAAGGATTCGGTGCCCATCGCATAAACGCGTTTGTTCTGAACCGCAGGCAGGTGCGCCAGCAGCGGGTTGGCATAAATCGCTTTCTCGTCCTTTTCGTCACCGGCAAACAGGAACAGCGCCTGGCCATTCAGCCCGGCGGCGAGATTTTCTCCGCCAAGCTGGATGATGTCGTGACGTTTGCCCTGGCTCTGGCTGGCCTGTAACCCGGCAGGCAGTGTCGCCAGCGTAAAGCCAAGCTGTTCCAGCATCTTGCCCTGTGCCGAGTCCGGAGTCCACAGGTTGGCGGTGTGGGCGGCGGCGGTGTAAACCAGCGCGCTCACCGGCTGCGGCGGCAGGGTTAACTGCTGTTTCACGCTCGCCAGCTTCTTATCGAACTCGGCGATGCGCGCGGCGGCCTGTTTTTCCTGGCCGGTGATCGCGCCTAGCTGGGTCAGCAGCGTCTGCCAGCTTTTATCGTCGTAGTTGATGATAAGCGTCGGGGCGATGGTTGACAGCTGATCGTACAGCGCCAGCGCCGAGTCGCCGCCGGTAGCGCTGATCAAAATCAGGTCAGGCATCTGCGCCGCGACGGCTTCTGCGCTCGGCTCGCCAATGTACAGTCGCGTCAGTTTGCGTGCTTTCGCCACGTCGCTCCACTGGCGCAGAAAGCCCTGACTGTCCGCCACACGGTTGTTCGGGGTGGTGGCGCCACTGGCGATGACCGGGGCGTCAATCGCCAACAGCGAACCGGTGAGCGTGACGCTGGTGGAAACGATGCGTTCGGGTTTGCGCTCCAGCGTGTGGCTTCCGCGGCTGTCCGTGACCTGGCGCGGCCAGTCAGCGGCCTGGGCTGAGGAGAATCCGAAAACGGCAAGCGTAATAAGCAGGGTGGGGAGAGAAGACAGTCTCACTAATCGGTTCCTGTACTGAGTGATTAATGCTTCTCATTTTCATTATTAAGGATAAGGGATGCAAGCCTTAGTCGCACATTGTGCTACCCCAGGAGTTGACATACTGCCTGTTTGCTTTTAGGTTAGCGCCCGAAAATATAAATGATAATCATTATTAAAACCTTTATCATTTTGGAGGATGATATGGATACGTCACTGGCCGAGGAAGTACAGCAGACCATGGCAACACTTGCGCCCGATCGCTTTTTCTTTATGTCGCCGTACCGCAGTTTTACGACGTCAGGATGCTTCGCCCGTTTCAATGAACCTGCCGTCAACGGCGATTCGCCAGACAGTCCTTTCCAACAAAAATTACATAATCTGTTCGCCGATGCCAAAGCGCAGGGCATCGCTAAGCCGATAATGGTCGGCGCTATTCCGTTTGATACCCGCCAGCCTTCCGCGTTGTTTATCCCGGAGGCCTGGGAAACCTTCTCGCGACAGGAAAAACAGCAGGCCTCGCGTTATTTTACCGGTCATCAGTCGCTGAATGTGACCGAACGCAGGGCGATCCCGGAGCAGGACACCTTTGAACGTATGGTGGCGCGAGCCGCTGCGCTTACCGCCACGCCGGACGTTGATAAGGTTGTGCTGTCGCGCCTGATTGATATCACCGCCGACGCGGAGATCGACAGCGGCGCGCTGCTTGAACGTCTGGTGGCGCAAAACCCAGTTAGTTACAACTTCCATGTCCCGCTGGAGGACGGCGGGGTGCTGCTCGGCGCCAGTCCGGAGCTGCTGCTGCGCAAAGAGGGCGAGCGCTTCAGTTCGCTGCCGTTAGCCGGTTCCGCCCGTCGCCAGCCGGATGACGTGCTGGACAGGGAGGCGGGTAACCGTCTGCTGGCATCCGAGAAGGATCGCCATGAACACGATCTGGTGACCCAGGCGATGAAAACCGTTCTGCGCGATCGCAGCAGTGAACTGCATCTGCCGTCTTCGCCGCAGTTGATTACCACCCCGACGCTGTGGCACCTCGGCACGCCGTTTGAAGGTAAGGCGAACGCCGGAGAAAACGCCCTGACGTTGGCGTGCCTGCTGCATCCGACGCCGGCGCTGAGCGGCTTCCCGCATCAGGCGGCGATTAAGCTTATCGCTGAACTGGAACCGTTCGACCGTGACCTGTTTGGCGGCATTGTCGGCTGGTGCGACGCCGACGGAAACGGTGAGTGGGTGGTGACGATCCGCTGTGCGAAGCTGCATAAAAACAAGGTCCGCCTGTTTGCGGGCGCAGGAATTGTCCCGGCCTCTTCGCCGGTGGGGGAATGGCGTGAAACTGGCGTCAAGCTCTCCACCATGTTGAACGTTTTTGGATTGCATTAAGGAGCGATGATGAGCATTCCTTTCACCCGGTGGCCTGACGAGTTTGCCCGGCGTTACCGTGAAAAAGGGTACTGGCAGGATCTGCCGCTGACGGACATTCTGACCCGCCATGCGCAAAACGACAGTACGGCGGTGATCGACGGCGAGCGCCATTTGAGCTATCGCCAGTTGAATCAGGCGGCGGCGAATCTCGCCAGCAGTTTACGCCGTCAGGGCATCAAGCCGGGCGAAACCGCGCTGGTGCAACTGGGCAACGTGGCCGAACTGTATATCACTTTCTTTGCCCTGCTGGAGCTGGGCGTGGCGCCGGTCCTCGCCCTGTTCAGCCATCAGCGTACCGAACTGAACGCTTACGCGAAGCAGATAGAACCCGCGCTGCTGATTGCTGACCGCCAACACGCACTGTTTGCGGGCGATGATTTCCTGAATACCTTTGTGGCGGAGCACAACACTATTCGCGTGGTGCATCTGCTTAATGACCACGGCGAACATTGCCTGCAGGCAGCGATTGACACCCCGGCGGAGGCGTTTACCGCCACGCCGTCCCCTGCCGACGAGGTGGCTTATTTTCAGCTTTCCGGTGGTACCACCGGGACGCCGAAGCTGATCCCGCGAACCCATAATGACTACTACTACAGCGTGCGCCGCAGCAACGAAATCTGCCGCTTCACCGCGCAGACGCGTTTTTTATGCGCGATTCCGGCGGCGCACAATTATGCGATGAGTTCGCCGGGGTCGCTGGGCGTGTTTCTCGCCGGGGGAACCGTGGTGCTGGCGGATGATCCGAGCGCCACGCTGTGCTTTCCGCTGATCGAAAAACACCAGATTAACGCCACGGCGCTGGTGCCGCCTGCGGTCAGCCTGTGGCTTCAGGCAATTAACGAATGGGGCAGCAACGCGCAGTTGGCCTCGTTGCAACTGTTGCAGGTGGGCGGCGCGCGTCTGTCCGCGTCGCTGGCGGCCCGTATTCCGGCGGAGATCGGCTGTCAGCTCCAGCAGGTGTTTGGCATGGCGGAAGGGCTGGTGAATTACACCCGCCTTGACGACAGCCCGGAGCGAATCATCAACACCCAGGGACGTCCGATGTGCCCGGATGACGAAGTGTGGGTAGCGGACGCCGACGGTAATCCGCTGCCGCAGGGCGAGACCGGACGGCTGATGACCCGCGGTCCGTATACCTTCCGCGGTTACTTTAAAAGCCCTGAGCACAACGCCAGCGCATTTGACGCCAACGGGTTTTACTGTTCGGGCGACCTGATTTCCATCGATAAAGACGGATACATCACCGTTCAGGGACGAGAAAAAGATCAGATCAACCGCGGCGGCGAGAAGATCGCCGCAGAAGAGATCGAAAACCTGTTGCTGCGCCATCCGGCGGTAATCCATGCGGCGCTGGTCAGCATGGAAGATGAGCTAATGGGCGAGAAAAGCTGTGCGTATCTGGTGGTGAAAGAACCCCTGCGCGCCGTCCAGGTGCGTCGATTCTTGCGTGAGCAGGGCGTCGCGGAATTTAAGCTGCCGGACCGTGTAGAGACCGTCGAGGCGCTGCCTCTGACGCCGGTCGGTAAAGTCGATAAAAAACAATTACGTCAGTGGCTGGCTACGCGCACGGCCTGAAGGAGAACACGCAATGGCAATCCCAAAATTACAGGCATACGCGCTGCCGGGCGCGCAGGATATTCCGACCAACAAGGTGAACTGGGCCTTTGAACCCGAGCGCGCGGCGCTGTTGATTCACGATATGCAGGATTACTTTGTCAGCTTCTGGGGGGAAAACTGCCCGATGATGGCGCAGGTTATCGCCAATATCGCCGCCCTGCGGGAATACTGTAAAGCACATCACATTCCGGTCTATTACACCGCCCAGCCGAAAGAGCAGAGCGATGAAGACCGCGCGTTGCTCAATGATATGTGGGGGCCGGGCCTGACCCGTTCACCGGAGCAGCAAAAGGTGGTGGATCTGTTGACGCCGGATGAGGCTGACACGGTGCTGGTGAAATGGCGATACAGCGCGTTTCACCGTTCGCCGCTTGAACAAATGTTGAAGGAGACGGGGCGTAATCAGTTGATTATCACCGGCGTGTACGCGCATATCGGCTGCATGACCACCGCCACCGACGCCTTTATGCGTGACATCAAGCCGTTTATGGTGGCGGACGCGCTGGCGGACTTTAGCCGCGAAGAGCACCTGATGTCGCTGAAGTACGTCGCAGGGCGTTCCGGCCGGGTGGTGATGACGCAGGATCTGCTGCCCGCGCCAGTCCCAGCCAGCAAAGATGCGCTGCGCGCCCTGATCCTGCCGCTGCTGGATGAGTCCGATACGCCGATGGATGATGAGAACCTCATTGATTACGGTCTGGATTCGGTGCGGATGATGGCGCTGGCGGCGCGCTGGCGCAAAGTACATGGCGATATCGACTTCGTGATGCTGGCGAAAAATCCGACGATTGACGCCTGGTGGACACTGCTTTCACGCGAGGTGAAGTAATGGCCGGGTTTGACTTTCAGGGCAAAACGGTGTGGATTACCGGCGCCGGTAAGGGCATTGGTTATACGACCGCGCTGGCGTTTGCGAAAGCGGGCGCACAGGTCACCGGTTTCGACCGTGAATTCGCGCTGGACGACTACCCGTTCGTCACCGAAACGCTGGACGTGGCGAATGCAGGGCAAGTGGCCGAGGTGTGCCAGCGTTTACTGGCGCAAACCGAACGACTGGACGTGCTGGTGAACGCCGCCGGGATCCTGCGTATGGGGGCCACCGATGCGCTGAGCGCCGACGACTGGCAGCAAACCTTTGCCGTCAACGTCGGTGGGGCGTTTAATCTTTTTCAACAGACGATGGCGCAGTTTCGCCGCCAGCAGGGGGGAGCGATTGTCACCGTGGCGTCCGACGCCGCGCACACCCCGCGTATCGGCATGAGCGCCTACGGCGCGTCAAAAGCGGCGCTGAAAAGCCTGGCGCTGACCGTTGGGCTGGAGCTGTCGGGTAACGGTGTGCGCTGTAACGTGGTGTCGCCTGGCTCCACTGATACCGATATGCAGCGCACGTTATGGATTAGCGACGATGCTGAACAACAGCGCATTCGCGGCTTTGGCGAGCAGTTTAAGCTCGGTATTCCGCTGGGCAAAATCGCTCGTCCGCAGGAGATCGCTAATACCATTTTGTTCCTTGCTTCCGATCTGGCGAGCCATATCACGCTGCAGGACATCGTGGTGGACGGCGGTTCGACGCTGGGAGCATAACGATGATCTGGAAACGTCACTTAACGCTGGATGAACTGAATGCCACCAGCCAGAACACGATGGTGGCGCATCTGGGGATCCTCTACACCCGCCTGGGCGATGAGGTGCTGGAAGCGGAAATGCCAGTCGATGCCCGCACTCATCAGCCGTTTGGCCTGCTGCACGGCGGCGCGTCAGCGGCACTGGCGGAGACGCTGGGCTCGATGGCGGGCTATCTGATGACCCGGGACGGTCAGTGCGTAGTGGGGACCGAGCTGAATGCCACCCATCATCGTCCGGTCTCTCAGGGAAAAGTACGCGGCGTCTGTCAGCCGCTGCACCTGGGGCGCCAAAGTCAAAGCTGGGAGATTGTGGTGTTTGATGAGCAAGGTCGGCGTTGCTGCACTTGCCGGCTGGGAACCGCGGTGCTCGGTTAAGATAAATACCCCTCCCTGTGCAGAGAGGGGTTGACGCTTACAACTGCGACACGATGCGGCGTAATAAGCGGATCCGCGGCGCGATCGAGGCGATATCCAGCCATTCTGCCGGGCTGTGGAAACCCGCCCCGACCGGACCAAGACCGTCCAGCGTCGGAATGCCTAACGCGGCGGTATGGTTGGCGTCGCTGCCTCCACCGACGGCCTGCCAGGTAATCGCAATACCTTCTTCTTTACCCGCCTGCTCCACGAGGGCCATCAGCTCGCCCGTCGCTTCACTTGCCGCCATCGCCGGTTTGTGATTGACCTGAACGAGCGTGGTGGTGACTCCGTCAAGGAAGCCGCGCTCGCACATCTCCTGCAACGCCTGATGGACGCGGGCATCTTCGTCGTTTTGCCAGAAGCGTACGTCGAGTTCGGCAAAGGCGCTGTCCGGCACCACGTTAGCAGCGCTGCCGCCGCGAATGACCCCTACGTTAAGCGTCGTTCCGGTGCGGCTGTCGGCGAGGGCATTGATCGCGACAATACTGTTCGCCAGAGCGGTAATCGCCGAGCGTCCTTTTTCCGGTTCGTTACCTGCATGGGCGGCAACGCCGGTGAAGGTCAGGTGATAACCTGCCATTCCCTTACGCGCCTTCACCAGCGAGCCGTCGGCGCGCGCTGCTTCGCAGACCAGCACGCAGCGTGATTTTTTCGCCAGTTCGCCAATCCATTCGTGAGAATAGACGCTGCCGGTTTCTTCATCGGGATTCATGGCGACCGCGATGCTCAGGCGTTCGCGATGTTCCGGCGCCAGCGTGCGCATTGCCCAGAGGATGTTCAGCAGGCCGCTTTTCATGTCAGAGACGCCAGGACCATACAGTCGGTTTTCATCGCGGCTCATCGGGCGTTCGGCCACGGTGCCAGCCGGGAAAACGGTGTCCATATGCCCGACCATCAGCACGTCGAATTTTTCGGCACCCGGTTTATTGGTGACAAACAGGCCGGGACCGACCTTGTCGCCCAGATCGACGGACTCGACGTGCCAGCCCTCCTGCTGCCAGAGCTGGCGGATGATGCCGGCAACCTGCGCGACACCTTCAAGGGTGGCGGTGCCGCAGTCCACGTTGACCAGGGTTTCCAGTTCGGCAAAATACGTTTCAAGATCCATACATCGTCCTTAATTCAGAGAATGATGCGCATCAGCAGCATCGCGATAAAGGCGTTGACGATCGAAATGACGATCATCAGCGGAATGCGTTTGGCCTGGGTGCCAATCACCCCGAGGATACGGCCCAGATATTGCACCTGCGAGCCCATCAGATAGATAGCCGGGGCGAGGATCGCCAGATGTTCGCCGCTGATGATCCCCTTATCGAACAAACCGATAGCGACGCCAATGCCGCCGCCCATCGACATCCAGCCGCCGATCAGCACGGCGGCGGCTTCGCCGGGTAAACCAAACAGCCCCATCAGCGGAGCGAAGATCATGCCCATGCCTTTCAGCGCGCCGGTGATCTCCAGCGCCTTGATGATAATGAAGGCCATCACGACATTGGGCAATGTGCTGCTGGTGGCGATGTTCCAGCCTTTACGCGCGCCTTCAACGAAGACATCGGTAATAACCGGTTTAGCATTTTGGGCGCTCATCAGGCTTCTCCTTTTTCCGCGGTGACGGCAGGGGCTTTTTTCCCGCTGAACGTCAGGATCAGGCGCATCAGGTTGGCGCCGAAAATTTTCATCACGAACATCACCATGATGCAAACGCCGATAGACGTTGGGACCGCGGGCGTACCGTCCATCGCCATCAGCGTGAACAGGATCGCGCCGGAGGAGAAGAAGTTCGTGATCATTGCGCCGGCGGAAAACTGGAACATCGCGAAGATATCTTTCTCTTTTTCCGTAATCTGTCCTTCATCGGACAAATTGCGGGTCAGTGAAGCTCCTACGTCAGTGCTTTGCAGGCTGCCGATCATCGCCAGTCCGGTGTTGCCAGGGATCCCCAGCAGCGGGCGCAGCAAGGGCGTTAACAGGCGGCGCGCGGCGCGCAACGCGCCATAATGCTCCAGTACGTTGATCATGCCGAGGGCGAACATCACCGCCGGAATGAGGCCCAATGCGAATAAAAAGCCGTCCATCGCGCCGTTCCCCCCCACGCCGCGAAAGGCGCTGGTGGTGGTGGTGATCGCGTCGCCTTGCTGACTCACGCCGCTCACGACGCGTCCGAACGCGCCGTTGAGCGTGGTGAAGTCAAAGACCCCATACCACTCTTTTCCACCCAATAACCCGGAAAAAAAGACGGCGGCAAACGCCAGGGCGAAATACGCGCCGGGTCCTGTTCTTTGTTCCTTTACCTCTGTACTACTCATTTCCTTCTCCTTGTAGATATGCGTTTAGCCCACTTATTCTGACGATGTAAGCAATTAAAAAGATGATTCAAATCATTTCATTGGCGGCTACAACGGTGAGGAAACAAAAATTGTGAGCTGTAAAAAAAGTTTCACTTTTTGTGCGGTTTTCCTGCGGATAGTGATCCGCTTAACAATGCAATGTAAATATCAGGTGATGGTTCAGGTTTATTAGGTTGTCAGGTTGTTAAAACTGAAAAAGATGTTATAGAAACAAAATGTAACATCTCACTTCTCTGGAACATGCAAACGGATAACAACCATGAATAAATCAGGGAAATACCTCGTCTGGACAGTGCTCTCGGTTATGGGGGCGTTCGCTCTGGGCTACATTGCATTAAACCGTGGGGAACAGATCAACGCGCTATGGATCGTGGTGGCGTCGGTCTGCGTCTATCTCATTGCCTACCGTTTTTACGGCCTGTACATTGCCAAAAATGTGCTGGCGGTTGACCCGACGCGCATGACGCCCGCCGTGCGTCATAACGACGGGCTGGACTATGTGCCGACCGACAAAAAAGTGCTGTTCGGTCACCATTTTGCGGCGATTGCCGGGGCAGGGCCGCTGGTGGGGCCGGTGCTGGCGGCGCAGATGGGTTATCTACCGGGAATGATCTGGCTGCTGGCCGGGGTGGTACTCGCCGGGGCGGTGCAGGACTTTATGGTGCTGTTTGTCTCGACCCGGCGCGACGGGCGTTCGCTCGGCGAACTGGTGAAAGAGGAGATGGGGCCGACCGCCGGGGTCATTGCGCTGGTGGCCTGTTTTATGATCATGGTGATCATCCTCGCGGTGCTGGCGATGATTGTGGTGAAAGCGCTGACTCACAGCCCGTGGGGGACGTATACCGTGGCGTTCACCATTCCGCTGGCTATCTTCATGGGGATTTATCTGCGCTATCTCCGTCCGGGACGCATTGGCGAAGTGTCGGTGATTGGGCTGGTATTCCTGGTGTTTGCCATTATCTCCGGCGGCTGGGTCGCGGAAAGCCCAACCTGGGCGCCATACTTTGACTTTACCGGCGTACAGTTGACCTGGATGCTGGTGGGGTACGGCTTCGTGGCGGCGGTGCTGCCGGTGTGGCTGCTGCTGGCGCCGCGTGATTATCTCTCCACCTTCCTGAAGATCGGCACCATTGTTGGCCTGGCGGTAGGGATTTTGATCATGCGCCCAACCCTGACCATGCCTGCGCTGACCAAATTTGTTGACGGTACGGGGCCAGTCTGGACCGGTAACCTGTTCCCGTTCCTGTTTATTACCATTGCCTGCGGCGCGGTGTCCGGGTTCCATGCGCTGATCTCCTCGGGCACCACGCCGAAGATGTTGGCGAACGAAGGACAGGCCTGCTTTATCGGCTATGGTGGGATGCTGATGGAATCCTTTGTGGCCATCATGGCGCTGGTTTCCGCCTGCATCATCGATCCGGGCGTCTACTTCGCAATGAACAGCCCGATGGCGGTTCTGGCCCCAGCCGGTACCACGGACGTGGTAGCGTCTGCCGCGCAGGTGGTCAGCAGTTGGGGTTTTGTGATTACGCCGGATACGCTGAACCAGATCGCGAACGAGGTCGGCGAGCAGTCGATCATTTCCCGTGCGGGCGGCGCCCCGACGCTGGCGGTGGGGATGGCGTACATTCTCCACGGTGCGCTGGGCGGGATGATGGATGTCGCCTTCTGGTATCACTTCGCGATTCTGTTTGAAGCGCTGTTTATTCTCACTGCGGTGGACGCCGGGACGCGCGCTGCACGCTTTATGTTGCAGGATCTGCTGGGCGTGATCTCGCCGGGGCTGAAGCGTACCGATTCGCTGCCCGCTAACCTGCTGGCGACGGCGCTGTGCGTACTGGCCTGGGGTTACTTCCTGCATCAGGGGGTCGTCGACCCGCTCGGCGGCATTAACACCCTGTGGCCGCTATTTGGTATCGCCAACCAGATGCTGGCGGGCATGGCGCTGATGCTTTGTGCGGTGGTGTTGTTCAAGATGAAGCGCCAGCGTTATGCATGGGTGGCGCTGGTGCCCACCGCGTGGCTGCTGATTTGTACTCTGACCGCCGGCTGGCAGAAAGCCTTCAGTCCGGATGCGAAAGTGGGCTTCCTGGCGATCGCCAATAAGTTCCAGGCGATGATCGACAGCGGCAATATTCCGGCGCAGTACACCGAATCGCAGCTGGCGCAGTTGGTATTTAATAACCGTCTGGATGCCGGGTTGACGATCTTCTTTATGGTGGTGGTTGTGGTGCTGGCGCTGTTCTCCATCAAGACCGCGCTGGCGGCGCTGAAGGTGGACACGCCGACGGCGAAAGAAACGCCGTACGAGCCGATGCCGGAAAACGTGGATGAGATCGTCGCGCAGGCGAAAGGCGCGCACTAAGTTATGCATCACCCTCTCCCGCACCGGGGGAGGGTGTTTCTGTTAAGGGGGAATGATGTTTGATACGCTTTCGAAAGCCGGTAAATATCTGGGGCAGGCGGCGAAGCTGATGATTGGCGTACCGGATTATGACAACTATGTTGAGCATATGCGGGTGACGCATCCTGAGCAGACGCCGATGACCTATGAAGAGTTTTTCCGCGAGCGTCAGGATGCGCGATACGGCGGGAAGGGCGGCGCGCGCTGCTGCTGATGCTCATCCTGATTTCTGTGGCTGGGGCTGTGACTTCCTGCGCCTTGTAGGATACTGAGCATCAGTCGTTCTGCTTATTTCACCGTCCAGGCCTTCGAGAATCGACGATTGGCGAACAGCTCCTGCAGACCGTTGATCTGTTTCAGGCGCAGCACTTCATCGTCGTCCATGCCCAGCTCTTTGCCTATTTTAGCGTCATCCCAGCCCAGTAACGCCAGTTCGCGGACAATTTCTGACATCGCGTGGATCTGATGCCGCCCCCTTGCCCGGTTATGGCGAATGGTGGCCGCCATCCGATCGTGGCGTTCGCCTTCCAGGCAGGTAATGGGTAAATACCCTTTCAGCCGCGTTTTTAGCGCCGCCCGGCCTTTGCCCAGCTCGTGACGGTGAAAGCCATCGACAATTTCATACTCTTCTTCACTGGCCTGAGACACCACAATGGGTTGGGTGAAGCCATCCTCTTCAATGGATTTCAGCAGCAGTTTCTTTTCCGGTGGCGCGACGGTATTGGGGTTGTAATCATTGGGCGCGATATGCTCGTTTTTGATCCATAAAACGCAGTCTACCGGTTGGTCGCGAAACGGGCTGACGCGATGAATGGCCATTCTGAATTCGTTGATGGCTTTAATGCGCTCTTCTTCGGACAACGCAGAAAGAAAGTGCGTGAGTTCCTGTGTTAGTCGTTGTTGCATAAAATTCCCCACTCTTTACGTTTTGCTTTCATGCGATCGCTGTAACGTTGGTAACTCTTTGGCTTCGTCGGACTGAAAGAGAGCGCCCGACACCAGTAATCATTATTCAGTAAAACCTTACAGATGCGCCGCCAGGACGGAATGTCTTTCGCGCCAATATCACCCGCCTGGGTTTCCGGGATCTCCCCGTCACCTTTTTTCTTATACCACTGCAAATAGACGGCGATTTTGTTTCGGTAATGCTCTGCCGTTTTCTCCGGCATGCTTTGCAAGAGCAGCATGGCATACTGCTGCCAGCTTAAATGGTCGGGCTTGAGGATCTTCCGATGCCCGTAAAAATGATTGTTTTGTCCGGCGTATATTCCGCCGCTTCTGACGCCGCTGACGCGTTCACACATAAGCGCCCATCTTTCAGGTTCAATAACATGATACAGCCACAGTCCCTGTCGTTGTTCAGGGCCAAACGGTTCGCAAATGCGCATATAGCGAGCCGGAACGCCAGCCTGATACATCAGGTTATAAAGCGGATTGCAGGGCAGTTTTGTTTGTGCGAACCAGGTCCAGATATCCGCGGTTTTCCAGTCATATATCGGGTAGATATACCAGGTGTGTCCGCCCGGCGCGGCGGTGGTCCAGGGTTTATCATCGGCAAAACGTTGCTTACTCAGGCTGGCGATGGCGACAAAACGGTTATAAGACTCGTCTGCACGAATACCGACCATCATGGCGGCCGGGCGTTTATTAGAAAACCAGTCGGCGAATTCGCGTACGAATTGTTCAAACGTCATCCCGGACTGATAGAAGGAAAAATAGCCCGGGTCGGTAATCGCATCCGGCGGCGGCTGGCGCACCCAGCGGGTATTGGGTTCCCAGCATTGCCATTCTGGCTGGAATTGTGAGAGTGAATTTTGCGTTGTCAGGGGCAACGCCACCCAATAGAAATGCTCAATGACGTCGGAATATGTCTGGCGCAGTGCGTCAATATAGTCGATGGTGCAGGAAAACTGCGCCTCCCAGTCAATAAACAGTATGCTAATTTTTTTGTTTAACTTGCGTGCAAGCTGTGCAGTTAAATGCAGCATGAGCCCGGAATCTTTCCCGCCTGAAAATGAGACACAGACGCGTGGAAGATTCTCAAGGGTCCATGATATTCGTTCTTCTGCGGCTTCAAGAACGTTTTGATCTAAAGGAATCTTATAAACAGACATATAAAGCCTATCCCTGAACGGTAATATCAATAACATAATACAATAAGTATTATATACGATAGGCCGTTTGAGGGATTGTGCAAAATTCATATTTATTATGAATGTATTAGTGCTAAGTATTTATATAACAAATACTTAGCACTCAAAATCTTAAGCGTCATTATTCATCCGTGAAATCATCTCCGAAAACATCTTATTATTCATTGAGGAACGGTTATATAAGTAATAAAGCTGAACAGGTGGGATCGCAAATGGATAATTGATTCGTTTGAATTGTAATAATGGTTGATAGAAATCGAATATGACTCTGGGTATAAAACCAATAATGTCAGTTGAAGAAATAACGTTTGCAATAGCAATTAGTGACTGGCTACGAAAACCAATTTTTCTCCCCTTAATAATATTCTCGGGATGTAGTTGATATTCTTTCACACCTGGATCATCATGGAGAAACAGCGTGAATTGTTCTTCTAAAATGTCTTCCAGGGAGGACTTTTCATTAATGCGAGGATGATCTTTGCTGCATACCAGAATGCAATCTACAGGATTAAAAGGTTTGCAAATAACTGAACGATTGTTCACTGGGTATAAAGAAATGACCAGGTCAGCTTTACGATAGGCTAATAAATCTTCAGCCGACTCTTTGCTGGTGAGAATATCATGGTGTTCAATTTCTATGTTCGTATTCTGACGAACTTTCTTTATTAAATCCATAATACTTTCAGAAATAAGGAGTTGGGGGCCATAGATTATAAATCTTTTCCTGATTTCTGTTTCATGCATGATATTTATCGTCTGCTCAAGACTGTTTAGATTATTTTCCAGGTGGTGATGCAAGTTAATCCCCATTGTTGTGGGGGTAATGCCTTTACCAGCACGGATAAATAACGGATCGTTTAACTGCGTCCGCAACCGCTGTAGCGACTGGCTCACCGCTGAAGGCGTGATGTAAAGCGTTTCAGCCGCCTTACTGATGCTGAGATGCTGATAAATACATTCAAAAATAACCAACAGGTTAAGATCGAATTTTTTGAGATCGTAAAGGTTAGCCATGTTTTTTTCCTGTTTCCATTTCTAAGATGAAATTATCTGTTGCATGAATGTTTTAGGTGTTGTCACTGAATACAATTTTTCAATGCAAACTTAAAGTGACTTTTAGTATGGCTAAAGTAACACATTCCATTTTTTTTTGGAGAAGAAATTAAGAAGTATTGAGGGCGATTATGGTCAATTTAATTTTAATCACCCCACAAAATGTTAATGACTTTTCATCATGGTTTCCAGTTGCGCGTTATCAGGTAAACCGACGACCTGCTGCAGCACATTGTCCTTATTCATATAATAGATAGCAGGCGTCACGTTTGCGCCCAGATCGTCCATGATTTTTTGATGCATATTCAGGATCTTCATTTGTTCAGGCGGGACGGAGGCCGGCACGTTAAGTGGCATTTTGCCCCCCGAGGCTTCATAGTCATGCCAGACTTTAGCCGGATCTTTTGCCGCCAGAATGGCGGCGGCGGTCGCCGGGCTTTCCGGCTTAATGACCCCGACAAGCAAAGTACGTAGCTGCACTTTTCCGGATTCCACCCACGGGCGGGCCTGTTGCCAGAACTGTTTACAGTACGGGCAGAAGGGATCGGCAAAGACGTACAGCACCACCGGCGCATCTTTTTTGCCATCCAGCAGCCACGTGGCTTTTTCCATCCGCTGCCAGATTTCCCGGCCAGCCGGGGCATAAATCTCTTTCTCGATCAGTTGATTGCTCAGATTGTCGCCTTTTTCATTGTACATATAACCCGAAATCGCCTGTTTTCCGTCCGGCGTCAGGTAGATAGTCACCCCCATGTCCTGGTATTTTCCCAGATACCCTTTCATCCCACCCGGCGCGTCGAAAGACTTGATGATAGTAATGCCTTGTTTTTCGATGGCTTTAACCGGCGCCGGAAGCTCTTCGCCATGAGCGAGAAAGGGCAGCAGGGTGAGCAGAAGCGTGCGTTTAAACATTTTTATTCCTTATAAATCCAATGCGTTACGAGCATGATGGGCAAACCTATCACAGCCATAGGCAACATCTCGGAGGGAACGATTGCCCTTTTCCCGGTAGGGTGTTGTAATCCTTTTCGCTGTTACAGCCTTTGTTAAGGTAATGTAGAGCGCAACACTTAGCCAGTTTCACTGGCGCTGAAGTTACCTACGGGTAGTTCAGGTAACGGGGCCGCCTGCGAAGGCGGCCCTTTTTACGTTGGATTGTTCAGGTTCACCACGTTGGTGAGAGAAGGTTGTTAGCTAACGCTTATTGATTTGATAAAGGAAACGCATTAGCCCTGTCAGTCATTTTTCGTTACCTTACAACTCAACGAAAACACGGAGGAAGTACAGATGTCCTTGATTAACACTAAAATTAAACCTTTTAAAAACCAGGCGTTCAAAAACGGTGAATTCATCGAAGTTACCGAAAAAGATACCGAAGGCCGCTGGAGCGTGTTCTTCTTCTACCCGGCTGACTTTACCTTCGTATGCCCGACTGAACTGGGTGACGTTGCAGACCATTATGAAGAACTGCAGAAGCTGGGCGTAGACGTTTACTCTGTGTCTACTGACACCCACTTCACCCACAAAGCATGGCACAGCAGCTCTGAAACCATCGCGAAAATCAAATATGCGATGATCGGTGACCCGACTGGCGCCCTGACCCGTAACTTCGACAACATGCGTGAAGACGAAGGTCTGGCAGACCGCGCGACGTTTGTTGTTGACCCGCAGGGTATCATCCAGGCGATCGAAGTTACCGCTGAAGGTATCGGCCGTGACGCATCTGACCTGCTGCGCAAAATCAAAGCTGCCCAGTACGTTGCTGCTCACCCAGGCGAAGTGTGCCCGGCGAAATGGAAAGAAGGCGAAGCGACGCTGGCTCCATCCCTGGACCTGGTGGGTAAAATCTAAATTTCCGTCGTCTTTCACGCCATAGCTGCGTTGGCGTCGCCTGCTCACCCCGGTCACTGACTTCAGTAAGCACCCGGGGTTTCTCAGGCTAGCCGCCTTGCTGTGACGCAAAATACTTTGGAAATTGTTTCAGTCATGGGCGCGCCTGCGCCCATTTCATTCCAGCACCATGACGCAAGTTGCATTCAGGCGGCCCGTTTAAGGCAGCTTGCATGATGATGTTTTCAGAGAGGGAAGAATGATGCTCGACACAAATATGAAAACCCAGCTCAAGGCTTACCTTGAGAAACTCACTAAACCTGTTGAGCTGATTGCCACGCTGGATGACAGCGCTAAATCGGCAGAAATCAGGGAACTACTGGCTGAAATCGCCGAACTGTCGCCGAAGGTGACGTTCAAAGAAGAGAACAGTCTGCCGGTGCGTAAGCCGTCTTTCCTGATTACCAACCCAGGTTCTGACCAGGGACCACGTTTCGCAGGTTCTCCGCTGGGCCACGAGTTTACCTCTCTGGTGCTGGCGCTGCTGTGGACCGGCGGTCATCCGTCGAAGGAAACGCAGTCTCTGCTGGAGCAGATCCGCGATATCGATGGCGAGTTTGAATTCGAAACCTATTATTCGCTTTCCTGCCATAACTGCCCGGACGTGGTGCAGGCGCTGAACCTGATGGCGGTGCTGAACCCGCGTATTAAGCACACGGCGATTGACGGCGGCACCTTCCAGAACGAGATCACCGATCGCAACGTGATGGGCGTACCGGCGGTCTTTGTTAATGGTAAAGAGTTCGGTCAGGGGCGTATGACGCTGGCGGAAATCGTCGCTAAAGTGGATACCGGCGCAGAAAAACGCGCAGCCGAAGAACTGAACAAGCGCGACGCTTATGATGTGTTGATTGTCGGCTCCGGCCCGGCGGGCGCGGCAGCAGCGGTTTATTCCGCGCGTAAAGGTATTCGTACCGGCCTGATGGGCGAACGTTTCGGTGGTCAGGTGCTCGACACGGTAGACATTGAAAACTACATCTCCGTACCGAAAACCGAAGGCCAGAAACTGGCGGGCGCGCTGAAGGCGCACGTCAGCGATTACGATGTTGATGTGATCGACAGCCAGAGCGCCAGCAAACTGGTTCCGGCAGCCGTTGAAGGCGGGTTACACCAGATTGAAACGGCGTCCGGCGCGGTGCTGAAAGCGCGCAGTATCATCATTGCGACGGGTGCGAAATGGCGCAACATGAATGTGCCGGGTGAAGATCAGTATCGCACTAAAGGCGTCACTTACTGCCCGCACTGTGACGGCCCGCTGTTTAAAGGCAAGCGTGTCGCGGTGATTGGCGGCGGTAACTCCGGCGTTGAAGCGGCGATTGACCTCGCGGGCATCGTTGAACATGTTACGTTGCTTGAGTTTGCGCCTGAAATGAAGGCAGACCAGGTGTTGCAGGATAAAGTCCGCAGCCTGAAAAATGTCGACATTATTCTGAACGCGCAGACCACGGAAGTAAAAGGCGACGGTTCGAAAGTGGTTGGTCTGGAATACCGCGACCGCGTCAGCGGTGATGTTCACAGCGTTGAGCTGGCGGGGATTTTCGTGCAGATTGGTCTGCTGCCGAACACCAACTGGCTGGAAGGCGCCATCGAGCGTAACCGTATGGGTGAAATCATCATCGATGCGAAATGCGAAACAAACGTGAAAGGCGTGTTCGCTGCCGGCGACTGCACCACGGTGCCGTACAAGCAGATCATCATCGCGACCGGCGAAGGGGCAAAAGCGTCACTGAGTTCCTTTGACTACCTGATCCGCACGAAAACGGCATAAAAAGAAAGTAAGACGATACCTGCAATAAGAAAGCCCTGCCGAAAGGCAGGGCTTTATCGTTTATGAAGCGGTGAGTTTAACGTACGACCAGCACCGGCAGCGTTGCATGGCGCACGACGCTGGAAGCGTTAGATCCCAGCAGGTGCGTGGTGATCGACGGGTTACGTGAACCAATCACCACCACATCCGCATCCAGTTCTTCACCCAGCTCATTGACCACGTCGCGGACGCTGCCGAAGCGGACGTGCTGCTTAATACGTGACGGATCAATGCTGAAGTGCCCGACCATGGTCTGCAGTCGGGTCTCGGCTTCGTGCTGCAGATGCTCTTCGAAGCGACGAACGTCGGCGGCAAAACGATGCAGGCTCAGGCTGGCAGAGCCTGGCAATACATGTAACAAATGAATCACGCCATCCTGCTGCGCCAGAAACTCAGCGTGGCGGATCGCCTTGTCGCTTAGCTCCATTTCAAAAACATCAACCGGCATAATGATCGTCTTATACATACCCGTTTCTCCCTGTTAATGAATACTCAAATCATTCAAGCATATAATAATATTTCTTTCTGCTCTTTGTCTGGCACTTTTTCACTTCGTCCTGTTTCTTTAGCGAAAATGCCCCGCGCGTGCAGCCAGGAATAATCCCAAAGGCGCGCTGCGTGACGGCTTTTCCCCGCTGATGGCTACCCTTTAGAGATGCGCCGATTTTAAAACCCTGTACCGGAGGTTATATGAAAGCACTGACGTACCACGGTCCGCATCATGTTCAGGTTGAAAATGTTCCCGATCCCATTATTGAGCAACCTGACGATATCATCCTGCGAATTACCGCGACCGCCATCTGCGGTTCCGATCTCCACCTGTATCGCGGGAAGATACCTCAGGTTAAGCATGGCGATATTTTTGGCCATGAGTTCATGGGAGAAGTGGTTGAGACCGGTCGCGACGTAAAGACCCTGAAGAAGGGCGAACGGGTCGTGATCCCTTTTGTGATCGCCTGCGGCGACTGTTTTTTTTGCCGTTTGCAGCAATATGCCGCCTGTGAAAACACCAACGCCGGCAAGGGCGCGGCGCTGAATAAAAAACAGATCCCGCCGCCGGCCGCGCTGTTTGGCTACAGCCACCTTTACGGCGGGGTGCCGGGCGGACAGGCTGAGTATGTTCGCGTACCGAAAGGCAACGTCGGGCCGTTTAAGGTTCCGCCTTTGCTGTCTGACGACAAAGCGCTGTTTCTGTCGGATATCCTGCCTACCGCCTGGCAGGCGGCGAAGAATGCGCAAATCCAGAAAGGTTCGAGCGTGGCGGTCTTTGGCGCTGGCCCCGTCGGGCTACTGACCATCGCCTGTGCGCGGCTGCTGGGCGCCGAGCAAATTTTTATCGTCGATCACCATCCCTACCGACTGCGTTTCGCCGAAGCGCGTTACGGCGCGATCCCGATTAATTTTGACGATCATAACGATGCGGCGGAGCTGATTATTGAGCAAACCGCGGGGCATCGCGGCGTGGATGCGGTGATTGACGCCGTGGGTTTTGAAGCCAAAGGCAGCACCACGGAAACGCTGCTGACCAACCTGAAGCTCGAGGGCAGCAGCGGGAAAGCATTGCGCCAGTGTATTGCTGCGGTAAGGCGTGGCGGGATTGTCAGCGTGCCGGGCGTTTACGCCGGATTCATCCACGGCTTCTTGTTTGGCGATGCGTTTGATAAAGGGCTGAGCTTTAAAATGGGGCAAACTCACGTCCATGCCTGGCTGGGCGAGCTGCTGCCCTTAGTGGAAAAAGGACTGCTCAAGCCGGAAGAAATCGTCACTCACTATATGCCGTTTGAAGACGCAGCTCGCGGGTATGAGATCTTCGAAAAACGTCAGGAAGAGTGCCGAAAAGTCATCCTGGTGCCGGGCGCGCAAAGCGCAGAGTCGGCGCAGAAAACGGTGAAAGGGCTGGTGAATGCGATGCCAGGCGGCGTTATCTGACCCTTACCAGCGCTTTTCCAGATACAGGACTGCCGCGATGACGATTGCCGCCATCACGAAAAACCCCAGCAGTATCGCAAAAGTCTCGTTCATGACTGTACCTGCCGGTGAAACCGATTGATAGCCTGTCCCGTCGGGCTATTTCATTTGCCCTTTGGAACCGGGCAGTGCGCAATCTGGCGGCGCTAAAGACGCCGACTGAAACCGGCTCTAAGTATGGATCGGGCGGTGAAAGGATGAACCAGGAAGAAGGGATGATTTTCGGAAAGAGGATGCAGGGCATCCTCTGGGTAAAGCGGAAAATCGCTTATGCAGATGAGGGATTAACGCAAATAGTCGCCTGCGGCTTCTGGCTGGTATTCCAGTTCGAGCACTTCAAGGTGCGTGGAGGCGCCGCCCGGCAGTTCCCAGTGAATGCTGTCGCCGACGCGCAGGCCAAGCAGCGCCGCGCCCACGGGCGCCATCACCGAAAGCTGGGTATTACTGTCGGTCATTGCCGCAGGATAAACCAGCGTGCGCACGCGAATTTCGCCATTACTCAGATCGCGGAATTTCACCCGACTGTTCATGGTGACGACGTCAGGCGGCATAGTTTCTGGCGAACACATCTGGGCACGATCCAGCTCGGCATTTAACGTGTCAGCAATGGGTAAGTCAGCATACGCGGGCTGCTCCAGCAGGCGATCGATGCGTTCTGCGTCAAGGTCGTTAATGATGATAGTTGGTCTGGACATTTTTACTCCATGTCGTCAGTACTGCGTTTTGCCGCAGGTATAGATTCCCAAAAGAAAACCCTCACCGTCAGGCGGCGAGGGTTTAACTCTCCTGATGATACTGAGACTTCCGTGCACTTTGAAGTGATTTAGCTCACATTCAGGCAATTACCTGGTTGCTTACGGCTTCACGGAATTCTCGGCTAATACCCCACCTTGTCGAGAATAAAGTCTTTGCCGCAGTTTCCCGGATGCGGTTGCGGGGCGAAAGAGTCTGCCGTCAGCGGCGCGTTGATGGCACTGGCTTTCAGTGAAAACTGGATTTCGGTTAAATACGCAGGATTGCCCTGACAGCTTAGCTTCACTGCTTTGCTATTTTCTTTACCCCAGCGTCTGGCAAACGCCGCGTCGAACGCGCTGCGGCTGACACGTTGACCATAATGGTCGGCGAGGAAGGTTCCCAGCTCGCTGCTTTTGATCTCTTTATTCAGACGCACCATTGTGCCGAAGTAAGCATCCGGATCAAAGCCGAAGCAGGCGCCGTGTTTGGCGTACTCGTAGCGCTCAAGGCAGGAGCGTCCACCGGCGCCCGGCATCACTTCGCTCAGTTTGGCGGCGCTTTCCAGCGACAGGCCGGTTTCCGGCGCCGCGCATTTGCGGCTGGCGCGCGCTTCCGGCAGATTAGGGATTGGACGCGTGGCGCAGCCAAACCGCATCCAGCGCCGTTCATCCACCCCGCGCGAGGCCACGGACTTCGGCAACCCTGGCCATAAACCGTGAACCGTCAGGAAATCAGCCTTATTGGCGGTCTCTTTTTGCAGGCGGCACTCGTCAGGTTCGCGGCGGTTGCGCTCATGCTGGCTCTGGCAAAATCCGGTTTGCCAGGAGAGCGCCAGCACGTAGCGATCAAAATCGCCATACTGTTTTGCCTGAAGCGGTTCGGCGAACGCCGATGAAAAAGGAAGCAGGGTTGCAGCCAGAAGAACAGATTTTTGCCAGATTGGTTTCATGGTGAGCGTGGGACTTATATAAAAACTGAATAGTCTCTATTTAACCATAAAAAAGCCCGCCGGGTATGATTACCGGGCGGGCGGTGGGGTTATTCCGTTTTCTCGCGTGGAAAAATCAGTTCCACATAGCCAGTATCGGCCAGCCAACCAGCAGCAGCATCGCGATGTAAATCACCCCGAAGATTGCGCCAAGACGCCAGTAATCTTTAGATTTCACGTAGCCACAGCCGTAGATGATGACGCCAGGGCCCGTTGCATACGGGGTCAGGCAGCCCATGATACCGATGGACAGCACCAGCAGAAGACACAACTGCTCCATAGGAACGCCCGGAATGCCTTTACCAATCGCCAGGATCACGGGCAGCATGGTGGCGGTATGCGCCGACAGACTGGCAAACAGGTAGTGGGCAAAGTAGAACACCAGTACCAGTACAATGATCGTCGCATTAGGCGAGAAGCCTTCCAGATGCGCGCTCATGGTGTTTGCAAACCAGTCGATGAAGCCAGAACGGGTCAGGCCGTTTGCCATCACCACCAGGGTGGCGAGGTTAACCAGGGTATTCCACGCGCTATTATATTTGGTGATATCTTTCCACGGCACTACGTGCAGCGCCAGCATCAGCGATACCGCCAGCAAACCTACTGCGGTGGCGTTAATCACTTTCCCGCCAAACACCCACAGGCCTAAGCTCAGCAGAACCAGGCCGATCAGCGTCCACTCTTTGCGGGTCAGACGCCCCATGGTTTTCAGTTCATCGCCCGCCCAGGTTGCTACTTCCGCACTGTGCGTCACTTCCGGCTTGTACAGAACGTAAGAGAGCCATGGCGCAACGATCAGCAAAATGATGCCGACTGGCAGGAAGCCGAGGAACCACTGCAACCAGCTGATCTGCACGCCCGCGATTTTGCTGACGAACTCCAGACCCAGCACGTTTGGCGCCGCGCCGGTGACAAACATAGAGGAGCTCAGGCTGGTACTGATCACCATCATCCACATCAAATAGCCGCCAATACGACGCGCTGACGGATCGTTCGGGAACGATTTAAACAGCGGCGGCAGGTTTTTGATCACCGGGAACACGGTGCCGCCGGTACGGGCGGTATTGGACGGCGTAAACGGCGCCAGCAGGATGTCGATGATGACAATCGCATAGCCCAGGGTCAGGGTGCGTTTACCCATGAACTTCACCAGGAACAGCGCGATCCGGCGACCGAGGCCGGTCACTTCATAGCCCAGCGCGAAGATAAACGCGCCGAACACCAGCCAGACGGTGGTACTGGAGAAGCCTGCCAGCCCCCATTTCAGCGCCTGTTTACCGGCGTTAAAGGAAGGATCGGCCAGTTCTGTGGCATCAAACAGCAGGTAATGGCTGCCAATGACGCAGATGGTGACGGCAATAAAGCTGATCGCGGTAGCCGGAATAGGCTCCAGGATCATCCCGACAATCATCGCCACGAAGACGGCGAAGTAGTGCCATGCCTGAGGGGGCATACCGTCCGGAACAGGGATAAGAAACATGACGCCCATGACGATTAGAGGCGCCAATAATTTCCATATATTATCTTTAGATAAAGACATAAGTGCTTCTCCGAAAAGGAAATTTTAATAAGTGTTTAAATGGTTAACCTGAGAAAGTTGAGCTAAAAACCACGTCACGATCAGCAGATCGGCGCTACCGCCGGGGCTGAGATTGCGTTCAATACACGCCTGATCGAACTGGTGAAGCCGGTCGAGATCGTCGGCGCTACGAATGCCGCCGCTTTGCAGTAAGGCTGTGGCCTGCTGCTGGATCCAACGCAAACCTGCCGCCCCGCCGCGCGAGGCGACGTTGGTATCGCCATTGCGCGCGATCAGCACAAGCAGCGTGTCGAGCAGCGCCAGTTCCGGGTCGCGTCCCGTGGCGAGCAGGGTGCGGTAATGCGGCAGTGCGTGGCGGATCACTAAGGGGTATCCCGCCTCGGCTTCGCCGCGCGCGCCGGTTAAGCCCAACTGGAAATAAAGACGCTGGCCTGCGGTTTTTTGGTGATTGTTATTGCGCAGTTCGCGTGTCGTCAGGCCCCGGCAAAAGCTCGCGGCGGCGGCGCAGATCGTTTCAGGCGTAATGGGGCGCTGCAGCTGATGTAAGCGGCCAATGGCGGCGCACAGCAAACCCAGCGAAAAAATGCTGCCCTTGTGGGTGTTGACCCCTGCGGTGGCGCGGAACATATCCGCTTCGCAGGCCATACCTAATGGACGCAGCCCGCTTAACACCGAGTCTGCCGGTAGCTGTGCGCAGCAGGCGCCGTATTCGATAAAACGCGGCAGCCAGCCCTGAATGGCCTGCGCGCTACGATGAAAATCGGCGAGCGCCATATCTTTATGCGCGCCGCAGTTCAGGCGATCGACCAGTCCTGGCTTCGGCGACAGATTCACTTCCGTCAGCATGGCGCGCCAGGCGAGATGCGCGTAAGCGTCAAACAGCGTGCGCGGCAGGGCGGTGGTTTCACCGTGCGTATCGGGAATCGGCAGCATGTAATAGCGCCTCCATGTGGTTAAGAAGATCGGAGAGCGTATGGGTTTTCCCGCGCGCGCACGCTGCGGCGCTTTGCCCGCACAGCAGGCAGCGGCGGGCAGGCAGCGCAAAATGGCGACGGGAGAGAATTTCGCCTCCGGGCGTCAGGACGTCGATGTCCCACAGGCGTCCCAGAGGATGGTTATGTTCAAGCTCTATCGTCGCGAGCTTGATGTCACGGGCCGGCGCTTCTATGGAGATCATGCCTTCCGGCCCGCTTGCAGAGGCCAGTGCAGCCTGCTCCCTGATTAACCAGCCCGCTGTCTCCGCCAGCGCGTACAGGGCAGTCACGCCGTGATTAAAGAGGCGACGGGTGAGTGCGCTGTCTTTGATCGGGCCGGGCGCCACCACGGTAAAGGAGACCAGTGGAATGGGATGGCGCTTAAGCCAGGCGTGTTGCCTTGCCTGTCTCTCATCCCGGCTGGCGAGCAGCTCGGGAATAGAAACCGCGTGGCGGGTGGCCTGTTCAGGAAGCAGGTGCATGGCTTATTCCTTCACCTGATGAACAACGTCAATCACGGAACCGTCGCGATAACGCACCACGGCGATCACGCGGTCAGTGAACGCGATGGGACGCGGTTCGCCAGTGAGCTGTTGCGCGCGCTCGCGCAGCCACGCGATCGGCACCACTTTCATACCGGCTTCTTTCAGGCGTTCCGCCAGTTCCGGTCGTGCCGGGTTAACGGCAATGCCGTGGTCGGTCACCAGAATGTCGACGCTGGAGCCCGGGGTGACGCAGGTCAGCACGTTATCGACCAGCGTGGGAATGCGACCGCGTACCAGCGGCGCGACGATGATGGACAGCGCAGCAGCGACCGCGGTGTCGCAGTGACCGCCGGACGCGCCGCGAATCACGCCGTCGGAGCCGGTCAGCACGTTGACGTTAAACTGGGTGTCCACTTCCAGCGCGCTCAGCACCACCACGTCCAGGCGGTCAACGGAGGCGCCTTTGGAACCCCAGTTTGCGTACTGGTTCGCGCTGATTTCGATGTGGTTCGGGTTGCGCGCCAGCGACTGAGCGGCGTTGCGATCGAAGCTCTGAACGTCTAACAGTTTGCGAATCAGCCCCTTTTCATGCAGGTCGACGATGGTGGCGGTGATGCCGCCCAACGCAAAGTCCGCACAAATGTTGCGGCTGCGCATTTTGTCTTCAAGGAAGCGGGTGACCGCCAGCGACGCGCCGCCGGTGCCGGTTTGCAGCGAGAAACCTTCTTTGAAGTAGCCGGAGTTAACAATCACGTCCGCCGCGCTGCGGGCAATAAGCAGCTCGCGGGGGTTGGTGGTCATACGGGTGGCGTCTGCGCCGATTTTATCGGCATCGCCGACCTGATCGATCTGAACGATAAGATCGACCTGATCCTGGGCGATGCTGGCCGGATTATGCGGATACGGCAGCAGTTGTTCCGTCAACAGCACCACCTGATTGGCGCTTTCGGCGTCGACCCGGGCATAGCCGAGCGAACCACAGCAGGCTTTCCCGGTATAGCCGTTGGCATTACCAAACGGGTCGCAGGACGGCACGCCGAGAAAAGCGACGTCAATATTCAGCTCGCCGCTTTGCACCAGATTGACGCGCCCGCCGTGGGAGTGGATCTGCACAGGCTCGGCCAGCAGGCCACGCGAGATCTCTTCCGCCAGCGGCCCGCGCAGGCCGGAAGTATAGATGCGGCTGACCACGCCTTTACGAATATGGTCAACCAGCGGCGCGTGGCAGTCGCTCAGGGAGCTGGAGGCCAGGGTCAGGTTTTTAAAGCCCATGCTGGCGATAGTGTCCATCACCAGGTTAATGGTCAGATCGCCGCCGCGAAACGCATGGTGGAAGGAGATGGTCATCCCGTCCTGTAAACCGGAACGGCGGATGGCTTCTTCCAGGTTTGCGCACAGCTTTTGGTTGCGCGGTTTCTGCGCCTGCAGGTTCTGTTTGGACGCGTTTTTATAGCTGGACAGGTTGCTTTCAGCGCGGCGGCTCCAGGCCGTTACCCGTTCCTGTCGTTGAGACTGTTCGTTTTTCTGGGTCATTATTTTTGCCTTATTCTTCGCGGATGCCGGAAAGTTCTGCGCGGGAGAGCACCAGACGCGCGCGCTCGATCACCGGGCTGTCGACCATCTTGCCGTTCAGAGAGACCACCCCAAGTCCCTCGCGGGCGGCGGCTTCAGCGGCTTCCACGACCAGACGCGCATGGTTGACCTCTTTTTGCGTCGGGGCGTACAGGTTATGCAGCAGTTCAATCTGGCGTGGGTTGATCAGCGATTTGCCGTCAAAGCCCAACTGTTTGATGTGCGCGGCTTCATGCAGAAAACCCGCTTCGTTGTTGGCATCGGAATACACGGTGTCGAACGCCTGGATACCGGCGGAACGTGCGGCCTGCAAAATAGCGCAGCGGGCGAACAGCAGTTCGGTGCCTTCCGGCGAGCGCTCGGTGCGCAGGTTGCGCACATAGTCTTCCGCGCCCAGGGCGATACCGATTAGGCGTTCAGAGGCGTGGGCGATCTCTACCGCGCGGGTAATGCCCAGCGGTGACTCAATGGCCGCCAGCAGGCCGGTGCTGCCTGGTTCGCGGCCGCAGGCTTTTTCAATGCGCAGGATTTCGTTTTCAATATCAATAACGTCCTGCGCCGTGTCGGTTTTCGGCAAACGAACCACGTCAGCGCCGCCGCGAACGACAGCCTCCAGATCGTTGACGCCAAACTCGGAGTCCAGCGCGTTGACACGCACGATGGTCTCTACATCGCGATACAGAGGATGCTGCAGCGCGTGGTAAACCATGCGACGAGCCGTGTCTTTCTCACGCAGCGCAACGGAATCTTCCAGGTCGAACATCAGCGCATCGGCGGGGTAAATAAAGGCGTTGCTGACCATGGCGGCGTTGGCGCCCGGAACAAACAGCATGCTGCGGCGCGTGCGGGTTTTACGTTGTTGTAAAGACGCGGAAATCATTGGCGATCCTCCCATGGCAGGGCCGGGATGCCGCTGGCGCGAGCCAGTAACGCTTCCAGTCGTGCGCGTAAAATACAGTCCAGCGCGCCTTTATCATCGACATTCACTTGCACGCCGCGTACGTCATATTGCGCAAGAACCGCCAGAATGGTGGCGCGAATGGCCTCGCCAAACTGTTTCTCAACGCTGCTATTGATTTGCAGGTCAATCTCCTGCGTATCGAGAGGGGCGATGCGGATCATCACATCACCCGACTCAAGTGTGCCTGCGACGGCAGCCTGGTTTATTTTCATTTTTCACCTGTTACTAATGCGGGGGTCTTTTGGCGGACTGTCGCACCGTTTGCGGGACGTTCAGCCATTTGTTGCAGATAGTGCAACGTGGCAGGCGGCACCAGCGGCGCGATAGCCGTGAGATCTTTTTTAACCAGCAGCTTGCGGACCAGCGAGGCCGAGATGGGCGTCTCCTGGTAACACAGGCGCTCTATTTCCACCAGTTCAATCGGTGGGGCGGGAAGGGTGGGCGTCTCCAGCCAGAAACGCATGTCGTGGTTATACTGGGCGGTGACGGTACAGAACGGTTCCGTTCCGACGAAACGATGGGTGATTCCCAGGGCAGGCGCCAGATGCTGACGGAAAATTTTCAGGTCAATTTCCGTATAGCAGTGATTAATGACGCTCTGTTCTTTAATGAAGTAACACGGGAATGTGGCGCGGGAAATAATGTATTCGGAACCGCGATGCACAGTGAGACGCGGGATATCCGCCGAGCCTTTGATCACCAGATCGAACCGGTCTTCATAAGGAAAGCGCGAGGTGTCTTCTTTCACCAGAAACAGATGCAGCCAGTCGCACTGCGCCGCCGCCTGCTGGATCAGATAGCGGTGTCCGTTGGTGAATGGGTTGGCGTTCATTACGATGCAGCCGATTTTTTTACCGTCGTGACGCAGACGGGTTAACGATTCTGCATAGCGTTTCAGGCGGGTTGCGCTGTTTTCCATCAGCACCATGATGCCGGGAACATTGGCGAGGGTCGAAAAACCGCACTGTCGGAACAGGGCTTCGTATTCCGTTTTGGTGTAAATGAACAGATGCGTGCAATGTCTTTCGTAAGCGAGATTGATCAACTCTGTCGCCAGCGTGAGCGCTAATCCTTCGCCGCGTACCGATTCGCTGATGGCCACGCACTTAATGATATTTCCGGCAATGCCGCCGCAGGCGATAAGGCGGTCATCACGGGTCACCGTAATAAACACCTCCACGGTGGTATCGATGCTTAAATCATTCTCTTTCAGGAATTGTGTGATCGCCGCCATTTTTATATTTTCTGAGCGTTTGACCCGTGTAAACACATTATTACTAAACATAGTAAAGGCATCCTGAGAAGCTATATTGTTGCCGTTTTGAGGCGAATGTTGTACGAAAAAGCAATTTAATAACGTTTTGTTTTCATTTGGAGGAAAAGAAAATTTTGCGACGAGATATTTCTTTTTCTCCCGAACACATACATCGTAAGGAGTATTTAGGGGGTAAATTTTGATTTATTTCACAAACACTTAGATGGTTTTTATGGGTTTAATGGTTTTAAGTTTTTTAATTATTCTAATCACAATTTGAGATGTGGTTTTAAGTTGTTTAATTGATTTAAAGTGATGAATCTGTAACGATCACTCTTATTCCGCTTGCGTGGGAGTAAAACATTTTTATTACATTTAGCGTGCGTGCTCTGTTTATAATGCCGGTAAAGGAACAGCAATGTTGGTTCAAAAAAATAAAAAGCCGTTTTCTTTTTTTCGACAACTGGCATTTCCGTTGCGTATTTTTCTGCTTATTCTGGTTTTCTCTGTGTTCATTATCGCCGCGCTGGCGCAATATTTTTCCGCCAGTTTTGAAGACTATTTGACCCGCCACGTTCGTGATATGGCGATGAACCAGGCGAAGATCATCGCCGCGAACGACAGCATCATTGCGGCGGTGAAAACCCGTGATTACAAGCGACTGGCAACCATTGCCGATAAGCTGCAAATCGACACGGACTTTGACTACGTGGTGATTGGCGATCGCAACTCTGTTCGCCTTTATCACCCGAACCCGGAAAAAATCGGCTACCCGATGCAGTTCATCAAGCCAGGCGCGCTGGAGAAAGGGGAAAGCTATTTCATCTCTGGTACCGGCTCAATCGGCAATGCCATGCGCGCCAAAACGCCGATCTTTGATAATGAAGGCAATGTTATCGGCGTCGTCTCCATCGGTTATCTGGTCAGTAAAATAGACAGCTGGCGGCTGGACTTTATTCTGCCGATGGCGGGCGTGTTTGTGCTGTTGCTGGTGGTTCTGATGCTACTTTCGTGGCTGTTCGCCGCCCATATTCGTCGTCAGATGATGGGCATGGAACCCCGGCAGATCGCCCGGGTGGTGCGCCAGCAGGAGGCGCTGTTTAGCTCGGTGTATGAAGGGCTGATTGCGGTGGATCCTGACGGTTTTATCACGGCGATTAACCGTAGCGCGAGAAAAATGCTTGGTCTGCGCTCGCCAGGACGACAGTGGTTAGGCAGGCGTATTGAGGACGTGGTGTCGCCGTCCGATTTTTTTACCGATCGCATTGCTGAAAAACGCGTTGACGTCATGATGAATTTCAACGGCCTGAGCGTGATTGCTAATCGCGAAGCGATCCGTTCCGGCGAGGAACTGCTGGGGGCGATTATCAGCTTTCGCAGTAAAGACGAAATCGCCACCCTGAACGCCCAGTTAACCCAGATCAAGCAATACGTAGAGAGTCTCAGAACGTTACGCCACGAACATCTTAACTGGATGTCGACGCTCAATGGCCTTTTACAGATGAAGGAGTACGATCGGGTCAGGGAGATGGTGCAGGGCGAGTCCCAGGCGCAGCAGCAGCTTATCGACAGTCTGCGCGACGCCTTTGCCGACCGCCAGGTAGCGGGATTGCTGTTTGGTAAGGTACAGCGCGCGCGTGAACTGGGGCTTAAAATGACGATTGTCCCTGGCAGCCAACTGCATCACCTGCCGCAAGGGCTGGACAGCACTGAATTTGCGGCGATTGTCGGCAATCTGCTGGATAATGCCTTCGAAGCGAGTTTACGCACAGTGGAAGGCAATAACGTGGTGGAACTGTATCTGAGCGACGAAGGTGACGAGGTGGTGATAGAAGTCGCCGACCAGGGCTGCGGCGTGCCAGAGGAGCTTCGCGACAAAATATTTGAACAGGGTGTCAGCACCCGTACCGATGAGCCGGGTGAGCACGGCATTGGCCTGTATCTGATTGCCAGCTATGTGAGACGCTGTGGCGGGATGATAACGCTGGAAGACAATTCCCCCTGCGGCACTCTATTTTCTCTCTTTATTCCGAAAGTGAAAAAGAACAATGACGGAACCATTAACCCTATTAATCGTTGAGGATGAAATGCTGCTTGCGGAAATGCATGCAGAATACATCCGCCATATTCCCGGTTTTAACCAGATCTGGTTAGCGGGCAACCTGGCGCAGGCAAGAATGATGATCGAACGCTTCAGACCGGGACTCATTCTGTTGGATAATTACCTGCCCGACGGGAAAGGGATCACCCTGCTGCACGAGCTGACCGAGTCGCACTATCCTGGCGGCGTAGTGTTTACCACGGCCGCCAGCGATATGGAAACGGTATCGGAAGCGGTGCGCAGCGGGGCGTTTGACTATTTGATCAAGCCCATCGCTTATGAGCGACTGGGACAGACTCTGACGCGCTACCAGCAGCGCAAACGGATGCTGGAAGGTAATGACAGCGCCAGCCAGCGACAGATTGATGAGATGTTTAATGCTTATGCCCGTGGGGAGCCGAAAGACGATCTGCCAACCGGAATTGATGCGCTTACCCTAAACGCGGTGAAGAAGCTGTTCGCCGACCCACAGGTACAGCACACCGCCGAAACCGTCGCTCAGGCGCTGACCATCAGCCGAACCACTGCCAGACGGTACCTTGAGTATTGCGCCAGTCGGCATCTGATTACAGCGGAAATAGTGCATGGAAAGGTAGGACGGCCGCAGCGCATTTACCACGGGTGATACACGTCAACCTTCACGCTGCCTCACTGTTCGCTACGCTCAAAACCCCAGTCACATCGTTATTATGCTCCTGGGGATTTCCCCGCGTCTTATCCGGCGCTGATCTCCCCCGGATAATATCAGCCGCCAGTGACGGCGGAAGACGTGCCTGGCACCATCACTTCGGTGGCGATAATCACGATTAACAGCCCCACCATGACCGGTACGGAAGTGCGTTTTACCACTTCAAACGGCGAAATTTTCGCCATTCCGGCTACCGCGACCACCACGCCGGAAACCGGAGAAATCGTCCGTCCCAGGTTGGAGGCTTGCAGCATCGGAATCGACAGGTACGCCGGGTTGATGCCGGACGAATGCGCCAGCTTGGGAATCATTTCGACAAACGCATAAAACGGCGCGTTACCGGAGCCGGTGGTCATCGCTGCCAGCATGGTCAGAATGACCAGCACCAGCATCAGAATGATGCTCGCCGAACCAAACGACGTGGCGATGGAGATAAGACTCTGGATAAAGCCAATCGTGCTCAGACCCTGTGCGAAAACGCCTGCGGCCACCAGCAGCATCACCACGTTGGCGAAAGCATCCGCCATGCCGCGATACGCGACTTCCAGCCCGGAGAAGACTTTCTGGGTATTAAAGCCACGAACAAACTCCAGCACTGCCGCAATCAGCATACACAGCACGAGAATGGTGATGATGTGCAACTGCGGTCCCCACTTGCCGTCAAAAATCAGTACCCCAATAATCGGTGTAAACGGCAGGATGGCATAAAATGCCGGGGCCGTGGTGGTGATCTCATTCACGTCCAGTATTTCATGGGCGATGTTTTCTTTTTTATCCAGATAACGCTGCCAGAAAAAGTGCGCTACCGCCATACCGATAATGGCGGCTATGGAGATCGGCAACGTCGTTTTAAAGGCAAAGTCGATGAGCGGCATTTCGGCGGCTTTCGCAGCCAGAACCACGTCGCCGGAGGTAGGCGAAAGGATAATCGCGGCAGGGGATGCACAAATTGCCGCTGCGGCGCCGCGGCTGATCCCGACGTTAACCATGACCGGGAACAACGTCGCCATCAACAATACGCCGAGGCCGGTAGCAGAAGAAACCGCCAGCGACATCAGACAGGCCACGAAATAGGCGGCAATCATCAGCAGGTAAGGCGAGTTAATATACTGCAGCGGCCTGGATGCCAGCTTCACCACCATATCATTTGCGCCGATATGGGTCATATAGGCGGCGAAACCGCAGAGCATCATGATCATCATGCCGAGATCGCCGCCGCGGCTCATTAGCAGGATCTTGATGTACTCGACAATATCGGTCGCCGTGTAACCCGTTGTCGATTCACTGGCAGGCAGAACCTTATGTCCCATCAACGCGCTGATAATCAACAGCGCCAGACCGCCGACAAAGAGTACGCCGGTCGCGGAATACCCCTTAATTATGTAGCGGGCGACGCCCACGATAACCACTACTCCAATAAGGAGTTCAATCACTGTTAACATTGTTTCCCCTGTCGCATGGACACCCAGATATGAAAATAAGAAAATACCAATTAAGTGGTGTAAAAATGTGCCGAATAACCCTGCGACACTCGCTGATTAAAATCAAGAAACAGACGAATTAAATCTGAGTTATCGGCTTTTTTTACAATAATGCTACCGGTTCAATATATCTCAGCCGGCTTTACCCCTGTTATGGGTGTTTGTTTTTTATTTGTGCAAATTATGATGCATCAATGTTAATAATTTGCGGGGCAGGAGAACAACGCGCGAAGCAGAACAAAAAAACAGCGATATCTCGCTGATAACACAGCAACAAATATACCCAAATATAATAAGGTTATTTGGGTGAAAATAAATCTTAGAACAATCTGATTCTGGTTTAAATCACCGCTGTTAAGGTCCCATTAAACTTTTTTTTGGTACAATTTAAGCTGTACTTAAGCAGGGTAATAAATATTGTGATGGTGGCTAAAAAATTCTTTTTCCTTATTGTTTTTCTTTTTATTCAATCCGGCCTGCAACAGCAGGCATTGGCTGAAGAGAAAGGATGGTTTACGACGTTTACCGACAATGTCGCGGAGACCTGGCGGGAGCCGGAACATTATGATTTATATATTCCTGCGATCACCTGGCATGCGCGTTTCGCTTACGATAAAGAAAAAACCGCTCGTTATAATGAGCGTCCGTGGGGCGGCGGTTTTGGTCAGTCACGTTGGGATGAAAAAGGAAACTGGCATGGCCTGTATATTATGGCCTTTAAAGACTCCTGGAATAAATGGGAGCCCATTGGCGGCTATGGTTGGGAAAGCACATGGCGCCCTCTGCCGGACGATAACTTCCGACTGGGGCTGGGCTTTACCGCAGGCGTTACGGCGCGCGATAACTGGAATTACATTCCTGTCCCGGTGCTGCTGCCGCTGGCGTCCATTGGGTACGGACCGGCAACGTTTCAGATGACCTACATCCCCGGTACCTACAATAATGGTAACGTCTATTTTGCCTGGATGCGCTTTCAGTTCTGAAGCGATAAGTGATTAAAAAGAGAAGATAAAACAATAAGCTATATGCTTATGCTAAAAAATAACGCGATATTTATCACTTTTTACCAAAGTTCGACTGGACAAAGCGTACCACAATTGGTGTACTGGTACCCGACACAGCATTTGTGTCTATTTTTCATGTAAAGGTAATTTTGATGTCTAAGATTAAAGGTAACGTTAAGTGGTTTAATGAGTCCAAAGGATTCGGTTTCATTACTCCGGAAGATGGCAGCAAAGACGTGTTCGTACACTTCTCTGCAATCCAGACCAATGGTTTTAAAACTCTGGCTGAAGGTCAGCGCGTAGAGTTCGAAATCACTAACGGTGCCAAAGGCCCTTCTGCTGCAAACGTAACCGCTCTGTAAGCCTACGTCAGCAAGAATTCAAAACCCGCTTAATCAGCGGGTTTTTTTTGATCTTTAGTGGCTGCTGGCGGCGGTAACTAACCAGAACGCCAGTGCGGTCATGGCAAACGAGCCGAGCAGGTTGACCAGCACATTCAGCATTGCCCAGGCAACACGTCCTTCCTGAAGCAGAAAAACCACTTCCGCGGAAAAGGTTGAGAAGGTCGTTAGCCCGCCGCAAAACCCCGTGGTGATAAGCACTTTCCACACAGGATCGATGTGGGTCATCCGACTAAACCACGCCAGTCCCATGCCAATGATAAATGCCCCCAGTAAATTCGCGGTCAGGGTACCCACAGGGATCGCCTGATGTATCGGATTAAACCGCATACTAAGCATCCATCTCGCTACACTTCCTGTACCACCGCCAATAAAAACTGCTAAAAGAAGTTGTAACACTGCGTAATCCTGTTATTTGATGAGTAATGGGTATGAGTGTAACGCTGAATAAACAGGGTTGGCGAGTGTAACCAACCCGACTGGAGGGTGTATGTTCGCTGCTGCCGGGCAATTTGCCGTCAGTCCCGTATGGGAAGAAAACGCAGAAACCTGCGTATCGTTGATGACGCAAGCGGTCAAACGCGGCGTCTCGCTGCTCGTTCTGCCAGAAGCGCTGCTGGCGCGCGATGATGCGGATCCCGATTTATCGGTTAAATCCGCCCAGCGACTGGAAGGGGAGTTCCTGCAGCGGCTTTTGCAGGAAAGCGCAAACAATACCCTGACCACTATCCTGACTATCCACGTTCCTTCGCTTCCCGGACGCGCGGTGAATACGTTGGTGGCGCTGCGCGCCGGGAAAATCGTGGCGAGCTACGCTAAGCTGCATCTTTACGATGCGTTTTCGATACAGGAATCGCGAAACGTCGACGCCGGAAAGGCGATTGCGCCGCTGATTGAGGTGGAAGGGGTTAAGGTCGGGCTGATGACTTGCTACGATCTGCGCTTTCCTGAGCTGTCGATCGCCCAGGCGTTACAAGGGGCTGACGTGCTGGTGCTTCCGGCTGCCTGGGTTCGTGGGTCGCTGAAAGAGCACCACTGGTCTACGCTGTTGGCGGCCCGGGCGCTGGACACGACCTGTTATATGGTCGCTGCCGGTGAGTGCGGGAATAAAAATATTGGTCAGAGCCGGATTATCGACCCGTTTGGCGTAACCGTCGCGGCGGCGGCAGAGTGCCCGGCGCTGATCATGGCAGAGATTTCTGCCGCGCGGATCCGCCAGGTGCGCGCGCAGTTGCCGGTGTTACGTAATCGCAGATTTGCGCCACCGCAATTATTATGACGTTTTTTTAAACACTGCTTGATTCACCTTGTTACAGATTGCTATTGTGTGCGCGCGTCAAATGACCGTTAATGTTATCCGGTTATCAAGGCACGCTTTGCTGCCTGTTTTAATTCGAGAAGGTATTTATGGGTGAGATTAGTATTACCAAACTGCTGGTGGTTGCCGCACTGGTTGTTCTGCTGTTTGGTACCAAGAAGTTACGCACGCTGGGTGGAGACCTGGGCACGGCAATCAAGGGCTTTAAAAAAGCCATGAACGATGACGATGCGACTGCAAAAAGAGACGTAGACGGTAACGTTCAGGCTGAAAAACTCTCTCATAAAGAGTAATGCCCGGAGCAGGATGCTCATCCGTTTTATGCTGACGAGAAAAAACCCGCCAGTGTGCGGGTTTTTTTTATGGCTGAAATGTAACGATTCGTTACTGAATCACTTCACTTCCATTCCTTTCGCCTGCAGGTCAGCATGGTAAGAGGAACGCACGAACGGACCGCAGGCGGCGTGGGTAAAGCCCATTGCCAACGCTTCCGCTTTCATCTCGTCAAACTCATCCGGGCTGACGTAGCGCTGTACCGGCAAATGGTGGCGACTCGGCTGCAGATACTGACCCAAAGTGAGCATGGTAACGCCGTGACGGCGCAGATCACGCATCACCTCAATGATTTCAGCATTCGTTTCGCCCAGACCCACCATCAGGCCTGACTTGGTCGGGATCTCCGGGTGCGCTTCTTTAAAGCGTTCCAGTAACTTCAGCGACCAGTTGTAGTCCGCGCCCGGACGAACCTGACGATAGATACGCGGTACGTTTTCAAGGTTATGGTTGAACACATCCGGCGGGGTGGCGGTCAGAATATCCAGTGCGCGATCCATACGGCCACGGAAGTCAGGCACCAGTGTTTCAATTTTTATGTTCGGGCTCTTTTCACGGATTGCGGTAATGCAGTCTGCAAAATGCTGCGCGCCGCCGTCACGCAGATCGTCACGATCCACGGAGGTGATCACCACATAGCGCAGCGCCATATCAGCAATGGTTTGCGCCAGCTTCACCGGCTCATTGGCGTCAGGGGCAACAGGGCGACCGTGAGCAACATCACAGAACGGGCAGCGACGGGTGCAAATTGCGCCGAGGATCATAAAGGTGGCGGTGCCGTGATTGAAACATTCCGCCAGGTTCGGGCAGGAGGCTTCCTCACAGACGGAATGCAGGCCGTTTTTGCGCATGGCGGCTTTAATGCCCTGGATACGCGTGGAGTCCGCTGGAAGCTTAATTTTCATCCATTCCGGTTTGCGCAGCAGGGCTTCGCGCTCTGTCGCCACATTTTTGACCGGGATAAGGGCCATCTTATCGGCATCGCGGTATTTAACACCGCGTTCCATCACAATGGGTTTACTCATAGCGTGCGTGTTCCAGTTGCGAATACGAAGGAAAGCGTTTTAATTCAATGAAATGTTGTATTTATCAACTATTTTTGAATTCACTACAGGCAGTATATCATTGAAACGGCCCTTAAAGCAGCCTGAGTGGTCGGTAAAATGTAAAATAGTTGTTGTTTTGTGCCATATGCCCAACCTCAGTTGTGACCCGACAGCAACATTTCCTTTTCAAAAAGCATCACGAATAACCGTAATCACGTTTTCAAGAATGGGATCGCGCAGGCTCAGTCGATTGTAATGGAGCGAGTAGTCGACCTGCTCGCGGTTCAGGGCGGGGTGCGGCAGCCGCTGTAGCGACCAGCACTGGTTGAACAGCGTGAAAAAACGGGCTGGCATAATGCCGACAAGATCGCTGTGTGCGATCAGCGAGGCAAGGGTGAACATGTTATAGCTGCTGAAGCTGATTTTCCGGTTCGGGAAAATCTCCTGGATCCGCTGGCGCAGCAGCGTGAAACTTTGCCCTTCTATCATCAACAGACTGTGTTCCGCATTGTCGACGTGCTCAGGGGTTGACGCGCCAGTCAGGAGTGGATGGTTCTGCCGGCAAACCAGTTCAATGTTGTCGGAAAAGAGAACCTGATGCTGGACCACGCGATTGCTGTAGACGTGGTTATCAATAATCAAATCGGTCTGGAACTGGCTGAGTTGGGCTTCGGCGTCATGCACGGGAATATTCCGCAACAGCAGTTGCGGAAAGCGGGTTTTGATCGCCTGGTAGAGGGTGGGCATCACCAGCGCGCCGACGGACGGCGAGGTGCCAATGGTAATGGTTCGCTGTTTGTCATAACAGCCGGTAAGATCGAGAGCGCCGAGAATCGACTCAAGACCCTGGCTGATATATTCGTGCAAATGAGTGGCATAGGCGGTTGGCGTAACGCCTTGTCCTTTGCGAATAAACAGCGGGTCGGGAAAAATAGTGCGCAGTTTCTGAATAGACTGGCTGATGGCCGAAGGCGTCAGATTGAGTATTTTGGCGGCGTTAACGATACCTTTATGAACATAAACAGCCTCAAAGATAGTCAACAGATTCAGGTCGATATTTCTTAGCGTTCTGAAAATTTGCGGTTTATCTTCGGGCCGGTGTTCGTAACAATGGCCTTTCGGCTGACTATTCTCACTCACGCTCACACTCCAGATTTATTTGTTTTATGAATAATTGCGTGAGTTATATTTATGAGCTGCATATATTTTCTCCACCCTTACTCATCTTGCCATTGCGAAAAATGATTGCAAAAAGAATGACGATTGAATAATTAACGCGCGTCGATGAAAAATAGAATGACGACGAAACGAAATATTTCGTTAACGATTCAAACACAGAGATAATGAAAATATAGAAACCAGGCGGTTTTGTAAAGCCTTCAAGGGATCTGGATTAATGACCCAGCTAATTTGTGGGTCATTATTATCAATTGGTTAAGCAGTAATATATTCGTGAGGAGGATTATTTAGCAGGGCTAAAATATTTGCCAATAAACGTGGCCGAATATTTTCAGTGGTGGCTTGTTTATCCCACTGCGATATTTTTGTCATTTCCATTCCCGCATAACCACATGGGTTAATACGCAAAAATGGCGAAAGGTCCATATTTACGTTCAGCGCCAGGCCGTGGAACGAGCAGCCGCGGCGAATACGTAATCCGAGGGAGCAAATTTTCTTTTCGCCGACGTAGACACCTGGGGCATCGGCGCGGGGATGTGCGTCTATACCGACTTCCGCCAGCGTATTCACGACGGTTTGTTCCAGCAGGGTGACCAGTTCCCGGACGCCCAGCTTGCGGCGTTTGAGATTGAACAGGACGTACATCACCTGTTGGCCGGGGCCATGATAGGTCACTTGTCCACCGCGATCGCTTTGAATCACCGGGATATCGCCTGGCATCAGGACATGTTCCGCTTTTCCCGCCTGGCCCTGGGTAAAGACCGGGTGATGTTCTACCAGCCAGATTTCGTCGGCGGTGTGCTCATCGCGGGTGTCTGTAAATTCGTGCATGGCCTGGGAGACGGGCTCGTAGGGTTGAAGGCCGAGCTGGCGGACCAATATTTTATCCTGAGACAAAACAGCATCTCCGTAGAGAAAACAAAAGAGGGAAAAAGTATATCACAGCGAGAGAGGAGAGGGGTTACCCGGACAATGCCGGGTAACGTTAACAGATTTACAGCACCATACGGACGATCTCAATGTTGCCGAGCTCTTCGTACAGTGTTTCAACTTGTTCAATATGCGTGGCGTTGATGGTAATAGAAACCGAGTGGTAATTGCCTTTGCTGCTTGGTTTTACCGTCGGAGAGTAATCACCTGGCGCATGGCGCTGTACCACTTCAACCACCTGATCGACCAGCTCAGGTAACGCCTGCCCCATAACTTTGTAAGTAAAAGGCGTAGGGAATTCAAGCAGTTCGTTAAGTTTGGTTTTCATGTCAGCTCCGGCGTAACGTAAAAAAATGACAACTCCCGCGGCAAGGCGGGAGTTTTACTGATGCTTAGTATATGGGGATGGAAATCACACTTTCAAGTGTTCGATTTTTAACCAAACCAGTGATGGAACATTAATTTAATGTAATCAATGATTTTACCGAAGAAGTTGCCTTCCGGGATTTCCTGCAGCACAACCAGCGGACGTTGCTCAATGGTTTTGCCGTCGAGCTGGAAGTTAATGGTGCCGACCACCTGATTTTTCTGCAACGGCGCGTGGAGTTCCGCGTTGTTCAGAACATAGCTGGCCTTCAGATCTTTCATGCGTCCGCGCGGGATGGTCAGATACACATCTTTATCCACGCCTAAGGAGGCGCGATCGGTATCGCCAAACCAGGCGGGCTCAGAGGCGAACTCTTTACCGGCTTTCAGCGGGTTGACTGTTTCGAAGAAACGGAAGCCCCAGGTCAGTAGCTTTTTACTTTCGGTTTCACGACCTTTATAGGTGCGTCCCCCCATTACTGCGGAGATCAAACGCATCTGCCCTTCGGTCGCGGAGGCGACAAGGTTATAGCCCGCTTTTGCCGTATGTCCGGTTTTGATACCGTCCACATTCAGGCTGTTATCCCATAACAGACCGTTGCGGTTCAGCTGGCGAATGCCGTTAAAGGTGAACTCTTTTTCTTTGTACACCGAGTATTCGTTCGGCACATCGCGGATCAGCGCCTGGCCAATCAACGCCATGTCGCGAGCGGAGCTGTACTGACCTTCCGCATCCAGACCATGTACCGTCTGGAAGTGGGTGTTTTTCAGTCCCAGCGCGTTCACATAGCTGTTCATCAGACCTACAAACGCGTCCTGGCTCCCTGCGGCAAAATCCGCCATCGCCACGCAGGCGTCGTTACCGGACTGCAGGTTGATGCCGCGAATCAGCTGTGAGACCGGCACCTGCATTCCTGGCTTCAGGAACATCAGAGAAGAGCCTTTGAAGACCGGGTTACCGGTCGCCCAGGCATCGTTGCCAATCGTGACCAGATCGGTTTCTTTGAATTTTCCCGCTTTCATTGCCTGACCGATAACATAGCTGGTCATCATTTTGGTCAGACTGGCCGGATCGCGACGGGTGTCGGCATTTTGTTCAGCCAGCACCTTGCCGGAGTTGTAATCAATAAGGATGTAAGACTCCGCATCGATCTGCGGAACACCCGGGATCATGGTTTTAATATTCAGGTCATCGGCATGCGCGCCTGAGATAGCGGCTGTGAAGAGAGCCGTGGTGAGCGCCATGCGCTGCATGAAACGAGCGGAAAAAGTGGTCTTCATGGTCTGAACTACGACATCCGTGATGGAATTGAAAAAAGTGCCTTACTATAGCAAATGCACTACCGGCAGGCATCTGACTTTCCGGGTGACTTTTGTTAACGTTGTTAACGTCACTTACAGAAATTGACAAATCAGATGCCGCTTTTACGTTATTGCGCGCCGGTGATGAATGACTGCAGCTGGGCTTCGGATTGTAAACGCTGCTGTAGCGCGCTGGCTTCCGCTTTACTGGCGAAAGGACCGAGCTGAATTCGCCACACGGCGCCGTTCTGGGTCACGCGGCCAGGCACGTTAAACTGCTGTGCTAACCGCGTCTGATACTGTTGCGCGCGCCCCTGGTCGCTGACTGCCCCGACCTGAACAACATAATGACCGGATGCTGCAGCAGGCGCTGCGGCAGGTACCGTTGCAGTTGGCGCACTCACAGGAGCGGTTACCGGCGCGGCAGTGGTGGGTTGCGCAGCCGGTGTCGGTTCACTGCCTTCCAGAACGCCTGACGCTAAGGTCGTTGGCGCGCCGAGGAAACCGCTACTGTTTACCGGCGCGCCAGCGCTGTCTTCGCTTTTCAGCGTGGCGTTACTGATCGCGCGAACATCGCCCTGAGGCTGGATAGCCTGTGGTGCGGAGGAGGCGCTTCCCATGCCGCCGCTCAGGTCTGGCCGCGCGGGCAGGGCATAGGTTTGTTTTGCCACAGTGGTACACGCCATGCCGGGACCCGACAGGGAACCGTCCTGGGCGACCACGATCGGATCGATGCGCACTTTGGTGTTATTCGAGGTGTTCAGACGGTCGGCGGCGGCGCGCGACAGCGAAATCACCCGATCGTTGCCGTAAGGGCCACGATCGTTAATGCGTACGACGATCATCCGGCCATTGGCGAGGTTAGTAATTCGCGCATAGCCAGGGATCGGCAATGTAGGATGCGCAGCCGTCAGCTGCATCGGATCAAACATCTCGCCCGAAGCGGTGAGATTGCTGCCCGGTTCGGCATCGTAAGTCGCAGCAAGCCCGGCCTGACTGAAGCGCGACGGATCCTGCACAATCTTATAATGCTTACCGTCTCGCTGGTAATCCTGATTAGCGGTCGGGCTGAGCGGCTCGTAACGCGGCTCCGCTCCGCCGATCTCCACCACCGGTCCATTACATACCGCTGGCTGCGGCGCAACGATGGTCGCTTGCTGACCATCATCGCTCGTACATGCCGCGAGCAGCATAATTCCTGCTGCGACGCAGACTCCAGGCAACTGCTTACGCATTGCGCACCCCTTACACGCTTTTCGATAACATTTTTCTGTGGGTATGGATCGACATGACAATCCCGAACCCGGCCATCAGCACAATCAGCGCCGAGCCTCCGTAACTGACCAGTGGCAGCGGAACGCCTACAACAGGCAGAATACCACTCACCATACCAATATTAACGAAGACATAAACGAATAATATCAACATTAAACCACCGGCCATGACGCGACCAAAGGTGGTTTGCGCGTGGGCGGCAATCCACAGGCCACGCATGATCAGCAGGATGTACAGCGCCAGCAGGATAAGGATCCCCACCAGGCCCAGTTCTTCGGCCAGTACCGCGAAGATAAAGTCGGTATGACGTTCCGGAAGAAATTCCAGCTGCGACTGCGTCCCGTGCAGCCAGCCTTTACCGCTCAGGCCGCCTGAGCCAATCGCGATCTTAGACTGAATAATATGGTAGCCTGCGCCTAACGGATCGGTTTCCGGGTCGAGAAGCATCATGACGCGCTGGCGTTGATAATCATGCATCAGGAAGAACCAGAGGATCGGAATAAACGCGGCAAGCAGCAGCGCCGCCACGCCAATCAGACGCCAGCTCAGGCCCGAAAGGAACAGCACAAACAGGCCGGAAAGGGCGACCAGAATTGAGGTGCCCAGGTCAGGCTGCGCCGCCACCAGCAGGGTCGGCATAAAAATCAGCACCAGTGCAATGGCGGTATTCTTCAGCGATGGCGGGCAAACGTCGCGGTTGATAAAGCGCGCGACCATTAGCGGAACGGCGATCTTGGCGATTTCGGATGGCTGAAAGCGCACGATGCCGAGATCCAGCCAGCGCTGCGCCCCTTTTGATATTGCCCCGAAGGCATCGACCGCCACCAGCAATATGATGCAGACAATGTAAAGATAGGGCGCCCAGCCTTCATAAACGCGAGGCGGAATTTGCGCCATTACCACCATGATCACCAGACCAATGGCGATCTGCCCGACCTTACGCTCCATCATGCCAATATCCTGGCCGCTGGCGCTCCAGATCACCAGCGAGCTGTACACCAGCAGCGCCAGCAGAATCAGCAACATGGTGGGATCGATATGAATTTTATCCCAGAATGTTTTTTTGTTCGGATTATCCGTCATCGTTATTGATCCTCCGCCGCCGCAACCGCCGGGTTTTCAGCTGGCAGACTGGTGTTATTGTCACCCAACATAATGTGGTCAAGAATCTGACGCATAATTGTCCCCACCGCCGGGCCAGCGCCGCCGTTTTCGAGGATCATGGCGACCGCAACCTGTGGGTTATCATAAGGTGCGAAGGCCGTCATCAGCTTGTGATCGCGCAGGCGTTCGGCAATTTTATGCGCGTTATAGGTTTCGTTGGCTTTCAGGCCAAAGACCTGGGCCGTACCGGATTTGGCCGCGATTTTATACGGCGCGCTGGCAAAGTATTTATGCGCAGTACCGTTACCGCGGTTTGCCACGCCGTACATACCGTCTTTCGCCAGTTCCCAGTAACCAGAGTGAATGTCGCCAACCGGCGGTTCGTGGGGCTGTACCCACGGAACCTGCTTGCCGTTTTCGGAAGTGCTCATCAGCAGATGTGGCACTTTTACTACGCCGTCGTTAATCAGGATCATCAGCGCTTTGCTCATCTGTATCGGCGTGGCCGTCCAGTAACCTTGTCCGATACCCACCGGAATGGTATCGCCCTGATACCACGGCTTCTTAAAGCGCTTCATTTTCCATTCGCGGGTCGGCATGTTACCGGAGCGCTCTTCCGCGAGATCGATACCGGTATAGTGCCCGTAGCCAAATTTACCCATCCACTCGGACAGGCGGTCAATACCCATGTCATACGCGACCTGATAGAAGAAGGTATCGGCGGATTCTTCCAGCGATTTGGTGACGTTCAGATGTCCGTGGCCCCACTTTTTCCAGTCGCGGTAGCGTTTTTCAGACCCCGGCAACTGCCACCACCCCGGGTCGAACAGGCTGGTATTGCGGGTAATCACGCCTGCGCTTAACGCGGAGACGGCGACATACGGTTTTACCGTCGAGGCCGGTGGATAAACCCCTTGCGTGGCGCGGTTGACCAGCGGCGTGTTCGGATCGTTAAGCAAACCGGAATAGTCTTTACTGGAAATGCCGTCGACAAACAGGTTCGGGTCATAGCTGGGCATTGACACTAGCGACAGCACGCCGCCGGTGCGTGGGTCGGTCACGATCACCGCCGCGCGGCTGCCTGCGAGTAGCGTCTCAATATACTGCTGCAGTTTTAAATCTATGGTGAGGTGGATGTCGTGCCCGGCCTGCGGCGGCACTTCTTTAAGCTGGCGGATGACGCGGCCCCGGTTATTGACTTCAACTTCTTCGTAGCCGGTCTGGCCGTGAAGCACGTCTTCATAGTAGCGCTCAATGCCCAGCTTACCGATGTCATGGGTGGCGGCATAGTTCGCCAGCTTGCCGTCTTTATCCAGCCGTTCGACATCTTTATCATTGATCTTCGACACGTAGCCGATAACGTGAGTGAGTGCGGAGCCGTAAGGGTAGTAGCGGCGCTTATAGCCTTTCACTTCGACGCCAGGGAAACGGTACTGGTTTACAGCAAAACGCGCGACCTGCACTTCGGTCAGGTTGGTTTTCACGGGAATGGAGGTGAAACGGTGCGAACGGGCGCGTTCTTTCTTAAAGGCCGCGATATCGTCGTCGGTGAGATCCACGACGTTGCGCAGGGCGTCTAACGTTTGCTGCACGTTGTCTACCTTTTCCGGCATCATTTCGATCTGGTAAATCGTGCGGTTCAGGGCCAGCGGAATGCCGTTACGGTCGTATATAATGCCGCGGCTGGGGGCAATGGGCACCAGCTTGATGCGGTTTTCATTTGAGCGGGTCTGGTAGTCGGTATACCGGACGATTTGCAGATTGTACAGGTTGGCGATAAGCACGCCGGTGAGCAGCAATATACCCAAAAAGGCGACCAGCGCCCGGCGCACAAACAGCGCGGACTCAGCCGTATAGTCGCGAAAAGAATTCTGTAGTTTCATCCGCTGCGTAGTCTACTCAAGCTCAACGATCACTCACGGTGATAGGGGTGATTAGTGGTAATGCTCCATGCCCGATACAGGCTCTCGGCGACCAACACCCGAACCAGCGGGTGGGGAAGGGTCAGCGCGGAGAGCGACCAGCTTTGTTCCGCCGCTGCTTTACAGGCGGGAGAGAGGCCCTCCGGCCCGCCGATGAGCAAGCTGACGTCACGCCCGTCCAGCTTCCAGCGTTCCAGTTCCGTTGCCAGCTGCGGCGTGTCCCAGGGTTTACCCGGAATATCCAGGGTGACGATGCGGTTTTTGCCTGCGGCGGCCAGCATCAGTTCACCCTCTTTGTCGAGAATACGCTTAATATCCGCGTTCTTGCCGCGTTTGCCCGCTGGAATTTCGATAAGCTCAAAAGGCATATCTTTTGGAAAACGCCGCAGGTACTCGGTAAAACCGGTTTGTACCCAGTCGGGCATTTTCGTGCCTACCGCGACAAGTTGAAGCTTCACGCATTAACTCCAGAGTTTTTCCAGTTCATACAGGCGACGGCTTTCTTCCTGCATCACGTGGACAATCACTTCACCCAGGTCAACGACGATCCAGTCGGCAACGCTTTCGCCTTCCACGCCCAGCGGCAGCATGCCCGCCGCGCGGGATTCCTGCACAACGTGATCGGCGATAGACATCACATGGCGGCTGGAGGTGCCGGTACAGATAATCATACAGTCAGTGATGCTGGATTTGCCCTGAACGTCTAAGGCGATGATGTCCTGACCTTTAAGGTCATCAATTTTGTCGATAACAAAATCCTGGAGTGCTTTACCCTGCAAGTTTTCCTCCTGGGGCATGAATGCATAAAACAAATAAGTCTGTCAGTATACCTGAACCCACACGGGTACGGGACAAATGTCACCGGCTCAGGTGCGGAAAGTGGGCTATCATCCCACCCCATGCAACAGAATGCATCGCCATTTTTGTAAAACAATTTCTGCAAAGGGCTGAAGGGCGGGAAAAGTCTGGCAGCGGAGAATAGCAGCCTGTCAGGGGGTGTCAATGGTCGAAGCGTGTCTGGCGCTAAAAAACAGACCTTTCATTCTCCCGGCTGCCATACCGCTCTGCTGTTCAGTACCCGCAGTGTGGCAAAATCGTCGTGGAAATCAATGGCGCTCCAGCAGCCTTGCTCAACGCGAAAGCGCCACATGGCGGTCGCGGGCATAGAAAGCAGCTTTGCAATCAGCAGGCTAAGTACGCCCTGATGGCTGACCATCAGCACATGTGTATGATGCTGGTAGTCGGCAAGCTGGCTTATCAGCCGATCCACCCGGCCTGAAAACGCCTGAAATCCTTCACCGTTGGTGGGGATCGCATTTTGCCAGTCGTTGCACCACGCCGCGTAATTGCTCGCATCTTCTTCGCAAAGATCCCGGTGATGGCGCATTTCCCAGTCGCCGAAAAACATTTCATTCAGCTCGGGGCGGGTCAGGAGAGGAAGATCTCGCCCGGCTAAGACTAAGCGCGCCGTATGCTGCGCCCGCTCCAGCTCGCTGCACAGTACCTGCTCAAAGGGAACCTGCTTGAGCAGTGTGTTCAGCGTCTGCGCTTGAGTAATACCTCGCGCCGTCAGCGGCGTGGGAGCATGGCCGCTGTACAGACCGGCTACATTGGCTTCGGTTTCACCATGACGAACTAACCAGAGTCGCATTTTTTCCTCGTGAACGTATTCGCGCAAAACATGATATTGGCCCTGATTGCGCGCGCTGTTTTCTTTAAAATAACGTTTTTTGCCAGGAGCGGCACGATGTCTCTGTTTTCAAGCGCACACGGCGGGAATACCCGCGAGGCCGCCGAGCTACTCGGTATTTCAGCCGATCGGCTGCTGGATTTTAGCGCGAATATTAACCCGCTGGGTATGCCGGCGTCGGTAAAACGCGCCATCGTCGACAATCTTCATCTTGCCGAGCGCTATCCGGACGTTGAGTACCGCCATCTTCATCAGGCGCTGGCGAAACATCATCAGATCCCCGCATCCTGGATCCTGGCGGCAAACGGCGAGACGGAGGCGATTTTCGCGTTGGTGGACGGCCTTAAACCGCGACGGGCGATGATTGTCACGCCCGGCTTTGCCGAATACGGTCGCGCCTTACGCCGCGGCGAATGCCAGATTGACCTGTTTGCCCTGCGTGAGGCGGACGGCTGGCAGCTCACCGACGCTATCCTTGGCGCGCTACGCGCTGAGCATGACTGCCTGTTTCTCTGTACGCCTAATAATCCTACCGGCCTGCTGCCGGAGCGGTCGCTGCTCGAGGCCATTGCGCGACGCTGTAAGGCGCTGAATATCGCACTGATTCTGGATGAAGCCTTTCTCGATTTCATCCCCGACGAGCCGGGGTTTATTCCCACCTTGCAGGCTAACCCGCATATCTGGGTGCTGCGTTCGCTGACCAAGTTTTATGCTATTCCGGGGCTGCGTCTGGGGTATCTGGTCAACAGCGACGAGCAGGCGGTCGCCAGAGTACGCGCCCGGCAGATGCCCTGGTCGATCAATACGTTTGCGGCGCTTGCCGGAGAACATCTGCTGGATGACATCGCCTGGCAGCGGGCGACCTGGCAGTGGCTGAAAGAGGAAGGGGAACGCGTTTATCAGCAGTTGAGCGCGCTGCCGGGTTTGAGCGTCTATCCTGGCCGGGCAAATTATCTGCTGCTGAAATGCGAAAGGGATCTGCAGCGCGCGCTCCTCGAACGGCATATTTTGATCCGTAGCTGCGCCAATTATCCAGGGCTTGATGCGCGTTATTTTCGGGTGGCGATACGCAGTAGCGGAGAAAACGACCGTCTGCTGGCGGCGTTAGCGGATGTGCTTAACGATACAAACCGTGCAGATTAATATAGTCCAATACTGCTTTCGGCATCAGGTCGTCGCAGGATTCGCCGTTTTCCAGACGCTCGCGAATAAGGGTGGCGGAGACATTAAACCACGGTGTTTCGGCAAGATAGATTTTGCCCGCGGGCAGCCGGTGCAGATCGTCCGGAGTATGCGTCAGATGCTTTTCCAGCCAGCGCTGATGCTGCTCCTGCGCCATCTCCAGTGGGTAACCTGGACGGCGGCAGACGATCAGATGGGTGTTATCAAGGATGGTTTCGTAGTCATGCCACGTGGGAAAGGTTAGCAGTGAATCCTGGCCGATGATAAACGCCAGCGGCGCATCCGGACCTTGCTCCTCTCGCCATTCTTTCAGCGTTTGCGCGGTATAAGAAGGCGTATCGCGCAGCAGCTCACGCTCATCAAGGGTGAACAGCGGTTTATCGGCTATGGCCAGCTCGAGCATCGTTTTCCGCTGGGCGCTGGTGGCCTCCGGTTGTGGACGATGCGGGGGAACATTGTTCGGCATCACAATCACCCGTGACAGGCCAATCAGGTTGGCCAGGGTTTCCACGGGCTTGAGGTGACCATAATGCACCGGATCAAAGGTGCCGCCAAAAAGTGCCTGTAACGATTTCATATCAACCATCAATAAAAACGTCTGCCAGCGCCTTATGGCAAATCAGCAGCGAAAGACCTTCGAGTTCCGCCCAGACTGACTGGCCATAATCCTGCTTCAGCGTTATTTCTGTACGTGTCAGTAGCTGCACCGCCTGGCGCAGTTGCGTCAGACTTAGTCGGTTCAGGGCTTCGCTCGTCATGGCACGGCGGTTTTGCCAGACGCGGTGTTTATCAAACAGCGCGCGCAGGGGCGTATGGGCGGCCTGGCGCTTGAGGTTGACCAGCAGTAAAAGTTCACGCTGCAGGGTGCGCAATAAAATGACCGGCTCGCTGCCTTCCAGGCGTAATTGCTGAAGAATATGCAGTGCGCGTTTGCTCTTGCCCATCACCAGCGCATCGACCCAATGAAACGGGGTAAAGTGCGCGGCATCGTTCACCGCCTGTTCGACACGGGGTAGCGTGAGTTTTCCGTCCGGCCACAGCAATGACAGACGTTCCAGCGCCTGTGCCAGCGCCAGCAGGTTGCCTTCATAGCAATAGCACAGCAGCTGATTTGCCGCGTCATCCAGTTGCAGATTCTTTTGTTTTGCCCGGGCGGCCACCCAGCGCGGAAGCTGAGCCTGCTCCGGCGTCTGGCAACTGACCTGCACGCTCCGATCGGCCAGCGCGCTGAGCCACGCGGCATTTTCCTGGGCTTTTGTGAGCTTATTACCGCGCACCAAAAGCAGGAGATCGTCATGCAGTAACTGCGTAAGGTGGGCCAACTGCTCGTTGATGGCGGCGTTTGGACCGTTTTCCGGCAGCAACAGCAACAGCGTCTGTCGACTGGCGAACAGACTCATCGCCTGACACTGTGAAAACAGCGCATTCCAGTCGGTGCTGTTGTCGAGCGAAAAGGTATGGTGTTCTTCGAACCCCTGCGCTACCGCTGCCTGACGAATGGCGTCCTGGCTTTCCTGCAACAAAAGAGGGTCGTTACCGAGTAATAAATACGCCGCGCGCAGCCCTTCGGAGAGCTGCGCGCGGAGTTGTTCAGGGTACAACCGAATCATCAGTTACCCAGCGTGGTTGAAACGCGTGAGGAAGAAGCCGCAGGTGTGACCACGGTATTTTCAGTTTTTTCTTCTTCCTGAACCGAGCGGACATCAGCGATTTTTACGCTGGACAGCTTACGAATCAGCTGTTCAGCCGCTTTGTCATACATTTCGTTGATGATCATCTGCTGTTCGTTATCCTTCGCCAGCGCCATCTGCGGGTTGTCGAAGAATGAACGGTACACTTTGGTGTTGATCGGGTAAATACCGTGTTCCGGGATCAGCACCGAGGCGTTAACGTTCATGACCATCTGATACTCAGCCGTCTGACCGTCCTGGAAGACCGACGCCGTATCCTGAGAAATACTGACGGCGCCCAGACGTAACGATGGGACATCTTTACGCATTGAGCCTTTTTCCAGCAGCTCAACATCGTTCAGGCGCAACTGATTACGCACCGCACGACTCAGTGGGCCGTTAGGATCACCGGAGTCGAGGATCATGGTTTTCATGGTGTCCGGAACCTGCGTAGTGCTACGCAGATGCCAGCCACACCCGGCGGTGGTTAACACCGCCAGAGATAACAACACTGTTGCCAGATATCGCACGCTTCCTCCCGCGCTTAGCCAACGACCAGATTGAGAAGTTTACCCGGTACGTAAATCACTTTACGCACGGTCACGCCCTCAAGATATTTTGCGACCAGATGTTCCTGACCCGCACGTTCACGAACCTGTTCTTCGGTCGCATCCACCGGAACGGTGATTTTGCCACGCACTTTGCCGTTGACCTGCACCACGACGAGGGTGGAGTCTTCAACCATCGCGGCGTCGTCAGCCACCGGCCACGGCGCATTGTCGATATCGCCTTCGCCTTTCAGCGACTGCCACAACGTAAAGCAGACGTGCGGAGTGAACGGGTTAAGCATACGCACAACCGCCAACAGCGCTTCCTGCATCAGGGCGCGGTCCTGTTCGTCTTCCTGCGGCGCTTTCGCCAGCTTATTCATCAGTTCCATGATCGCGGCGATAGCGGTGTTGAAGGTCTGACGACGACCAATATCATCGGTCACTTTGGCGATCGTTTTGTGTACGTCGCGACGCAATGCTTTTTGATCTTCACTCAGCGCGGCAACGTTCAGCGGCGCAGCGTCGCCACGTGAAGTATGCTCGTAAACCAGTTTCCAGACGCGTTTCAGGAAGCGGTTTGCCCCTTCAACGCCGGATTCCTGCCATTCGAGGGTCATATCCGCCGGGGAGGCGAACATCATGAACAGACGTACGGTGTCGGCGCCGTAACGCTCAACCATCACCTGCGGGTCGATACCGTTGTTTTTCGACTTCGACATTTTGCTCATGCCGGTGTACACCAGTTCATGGCCTGCCGCGTCTTTCGCTTTCACGATACGGCCTTTCTCGTCACGCTCAACAATGGCATCTACCGGAGAAACCCAGTTACGCTCGCCGTTTTCGCCGACATAATAGAACGCATCCGCCAGCACCATGCCCTGACACAGCAACTGTTTCGCCGGTTCGTCAGAGTTCACCATGCCCGCGTCGCGCATCAGCTTATGGAAGAAGCGGAAGTAGAGCAGATGCATGATGGCGTGTTCAATACCGCCGATGTAAATATCCACAGGCAGCCAGTAGTTGGCGGCTTTGGAATCCAGCATGCCTTCCTGATACTGCGGGCAGGTGTAGCGCGCGTAATACCAGGAGGACTCCATAAAGGTGTCGAAGGTGTCGGTTTCACGCAGCGCCGGCTGATCGTTAACGGTGGTTTTCGCCCACTGAGGATCGGCTTTGATCGGGCTGGTGATACCGTCCATGACCACGTCTTCCGGCAGGATCACCGGCAGTTGATCTTCCGGGGTTGGCATGACGGTGCCGTCTTCCAGGGTGACCATTGGGATCGGCGCGCCCCAGTAGCGCTGACGGGAAACGCCCCAGTCGCGCAGACGGTAGTTCACTTTGCGCTCGCCCACGCCTTTCGCCGCCAGTTTGTCGGCAATCGCGTTGAAGGCGTCTTCAAAGGCCAGACCGTCGAATTCGCCGGAGTTAAACAGCACGCCTTTTTCGGTCAGCGCCTGTTCGGACAGATCCGGTTCGGAACCGTCGGCGGCAAGAATGACGGGTTTGATGGTTAAACCGTATTTGGTGGCAAATTCGTAGTCGCGCTGATCGTGACCCGGAACCGCCATGACCGCGCCGGTGCCGTATTCCATCAGCACGAAGTTCGCCGCCCAGACCGGGATCGCTTCGCCGGTTAACGGATGTACCGCTTTAAAGCCGGTATCGACGCCTTTCTTCTCCATGGTCGCCATGTCGGCTTCCGCGACTTTGGTATTGCGGCATTCGTCGATAAAGGCAGCCAGTTCCGGGTTGTTCGCCGCGGCTTTCTGCGCCAGCGGGTGACCGGCGGCAACGGCCAGGTAAGTGGCACCCATAAAGGTATCCGGGCGGGTGGTGTAAACGGTCAGCGTATCTTCATAACCGGTCACATCAAAGGTGATTTCCACGCCTTCAGAACGGCCAATCCAGTTGCGCTGCATCGTTTTGACGGTGTCAGGCCAGTGATCGAGCTTGTCCAGATCGTTCAGCAGTTCGTCCGCATAAGCGGTAATTTTGATAAACCACTGCGGGATCTCTTTACGCTCAACTTTGGTGTCGCAGCGCCAGCAGCAGCCGTCGATCACCTGTTCGTTAGCGAGCACGGTCTGATCGTTCGGGCACCAGTTCACCGCAGAGGTCTTTTTGTAAACCAGACCTTTTTTATACAGCTCGGTAAAGAATTTCTGTTCCCAGCGATAGTATTCCGGGGTGCAGGTCGCCAGTTCACGGCTCCAGTCGTAACCGAAGCCCAGCATTTTAAGCTGGTTTTTCATATAGGCGATGTTGTCGTAAGTCCACGGCGCCGGCGCGGTGTTGTTTTTCACCGCTGCGCCTTCCGCAGGCAGGCCGAAAGCGTCCCAACCGATAGGCTGCAACACGTTTTTGCCGAGCATGCGCTGGTAACGGGCGATCACGTCACCGATGGTGTAGTTACGCACGTGGCCCATGTGTAGTCGGCCAGAAGGATAGGGAAGCATAGACAGGCAGTAATACTTCTCTTTGCTCTCGTCTTCGGTTACTTCAAATGTGCGCTTCTCATCCCAGTGAAGCTGTACTTTGGATTCTATCTCTTCCGGGCGGTATTGCTCTTGCATGGCAGCCAGTGGTCCTGTTTTCAATACAGCTACAAACGTAGCTTTAGAGGTGGTGTTTTAGATCCGCATAGCATAGCCCAAACGCCCGCGTCAAAACAGTCTTTCGCAGGGTTAATCCGCGCATTGATTTACTCACTCTGCGGGCGATCTTACAAAGCAGTGTGCAAATAACGTCTATTATTATAGACAGTTAACGACCCAGGAGGCGAAACGATGAACAAGGTTGCTCAATATTACCGTGAACTGGTGGCGTCATTAAGCGAACGCCTGCGTAACGGCGAACGCGATATCGACCTGCTGGTGGAACAGGCGCGGCAGCGGGTATTGCAGGCAGGGGAGTTAACGCGAACCGAGGCGGACGAACTGATCCGCGCGGTCAGACGCGACCTGGAAGAGTTCGCCATGAGCTACGAAGAAAGCCTCGAGGAGGAGTCCGACAGCGTCTTTATGCGGGTAATTAAAGAGAGCTTGTGGCAGGAACTGGCGGATATTACCGACAAAACACAGCTGGAATGGCGTGAGGTGTTCCAGGATCTCAGCCATCACGGGGTTTATCACAGCGGCGAGGTGGTGGGGTTAGGCAACCTGGTGTGTGAAAAATGCCATTTCCATTTAGCCGTGTATACGCCAGACGTACTGCCGCTGTGTCCAAAATGCGGTCACGATCAGTTTCAGCGCAGACCGTTCGAGCCGTGATTCGCACTGCCGGATGGCGGTGTCGCCATCCGGCAAACATTACGCGTAAGCCGTCAGGCGTTCAGCCAGAAGATCCACAAACCCTTCGCGATCGACATCCACCATCACGGTGGCGTTCGGTCTATTGCCCGTCAGGAAATAGTAATCCACGACCGTCATTCCCTGCGTGTACTTACCCTGCGTTTCGACGCCGACCCAGCGCTCCACGGTGGTAAACAGCTCCGGCTTCAGCAGCCAGGCGATGGTACAGGGGTCATGCAGCGGCGCGCCGGTGAATCCCCATTTTTCATCTTTATGATACTCGAGGAAGAAATCGAGTAGTTCAGCGACGATGGTCGCGATCGGGTTGCCGATGGCGCGAAAACGTTCGGTATCATCAGCATGGATCTGCGCTTTGTGCGTGACGTCCAGTCCCGCCATCACGACCGGAATGCCCGACTGGAAGACGATTTCCGCCGCTTCCGGGTCGACAAAAATATTAAACTCGGCGGCGGGCGTCCAGTTACCCAGCGCCATCGCGCCGCCCATGATCACTATTCGCGCAATGTTGGCGTGCAGCTCCGGGTGGCTATTCAGTAATAGCGCAACGTTAGTCTGCGGACCGGTCGAGACGATGGTGACCGGTTGTGGACTCTCGCGCAGGGTTTTCGCCATTAACTCGACGGCGGTGCAGGGCTGCGGCGCAAAAGCCGGTTCCGGCAGCGCCGGACCGTCCAGCCCGCTTTCGCCATGAACGTTATCGGCGATGATCAGCTCGCGCATTAATGGCTTCACCGCCCCGCCCGCGACCGGAATATCGGTACGCTTCAACAACGTCAGCATACGCAGCACGTTACGCAGCGTTTTCTCTGGCGTCTGGTTGCCGGCGGAGGCGGTAATGGCTTTAACATCAAGTTCTGGTGAGGCGAGGGCGAGAACCATTGCGATAGCGTCGTCATGACCCGGATCGCAATCAAACAAAATCGGAAGTGCCATTGTTGCTCCTTGTAAGCGCTACTTTTGCGGCAAGGGTAACGCCGGGCTGAAAAGGATTCGAGGAGCGAAACAAGAAAGCGTGAGATGGCGCGCACTCTGCCGTGCGCGCCGTCAGGATCAATGCAGGATTTTCGCAAGGAAGTCTTTTGCGCGTTCGGATTGCGGGTTAGCGAAGAACGCTTCTTTTGGCGAGTCTTCGACAATTTTCCCTTCGTCCATAAAAATCACCCGGTTCGCCACTTTACGCGCAAAGCCCATTTCGTGCGTGACCACCATCATGGTCATCCCTTCGTTGGCCAGCTCAACCATGACGTCCAGTACTTCGTTGATCATCTCCGGGTCGAGTGCCGACGTGGGTTCGTCAAACAGCATCGCGATCGGATCCATGCACAGCGCGCGGGCAATCGCCACACGCTGCTGTTGGCCGCCGGAAAGCTGCGCCGGAAACTTGTTGGCGTGGGCGGCAAGGCCGACGCGCTCCAGCAGTTTCTGCGCTTTTTCACGGGCAGGGGCTTTATCGCGCTTAAGCACTTTGACCTGCGCCAGCGTCAGGTTTTCGATGATCGACAGATGTGGAAACAACTCAAAGTGCTGGAACACCATGCCGACGCGCGAGCGCAGCTTCGCCAGATCCGTTTTCTTGTCGTTGACCATAATACCGTTGACGGTAATTTCGCCTTTTTGCACGGGTTCCAGGCCGTTAACGGTTTTAATCAGCGTTGACTTACCGGAACCCGAGGGACCGCAAACCACCACCACTTCGCCTTTTTTTACTTCCGTGGAGCAGTCGGTCAACACCTGAAAGTGACCATACCATTTCGAAACATTTTTCAGGGTAATCATTAAACTGTCCTTTTCTTCAAATAGCTGACCAACAACGACGCGCTCAGGCTGATAACAAAGTAGACGGCGCCAGCAAACAGGATCATTTCAACCTGCGTGCCGTCACGCTCGCCAATCGTGGACGCGGTGCGGAAGAAGTCCGCAAGGCTTAAAACGTAAACAAGGGAGGTGTCCTGGAACAGGACAATACCCTGCGTGAGCAGCAGCGGTACCATCGCGCGAAACGCCTGCGGCAGAATGATGAGCTTCATCGACTGCCAGTGGGTCATCCCCAGCGCCAGCGCAGCGCTTGACTGTCCGCGGGAAATACTCTGGATACCGGCGCGGATAATCTCGGAGTAATACGCCGCTTCGAACATCGAAAAAGCCACCATCGCCGAGATCAGACGGATATCGGTTTTCGGCGACAGGCCCAGCACATCCTGCAGTAGCCCCGGCACAATCAGGTAGAACCACAGCAGTACCATCACCAGCGGGATGGAGCGGAAAACGTTAACGTAGGCTTTGGCAAACCAGGCGATCGGCGCAAAGCTTGAGAGGCGCATTACCGCGAGCAGCGTGCCCCAGACAATCCCCACGACCACCGCTGTCAGGGTGATTTTCAGCGTAATCAGCAGGCCGTCCAGCAGATACGGCAGGGAAGGGACAATGGAACTCCAGTCAAATTCGTACATTATTTGCCTCCCATATTGCCAGGCAGGCGGACTTTCCGTTCCACCAGGTTCATCACCAGCATGATGAAGGCATTAATTAATACGTATGCCAGGGTAATGGCGGTAAAGGATTCCCAGGCGTGGGCGGAGTAATCGAGCAGCTTGCCCGCCTGCGCCGCCATATCGACCAGACCGATGGTGGAGGCGATGGCCGAGTTTTTCACCAGGTTCATCATCTCTGAGGTCATCGGCGGTACGATCACCCGGTAAGCGTTAGGCAGCAGCACGTAACGATACGCCTGCGGCAGCGTCAGTCCCATGGCCAGCGCCGCATTCTTTTGCCCGCGCGGCAGCGACTGTATTGCCGCGCGTACCTGCTCACAAACGCGGGCGGCGGTAAACAGCCCCAGACAGATCATTGACGACAGGAAGAACTGAATGTTGGGATCCAGTTCTGCCTTAAACCACATGCCGAGATCTTCCGGCAGCAGTTCCGGCACGACCAGATACCAGGTAAAGAACTGCACGATCAGCGGAACGTTACGGAACAGTTCCACGTAAAGCGTGCCGATACCGGAAAGAAAACGGTTTGGCACAGTGCGAAGAATGCCGAATAACGAGCCGACGAGAAAAGCAATGATCCAGGCGGTGATGGATAACGCCACGGTGACCTGAAAGCCACTCCAGAGCCAGCCGAGATAGGTGGTGTTGCCGAAGGGGGCTTCCTGTAAAAAAATACCCCAGTTCCAGTCTATTGACATACATCTACTCCGAAAAAAAAGGGTAGCAGCGCTACCCTCGAAGATTGTTGATCAGCGTGTTTCGGTTTTCAGGCCTGATGGGGAACGACCATCAGGCGTATAGTCTGTCCGTGCTGACCAGCAATCGAGAGGGCAAGGAGATCTCGCCCTATTTCATTGTTGTTAGTTAAGTGCTTTGTCGTTTGGCTCTTTGAACAGGGCCTTCATTTCGTCAGAGAGTTCGAAATTCATGTTCAGGTTCTTGGGCGGGATAGGGTTTTTAAACCATTTATCAAACCATTTTGCCGCTTCGCCAGAGGTTTGCGCCTGGGCGATGGTCTCATCCATCAATTTTTTGAAATCCGGATCGTTTTTACGCAGCATGCAGCCGTAAGCCTCTTCGGACTGCGCTTTGCCGACGATTTCCCAGTTGTCCGGTTTTTTCGCCTTCGCGCGTTCGCCCGCCAGCAGGGCATCATCCATCATGAACGCGACTGCGCGACCGCTTTCCAGCGTGCGGAAGGAGTCACCGTGGTCTTTGGCGCTGATGATGCGCATATTCATTTTTTGCTCGTCGTTCAGCTTGTGCAGCAGAATCTCCGAGGTGGTACCGGAAGTCACCACCACCGCTTTGCCCTTCAGATCCGGGAAGTCTTTAATGTCGCCGCCTTTTTTCGCCAGCAAGCGGGTACCGACGACAAAGATGGTGTTAGAGAATGCGGCCTGCTTCTGGCGCTCAACGTTGTTGGTGGTAGAGCCGCACTCAAAATCGAAAGTGCCGTTTTGCAGCAGCGGAATACGGTTCTGGGAGGTAATCGGAATCAGCTTCACCTGCAGGTCAGGCTTATTCAGCTTCTTCTTCACCGCTTCAACGATGGCGTTGGAGTAGTCCTGAGAATAACCCACCACTTTCTGCTGATTGTCATAATACGAGAACGGTACGGATGACTCACGGTGACCCACGACAATGACGCCGTTTTTGGCGATCTTGTCCAGCGTGCTGCCCGCAGCAGGCGCGGCGTCTTCCGCGTGCGCCACACCGGCAGACAGCCCCATAACCAGCATTGCTGTGGCTAGCTTACGTAATTGCATATCCAACTCCTTTATCGTCTGCGCCATCGGCGCATTGATACCCATTGTGATGTTGTTATCGTCTGCAACTTGCGCGTGCAGTGTTGTACCTGTTTGTTAACATTTAGTTTGGCTGAATGTAAAGATATTGCTGCGTTATTGTTTATTTTTGCGAAGTGCGCCGCACCATCCGGAGGCAAAAATCTTTCATTGCACTGTTTCGGTGCTACCGATGAACCGCGTTGGTGCGTCCCGGTTGCACGTTGGGCTTAAAACAGGTTTGCCTTGTATTACAAAGCAATAGACGTGCCAGAATGGAATAGCAGGAGAAAGGAAACGCCGGAGACGGGCCAGGGCCGCCATCCGGCGAGATTACGCGGGAGGGTTACTTCCGGCGTTGACGCAAGCCCATTAGCAGTGCGCCAAAACCAAACAGGGCGGTTATCGCCCACAGCGGCCAGTTGCCGGTACGGGCATACGGCGTTAAGCCTGTGGTCGGCGTCACGGTGGTGGTCAGCACCTGACGCGTAAACTGAGGGATCATCGCCTGGACATCGCCCTGCGGGCCAATTACCGCGGTTATCCCGTTATTGGTGCTACGCAGCAGCGGTCTTGCCAGCTCCAGCGAACGCATCCGCGCCATCTGGAAGTGCTGCCACGGGCCAATCGACTTGCCGAACCATGCGTCGTTAGAGATGGTCAGCAGGTAGTCGGTGTCCGGACGGAAGTTATCCCGCACCTGTTCGCCCAGAATGATCTCGTAGCAAATGGCCGCCGTCAGGGCAAAGCCATGGGCGTGCAGCTGCGGCTGGATATACGGACCGCGGCTGAATGAGGACATCGGCAGATCAAAAAAGGGCGCTAACGGACGCAGGATCGACTCCAGCGGCACAAACTCGCCAAACGGCACGAGGTGGTTTTTGTTGTAGCGATTGCCTGAGTCGTAGCTGTAAGGATTGTCTTTACCCAGCGTAATAATCGTGTTGTAGGTGTCGTAACGGTTCTGCTTGTTCAGGCGCGCGTCAACGATGCCGGTAATGAGCGTACTGTTTTTTGAACGTAACAAATCGTCCATCATGCCGAGGAAGCGCTGCTGGTTAATTTCCAGATCCGGAATTGCGGATTCCGGCCAGATGATCAGCTGCGATTTCCCCATCAGCGGTTGGGTGGCATCAAGGTAGATTTTCAGCGTATTGATCAGTTGGCTTTCGTCCCACTTCAGCGACTGCGGGATATCCCCCTGCACCAGAGAAACCTGGGTCGCCCTTTCGGGTTCCGGCGTATACCACTGGATGTATCGCAGCGGGAAAGGCAGCGCAAACAGTATCGCCGCCACCGCCAGCGGACGCCAGTTTCGGCTGACGAGGGCCAGCACCAGCAGGCCGCTCGTCATCATCAGTATAAAATTGATCGCCTCGACGCCCATTACCGGCGCCAGCCCCTTCAGCGGGCCGTCAATCTGGCTGTAGCCAAACTGCAGCCACGGGAAGCCGGTCAGAACCCAGCCGCGCAGGAACTCGGTGATTTGCCAGACCACTGGCGCGGCAATCGCCACGCGCAGCCAGCGGGTTTCCGGCCACAGGCGCGCCAGGATCCCGGCAAACAGGCCGGTATACAAAGAAAGGTAAGCGGCGAGCAGCACCACGAGAAAGACGTTGACCGGACCAGGCATCCCGCCAAACTGCGCGATGCTGACGTACACCCAGTTGATACCGGTGCCGAACAACCCCAGTCCCCAGAAGTAGCCGACAGCGGCGGACTGGAGCGGACGTCGGTTTAAGGTTAACGCCTGCAGGCCCATAAGCGAAATTATCGCCGCGGGCCAGATGTCATACGGAGAAAATGCCAGCGTCCCGCTGGCCCCGAATAATAACGCCAGCAGCAGGCGAATGCGCTGGCGTTCAAGTAAAGAGGCAAATGCCATTGAGTTCTTCTTCCCGTTCGGTTTTATTCGTCCAGTTTTGGCTGGGGGGAGTCATCCGGAATTCTGACATGAACCTGAATAATACGGCGGCTGTCGGCCATGGCCACTTTGAACTGGTAACCATCAATGTCAATGGTTTCACCGCGGGCGGGCAGGTGACCAAACGCCTGCATCACCAGGCCGCCGATGGTATCGACCTCTTCATCGCTAAAGTGGGTGCCGAAAGCTTCATTAAAATCTTCAATCGGCGCAAGCGCGCGGACGGTCCAGGTGTGGCGGCTGAGTTGGCGGAAGTCGATATCGTCTTCTTCGTCATACTCGTCTTCGATTTCACCCACGATCAGTTCAAGGATGTCTTCAATGGTCACCAGACCAGAGACGCCGCCGAACTCGTCGATGACGATAGCCATATGATAACGCTGTGAGCGGAACTCCTTGAGCATCCGGTCAACGCGTTTGCTCTCCGGGACGACAACGGCCTGGCGTAACACTTTTTCCATGCTGAAGGCTTCGGCGTCGCTGCGCATAAAAGGCAGCAAATCCTTCGCCATCAGAATCCCTTCAATGTGATCTTTGTCTTCGCTGATCACCGGAAAACGCGAGTGGGCGGACTCGATAATGACATCGAGGCATTCGTCCAGCGTCTGGTTGCGTTTCAGGGTAATCATCTGGGAGCGGGGGATCATGATGTCGCGAACGCGCTGGTCCGCAATATCCATTACCCCTTCGAGCATGTCGCGCGTATCTTCATCGATCAGCTCGTTTTGCCCGGAATCACGGATCAGCGCCAGCAGTTCATCACGGTTTTTCGGTTCACCGTGGAAAAGTTGGCTCAGTAACAGGGAGAAAAATCCCTTCTTGTTGCTTAACGTGTCACTACTGTGTGAATTGTCGTCGCTCATGGCGTCGTATGGGTTCTCATGTTAGTTAATCGAACGCGCGTCAGGCGTAAACTCAGCCGCTGACGGCATTTATCGCCTGATGGCGCTACGCGTCTCAGGCCTGCAAAATGAAGGAGTGCTACTCCTTCTCGGCAATGTACGGATCCTCATAGCCCAGAGCAAGCATAATCTCTGTTTCGAGGGCTTCCATTTCCTCGGCCTCATCGTCTTCGATGTGGTCGTAGCCGAGTAAATGCAAACTGCCGTGTACCACCATATGCGCCCAATGGGCTTCCAGCGGCTTGCCCTGTTCCTGCGCTTCCTGTTCAACCACCTGACGGCAGATAACCAGATCGCCCAGCAACGGCATCTCAATACCCGGCGGCGCGTCAAACGGAAAGGAGAGCACGTTGGTCGGCTTATCTTTTCCCCGGTAGGTCAGGTTGAGATCGTGGCTTTCCGCGGTATCGACCAGGCGAATCGTCACTTCTGATTCTTCCTGAAACTGCGGGATTACCGCATTCAGCCATGTCTGAAACTGGACTTCGTCCGGCAGGCCCGCGTTGTTTTCACACGCCAGCTGTAAATCAAGGATCACCGGATTCATTTCTGCTCTTGCTCCTGCGCTTCACGCTTGCGTTCCGCCGCCAGTTCGGCTTTGCGTTTTTGTTCCGCTTCTTCCCAGGCCTCATAAGCGTTCACGATGCGCGCGACCACCGGATGGCGCACTACGTCTTCGCTGTGGAAGAAGTTGAAGCTGATCTCTTCGACGTTCGCCAACACTTCAATCGCGTGACGCAGCCCGGACTTCGTGTTGCGCGGCAGGTCAATCTGCGTGATATCGCCGGTGATCACCGCTTTTGAGTTAAAGCCGATACGGGTCAGGAACATCTTCATCTGTTCGATGGTGGTGTTCTGGCTTTCATCAAGAATAATGAACGCGTCATTCAGGGTGCGCCCGCGCATATAGGCCAGCGGCGCGACTTCGATCACGTTGCGCTCGATCAGCTTTTCCACTTTCTCAAAGCCGAGCATTTCAAACAGCGCGTCATACAGCGGGCGCAGATACGGATCGACCTTCTGACTGAGATCGCCCGGCAGGAAGCCGAGTTTCTCACCCGCTTCAACCGCTGGGCGGGTCAACAGAATGCGACGAATTTCCTGACGTTCCAGCGCATCGACCGCCGCCGCGACCGCCAGATAGGTTTTACCGGTACCCGCCGGCCCGACGCCGAAGGTGATATCGTGGTCGAGAATATTGGCGATGTACTGCGCCTGGTTCGGCGTGCGCGGTTTAATGACGCCGCGTTTGGTTTTAATGTTCACCGCTTTGCCGTATTCCGGCACGCTTTCGGCGCTCTGCTCAAGCACGCGCGCCTCTTTAATGGCGAGATGAATCTGTTCCGGTTCGATGTCCTGAATCTGGCCGCGCATCGGCGCGGTATCAACATACAGACTGCGCAAAATATCTGCCGCAGCGGTAACGCAAATTGGGCGACCGGTCAGTTTAAAGTGGTTGTCACGGCGGTTAATCTCGATGCCGAGACGGCGTTCCAGCTGTTTGATGTTGTCGTCAAACGGGCCGCAAAGGCTCAGCAGGCGGGCATTGTCTGCGGGCTCAAGGGTAATTTCGCGAGTGTCTGTGTTCAAACTGTTCCTCTTATGCATAGGTAGCCGGAAGATGAACGTTCACCGGCTGATAAGGAAATTATTCACGCCAGTGGATAAAGGCGCAAGCATTGCAGTAGAAATGGGGGCGGCGAGAAGAATTACAAGGCCCGCCAGCGTAGCGGGCCTGAAGGCGTTAAGGCTGGTAGAACCCGACGCCAATATCGTTTTCCTTACGGGTGCGGGCAATGACCGATTCCGGCGTTTCAGCGATACGCAGGCCCATTTCGTCTTCGGTACGTACCACTTTACCGCGCAGGGAGTTGGTCCAGACGTCGGTGATTTCCACATCGACAAACTTACCGATCATATCCGGCGTGCCTTCAAAGTTGACCACGCGGTTATTTTCAGTACGACCGGACAGTTCCATGATGCTCTTACGCGACGTGCCTTCGACCAGAATGCGCTGAACGGTGCCGAGCATACGGCGGCTCCAGGCCATTGCCTGCTGGTTAATGCGATCCTGAAGAATATACAGTCGTTGCTTTTTCTCTTCTTCCGGCACGTCATCCACCATGTCGGCTGCCGGCGTACCCGGACGCGCAGAGAAGATAAAGCTGTAGCTCATGTCAAAATTGACGTCGGCAATCAGTTTCATGGTCTGCTCGAAATCCTGAGTGGTTTCCCCCGGGAAGCCGACGATAAAATCGGAGCTGATTTGAATATCCGGGCGCGCCGCGCGCAGTTTACGGATAATCGCTTTGTATTCCAGCGCCGTGTGGGTGCGTCCCATCAGGTTAAGTACGCGATCCGCGCCGCTCTGCACCGGCAGGTGCAGGAAGCTCACCAGTTCCGGCGTATCACGGTAAACCTCAATGATGTCGTCGGTAAACTCGATCGGATGGCTGGTCGTAAAACGAATGCGATCGATACCGTCGATGGCGGCGACCAGACGCAGCAGGTCGGCGAAAGATCCGGTGGTGCCGTCGTAGTTCTCACCGCGCCAGGCGTTAACGTTCTGACCGAGCAGGTTCACTTCACGCACGCCCTGAGCCGCCAGTTGGGCAATTTCGAACAGGATGTCATCGCACGGACGGCTGACCTCTTCACCACGGGTGTACGGCACCACGCAGTAGGTACAATATTTGTTGCAGCCTTCCATAATAGAAACGAAAGCGGTCGGCCCTTCCGCGCGCGGTTCCGGCAGACGGTCAAATTTCTCGATTTCCGGGAAGCTGATGTCCACCACCGGGCTGCGATCGCCACGAACGGAGTTGATCATCTCCGGCAGACGGTGCAGCGTCTGCGGGCCAAAAATAATGTCGACATAGTGAGCGCGTTGACGGATATGTTCGCCTTCCTGAGACGCTACGCAGCCGCCGACGCCGATAATCAGATCGGGGTTTTTCTCTTTCAGCAGCTTCCAGCGGCCTAACTGGTGGAAGACTTTTTCCTGAGCCTTCTCGCGGATAGAGCAGGTATTCAGCAGCAGCACATCCGCTTCTTCCGCCACGTCGGTCAGTTGATACCCGTGAGTGGCATCCAGCAGATCGGCCATCTTCGATGAATCGTATTCGTTCATCTGACAGCCCCAGGTTTTAATATGGAGTTTTTTGGTCATCGACTTGCTCTTGCGAAATAGTGGCTGAATTGCAGGGCGCATAGTGTAATGCTTTGCCGCGGTTGTGACCAGTATGACCGTTATCAGCCTCAAGGGGTAAAAAATCCTGTAAACTTATCTGATTCACGTAACAGGATGAATGACCATGACAAATCAACCAACGGAAGTGGCCATTGTCGGCGGAGGAATGGTCGGCGGCGCGCTGGCGCTGGGACTGGCGCAGAACGGATTTACGGTCACGGTGATTGAACACGCCGCGCCAGCGCCCTTTGCGGCGGACAGCCGGCCCGACGTGCGTATTTCCGCGATCAGCGCCGCGTCTGTTTCGCTGTTGAAAAGCCTGGGCGTCTGGGATGCGGTACAAGGGATGCGCAGCCATCCTTATCGTCGGCTGGAAACCTGGGAATGGGAAAATGCCCACGTTGTTTTTGACGCTGCGGAACTGAAGCTGCCGCTGCTGGGCTATATGGTCGAGAACACCGTTTTGCAGCAGGCGCTGTGGCAGGCGCTGGAGGCGCATCCGAACGTTACCCTGCGAGTCCCTGCGTCGCTTGCGGCGCTACATCGTCATCACGACAGTCAGGTACTGGAGCTGGCAGATGGCGAGCAGATTATGGCGAAGCTGGTGGTCGGCGCTGACGGCGCGAATTCACAGGTGCGCCAACGGGCTGGCATTGGCATTCACGCCTGGCAGTATGCGCAGTCATGCATGCTGATCAGCGTTCAGTGCGAGCAGGCGCCGGGGGACAGTACCTGGCAGCAGTTTACGCCGGATGGCCCGCGCGCCTTTCTGCCGCTCTTTGATCGCTGGGCATCGCTGGTATGGTATGACGCGCCAGCGCGTATTCGCCAGTTGCAGACCCTGAGCATGCCGCAGTTGCAGGCGGAAATCGTAAAACATTTCCCGGCGCGGCTGGGGCCGGTGACGCCGCTGGCCGCAGGTGCGTTCCCGCTGACCCGTCGACACGCGTTGCAGTATGTTCAGCCGGGCCTGGCGCTGGTGGGCGATGCGGCGCATACCATTCATCCGCTGGCCGGGCAGGGGGTGAACCTCGGCTATCGCGATGTCGATGCGCTGATCGATGTGCTGGTAAATGCGCGCAGCTATGGAGAACGTTGGGCCAGCCAGCCGGTGTTGAAGCGCTACCAAATGCGGCGCATGGCGGATAACTTTATGATGCAGAGTGGCATGGATCTGTTTTACGCTGGATTCAGTAATAACCTGCCGCCGCTGCGTATGCTGCGCAACCTCGGCCTGATGGCTGCTGAACGTGCGGGTGTTGTTAAACGCCAGGCGCTGAAGTATGCGTTAGGGTTGTAACACGCGCTTAAAGTAGTCGCTCGAACAGCGTTACTCTGTTGTTTCCTTCGAATAAAAATCCCTGATACCAGACGCTTCCGCTGCTGGTCGTCAGGGGTTCACAGCGCCAACGATGGGTGGCGATGCGATATAGCATATAGGCGCTTCTCCCTGACATCGATAGCATATACACAAGTATGAGCAGGGCGACGATGTCTGTTGCGGCATTTTCTGCTGTCAGGAGATATTCGCGTGCCAATATCGCGATACAGAACCCCTGTAAAATTAGCTTCCCAAGAAAGCTGAAGATATAAAATTGCTGGATACGTTTTTTCGACCAGAAACAGGGGTTTTTAATAACCATCCGCTGTTCATGCGCCGGTAAGCCATGAATGTAGGTGATATTGTGGGTCTTCTCCGTTAGCGTGAGCGCTACTCCCGTTTCGTTGAGCTGGTGCAGGCGCATTGATATGCCGATGGGAAAGAATAAACCGACCAGAATAAGGTAGGTTAGCAACGCGGAAAGGTCAAAGAAAGTTAGCACGACGGCGAAAACAAAAAGGAACAGCGTTGCCGTCCGGGTAAATATAAACGGAAAAATCTGGTAGTTCATCGTAACGTCCCTTTATCTGCCGTGGCTTAATCTAGCGACAGAGGCAGAACATGTATACGGCTGGCTGGGACTTTCGGAATTCATAAAAGCAAAAAGCTCGCCGAAGCGAGCTTTTTTAACGTGGCTGGGGTACGAGGATTCGAACCTCGGAATGCCGGAATCAGAATCCGGTGCCTTACCGCTTGGCGATACCCCAATTGGCGTACTTCTTACGTTCGTTAGCGGAACGTCTGAAAAATGTGGCTGGGGTACGAGGATTCGAACCTCGGAATGCCGGAATCAGAATCCGGTGCCTTACCGCTTGGCGATACCCCAACAAATTTCTCTGAATCTGCCGAATTAATCGACATTTCGTAAGATGGTGGCTACGACGGGATTCGAACCTGTGACCCCATCATTATGAGTGATGTGCTCTAACCAACTGAGCTACGTAGCCAGAGTATTTCTTCGATGGCTGGGGTACCTGGATTCGAACCAGGGAATGCCGGTATCAAAAACCGGTGCCTTACCGCTTGGCGATACCCCAATGACCGTCGCGGTGATCCGCAAACTCGAAGAAATATGGCTGGGGTACCTGGATTCGAACCAGGGAATGCCGGTATCAAAAACCGGTGCCTTACCGCTTGGCGATACCCCATCCGTGCAACGCGTACTGGTGAATGGTGCGGGAGGCGAGACTTGAACTCGCACACCTTGCGGCGCCAGAACCTAAATCTGGTGCGTCTACCAATTTCGCCACTCCCGCAAAAAAGATGGTGGCTACGACGGGATTCGAACCTGTGACCCCATCATTATGAGTGATGTGCTCTAACCAACTGAGCTACGTAGCCCTCTTTTTTCGCGTTACCTTATCGGCGTTGCGGGGCGCATTATGCGTATTGAGCCTTGAAGCGTCAACCTCTTTTTCATCGAAAACAGCGTGAATGTGACTGTTTGGTTAGGTTGCGAACAGCGTGACGCAATAATCGGCAATTATTGGTTATGAAACACTTTATGGGCAAGATTTTAGAACAAAAAAAGGGCCCTTGCGGACCCATTTCATCATGCAGATTTATTTGTATGCCGACTGATGTACGCCGACCGCGCGTCCGGAAGGATCGTTCATGGTTTTGAACGCTTCATCCCATTCGATCGCTTTGGCGGAAGAGCAGGCGACAGACGGGCCGCCCGGCACGCATTCCGCGGCGCTCGGGAGCGGGAACAATTCTTCAAAGATCTCACGATACAGATACGCTTCTTTCGAGCCTGGCGTGTTGTAAGGGAAGCGGAAGCTGGCGGTTTCCAGTTGCTGGTCGGTTACCTGCTGCGCCGCCACTTCTTTCAGGGTGTCGATCCAGCTGTAGCCCACGCCATCGGAGAATTGCTCTTTCTGACGCCATGCAACGCTTGCCGGCAGGTAAGATTCGAAACATTCACGCAGGATATGTTTTTCCATCTTGCCGTTGCCGCACATCTTATCTTCCGGATTGATACGCATGGCCACATCGAGAAATTTCTTGTCGAGGAACGGGACGCGGGCTTCCACGCCCCAGGCTGACATCGCTTTGTTGGCGCGCGCGCAGTCAAACATATGTAGCGCCTGCAGTTTACGTACCGTTTCTTCGTGCAGTTCTTTGGCGTTTGGCGCTTTATGGAAGTAAAGATAGCCGCCGAACACTTCGTCAGATCCCTCGCCGGATAGCACCATTTTGATGCCCATCGCTTTGATTTTACGCGACATTAAGTACATTGGCGTTGACGCGCGAATCGTGGTCACATCGTACGTTTCGATGTGATAAATTACATCGCGGATCGCATCTAACCCTTCCTGCACGGTGAAGTGAATCTCATGGTGCACCGTGCCCAGATGGTTCGCGACTTCCTGCGCGGCTTTCAGATCCGGAGAACCTTCCAGACCGACGGCGAAGGAGTGTAGCTGCGGCCACCAGGCTTCAGATCTTTCCTGATCTTCCACGCGACGCGCGGCGAACTTTTTGGTGATAGCGGAAATCACTGAAGAATCCAGACCGCCGGAGAGCAACACGCCGTACGGCACATCTGACATCAGATGGCTTTTTACCGAGTCTTCCAGCGCCTGGCGCAGTTCCGCTTTGTCGGTAACGTTATCTTTTACCGCATCGTACTCGAACCAGTCGCGCTGATAGTACTGACGAATCTCACCGTCCTGGCTCCATAAATAGCTGCCCGCCGGAAACTCTTTAATCGTGCGGCAAACCGGCACCAACGCTTTCATTTCCGAAGCAACATACAGGTTACCGTGTTCGTCATAACCCATATACAGCGGGATAATCCCGATGTGGTCGCGACCAATCAGATACGCGTCTTTCTCGGTATCGTACAGGGCGAAAGCGAACATTCCTTGCAGATCGTCAAGAAATTCCGGGCCTTTTTCCTGGTACAGCGCGAGGATAACTTCGCAGTCGGAGCCGGTCTGGAACGCATAGCGATCGCCATATTCCGCACGCAGCGCCTGATGGTTGTAGATTTCGCCGTTGACAGCCAATACGTGGGTTTTCTTTTCGTTATACAGTGGCTGAGCGCCCGCGTTGACGTCGACAATGGACAGACGTTCATGCGCGAGGATGGCCTTGTCGCAGGCAAAAATACCGGACCAGTCCGGGCCGCGATGGCGCATCAGGCGTGACAGCTCGAGCGCCTTTTTCCGCAGTTCCCCTGCATCTGACTTAATATCGAATACGCCAAAAATTGAACACATAACCTTCTCCGTTACCCTGTCTGAATACATTTTGTGTGTGCTTGATTTAAAAAATGCCGTAAAGGAGAGCAGGGCGCAATACTTTTGCCGGGTAAAAAAGAAAAAACGCAACAGCGATTATGGAATGATGAAAAAAGAGTACGTAATGAGCGGATTTATTAATGAATCGACAATTTTAAGGCGATTTTATTGGATGTGGCGTGGCTTGGCCGTAGGCCTGATAAGCGAAACGTCATCAGGCAACGGTTGGCGTTAAATAACGTCGATCTCGGCGACGGAGGGGTAAATCCAGCTCGGACGGAACGGCATACTGTCAATATCATCAAGCGTAGAAACGCCGGAAAGCACCAGGATGGTTTCAAGTCCCGCCTGGAATCCGGCAAGAATGTCGGTGCGCAGATTGTCACCGACAATCACCGTCTCTTCCGAGTGCGCCTGCATTTTGTTCAGCGCGGCGCGAATGATCCACGGGCTGGGTTTGCCGACGTAGAACGGCTTACGTCCGGAAATTTTCTCAATACCGGCGCACAGGGCGCCGCAGGCCGGGTAAAAACCGCGACCGTGGGTGTCCGGATTGGTGGCGATAAAGCGTGCGCCGTTCGCCACGAAGTATGCCGCTTTATGCATCATGTCCCAGTTATAGGAACGGGTTTCGCCCACAATCACAAAATCCGGGTTGACGTCGGTGATGGTGAACCCGGCTTTATACAGTTCGTGGATCAGCGCCCCTTCGCCCACCACGTAAGCCTTTTTCCCTTCCTGACGACGCAGGAAGTCGGCGGTGGCCATGGCTGAGGTATAAAACACGCTGTCAGGGACATTGACGCCGGCGGTGGCGAAGCGGTTCGCCAGATCCTGCCCGGTTTGCGACGGGTAATTGGTCAACAGCACCAGCGGCAGACCTTTTTCAATAATGCCGGTCAGAAATTCTGCTGCGCCGGGGACGGCGACGTTATCGTGCATCAGCACGCCATCGATATCACAAATGACATTTTTAATGGTCATGAACTACCCAGGGAAATGGTTATGAATCCGATACTATAAAAGCGCATCAGTTTTCCAGCAAATGCTGGAGCAAAATGCCGTTCAGCATGGCACGCTTCACAAGGGCGAATGCGCCGATAGCGGAGCGGTGATCCAGCGTAGAGCGCACCACTGGCAGATTCTGGCGAAACGCCTTCAGCGCCTGCGTATTGATGCAACTTTCGATTGCGGGCAACAGGACTTTATCCGCTTCGGTAATTTCACCGGCAATCACAATCTTCTGCGGATTAAACAGGTTAATGGCAATGGCGATAGTTTTGCCCAAATGCCGCCCTACGTGCTCGATCACTTCCGAGGCCAGGCTGTCGCCTTTGTTTGCCGCTTTACAGATGGTTTTGATGTTGCAGTCATTTAGCGAAACACGGCTCTGATAGCCCTGTTTGAGCAGGTTTTGCACACGGTGTTCGATCGCGGCGTTAGCCGCAATGGTCTCCAGACAGCCGAAGTTGCCGCAGTGGCAACGCTCGCCCAGCGGCTCAACCTGAATGTGGCCGATCTCGCCGACGTTGCCGTTACGGCCAATGAAAATTCGGCCATTAGAGATGATCCCGGCGCCGGTGCCGCGGTGCACGCGCACCAGAATGGAGTCTTCACAGTCCTGGCTTGCGCCGAAATAGTGCTCTGCCAGCGCGAGGCTGCGGATGTCGTGACCGACAAAACAGGTGACGCGAAAACGGGTTTCCAGCGCATCGACCAGTCCCCAGTTTTCAACCTGAATATGCGGCATGTAATGAATCATGCCGCTTTCCGGATCGACAAGGCCCGGCAGGATCACCGAAATGGCGATCAGTTCGCGAATTTTGCGCTGGTTGCCGTCAATAAAGGCTGTAATTGCATTGAGCAACGCATGTTCCAGCGTCTCCTGAGTACGTTCGGGCAGCGGGTAATGCTCCTCCGCCAATACTTTACTGCTGAGATCGAACAGGGTAATGGTCGCGTCATGGCGTCCCAGACGTACGCCGATGGCGTGGAAACCGCGGGTTTCGGTAACAATAGAGATCGCGCGGCGGCCCCCGGTGGAGGCCTGCTGATCGACTTCTTTGATCAGCCCGCGTTCAATCAGTTGACGCGTAATTTTGGTTACGCTGGCGGGAGCAAGCTGGCTTTGTTCGGCAATCTGAATCCGCGAGATTGGCCCATGCTGGTCAATCAGGCGGTAAACGGCCGCGCTGTTAAGCTGTTTTACGAGATCAACATTACCTATTTGAGCTTGTCCGCCTGGTGTCATACTTTCTCTTACTCAGTAACGACCTCGTTACCATTAACGATGGTCTTGATGATTTTAAAGTCGTGGGTAAACGCGGTCAGGTTCGCCACTTTACCCGGCGCGATGCTGCCGAGCTGTTTTTCTACGCCAATCGCGCGCGCCGGATAGAGCGTCGCCATGCGCAGCACTTCGTCGAGCGCAATGCCGCAGTGCTCAACCAGGTTACGCACGCCTTCGATCATGGTTAACGATGAACCGCTTAGCGTACCGTTTTCATCCACACACAATCCATTGCGGTAGTATATTGTTTTACCAGCAAAAATGAACTGTTCAATATTCGCACCTGCGGGCGCTGTCGCATCCGTTACCAGACACAGCTTATCGCCTTTAAGACGTTTGGCGTTGCGGATATTGGCGTAGTCAACGTGCAGGCCGTCGGCAATCACGCCGCAATAAATGTCCGCATCGTCGAGAACAGCCCCCGCCAGACCCGGTTCACGGCCGGTAATGTACGGCATAGCGTTAAACAGGTGCGTGGCAAAGCGGATACCTGCGCGGAAACCGGCTTTGGCTTCTTTAAGCGTGGCGTTAGAGTGTCCGGCAGAAACCACGATGCCGGCATTCGCCAGTTTGCTGATGACTTCAGCAGGCACCATTTCCGGCGCCAGCGTAACTTTGGTGATGACGTCGGCATTATCGCACAGGTAGTCCACCAGCGCAGCGTCCGGCTGACGAACAAAGTTCGGGTTGTGGGTGCCTTTTTTAACCAGATTCAGCCACGGGCCTTCCAGATGGAGACCCAGCGCCTGGTTCGGGTGTTTCGCCAGGTATTCACGCATAACGCGAATGCCTTGCTTCATCAGTTCGTCGCTGGTGGTGATCAGCGTTGGCAGATAGTTGGTGCAGCCCGATTTCTCGTTGGCTTTCTGCATGATTTCCAGCGTTTCAACGGTAACGGCGTCTGCGGTATCGTTGAACTGTACGCCGCCGCAGCCGTTAAGCTGAACGTCGATAAAACCGGGGGAAAGAATGGCCCCGTTCAGTGAACGTTGTTCGATCCCGTGCGGCAGTTCCGCCACCGGACAAACGCTGTCAATCAGGCCATTGGCGACAACAATCGCATGGTCATCAAGAATTTCGTGGCCGGTAAAGATCCGACCCTGGGTTAAAGCATACATTCCGACCCCCGATTTCAAAAATATGCCGCCCTGAACGCAGTGGCAGGGCGGAGACAACATTACAGACCTTTAATATTTTCGGCTTCTAACTCGTTGAAATATTTCAGCGTCTTAACTTTCAGTTCCATCGTTGACGGCTCATCGCAGACCACCACGGCTTTCGGGTGCAGCTGCAGGCAACTGATGGTCCACATGTGGTTGACGTTGCCTTCAACGGCGGCCTGCAGAGCCTGGGCTTTCTGATGGCCCAGCACCAGAATCATCACTTCTTCGGCATCCAGCAGAGTCCCCACGCCAACGGTCAGCGCATATTTAGGCACCAGATCCACATCACCGTCGAAGAAACGGGAGTTTGCCACGCGCGTATCGTGGGTCAGGGTTTTAATACGGGTACGGGAAGCCAGGGAAGAAGCCGGTTCGTTAAATGCGATATGACCGTCGTTACCGACGCCGCCCATAAACAGGTGGATTTTACCGTAAGAACGGATTTTTTCTTCATATTGACGGCATTCCGCGTCAATATCTGGCGCGTTACCATTGAGCAGGTTGATGTTTTCTGCTGGAATATCAACGTGATCAAAGAAATTGCGGTGCATGAAGCTGTGGTAGCTTTCCGGATGTTCCTTTGGCAGGCCGACATATTCGTCCATATTGAACGTCACCACATGTTTGAAGCTGACCTGGCCCGCTTTGTGCATTTCCACTAAGGCTTTGTAAGCGGTCATTGGCGTGCCGCCCGTCGGCAGACCCAGCACAAACGGACGATCGGCTGTCGGTTTGAACGCATTGATACGGTTAACGATATGGCGGGCAGCCCATTTGCCGACTTGTTCAGCGGTAGTCAGGGGAATCAGTCTCATTCTTCACCTCAGAAAGTAAATGTAAGCCGTTGGCGGATTGCGCGTCTGTGCACCTTAAAGCGTAACCTGGTCTGTCGCGATTGGAGTCAATCCGTCTTGATTTTTTGAATGATAAAATAAGTTTTCAAAGTTAGCCAGTGACAGGGAGAGATAATAACGATATTTGGTGACTGTACTCACAAAAAACACGCTTTTAATTTGCGATACGAATTAAATTTTCACACACTCTTGCAGGAGATGATCTAACAACGTATTTGCCGGAACATCACGCTGAGAAGTTGAGCTACACACATAAAAATACGGCCTGAATGGCCATATCGGGGTCTCGTAGGGGGAATAAGATGAACATTCTAGGTTTTTTCCAGCGACTGGGTAGGGCGTTACAGCTCCCTATCGCGGTGCTGCCGGTGGCGGCGCTGTTGCTGCGATTCGGCCAACCAGATTTACTGAACGTCGCCTTTATCGCGCAGGCGGGTGGGGCGATTTTTGATAACCTCGCGCTGATCTTCGCCATCGGTGTGGCATCCAGCTGGTCCAAAGACAGCGCGGGTGCGGCAGCGCTGGCAGGGGCGGTCGGTTATTTCGTACTGACTAAAGCGATGGTCACCATCAACCCGGAAATCAACATGGGTGTGCTGGCGGGTATCATTACCGGCCTGGTGGGCGGCGCTGTCTACAACCGTTGGGCGGATATCAAGCTGCCTGACTTCCTGAGCTTCTTCGGCGGCAAACGCTTTGTGCCGATTGCTACGGGCTTTTTCTGCCTGGTGCTGGCGGCGATTTTCGGCTACGTCTGGCCGCCGGTTCAGCATGCTATTCATGCTGGCGGTGAATGGATCGTGTCCGCAGGCGCGCTCGGCTCCGGTATTTTTGGTTTCATCAACCGTCTGCTGATCCCAACCGGTCTGCATCAGGTGCTGAACACCATCGCCTGGTTCCAGATTGGTGAATTCACCAACGCTGCCGGTACCGTTTTCCACGGCGATATCAACCGCTTCTACGCGGGTGACGGCACTGCCGGGATGTTCATGTCCGGCTTCTTCCCGATCATGATGTTTGGTCTGCCGGGCGCGGCACTGGCGATGTACTTCGCTGCCCCGAAAGCGCGTCGTCCGATGGTAGGCGGTATGCTGCTGTCCGTCGCCATCACTGCGTTCCTGACCGGCGTGACTGAGCCGCTGGAATTCCTGTTTATGTTCCTTGCGCCGCTGCTGTATCTCCTGCACGCGATTCTGACCGGCATCAGCCTGTTTATCGCCACGCTATTGGGGATCCACGCGGGCTTCTCGTTCTCTGCGGGCGCTATCGACTACGTGTTGATGTACAGCCTGCCCGCGGCGAGCCAGAACGTCTGGATGCTGCTGGTTATGGGGCTGGCGTTCTTCGTCATTTACTTCCTGTTGTTCAGCGCGGTTATTCGTATGTTTAACCTGAAAACGCCGGGCCGCGAAGATAAAGAAGACGAGGTGGTGACTGAAGAAGCGAACAGCAATACGGAAGAAGGTCTGACGCAACTGGCGACCAGCTACATCGCAGCGGTCGGCGGTACGGATAACCTGAAAGCCATTGATGCCTGTATCACCCGTCTGCGTCTGACCGTTGGCGACTCCGCCAGGGTGAGCGATGCAATGTGTAAACGCCTGGGCGCGTCCGGCGTGGTGAAACTGAACAAACAAACCATTCAGGTTATTGTCGGGGCGAAAGCAGAATCCATTGGCGACGCGATGAAAAAAGTCGTTGCGCGTGGTCCGGTTGCCGCAGCCTCGGCGGATGCCGCGCCTACGGCAACAGCAACCCCGGCCCAGAAGCCGCAGGCGGTACCCAATGCGGTGACCATTGCTGAACTGGTTTCCCCGATTACCGGTGACGTGGTGGCGTTAGATCAGGTGCCTGACGAGGCGTTCGCCAGCAAAGCGGTCGGTGACGGCGTGGCGGTTAAACCGACGGACAAAACCGTGGTTTCTCCGGCAGCGGGAACCATCGTGAAAATCTTCAATACCAACCACGCATTCTGCCTGGAAACAGAGAAAGGCGCGGAAATCGTGGTCCACATGGGGATCGATACCGTTGCGCTGAATGGCCAGGGCTTTAAACGCCTGGTTGAAGAAGGGGCTGAAGTGACCGCAGGCCAGCCGATCCTGGAAATGGATCTGGACTATCTGAACGCGAACGCGCGCTCCATGATAAGTCCGGTGGTGTGCAGCAACATCGACGACTTCAGCGCGCTGGTAGTGAAAGCCGAAGGTCACGTCGTGGCGGGTCAAACTCCACTGTATGAAATCAAAGGTAAATAAAAAGGTCCGGGTCGGATAAGGCGAAAACCGGGTTCCGACAACATCACAGCGACCTTAAGCGGCGGAGGCAAACCTTCGCCGCTTTTTTTTGCAGCAAATGGTCCCCATATTTTCGTTTGAGACGTATTTTGCGTAACTAAAGGTTGTCAGTCTGTCCGGCTTATAAGATCATATGCCGTTATACGTTGTTTACGCTTTGAGGAATCCACGATGAGTGAGGCTGAAGCCCGCCCGAGTAACTTTATTCGTCAGATCATCGATGAAGATCTGGCCAGTGGTAAGCACACCACGGTACATACCCGTTTTCCGCCGGAGCCAAATGGCTATCTGCACATTGGCCACGCGAAATCCATTTGCCTGAACTTTGGCATCGCGCAAGATTATCAGGGCCAGTGCAACCTGCGTTTCGATGACACTAACCCGGTAAAAGAAGATATCGAGTACGTTGATTCGATCAAAAACGACGTTGAGTGGTTAGGTTTTCACTGGTCTGGCGAGGTTCGCTACTCCTCCGATTACTTCGATCAGCTGCATGCCTACGCGGTTGAGCTGATCACCAAAGGTCTGGCTTACGTTGATGAACTGACGCCAGAGCAGATCCGCGAATACCGCGGCACCCTGACTCAGCCGGGTAAGAACAGCCCGTTCCGCGATCGCAGCGTGGACGAAAACCTCGCGCTGTTCGAAAAAATGCGTACCGGCGGTTTCGAAGAAGGCAAAGCCTGCCTGCGCGCGAAAATCGACATGGCGTCGCCGTTCATCGTGATGCGCGATCCGGTGCTGTACCGTATTAAGTTCGCGGAGCATCACCAGACCGGCACCAAGTGGTGCATCTATCCGATGTACGACTTCACCCACTGCATCAGCGATGCGCTGGAAGGTATTACCCACTCGCTGTGTACGCTGGAATTCCAGGACAACCGTCGCCTGTACGACTGGGTGCTGGACAACATCACGATTCCGGTTCACCCGCGTCAGTATGAATTCTCGCGCCTGAATCTGGAATACACCGTGATGTCCAAGCGTAAGCTGAACCTGCTGGTGACCGACAAGCATGTGGAGGGTTGGGACGACCCGCGTATGCCGACCATTTCCGGTCTTCGCCGCCGTGGTTATACCGCCGCCGCGATTCGCGAGTTTTGCAAACGTATCGGCGTGACCAAGCAGGACAACACCATTGAGATGGCGTCGCTCGAATCCTGCATTCGCGAAGATCTTAATGAAAACGCGCCGCGCGCGATGGCGGTAATCGATCCGGTGAAACTGGTGATCGAAAACTACCCGCAGGGCGAGAGCGAACAGGTCACGATGCCGAATCATCCGAACAAACCGGAAATGGGCAGTCGTCAAGTGCCGTTCAGCGGCGAGATCTGGATTGACCGCGCGGACTTCCGTGAAGAAGCGAACAAGCAGTACAAGCGTCTGGTCATGGGGAAAGAAGTACGCCTGCGTAACGCCTACGTGGTGAAAGCTGAGCGCGTGGAAAAAGACGCCGAAGGCACTATCACCACCATCTTCTGTACCTACGACGCCGACACCCTTAGCAAAGATCCGGCAGATGGCCGTAAAGTGAAGGGCGTGATTCACTGGGTGAGCGCGGCGCACGCGCTGCCGGTTGAAATTCGTCTCTACGATCGTCTGTTCAGCGTGCCGAACCCTGGCGCGGCGGAAGATTTCCTGTCCGTAATGAACCCGGAATCGCTGGTCATCAAACAGGGTTATGCCGAACCATCGCTGAAAGAGGCGGTCGCCGGTAAAGCGTTCCAGTTTGAGCGCGAAGGGTACTTCTGTCTGGACAGCCGTTATGCTACCGCCGAGAAACTGGTCTTTAACCGTACCGTCGGCCTGCGTGACACCTGGGCGAAAGTCGGCGAATAAGTCGCAACTTGTCTCTCAAACGCCGCGTTCAGCGGCGTTTTTTTTTGCCCTCAACTCTCTTTTTTCGAAGCGAATTAATTATCGTTTCTTAAATATTCTGCTTAACAAATCTTTTTACATAACAAATTGATTTCATCAATGCTTATCGTGATGTAACCGATTTCATCTTTCTGGAAAACAAGTAATTTTTTCTGATCTTCCGCTTTTTTGATCAAATGAATGAAATGTAACAGAACGCGATGAAATATGTGCGGTTGCTCATACTCTTACATTCTCGTTACAGAAAGGTATTGATAATTCGCGTCGCGAAAAATAGTCTATTCATTGTAGTCAGCGAGGTCTTTCTCAATGCTACTTTTCACTTTTATTTTTTGGCTGTTAGCCGTTGGCGACAGCACTTTAAAACGTCAAAGAGGATTAACACATGCGTACGTTCAGTGGCAAACGTAGTGCGCTGGCGCTGGCTATCGCCGGTATCACAGCAATGTCGGGCTTGGTTGTTGTTCCACACGCTCATGCCGAAGGTTTTTTTGATGACTCCACTCTGACGGGCGGGATCTATTACTGGCAGCGCGAGCGCGATCGTAAAGACGTTACCGACGAAGACAAATATAAAACGAACCTTTCTCATGCGACCTGGAACGCCAACCTGGATTTCCAGTCCGGCTACGCGGCTGATATGTTTGGCCTCGATATCGCGGCCTTCACCGCTATCGAAATGGCGGAAAACGGCGACAGCGGTCACCCCAACGAAATTGCCTTCTCGAAAAAGAATAAAGGCTACGACGAAGATTACTCGGGCGATAAAAGCGGAGTAAGCCTGTATAAAGCGGCGGCGAAATTTAAGTATGGCCCCGCCTGGGCGCGCGCGGGGTATATTCAGCCAACCGGACAAACGCTGTTAGCACCGCACTGGAGCTTTATGCCGGGCACCTATCAGGGTGCCGAAGCCGGGGCGAACTTTGACTACGGCGATGCGGGCGCGCTGAGCTTCTCCTATATGTGGGCCAACGAATACAAAGCGCCGTGGCACACCGAGGTCGACAAATTCTATCAGGCCGATAAAAAGACTAAGGTCGATTACCTCCATTCCGTCGGCGCGAAATATGATTTCAAAAACGACCTGGTGCTGGAAGCGGCATTTGGACAGTCTGAAGGCTATGTCGATCAGTACTTCGCGAAAGCCAGCTATAAGTTTGATTTAGGCGGCAACCCGCTGACGACCAGCTACCAGTTCTACGGTGCGCGTGACAAAGTGGATGATCGTAGCACAAACGATATTTACGACGGTACAGCCTGGCTGCAGGCGTTAACCTTCGGCTACAAGGTCGCGGAAGTGGTTGACCTGCGTCTGGAAGGCACCTGGGTGAAAGCGGAAGGGCAGCAGGGTTACTTCCTGCAGCGTATGACCCCGACTTATGCCTCCTCCAACGGTCGTCTGGATATCTGGTGGGATAACCGTTCTGACTTCAACGCCAACGGCGAAAAAGCGGTCTTCTTCGGCGCGATGTATGACCTGAAAAACTGGAACCTGCCAGGTTGGGCAGTGGGGGCGTCTTATGTGTATGCCTGGGATGCGAAGCCGTCCACCTGGCAGAGCAATCCTGATGCGTACTACGACAAAAACCGCACTATCGAGGAATCATCTTACAGCCTGGATGCGGTCTATACCCTGCAGGACGGACGCGCCAAAGGCACCATGTTTAAACTGCACTTCACTGAGTATGACAACCACTCCAACATCCCAAGCTGGGGCGGTGGTTACGGCAACATCTTCCAGGATGAGCGTGACGTGAAATTTATCGTCATTGCCCCGTTCACCATCTTCTAATGCCCATACGCGGCGGGCCATGCGCCTGCCGCACCGTTGAGGACTGTTCTATGAAAAAACTGATACTCATCGCCGTGATGGCTTCGGGACTGGTGGCCTGCACAACGACGACGGCGCCAAAAGAAGACAGCCGTCTGAAAGAGGCGTACAGCGCCTGCATCAATACGGCGCAGGGATCGCCAGAAAAAATCGAAGCCTGCCAGAGCGTTTTAGCGGTGCTGAAGAAAGAGAAACAGCACGAGCAGTTTACCCGTCAGGAAAGCGTTCGCGTACTGGATTACCAGCAGTGCATACAGGCGACGCGTACCGGTAACGATCAGGCGGTAAAAGCCGATTGTGACAAGATCTGGCAGGAAATCCGCAGCAACAATAGCGCCAAATAACCCAGGGGGCGGAGAGGGTCTCCGCCCCTGTTTTCTGGCTTAATTCTCTACGGGGTGGTAACTGCGGCTCAGGCGAACAAACAGCATAGCCGTCGCGGCGAAACCACATAGTGCTGCGCACATCAGCCACCATCCTGGCGAACTTTTATCACCGGTCATCTCAACCAACGCAGTAGAAATTGCGGGAGTCAGCCCCCCGAAAATGGCCGTCGCAAGGCTGAACGCCAGCGAAAACCCCACCGTTCGTACGTAGACCGGCATCACTTCGGTCAGCGCGGCGACCATCGCGCCGTTATACATGCCAAAAAAGAACGAGAACCACAGTAGCACCAGGGTCATACGGGTGAAATCCGGCGCGGCGGTCAGCCAGTGCATCACCGGCCAGGTCGTGATGAGCGCAAGCAGAGTAATCCCCATCAACACCGGACGACGGCCGATTTTATCGGAGATCGCGCCGCCAATAGGCAGCCAGATAAAGTTAGAAATCCCGACCAGCATGGTGACTATCAGGCTGTCACGCGCGCTCAGATGCAGAACGGCACGGCCGTAGGTGGGCGTATAAACGGTAATAAAATAAAAAGTGGTGGTGGTCATTGCCACCAACAGCGTACCAGCGGTGACGATGCGCCAGTTTTTCGCAATGGTGGTCAGTATTTCCCGGGTATCGGGGCGGTGCTTACGCTGGATAAAGGCTTCGGTTTCTTGTAGCGAACGGCGCAGTACAAAAATGAGCGGAATGATCATGCAGCCAATAAAGAACGGAATGCGCCAGCCCCATTCAGAGATTTCATCGTGCCCGAGCGTGACGTTCAGACCGTAGCCGATCAGCGCAGCCACCACAATCGCCACCTGTTGGCTGGCCGACTGCCAGCTGGTATAGAAACCTTTATTGCCCGGCGTGGCGATCTCTGAAAGATAAACGGAAACGCCGCCCAGCTCCACGCCGGCGGAAAATCCCTGCAACAATCGGCCCAGCAGCACCAGCACTGGCGCCAGTACGCCAATGGTCTGGTAGCCAGGCACGAGGGCGATCAGCAGCGTACCGCAACCCATGATCGCCAGCGTTACCATTAACCCTTTACGGCGGCCAATTCTGTCGATATACGAACCCAGCACAATCGCCCCGACGGGACGCATCAAAAAGCCGGAGCCGAAGACGGCAAACGTGAGCATTAAAGAGGCGAATTCACTTTCTGCCGGGAAAAACGTTTTCGCAATATAAGTGGCGTAAAAACCAAACAGAAAAAAGTCGAACTGCTCAAGAAAATTACCGCTGGTTACCCGCAGTATTGCGCCGAACGTGCCGGCGCGCGATGGTTGTTGGCTCATGGGATTGCTCTCCACTGTCTTATCGTAATAGTTATTGAGGTAAGATGTTGCGGGTCAGTCGCCTGCGACCCCCGCCTGTTTTCCGCGCCGCTTCTCGATCGCCCATTTGAGTAACGAAGCGCAGCGGTAAAATCCGTGGGCAAATTTTCCGTACGGGAGGGTTAAAAAGAGCGCCATTACCACGCCAAGATGCACAGCAAGCAGAACGCCCATCCACGTGGAATCCCTCCCTGCCAGCAGTCCCAGCCCTGTCAGGCTGGTCAACAGCAACAGCAAAATAAAACCGCGATCCATCGGTTTTTGTCGCGCGTCACCGTGCAGCGGCGAGCGCTTTACGTTCAGCCACAGCAAACCCGCAGGACCGATAATCAGACCTACCCCCCCGAGGGTGCCGAGGAGCACCGGCACGCTGAAAAACGGATAAGGGGCTTCCCACCCGGCAAAATAGTGATAGCCGGTCGCCACCACGGTGGCGGCGAAGCAGAGCATAAAACCGTAGAAGGTCAAGTGATGGAAGCGACGGCGCAGCAATGTAAAGGCATCATCGGCTTCGTTACACCCTTTGCCGTGTCCGCCGTCGAGGTACTTCAGCGTCAGGGCATTGTGCGTCGCTTCGGCAATCTCCACGGGCTGCGGCGCGCCGGGGGAGATCTCACGCCAGAAGCGGATCACGCCAGCCATCAACAACCCCATCGCCAGAATAAAGACGGAACCAAACATCCAGGCCAGCAGGTTATGCGGGAATATCTGGTAGAAGTCGCCAGCCAGCGGCGGGTGCAGCAAGGAGCCTTTCAGACTCATCGCCAACAACAGGAAGAAAATCAGCGCAAAGACCAGCGTTAGCGCGACGGTCATGCCCGCCCGGCGATACAACGCGCCAAACGCGGCGGGCCGGGCATAATGCTGATAGGTTTCGAGGCGCACTTCCGCCATCGCTTTCGGTACGTTAATGGCGAACTCATGAGGGGGCGCGTACTGACAGGCGTGCAGACAGGCGCCGCAGTTATGGCACAGGTTAGCCAGGTAGTTGATGTCCGCTTTGCCAAACTCAAGACGTTGAGTCATCGCCGGAAAGACGGCGCAAAAGCCTTCGCAGTAGCGGCAGGCGTTACAAACCTGCATCACCCGTTCCACTTCGGCTTCCGGTTCGGTAATGATTTGTGCCTCAATAATTAATTTCTCAAGCTGCTTCATGGTGCGCCTCCTTACGTGCGGCCTGGGCGGCTTCTTTACCAGCAATGCAGCCAAACGTGGTGCCAATCGACATGCCAACGCCAGCGGTATAGCCTTTGCCCAGCACATTGCCCGCCATCATTTCTCCGGCGACAAACAGGGTACGGCTGGGTTTTCCGGCGAAATGCACCGCCGCGCGTTCGTTCACTTTCAGGCCGAGGTAGGTAAACGTGATCCCTGGCCGCAGGGCGTAGCCGTAATAAGGCGGCGTATCGAGAGGGCGTGCCCAGTGCGTTTTCGGCGGCGTTAACCCGCTGGTGGCGCAGTTATCCAGGACGGTGTGATCAAAGTGTCCAGGCTGGCAGGCCTGGTTGTATTGCCTGACGGTAGCGCTAAAACGTTGTGCATCCAGCCCCAGTTGGCAGGCCAGCTCTTCCAGCGTATTGGCCTGCGCGCCGGGGAATACCGGTGGCATAAAGTGACCAATGGCTTTGCTGTCGATAATGGAATAACCAATTTGCCCCGGCTGTTGGGCGACCAGGCGCCCCCAGATGGCATAGCGTTTCGGCCAGAAATCTTCGCCTTCGTCATAAAAACGCGCTGCGTCGCGGTTGACCACCACGCCTAAAGAGACGCAGTCCACTCGCGTGCAGATCCCGCCGTCATACAGTGGCGCGCGGGCATCAATCGCCACGCAGTGCGACTGGGATGGATCGCCAATGATGTCGGCGCCGGCATCGATCATAAATTTAAGCAGGACACCCTGATTAAAGCGGGTGCCGCGGATGAGAAAATTATCGGCGGGCCATTCCCCACGCGCGTTTTGTCCCCAGGCTTCACGTAGCCATTCGCGATTGGACTCGAAACCGCCAGCGGCGAGTACACAGGTTCTGGCCTCGATGCGTTCATCGCCCGCCAGCGCGGCGACAAACTCGCCGTCATGTAACTCCAGCGCTTGTACCGGCGTGTTATAGCGGATGGTGACGCCGAGCGCCTCCGCGCTGCGATAATAGGCGTTGACCAGCGCTTTGCCGCCGCCCATGAAAAAGGCGTTCGTACGCGCAACGTGCAGTGCGCCTGATAACGGTGGCTGAAAATTCACACCGTGTTTGCGCATCCAGTCACGGCACTGCGAAGAGGTGCGGATCACCAGTCGTGCCAGCGCTTCGTTGGTATTGCCTTCCGTTACCCGCCAGAGATCCTGCCAGTACTCTTCTTCGGGATAACGGTCGACCAGCACATCCTGCGGCGCATCATGCATACAGCGCAAATTACGGGTGTGCTGTGAATTGCCACCGCGCCATTCGCGCGGCGCCGCTTCCAGCAGCAGCACCGACGCACCGGCCTCCCGGGCGGTTAAGGCGGCACACAGCGCGGCATTGCCGCCGCCAATCACCAGAACATCAACCATCGTAGACTCCATTACGCTTTAACAAATGTTAAATTTGTAATGAAAATGTATACGCATGGGTTGTGGGGGCGCTATGAGGTACTGCTAAAACCCTCTTTAGTTAACGTAAAGGGTGGCGCCTGGCCAGCGGTCAGCCTCAACCAGTTCACGCATCACTTTACCCAGCACGACGCGAGCTGCCAGCCCCGCCGGGGTCAGTTCGTCATCCGATAAACTGACCAGAAAGTTGGGACGGCTGAGGACCGGATTATGGACGCCGATCACGCGCAGGTCGTCCTGGTCCAGTCGGGAAATCGCCGCGCCAGGTTGTAGGGTGGCGCCCAGACCGTCGCGGACCGCCCGCATCAGTAGCGTCAGACCGTCAATTTCCGCAACGATATCAACCTGCAGCGCGTGCTCTTGTGCGATAGCCTCCAGTCTGCCGCGCAGACCGTGGCCCTGACTGGGCATCACGAGGGGAATATTCGCCAGTTGAGCAGGCATGATGTTGTCTTCAGGGAATATAGCCAGCAGGGGGTGGGGGCCGATCAGAAACAGCCGCTCTTCCAGAACCGGCTTCGCGCTCCAGCGCAGGATCTTCTCTTTCTGAAAGACGACCGCTAAATCAAGCTGGCGGGTGTTAATCATCCGCTCAAGATTGCCGGAGAGACTCTCCACGACGTGCAGCCGCACGTCAGCGTAGCTTTCCCGCATGGCGTTAATAAACGGAATGCCCAACACCGATGCCGTACTGGGCGCCATACCGACGCTAACGTGGCCGGATAACCGCGCCTCACGCGCAGCAAGAATGGCGTCGTCGGCATGCCGTAGCGCCAGTTGCGCCTGAGAATAAAAGGCCAACCCCGCGTTAGTGGGCGTGACGCCGCGCGACGTTCGTTGCAGCAGGCGGATGGCGAGTTCGCTTTCCAGACGTGTCATTTGTTGGCTCAGCGCCGAGACGCCAATGTCGAGATCCAGCGCGGCGCTACCCATGCTGCCGGTTTCAACAATACGAACAAAATAACGTAACTGGCGAAGTTCCATTTCGATTCTCCGGACAGGTCAGGGAAGGGAATTTTTACATTAAAGCAACACGGGCGGGGAGGGAAGGAAAACGGCGGGATCGCGCCCACAAAAAAGCCAGCCCGCAGGCTGGCTTTCATCAAGCGTAAAATTATTTGCCGTCGTGCGCGTGTTCATCTTCGCGGCAGTCGCCTTCGGCGCAATGGCCATAGAGATAGAGGCTGTGGTTCGTTAAACGAATACCGTGCTTCGCCGCAATCTCACGCTGACGGGCTTCAATCGAATCATCACTAAATTCAATCACTTTGCCACAATCGAGGCAAATAAGGTGATCGTGATGATGCTGCTGGGTCAGCTCAAAAACGGATTTGCCGCCTTCAAAATTGTGGCGGGTTACGATACCGGCGTCATCAAACTGGTTCAGCACGCGATAGACGGTCGCCAGACCAATTTCTTCACCCATGTCGATCAGTCGTTTGTATAAATCTTCCGCACTGACGTGATGGTTATCCGGTTCCTGAAGCACTTCCAGAATCTTTAAACGTGGAAGCGTTACTTTCAGGCCAGCCTTCTTTAATGCGGTATTGTTGTCAGTCATGCGGAATCTGTCCTGTTGCTAAACGATTCACTTCATACGAGAAGTGACAGAAATTGCATTCGAGATAATGCCTCTCATTATAGGACTGCCATCCTTAAATGAAAACTGCAAGCCTCGGGCAAATGTTAATAAAAACGTGGTATTGCCTGGAAATGAGAGCGCCACCTAATAACTCCCGCACATTGTACAGGGATGGGCAAGAAAGTTACAAATTTGTAGCAATTATTTTGATTGGTTTTGTCTATTGATGCGGCGCAAATGGTCTTTGCGCCGCACGGTCATCAGGCGTTGATGATTTCATCCAGGTGCAGTTCTTCAGAAATCTGCTTAACCCATTTCTCAACGCGCTCGGCGGTCAGTTCTGGCTGGCGATCTTCGTCAATGGCCAGACCGACAAAGTGATCGTCATCGGCCAGGCCTTTCGACGCTTCAAAATGATAACCCGCGGTCGGCCAGTGACCGACGATGGTCGCGCCGCGCGGCTCAATGATGTCGCGGATAGTGCCTAACGCGTCGCAGAAATATTCCGCGTAATCTTCCTGGTCGCCGCAGCCGAACAGCGCCACCAGCTTACCGTTGAAATCAATCTCTTCCAGAGTCGGGAAGAAGTCGTCCCAGTCACACTGCGCTTCGCCATAGTACCAGGTCGGGATACCAAGCAGCAGGATGTCATAGCCTTCAAGATCTTCTTTGCTGCTTTTTGCAATGTCATGCACGTCGGCAACATCTTTACCAAGCTGTTTTTGAATCATTTTTGCGATATTTTCGGTGTTCCCGGTGTCGCTGCCGAAAAAAATGCCAGTGATTGCCATGAGTAAAGTAACCTCTTGAAACTTATTGAAATGGTGGGGGCAAATTGCCCACAGATAAGGGCAATCATAGCAGAACAGTCAGGTATGCGGAAATAGCAAACGCACGCGAGTGCACTCCCTGCTACATGAAAGTGATAAATTGTGCGGGTTTCAGACTGAACCCTGGCGTCGCAACGTCGCCAGTTGGCTCATGAGGATTTCTTCGATCAGCTCGCTGCGGCTGATGTCGCGCGATTCCGCCAGTTCATTCAGGGCGTCGACGGCTTCCGCGTTGAGCTTAAGTTCAACACGTTTCAGGCCACGAACTTTGTCGCGTTTAAGCTGGTTGCGCTTGTTAATGCGCAGCTGTTCATCGCGTGAAAGCGGATTGGTTTTAGGTCGTCCCGGGCGACGCTCGTGCGCGAACAGATCTAATGTCGTACGGTCCGTTTGTTCTTTGGCCATGATTTTGGTGACTTCGGGGAAACAATCAGCCAGGCCTCTGCCCGGATGGATAGCGCGCCATCATACATCAGCGGATGGGGCACGCCAACGTTCGCGCGCGCAATCGCGCGCGGACGCTGAGTTTTTAATCAGTTTGCGCTGTCGTTCAGATAACGACGAATGGCGCGCAGCACTGCGTCAGGTTTTTCGGCATGAACCCAGTGGCCTGCGCCCGCGATGACATGCGCGCGCGCCTGTGGGAATTGCGCGAGCAGGTCGTCGCGATACGCCTCGGTGACGTAAGGGGAATTGCCGCCAGGGATAAACAACGCCGGGCGATCCCAGGCTGGAATCGGCTGCCAGCCGACAATATGCGGATACTGATCCCACAGCGCCGGCACGTTAAAGCGCCATTCGCCGTCAACGTACGACTTCAGCAGAAACTGAATCACGCCCTCTTCTCTGAGATGGTCGCGCATGACGGCAGCCGCCTCCTTGCGCGTCGTGGCCTGAGACGCCGTCACGGCGTTGATCGCCGCGAAAATCTCATCGTGGCGTCGTACCTTATAATCTACCGGGGCGATGTCGATCGCCACCAGACGATCGATGCGTTCCGGGGCCAGCGCGGTCAGGGCCATCACCGCCTTGCCGCCCATCGAGTGGCCAATAAACGTGGCTTTTTCGATCTGCTGCGCATCCAGAGTGTCGAGCAGATCCTGCGCCATCGCCGGATATGTCATCAGCGGATCGCGGGGCGAGAGGCCGTGGTTACGCATATCGACCTGGAGGATATCGTGATCGCTGACCAGCTCGCGGGCCAGCACGCCGAGATTGTCCAGGCTGCCAAACAGACCGTGAACGAGGACGATGGGAGAATTATTGTGCAGGTTTTGTGCAGTTTGCGCTCGGATATTCAATTTCATGGCAAAGTTCTTTTTTTCGCTCTGTCGGGTTAGGGTATTATGTTGACCATTCTGCCACTGGGCTGCAACTGATACGGTTTACTCCGAGTTTTTTGTTCAGCCAGGTTTGACGCTATCCGCTGTTGGGATTTGCTCCTATAATTCCAACGATTTGTATTCAGATCAGTTATGACACCGCACTGGATTAAGATGAAAACGATTGAAGTTGATGATGAACTCTACAGCTATATTGCCAGCCACACCAAGCATATCGGCGAGAGCGCGTCCGACATTTTACGGCGTATGTTGAAGTTTTCCGCCGCATCGCAGCCCGTCGCATCGGCGACAAAAGAGGCACGCGCCGCGCAGCCTGTGAGCGCAGAAGTGAAACCCGTCAATCCCGTCAAAGACAAAGTGCGCGCTATGCGCGAGCTGCTGCTGTCCGATGAATATGCCGAACAGAAAAAAGCGGTGAATCGCTTTATGCTGGTGCTGTCTACACTTTACTCACTGGATCACCAGGCGTTTGCCGATGCCACCGACTCGCTGCATGGCCGCACTCGCGTCTATTTCGCGGCGGATGAACAGACGCTGCTGAAAAACGGCAATCAGACCAAGCCGAAACATGTGCCTGGCACGCCGTACTGGGTGATCACGAACACCAACACCGGCCGTAAATGCAGCATGGTCGAACACATCATGCAGTCAATGCAATTCCCGGCGGAATTGATTGAGAAGGTTTGCGGAACAATTTAATGCTTGCATAAAAGGACCAGGCAATGGCAATCCACAACCGTGCAGGTCAACCTGCGCAACAAAGTGATTTGATTAACGTCGCCCAACTGACGGCGCAATATTATGTACTGAAACCCGAGGCAGGGAATGCCGAGCACGCGGTGAAGTTCGGTACCTCCGGACACCGCGGCAGTGCAGGTCGCCATAGCTTCAACGAGCCGCACATTCTGGCGATTGCCCAGGCTATCGCCGAAGAACGTGCGAAAAACGGTATCACCGGCCCTTGCTATGTGGGGAAAGATACCCACGCGCTGTCCGAACCGGCGTTTATCTCGGTGCTGGAAGTGCTGGCGGCCAACGGTGTCGACGTGATTGTTCAGGAGAACAACGGTTTTACCCCGACGCCTGCGGTGTCGAACGCTATCCTGGTTCACAATAAAAAAGGGGGGGCGCTGGCGGACGGTATTGTCATCACGCCGTCTCACAACCCGCCGGAAGACGGCGGCATCAAATACAACCCGCCGAACGGCGGCCCGGCAGATACCAACGTCACGAAAGTGGTGGAAGACCGCGCAAATGCGCTGCTGGCCGACGGTCTGAAGGGCGTGAAGCGCATTTCTCTCGATGCGGCGATGGCGTCTGGTCACGTCAAAGAGCAGGATCTGGTGCAGCCGTTTGTGGAAGGGCTGGCGGAAATTGTTGATATGGCCGCCATTCAGAAAGCGGGCCTGACGCTGGGCGTCGATCCGCTGGGCGGTTCCGGTATTGAATACTGGAAGCGTATTGCGGAGCACTACAAGCTCAACCTGACCCTCGTGAACGATCAGGTGGATCAGACCTTCCGCTTTATGCACCTGGACAAAGACGGCGCGATCCGCATGGACTGTTCCTCAGAGTGCGCGATGGCTGGCCTGCTGGCGCTACGTGATAAGTTTGATCTGGCGTTTGCCAACGACCCGGACTATGACCGTCACGGTATCGTCACGCCGGCGGGGCTGATGAACCCGAACCACTATCTGGCGGTCGCTATCAATTATCTGTTCCAGCACCGTCCGCAGTGGGGCAAAGAGGTGGCGGTGGGTAAAACCCTGGTTTCCTCGGCAATGATTGACCGCGTGGTCAACGATCTGGGCCGCAAACTGGTCGAAGTGCCGGTGGGCTTCAAATGGTTTGTTGACGGCCTGTTTGACGGTAGCTTTGGCTTTGGCGGTGAAGAAAGCGCGGGCGCATCGTTCCTGCGTTTCGACGGTACGCCGTGGTCCACCGATAAAGACGGGATCATCATGTGCCTGCTGGCGGCGGAAATTACCGCTGTCACCGGTAAAAACCCGCAGGAACACTACAACGAACTGGCGGCGCGTTTCGGCGCGCCAAGCTATAACCGCCTGCAGGCGGGCGCAACCTCTGCGCAAAAAGCTGCGTTGTCGAAGCTGTCGCCGGAAATGGTCAGCGCCAGCACGCTGGCAGGTGATCCGATCACCGCGCGCCTGACCGCGGCGCCGGGCAACGGCGCGGCGATCGGCGGTCTGAAAGTGATGACGGAAAACGGCTGGTTTGCCGCGCGTCCATCCGGTACGGAAGACGCCTATAAAATCTATTGCGAAAGTTTCCTCGGCGAAGAACATCGCAAGCAGATCGAAAAAGAAGCGGTTGAAATCGTCAGCGAAGTGCTGAAAAACGCCTGATGCGTCAGGCGTTACCGACAAATGAAAAGGCGCCGTAAGGCGCCTTTTTTGTCTCAGGATGGGGGCTAACTTACCCGTGCTTATTCTTCAGCTCAAAGCGCGGCGATACCAGTCCGTATAGCGTCCAGCCGAGGAAGGTGACAATCGAGCCATACAGCATCGCTTCTTCCCCCGACGAGTAGAGCGCGTAGAAGCTGTACATCGCGCCAACAAACGCCACGAAGTTTGCCATTTTCGCTTTCGCTGGCGGGACGTTCGCCACCCGCTGAATAATCACCAGCGCGGCCATCGACAGGATATACGGAATAATATTGGTGACCACCGCCAGGTTGACCAGCACATTAAACTGGCTGTTCAGCGACGGGCTAATGGTCATCAGCGAGAGTCCGCTCTGAATAATCACGATAGTCAGCATCCCCTGTACCGGCGCATCGACCTTAGTCACCCGCGAGAAGATTTTCGGGAAATAGCCTTCATCGGCAGAGGATTTAAACACCTGAGCGATGGTGAACTGCCAGCCCAACAGGGAACCGCAGCAGGACATGATCATCAGCGCCATGATCACTTTCCCCACTTCCGGCGTGAACATCTGGGCAAACGCCAGACCAAACGGGGCCGTGGAGTTGGCCAGGTCCATGTTCGGCACAATCCCGGCAATCACGTTGGTGGAGACGATGTAAATCACCGCTGCGCCAAGCGTACCGCCAAGAACCGCTATCGGCACGTTGCGTTCAGGGTTATCCACCACTTCCGCGTTAGCGCAGGCGGACTCCAGGCCGAGGAAAGCCCACAGCGTCATGGCGATAGACGACCCGACGGCGGTAAAGAACGGCACGTGATGCGGGTTCCATGAGTTCGCGTACAGCGTCGGACTGAACCAGAACCAGCCGATGATGCACAGGCCAACTACCGGAATGATCACCCCCCAGACGGTAATACTGCTGATCTGCCCGGTAATCCGCGCGCCGCCGAAGTTGGCAACCGTACAGATCCACAGAACGCCGATGGTGGCGAGGCCAATCTGCACCGGCGTGAGCGTCGCGCCGAACAGCTCGGTCCCGTAGCCCACCGCGGAAATGGCAATCGCCACGTTGGCGATTAACAGCGACACCCCATAGGTATAGTTGGCCATAAAGTTACCGGACTTGCCAAATGCATACTCCGCGTAGCCGCCCATGCCGCCAGATTTGCGGCTGAACATCCCGCACTTGGCGAACGCCCAGGCCAGCGCCATGGATCCGACAGCGGTGACCAGCCAGGAGATAATCGAAATGGTGCCGACCTCCGCCAGCTTGGTCGGCAGCATGATGATCCCGGAGCCCATCATGTTGACCATCGTCAGAATGGTAAGCTGCATCACGCCCATTTTGTTGGCTTTGGCTTTACTCATAATGTTTCTCCTTTCAGCAGACCGTCATGCTCTTGTCGCGCTTTGATCACGTAGCACCACACCTGCTTACGACCATCACATTCTTCGATGTAGACCCCCTGCAGCTCCGGCGCAAAGCCCGGCAGCAGGTTGATCCCTTCTTCCAGCGCGCTGAAATAGCGCAGCACCGCGCCGCCCCAGACTTCGCCGGGCACGACGCACAGCACCCCCGGCGGATAAGGCAACGCGCCTTCCGCGGCAATACGGCCTTCGGCTTCCGGCAGCGGCACCAGTTCCACCTCGCCGCGCAGATAGGCGTAATTTGCCTCCTGCGGATTCATGCTGACGCGTGGGAAATGCGCTTTACGGAACATCTCTTTTTGCAACTGCTTAACGTTGTGGCGCGCGTACAGGTCGTGCATCTCCTGGCACAGCTGGCGCAGGCTGTATCCGGCGTAGCGTGCTTCATGCTGCTTGTAGATGGAGGGCAGCACGTCGGCCAGCGGCGCGTCGGACGCCAGCAGTTTTTCGAAACGCACCAGCAGTGCGACAAGCTGCTGCAATTTCGCCATGTCTTCTGCCGGGGTCAGCAGAAACAGGATCGAGTTGAGATCGCATTTTTCCGGTACGACGCCGTTTTCGCGCAGGAAGTTGGCGAGAATGGTGGCCGGAACGCCAAAGTCGTCATATTCGCCGGTCCGCGCATTAATGCCCGGGGTGGTTAACAGCAGCTTGCAGGGGTCGACAAAATACTGATGCTCTGCGTAGCCTTCGAACGCGTGCCAGCTTTCGCCGGGTACAAAGTGGAAGAAACGCAGATCGCTGGCGATGGTCGCCGTTGGCCAGGCATGCCACGGTTTCCCGTCCACCGTTTCCGGGACAAACGGACGGATATACTGACAGTTCTCAAGGATCAGCTTGCGGGCGTCGATGCCGTTCGCCACGCAGTCCATCCACATATTTCGGCCGCTGGCGCCCTCGTGCATTTTGGCGTTGATATCCAGCGCTGCGAACAGCGGATAAAACGGGCTGGTGGAGGCATGCATCATAAAGGCGTTATTCATGCGCTTATGCGGCACGTAACGTGACTGCCCCTTGATATGACTGTCTTTTTTATGGATCTGCGAGGTCTGGGAGAAGCCAGCCTGTTGTTTATGCACCGACTGGGTCACCAGAATGCCCGGATCGTTTTCGTTCAGTTCCAGCAGCAGCGGTGAGCAGTCCGCTATCATCGGAATAAACTGTTCATAGCCGACCCACGCGGAGTCAAACAGAATGTAGTCGCACAGATGACCAATCTTATCCACCACCTGACGGGCGTTATAAATGGTGCCGTCGTAGGTACCCAACTGAATCACCGCCAGGCGGAACGGACGCGCATCGCGGGCGCGCTGAGGCGCGACTTCGCCGATCAGTTCCCGCAGATAACGCTCTTCAAAGCAGTGGGCGTCGATCCCACCGATAAAACCATACGGGTTACGCGCGGTCTCCAGATATACCGGGGTGGCGCCCGCCTGCAATAATGCGCCGTGATGGTTTGACTTGTGGTTGTTACGATCGAACAGCACCAGGTCACCCGGCGTCAGCAGCGCGTTGAGCACCACTTTGTTCGATGATGACGTTCCATTCAGCACAAAATAAGTTTTATCGGCGTTAAACACTTTTGCCGCGTGCTGCTGGGCGACGCACGGCGCGCCTTCGTGGATCAGCAAGTCGCCCATCGCCACGTCAGCGTTGCACAGATCGGCGCGGAAAATCGTTTCGCCAAAATACTCAACGAACTGGTTGCCAGCAGGATGGCGACGGAAAAACTCGCCGCCCTGGTGTCCGGGGCAGTCAAAGGCGCTGTTACCCTGGTTAACGTAATCGACCAGCGCACGGAAGAACGGCGGACGTAACTGCGTTTCATAGTGGCTCGCCGCGGTTTCCAGTTGCCGACCATAATAGGCGCTACGGGCTTCATGGCACTCAAAAACACCCGAGATACGCGGCAGGAATTCCGCCGGGACGCGCTCTTCATTTTCGGTCGCGACAAACACCGGGATACCGTAGCCGGTGGCGTCAATTTCTTCGAGTTTACCTCGTTCAATATCATTGACCGATAACACGACCGCCGCCACGTCAATAAAATGGGTTTCATCCACATTTACAATATTACGCTGCGTTGAGAAGCAGTCGGGGCAGGAACGGCTTACGGCAATTTTTAATTCAGACATGTTCATCTCTTTATTTCAGGTAATAGCAGGTCCTCAATTTCTCAAATGAGAAACTGATAGCGCCGGAATAAAAGCAAAGTCCATCCCCTGATAAATAAAATCAGTGAATTGCTTTTTTTAGGATGCAAAAAACCTTACCTGTCCGGTTACAGGCAAATTCAGGTTTACGCAGTGTGAGCACTTGGAGATACAGGCGCAGGCCTGTGATACAGCGAGTCAGGAAGACCTGTATGCTGACGTGCCCATAGTCGAACGACTAACGGGCGTTAAAGAAATGAAAGTCAAAACTATTACGGTGGGCAAACATCATAATATGTGTTGTTCGCCTGATATGGGGCATTAAGCGGTTATTGTTTTCCATTTTGGTTACCTTTCCTTTATCAGTAGAAGGTGAGGGTATTTTATCCAGGAAAACAGTCCGATCCGTGAAGGAGATCAACAAAAAACGATCATTCGCAAAATATTTAGTCGTTTTTTATGCATGATGGCAGATAAGATATAAAAATGTGTTTTATATGTTATAGGTTTGTATTTTGTTATTTTTTGTGAGAATAAACTTATGCCGCCATAATTATTATTATGGAAGTGCGGTATATTAAAAATTAATTTTTAGAATTATTTAAAAATAATGAATAACCATTCATGGCATAAAACGATAGCCAATGCCGGTTTCGGTGATGAAATGCCGGGGACGGGCCGGATCCTGCTCCAGCTTTTGCCGCAGGTGCCCCATATAAATACGCAGATAGTGGCTATGTTCGACCGCGTTCGGCCCCCAAACCTGATTCAACAGCTGCCGTTGGGTTAACACTTTTCCCGGATTGTTGAGCATGACGGCCAGCAGGCGGAACTCAATCGGCGTAAGGTGAATTTCACTTTCGCCGCGATGAATCAGATGCGCGGCGAGATCCACCACGATGTCGGAAAAGCGGACAACCGGATCAGGGGAAGGGGTTGCGGCATGACGGCGCAGGGCCACGCGCAGACGCGCCTGCAGTTCGCCAATACCAAAAGGTTTACTCAGATAGTCATCCGCGCCCGCGTCAAGGGCGGCAATTTTATCGTTCTCTTCGCTGCGGGCAGAAAGCACGATCACCGGGACGGCGCTCCACTGCCGCAGATCGCGGATGAAATCGATGCCGTCGCCATCCGGCAGGCCAAGATCGAGAATAATAAGATCCGGTTTCCGCGTGGCTGCCTCCAGCAGTCCACGCTGCAGGGTTTCCGCTTCGAATACACGCAGTCCGTCGCCTTCCAGCGCGCTGCGCAGAAAACGGCGAATGGCCTGTTCATCTTCTACAATCAGAACGTTTGTCACATATCCTCATGAAAATCATCAAGTTCTGGTGGCGCTTCTTGCTTCAGTGTAACACGAAAACAGGCGCCGCCCTGGGGGCGATTATAGACGGCAATGGCGCCGCCGTGCACTTCAACAATCGCCCGACAGATCGCCAGTCCCAGCCCGACGCCGGGTATCGCGGTCTCTTTATTACCTCTGGCGAATTTGTCGAAGATCGGCTGCTGCTGTTCCTCGGGGATCCCCGGTCCGTTGTCCCACACGTCAAGCAGCAGTTGGTCGCCTTCGACATGGGCGTCAATGCCGATCTCCGCTTGCGGTCCGGCATACTTAATGGCGTTTTCCAGCAGATTGATCAGGACCCGTTCAAACAGCGGGCCATCAACATGGATCAACGTCAGCGGGGCTGGCAGGGAGAGATTGATCGGGTGAAGTAACCCCGGCTCCAGCATTTTCAGCGCGCTGCCCACCACTTCTTCCAGCGTCAGCCACTCTTTTTTCAGGTTAAAGCCGCCTGACTGAATGCGCGCCATATCCAGCAGATTATTCACCAACCGGGTGGTATTCAGCACATGCTGGCGAATTTCACTGGCCTGCTTCGCGTGCGCGGAGCCTTCGCTGGCCAGATCGAGGGTGAGAATTTCCGCCTGGCCAAACAGCACCGTCAGCGGAGTGCGCAGATCGTGAGAGAGCGCAGCGAGCAGGGCGTTACGCAGGCTTTCCCGCTCGCTGGCCAGACGCGCCTGTTCTTCACTGGCGGTGAGCGTCAGGCGCTCAAGGGCGTTCGCCACCAGCAGCGTAAAGGTTTCCAGCAGGCGCTGTTGTTCAGGGATCATCAGTTGTCGCAGGTTTCCCGGCTCGACGATCGCCAGCCCGTACGTTTTGTCCGCGCTGCGCAATGGCAGGATCTGGTACGGCACGCCGGGAAGGGTATCGGTGCCCGCGCCAGCCGGTTGGCCCTTGTCAAAGCTCCAGCGGGCGATCGCATCGTCCCAGGGCGTCATGCCCCTGGCGTGGGTCAGCGGCGTCAGACTGCCTTGCGCATCCGGTAACAGAATCTGGCTGCGGGCGTGAAACGTGGAAGCGATAAATTGCTCGCTGGTGACGGCAATATCTTTCTCGCTGCGGTCCATCGCCAGCGCTTTCGACATTTCATACAGATGACGGGTGCGTTGTTCCCGATAACGCGCCACGCGCGCCTGGTAGCGCACCCCAGCGGTGAGATTCCCTACCACCAGGCCCACCGTGAGCATCACCCCGAAGGTCAACAGATACTGAACGTCGGACACCGCGAGCGTGCCGCGCGGGGCAATAAAGAACAGGTCAAAGCTGACCACGCTGATCACGGTAGAAAATACCGACGGCCAGCGGCCATAAAAAAGAGAGATCACCACCACGCCCAGCAGATACAGCATCACCAGGTTGGCGGCGTCGAAGGCCGCCAGCCACTGGCTGGCAATGAATGTCGTCAGCGCGCAAAGGGCGACGGCGACCAGACAGCCCTGAATTTGCACCCGCCATTTGTCCTTAAAACTGCGGGTATCCGGCAGGGCGGAGAGTGGGCGTAGCGGCGACTCGTCCAGCGCGACAATCATAACGTCCAGTTCCGGCGCGCGTTTCGCCAGCCGGTCCGCGAAAGACGTTTTGTGCCACCAGCGCCGTCCCGGTGGGCGTCCCAGCACGATTTTGCCCAGGTTATGCTCGCGGGCATAGCGAACCACCGCTTTCTCTTCACGGGGATCGGAAAGGGTGGCCGTTTCCGCTCCCAACTCCTGCGCCAGCCTCAGAGCGCTGAGAATGTCCCGCCGCTGCTTTTCCGGTAAACGGTGCAGGGCGGGCGTCTCGACGTACACCGCATGCCAGACGCTGCCCAGCCGGGACGCCAGACGCGCGGCGGTGCGCACCAGCTTTTCGCTGCCGGTATTGTGTCCAATGCACAGCAGAATGGCGTCGCGTGTGTGCCAGACTTTTTCCTCGCCGGGGCGTCCCCGCCAGGCGCGCATTTGATCGTCCACCCGGTCGGCGGTGCGCCGCAGGGCCAGTTCGCGCAGGGCGATGAGATTGCCTTTGCGAAAGAAATGTTCAATGGCGCGTTCGGCCTGACCGGCGATATACACTTTGCCTTCCTTCAGGCGCTGGCGAAGATCGTCAGGCGGCAGGTCGACCAGCACCACTTCGTCGGCGGCGTCAAAGAAAGGATCCGGAACGGTTTCGCGCACCTGGATACCGGTGACGCCGCTGACGACATCATTGAGACTTTCCAGGTGCTGGACATTCACGGTGGTGAACACATCGATACCGGCTTCAAGCAGTTCTTCAATGTCCTGCCAGCGTCGCGGATGACGTGAGCCAGGCGCGTTGCTGTGCGCCAGTTCGTCCATCAATATTAGCGCCGGACGGCGGGCGAGGGCGGCGTCGAGATCGAACTCGCTGATGTGACGCCCGCGATGCGCCTGGCGTTTCAGCGGTAGAATCGCCAAACCTTCCAGCAGGGCGGCGGTCTCTTTGCGTCCGTGGGTTTCCACCACCCCAATCAGAACATCCAGCCCCTGGGCGCGCAAACGTTGCGCTTCGGCCAGCATTGCCCAGGTTTTCCCGACGCCCGCGCAGGCGCCGAAGAAAATTTTCAATTTTCCCCGGTGCGGCGCCGCCGTTTGCTCCAGCAGACGATCGGGATCCGGGCGGAGCGGTTCTTCATTAACCATCAGAGCTTATCCAGCGCTAAATTCAGTTCCACGAGATTGACCACTGGCTGGCCGAGGTAGCCAATCGGCGGCGTTTGGGTATAGTTTGCGACCAGTTGCCTCACCGTTTCAACGCGCAAATTGCGCGCGTTGGCGACGCGCGGGATCTGCCAGGCGACAGCGGCCGGACTCAAGTTGTTATCCAGACCGCTGGCGGACGCCGTGACCAGTTCAACCGGCACCGTAGCGCTGGCCTGTGGGTTGGCGGCGCGCAGGGCGGCTATCCGTTGCTGGATCTGCTGATCCAGCTCAGGGTTGCTGACGGCAAGGTTGCTGCCGCCAGACGCCATCGGATTATAAGGCATGTCGGCGGTAGCGGAAGGGCGACCGTGGAAATATCCTTCCGCCGTAAAGTTTTGCCCGATAAGCCTGGAGCCGCGCACGATGTTATTGTCAATAATCAGCGAGCCATTGGCCTGCGGCGCAAACCACCACTGTCCCAGTGTGGTGGTCAGCAGCGGGTAAACCCCGCCGGTCAACAGCATCAGAAAAATCAGCGTCGACAAGAATGGACGTAGTTGATTCATATATCCCTCACACCAGACCCAGCAGGGTCAGCAGAACATCAATGATTTTGATTCCGATAAACGGCACCAGCAGACCGCCGAGGCCGTAAATCCACAGGTTGCGGCGCAGCATCGCAGAGGCGGAGAGCGGTTTGTAGCGCACGCCTCTCAGCGCCAGGGGGATCAAAAAGACAATGATCAACGCATTAAAAATGACCGCGCTGAGAATCGCGGAATCCGGCGAATGCAAACGCATAATATTCAGTGCATTAAGCTGCGGGTACGTTGCGGCAAAGGCAGCCGGAATAATCGCGAAGTATTTCGCCACGTCGTTAGCGATACTGAAAGTTGTCAGGGAGCCGCGTGTCATCAGCATCTGTTTGCCGATATGCACCACTTCAATCAGCTTGGTGGGGTTAGAATCGAGATCGACCATATTACCCGCTTCTTTCGCCGCCTGGGTGCCGGAGTTCATCGCCACCGCGACGTCAGCCTGAGCCAGCGCTGGCGCGTCGTTGGTGCCGTCACCGGTCATCGCCACCAGGCGTCCTTCCGCCTGATACTGGCGAATCAGCGCCAGCTTGGCTTCCGGCGTGGCTTCGGCGAGGAAGTCATCCACCCCCGCCTCGGCGGCGATGGCGGCGGCGGTCAGACGGTTGTCGCCGGTGATCATCACCGTTTTAATGCCCATTTTGCGCAGTTGGGCGAAACGTTCTTTTATGCCGCCTTTGACAATATCTTTAAGCGCGATAACCCCCAGTACGCGTGCGCCTTCCACGACCACCAGCGGCGTGGCGCCCAGACGGGCGACGCTGTCCACTTTTTGCTCGACATCAGGCGGGAACTGCCCGCCGTTAGCCTCTACGTGGCGGCGAATCGCATCCACCGATCCTTTACGGATCATCCGGTTATCGATGTTAATACCGCTCATCCTGCTCTGGGCAGTGAACGGGACGAAAGTGGCATGCAGCGACTGCACGTCGCGCTCGCGCAGATTAAAACGCTGCTTGGCGAGGATAACGATACTGCGGCCTTCCGGCGTTTCGTCCGCTAACGAAGAAAGCTGCGCCGCGTCCGCCAACGTGCGTTCATCCACGCCGCTGGCTGGCAGAAACTGTGACGCCTGACGGTTGCCGAGGGTGATGGTGCCGGTTTTATCCAGCAACAAGACATCCACATCGCCCGCTGCTTCCACTGCACGTCCGCTGGTGGCGATAACGTTCGCGCCTAGCATCCGGCTCATGCCGGCCACGCCGATCGCGGAGAGCAATCCGCCGATGGTGGTCGGGATCAGGCACACCAGCAGCGCCACCAGTACGGTCACGCTCACCGGATGGCCGCCCCAGGCGGAAAACGGCCACAGCGTTGCCGTTGCCAGCAAAAAGACGAGGGTAAGGGCAATCAGCAGGATGGTCAGGGCGATTTCGTTTGGCGTCTTACGACGCTGCGCGCCTTCGACCATGGCGATCATCCGGTCGAGGAAGGTTTCGCCTGGATTGACGCTGCATTCGATTACCAGCCAGTCGGAGAGGATACGCGTCCCGCCGGTGACCGAGGCGAAGTCGCCGCCGGATTCACGGATCACCGGCGCAGACTCGCCGGTAATGGCGCTCTCATCCACCGACGCGCCGCCTTCAATGACTTCGCCATCGCAGGGAATGATATCGCCGGCTTCCACGAGGACGATATCGCCTTTACGCAGTTGGTCCGCCGCTACACGATCGCTTTGCGCGCCGTATTTCGGCTCGCGCAGTTTGCGGGCGAAGGCGGTTTTTTTCACCCCTTTCAGGCTGTTGGCTTGGGCTTTACTGCGTCCTTCCGCCAGCGCTTCGGCAAAATTAGCGAACAGCACGGTGATCCATAACCACAGGGCGATCGCGCCGGTAAACCGCGCGCTGCCAGGCATCTGCCCGCCAGCCATCGCGATGGCTATCAGGGTAGTCAGCAGGCTGCCGATCCAGACGATAAACATCACCGGATTGCGCCACTGGGTATGGGGGCTTAATTTTTTCACGGCGTCCATCAGCGCCTGAGCGACCAATGACGGTTCGAAAAGCGCCTGTTGTTTGCGACTCATAGTCATGTGCTCCGTGCTCAGCGTAAGGAAAGGTGTTCAGCCACTGGGCCAAGCGCCAGTGCAGGAATAAAGGTCAGCGCGCCGACTAACAGTACGGTGCCAATCAGCAGCCCGACAAACAGCGCGTCGTGGGTCGCCAGCGTACCCGGGCTGGCAGGCTGGCGCTGTTTCACCGCCAGCGAACCGGCAATCGCCAGGACCGGAATAATCACCCCGAAGCGACCGACAAACATGCAGAAGGCCAGCAGACAGTTCCAGAACGGTGAGTTCGCGCTCAGACCGGCAAAGGCGCTGCCGTTGTTATTGGCTGCCGAGGAGACCGCATACAACACTTCGCTAAAGCCGTGAGGGCCGGGGTTAAGCATGCCGCTGCGTCCCGCCTCGGTCATCATCGCCAGCGCGCTGCCGAGCAGGACCAGCGCGGGGGTAACGAGAATCGCCAGCGCGGTCATTTTCATTTCGCGCACGTCGATCTTTTTACCGAGATACTCCGGCGTGCGGCCAATCATCAGGCCGGCAATGAATACCGCCAGCATCACGAACAGCAGCATACCGTAGAGGCCTGAGCCAACGCCGCCGAACACCACTTCACCGATCTGCATCAACCACATGGGCACCATCCCGCCCAGCGCAGTAAAGGAGTCATGCATGGCAATGACCGCTCCGCAGGACGCGGCGGTGGTGACCACGGCAAACAGACTGCTGACCAGAATGCCAAAGCGGCTCTCTTTCCCCTCCATATTCAGGCTGCTGTCGGCGCCGTATTGCAGCAGATGCGGGTTACCCTGCACCTCCGCCCACATCACTACCGCCACGCAGACGATAAAAATCAGCGACATTGCCCACAGCAGCATTCGCCCCTGGCGGCGATCGCCTGCCGCGTCGCCAAACGCAAAGCACAGGGCCGCCGGAATCAAAAAGATCGCCAGCATCTGCACCAGATTGGTCAGCGCGGTCGGGTTTTCAAACGGATGCGCCGAGTTAGCGTTAAAGAAGCCGCCGCCGTTGGTGCCCAGCATTTTTATCGCTTCCTGAGAGGCGACGGGTCCCATTGGCAGGGACTGTTGCACCCCTTCGAGGGTGGTGAACGGCTGATACGGCAGCAGGTTTTGCAGCGCCCCTTGCTGAATAAAGAACAGCGCGATGAGTAACGCGAGGGGGAACAGGATCCACACGGTAATACGTACCAGATCGACCCAGGCATTACCCAGGGTGCTGGCGCTCTGACGGACAAATCCGCGTATCAGCGCGAACACGACGGCAATCCCGGTGGCCGCTGACAAGAAGTTTTGCACTGTCAGGCCGACCATCTGGCTGAAATAGCTAAGGGTCGTTTCTCCACCGTAAGCCTGCCAGTTGGTATTGGTGACAAAACTTACTGCCGTATTGAGCGCCAGATGCCATGACAGGCCCGGCAACTGCTGCGGATTTAACGGCAGGCGCTGTTGACACATCAGCATGACGAACAGCGCCGCCAGCCCCAACACATTCAGCGCGAGAATAGCCAGCATATACTGTCGGGCGTTCATTTCCCGTTGGGAAATCCCCAGCGCCCGCCAGAGCAGCCGCTCAAGGCCTGCTGTGCCCGGAAGCGGCGTATCGTTAATCAAACGCGCCAGTCCGACTCCCAGGGGTCTGGCAAGTAAGAACAGCATCGCTAAGAACGTGGCAATAAGTAGAAATCCCTGCGCAGCCATCAGAATGCCTCCGCGTTGATTAACGCATATACCAGATAACCTAATAATAAGAAAATCAGTACGATACCGATTATCACGCCTGCACTCACAGTGCACCTCCAGTGGCATAATGGTGATAATCAAAGGGTAAATATCTGCCTGCAAAGATTTCGCAAAAATTGGCGGGTAAGGTGTAAAAAAAGTATAAAAATGGCAGAGACCATTATTTAACTAATGATTAGTATTAATTTAACCTTTGTGTAACTTAATTACGTAATGAAGGTAAATAAAGCCTAAACCGCTAAAAATAAGTGGTCGGATGAGTAGTAAAATTACAGGCAAGGCGGTACAATTTTCATCAGATAACCAAATTCATTTTCACGGTGCAATTCACCGAAGATATAAAAGGGGAGAAAGTATGGGACTCTATAAAGATTATCCCGCGCATGTTGTGTTCTTACGCCGTACTTTCGCCGTGTTGGCGGGAGTCCTGGCGCTGCCGGTCATGCTGTTCTGGAAAGATCGCGCCCGTTTTTACAGCTACCTGCACCGCGTCTGGTCGAAAACCAGCGACAAGCCGGTGTGGATGGACCAGGCAGAAAAAGCGACCTGCGATTTTTACTGATCATTGACCGACAAAAAAACCGCCAACAGTCATGTGGCGGTTTTTTTATGTCTGCGTCTACACTTAGCGCCTAAAGGACCCGGCAGTAAGGACATAAAAATCATTATCGTGAAACGTACCGCGTTATTTTAACAGGAGTTCTATGCCCACCCATCTGGTCTGGTTCCGCCGCGATCTCCGTCTGCATGACAATCTCGCGCTTGCCGCCGCCTGTCGCCATCGTAATGCGCACGTGCTGGCGCTCTTTATCTCCACGCCCCGCCAATGGGCAGATCACACTATGTCGCCGCGTCAGGCGGGAGTGATCCGTGCGCAACTCGAAGGGTTGCAGGCCTCCCTCGCGGAGAAAGGCATCCCGCTGCTCACCGCCGAAGCGGACGACTTTACCGCCAGCGTCGAAACGGTAAAAGCGGTCTGCAGGCAGCATGATGTCAGCCATCTTTTTTACAACTATCAGTATGAGGTCAACGAACGCGAACGGGATGCGGCGGTAGAAAAAGCGCTGCCTGAGGTGGTATGTGAAGGGTTTGACGACAGCGTGATTCTGCCGCCGGGATCGGTGATGACCGGCAATCAGGAAATGTATAAAGTTTTTACCCCGTTTAAAAATGCCTGGCTTAAGCGCTTGAAAGAGGCCATGCCTGAATGTGTGGCGGCGCCAGCCGCGCGAGAAAATTCGCCCCTGGCGCAGCGGCGTCAAAAAATCGTGTTTACCTATCCGCAGCAGGAGGCAGACACCACGCTTTTCCCGGTGGACGAAAAAACGGTGATAGCCCGACTGCGCCAGTTTTGCCAGCAGGGGGCGGGTGAATACGCACAGCAGCGGGATTTTCCCGCTATCGACGGCACCAGCCGTTTATCTGCCGCTCTGGCGACGGGAGGGTTATCGCCGCGCCAGTGTCTGCACCGCCTGCTCGCCGAACAGCCTGACGCACTGGACGGCGGGCCGGGCAGCGTCTGGCTGAACGAGCTTATCTGGCGAGAGTTTTATCGGCATCTGATGACCTGGAACCCTGCGCTGTGTAAATACCGCCCATTTATCGGCTGGACGGAAAAGGTAGCCTGGCAGGATAACGCGGCGCATTTCAGCGCCTGGCAGGCGGGGCAAACCGGCTTTCCGATTGTTGATGCGGCTATGCGCCAGCTTAATGCTACCGGCTGGATGCATAACCGTCTGCGAATGATTACCGCCAGTTTCCTGGTGAAAGACCTGCTGATCGACTGGCGCAAGGGCGAGCGCTATTTCATGTCGCAGCTTATTGATGGCGATCTCGCCGCCAATAACGGCGGCTGGCAGTGGGCGGCCTCCACAGGTACTGACGCCGCACCCTATTTTCGTATTTTTAACCCAACAACGCAGGGGGAAAAATTCGATCGCGACGGTAAGTTTATTCGTCAGTGGCTCCCGGAACTGCGCGACGTGCCTGGAAACGCGATTCACGAACCGTGGAAATGGGCAAAAAAAGCAGACGTCACGCTTAACTACCCGCAGCCCATCGTCGATCATAAACAGGCCCGCGCGGCGACGCTTGCCGCCTATGAAGCGGCAAGAAAAGGCGCGTAAGGTCATTTATGTCACCCGGTAGCCTGGAAGGATATAGCCAGGGGCTACAGGATGGTTTATTGCAGGGACGTCAGCAGGGAAAAAAAAGTCAGCGGGAGGCGGCGCTACGCATTGCCCCCACCATGCTGGCACAGGGAAGCGAGCGTGGCTGGGTGCTGCGGGTAACCGACCTTAACGAAGACGATCGGGTCACGGCGCCCAGCCACTCATGCCCGTTGACTCAGGACTCAATCGCCAGCGGGCGGTTTCTGAATTTAAGCGACTGATACAGCCAGATCAACAGTACCAGCCCGACGCAGGCCAGCGCGCCCCAGGTGATGTCACTGAACACATCGATATAAGCATTGATGGAATAGTTGATCGCGCCGCTGGCGTCAAACGCGCTCTGGGACGTTTGATCGGCAATGACGCCCGCCAGATAGTTGGCAATCGCGCCGGAAAGCAGCATATATATGCCGGTTAATACGCCAGTTACCCCAGGGATTTCAATACGTGTAATTTGCGACATCGCCACCGGGTCGATAAACAGCTCTGCAAAGCCCATCACCGCCAGACCGAGGATCATCAGCGGCATGGAAGAGTGGCCATAGGCTGCGGACCAACGGGCGCTAAGGGTCAGAATGCAGAATCCGGCGCTCATCAGACCGAGGCCGAGAGCGAATTTGCCCCAGATGCGTACGCTGCGGCGACCCCCCATACTCTCTTTTACCCGCCAGGCCAGCACCACGCCGCAGAGCATCACGGCAAAGGCGTTTACCGACTGGAACATGGCGGTAGGAACCGAATAGCCGAAAATATCGCGGTTTACGAAGCGATCGATATACAGGCTGATGGAGCTGCCGCCCTGCTGGGCAAAGGCCCAGAACAGCAGGCTAAAGACGGTGAGGGTCACGATCAGGCCCAGCTCTTTACGCTGCTTCTGGTTTTCTGCCTGACGATAAATTTTACTCAGCACCGCCAGACCGATGACGGTGGCGGCAATCAGCGCGTAAACCGACCAGTCCTGCCAGAACAGAACGGTAATGACCAGCGGCGCGGCAACCAACAGGACCAGCAGCCAGCCCCAGTTGGGCAGGAGAAACGGCCGGGCGCACAGCGCGGTTTTGTTCACCCCTTTGGTGTGCGCGAAGTGGCGATTGCCGCAAAGGAAGATGATCAACCCGGCGATCATGCCGATGGCCGCCAGCGCGAAGCCCATCGCCCAACTGTATTCTTCCTGGACATACCCGCAGGCGATCGGTGCGACGATCGAACCCACATTGCCCGCCGCGTATAGCAGCGAAAACCCACCGTCACGGCGTGGATCGTCCGGCTGGTATAACTCACCCAGCAGACAACTGATGTTCGACTTGAACAAGCCATAGCCGCAAACAATGATTGCCAGCGACAAATAAAGGAAGGTGGGGGCAATTTCGCTGGCGCCGAGGACCAGATGCCCGACCGCCATCAGAAAAGCGCCAAGCATTACCGCCATGCGGTTACCGAGCACTTTGTCAGCGAGAAAACCGCCAAGAATCGGCGTGACATAGACCAGCGAACAATAAGCGCTGAATAACGCATAGGCGTGGGTATCGTCGTATTTAAGCTGGTTGGTGAGATAGAGGATCAGCAGGGCGCGCATGCCGTAAAAACTGAAGTATTCCCAGATTTGCAGCGCGACGACGTAGTAAATCGCCCGCGGTTGAGATGATGCTTTATTCATTGTGATACCAGAATAGCTTGCGCGCCCAGCGGATAAAACGCCGCGCGGCGGGGGTTCCATAACGTTACAATGTCGATACAGATAGGATTATTTTTGCAATATGCTGTCTGATTGCATAAATATACATGAATTCGCTCACGGAAGGGCGCGCTTTTCACGCTAAAAAACGACGGGATTGTTTCTTAATGTGTCAGTGAATTGGCTATCGACGAACGGACGCCCGAAGGCTATTTTAACGTATCGCATAGACGAACAAGGGAGCGATGATGAAAAACACCGAACTGGAACAACTGATCAACGAGAAACTCAACAGCGCGGCGATAAGCGATTACGCGCCTAACGGTTTACAGGTTGAAGGCAAAGCGACGGTGCAAACAATCGTCACCGGCGTCACGGCCAGCCAGGCATTGCTGGATGAAGCGGTACGCCTGCAGGCTGATGCGGTCATCGTTCACCATGGCTACTTCTGGAAAGGCGAATCCCCGGTGATTCGCGGCATGAAGCGTAACCGCCTGAAAACGCTGCTGGCAAATGATATCAACCTCTACGGCTGGCACCTGCCGCTGGACGCGCATCCTGAACTGGGCAACAACGCGCAGCTTGCCGCCCTGCTTGGCATCAACGTGATGGGGGAGATCGAACCCTTGGTGCCCTGGGGCGAACTGTCGATGCCGGTGCCTGGACTGGAACTGGCCTCATGGATTGAAGCGCGTCTTGGGCGTAAACCGTTATGGTGCGGCGATACCGGGCCGGAGACGGTCACCCGCGTCGCCTGGTGCACCGGCGGCGGACAAAGTTTTATCGACAGCGCCGCCCGCTTTGGCGTAGACGCGTTCATTACGGGCGAAGTCTCTGAACAAACCATTCATTCGGCGCGCGAGCAGGGGCTGCATTTTTACGCCGCCGGGCACCATGCCACCGAACGCGGCGGTATTCGCGCCCTCAGCGACTGGTTGAATGAAAATACCGATCTGGATGTGACGTTTATTGACATACCGAATCCCGCGTAAAAAAGACGAAGAGGAACGCAAGTGCAACGAGCGCGCTGTTATCTGTTAGGCGAAACGGCGGTGGTACTGGAGCTGGAACCCCCCGTGACGCTGGCGAGCCAGAAACGTATCTGGCGACTGACCCAGCGTCTGGTCGACATGCCAAATGTGGTTGAAGCTATCCCAGGGATGAACAATATCACGGTGATCCTGCGGGAGCCGCAAACCCTGGCGCTGGATGCCATTGAGCGTTTGCAGCGCTGGTGGGAAGAAAGCGAGGCGCTGGAGCCCGACTCGCGCAATATTGATATCCCGGTGGTTTACGGCGGCGCGGGCGGTCCCGATCTCGCTCTGGTGGCTCGTCACAGTGGGCTGAGCGAAAAGCAGGTGGTCGAACTACACGCGTCGGTTGAGTACGTGGTCTGGTTTTTAGGTTTCCAACCCGGTTTTCCCTATCTTGGGAGCTTACCGGAACCGTTGCATACGCCCAGACGCGCCGAACCGCGTCTGATCGTTCCGGCAGGTTCTGTCGGGATCGGTGGATCGCAGACGGGCATTTATCCGCTCGCGACGCCGGGCGGCTGGCAGCTCATCGGACACACGCCGCGGAAACTGTTCGATCCGACGCAGGATGAACCGGTCCTGCTGCGTCCCGGCGACAACGTGCGCTTTATCCCGCAGAAGGAGGGGGTATGTTGAAGATTATTCGCGCGGGAATGTACGCTTCGGTACAGGATGGTGGCCGTCACGGTTTTCGCCAGTCCGGTATCAGCCACTGCGGCGCGCTGGATCGACCCGCCATGCATATCGCCAATTTACTGGTCGGCAACGACGCCAACGCGCCCGTGCTGGAAATTACGCTCGGACAGTTGGTGGTCGAATTTGAGGCCGACGGCTGGTTTGCCCTGACCGGCGCAGGATGCGAAGCGAAACTGGATGAGCACCCGGTCTGGACAGGCTGGCGACTGCCGGTAAAAGCGGGTCAGCGTCTGGCGTTAAAGCGTCCGCAACACGGTATGCGCAGCTACCTGGCGGTGGCCGGAGGCATTGCCGTACCTGAAGTCATGGGGTCGTGCAGTACGGACCTGAAAGTCGGGATTGGCGGTTTCGAAGGGCGTCTGCTCCGGGACGGCGACCGCCTCGCCATTGGCGCACCGGCGCGGCAATTCCTCGGCGCCCAGGGGGTAAAACAGCTGCTGTGGGGAAACCGGCTTCGCGCACTGCAGGGGCCGGAATATCACGAGTTTGATATGGCATCGCAGGCGTCGTTCTGGCGTTCGCCGTGGTACCTCAGTCCGCAAAGTAACCGGATGGGCTACCGGCTGCAGGGACAGTCGCTAAAACGCACCACCGAACGTGAACTGCTGTCCCACGGTTTGCTGCCCGGGGTGGTGCAGGTGCCGCACAACGGTCAGCCGATTGTATTAATGAACGACGCTCAGACCACCGGCGGCTATCCGCGAATCGCCTGTATTATCGAAGCGGATATGTACCATCTGGCGCAGATCCCGCTCGGTCAGCCGATTCATTTTGTCCAGTGTTCGCTGGAAGACGCGCTAAAAGCGCGCCAGGACCAGCGGCGCTATCTTGAACAACTGACATGGCGGTTGAGCAATGAAAATTGATTTGAATGCGGACCTCGGCGAAGGCTGCGCAAGCGATGCGGAACTGTTAACGCTGGTCTCTTCGGCCAATATTGCCTGCGGGTTTCATGCCGGGGATGCGCAAACCATGCTGTCGAGCGTGCGAAATGCGCTGAAAAACGGCGTCGCCATTGGCGCGCACCCCAGCTTTCCCGACCGGGAAAACTTTGGCCGTACGGCAATGACCCTGCCGCCGGAAACCGTCTACGCGCAGACGCTGTATCAGGTCGGCGCGCTGGCGGCGATCGCGAAAGCGGAGGGCGGCGTTCTGCGTCACGTCAAGCCGCATGGGATGCTCTACAACCAGGCGGCGAAAGACCTGCGGCTTGCGGACGCGATCGCGAAAGCGGTACATGCCTGCGACCCCGCGCTGGTTCTGGTCGGACTGGCGGGCAGCGAACTGATCCGTGCGGGTGAGCGTTACGGACTTGTCACCCGCCAGGAAGTATTCGCCGACCGTGGCTACCAGCCTGACGGTTCGCTGGTGCCGCGTAGCCAGCCGGGAGCGCTGATCGACGACGAGGAACAGTCGCTGGCGCAAACGCTGGGGATGGTGGAAAGCGGCCGCGTGCAGAGTGTGACCGGCGCGTGGGCCAGCGTGGTCGCCCAGACAGTGTGCATTCATGGTGACGGCGAGCACGCACTCGCTTTTGCCCGACGTCTGCGCGAAGCGTTTACGACGCGCGGTATTCACATTACAGCTTAAACAATGACGTCGTCCCAAAGAGGACGACGCGCTGACGTACGACACAACAAAAACACAACAGACAAGGAATGGATTATGGGAGATGCTATCACTCTCTGGCCACTGATGGGCATTGCCGTCATTGTGGTCGGGTTTCTTTTACGCTTTAACCCGGTGCTGGTGGTCATTGTGGCCGGGATCGTCACCGGACTGGCGGCGCAGATGCCGATCGCCACGATCCTCGAAAAACTGGGAGAAGGCTTTCTCAATACCCGCAATCTGCCGTTTATTCTGTTGATCCCGCTTGCGGTGATCGGTCTGCTGGAGCGTCACGGTCTCAAAGAACGCGCCCAGACGTGGATCGCGAAAATTCGCAGCGCCACCGCGGGTCGTCTGTTGGTGGTGTACCTCTTTATCCGTGAAGTGACGGCGGCGCTGGGGCTGACCAGCCTCGGCGGCCATCCGCAGATGGTGCGTCCTCTGCTGGCGCCGATGGCGGAAGGCGCGGCGGAGAAGAATTACGGCCAACTGCCTGGCGCGGTACGCTATCGCCTGCGGGCGATGTCGGCGGCGACCGATAACGTTGGGTTGTTCTTTGGCGAAGATATCTTCGTCGCGTTCGGCGCGATCATCTTCATGCACAACTTTATGCTGGAATCCGGCGGGATCCAGACCGAACCGCTGCACATTGCGCTGTGGGGGATCCCCACGGCGATCTGCGCGTTTCTGATCCACGGCGCGCGCCTGTGGCGGCTCGATAACTATCTGCAACGTGAGATGGCGAAAGCCAGTGCGGCGAACGCGGGTAAAGGAGATGCACAATGAATTTTCAGCAAAGCTACCTCTACTGGCTGGCAGGCGTTATTCTGTTGATTGTCGCTCTGATGTCCTGGCGGGACAAAGCCAACCCGCGACGGCTGACGACGGGATTATTCTGGGGCGTCTACGGTCTGCTGTTTTTACTGGGCGACTGGACCTATCAGTTAGTGGGCGACAAGCGCGCGGTGAATATCGCCGTTGGCATTGCCGTGGTGTTGATGGCGCTGATTGCCGGATTTGGCGGCGTAAAGCTCGGCAGCTATCATCAGCGTACCCGTGAGCAACGTGAAGAGAGCGCGACGCGTCTCGGCAACCGCCTGTTTTATCCGGCGCTGGCGATTCCGGTAGTGACGGTGATCGGCGTGCTGATGTTCAACCATATTCCCGGTTTACAGGAAGGGCTGTTCGGGCCGGGTAACCACGCTACCCTGGTCACGCTGTTTTCCATGACCGCAGGTTCGCTGATCGGCCTCGGCATGGCGATCAAAATGACGCACGAGAAGGTCCATCAGCCGATTCAGGAAGCGCGGCGTTTGCTCGACTCCATCGGCTGGGCGTTTATTCTGCCGCAGATCCTCGCGACGCTGGGACTGTTGTTCACCGCCGCAGGCGTGGGCAGCGGCATTTCGTATCTGACTCAGGAATACCTCGCCGTTGACAGCCGCTTTATCGCGGTGGCGGTGTATACCCTCGGGATGGCGCTGTTGACGATGGTGATGGGCAACGCCTTTGCCGCTTTCCCGATCGTGACGGCAGGGATTGGCATTCCGATTCTGGTGCTCCAGCACGGCGGCAATCCGGCGGTGATGGCGGCGATTGGCATGTTTTCCGGCTACTGCGGTACGCTCATGACGCCGATGGCGGCAAACTTCAACATTGTTCCTGCCGCGTTGCTGGAGCTGCCGGATAAAAACGCGGTGATTAAAGCGCAGGTGCCGACCGGCGTGTTGCTGCTTATCGTCAACGTGTTCCTGATGTATTTCCTGATGTTCCTGTAAGGAGGAAGGATGAAAACGGTATTGATCACCGGTTTTGAGCCGTTTGGCGGCGAACAGATTAACCCCTCCTGGGAAGTGGTGTCGCGCCTCGATAACGCAATTATCCGCGGATGTCGCGTGGTTGCGCGCCAGTTACCTTGCGTGTTTGGCGAATCGCTCAGCGTACTGAATGCGGCGATTGACGCGCTCTCTCCGGCGCTGGTGCTGGCGGTTGGTCAGGCCGGGGGGCGTTCGGATATCACCGTTGAGCGCGTGGCGATCAACGTCGATGATGCCCGCATTGCGGATAATAAAGGCCAGCAGCCAGTGGATATGCCGATAGTGATCGACGGTCCGGCGGCCTGGTTTAGCACGCTGCCGATCAAAGCGATGGTGAGCGCGATGCGTGAGGCGGGCGTGCCGGCGTCGGTATCGCAAACTGCCGGCACCTTTGTCTGCAACCATGTCATGTACGGGCTGCTGCATAAATTAAGCGGCCTGTCGGAGGTGAAGGGCGGATTTATTCATATCCCTTATCTACCGCAGCAGGCGGCGGCGCATCCGGGCGCGCCCAGCATGGCGGCGGAAACGGTACGTCAGGCACTGGAAATCGCCATTGAGACCGCGCTACAGGTCGAAAAGGATCTTGTGGTGACGGGCGGCGCAACCCACTAACACTATCGATAAGGACAGTATCATGCCTGAAGGCCCGGAGATCCGCCGCGCGGCGGATACCCTGGAGGCGGCGATCAAAGGTAAACCGTTGACGGACGTCTGGTTTGCCTTTGCGCAGTTAAAACCCTTTGAATCACAGCTACAAGGGCAGCGAGTGACGGAAATGGAAACGCGCGGTAAAGCGCTGTTGACCCATTTTTCCGACGGCCTGACGTTGTACAGCCACAATCAGCTTTACGGCGTGTGGCGAGTGGTGGACAGCGGTGAAGCGCCGCAGACCACCCGCGTGCTGCGCGTGCGGCTGCAAACGGCGGATAAAGCCATTCTGCTCTACAGCGCCTCGGATATTGAGATGCTGACGCCGGAGCAACTTACTACCCATCCCTTTTTACAGCGCGTTGGCCCGGATGTGCTCGATCCGCGTCTGACGGCTGAAGCGGTAAAAGAACGTCTGCTTTCGCCCCGTTTTCGCAATCGACAATTTGCCGGGCTGCTACTGGATCAGGCATTTCTCGCCGGGCTGGGTAACTACCTGCGCGTCGAGATCCTCTGGCAGGTGGGACTAAACGGCAGTCACAAAGCGAACGCGTTGAATGCGAAACAACTCGACGCGTTATCCCACGCGCTGCTGGATATTCCGCGCCTGTCCTATACCACGCGTGGGCGGGTGGATGAGAATAAACACCATGGCGCGCTGTTTCGCTTTCATGTGTTCCACCGTGACGGTGAAACGTGCGAGCGCTGTGGCGGGATCATTGAAAAAACCACGCTTTCGTCGCGCCCATTTTACTGGTGTCCGCGCTGTCAAAAATAGCGAGCAGTCTGGTCACGCGACGTTTTTCAGCGCTGTGATGGCCGTTTTGGCGCGTAGGTGGAAATAAAACGCGCCACCGCCGGGCCGGTCAGCAAGATGCTGAACAGGCGCAGGGTTTGCATCGCCATGATCAGCGCCATATCGGCGTTGCTGCCAGCGGCGATCACCGCCACGGTGTCCAGCCCGCCGGGGCTGGTGGCGAGGTAGGCGGTCATAAAATCAATTTGCATGTAGTGCGCGAGGCCCCATGCCATTGCCGCGCAAATCGCCATCAGGGAAAAGATGGACGCGAGTATTTGCGGCAGGGGGCGCAGCGCCATGAAAAACACCTGTTTATCGAAGCCCAGACCGATGCGCCAGCCAATCGCCATATAGGCAATCGCCAGCAGCCACTCCGGCAGTTCAATCACTATCGTCCCGCTGGTATGCAGCAACGCGCCTGCCAGCATCGGCAGCAACATCGTACCGGACGGGATCCGCAACAGCCGTCCGGCAAGACCCGCAATGGCCGCCAGCAGCAGGGTAGACAGTAAGTTAACGCTCAGCGGCGGAAACCATTCCACCTGCTGGCTGACGGCCTCTGCGCTGTCGCCCAGAATCAGGCGGGTGACCAGCACCGCCGCCCCCGCAACGAACAGCACGCGTAAATACTGCATAAATGCCACCAGACGGATGTCCGCGCCATAGTCCTGCGCCATGGCGACCATCGCCGCCGCGCCGCCGGGCGAAGAGCCCCACGCGCCGGTGTTGCCCGGCAGCGAGCTGTAGCGCACCAACAGCCAGCCCACTACCGAGCTGGAAAGCAGCGTAACCAACAGCACCGCCAGGACCATCGGCCAGTGAAGGGCAAGCGTGGTGAGGATGGAACCGGTAAGGTTTTGCGCAATCATGCAGCCGAGGATCGCCTGGGCGGCGAGGAAGGCGCTACGGGGCAGTTTCAGGGGCATCCCGCGCAGACTAAACACAATGCCTGCCAGCATCGGGCCGAGCAACAGCGCCGCCGGGAGATGAACGTACAGGAACAGCAGGGAAAGAAGTAACGACAAGACAAATAAGGCGCCCCACTGCAAAGATGGCATTCCCTGCTCCTGAATAACGTTTAGCGAAATCTCAGGAAATCATAGAGAAAGTGTGAGCAGATTAAAATAACGCGGGTCAATAAAAGAGGGGATGGCGCGGTTAACAGGCCATCCGGCAGGGGGGAGAGCCGGAGCGCGCTGGCACGCATCCGGCGTGGGGGACGCCGGATGCGTAAAGCATTAACGCTTAATGTCAGACTTAAAATCACGCTGATCGTAGCCGGTATACAGCTGACGAGGACGGGCGATTTTCATGCCTTCGCTGTGCATTTCATTCCAGTGCGCAATCCAGCCGACGGTACGTGCCATCGCGAAGATCACGGTGAACATAGAGGACGGAATCCCCATCGCTTTCAGAATGATACCGGAGTAGAAGTCCACGTTCGGGTAGAGCTTCTTCTCAATGAAGTACGGGTCGTTCAGCGCGATGTGTTCCAGCTCCATGGCCACTTCCAGCAGGTCATCTTTCGTGCCCAGCTCTTTCAGCACTTCATGGCAGGTTTCACGCATTACGGTGGCGCGCGGGTCGTAGTTTTTGTACACGCGGTGGCCGAAGCCCATCAGGCGGAAAGAGTCGTTTTTATCTTTCGCGCGACGAACAAATTCCGGAATGTGTTTAACTGAGCTGATTTCTTCCAGCATTTTCAGGGCCGCTTCGTTCGCGCCGCCGTGTGCCGGTCCCCACAGGGAAGCGATGCCCGCCGCGATACAGGCAAAGGGGTTGGCGCCGGAAGAACCTGCGGTACGAACGGTGGAGGTGGAAGCGTTCTGCTCGTGGTCAGCGTGCAGGATCAGGATACGGTCCATTGCACGTTCCAGCACCGGGTTCACTTCATACGTTTCGCACGGCGTAGAGAACATCATATTCAGGAAGTTACCGGAATAGGAGAGGTCGTTACGCGGATAAACGAACGGCTGACCGATCGAATACTTGTAACACATCGCTGCCATCGTCGGCATTTTGGAGAGCAAACGGAAGGCCGCGATTTCGCGGTGGCGCGGATTGTTCACGTCCAGTGAGTCGTGATAGAACGCCGCCAGCGCGCCGGTGATCCCGCACATTACCGCCATGGGATGTGAGTCGCGGCGGAAGGCGTGGAACAGGCGGGTGATCTGCTCGTGGATCATGGTATGACGGGTCACCGTGGTTCTGAACTCGTCGTATTCAGCCTGCGTCGGTTTTTCGCCGTACAGCAGGATGTAGCACACTTCCAGGTAGGTGGAGTCGGTGGCCAGCTGATCGATCGGGAAGCCGCGGTGTAACAAAATCCCTTCATCGCCGTCGATGAACGTAATTTTGGATTCGCAGGATGCGGTAGAGGTGAAACCCGGATCAAAAGTGAACATGCCTTTTGAACCCAGACTACGAATATCAATAACGTCCTGACCCAGCGTGCCCTTCAGCACGTCCAGTTCGATAGCAGCATCACCATTGAGGGTGAGTTTTGCCTTTGTATCAGCCATTTACGGTCTCCTTAGCGCCTTATTGCTTGAGACTGCACAGGTGAGATCTGTCTTCTACACATCGTCCTTCACGCGTGCCGCGTTGACGCAGCGGGAATGAGTTTGTGTAAACATAAAATTAACTGTTACCGGTTTGTTATTCGGCTCGCCGCTCTGCGTGAGAGGAGAAAACCAGGGTACAGAGCAATGGGCGCTTGCAGGTAAATCAGTTAACTCATGGTGAAATAGCAACAAATCAACAACTTAGCAATCCGAATTATTCAACCTGTCTATCACTATTAACTGTACTGAAGGGATCGGTCAATATCTTCTTACTGTTACATAACTTATTTGCAGGTTAAAGAGTGACCCCATAACTTTTACGCATTATATGCTTTTTCTGGTGTTGTTTGTAACAACTTTGTTTAATGATTGTCAAATCAGATGATTAAAAATTAAAAAAATGTTGTTATCGTGACGTAGGTCACTGTTCGCGATAAAACCCGACAAACTATATGTAGGTTAATTGTAATGATTTTGTGAACGTCCTATACTGCCGCCAGGTCTCCGGAATACCCTGCAATCCCGAGCCACCCAGCGTTGTAACGTGTCGTTTTAGCATCTGGAAGCAGTGTTTTACATGACGCGCAGTTATAGAAAGGACGCTGTCTGACCCGCACGCAGACCGGAGGAAGGAAATCCCGTCGTCTTTCAGGCTACAGGTGGATGAGCCTCTGTACCCGAAGTCTAAAGGGAATAATAAGAACAGCATGTGGGCGTTATTCATGATAAGAAATGTGAAAAAACAAAGACCTGTCAATCTGGATCTGCAAACGATCCGGTTCCCAATCACGGCGATAGCGTCCATTCTCCATCGCGTTTCCGGCGTGATCACCTTCGTGGCGGTCGGGATTCTGTTGTGGTTATTGGGTACCAGCCTCTCTTCCCCGGAAGGATTCCAGCAGGCGTCCGCCATCATGGGGAGCTTCTTCGTTAAATTTATCATGTGGGGCATTCTCACCGCGCTGGCGTACCACGTGGTGGGCGGCGTGCGTCACATGTTAATGGATTTTGGCTATCTGGAAGAAACATTCGAAGCGGGTCAACGCTCGGCCAAAATCTCTTTCGTTATCACTGTCGTGCTTTCACTTCTCGCAGGAGTCCTCGTATGGTAAGCAACGCCTCCGCATTAGGACGCAATGGCGTACATGACTTCATCCTGGTCCGCGCTACCGCTATCGTTCTGACGTTATACATTATCTACATGGTGGGGTTCTTCGCCACGAGCGGCGACCTGACCTGGGAAGTCTGGACCGGTTTCTTCTCATCGGCCTTCACCAAAGTCTTCACTCTGCTGGCCCTTTTTTCCATCTTGATTCATGCCTGGATCGGCATGTGGCAGGTGTTGACCGACTACGTTAAACCGCTGGCTGTTCGTTTAGGCCTGCAACTGGCTATCGTCGTTGCGCTGGTGGTTTACGTCATTTATGGATTTGTTGTGGTGTGGGGTGTGTAATGAAATTGCCAGTCAGAGAATTTGATGCAGTGGTCATAGGCGCAGGCGGCGCGGGTATGCGTGCGGCGCTGCAAATTTCCCAGAGCGGACAAACCTGTGCGCTGCTCTCTAAAGTCTTTCCAACCCGTTCCCATACCGTTTCCGCGCAGGGCGGCATTACCGTCGCGCTCGGTAATACCCATGAGGATAACTGGGAATGGCACATGTACGACACCGTCAAAGGGTCGGACTACATTGGTGACCAGGACGCGATTGAATATATGTGCAAGACCGGACCGGAAGCGATTCTGGAGCTGGAGCACATGGGGCTGCCTTTTTCCCGTCTTGATGACGGTCGTATCTATCAGCGTCCGTTTGGCGGCCAGTCGAAAAACTTCGGCGGCGAGCAGGCGGCACGTACCGCAGCGGCAGCTGACCGTACCGGCCATGCGCTGCTGCACACGCTGTATCAGCAGAACCTGAAAAACCACACCACCATTTTCTCCGAGTGGTATGCGCTGGATCTGGTGAAGAACGCCGACGGCGCGATCGTGGGTTGTACCGCGCTGTGCATTGAAACCGGTGAAGTGGTTTACTTCAAAGCCCGCGCCACGGTGCTGGCGACCGGCGGCGCAGGCCGTATTTATCAATCCACCACCAACGCCCATATTAATACCGGCGACGGCGTGGGCATGGCGATTCGCGCAGGCGTGCCGGTGCAGGACATGGAAATGTGGCAGTTCCACCCGACCGGTATCGCCGGTGCGGGCGTACTGGTCACCGAAGGTTGCCGCGGCGAAGGCGGCTATCTGCTGAACAAACACGGCGAACGCTTTATGGAGCGTTATGCGCCGAATGCGAAAGACCTGGCGGGTCGCGACGTGGTGGCGCGTTCCATCATGATTGAAATTCGCGAAGGTCGCGGCTGCGACGGTCCGTGGGGGCCGCATGCCAAGCTGAAACTTGATCATCTGGGGAAAGAGGTTCTGGAGTCCCGTCTGCCGGGTATTCTCGAACTTTCCCGTACCTTTGCCCACGTCGACCCGGTGAAAGAGCCGATTCCGGTTATCCCGACCTGCCACTACATGATGGGCGGAATCCCGACCAAAGTGACCGGCCAGGCGCTGACCGTAAACGAGCAGGGCGAAGACGTGGTGATTCCGGGCCTGTTTGCGGTGGGCGAAATCGCCTGCGTCTCCGTACACGGCGCCAACCGTCTGGGCGGCAACTCGCTGCTGGATCTGGTGGTGTTTGGCCGTGCGGCGGGTCTGCATCTGCAGGAGTCTATCGCGGAGCAGGGCGCACTGCGCGATGCGACCGACGACGAAATCGACGCCTCACTGGCGCGCCTGAACCGCTGGAACAATAACCGCGACGGTGAAGATCCGGTCGTGATTCGCAAAGCGCTGCAGGAATGTATGCAGCACAACTTCTCGGTATTCCGTGAAGGCGACGCGATGGCGAAAGGGCTGGAACAGCTGAAGGCGATCCGCGAGCGGCTGAAAAACGCCCGTCTGGACGATACTTCCAGCGAGTTCAACACTCAGCGCGTTGAGTGCCTGGAGCTGGATAACCTGATGGAAACTGCCTACGCCACGGCGGTTTCAGCAAACTTCCGTACCGAAAGTCGCGGCGCGCATAGTCGCTTCGACTTCCCGGAGCGTGATGATGAAAACTGGCTGTGCCATTCCCTGTATCTGCCAGAGACGGAGTCCATGACGCGACGTCAGGTCAATATGGAACCGAAACTGCGCCCGGCATTCCCGCCGAAGATTCGTACTTACTAATGCGGAGACAGGACAATGAAACTCGAGTTTTCAATTTATCGCTATAACCCGGATGTTGATGACGCTCCGCGCATGCAGGATTACACCCTGGAAGGCGAAGAAGGGCGCGATATGATGCTGCTGGATGCGCTGATGCAGCTGAAAGAAAAAGATCCGAGCCTCTCTTTCCGTCGCTCCTGCCGTGAAGGGGTCTGCGGGTCTGACGGACTGAACATGAACGGCAAAAACGGCCTGGCGTGCATCACGCCCATTTCGGCGCTGAATCAGCCGGGTAAGAAAATTGTCATCCGTCCACTGCCAGGGTTACCGGTGATCCGCGATTTGGTGGTAGACATGGGGCAATTCTACGCACAATATGAGAAGATTAAGCCTTACTTGTTGAATAATGGGCAAAATCCTCCGGCGCGCGAGCATTTGCAGATGCCCGAGCAGCGGGAAAAACTCGATGGGCTGTATGAATGTATTTTGTGTGCGTGCTGCTCAACGTCTTGCCCGTCTTTCTGGTGGAACCCGGATAAGTTCATCGGCCCGGCCGGTCTGTTAGCGGCATACCGCTTCCTGATCGACAGCCGCGATACCGAAACCGACAGCCGCCTGGAAGGAATGAGCGATGCATTCAGCGTATTCCGCTGTCACAGCATCATGAACTGCGTCAGTGTGTGCCCTAAGGGGCTAAACCCGACGCGCGCCATCGGCCATATTAAGTCGATGCTGTTGCAGCGCAGTGCATAACGTGTAAACGCCGGGGAAGCGATTCCCCGGTGATGCAGGAAATCTTTAAAAACCGCTACATTGCAGTACCCGTCATCGAGGCGTACAGGACGAGACAAGGCAGCCAACGACGTCGCCGCCTGAACGCAGAAGATGAATGGCAGTTTTTAAAGGTTCCTTCGCGGGCCAGTAAGAGCTCGCAGGTGAACCCCGGCACGTACACTCGGTGTGCGTGGTAGTTTCTACGGCGAAAGTAAGCATAAAAATGCTTAAGGGATCACGATGCAGAACAGCGCTTTGAAAGCCTGGCTGGACTCTTCTTACCTCTCTGGCGCAAACCAGAGCTGGATAGAACAGCTCTATGAAGACTTCTTAACCGATCCTGACTCTGTGGACGCGAACTGGCGTTCCACGTTCCAGCAGTTGCCTGGTACAGGGGTCAAACCGGATCAATTCCATTCAAAAACGCGTGATTATTTCCGTCGTCTGGCGAAGGATGCCTCACGTTACTCTTCTTCGATTTCCGACCCTGACACCAATGTGAAGCAGGTTAAAGTCCTGCAGCTCATTAACGCTTATCGTTTCCGCGGTCACCAGCATGCGAATCTCGATCCGCTGGGACTGTGGAAGCAAGAAACCGTGGCGGATCTGGATCCTTCCTTCCACGATCTGACCGAGGCCGACTTCCAGGAAAGCTTTAACGTAGGTTCTTTTGCTGGCGGCAAAGAGACGATGAAGCTGGGCGAGTTGCTCTCCGCCCTCAAACAAACTTACTGCGGCCCGATCGGCGCCGAGTACATGCACATCACCAGCACCGAAGAAAAACGCTGGCTGCAACAGCGTATCGAATCCGGACGCGCGGCGTTTAGCGCCGATGAGAAAAAACGTTTCCTGAGCGAACTGACCGCGGCGGAAGGCCTGGAACGTTATCTGGGCGCGAAGTTCCCGGGCGCGAAACGCTTCTCGCTGGAAGGCGGCGACGCGTTAATCCCGATGCTGAAAGAGATGATCCGCCATGCGGGCAACAGCGGCACCCGTGAAGTGGTGCTGGGAATGGCCCACCGTGGTCGTCTGAACGTGCTGGTCAACGTGCTGGGTAAAAAACCGCAGGATCTGTTCGACGAATTTGCTGGCAAACATAAAGAACACCTCGGTACCGGTGACGTGAAGTACCACATGGGCTTCTCGTCCGATATTGAAACCGAAGGCGGCCTGGTCCACCTGGCGCTGGCGTTTAACCCGTCGCACCTGGAGATCGTCAGCCCGGTGGTTATCGGTTCCGTACGGGCGCGTCTGGACAGGCTCGACGAGCCGAGCAGCAACAAAGTGCTGCCGATCACCATTCACGGTGACGCTGCGGTGACCGGGCAGGGCGTGGTTCAGGAAACCCTGAACATGTCGAAAGCGCGGGGATACGAAGTGGGCGGGACCGTTCGCATCGTTATCAACAACCAGGTGGGCTTCACCACCTCTAATCCGCTGGATGCCCGATCCACGCCGTACTGCACCGACATCGGTAAAATGGTGCAGGCGCCGATCTTCCACGTCAATGCGGACGATCCGGAAGCGGTGGCGTTTGTCACCCGTCTGGCGCTGGACTTCCGTAACACCTTTAAACGTGATGTCTTCATCGACCTGGTATGCTACCGCCGTCACGGCCATAACGAAGCCGACGAGCCGAGCGCAACCCAGCCGCTGATGTACCAGAAAATCAAAAAACACCCGACCCCGCGTAAGATCTACGCCGACAAACTGGAAGCCGACAACGTCGCCACGCTGGAAGACGCGACCGAAATGGTCAACCTTTACCGTGACGCGCTGGACGCCGGTGAATGCGTGGTGAAAGAGTGGCGTCCGATGAACATGCACTCCTTTACCTGGTCGCCGTACCTCAACCACGAGTGGGACGAAGCATACCCGAACAAGGTGGAGATGAAGCGTCTGCAGGAGCTGGCGAAACGCATCAGTACGGTGCCGGAAGCGGTTGAGATGCAGTCCCGCGTGGCCAAAATTTACGCTGACCGCCAGGCGATGGCGGCGGGCGAGAAACTGTTCGACTGGGGCGGCGCGGAAAATCTGGCTTACGCCACGCTGGTTGATGAAGGTATCCCGGTACGCCTGTCCGGCGAAGACTCCGGTCGCGGCACCTTCTTCCACCGCCACGCGGTGATTCATAATCAGTCTAACGGTTCAACCTACACCCCGCTGCAGCATGTGCATAACGGCCAGGGCAGCTTCCGGGTATGGGACTCCGTTCTGTCTGAAGAAGCGGTACTGGCGTTTGAATACGGTTACGCCACGGCGGAACCGCGTACCCTGACGATCTGGGAAGCGCAGTTCGGTGACTTCGCCAACGGCGCGCAGGTGGTGATTGACCAGTTCATCTCCTCCGGCGAACAGAAGTGGGGCCGCATGTGTGGCCTGGTGATGCTGCTGCCGCACGGTTACGAAGGCCAGGGGCCGGAGCACTCCTCCGCGCGACTGGAGCGTTATCTGCAGCTTTGCGCCGAGCAGAACATGCAGGTTTGCGTGCCGTCCACCCCGGCTCAGGTGTACCACATGCTGCGTCGTCAGGCGCTGCGCGGTATGCGCCGTCCGCTGGTGGTCATGTCGCCGAAATCGCTGCTGCGTCATCCGCTGGCGGTTTCCAGCCTGGATGAGCTGGCCAACGGCACCTTCCTGCCGGCCATTGGCGAAATTGATGATATCGATCCGAAAGGCGTGAAGCGCGTGGTGATGTGTTCTGGTAAGGTTTATTACGACCTGCTGGAACAGCGCCGTAAGAACGATCAGAAAGATGTCGCCATTGTGCGCATCGAGCAGCTTTATCCGTTCCCGCATCAGGCGATGCAGGACGTGCTGAAACAGTACGCTCACGTACATGATTTTGTCTGGTGTCAGGAAGAGCCGCTCAACCAAGGCGCCTGGTACTGCAGCCAGCATCATTTCCGTGAAGTGATTCCATTTGGGTCCGCCCTGCGTTATGCAGGTCGCCCGGCCTCCGCCTCTCCGGCGGTAGGGTATATGTCCGTTCACCAGAAGCAGCAACAAGATCTGGTTAATGACGCGCTGAACGTCGATTAAATAAAGGATAAATAATGAGTAGCGTAGATATTCTTGTTCCCGACCTGCCTGAGTCCGTAGCGGACGCGACCGTCGCCACCTGGCACAAAAAACCAGGCGATGCCGTGGTTCGTGACGAAGTGCTGGTCGAAATCGAAACTGACAAAGTGGTACTGGAAGTACCGGCATCAGCGGACGGCATTCTGGATGCGGTTCTGGAAGACGAAGGCACTACCGTGACCTCTCGCCAGATCCTGGGTCGCCTGCGTGAAGGCAACAGCGCCGGTAAAGAAACCAGCGCGAAATCCGAAGAGAAAGCGTCCACCCCGGCGCAGCGCCAGCAGGCGTCTCTGGAAGAGCAAAACAACGATGCGCTCAGCCCGGCGATCCGTCGCCTGCTGGCCGAACACAACCTGGATGCCAGCGCCATTAAAGGCACCGGCGTCGGTGGCCGCATCACCCGTGAAGATGTAGAAAAACATCTGGCGAAAGCGCCGGCGAAAGAAGCGTCCAACGCACCCGCTGCGGCTGCGGCGGCACAGCCAGCGCTTGGCGCTCGCAGTGAAAAACGCGTCCCGATGACCCGACTGCGCAAGCGCGTGGCCGAGCGTCTGCTGGAAGCGAAAAACTCCACCGCGATGCTGACCACCTTCAACGAAGTCAACATGAAGCCAATCATGGATCTGCGTAAGCAGTACGGCGAAGCGTTCGAGAAACGTCACGGTATCCGTCTGGGTTTCATGTCCTTCTATGTGAAGGCGGTGGTTGAAGCGCTGAAGCGTTATCCGGAAGTGAATGCGTCTATCGACGGCGACGACGTGGTGTATCACAACTATTTCGACGTGAGCATGGCGGTGTCTACGCCGCGTGGCCTGGTGACGCCCGTCCTGCGTGACGTGGATACGTTGGGCATGGCTGACATCGAGAAGAAAATTAAAGAGCTGGCCGTCAAAGGCCGTGACGGCAAGCTGACGGTAGAAGACCTGACCGGCGGTAACTTTACCATCACCAACGGTGGTGTGTTCGGTTCCCTGATGTCCACCCCGATCATCAACCCGCCGCAGAGCGCGATCCTCGGGATGCACGCCATTAAAGATCGTCCGATGGCAGTGGAGGGCAAGGTTGAAATCCTGCCGATGATGTACCTGGCGCTGTCTTACGATCACCGCCTGATCGACGGCCGCGAATCCGTGGGCTTCCTGGTGGCGATTAAAGAGCTGCTGGAAGATCCAACGCGTCTGCTGCTGGACGTATAGTCATTTTTTAGCGTCACCTGCCCCGTAGGCCGGATTAAGCGTAGCGCCGTCCGGCAAAGATACCGCTCTGGTCTACGGGTTTAAAGATAACGATTACCTGAAGGATGGACAGAACACATGAACTTACATGAATATCAGGCAAAACAACTTTTTGCCCGCTATGGCTTACCGGCGCCGGTGGGTTATGCCTGTACTACTCCGCGCCAGGCTGAAGAAGCGGCATCGAAAATCGGTGCCGGTCCGTGGGTAGTAAAATGTCAGGTTCACGCTGGTGGCCGTGGTAAAGCGGGCGGTGTGAAGGTCGTTAACAGCAAAGAAGAGATTCGCGCGTTTGCTGAACACTGGCTGGGCAAACGCCTGGTGACCTACCAGACAGATGCGAACGGCCAGCCGGTAAACCAGATTCTGGTTGAAGCGGCGACCGATATCGACAAAGAATTGTATCTGGGCGCGGTTGTTGACCGCAGCTCCCGTCGCGTGGTCTTTATGGCCTCTACCGAAGGCGGCGTGGAAATTGAAAAAGTGGCGGAAGAAACCCCGCACCTGATCCATAAAGTGGCGCTCGATCCGCTGACCGGACCGATGCCGTATCAGGGACGCGAGCTGGCGTTCAAATTGGGTCTGGAAGGCAAACTGGTGCAGCAGTTCACCCGGATCTTCATGGGCCTGGCGACCATTTTCCTGGAGCGCGATCTGGCGCTGATCGAAATTAACCCGCTGGTTATCACCAAACAAGGCGATCTGATCTGCCTCGACGGCAAGCTGGGCGCTGACGGCAATGCGCTGTTCCGCCAGCCGGATCTGCGCGAAATGCGCGACCAGTCGCAGGAAGATCCGCGCGAAGCGCAGGCTGCGCAGTGGGAACTGAACTACGTGGCGCTGGACGGCAATATCGGCTGTATGGTGAACGGCGCGGGTCTGGCGATGGGCACCATGGACATCGTTAAGCTGCACGGCGGCGAACCGGCGAACTTCCTCGACGTGGGCGGCGGCGCGACCAAAGAGCGCGTGACCGAAGCGTTCAAAATTATTCTCTCTGACGACAACGTGAAAGCCGTGCTGGTTAACATCTTCGGCGGTATTGTCCGTTGCGACCTGATCGCAGACGGTATTATCGGCGCGGTGGAAGAAGTGGGCGTTAACGTGCCGGTGGTTGTGCGTCTGGAAGGCAACAACGCCGAACTCGGCGCGAAGAAACTGGCTGACAGCGGCCTGAATATTATTGCAGCGAAAAGTCTGACGGATGCAGCTCAGCAGGTTGTTGCCGCAGTGGAGGGGAAATAATGTCTGTTTTAATCGATAAAAACACCAAGGTTATCTGTCAGGGCTTCACCGGTAGCCAGGGGACGTTCCACTCCGAACAGGCGATCGCTTACGGTACGCAAATGGTTGGCGGCGTCACGCCAGGTAAAGGCGGCACCACCCATCTGGGCCTGCCGGTGTTCAACACCGTGCGTGAAGCGGTAGAAGCAACAGGTGCGACTGCCTCTGTGATCTACGTTCCGGCTCCGTTCTGTAAAGATTCCATTCTGGAAGCGATCGACGCGGGCATTAAGCTGATTATCACCATCACCGAAGGTATCCCGACGCTGGATATGCTGACCGTGAAGGTGAAGCTGGACGAAGCGGGCGTGCGCATGATCGGGCCGAACTGCCCGGGCGTGATCACCCCAGGCGAATGCAAGATCGGCATCATGCCGGGCCACATCCATAAGCCGGGTAAAGTGGGTATCGTTTCCCGTTCCGGTACGCTGACCTATGAAGCGGTTAAGCAGACCACCGATTACGGCTTCGGCCAGTCCACCTGCGTGGGCATCGGCGGCGACCCGATCCCGGGCTCTAACTTCATCGACATCCTGAAGCTGTTCCAGGAAGATCCGCAGACTGAAGCGATCGTGATGATCGGTGAGATCGGCGGCAGCGCGGAAGAAGAAGCGGCTGCTTACATCAAAGATCACGTCACCAAGCCGGTTGTGGGCTATATCGCCGGTGTGACCGCGCCGAAAGGTAAGCGTATGGGTCACGCAGGCGCCATTATCGCCGGGGGTAAAGGCACGGCGGATGAGAAATTCGCTGCGCTGGAAGCCGCAGGCGTGAAAACGGTTCGCAGCCTGGCCGATATCGGCGAAGCGCTGAAAGCTGTCATTAAGTAAAAGCAATAAAACAGCCTAACCCCTGCATTTACCCGTGATGCAGGGGAAAGGGCTGGTCCATTTTCGACATGGTTGGCCATCTGATGATGGCCTTTTTTTTGCCTGTCTGTTTGCCGGATGGCGCTGGCGTTTATCCGCCTACGGGGAGTGTTGACTTGCCAGGTTATGCGCTTTCCGCCAGTGTTTTCAGCCAACGGATCCCGCTTTCCGGAGAGGTCATCACCGGGACGGGCGGCGACGGAAGCTGTTGCAGAACGCGCGCCATCGACGCTTGCGCCAGCATAACCACATCAGCCTGTTTATACGCGCTGTGCAATCCTTCGCTGACGATGCGATCGTGGGTTTCCATATCGCCCGCCAGCAGGGCATGGAAGGCCTCTTCCATCAATATCGGCGTCACGGTGCATTGCTTACCACTGGCCTGTACTTTGCGCTGCACATACTCCAGCGTCGGTTTCATGGTCGTGGCGACGGTGGCCAGCACGGCAATATTCTCACCCAGGCTAATGGCTTGTTCCACCATCGCGCAGTCGATACGCGCAAGCTGCAGCGGCGTCATAAACTGACACTGTTCAACCGCCGTGCCAATGGACGAACAGGCGGTGATGAGAATCTCACAATCCGCTTTTTCGGCTATGTGGACGTAGTCGGCAATGCGTGCCGCAATGTTCGGCGTCACGCCTCCGGCCTTCATCACCTGCTTAATCATCGACTCTTCGACCAGGTGCATTACGTCCGCTTCTGGCATGATGTCGCCGATCAGTTGCTGCATCATGGCGAGCGTGGCGGAACTGGTGTGAAGCATAGCGATCTTTTTCATTCTGCGATCTCCTTGAGCAAACATTCGGCAACGGCCATGGCCGCATCGTGATCTTCCTGGGCGGACAGTCCACCAATCGCAACGGCCCCCACGCATTTACCGTTGTGAAGAATCGGTACGCCGCCGGGCAGGGCGGTAAATCGTGGGTCAGCAAAGTAGCTGATATCCAGTGACTCATCTTGCAGACGTTGCAAAAACGCCTGAGTTGTGCAACCTAAACGGCTGCTGGTGCGTGCTTTGCGCTGCGTCAGCTCAATGGTCAACAGTTTGGCGTTATCCATACGGGCAAAGCTCAGTAACTCGCCGTGAGCGTCGCATACCGCCACGCTGAGCGGACGTTGCGCATAACGGGTGTCGGTGAGATCGAGCGCGCTGTCTACCGCACGTCGTGCCTGTTGCAGGGTTAAAGTCATCATGGTGAGTTATCCTTTTGACAGAGGTTCTGATACCGGCTGAGCAGGCGAACACTCGCTCTGGGCCTGCGCCTGTCGGGCATCCTTTTTGCGCCAGTAGTTAGCCAGCAGCGAGCCGCTGACGTTGCCAAGCGGCGTCATGACCGCAGAGGCGAGACCAACGGTGGCCAGTTTTCCCATCGCGGCGGCAAGACCTGATGCCATCCCGCCGTTTTGCAGGCCGACTTCGAAGGCTACCGTCCGGGCGGACTGAACATCCATGCGGAAGATCCAGCGGCTCATCAAATAGCCAATCAGGAAGCCGCCGAGGTTGTGCATCAGCATGGCGAAGCAGAGCAAGAAGCCGACCTGAACCAGGTTGTCGCGCCCGGCCGCCGCAGCCGTAGTGGTGAAGAAAATGATGCCCATCATCGAGATGGTCGGCATGATCTTCTTGACGCCGGCCACGCGTCCATACAGCCAGTTATAGAACAGCGCCCAGATGATCCCGCCTGCCACAAAGTTCAGCACCACCGCATACATTTGCGCGTCGGCGCTGGCGCTGCCAAACAGCGTGTCCCAGCCGCCGGCAAGCATATACAGCAGCCAGATGGCGCTGATTCCGGCCAGCGTTTGCACGGTACGACGCCCCTGCACGCCGGCATAGGTTTTCAGGTAGTCATGTAAAATCGCCGCGCCAATCGGGATCAACACGATTTTCACGACGTCCATCACCATCGCCGTAAGCTGGATGTCGATCATTGAACCCGCCAGCAGATTCACCCACAGCGGGGTCATGACCGTCGCCGCCAGCGTCGAGACGGCGGCGATCGAGACCGCCAGCGCCAGGTTGGCGTTGGCGATATACACCATGACGGTGGAGGAGAGCCCGCTGGGACAGGAACCAATCAGCAGAATCCCCACCGCCACTTCCGGCGGAAAGTCAAAGATCAGCGTGATGCTCAGGCCGAGCAGAGGCATGATGACGAAATGACAGAAGGTGCCGATAAACACCGCCCAGGGCATTTTAGCGACGTCGATAAAGTCCTGAATCGTGAGTTTGGTGCCCATACTGAACATGGTCGCCTGGATCACTAAAAAGACGATCCATTTATGGGTGATGTTGAATCCGCCCCAGACGATCAGATCGGTTGACCAGGTCATCGCCGCGACAAAGCCGGCAATGATCCACAAGGTAAACTGGTAGCTGCGAAGATTTGTCCAGTAGCCCGCGCCTGCCGCGAAGCCTGTCGTCAGCATCACCAGCCCCGGCTGCCAGAGGGCGGGAGACTGCATCAGCGCGCCAGTTGCCGCCAGGGCGCCACCGACGATGCAGACGCCCAGTCCGGTTCTGTGAATAACGGTTGTGATAGTCATGGTGAAATGTCCTTTCTCTCGCTATTACTGCCGTGGTGGAATAGCTAACATTTGCCGCGCAATATCCGGCGTGGCGACCTTTTTATCCATACTGCGAATAAGCGTGGCGAGTTTTGCAACCTGCTGATAATTATGCTGAGCTTTCTCTTCGGCGCTTAAATAATAGCTGTCTTCAAAACCAATTCTTACTTCACTGGCGCCCATGCCGATTGCTGCCGCAATAATATCGAAATTCTTGCGGCCAAAATGGGTAATTCCCCATAAGGCGTCGCGAGGGATCATACTGCGCAAGGCAATTAACGCATCAACTGTCGCGGGTGAACTTCCAAGGTGTCCGAGGACGATATTAAATAACATCGGTTTCCTGAACGTTATTTTTTCTTCCAGTGCCAGAATGTTATTAATCATGCCAATTTCGAAAACTTCAAATTCAGGAATAATGGAACGTTGGGTTATTTGTTGCGAACAATATTCGACGTCCGGTCCGGGATTAAAGTATACGGCATCGCCGAGGTTAACGGAGCCGACGTTCAGCGACGCCATTTCGACACCGGGACAGTCCAGTGGCGCGCAGCGCCCGGCAATCGACATGGCGGAGACGCCACCGGTTGAGGCCTGAATAATCAGGTCGGAATGGCGCATGACGTGGTCGATCGTTGCCTGAAAATCGGTGGTGTCCGGCGTCAGGCGACCCTGCTTATCGCGAACGTGTAAATGCACGATGGCTGCACCATGTTCGACGCTTGCCAGTATTTCCTGCGCCAGTTCTTCAGGTATAACTCTGGGGCAATCCGCGGCAACGGGTGCCAGCGAAATAATAACAGTATCCGACATGTGTTCCTCCGGTTTTCCGGTACAGAGATATTAAAATTATAAGTACGGTGTTATCCAACGTAACGATTCGGGCCCTGGTGTTGACGGTTTATATTCACAACCTATCCAGCCCTGATAGCCTGTTTGCTTAATAAATTCAAAAAGCCATGTTTCATTTAATTCTCCCGTTCCCGGTTCATGGCGACCGGGTACAGAAGCAATCTGAAAGTGTTTAATGAACGGTAAATAATGTTCAATAAGATGCGTAACATTACCGTGTATTTTTTGGCAGTGGTAAATGTCAAACTGTAAGCCGATATTTTTTCTGTTCACTTCGCGAATAAGACGTTCAGCCAGTGGAAAGCTATCGACAAAATAACCAGGCATATCGTCCGGGTTCAACGGTTCAATCAACACGTCGATATCGGCCCCAACCATGACGTCGCAGGCGATACGCAGTCGGTCGGTTAATTGCTCATACTGGGCGTTGGCGGAAAGTCCAGCCACGCGCAATCCGGCCATGACGTGCACCTTGCGACAGCCCAGTGCCGTGGCGTAATCGCGGGCAATCAGCAGACTACGATGAAATTCCTCGTCACTGCCTGGCAGGGAGGCCAGTCCGCGTTCACCGGCTTGCCAGTTACCCGCCGGCGCATTCATCAACGCCACCGGCAGGCCGGTTTCCCGTTGCGCCGCCAGCAGCACCTCCAGCGGATGCTGCCACAGAAACAGCCCTTCAACGCCGTGAAAACCCGCCGCCTTTGCGGACTGAAAGCGCTCCGCAATGGGACGTTCGCAAAACAGCCAGTCGAGGTTAGCCGCTAACTTCAGCATGATGCGTTCCCTCCCGGCAATCCACCAGGTGTAGTTTCACGCCCTGGCTGGCAATAGTATCCTGCGCTACGTCGGGCAACCGGTTGTCCGAAATAATGTCGGTCAGTTGATCCAGCGAGCAGATGTGGAACATTCCGTATTTGCCAAATTTACTGCTGTCGCAGACCAGCACCCGACGGCGGGAGACGGTGAGCACCGCCTCTTTCACCGAGGCTTTGCCTTCACTGGGGGTCGACATTCCACGTTCGGTATCCCACGAGGACGAACTGAGAAACGCCACGTCGATGTTTATCGTGCGCAGAAAACTGGCGGCGCTTTTCCCAAGGCATGAGCGGTTGCGCTGATCCACCAGTCCGCCGGTGTGATACAGCGTGATGTGCGGCATATCCATCAGGTAGTGGCTGATGGAAAAATCGTTCGTCACCACCGTCAGGTTGAAGCAGTGGCTGGCGGCGACGGCTTTCGCCACTTCAAACAACGACGTTCCCGCATCGAGATACAGCGTTTGCCCTGGCTCTATCAGCATCGCGGCAAGTTGCCCCATCCGTCGCTTCACGTCATGATGCAGCTCAGCCTTTTCCCGCCACGGTAGCTCCGATTTCAGCAGATTGTTGAGTTTCACCCCGCCATTGATCGAGATGACTTTGCCTTCTTCCTCCAGCAACTGAATATCGCGGCGCACGGTCATGTGCGACACGCTCATCAGATCCGCCAGCTCATTAAACGAGGCAACGTTTTTTTCATGCACGTAGCGGTAGATAAAATCACGTCGTTGTTCGGGGATCATCCTCTCACCTCATGCTCGCCGGGATTGTTCGAGTTCAGCTACTGCTTCCGCCGTTAGCGGCACGTAGCCGAGTGGTTTTAAGGTCAGCCAGATGCGGGCGCTGTCTTCCAGCTCTTCGGCATTAAACACCGCCTCACGAAGTGAGCGACCACTGACTACCGGACCGTGATTTGCCAGGAGCGCGGCAGTATGGTCCGCCGCAATCTCGCTGAGTGCGCTGGCAATACCCTCATGACCGGGTTTGAAATAGGGCAACAGAGGCAACTGCCCGACGCGCATTACGTAGTACGGCGTTAACGGCGGCAGACAATTTTCCGGTGTGCTGCATGGCAGACAGGAAAGGGCGGTCAGCCATGGCGAATGCAGATGAACCACCGCGCCGCAGGCCGGACGATGACGGTACCAGGCCAGGTGCATGGGCACTTCTTTTGACGGTTTATCGCCACTGAGGTAAAGGCCGTTGGCATCCAGTTTACTGAGCGTCGCGGCGTTCAGCTCGCCCAAACAGGAGTTGGTCGGCGTGACCAGATAGCCGCCGTCCGGCAGTCTTACGCTCAGGTTGCCCGAACCACCGCTGCTGAAGCCGCGCATAAACAGAGAACGACCGTAATGCACCAGCTGTTCGCGGAGTTGTTGTTCGTTAAGCTGACTCATAATGAAGACTCCTGCGCGGTGAAAAAGAAGTCTTCGTCACCGAAGTTGCCTGACTTCAGCGCCAGCGCGAGCGGCGGCTCGGCGGAGAACACCCATGGCACGCCGGGCGCGATGGCTTTGCCGACCGTCAGTCTCGTCACCTGTAACGCCTCCACTACGGTGCCGGACGTTTCACCACCGGCGACGATAAAACCGGTTACGCCCGCGGCCTGCAGTTTGGCCGTCAGTCTGGCAAAAGTTTGCTCAATCGCCCGGCTGGCGCGCTGCTCGCCGTACTCCTGTTGAATACGTTTCAGCGCTTCCGGCGGCTGGGTTGCGTAAATCAATGGAGCGAGCGCGTCATCGACATGAGTCATTGTCCACAGCGACAGCTCGTCACTGTAACGCTCTGCGTCTGTCAGGCAGCGCGCTACGTCGAGTAGAAGGGAAGCGGCCTGTGCTTTATAGCGATTCACCTGGCGGTTACTCATGGTGGAACAACTTCCGGAAAAAACCACCGTTTTGGCCGGCTGCGGGAAGGGATGTACCGCTTCCCGCCCACGCTGTGACGCAGCGCAAGCGGCCAGTGCGCCACCCAGGCCGGAACCGCCCGCCAGCAGCGGTGTATGACGTAAGGCCTGAGCGAGGGTCTGCAGATCGGCTTCGCTAAAGGTATCCGCGATTACGTGACGTACACCTTCAGACTGGCAGCGTTCCAGCGCGTGAGTGACCGCTTCCACACCTTTCTGAATCGTGCGGAGGTCAATGCGCCCGACAGCGCTGGCAGTTTGCGCTGTGAGCAGGCGAATCAGGTTCGCATCGGTCATCGGGTTGAGCGGATGTTTCTCCATGCCGGATTCATTCAGTAATACGCCATTCACAAACAGATAACCGTGAATCACCGTACGTCCGTTTTGCGGCAGGGCTGGGCAGTGAACGATGTACGGCGCGTGCATCGCTTCCATCAGCGCATCGCTGACCGGACCGATATTCCCGGCGGGGGTGGAATCAAAAGTGGAACAATATTTAAAGTAAATCTGCCGCGCACCTGCCGTGTTGTGCAGCCATTGCCAGCAGCGTAATGATTGATCGATGGCCTGGTCAGCCGGTAGAGAACGGCTTTTCAGCGAGATGACAATCGCGTCGACCTCTTCATTCCAGGGCAGGGCGGCGTCTGGCATCCCGGGCAGCAGCGCGACCCTCCAGCCTTGCTCAGCCATAAAACTTGCTATATCCGTTGCGCCAGTAAAGTCGTCGGCGATAACACCTATCGTGACGGGCATACATCCACTCCGTTCAGATTATCTTGTCATTGAACCTATTATTCAGGAGGGCGTTTCACATTCACATGATGATTCTCACAAATAAGCACATCATAAAATTGTATGTGATTTTTATAACTAATTGAAAATAATATATAAAGTGATGAGTGATATTGAAATGAAGCTCACAGGGAGATGTGAAGATTCGTTAATCTTTGGGAAAAGTTGTCACAGCAGTCGGTGGTCTGGTTTCGAGGGCGCGGGGACGCTCTTGCAATTTGATCATAATCACCTGAATAAATAAGATTATTTTTTGCGGTCAGGGTCATTTTTTCACCTGGACAAATTAAGCATAGTAGCGACGTTATCCAGACCACTGACGGAGCGTAACGTGCCTCAGCATATTCAGGACGATGTCTTACACACTTTTTACTCACTGGCAGAGGTGTTTTCTAAGGCGACCGGACTCGCCGCCGTGGTGGTAGACATAAATGGTCGGAAAATTTCTGCCTGTCATAATTTTAATTCGTTCTGTTCATTACTGTGCGCCAATCTGCAATACCAAAAACTTGTCAGAAACGTGATAAATATTGTGCTTTTGAAGGGGTAAAAGAAGAAAAAATCAGAATACTCTGCTGTCATGCCGGGTTGAGTTTTTTCTCTATGGCGTTAATTCGTCAGGGGCATCTGCTGGGATTTATTATTTGCGATCAGGCGTGCGCAAAGTATCCGGAATATAAAACTATTGTCATCGATGACGATCGGCAGTGGGCTTTCGATCCTAAAATTAAATCAGCCTGGAATCAGATCGCGATTGTAGAAAATAATCATCTGGTGGCAGCGGCAAACCTGCTCAGCTTTATTATTAACAATCTCAATCCGGTTCAGCGTAAAACGGTGGACACCGCTGATGTGCAGTAGAACGACCTGCGTCTGTCAGCAATGGAACTTTCTCGCCACGAAAAGAAACGGGTCGCCGCACATATCTGTTTAAGCGCCAACTACTTTAGCCGTTTCTTTAAGAAACGGCAGGGAGCGAATTTTAAAACCTGGGTGAGCCAGAAAAAATGCAGCGGGCGAGTGAGTTGCTGTGCGATCCGTAGAACTCTATCGACAGCATCGCCCGGAAACTTCAGTATGCGCAGACGAGCTATTTGTGTCGGGTGTTCCGGGCGGCTCACCAGACGTCTCCGCAGTTATTCCGTCATGAACACCTTTCGCTGTAGGCGCGTTCCATCGCCTCTGGAATAAAAGAGAGTCGGTCGCTCAGACGGACAACATCACCAACCACAATCAGTGCCGGTGGCACAATATTCGCTTCCTGCGCTTTCGTGAGTAATGTACCGAGCGTACAGGTTAAGCGCCGCTGATTGTCCCGGGTAACTGACATCACAATCGCCGCGGGCGTGTCCGGTGATTTGCCTCCCATTAGCAGTTCTTCACAAATAAATGGCAGGTTTGCGATCCCCATAACAATCACCAGCGTGCCGTTGAGCTTCGCCAACTGCCGCCAGTCCTGCTGCTGATTACCTTCGCGGGTATGTCCTGTCACAACATGAAAACCCGATGCCAGATCGCGGTGGGTCACCGGGATCCCGGCGCAGGCCAGCCCGCCAATGGCGGAACTGATCCCCGGCACCACTTCGAAGTCAATGCCTTCTTCGACCAGACATTCCACCTCTTCGGCACCGCGGCCAAACACGTAAGGATCGCCACCTTTCAGGCGCACAACGTTCCGCTGTGCTCGCGCATGCTGGATAATCAGGGCATTGATCTCCTCCTGAGGAACACTATGAAAGCCCGGACTTTTGCCAACGTTGATGCAGGTACAGCTCGCTGAGCACCACTCAAGCATTTTAGGATTGACCAGCCGATCGTAAATGATGACATCAGCCTGTTGAATACACTGCAGGGCTTTAAGGGTCAGTAAGCTGATATCACCAGGGCCTGCACCAACCAGCCAGACTTTTCCGGAGTTTTTCATATGTCGTCCTTAATTATTGTCGGGAAAAACGGTAAAAAGAGTAAAAGCAGATAAAAAAACGTCATCGTTTGCTTATCGTTTAGTGAGCTGAATTCTCCTGAAATAATAAGTAAATAATATTGATTAAACCCGCAAAGTTTTTTCGCCAATAAACAAGTTATCTTGAAAAATTATTAAGAACTTATTGGCGCTATTTGTCGCATAATAACCTTATTTAAATTGTGTTTATGGCCAGTTTTGCGTATTATTGGTTATTATTTGTTCGACTCCTGTGTGAATAAACCATGGAGTGGATCAATGACATACAGGTAGGAAATAAAATATAACTCTTAGGCCAATCGGGAGTCGGTTGCATTTATTTTTTATAAATTAAACTATTTTTGTACGCGGCATATGGAAGACGTTATGAGAGGAAAGATACCAAAGACTGAATTACTGGTGACGTTTGAAGTGGTGGCACGTCATGAAAGTTATACGCGTGCGGCGGAGGAGTTAGCATTAACGCAAAGTGCAGTATTTCGCCAGGTGAATGCACTTGAGGATTTTCTGCATACTGCATTATTTAATCATGCCAAAAAGCGGATTTTTTTAAACGAGGCCGGGAAGCATTATTTGAGCATTGTTAAGGAAACGCTCAATAAACTTGAGCGTGATACTAATACCATTATGACCTGGCAGCCCACGGTCGAAGTCATTGAACTGGCGGTCAACCCGACCTTCAGCACCCATTGGCTGATCCCCAATCTGCGTGAATTCAACAAACTTAACCCCGATATTATCGTTAATATTCACTCGCTGGCGAACATGGGCGATTTCCTCAACCGTGAATATGATGCGGCCATTATGCGTGAAGACTTCTGTTCGCCGTGGTCAGAAGTGGAGTATCTGTTCGAAGAGGAAATCCTCCCGGTTTGTAGCGGCAGTCTGCTGTCACAGCCTAACCAGAAATTGGCGGTTGAAGAGTTGCTCAATGAGTTTCCCTTGCTGCATCAAAGTACGCGAATTAACGGCTGGCAGGAGTGGTTTGCCCTGTCAGATGTCAGTAGCTCACGGGTCAACAAAGGCCCGCGTTTTGATCTGCTGTCGATGCTGATCGCCGCGGTGCGATCGAATTTGGGGGTTGCGCTGCTCCCACGGTTTGCGATCCAGCACGATCTGGATAACGGTGACATGGTGATCCCTTGCGATGTGCCCATGCGCACGGGTAATCGTTTCATCATGACCTGGCGGGAAGAAAAAGCGGAATCCCGTCATTTACAGGTTTTCCGCGACTGGCTGTTACAAAAATCGGTGGTATCTCACCTGGAACGCTGACGGCGGATGACGGGCAAACGGGAAGCCGGATAAGCGCATGCGCCATCCGGCAACGATGTGACTACCAGTCAATGCCCACCTGCGCCTGAATACCGCTGTCAAAAGCATGCTTCACCGGGCGCATTTCACTGACCGTATCCGCAAGATCCAGCAGCCTCGCGTGGCAGCCGCGACCGGTGACGATCACGCTCTGCTGCGCCGGACGCGCCGTTATGGCGGCGATCACCGCGTCGGTATCAAGGTAGTGATACGCCAGCATATAAGTGAGTTCATCCAGCACCACCAGATCGTACTGCGGGTCGGCCAGCATCCGCTGCGCTTCTGTCCAGACGACAAGCGCCGCCGCGATATCCGCCTCGCGGTTTTGCGTTTCCCAGGTAAACCCGGTACCCATAATGTGGAATTCGACGCCCAGCGGATGCAGGGTGTTGTATTCGCCATTGTCCCACTGGCCTTTGATAAACTGCGCGACGCCAACGGTTTTACCGTGGCCGACAGCGCGCGTGACGGTTCCGAACGCGGCGGTGGATTTCCCTTTACCGTTGCCGGTAAAAACAATCAGGATCCCTTTTTTCCCGGTGGCCGCGGCGACCCGGGCCTCGACCTGTTCTTTCAGCTTTTGCTGGCGCTGGCGATGCCGCGCATCGTTGGCTCGCGTTTCCATAGACGCTCCTTAGTGCCCCGCCGGGCAGGTTGCGCACCGGTGCTGCTGCTCAAACTGACTGAAGAAGTTATTTCCTTTGTCGTCAACCAGCACGAAAGCGGGCAGGTTTTCAACCTCCATCATCCAGACCGCTTCCATTCCCAGTTCCGGATACTCAAGGCAGCGCAGGCTTTTCACATACTGCTGCGCCAGCAGAGCTGCGGCACCGCCGATGCTGCCGAGATTAAAGCCGCCGTGTTTGTGGCAGGCGTCAGTAACCTGCTGGCTGCGGTTGCCTTTGGACAGCATGATCAGGCTACCGCCCGCCGCCTGGAAAGCGTCGACATAGCCGTCCATGCGCCCGCCGGTGGTTGGCCCGAGCGAGCCACAGGCCATATTGTCCGGCGTTCTGGCCGGACCGGCGTAATAGACAATGTGGTTACACAGGTACGCTGGCAACGGTTCGCCGCTGTCGAGTCGTGCTTTGATTCTGGCGTGCGCAATATCGCGGGCAACCACGATCGGACCGCTTAAGGAGAGGCGGGTACCGACGGGCAGTCGGGACAGATCGTGCAGAATTTCTCGCAGGGGACGGTTCAGCTCCAGCTTCACGGTCTGTGCGCTGTTCTCCACGCGACAGGACTCAGGAATAAACTTGCCCGGATGATGTTCCAGTTTTTCCAGCCAGATACCGTGTTTGTTTATTTTTGCTTTGATATTACGGTCCGCCGAGCAGGAAAGGGCCATGGCGATCGGACAGGAGCCGCCATGGCGCGGCAGACGGATAACGCGAATATCATGAGCGAAATATTTACCGCCGAACTGCGCGCCAATACCAAATTCACGGCTGGCGTTGAGCAGGGTCGTTTCCAGCGCCGTATCGCGGAACGCCTGCCCCAGTTCGTTACCGTGAGTGGGCAGATTGTCGTAATACTTCGTCGAGGCCAGCTTCGCGACCTTCAGCGCCTGATCCGCTGACAGACCGCCGACCACAAAAGCGATGTGGTACGGCGGACAGGCGGCGGTACCGAGTGATTTCATTTTTTCTATCAGGAAGGCGGTCAGTTTTTCCGGTTGCAGAAGCGATTTGGTCTCCTGGAACAGTGCGGCTTTGTTGGCCGAACCGCCGCCTTTATTGACGAAAAGGAAATGGTATTCGCTGCCCGGCGTGGCGCTGATATCGATCTGTGCGGGCAGGTTGGTCTCGGTATTCACTTCGCGATACATATCCAGCGGCGCGTTTTGGGAATAGCGCAGGTTATGCTCCTGAAAGGTGGTGTAAATGCCTTTGCTTAGCGCTTCGGCGTCATCGCCGCCGGTCCAGATCCGTTGCCCTTTGCTGGCGACTACCGTCGCGGTACCGGTGTCCTGACAGTTTGGCAGTACGCCTTTCGCCGAGACCTCGGCATTACGTAGCAGTTGTAGCGCGACGTATTTATCGTTACTGCTGGCCTGCGGGTCGTGCAGAATGCTGGCAATCTGTTTCAGATGGCTGGCGCGCAGGAAGAATGACGCTTCATAAAATGCCTGCTGCGCCAGCAGCGTTAACGCCTCCGGCGCCACTTTGATCACTTCCTCACCGTCAAGCTCGCTTACCGTAATATGCTGATTACTGAGTAGTTCATATTCTGTGCTTTCTTTGCTTTGTACAAAGAGTTCCTGCCAGACAAAGGGTTTAGACATAGGACTTCTCACCTTTCTGTTTTTTTGCCGGATGGCGGCGTTTGAACTGTAAAAAATGAACGAGTCGTAGGCGGATAAGCGCAAGCGCCATCCGCTACGGGGTTTAACGTGTCATAAAAAGATTGGCCTGCGTGGCGTCAGCAACATAGTGGATGGTTTGCTGTGCGCGAACGCTGTTACCCGCTTCATCCAGCGGCGGCGAATAGACGGCAATGGCGTATTGTCCCGGTACGACCGCAACCATGCCGCCGCCCACCCCGGATTTCGCCGGGATACCGATGGTATAAAGCCATTTGCCGCTGCCGTCATACAGTCCGGCAATCGCCATTTCCGCCAGCACCTGCGGTACATAGCGTGCATTCAGAAGCTGCTTGCCGTTGAAGGGGGATTTACCGTTATTGGCAAGTACCGCGCCCATTTTGGCGAGCTGTTCAACGGTGACATCCACCGAACACTGGCGGGTATAAATCTCAACGGCCTCGTCGGTATCGCCGTAGAGGCTGCCGTATGACGCCATCAACGCTGCCAGTGCCTGATTGTGCTGGTTGGTTTCCATTTCCGAGGTGAATACCGGTTCATTGACGGTGAGGGTTGCATCGGCCCAGGCATTGAGGTTGTTGAGAATTTTGTTCCAGCGGTCCGTTTTGTCTTTCGCGTCAATCAGGCTCACGGTGCTGATAGCGCCCGCGTTGACCAATGGATTCTCCGGCGCGCCTTTGGTCAGCTCGACAGCAAGGCCGGAGTTGAAGGGCAGGCCAGTCGCGTTGGCGCCGAGTTTCTCCAGCACCACGTGCGGGCCATGCTGTTCCATGGCCAGTGCCAGCGTGAACACTTTGCTGAGCGATTCCATCGGAAACGCTTTTTTCACATCGCCCGTCTGGTAAATTTTACCGTCCACCGTGGCGAGGGTAATGGCGAAATTAGCGGGGCTGTAGGTTGCCAGCGCAGGAATGTAGTCGGCGACTTTTCCGTCTGCGTTACTTTTGAATTTCTGGTGCGCCTGTTCAATCAGCGCGGCATAGTCCGGTGCAGGCTGTGCCAGCACAGGGGTGTTGAAATACAGGCTGGCGATAATGATAGCTGAGCCAAAAAGTTTCACGTTCATGGTGCAATCTCGCTCGACAAATTACGCCGGAAGACGGCGTTGCGCCTTATCCGGCCTGGAAAAATGTGCGATTCGCAGGCCGGATAAGCAGTGGCGTCATCCGGCATTGTTGCGCGCTCAGGACATGGCCACTTCTGACGGCTCAGTCGCTGGACGTTCCTGCTCGGGGGCCTTAACCGGCGCGGGCGCGGTGCCGCGACAGCCTTCACCGAAGTGCTCGCCTTCCCAGCGGCCAACGATCGCCGCGCCCATTGCGTTACTCATCACGTTGGTGGCGGAGCGGCCCATATCGAGGAACGGATCGACGCCCATCAGCAGGATCAGCCCCGCTTCAGGGATGTGGAACTGGTTGAGGGTGGCGGCAATCACCACCATCGAGGCGCGTGGAACGCCCGCCATGCCTTTAGACGTGAGCATCAGGATCAATAGCATGGTGATTTGTTCGCCCATGCTCAGCTCAATGTTGCACGCCTGGGCGATAAACACAGTGGCAAACGAGCAGTAGGCCATGGAACCGACAAGGTTAAAGGAGTAACCAATCGGCAGGACGAAGCTGGCAATTTTGGACGAGACGCCGAATTTTTCCAGTTTGTTCAGCGTGCCGGGGAAGGCGGCCTCTGAGCTGGAGGTGGTAAAGGCCAGCAGCGCCGGTTCGAGGATGGATTTGGTCAGGCGGCCAATGCACGGACCGACAAGCATTGCCGACAAGCCAATCAGGATTGCCCACAGCATCCCCAGCGTCAGGTAGAACTCGCCCATAAAGATCCCGGCGCTCACCATGACGCCCAGCCCGCGTTCGGCAATCAGGCCGGAGATCGCGGCGAAAACCGTCAACGGAGCGAACAGCATGACATAGCCGGTCAGTTTCAGCATCACGTGAACCAGCGAGTCGAGCACTTTGACGATCGGTTCCGCTTTTTCGCCTATCGCCGCGAGGCTACAGCCGAGGAAAATGGAGAACACCACGATTTGCAGGATCTCGTTACGCGCCATTGCATCCACGATACTGGTGGGCACTGCATGGGAAATAAACACCTTCAGGGTAAACGGTTCTGACTGGACGGCGGCTACGGCGCCCGCGTCGTGGGCGACAAAGTTAATCCCTGCCCCCGGCTGGAACAGGTTGACGATCACCAGACCCAGCGCAATTGACAGCAGAGACGCGCAAATAAACAGAAAAAAGGTTTTTGAAAAGATACGTCCGAGCGTCTTTGCGTCGCCCATTTTGGCGATACCCACCACCAGCGTTGAAATAACCAGTGGCGCGATAATCATTTTAACCATGCGCAGAAATATGGTGGTAAAAATAGAAATTTCCTGCGCATAGGTTTTTGCAGTATCGGCTGATGCCATATTATTAATAGCCACCCCGGCAATCATGCCGAGAATCAGGCCTAATATGATCATTTTGGTCAGACTTATTTTTTTCATTTTCACTCCATCGGATACGGATAAGGGTTGGCGGCAGCAGGAGAAGGGGCGTCCGCACCGCAGAAGCAGCCGGACGCCAGCCTGTTGTGACCAACCATTTAAATAAACTGGAATACAGTGATACAGCGAAACCCTGTACGCCGGTGGATGTTATTGTTATTAATCACTCAAGGTCGAATGTAATATTTAACAGCGGGGCATGTTGCTGTGCGCCATAAACATCATTGTCGCCAACATTGCCGGAAATAATATCGCGAGGCATGACGATTTTTACCGCATTCGCCGGATCAAACCAGACAATGCGATGAATAAAGTCAGGCGCCACGTTATACAGGCCGGCAATTAACTGCGGCGTTAATTGCTCTGAACGTTTAACCCGCTGATAGTCTTCACGTGTTTTAAATAAAATATCTAACACCAGTTCGTACGGCCCGGCATTTTTAGAGCGAATCACCTGAGCCAGGGTGCAAATAGGGTATTTCATGCCGTTACTCCTTCTGGCGTCACCTGCTCGAGGCGGAAGTCAAAACGCAGATCGTCGCTCGCTTCAATCAGATGATAGACCGAGAACTCATACACCGGCCCGCTCTGGATATCGGAAGGCGAGAACGGGAAGGCGAGGTTGCCCGCGGTGGCGATCCGGTTTTCATAGCCGTAGTGGAGCAGGGTAGAGCGCACCAGCGAACAGACGCTGTTGGCGATATCCTGGGTCGGCGCCACCACATCCAGCAGAATGCCCAGCTCATGCCCGGCGGTGTTGACCGGCTCATGGTTGCCCATCACGCCGTTTTTGCCGTACAGGTGAAACGTCATGCGAATGCTGTCGTCATTCAGCGAGAGGTTTTGCGCCACGCTGGCTTTCACGTCTTCCAGAATGGTATCAATTCCGGCAATCATGATCGGATCGCGCGTGCCGGCGATGGTCAGGCAGCGGAATCCTACCTGGCGCGCCCCTTCCAGCTTCAGCGCATACGGCGTGGTTTCGTGGCGTGAACCGCTAACGTACACCTCGCCATCGTTGACCGCTTTAAAATGACAGCCTTTCAGATTCAGCACCCCGCCAGGCCCCGGCAGGCTGTAAGGATCGGATTTCTCATACAGGGTGTGCGCCGCGGCTGAGGTTTCGGTGAACTTCCGCTTCGGGTTGAACGTTTTCAGGGTGAAGCCGTTGTCGTCAATGATCCCCATCGCACAGTCGGAACCGGACCCCGGCGTGGCGGCAATCGCCGCGCATTCAAGGATTTTCCCGCAATGCAGCGCCAGGCCTTCATCGAATCCCTGCATAATGGGCAGGGCTGCGAAGCACGCCGGATCGTAAGCACGTCCCCCCAGCACGACCTGCGCACCGGCGGCGAGCGCACGCTGGAAGGGCTCTACGCCCATTTGCGCCACGATGTAGGTGCTCTCTTCAATCGCCTCATGGGTGAGTTCGGGAACGAAATCCAGCGCGGTGATCTTGCCGTTGTCCAGCGCCGCATGCACGATCGCTTTATCGACATCCGCAGGGATCAGCGCCAGCGAGAATGACAGGTTTTCTTCCTGCGCGATCTCGAGGATTATCTGGCGGCACCATTCCAGATGCGGCGCCGCGCCGGACCCCCCGGCGGTGCCAATCACCACCGGGATGTTGTTTTTCACGCCAGCGACGATCATATAGCGCAGATCGCGCTTCACGCCGGCCCTGTCGGTAAACGGTTTACCCGCCCCCAGGTAGTGGGGGCCAGGATCGGAAGAACCCGCGTCAACGGCGATCAGATCCGGTGACGCTTCCATGGCTTTGCGAAAACTGTCTTCCGGGAAGCCATAACCGAGAATGGCCGTCGGTGATAAGATCTTAAAAGTACGGGCCATCAGTTAATCCTTAGTCTGTAACAGCGCGATGGTGCGGTTCATTTCGTTAAACACAATGTTAAGACCTTCATCGAAGCCCATGCCCGGCTTGATCAGCATGCGCATTGGCCGCGCGGCGAGCGCCACGTGAACGCAGGTACGGGCGCTGATTTCGGTTTCGTTACAGGTGCCGCCCTGGTAGGCTTCCATGCCGTGTTTGTTGCAGTACAGCACCGCGTCAACGATGTTGTGAATGCCGCCGAGATCCGGGGTTTTGATCTGTACCATGTGGCAACTGCCGGCATCGGTGAAGTCCACAATGTCCTGGTAGGTGTTACACCATTCGTCCGCGACAATTTTTACCCCGGAGCCCAGACGGGTCAGCTCTTTGGTGATGGCGGTCAGCATGCGGATCTGATCCGGCTTGTTACCTGCATCCACCGGGCCTTCAATGTACAGCGGCAGCCCCTGCGCCTCTTTTTCAAGGCTGGCGATGTACGCAGCGCAGCGTACAGGATCCATATCGAAAATCAGGCCGATAGTGCCGTAAACGTCAATGTGCAGCGTCGGGTGATAGCGCGGGCTGGTGCGCAGGGTCAGGATGCGATCCGACAGCCAGCGCACGTACTCACGCAGTTTTTCACCTTGGAAGCCAAGTTTTTCTTCGACGTTGTTGATCAACGCGTGAGGCAGGACGTCAACGCCTTTCAGGATCATCTTGTCGACGGCGATATAGCGGTCATCGCCGCTTTGTCCGAATAAGGGAATGGCTTCCGGGACGCACGGCAGTTGCCATTCGTCACAAACCACTTCCGTTTTCAGGCGACCGGAGGCCAGCGCCGTGGCGTCAAGCAGCGCCTGGGACAGGCCGTAACGTACGGCAGTATGCAGCAGCTTACCGTCGATACGCAGCTTGTCGAAGAAGCGGGCGTTGGGCAGAAACGCGTCCACATCACGGCCTTCCAGCAGCGGTTTAATATGATCGTTAAGGAACGGAATAAAATGCTCTGCGAGGAACAGCGGGTCACGGCCACCCGCGCCGGAATACTGCACGGCGGCGCAGTCGCCAACCGCCACCGCGCCATTTTCCAGAATCAACTGGACCGATACGCATTCGCCCGCCTGACGCACGGCGCTAAAGCCTGGCGTAACCGGCGCGCCGGTGTAAATAAACCCGTCATGACCCGCGCCGTTTTTGATCGCCTGCTGATCGTCGAAATAAAAAGAGGAGTAGCCAGCGGTGAAAAGGGCCTTTTTGATTTTCATTATGGTCTTCCTATTAATTGACTGTGGGATACCGCGTTGATGTCATCAACAACCATCTGGAATGAGGGTTTACGTCCTTCAAAGCGCGCGCGCTCGGCAACATAGTCATGGTGCAGCGCGAGAATGTCTTTCGGTAGCGGCACCGCGCCGGCTTCGAGTACACGGATCGCGCCGCTGTTATCGCGCACCGGCAGGATTTTGCCCGCGTTACAGGCGGCAGGCGCGAACGGCACATCCAGCACCCCGGCTTCGAAGGCCAGCACCGTTCCGCGCGCCACGTCGCCGTTGCCCAGTTCAAAGACTTTCTTCAACACCGCGCGCACTTCGCTCTTAATCAGCTCGACTTCCTGCTCGACCGCTTTACACGGCGGGAATTTCTGGTCGCTGACCATGTTGAGCATCTGTCGGGACGCCTTCAGCCCCTGCACGTTCGCCGCTGCGGTAGGAATACCAAAGGCTTCGTGCGGGCTTTTGGTGATGACTTTGGTGGCGCCAGCCATCCCCGCCACCGCCGCTCCCCAGGAGATAATGGCGAACGCTTTCGATTCATCTTCCGGGAAGCCGCCCATCCACTGATGGAACACGGTGCTCAACTCATAGTCATCGAAACCGTAGTTCTGGAAGTATTCGTGGGATAGCTCGCGCAACGACTGGATCGCCGCAACATCCTGGGTCAGACTGCCGACCTGTCCGTAACCCACGGTAATGGATTTCACTCCCTGTTCCAGCGCCAGTAAGCCTTCGATAATCGCTACGGCGTGGGACATAAACGGAGGGATCAATGTGCCGGTCAATGGGCCGAACGGCTCGCGGTTAATGCGTATGCCGTGTTCCTCGTACAGCCCCATCAGGCGGTCGCAGTACTGCCAGTCGCGGATCGATTTTTCCAGCGTGACGCGCTTGGCGTAAGGAATGTTGTAAGAGATGCCGCCACCTTCGTAGCTGGTGAAGCCGCTGGCCATTGCGATTTCCGCCAGCAGGCGGGCATCCGGCGTACCGTGGCGTACCTGAATCGGCTTTTCCAGCGCTTCGGTCATCCGGCGGCAGGCCGCTACGCCGTGGTTTACCACCGGTAAGCCGTTAAGTTTTGAGGTGCCGGCTTCGATCGATTTTTGAATGCCGATCGCCGCTTCTTCATAGCGGTTCAGACGGGTGTAGGCATCAATGGTGCTGGGCAGAAGATCGCACTCCGTTTGCAACGTTTTCAGCAGCGCAATGTGTTCGTCCATTAACGCCACGCCGGCGCGCGGCTGGCTCAGGGTTTTTCCCTGCTGATCGGCTTTTAGCAGGGCATGAGAGAAGCGTTTATTCTCCGGGATGGTCTGCTGGTACTTCACGCCATCTTCAAATTGTTCGACATCTTTGCCGGTTGACCACGTCTGCAACACCTGGTGCCGTTCGGTCATAAACTCGTCATGGGTCAGTTTTTTATTTCGAAGTTCCATTCGTCGCTGCCTTTGGGATTAGAGGGTTAAACAGTGAATGCTGGTGCGTGCCGCGGCCTGGGGATCGATCCTGGCGACGTTCGCCAGCAGCGGGAGCAGACCTTTTGCATCGCGGTAATAGTCAAACTGGGTGGGAAGAAGAATGCGCCTGCCGTCGTCGTCCAGTTCGCGGTACTTAAGCCAGTGATGAATGTCGAACTGACTGGCGCGCGACAGCCAGCCGCCGGATCCCACCACTTTACGCACCGTGGTCAGATCGCGTCCCATCTGGAGATCGACGTTGCCCACGCAGGTGCAGACCTGTTTTTTCGTGCCGGCATGCCGTTCTGCGGCATAGCCGACGCACAGTCCGGCTAACAGGCTGTCGAAATAACGCTCCTCCTCCCCCTGCGGCAGGTAGTCCGGATGGGCCACCAGATGACGCAGATAGCCAAAGAAGGCCTCCTGGCGCTGCGGCTGCCGGGCAAAAACGACGTTGACCAGATCCCGGGTGCTCTCACCCACCACCACCGCGGAGACGCGCATGCCCAGATCGCCTTCCACCGTGCGTTTAACAAATGGCTCCGGGACGCCATGCAGGACGGTGTCAGGGGAGAGCGTGTTGGCGCTGGCGGAGTAGACGTCGGTGGTGGCGCCGCCCATGTCGATCAGCATGAACTCCTTCCACGCGCTGTCGACATCGCTGATCGCTTTCACCAGTTCATACACGGTCCACGGCGTCGGCATTGGTTCTTCACCTGTTTCGCCGACAATCACATCCAGCCCTTTTCCTTTGACGATGCGTGACAGGAACACGTCGCAAATCGCTTTGCGCGCGGCATACGGGTTTGGGTGATCGAGATCCGGCAGAATATTGTCCACCGTGATGAGATCTTTATGGCCCAGAATCGCCTGGATCTCGTCCTGAATGTCGCGGTTACCCGCGTAGATGATGGCGCAGTCCAGACGCGAGTTCGCCAGCGCGTGGGCATTAGCCAGACCGTAGCTCTCTTCACCGCCGTCAGTTCCACCGGTAAACAGCAGGATGTCAGGCGGCGAGGCTTCCAGCGCCTGAATGTCGTGGCGGTTGAGCTTGTAGGCGTAGTACTGCGCGATTTTCGCCCCCGCAGAGTGGGCGGTGACTTTCGCGGATTCCAGGGTGATTGAAGGCACCAGCCCCATCGCCGCGACGGCCAGCCCGCCTTTGGCGGAAGAGGAATATTTCAGCGTCACATCGCCGCTGTTGAGCAGCGGGCGCGCATCGTCCACGTTCAGAACCTGGTTAAGGCTGGCAAAGAAACCTTCTGCCAGATGGTGAGTCGTGGTCGGCGTCAGAACATGATTGACCAGTGTGAGTGCGTCGCCCTCCCTGGCAAAGAGAGCCGCTTTGGTCCACGTCGAGCCGATGTCGACAGAGACGATTTGCATCAGATGGCCTCTTCCAGACAGCGCTGCGCGACGCCGTGGCGCTGGTTGATATCGGCGGCCATTAACCGGCACACATCTTCCAGGTCATGGCTTGGCGCGAAGACACGGTTAAAGCCCATGTCTTTGAATTTCGCTTCCACATCGGCAAAGTCATGTTTACCGACAACCAGATTTCCGCCCACATAAAGCAGAATCTCGCCAACACCGCGTTCGATGCAGCGTTCGCGTAGCCCCAGACAGTCAATGTCACCGTGGCCATAAATAGAGGAAACGACAATGGCGTCGGCGCCGGTTTCGATGGCGGCGTCAATATATTCATCCTGGCTTACCATAACGCCCAGATTGATTACGCGAAAATCATGGGCAGTAAAAACACGGTCCAGAACTTTATTGCCTACTGCATGGCAGTCAGCACCAATGACGCCAATAACAAGTGTTGATTTCTTCATGGGTAATCCTCTCCAGGACTCAGGGTAAAAATAAAAATGATGATATATGGCGCCCTCTGGGGTGGCGGCCTTTAATAGTGAGGGAGTGTCCTGGGGCGGCGTTATCGATGCAATTGATCTATTTTCAAAAAAACATGCGTAAAACGGCGATACTGGATGCTGATAAAATTTAACCATAAATATCATGTGGTTAAATTCTATTTCCGAGTGGGAATATATTTATATAACCATAATGGTGAAAAACGAAATGTCACCTTTGTGATCTGAATCTTATTTATAATCAGCAACAAAAATATTCATGAAAAATAATGAAAGCGAGAGAATTGTGAGTAAGGTAACGGAATTTAAAAAGTGCTTGAGATACGGCATTTATTGGTTGTTAATAAAAATAAACAAATGCTAATGATTTGTTTTGTATCGCCGTATAACGTGTTTTTTCGCGCAGCGCATCACTTTTATTTATCGCCTGCGGCGCAAGGGAAATTTTAACGCTGTTTACGACGGGCGATCAGGGTAAATTTATAATCGTCGGTATTGAACGCATTTCGACTGTATTCAAATATCCGGCCATCTTTCAAATATCCGCGCGAGACTTTTTCCAGAATCGGCTTGCCGGGATCGATAGCCAACAGTCGGCTCATCTCCTCGGTGGGCATCACCGGGATCAGCTCCTGCTCGCTTCGGTCGATCACCATTTGCTTCACCTCTTCGATGAAATGGTACTTCGATTTTTCCATGACTTCCCAGGTCAGATCCGGGAACAGGGCCAGCGGCATCCAGGTTTCTTCCAGCGTTACCGGTTTTTGCTTGATAAAGCGCACCCGCTTGACGTGCCAGACGCGGCTGCCCTGGGCAAGCTGGAGCTGTTCCTGCAAAAAGTCATCTGCCGGGATCACTTCAAAGACCCGCACTTCACTGTGAGTGTCGACGTTACGGTCAGCGAGCTTCTCATAGAAGCTGGTTAACTGATAGATGTCGTAATTAACCCGCTCCGCTTTCACATAGGTGCCGCTACCCTGGATGCTTTCGACAATATGCTGTTCCGTAAGCTGCCTGAGCGCCTGGCGCACCGTGACGCGGCTGACGTTAAACGTTGCCTGCAGCGCGGATTCCGTCGGCAGGGCGTCGCCTGGCTTCAACTCACCTCGCTGAATTTGCTCAAGGATACGGTCTGCGATCTGGCGGTATAGCGGCTTTCGGCTCATGGTTTTCCGGGAAGGTTAATACGAATTCGCTCATTATGCCTGACATCCCGGCGCTGTAAATAATACAAATTTAATACAAATTATCGCGCAATAGTGAAAATGATCACATAAATGTATTATTTCGTCTGGCACAATTCTTCGCGCATAAAACCACCACAGGGTGAGGAACATGATGAACCTGACAACGTTAACCCACCGCGATGCGCTGTGCCTGAATGCCCGCTTCGCCAGTCGTGACGAGGCAATCACCGCATTAGCGCAACGGCTAACGGCGTTGGGTAAGATTGCCGATCCCCAGGCGTTTTTAACGGAGGTCTTTTCCCGCGAAAGTCTCGGTCCCACCGCGCTGGGCGAAGGGCTGGCAGTACCGCACGGTAAAACGTCCGCTGTGAAGGAGGCCGCGTTCGCGGTGGCGACCCTCAGCGAACCACTGGAGTGGGACGGTGTCGATGGACCCGAACCGGTGGAACTGATCTTTCTGCTCGCCATCCCGCAGAATGAAGCGGGCAGTACGCATATGCACTTGCTGACCGCGCTTACCACCCGTCTGGCGGACGACGAGACGCGGGCACGGGTGATGGCTGCCGAAAGCGCAGATGCGTTGCTGGCGGCGCTGGACGACGAGGTTCATGCTGCATTCACACCGCCGCTGGCGCAGGCGCCAACGCTGGTCTGCGTGACTGCCTGTCCGGCGGGGATTGCGCATACCTATATGGCCGCGGAGTATCTGGAAAAAGCGGGTCGTAAGTTGGGCGTGAATGTGTATGTCGAAAAGCAGGGCGCTAACGGCATTGAAGGCAGGCTGACGGCGGACCAACTGAATGCGGCGACGGCGTGTATTTTCGCCGCTGAGGTGGCCATAAAAGAGAGTGAACGCTTTGCCGGACTGCCGACGCTTACGGTACCGGTCGCGGAGCCGATTCGCCATGCGGAGCAACTGATCCAGCAGGCGCTGGCGCTGCCGCAGCGTGAAACGCGCGCGCTTCAGCAGGATGCGCCGCCTGCGAAGGGGCTAAAAACCGAACTCAAACAGGCGCTGCTGAGCGGCATCTCATTTGCCGTGCCGCTGATCGTCGCGGGCGGCACCGTCCTTGCCGTCGCGGTACTGCTGGCGCAGATGCTGGGGCTGCAACACCTTTTCGATCAGGAAAACTCCTGGCTGTGGATGTACCGCAAACTGGGCGGCGGAATGCTTGGCATTCTCATGGTGCCGGTACTGGCGGCCTATACCGCCTATTCGCTGGCGGATAAACCCGCGCTGGCGCCGGGCTTCGCCGCCGGACTGGCCGCTAATATGATCGGTTCCGGCTTTCTTGGCGCGGTAGCGGGCGGGCTTATCGCCGGATACCTGATGCGCTGGGTGAAAAATCATCTCCGGCTGAGCAGTAAGTTCAACGGGTTTTTAACCTTCTATTTGTACCCAGTCATCGGCACGCTCGGCGCGGGCAGCCTGATGCTGTTCGTGGTTGGCGAGCCGGTGGCGTGGATCAACAACGCGCTGACGGCCTGGCTGAATGGCTTAAGCGGCGCCAATGCGCTGTTGCTTGGCGCTATCCTCGGCTTTATGTGCTCCTTCGACCTGGGCGGGCCGGTGAATAAAGCTGCCTACGCCTTCTGCCTGGGCGCAATGGCCAACGGCGTTTACGGGCCTTACGCCATTTTTGCCTCCGTCAAAATGGTTTCAGCCTTTACGGTAACGGCCTCCACGCTACTCTCGCCACGTTTATTTAAAGAGTTTGAAATCGAAACCGGTAAATCTACCTGGCTACTGGGGCTGGCGGGGATCACCGAAGGGGCTATCCCGATGGCGATAGAAGATCCGCTGCGGGTCATTAGCGCTTTTGTCCTCGGGTCGATGGTCACCGGGGCGATCGTTGGCGCCATGAATATTGGGCTGTCGACGCCCGGCGCAGGGATTTTCTCCCTCTTTTTACTCCATGATGGCGGATTAGGCGGCGTCATGGCGGCGGCAGGCTGGTTTGGCGCGGCGCTGGCGGGAACGTTGATTTCCACGCTGATTCTGCTGCTCTGGCGTCGTCAGGCGGTGAAGCAGGGCAAATACGTCACCGACCGCGTGCCGGTAAACACTCACTAACAGGAAACGACGATGAAAGCAGTCTCTCGTGTTCACATCACCCCGCATATGCACTGGGATCGTGAGTGGTATTTCACCACCGAAGAATCACGCATTTTGCTGGTCAATAATATGGAGGAGATCCTTACCCGTCTGGAGCAGGATGCCGAATACAAATATTACGTGCTGGACGGGCAGACGGCGATACTGGAGGACTACTTCGCGGTGGTGCCGGAAAATAAAGATCGGGTCAGACGACTGGTTCAGGCCGGGAAGCTGATTATCGGCCCGTGGTATACCCAGACGGATACCACTCTTGTTTCCGGTGAATCGATTGTGCGCAACCTGATGTATGGGATGCGTGACTGTCTGGCCTTTGGCGAGCCGATGAAAATTGGCTATCTACCGGACTCGTTTGGCATGTCCGGCCAGCTTCCGCATATTTACAACGGCTTTGGCATCACCCGCACCCTGTTCTGGCGCGGTTGTTCAGAACGCCACGGCACCGATAAAACCGAGTTTCTGTGGCAGAGTCGCGATGGCAGCGAAGTGGTGGCGCAGGTGCTGCCGCTGGGCTACGCGATTGGTAAGTACTTACCGGAGGACGAAGCCGGATTACGTAAACGACTCGACGGTTATTTCGAGGTGCTGGAAAAGGCATCGGTAACAAAAGAGATCCTGCTGCCTAACGGTCACGACCAGATGCCGCTTCAGCAAAATATCTTTGCGGTGATGGATAAGTTGCGGGAAATTTATCCCCAACGGACTTTTGTCATGAGTCGTTTCGAGGAGATCTTTGAACGCACAGAGGCCCATCGCGAGCAATTAGCCACCCTGAAGGGCGAATTTATCGACGGCAAATACATGCGCGTACACCGCACCATAGGCTCGACGCGGATGGACATCAAAATCGCTCACGCGCGGATCGAAAATAAAATCGTCAATCTTCTCGAACCGCTGGCGACGCTGGCATGGACGCTGGGTTTTGATTACCACCACGGTCTGCTGGAAAAAATGTGGAAGGAGATATTAAAGAATCACGCCCACGACAGCATCGGCTGTTGCTGTAGTGACCCGGTGCACCGCGAAATTGCGGCGCGATTTATGCTGGCGGAAGACATGGCCGACAACCTGATCCGTTTTTATCTGCGTAAAGTGGTGGACAACATGCCCCAAAGCGACGCCGACAAACTGGTGCTGTTTAACCTGATGCCGTGGCCGCGCGAAGAGGTCATTAATACCACCCTTCGCCTGCGCGCCAGCCAGTTCAGCCTGCGTGATGACAGAGGGAACGCTGTGCCTTATTTCATTCGTGAGGCGCGAGAGCTGGACCCGGGACTGATCGACCGGCAAATCGTTCACTACGGCAACTACGACCCGTTTATGGAGTACGACATCCAGATTCATCAGATCGTCCCGTCGATGGGGTACCGCACCCTGTACATTGATGCCAATGCCCCTGGACTTCAGCTTGCCGCGAAAACGATCCCGGAAACGTTGCTGGAGAACGCTTTCTGGCAAATTTCGCTCAATGAAGACGGCACGCTGCGCCTGTATGATAAAGACAGCGGCGTCTGTTATGACCGGGTGCTGGAGCTGGAAGAAGGTTCTGACGATGGCGATGAATATGATTATTCGCCAGCAAGAGAAGAGTGGCGGCTGACGTCGGCCGGTGTGCAACCCCACTGCGAGATCCGCCATGAGGCGTGGCAGAGCCAGGCGCTGATCCGTTATGACCTGGCGGTTCCGCGTGATCTCGCTGAACGCGCCCTGCGCCAGCGCAGCGGCAGGGTAGGGGTGGAGATTGCGGTGACGCTTTCCCATAACAGCAGACGAATTGATGTCGGAATAACGCTGGACAACCAGGCCGACGATCATCGGGTGCGGGTATTAATTCCGACGCCTTTTACTACCGATCAGGTGTTGGCGGATACCCAGTTTGGCTCTGTGACGCGTCCGGTAGAGGACGACGCGATGACCAACTGGCGGGAAGAAGGGTGGAAAGAGGCGCCTGTGCCGGTATGGAATCTGCTCAATTATGCTGCGTTACAGGAAGGGCGTAACGGGTTGGCGGTCTTTACGGAAGGTTTGCGCGAATTTGAGGTGACGGGCGAGGAGAAAAAAACCTTCGCCATTACGCTCTTGCGCGGCGTGGGGCTACTGGGTAAAGAGGATTTACTGCTGCGCCCAGGGCGTCCTTCCGGCATCAAAATGCCGGTACCGGATTCACAACTGCGGGGAACCCTGCATTGTCGGCTAAGTCTGTTTAGCTTTAGCGGTACGCCGTTCTCTGCGGGTGTGGCGCAACAGGCGCGGGCGTGGCTGACGCCGGTACAGTGTTACAATAAAATTCCGTGGGACGCGATGAAGCTCAACAAGGCCCGTTTTACGGTACCTGAGCGTTACAGTTTACTGACCATGCCGCCCGTCGGCTGCCAGATAAGCGCGCTAAAGAAAGCGGAAGACGGCGAAGCGCTGATTTTGCGCCTGTTTAATCCGTCGGACAGCACGTCGAGTGATACCACCGTCACCTTTACCCGGACGGTGGCAAACTGCGCGGAAGTGATGATGAGCGAGCAGGTCGTTTCGGCTCACGAGCGGGACGATATCCTTCCCGGGACGTTTTTACCCGGGCAATCGCGGACCTTCCGCTACCAGCTTGTCTGAAATGTCAGCAATCGGAACAACGCCACGCTTAGCGTGGCGTTGTTATTTTCACAATAATAACGTTGTGGTGTTAATTCAAATTAACTTTAAAGTAAAATTAATGTGAATGATGAAAGGCGGGCTTTTCAGACGCGACGAAAATGATACCCGGACTTCGAAAAATAGCCCCTCAGCAAACCCTGGCAGAACGGCATGCCACGTTAATTAAAACACCGTCTTTTTATATAAGAATTTTATTGGCGTAACTCTGCAATCAATCAAAGATACGCATGTGCAACATGTTTTTTACTTCGGTCACCAAATCTAAACATGGTTAACATAAAAGGGCGTTTTTGATTTAAATCAATGTTTAATGATTGGAAAAAGATAATGAAACGCGATAAATTGTCGCCGATCAAATTGATGGAAAAGTGAGAAATTCGCTATAAATTGATCACTGTCGAAAAACGCAAATCTTCCTCAATAAAAACCTGTTTATTGTAAGGATTTTGCGGCGTAATATAATTGCGGGATCAATTTGAGTTTTTTATTAACATGTTTGTAACCTTTCACCCATTCTGTTTCCTTATACGGAAAAAGGATACCGGTGAAGGCGCGCAAACAAATTTGTATTGGGGCATGCGTGTGACCCTTTCTAACGGGGTTCACTCTCGGAGTCTTCATGCGATGAGCAAGGAGTCATGATGTTAGATATAGTCGAACTGTCGCGCTTACAGTTTGCCTTGACCGCGATGTACCACTTCCTCTTTGTGCCACTGACGCTCGGTATGGCGTTTTTGCTGGCCATTATGGAAACGGTCTACGTCCTTTCCGGCAAACAGATTTATAAAGATATGACTAAGTTCTGGGGCAAGTTGTTTGGTATCAACTTTGCTCTGGGTGTGGCAACAGGGCTGACCATGGAGTTCCAGTTCGGGACAAACTGGTCTTACTATTCCCACTACGTTGGGGATATCTTCGGTGCGCCGCTGGCGATCGAAGGTCTGATGGCCTTCTTCCTCGAATCCACCTTTGTAGGTCTGTTCTTCTTTGGCTGGGATCGTCTGGGCAAAGTCCAGCACATGGCTGTTACCTGGCTGGTGGCATTAGGCTCTAACCTTTCTGCGCTGTGGATCCTGGTCGCTAACGGCTGGATGCAGAACCCTATCGCGTCGGATTTCAACTTTGAAACCATGCGCATGGAAATGGTGAGCTTCTCTGAACTGGTGCTCAACCCGGTTGCACAGGTGAAATTCGTTCATACCGTGGCGTCGGGTTATGTCACGGGTGCGATGTTCATCCTCGGTATCAGCGCTTACTATCTGCTGAAAGGCCGCGACATTGCCTTCGCTAAACGCTCCTTTGCCATTGCCGCCAGCTTCGGGATGGCCGCTGTATTGTCTGTTATCGTTCTGGGTGATGAGTCCGGTTACGAAATGGGCGACGTGCAGAAAACCAAACTCGCCGCCATCGAAGCCGAGTGGGAGACCCAGCCTGCACCGGCTGCCTTTACCCTGTTCGGTATTCCGGATCAGGATTCGCAGGAAAACAAATTTGCGATCCAGATCCCTTACGCGCTGGGTATTATCGCTACCCGCTCCGTCGATACGCCGGTGATCGGTCTGAAAGACCTGATGGTCCAGCACGAAGAACGTATCCGCAACGGGATGAAAGCGTATGAACTGCTCGAGCAACTGCGCGCCGGTTCTACCGACCAGACCGTTCGCGATCAGTTCAACAGCATGAAGAAAGACCTGGGCTACGGTCTGCTGCTGAAACGCTATACTCCGAACGTCTCCGACGCGACGGAAGCGCAGATCCAGCAGGCGACGAAAGATTCTATTCCTCGCGTTGCGCCGCTGTATTTCGCGTTCCGTATCATGGTGGCATGCGGCTTCCTGCTGCTGGCGATCATCGCGCTGTCCTTCTGGAGCGTTATCCGTAACCGCATCGGCGAGAAAAAATGGCTGCTGCGCGCTGCGCTGTATGGTATTCCACTGCCGTGGATCGCCGTAGAAGCGGGCTGGTTTGTTGCGGAATATGGCCGTCAGCCATGGGCTATCGGCGAAGTGCTGCCCACCGCCGTGGCGAACTCGTCGCTGACGGTAGGCGATTTGCTGTTCTCCATGTTCCTGATTTGCGGCCTGTACACCCTGTTCCTGGTGGCAGAACTGTTCCTGATGTTCAAGTTTGCACGCCTTGGCCCAAGCAGCCTGAAAACCGGTCGCTATCACTTTGAGCAGTCCACCGTGGCTTCTCAGCCGGCACGCTAAGACAGGAGTCGTCAAATGATCGATTATGAAGTACTACGTTTTATCTGGTGGCTGCTGGTTGGCGTTCTGCTGATTGGTTTTGCGGTTACCGATGGCTTCGACATGGGGGTGGGCATGCTCACCCGTTTCCTCGGTCGTAACGACACCGAGCGTCGAATTATGATTAACTCCATCGCCCCGCACTGGGACGGTAACCAGGTGTGGCTGATCACCGCCGGCGGCGCGCTGTTCGCCGCCTGGCCGATGGTCTATGCCGCCGCGTTCTCCGGTTTCTATGTGGCGATGATCCTCGTGCTGGCATCGTTATTCTTCCGTCCGGTCGGTTTTGACTACCGTTCCAAGATTGAAGATCCGCGCTGGCGCAACATGTGGGACTGGGGCGTGTTCATCGGTAGCTTTGTGCCGCCGCTGGTGATTGGTGTGGCGTTTGGTAACCTGTTGCAGGGCGTACCGTTCCATGTCGACGAGTATCTGCGTCTCTACTACACCGGTAACTTCTTCCAGTTGCTGAACCCGTTCGGTCTGCTGGCAGGCGTGATCAGCGTTGGGATGATCATCACCCAGGGCGCGACCTACCTGCAAATGCGTACCGTGGGCGAACTGCATCTGCGTGCCCGCGCGACCTCACAGATCGCCGCGCTGGTCACGCTGGTCTGCTTCGCGCTGGCGGGTGTCTGGGTGATGTACGGTATCGACGGTTATGTGGTGACCTCTGCTATCGATCACCATGCCGCGTCTAACCCACTGACCAAAGAAGTGACTCGTGAAGCGGGCGCATGGCTGGTGAACTTTAACAACGCACCGATCCTGTGGTTGATTCCGGCGCTGGGCGTGGTACTGCCGCTGCTGACGATCCTGACCTCGCGGATGGAAAAAGGGGCATGGGCGTTCCTGTTCTCTTCTCTGACGCTGGCCTGCATCATCCTGACCGCGGGCATCGCGATGTTCCCGTTCGTGATGCCTTCCAGCACCATGATGAATGCGAGCCTGACGATGTGGGATGCGACGTCCAGCCAGATGACGCTGAACCTGATGACCTGGGTTGCTGTGGTATTTGTGCCGATCATCCTGATCTACACCAGCTGGTGTTACTGGAAAATGTTCGGTCGTATTACCAAAGAACACATTGAAAGCAACACCCACTCTCTGTACTAAGTAAGGAGCAATTGTATGTGGTATTTCGCCTGGATTCTGGGAACGCTTCTTGCCTGTGCATTTGGGATCATCACCGCGCTGGCCCTTGAGCACGTCGAGGCAAGCAAAAACGGTCAAGAAGAACACTGATGAAACTTATCGCGATGCTGTATGCGATAATGGACAAGCGCCCGTTACGGGCGCTTTCTTTCGTCATGGCGCTGGTGTTAGCAGGATGTATGTTTTGGGATCCCTCCCGCTTCGCGGCAAAGACCAGTACGCTGGAAATCTGGCACGGTTTACTGCTGATGTGGGCCGTCTGCGCAGGCATCATACATGGCGTTGGTTTTCGCCCTCGCGCCGTGCACTGGCAAGGGATCTTCTCCCCTTTGCTGGCCGACATAGTCCTTATCGTGGGGCTGTTTTTCTTCTTCTTTTGAATAAGAAACATCCTGAAAGAACGATGGGCTTGCATAAGCCCATATATTTTTACTCTCCCTTAACTTCCCCCCATTCCCAAGCCCTGATAGCGCGCGTATAGTAGCAACGTTTAAAAGTTCTCTCTTTTGTTGCATTACCGGGATGTAAAGTGAATACAACGCGATATACAACAGCATTCTTGATGCGTCGCGAGGGCAATGACGCGAGTCACCAGACACTTGCAAACGTAAGTGACGGAGATGAGCGGATGGCGCCGACAACGAGGCCGCAGGAATGAATAAGTATATATTTCGATGGCCGGTTCGTGTCTATTATGAAGACACTGACGCCGGTGGGGTGGTTTACCACGCCAGCTATGTCGCTTTTTATGAAAGAGCGCGTACAGAGATGCTGCGTCATCACCACTTTAGTCAGCAGGTTTTGCTGGCAGAGCGAGTGGCCTTCGTGGTGCGTAAAATGGCGCTGGAATACTATGCGCCTGCGCGACTCGACGACATGCTCGAAGTTCAGTCTGAAATTACGTCAATGCGTGGTACCTCAATGGTGTTCACGCAACGCATTGTCAACGCAGAAAACACGGTGCTCAATGAAGCAGAAGTGCTGATTGTTTGCGTTGATCCACTCAAAATGAAGCCTCGTGCGCTTCCCAAGTCCATTGTCGCGGAGTTTAAGCAGTGACTGACATGAATATCCTTGATTTGTTCCTGAAGGCTAGCCTTCTGGTTAAACTTATCATGTTGATTTTGATTGGTTTTTCAATCGCATCCTGGGCCATCATCATCCAGCGGACCCGTATTCTCAACGCTGCTGCGCGTGAAGCCGAAGCGTTTGAAGACAAATTCTGGTCCGGGATCGAACTGTCTCGCCTGTATCAGGAAAGCCAGGGCCGCCGCGATAGTCTGGCGGGGTCGGAACAAATCTTCTATAGCGGGTTCAAAGAGTTTGCCCGCCTGCATCGGGCCAACAGCCATGCACCGGAAGCGATCGTTGAAGGCGCATCCCGGGCGATGCGCATCTCAATGAACCGCGAGCTTGAGAATCTTGAGACGCACATTCCGTTCCTCGGCACTGTTGGTTCTATCAGCCCGTATATCGGTCTGTTTGGTACCGTGTGGGGGATTATGCATGCGTTTATCGCCCTGGGGGCGGTAAAACAGGCCACCCTGCAGATGGTCGCGCCGGGGATCGCGGAAGCGCTGATCGCGACGGCGATTGGTCTGTTTGCGGCGATCCCTGCGGTTATGGCCTACAACCGCCTGAACCAGCGTGTGAACAAGCTGGAATTGAATTACGACAACTTTATGGAAGAGTTTACCGCGATTCTGCACCGTCAGGCGTTTACCGTTAGCGAGAGCAACAAGGGGTAAACCATGGCGAGATCGCGTGGACGGGGTCGTCGCGACCTGAAGTCCGAAATCAACATCGTACCGTTGCTCGACGTGCTGCTGGTGCTGCTGCTGATCTTTATGGCGACAGCGCCGATCATTACCCAGAGCGTGGAAGTCGATCTGCCGGACGCCACGGAGTCGCAGGCGGTGAGCAGTAACGACAATCCGCCGGTGATTATTGAAGTGTCCGGGGTAGGGCAGTACAGCGTGGTAGTGGAAAAAGATCGTATGGATCAACTGCCGCCGGAACAGGTTGTTGCGGAAGCGAAAAGCCGCCTGGAATCCAATCCGAAAACGGTCTTCTTAATCGGTGGCGCGAAAGACGTGCCTTACGATGAAATAATTAAAGCGCTGAACTTGTTACACAGCGCGGGTGTGAAGTCGGTCGGCTTAATGACCCAGCCTATCTGATCATCCGCTTCTCTGGCGTGAAAAGAGCGTGTAACAGGCGAACAGTTTTTGGGAACCGAGAGTGTCAAAGGCAACCGAACAAAACGACAAGCTCAAGCGGGCGATAATTATTTCAGCGGTGCTGCATGTCATCTTATTTGCAGTGCTGATCTGGAGTTCGTTCGATGAGCATATAGAGGCTTCAGCCGGCGGCGGCGGTGGTTCTTCCATCGATGCCGTGATGGTTGATCCTGGCGCCGTGGTTCAGCAGTACGAACGTCAGCAGCAGCAACAGTCCAGCGCGCAGCGTGCTAAAGAGCAGCGTGAAAAACTGGCGCAACAGCAGGCGGAAGAGCTTCGCGAGAAGCAGGCTGCGGAACAGGAACGGCTTAAGCAGATTGAAAAAGAGCGCTTAGCGGCGCAGGAACAGCAAAAGCAGGCCGAGGCTGAGGCGAAGAAAGCGCAGGAGCAGCAGAAACAGGCTGAGGAAGCCGCGAAGAAAGCTGCCGCTGAAGCAAAAGCGAAAGCGGACGCGCAGGCGAAAGAAGCGGCGGAGGCGGCGAAAAAGGCCGCTGCTGACGCGAAGAAGAAAGCCGAAGCCGAGGCGGCGAAAGCGGCCGCGGATGCGAAGAAAAAGGCGGAAGCGGAGGCTGCTAAGCAGGCTCAGGCCGACGCGGAGAAGAAAGCGGCAGCAGAAAAAGCCGCTGCAGCCAAAGCGGCAGCCGCTGAAAAAGCGGCGGCCGAGAAGAAAGCCGCCGCCGAAAAGGCCGCCGCAGAGAAAAAAGCCGCTGCGGAGAAAGCGGCTGCCGATAAGAAAGCGGCAGCGGCTAAAAAAGCGGCCGCCGAAAAAGCCGCTGCGGAAAAGGCCGCGGCAGCAGCAGGCGTGGACGATCTGCTGGGCGACTTAAGCTCCGGTAAGAATGCGCCGAAAACCGGCGGTGGGGCGAAAGGGAACAACGCTTCTCCGGCGGGGAGTGGTAATACTAAAAATAATGGCGCGTCAGGCGCGGATATCAGTAACTATGCCGGGCAGATCAAATCTGCTATCGAGAGCAAGTTTTATGACGCATCGTCCTATACAGGCAAGACCTGTACGCTGCGGATAAAACTCGCGCCGGACGGCCTGCTGCTGGATATTCAGTCTGAAGGTGGCGATCCGGCGCTTTGTCAGGCAGCGCTTGCGGCGGCCCGACAGGCGAAGATTCCAAAACCGCCAAGCCAGGCAGTGTATGAAGTGTTTAAAAACGCGCCTCTGGACTTTAAACCGTAAGCTAAACTTTCCCCGTCACCGCGGGGAAAACAAACGTCGGCAGTCCCTGGGTTTCGGTAGTTTTGTGTATTTGAGTTTGTTAACATTCTGCTAAATTATCGTGGGCTTTCCGTCCAGATAAGGGAGATATGATGAAGCAGGCATTACGAGTAGCATTTGGTTTTCTGATGCTGTGGGCGGCGGTGCTGCACGCAGAAGTCCGTATCGAGATCACCCAGGGGGTGGACTCGGCGCGCCCGATTGGCGTTGTGCCATTCCAGTGGGCGGGGCCGGGGGCGGCGCCTGAAGATATCGGCGGCATCGTTGGCGCAGACTTGCGTAACAGCGGGAAATTTAACCCATTAGATCGCTCCCGTCTGCCGCAGCAGCCGGGTACCGCGCAGGAGGTTCAGCCTGCGGCATGGTCTGCGCTGGGTATCGACGCGGTGGTTGTCGGTCAGGTAACGCCGAATCCGGACGGTTCCTATAATGTCGCCTATCAACTGGTTGACACTGGCGGCGCGCCGGGTACTGTACTGGCCCAGAACTCTTACAAAGTGAATAAGCAGTGGTTGCGCTATGCGGGCCATACCGCCAGTGATGAAGTGTTCGAAAAGCTGACCGGCATTAAGGGCGCTTTCCGTACCCGTATCGCTTACGTTGTGCAGACAAACGGCGGTCAGTTCCCGTATGAGCTGCGCGTCTCTGACTACGATGGTTACAACCAGTTCGTGGTTCACCGTTCCCCGCAGCCGCTGATGTCTCCGGCGTGGTCTCCGGATGGCTCGAAACTGGCTTATGTCACCTTTGAAAGCGGTCGTTCTGCGCTGGTTATTCAGACATTATCTAACGGTGCGGTGCGTCAGGTTGCCTCTTTCCCGCGTCACAACGGTGCGCCTGCGTTCTCTCCGGACGGCAGCAAACTGGCGTTTGCCCTGTCAAAAACCGGTAGTCTGAACCTGTACGTGATGGATATCGGCTCTGGTCAGATCCGTCAGGTAACCGATGGTCGCAGCAACAACACGGAACCGACCTGGTTCCCGGACAGCCAGAACCTGGCCTTTACCTCTGACCAGGCCGGACGTCCACAGGTGTATAAAGTTAACGTCAACGGCGGTGCTCCGCAGCGTATTACCTGGGAAGGTTCACAAAACCAGGATGCTGATGTCAGCAGCGACGGGAAATTTATGGTAATGGTAAGCACGACTAACGGTCAGCAGCACATTGCCAAACAAGATCTGGTAGCGGGTGGCGTACAGGTTCTGTCGTCAACGTTCCTGGACGAAACGCCAAGTCTGGCACCTAACGGCACTATGGTTATCTACAGCTCTTCTCAGGGGATGGGATCCGTGCTGAATTTGGTTTCTACAGATGGGCGTTTCAAAGCGCGTCTTCCGGCAACTGATGGACAGGTTAAATTCCCTGCCTGGTCGCCGTATCTGTGATAATAAATAATTGATTAATAAAGGAATCATTGAAATGCAACTGAACAAAGTGCTGAAAGGGCTGATGATTGCTCTGCCTGTTATGGCTATTGCGGCATGTTCTTCCAACAAGAACGCCAGCAATGACGGCAGCGAAGGCATGCTGGGTGCCGGCACTGGTATGGATGCAAACGGCAGCGGCGGCAACATGTCCTCCGAAGAGCAGGCGCGTCTGCAAATGCAACAGCTGCAGCAGAACAACATCGTTTACTTCGATCTGGACAAGTACGATATCCGTTCTGACTTCGCTGCGATGCTGGATGCGCACGCAAACTTCCTGCGTAGCAACCCGTCTTACAAAGTCACCGTAGAAGGTCACGCGGACGAACGTGGTACGCCTGAGTACAACATCTCCCTGGGTGAACGTCGTGCGAACGCTGTTAAGATGTACCTGCAGGGTAAAGGCGTTTCTGCTGACCAGATCTCCATCGTTTCTTACGGTAAAGAAAAACCTGCAGTACTGGGTCATGACGAAGCGGCGTATGCCAAAAACCGTCGTGCCGTACTGGTTTACTAAGAGAATTGCATGAGCAGTAACTTCAGACATCATGTGTTGAGTCTGTCGTTACTGGTTGGCATAGCGGCCCCCTGGGCCGCTTTTGCTCAAGCGCCAATCAGTAGTGTCGGCTCAGGCTCGGTCGAAGACCGTGTCACTCAACTCGAGCGTATTTCGAATGCTCACAGCCAGCTTTTAACCCAACTCCAGCAACAACTCTCTGATAATCAGGCCGATATCGATTCCCTGCGTGGTCAAATTCAGGAAAGCCAATATCAGCTGAATCAGGTCGTTGAACGCCAGAAGCAGATCCTGCTGCAGATTGACAGTCTGAACAGCGGTGGCGCAGCCGCGCAGTCTGCGGGCGGCGCTCAGGGGGGGACGGCGACGGGCGCAGCGACGGCAGCACCGGATGCAGGGGCGGCAGCCACTGGCGCGCCGGTCCAAAGCGGTGACGCCAATACCGACTATAATGCGGCAATTGCGCTGGTGCAGGATAAATCCCGCCAGGATGACGCGATTGCGGCATTCCAGAATTTCATCAAGAAATACCCGGATTCAACCTATCAGCCGAATGCCAACTACTGGCTCGGTCAGTTGAATTACAACAAGGGTAAAAAAGATGATGCCGCGTTTTATTTCGCCTCGGTGGTGAAGAACTACCCGAAGTCGCCTAAAGCCGCTGACGCGATGTATAAAGTCGGTGTGATCATGCAGGACAAAGGTGATACTGCGAAAGCGAAAGCGGTTTATCAGCAGGTTATCAGCAAATACCCAGGTACTGATGGGGCGAAACAGGCGCAAAAACGTCTCGGCGCGATGTAATGCACACCATACGACCAGAAATCGAATTATTTCTGGTCGTGTCGTGCGATTCATAAGCAGTTGAGTGATCTACATCGAAATTTTAGTTGCGCTGAAATCTGAAATCAGTAATATATGCCGCCGTTGCCACGGGATATCAAACAAACCGAAAGCAGCGCAAAAGTGGGTCGTTAGCTCAGTTGGTAGAGCAGTTGACTTTTAATCAATTGGTCGCAGGTTCGAATCCTGCACGACCCACCAATCGTTACGGTGGAAAGCGATAATTAAACGTGAAGGATAACGTTGCGTCAGCAACGGCGCCGTAGGGCGAGGCAAAGCCGAGTCATCCTGCACGACCCATCAGTAAGACAGTAGTATCCAGCGCAGTATCGGGTGATTAGCTCAGCTGGGAGAGCACCTCCCTTACAAGGAGGGGGTCGGCGGTTCGATCCCGTCATCACCCACCACTCGGGTCGTTAGCTCAGTTGGTAGAGCAGTTGACTTTTAATCAATTGGTCGCAGGTTCGAATCCTGCACGACCCACCAGTTTTAACGTCGAATTCAGATGTTAAACGTGAAGGATAACGTTGCGACAGCAACGGCGCCGTAAGGCGAGGCGAAGCCAAAACATCCTGCACGATAACCCATGTTGAATGGGTACCGAGTCAAAATCTTCAGGCGACACCCTAAAGGGTCGTTAGCTCAGTTGGTAGAGCAGTTGACTTTTAATCAATTGGTCGCAGGTTCGAATCCTGCACGACCCACCATTTTAACGGTGGAAACGGGTAGAAAGCGTGAAGGATAACGTTGCGACAGCAACGGCCCAAAGGGCGAGGCGAAGCCGAGTCATCCTGCACGACCCACCAGTCTGAATGATTAAGCAGTAAATCCCGCAAGGGGTCGTTAGCTCAGTTGGTAGAGCAGTTGACTTTTAATCAATTGGTCGCAGGTTCGAATCCTGCACGACCCACCAATGTAAAAAGGCGCCCTAAAGGCGCCTTTTTGCTATGTGCAGAATGTAATGATTCGAACGCAGTGAGACAACGGAGCCGCTTGCGGCGACGGCCCGAAGGGCGAGGCGAAGCCGGATCGGATCGCCGTCACCCTTCGGCAAAACGGTGCGCAATAGGTGTGACTTTCGTTACGCAATCCGCTATCTTGTTTAGCATATAAAACAAATATGGCCGATTTCGGCGTCCTGTACGCTCTGTATCGGTTATTTCGTTAAGCGAGAAAAACGAGAAAGCAAGATGAGCGTAATGTTTGACCCAGAAGCAGCGATTTATCCGTTTCCGCCAAAACCTGTCCCGCTGAGCGTTGACGAAAAACAATTCTATCGCGACAAAATCAAGCGTCTGCTGAAAGCGCGTGATGCAGTGATGGTCGCGCACTATTACACCGATCCGGAAATCCAGCAACTGGCGGAAGAGACCGGCGGTTGCATATCAGACTCCCTTGAGATGGCGCGCTTTGGCGCAAAGCATCCTGCGTCCACCCTGCTAGTGGCAGGAGTACGCTTTATGGGCGAAACCGCCAAAATCCTCAGCCCGGAAAAAACCATTTTGATGCCGACGCTGCAGGCCGAATGTTCGCTCGATCTCGGCTGTCCTGTCGAGGAATTTAACGCATTTTGCGATGCCCATCCGGATCGCACCGTGGTGGTCTACGCTAACACCTCCGCTGCGGTCAAAGCGCGTGCCGATTGGGTCGTGACCTCCAGCATTGCGGTTGAACTCATTGAGCATCTGGATAGTTTGGGCGAAAAAATCATCTGGGCACCGGATCGCCATCTTGGTCGCTATGTGCAAAAACAGACTGGCGCGGACGTATTATGCTGGCAGGGCGCGTGCATCGTCCATGATGAGTTTAAAACCCAGGCGTTGGCCCGCATGAAGGGGCTTTACCCTGAAGCGGCAATCCTCGTCCACCCGGAATCCCCACAATCGATTGTCGACATGGCCGACGCCGTCGGCTCCACCAGCCAACTTATCAACGCGGCGAAAACGCTACCGCATAAGCAACTTATCGTCGCTACCGATCGCGGTATTTTCTACAAAATGCAGCAGGCCGTTCCGGGCAAAGAGTTGCTGGAAGCGCCCACCGCTGGCGAAGGGGCAACCTGCCGCAGCTGCGCGCACTGTCCGTGGATGGCGATGAACGGCCTTAAGGCGATTGCTGAAGGGCTGGAGCAGGGCGGACAAGCCCATGAGATTCAGGTTGATACGGCGCTGCGAGAAGGGGCATTATTGCCGTTAAATCGCATGCTGGATTTTGCGGCTACACTACGTGCGTAAATAATAAAAACGCTCTGGGGGAAAGATGGACTTTTTTAGTACGCAGAACATCCTGGTACATATTCCGATCGGCGCCGGTGGTTACGATCTTTCATGGATTGAGGCGGTAGGCACCATCGCCGGACTGTTGTGCATTGGTCTTGCCAGCATGGAAAAGATCAGCAATTACGTTTTCGGGCTGATCAACGTGACGTTATTTGCCATCATTTTCTTTCAGATCCAACTCTATGCCAGCCTGCTGCTGCAACTGTTTTTCTTTGCGGCGAATATCTACGGCTGGTATGCGTGGTCGCGGCAGAATACCCAGAATGAGGCGGAACTGAAAATCCGTTGGCTACCGTTACCGAAAGCGCTGGGCTGGCTGGCCGTTTGTGTGGTGGCGATTGGTCTGATGACGGTGTTTATCGATCCGGTGTTTGCTTTTTTGACCCGCGTCGCGGTGACCATAATGCAGGCGCTGGGGCTACAGGTGGTCATGCCCAATCTTCAGCCGGATGCCTTCCCGTTCTGGGATTCCTGCATGATGGTACTGTCGATTGTGGCGATGATACTGATGACGCGAAAATACGTCGAGAACTGGCTGTTATGGGTGGTGATCAACGTTATTAGCGTCGTGATCTTCGCGCTTCAGGGCGTATACGCCATGTCGCTGGAGTATCTGATCCTGACTTTTATTGCGCTCAACGGCAGTCGGATGTGGATTAACAGCGCACGCGAACGAGGCTCACGCGCGCTGTCTCATTAATGGTGATGATGTGTATGGCCGGACGCTGTCTCATTCAGATGGCAGTCCGGTCCTTCACAACGCTGGTACTCCATCTGAATGGTGGCGTGCGCAATCTGGTAGTGATGCACGAGAAAATGCTGAATGCGCGCCAGCAGGGCGTCATGATCGTGCGGTGGGATCACCTGCGCATGGAGCGTCATTACCGGTTTTTCACCCACCATCCAGACGTGGACGTGATGCACATTTCGCACCTCCGGGATTTCACGGCTGAGATGGCGTTTCAGCGCGGTGATATCCAGCGACACGGGCGCGCCCTCAAGCAACTCATTCACGCTGTCTTTCAACAGACGCCATGCGCTACGCAGGACTAACAGCGAGACCAGAATTGATAAAATGGGGTCAGCGGGCGTCCAACCCGTCCAGATAATTATCAGCGCGGCGACAATCGCCCCCACTGAACCCAGCAAATCCCCCATAACATGCAGAGCGGCGGCCCGCACGTTAAGGTTTTTCTCCTCACTGCCGCGATGCAGGATCCAGAACGCAAGGATATTCGCCAGCAAACCTGCCACGGCGATGGACATCATCATGCCGCCCGCTACCGGACGTGGCGTATAGAAGCGCTCAATCGCTTCCCAGACGATTAAAATAGTGATAACCACTAACGCAATCGCATTGACGAATGCGGCCAGCGTGGTGAGTCTCAGCCAGCCAAACGTATGACGTAACGTCGGCGGGCGGCGGGCAAACTGAACGGCCAGCAGGGCAAACAGCAATGCGGCGGCGTCAGTTAACATATGCCCGGCGTCCGCCAACAGCGCCAGCGAGCCGGAAAGAATCCCGCCAACGACCTCAAGCAGCATAAAACCCGCGGTGACGCAAAACGCGAGCAGTAACCGACGTGCGTTATTATCTTCAGGCAGATGAGGGGTTGAATGAGAGTGAGCGTGCGCCATGAATGTCATCCCTTTATGAATTCTCTGTTAACTGTATGACATCATACCGTTTTTGGTCGAATTAAATTAAAAAGGAGAGCCTTAGCTCTCCTGTTATCAGCCCGTTTTACCGTTACTGAGTGGTGCCATCCGTTTTGGTATCCACGTTGTTACTGGTGCCGTCGCCAGTTTCCACTTTCTTATTCACATCCGGACAGCGACCATCTTTACACATGGTGTTTTTATGCACCTCGTCTTTGCTCATCCCATCCTGGGTTGCAGACGTCCCGGTGGACTGCTGGGCGCCGCTGGTATTGGTGTTCGTGTTACCGGTATTGATGTTTGTGCCGTCGAGGTTATTCGGCGCGACGTTTTGTTTCGCATCCGGCGCGACCTGACCGGCTTCTGCGGCGGCGTTGGCCTGTCCGTTGTTCGTCTGGGCACCGGTATCGGCAGCAAGCGCTGCGCCGCTGGCAAGGCTGAGTGTGGCAGTAAGAAACAGTGAAGCCAATTTTGTCATTTGCATAAGATGCTCCTGTTATGGTTCAGATGTCGGATAACGTCTTCCAACAGTGCATATGCCATGAAAGGACCAGGCAATGGTTTAAGATCCCATCCGGGCGTAATGGCCCAGTAGAGAATCTTGAAAAAATTGAAAAACTAAGCAGTTACAATTAAAAATTGTAGGTTAGATCTCGTTTTTCGCTACTTTCTGGTGTTTTTTTGCGGATTTCCAGGATTAATCCGTTCGAAGTGTAAAATCGCGTTTACACTTTCTGACTGACGATATAGATTGGAGGGATTGCATTCATTTATATAAGTATGGCAACACTGGACGAATCATGAATTATCAGAACGACGATTTACGCATCAAAGAGATCAACGAGTTATTACCCCCTGTCGCACTGCTGGAAAAGTTCCCCGCTACTGAAAATGCCGCAAATACTGTGGCCCATGCGCGTAAGGCGATTCACAAAATTTTAAAAGGCAACGACGACCGCCTGCTGGTCGTGATTGGTCCTTGCTCAATTCATGATCCGGTTGCCGCAAAAGAATACGCGGGCCGCCTGTTGGCGCTGCGTGAAGCGTTGAAAGACGAACTGGAAATCGTGATGCGCGTCTATTTCGAAAAGCCGCGCACCACCGTTGGCTGGAAAGGGCTGATCAACGATCCGCACATGGATAACAGCTTCCAGATCAATGATGGTCTGCGCATTGCGCGTAAGCTGCTGCTGGATATCAACGACAGCGGTCTGCCTGCGGCGGGTGAGTTTCTGGACATGATTACCCCACAATATCTGGCGGACCTGATGAGCTGGGGGGCGATTGGCGCGCGTACCACGGAATCTCAGGTACATCGCGAACTGGCTTCTGGTCTTTCCTGCCCGGTAGGCTTCAAAAACGGCACCGATGGCACCATCAAGGTCGCTATTGACGCCATCAATGCCGCAGGCGCGCCGCACTGCTTCCTGTCGGTCACCAAGTGGGGCCACTCGGCGATCGTCAATACCAGCGGCAACGGTGACTGCCATATCATCCTGCGCGGCGGAAAAGAGCCAAACTACAGCGCCACGCACGTCGCGGCAGTGAAGGAAGGGCTGGCGAAGGCCGGTCTGCCCGCGCAAATCATGATCGATTTCAGCCATGCGAATTCCTGCAAGCAGTTTAAAAAGCAGATGGACGTTGGCGCTGACGTGTGCCAGCAGATCGCGGGCGGCGAGAAAGCGATCATGGGGGTGATGATCGAAAGCCACCTGGTAGAGGGCAATCAGAACCCGGACAGCGGTGAACCGCTGGTGTACGGCAAGAGTATTACCGATGCCTGCATTAGCTGGGAAGACACTGACGCCATTCTGCGCCAGCTCGCGGAAGCAGTAAAAGCACGGCGCGGGTAATCTTTCTCCTGTAAAAAAAGCCGACTCAGTGAGTCGGCTTTTTCGTCTGTCGAGGTGGCTTAAGCGCCTAATCCGGCCCGGAAAGATCAACGATCCACAGGCCCGACAAGCGTAGCGACAGCAGACAGGCTTACTTCGCTTTACCCTGGTTTGCGACGGCGGCGGCTTTTGCGGCGATCTCGTCAGCATTACCCAGATAGTAGTGTTTGATCGGCTTGAAGTTTTCGTCGAACTCGTAAACCAGCGGCACGCCAGTCGGGATATTCAGTTCGAGGATCTCATCTTCGCTCATGTTATCGAGGTATTTCACCAGCGCACGCAGGGAGTTACCGTGAGCGGCGATAATCACGCGCTCGCCGCTCTTCATTCGCGGCAGAATGGTTTCGTTCCAGTAAGGGATAACGCGGTCGATGGTGAGCGCCAGGCTTTCGGTCAGCGGCAGCTCTTTTTCGGTCAGTTTTGCGTAACGCGGATCGTGACCCGGGTAGCGCTCGTCGTCTTTGGTCAGTTCCGGCGGGGTGACCGCGAAGCCGCGACGCCACTGTTTCACCTGCTCGTCGCCGTACTTCTCGGCGGTTTCCGCTTTGTTCAGACCCTGCAACGCGCCGTAGTGACGTTCGTTCAGTTTCCAGGATTTTTCAACCGGCAGCCAGGCCTGATCCAGTTCGTCCAGCACGTTCCACAGGGTGTGGATGGCACGTTTCAGCACAGAGGTATAAGCAAAATCAAAGCTATAGCCTTCAGCTTTCAGCAGCTTACCCGCCGCTTTCGCTTCGCCCACGCCTTTCTCGGACAGATCGACATCGTACCAACCGGTAAAGCGGTTTTCGTTGTTCCACTGACTTTCGCCGTGGCGTACCAGCACCAGCTTCGTTACAGCCATATACTTACTCCTTAATACCGTTTAATGATAATAATTCTCATTATATTGCCGTTATTGATCAACAGCAACGCTTACGCATAACCATAGCGAAAATCAGACGGCAGTGTAAGGTTCTTGTGAACTCTGCGTTGCGATTTTGTCGTTGAGTGGCGGGGAATTAACCAGGCGAGGAGAAAGTATGCCCGATGCGCTTTTGGCACCGGGCAATTTCAGCGAAACCGTCAGGACGGAATAAACCGATATTCCGTCACGCTGGCATATTCGTCGCCAGGACGCAGGAAGCAGTCCGGCTGTGGCCATTCCGGATGGTTCGGGCTGTCGGGCAGAAACTCGCTTTCCAGCGCCAGCCCCTGGTAATCCGCATACGGCACCGGACCGCGTGATGAGGTGCCAGCCAAATAGTTGCCAGAGTAAAACTGCAGCGCCGGAGCAGAGGTGTAAACCTCCATCTGCAATTTCTCATCCGCAGACCACAGACGGGCTGCGGGGGTACGGGCATCACCATTGGCCTGAAGCAGGAAGGCGTGATCGTAGCCTTTCACCTTGCGCTGATCGTCATCGGCAAGAAATTCGCTGGCAATGACTCTTGCGTGGCGAAAATCAAACGACGTACCGGCGACGGATTTTAGTCCGTCACGCGGGATCCCGCCTTCATCGACCGGCAGATACTGCTCCGCCAGGAGTTGCAGCTTATGCTGGCGCACGTCGGTCTGGTCGCCATCAAGGTTAAAGTAAACGTGGTTGGTCAGGTTGACCGGACAGGTCTTATCCACCGTGGCGCGATAGGTGATAGAGATGCGATTATCGTCGGTCAGACGATATTGCGCCGTCGCGCCGAGATTGCCCGGAAAGCCCTGGTCGCCATCATCTGAAGTTAACGCGAACAGCACCTGGCGTTCGTTTTGATTCACAATCTGCCAGCGGCGTTTATCAAACCCTTCCGGTCCGCCGTGCAGTTGGTTGACGCCCTGACTTGGCTGTAAGGTCACGGTTTCGCCGTTAAAAACATAGCGGCTGTCGGCGATACGGTTAGCGTAGCGACCGATTGACGCGCCAAGAAAGGCCGTCTGATCCTGATAGTGTTCCGGGCTGGCACATCCCAGCAGCGCTTCACGCACGCTGCCGTCGGAAAGGGGAATTCGCGCGGAAAGTAAGGTAGCACCCCAGTCCATCAGCGTGACCACCATCCCTGCGCTATTGCGCAGGGTTAACAGGCGGTACGGCTGACCATCGGGTGCCAGTGCGGGTGTTTCATTCAGCACTGTCCTGCTCCTTGTGAGGGTTTGCAAACGTAAAATGTTTCTTTAATGCCGGTTTTCGCTTCGTACTGTTCTGCGACAGCCTGTTGAACGGCCGGTACCAGCGTCTCCGGGATCAGCGCCACGACGCAGCCGCCAAAGCCCCCGCCGGTCATGCGCACGCCGCCGTTCTCGCCGATAGTCTTTTTGACGATCTCCACCAGAGTATCGATCTGCGGTACGGTGATTTCGAAATCGTCACGCATGGAGGCATGAGATTGCGCCATCAGTTCACCCATACGCTTAAGGTCGCCTTTCTCCAGCGCGCTTGCCGCTTCAACAGTACGTGCGTTTTCAGTTAACACGTGACGCACGCGTTTGGCAACCAGCGGATCGAGTTCAGCGGCGACAGCGTTAAAGGCGTCGAGGCTGACGTCGCGCAGCGCAGGCTGCTGGAAGAATCGCGCGCCCGTTTCGCACTGCTCGCGACGGGTGTTGTATTCGCTGCCGACCAGCGTACGTTTGAAGTTACTGTTGATGATCACAATCGCCACGCCTTCAGGCATGGAAACCGCTTTAGTGCCGAGTGAGCGACAGTCGATCAGCAGCGCGTGATCTTTTTTACCCAGCGCGGAGATTAGCTGATCCATAATGCCGCAGTTGCAGCCGACAAACTGGTTTTCCGCTTCCTGGCCGTTCAGCGCGATCTGCGCGCCGTCCAGCGGCAGGTGGTAAAGCTGCTGGAACACGGTGCCGACCGCCACTTCCAGCGACGCGGATGAACTTAAACCTGCCCCCTGGGGCACATTACCGCTGATAACCAGATCTGCGCCGCCGAAGCTGGCGTCGCGTTTTTGCAGATGTTTTACTACGCCCCGCACATAGTTTGACCACTGCTGGCTGTCATGGGTGACAATCGGCGCGTCCAGCGAAAACACATCCATCTGGTTTTCGTAGTCAGCGGCAATCACCCGAACCTGACGGTCGTCGCGCGCGGCGCAGCTAATGACCGTCTGGTAGTCGATGGCGCAGGGTAGCACGAAGCCGTCGTTATAATCGGTATGCTCGCCGATAAGGTTAACGCGGCCTGGCGCCTGAATCGTGTGGGTGGCAGGGTAGCCGAATTTTTCAGCAAACAGAGAGAGTGTGTTCTCTTTCAGACTCATTTTTATACTCCGGATTCGCGAAAGTGGATGTCGCTGACCGCACGCAGGCGCTCTGCCGCTTGTTCGGCAGTGAGATCGCGCTGGGTTTCCGCCAGCATTTCGTAACCGACCATAAATTTGCGAACGGTCGCGGAACGCAGCAACGGCGGATAAAAGTGCGCATGCAACTGCCAGTGGTCGTTCTGTTCACCGTTAAACGGCGCGCCATGCCAGCCCATGGAGTAGGGGAAGGAGCAGGTAAACAGGTTGTCGTAACGACTGGTCAGTTTTTTCAGAGCCAGCGCCAAATCGGCGCGCTGGTCGTCGGTCAAGTCGGTAATGCGCAGGACATGGGTTTTGGGCAGCAGCAGGGTTTCGAACGGCCAGGCGGCCCAGTAAGGCACCACGGCCAACCAGTGTTCGGTTTCCACCACGGTACGGCTGCCGTCTGCCCGTTCACGCCGCACGTAGTCGAGGAGCATCGGCGAGCCCTGTTCGGCGAAATACGTTTTTTGCCGCTGATCTTCGCGTTCCGCTTCGTTAGGCAGAAAGCTGTTCGCCCAAATCTGTCCGTGCGGATGCGGATTAGAGCAGCCCATGGCCGCGCCTTTGTTCTCGAAAACCTGCACCCAGGGATACGTTTTGCCAAGCTCGGCGGTTTGCGTCTGCCAGGTTTTCACAATTTCCGTTAGCGCCGGCACGCTCAGTTCCGGCAGGGTTTTGCTGTGATCGGGCGAGAAACAAATGACGCGGCTGGTGCCGCGCGCGCTCTGGCAGCGCATCAGCGGATCGTGGTTTTCCGGCGCGTCGGGCGTATCGGTCATCAGCGCGGCGAAATCGTTGGTGAAAACGTAAGTGCCGGTGTAATCGGGGTTTTTATCGCCAGTGACGCGGGTGTTACCGGCGCACAGGAAGCAGTCCGGATCGTGAGAAGGCAGCGTCTCGTCTGCGGGCTTTTCCTGCGCGCCCTGCCAGGGGCGCTTGGCACGATGCGGTGAAACCAGAATCCACTGTCCGGTAAGCGGGTTAAAACGGCGATGTGGATGATCGACAGGGTTAAATGGGGTCATGATTCGTCCTTAATCCGGGTATCCCTGCGGATGGCGAGACTGCCAGTGCCAGGTGTCCTGCGCCATTTCGTCGAGGGTGCGCGTAACGCGCCAGTTCAGTTCGCGATCTGCTTTGCTGGCGTCTGCCCAGTAAGCAGGAAGATCGCCATCGCGGCGCGGCGCAAAATGGTAGTTAACGGGTTTGCCGCAGGCTTTACTGAACGCGTTGACCACGTCCAGGACGCTACTGCCGATGCCCGCGCCGAGGTTATAAATATGTACGCCCTGAATACCCGCCAGCTTTTCCATCGCCGCGACGTGACCGTCGGCCAAATCCATGACGTGAATGTAATCGCGTACGCCGGTACCGTCTTCGGTCGGATAGTCGTTGCCAAAAATGGCGAGGGAGTCGCGACGACCGACGGCCACCTGCGCAATGTAAGGCATCAGGTTATTCGGGATGCCCTGCGGGTCTTCCCCCATATCGCCTGATGGGTGCGCGCCGACCGGGTTAAAGTAGCGCAGCAGGGCGATGCTCCATTCCGGCTGCGCTTTTTGCAGATCGGTCAGGATCTGTTCGACCATCAGTTTGCTTTTCCCGTAGGGACTTTGCGGGGTGCCGGTCGGGAAGCTTTCAACATAAGGAATTTTCGGCTGGTCGCCGTAGACGGTGGCGGAGGAGCTAAAGATAATGTTTTTGACGTTGGCGGCGCGCATGGCGCTAATCAGCCGCAGGGTGCCGTTAACGTTATTGTCATAATACTCCAGCGGTTTGGCGACGGATTCCCCCACCGCTTTCAGACCGGCGAAGTGGATGACGGTATCAATCGCGTGGTCGTGGAGGATCTCGGTCATCAGCGCTTCATTGCGGATGTCGCCTTCGACAAAGGTCGGGTGTTTTCCGCCAAGACGTTCGATCACGGGAAGGACGCTGCGCTTACTGTTACAGAGGTTGTCAAGGATGATGACGTCGTGACCGTTTTTCAATAACTGCACGCACGTATGACTGCCAATGTAACCGCTACCACCGGTAACCAAAACTCTCATAATTCGCTCCGTTAAGCTTATGGTATGGAATAACCATAGCATAACAAAGATGCGAAAAGTGTGACACGGAATAAAATAGTGGAATCGTTTACACTAACCGTTTTTCACCGTTTGTAGTCAGGTATACGATTGTAAATCAAAAACTTTGGCAGGGATTGCGGCCTTTGTCCGAAAAAAAAGGGCGCCTTCGCGCCCACGGATGAAAACTAGCGCAATCGGGTCTGCTGATACACGTAGCGATCGCCCTCGGGAACAAACGCCAGCCGATGAGTGATACAGGCAGGGGCATCTTCCGCATGATGTGACACAAAGAGCAACTGGGTATCGCCTTCGCTAATCAGCACATCCACAAAACGGCGAATCAGCTGGCGGTTAAGCGGATCCAGTCCCTGTAACGGTTCGTCGAGGATCAGTAACGTTGGGTGTTTAACCAGCGCGCGGGTAATCAGCGCCAGCCGCTGCTGACCCCAGGAAAGACTATGGAAAGGCGCGTCAGCAGTTTGTTTATCGATGCCGAGGATATCCAGCCACTGTTGCGCCAGCTTCTGTTGGCGGTCAGAAACGGCCTGATAGATGCCGATAGAGTCAAAGTAGCCAGAGAGGATGACATTACGCACCGTGGTGCTGACGCGATAATCAAGGTGCAGGCTGCTGCTGACATAGCCAATATGCTTCTTGATGTCCCAGATGGTTTCACCGCTGCCGCGACGGCGACCAAACAGCGTAAGGTCATTACTGTAACCCTGTGGGTGATCGCCGGTGATAAGACTCAGCAGCGTTGATTTTCCCGCGCCGTTGGGGCCGACAATCTGCCAGTGCTCACCGGGGTTAACCTGCCAGTTCAGATGATGCAGGATAGGACGATCGTTATACGAAACCACGCCGTCACGAAGGACAATACGCGCGTCATTTGCGGCCAGAAGATGCCGCGCCGCGGGTTCGTCGGGTTCCGGCAGGCTGACGCCTTCCAGACGTTCGCTATGGGCGAGCTGAGCGATGAGCGCCTGCTGTAACAGCGCGTCTTTCGCGCCGGTTTCGGTGAGTGCGCAGTCGGCCACTACCCCGGCATGCTGGATAAAATCAGGCATTTCATCGAAGCGGTTCAGTACCAGCACCAGCGTGATGCCGGATTGATGCAGCGTCTCAAGTAGCCCCGACAACTGCTGGCGCGAGGCGACGTCCAGCCCGTCAAACGGTTCATCGAGGATCAATAAATCCGGCTCGGACATCAGCGCCTGGCAAAGCAGGGTTTTACGCGTTTCGCCAGTGGAAAGGTACTTGAAACGGCGCGCAAGGAGATGAGAGATGCCGAATTGCAGCGCCAGTTCCTCGCAGCGGGACCGGTTTTTCACCTCGTCCTGAATGATTTCTGCGGTCGTGCGGCCGGTGTCGTCTTCACCGGGGCTGAGCATGTCGGTGTTATTGCGCTGCCATTCGTCGCTGACCAGCTTTTGTAGCTGTTCGAAGGAGAGGCGAGTGATACGGGTAAACTGACAATGGCGTTCGCCTTTGAGTAGCGGGAGTTCTCCCGCCAGCGCGCGTGCCAGCGCCGACTTCCCGCTTCCGTTCGCGCCAACAAACGCCCAACTTTCGCCCGCGGTTAACGAAGCGGAATCAAGCTGAAGCGTTTTTGTGTCGCTCAGGCGAAACGTGCCTTGCGAAATTTGCAATGATGACATTTAGTATCCCATTTTTTGCAGCGATGAATAACAGGGATACGTTGTCCGGACAGGAATGTCAATGCGTTTTGCGCGAGCGCTGACGGTAGCCGAAATGCAAAGAAGAACGCCTGAACGGTTTCTCAGCACAACGTGGCGATGATGACGTTATCGGCATCAAAAAAGGCCGTCACGCTGTCGCCCTGGGCAAGCGTTGCGGTGTTTTCTAGCGGCACCGTCGCGCACAACGATTGACCGTCCGCCAGCGTCATCAATACTTCGCACTGCTCTGCGCCGCGTTCAATATGACTAATCGTCCCTTTAAGCTGATTATCTGCCGTCTGCGCGACGGCGTCATCCTGGGTGAGGCCCACCCACGGCGCTTTCAGTAACACCAGCACCTCTTTGCCTTCGTTAAGCCCCAGACGTTCGCCGCTTTGCGCGGTAATCGCGACTTTCAGCCGCGTTTCGCCATCCGCCAGCAAAACGTCTACATGCTGCTGCACCCGATCGTGGTCGCGACCGGTAATGGTGCCAAACCACTGGTTGCGCGCGCTGGTTTGTAAGGAAAAGCGTGAAATGGCGGCCAGCAGACTGTCGAGGGGAAGCGCATCGTCGTCGCTCAGAACATCAAACGCCTTTTGCTGTATCTGCGCCAGTAAGTCGTAGAGTTGGATCAGGCGCTGTCCGTAGCGGGTTAATACCGCGCCGCCGCCGCCCTTGCCGCCGGTGGCGCGTTCGACCAGCGTTTGCTCGCTGAGCTGGTTCATCTCGTTAATGGCGTCCCAGGCGCTTTTATAGCTAATGCCCGCGTCTTTCGCACCCTGACTAATGGAGCCGGAAAGCGCAATATGCTTAAGCAGAGAAATGCGTCGAGGGTCGGCAAACAGTTTTTGCTGCAGTTTAAGGGTAAGAAGGATTTCGGCTTGCATAACACGATCCTGGCAAAAGGACTATTGTGACGGAAAACCCCGCCTGCGCATAGACGACCGCACAAAAGGGGAGTGCTTTTCTCGACGATGCGGTTAGAATACTTAAAGAACTGAATCAGGAGATGACCATGTTAGAGTTATTGAAAAGTCTGGTATTCGCCGTGATCATGGTGCCCGTGGTAATGGCCATTATCCTGGGGCTGATTTACGGTCTGGGTGAAGTGTTTAACATTTTCTCCGGCATCGGCCAGAAAGATCAGTCCAGACAAAACCGTTAATTTCCCGACGCCCGCTCTGCCGGGCGTTTTTCTTTGCTCAAGTTCCCGTATTTCCTGCCGATAGTTTTCCTGATTCCTCCCGAATGAGTAGTAATAACCGCTGGGAAATTGCCGGAATTATCGTTATATTGTCCGCTACATAACGATACGCACAGGAGCTTTCAATGGCACGTTCATGGCTACGTCTGGTTGCCGGGGCAACACTTTCTCTTACTCTTGCCGGGCAGGCGCTGGCAGGTGAGGGCAAAATCACCGTTTTTGCAGCGGCTTCGCTGACCAACGCGATGCAGGATATCGCGGCCGTTTATAAAAAAGAAAAAAACGTTGAGGTGGTTTCCTCTTTCGCATCCTCTTCTACCCTGGCGCGACAAATCGAAGCGGGCGCTCCGGCAGATGTGTTTATTTCCGCCGACCAGAAATGGATGGATTACGCGGTAGACAAAAAAGCGATAGATACCGCGTCACGCCAGACGCTGTTGGGGAACAGCCTGGTTGTCGTCGCGCCCAAAGCAAGCGAACAAAAAGATTTTACTGTCGACAACAAAACCGACTGGAGCCGCCTGCTTGACGGCGGACGTCTGGCCGTAGGCGATCCGGAACATGTTCCGGCCGGCATTTACGCGAAAGAAGCGCTGCAAAAACTGGGTGCCTGGGATACGCTAGCGCCGAAACTGGCGCCTGCGGAAGACGTGCGCGGCGCGCTGGCGCTGGTGGAGCGTAACGAAGCGCCGCTGGGAATCGTTTACGGTTCCGATGCCGTCGCCAGTAAAGGCGTGAAGGTGGTGGCCACGTTCCCGGAAGCGTCACATCAGAAAGTGGAATACCCCATCGCCATAGTGGATGGACATAAAAACGCAACGGTCAGCGCCTTTTGTGATTACCTGAAAGGGCCGCAGGCGTCTGCTATTTTTAAACGTTACGGATTTACGACGAAGTAATGATACTGAGCGATCCCGAATGGCAGGCCGTACTCCTGAGCCTGAAAGTGTCATCCCTGGCCGTACTCTTCAGTCTGCCTTTTGGGATTTTCTTTGCCTGGCTGCTGGTGCGCTGTCGGTTCCCGGGCAAAGCATTGTTGGACAGCCTGTTGCATCTGCCGCTGGTCTTACCGCCGGTGGTAGTGGGATACCTGCTGTTGGTCTCGATGGGCCGTCGCGGAATTATCGGCCAGTGGTTGTATGACAGCTTCGGCATCACCTTTGCCTTTAGCTGGCGCGGCGCGGTGCTGGCGGCGGCCGTGATGTCGTTTCCCCTGATGGTGCGCGCTATCCGGCTGGCGCTGGAAGGGGTGGATACCCGACTGGAGCAGGCTGCCCGTACACTCGGCGCCGGGCGCTGGCGCGTCTTTTTCACTATTACTTTACCGCTTACGTTGCCGGGGATTATTGTGGGTACGGTGCTGGCGTTTGCTCGCTCGCTCGGCGAGTTTGGCGCGACCATTACCTTTGTTTCCAACATTCCCGGCGAAACGCGCACCCTTCCTTCGGCGATGTACACGCTGATCCAGACGCCCGGTGGGGAAAGCGCGGCGGCGCGGCTTTGCGTGATCTCCATCGTGCTGGCGTTGATTTCATTGCTGATCTCCGAATGGCTGGCGCGCATCAGCCGCACGCGGACGGGGCAATAATCATGCTGGAACTCAATTTCACCCAGACGCTGGGCACTCACTGCCTGACGATTAATGAAACGCTGCCCGCCAGCGGCATCACCGCCATTTTTGGCGTCTCCGGCGCGGGAAAAACCTCCTTGATCAACGCCATCAGCGGACTGACGACGCCGCAGACCGGCCGTATTATGCTTAATGGGCGGGTGCTGAACGACAGTGAGCGCGGCATCTGTCTGACGCCGGAAAAGCGCCGGGTGGGCTATGTGTTTCAGGATGCGCGGCTGTTTCCGCATTATAAAGTGCGCGGCAACCTGCGTTACGGCATGGCGAAAAGCATGGCCGGACAGTTCGACAAGCTGGTGGCGTTATTAGGTATCGAATCGTTGCTCGACCGTTTGCCGGGCGACCTCTCCGGCGGTGAAAAACAGCGGGTGGCGATAGGCCGGGCGCTACTGACCGCCCCGGAACTCCTGCTGCTTGACGAGCCGTTAGCCTCTCTGGACATTCCTCGAAAGCGTGAACTGCTGCCGTATCTACAACGACTGGCGCAGGAAATTAACATCCCGATGCTGTACGTCAGCCATTCACTGGATGAGATCCTGCATCTCGCGGATAACGTAATGGTGCTGGAAGACGGCCAGGTGAAAGCGTTTGGCGCGCTGGAGGAGGTATGGGGAAGCAGCGTAATGCACCCGTGGCTGCCGAAAGAACAGCAGAGCAGTGTGCTCAAGGTCAGCGTGCTGGAACACCATCCACACTATGCGATGACCGCGCTGGCGCTGGGAGACCAGCATGTGTGGGTTAATAAGCTGGATGAACCGTTACACCGTACGTTGCGCATTCGCATTCAGGCGTCGGATGTGTCGCTGGTACTGCAACCACCGCAGCAGACCAGCATCCGCAACGTTCTGCGGGCGAAGGTGATCACCTGTCTTGACGATTGCGGTCAGGTGGAAGTGCAGCTTGAAGTAGGCGGTAAAACGCTATGGGCGCGTATCAGCCCGTGGGCCAGAGATGAACTGGCTATCAAGCCTGGCCTCTGGCTGTACGCGCAAATCAAGAGCGTGTCGATTACCGCCTGATCACAGCAGGTGAGTGTAAATAAATTTGGCGATGCTGTCGGTCGTGTTATCGCCAATCACCACGTTGGCGCGGGCTTTCACCGCGTCATCGGCATTGCCCATCGCCACCCCGGTCCCGGCCGCCTCCAGCATGCTGATATCATTGTAGTTGTCGCCAAAGGCAATCACGTTCGCCATCGAACCGCCCTGAGACTCGATCCATCGCGTCAGGCGATTCCCTTTACTGTTGCCTTTGCGGGCTATATCGACCTGATCGTGCCATGACCATTCGCATTCCAGTCCCAGCGCTTGCTCAACCTGTTTACCAAACTGCTGCAGTTTAGGAATATCTTCATCGGTCAGGGCAAATTTCCATACCGCGTTGACGTCATGGGCGGCCTGGGCCAGCGAAGGCACCTGCGTGAAGACCGGACGCTGCTCCGGCGGCAGCGTCTGCGCCCAGTTCGACGTGCGGATCACGTGTCCGGTCGGGCGTTCATACAGCATGGCGTTGTCGACATACATCAGGCCGTGGATCTGATGTTCATCCAGCATATCTATCAGTTGCAGTGCCTGGTTAACCGGCAGCGGGTCGGATTCAAGCACGCTTTTTGCATGATAATCATACAAATAGGTGCCGTTACAGCAAATTGCAGGTGTATCCAGCTTCAGTGCCTGATAAAAAGGATGAATCGCAACGTGATGGCGCCCGGTGACGATGATAAGTTGATAGCCTGCGTCCTTTGCCCGGGAGAGCGCTTCGAGCGATGAAGGGAGCAAGGTCTTTTGCGGGGTCAGTAAGGTTCCATCCAAATCCAGGGCAATCACGCGTGCAGTCATAACGTTATCCAGATAAATGTTGAAAAATGCGTCTGCCGGAATGGTACACCGGGACGGGAAGCGGACAAATTAATTCAGCATTTACTGACAAAACCGTCTACGTTGGTAAATTGCAGCAGTTGCCAAAAGCCAAGGAGTATTCATGAAGCAAACAGTTTATACCGCCAGCCCAGAGAGCCAACAGATCCATGTCTGGCGTCTGCAACACGACGGTGCATTGAGCCTGGTTCAGGTCGTCGACGTTCCGGGGCAGGTTCAGCCGATGGTGGTCAGCCCGGATAAACGTTTTCTGTACGTGGGCGTGCGACCTGAGTTCCGCGTACTGGCTTATCGGATTGCGCCGGATGATGGCGCGCTGACCTTCGCCGCTGAATCCGCGCTGCCGGGCAGCCCGACGCACATTTCCACCGATCATCAAGGGCGTTTCGTTTTTGTCGGCTCGTACAATGCCGGAAACGTCAGCGTCACGCGTCTGGAGGACGGGTTGCCGGTCGGGCTGGTGGACGTAGTGGAGGGACTGGAGGGGTGCCACTCGGCTAATATTTCACCCGACAACCGCACCCTGTGGGTACCTGCGCTGAAGCAGGATCGCATCTGCCTGTTCACCCTGAGCGATGATGGCAAACTGGTGGCGCAGGAACCGGCGGAAGTGACCACCGTTGAAGGGGCGGGGCCGCGCCATATGGCGTTCCATCCAAATCAGCAGTACGCCTATTGTGTTAACGAACTGAACAGTTCCGTAGACGTCTGGGAGCTGAAAGATCCGCATGGCAAGATCGAATGCGTACAAACGCTGGATATGATGCCCGCTGATTTCGCCGATACGCGTTGGGCGGCGGACATTCATATTACGCCGGACGGACGTCATCTGTACGCCTGCGACCGGACCGCCAGCCTGATTACGGTGTTCAGCGTTTCCGAAGACGGCAGCGTGCTGAGCAAAGAGGGCTTCCAGCCGACCGAAACCCAGCCTCGCGGCTTCAACGTCGATCACAGCGGAAAATACCTGATTGCCGCCGGACAGAAATCGCACCATATCGCGGTGTATGAGATTTCCGGCGTGCAGGGATTATTAACGGAGAAAGGGCGTTATGCGGTTGGCCAGGGGCCGATGTGGGTCGTGGTTAACGCGTTTTAAGCCACGTAAACGGGCCGGGAAGGACTTTCCTGGCCGAATAAACGCGACAATGCGGAGTGTCGGGCGCTGCCGCCAACCGGCGGGGGCGCTCACTCCGAAACCGGACGCCACAGCAGGTCGCTCTGGTCGGTCCATAATTTCAGCAGCAGGTTAAAAAAGCGCTCCGCAGGCGGCGAAAGAACCGCGTCTTTACGGCGAATGATGCCCAGCGTGCGGCGGATGACCGGTTCGACCAGCGGAATGCCGAGCAGCGTCGGGTGCGGCGTCTGCGGCATCGCCAGCCCCGGCAGCGCCGACACGCCAAGCCCCGCTTCGACCAGGCCGAGCGAGGTGGACAGATGGCGAACCTCATAAAACCACTCCAGCTTCCAGGGCTTATCCGCCAGCTGTTGCTCTATCAGCAGCCGGTTTCCGCTCGACGAGCGCACACCGATCAGCGTGTGATTCACCAGTTCCTGCCATTCAACCAGCTGTCTGCTGGCGAGGGGATGATCGCGCCGACATGCCAGGACGAACGGTTCGTTCACCAGCGGGGTGAAGTCTATCGATGAATTTGTGATGTTGTTCATGTTTATGCCGAAGTCAGCCTCATTGCAAAGAACGGACTCCATGCAATTATGCGTGCCCTGTTCCATAATGCGCACATTAATATTGGGGTATAACTCATTAAATTTCCCTATGGCCTGCGGCAAAAAATAGAACACCGCCGTTGGAATACAGGACAGGGTGATTCTGCCTCGCTGATGTGAATTCATTTCTCGAATATTAAACAGCATTTCATCAAGCTTTTTAATTATCTCCCGCGCTTCCGGTAACAGCATTTTGCCCGCTTTTGTTAACGTAACTTTACGCGTTGTCCGTTCAAAAAGAATTACCTGTAAATCTTCTTCCATCTTTTTTATTCTGCGTGTTAATGCAGGTTGCGTAATATTAAGTAATTTTGCAGCATTGTTAAAAGATTCTGACTCTGCCAGCGTGACAAACGCTTTCATACTTGATAGTTGGTGTTTCATTGCCACTCCACAAATAAAAAAGCTGGCGTCGCCAGCCCGGAAACAGGCCTCAGTTTACCTTTGGTCCACGCAGGATGATTAATAAATAAAAGTCACTAATAGGAAAATCAAAGTCATTAGCCAGGCCGTTTTTCACGTGTAATTCTGTTTTGCGTAATAATTATTGAGGACACTGACGTGAAAAAAATACCCTGCGTAATGATGCGTGGAGGAACCTCGCGCGGCGCATTTTTACGGGCTGAGGATCTGCCTGAGGATACGGCTCAACGCGACGCGGTATTAATATCGATTATGGGATCGGGCAATGAACTGGAGATTGACGGTATCGGTGGGGGAAATCCCCTGACCAGCAAGGTTGCCATCGTCAGCCGCTCCGCCGCCCCAGATGCCGATATCGATTACCTCTTTGCCCAGGTGCTGGTCCATGAGCAGCGCGTCGACACCACGCCAAACTGCGGCAACATGCTCTGCGCCGTCGGCGCGTTCGCTATAGAGCAAGGGCTGACTGCCGCCACTTCCCCTGTCACCCGGGTACGTATCCGCAACGTGAATACCCATACCCTTATTGAAGCGGACGTACAGACACCGAACGGCGCGGTGAATTATGAAGGAACGGTCAAAATCGACGGCGTACCGGGAACCGCGGCCCCCGTCGCGCTGACTTTCCTCAATGCCGCCGGGGCGAAAACCGGCAGGCTTTTCCCGACCGGCCAGCCGCTTAACTATTTTGACGCGGTGCCAACCACCTGTATCGATATGGCGATGCCGGTAGTGATAATTCCCGCCGACTATTTAAGTAAAACCGGCTATGAAACGGCGGCGGAACTGGACGGCGATGCGCAGCTTCTGGCGCGAATCGAGTCTATTCGTCTGCAGGCGGGGCTGGCGATGGGGCTGGGCGATGTCGCGAATAAGGTGATTCCGAAACCAGTATTAATTTCTCCACCACAAAAAGGCGGCACCCTGAATGTGCGTTATTTCATGCCGCACGCCTGCCATAAAGCGCTGGCGATAACCGGCGCGATTGCTATCGCCAGCAGCTGCGCGATTGCCGGTACCGTAACCCGTCAGATCATTCCGTTCCCCGGCAACGGCAAAATTACCCTCGAGCATCCGGGCGGCAGCCTCGATATTCAGTTAAGCAATCAAAGTGACGATCCAACAACGCTTCGCGCTTCCGTTATTCGCACCGCAAGGAAAATATTTTCCGGAGACGTTTATCTTCCGTAAGTGCCAAAAACACATTTCGTTGTGATTAAGGAAAGTCGAACAGACAGCTGTCTATTTCTGCACAGATCCATCAGGACATAAAAATGAATGTGAAATCATTATGGAAGCTAATAACGATATTAGCGATCCCTTGCGTGATAGGTTTACTGCCTGCGCCTGCCGGTTTAAGCGAGCTGGCCTGGGTGCTGTTTGGCATTTATCTGGCGGCGATCGTCGGGCTGGTCATTAAACCTTTCCCGGAGCCGGTCGTGTTATTGATGGCCGTTGCGGCATCAATGGTGGTGGTCGGCAATTTAGGCGCCGGTCAGTTTAAGACCAGCAGCGTGCTGAGCGGTTATGCCTCCGGCACGACGTGGCTGGTGTTCTCCGCCTTTACCCTGAGCGCCGCTTTTGTCACTACCGGGCTGGGTAAACGCATCGCCTACATCCTGATCGGTAAAATCGGCAACACCACGCTGGGATTGGGTTACGTCACCGTTTTTCTCGACCTGGTGCTCGCCCCGGCGACCCCGTCAAATACGGCGCGGGCAGGGGGGATTGTCCTGCCCATTATCAACAGCGTGGCGGTGGCGCTGGGATCGGAACCTGATAAAAGTCCGCGTCGCGTCGGGCATTACCTGATGATGACGGTGTATATGGTGACCAAGACCACCAGCTATATGTTTTTTACCGCGATGGCGGGAAATATTCTGGCGCTAAAAATGATCAACGACATCTGTCATCTGCAGATCAGCTGGGGCGGATGGGCGCTGGCAGCCTTGCTGCCAGGAATGGTGATGCTGCTGTTAGCGCCGCTGGTAATCTATTTCATGTACCCGCCGGAAATTAAGAAAGTAGATAATAAAACCATCGCCCGGGCGGGACTGGAGAATTTAGGGCCGATGAAAGTGCGCGAAAAAATGCTGCTGAGCATTTTCGTACTTGCCCTGCTGGGATGGATCTTCAGTAAAAGTCTCGGTATTGATGAATCCACAGTCGCTATCGTGGTAATGGGGGCGATGCTTCTGCTGGGCGTGGTGAGCTGGGACGACGTGGTCAAAAATAAAGGCGGCTGGAATACCTTAATCTGGTACGGCGGCATTATTGGTCTGAGTTCTTTATTATCGAAAGTGAAATTTTTTGACTGGCTGGCCGAGCTGTTCAAAAATAATATTTCCTTTGATAACCATAGCAATATCGCATTTTTTATCATTCTGTTTCTCAGCATTATCGTGCGTTATTTCTTTGCCTCCGGCAGCGCCTATATTGTGGCGATGATGCCGGTCTTCGCAATGCTGGCAAACGTCTCTGGCGCGCCATTAATGTTAACCGCGCTGGCGCTGCTTTTTTCCAACTCCTACGGCGGCATGGTAACCCATTACGGCGGCGCTGCCGGCCCGGTTATTTTCGGCGTGGGATATAACGACATTAAATCGTGGTGGCTGGTCGGCGCCATGCTGACATTCATCACTTTCCTGGTTCATATCACGCTGGGCGTCTGGTGGTGGAACCTGCTTATCGGCTGGAACATGCTGTAATCACTCATAGCGGTACGGAGTTTGTAATGATTAAGTTATATGAGAAAGGGATCTATCTCAGCGACAATAACGAGATAATTGCTGAAGAACACTATTCCGGCGCAGTCAGTAAAGACGATGCTAAAAAAGGCACTATCGCCTGGTCGATCCTGGCGGCGCATAATACCTCCGGCGACATGCGCAAACTGAAAATTAAATTTGATGCGCTCACCTCTCATGATATTACCTTTGTCGGCATTATTCAGACGGCAAAAGCCTCCGGTATGGAGCGGTTTCCACTGCCCTATGTCCTGACCAACTGCCATAACTCACTGTGCGCCGTCGGGGGGACGATAAACGGCGACGATCACCTGTTTGGTCTGTCGGCGGCGCAGCGTTATGGCGGTATTTTTGTGCCGCCGCACATCGCGGTCATCCATCAGTACATGCGCGAAATGATGGCCGGCGGCGGGAAGATGATCCTCGGTTCAGACAGCCATACCCGCTATGGCGCGCTGGGGACGATGGCCATTGGTGAAGGGGGCGGCGAACTGGTTAAGCAGTTGCTGAATGACACCTGGGACTGCGATTATCCGGGCGTGGTGGCGGTCTGGCTGACCGGAAAACCGGCGCCGGGCGTCGGCCCGCAGGACGTGGCGCTGGCGATTATTGGCGCGGTGTTCAAAAACGGCTACGTTAAAAATAAAGTGATGGAGTTTGTCGGGCCGGGCATCCGCAACCTCTCCACGGATTTCCGTAACAGCGTCGACGTCATGACCACGGAAACGACCTGTCTCAGCTCCGTCTGGCAGACCGATGAAGAAATTCAGCAATGGCTGGCCCTGCACGGACGCGAAGAGGCCTATCGCCCGCTGGCGCCGCAGCCGCTTGCCTATTACGACGGCTGCATCTCAGTGGATCTGAGCGCTATCAGGCCAATGATCGCCTTGCCTTTCCATCCGAGCAATGTCTATGAAATAGCAACGTTGCAGGAAAACTTAAGCGATATTCTGCACCAGGTTGAAGTTGACGCGCAGCGCATTGCGCAAGGGAAGGCCGGACTTTCGCTGCTCGACAAAGTCGATAACGGTCGTCTGAAGGTGCAGCAGGGGATCATTGCCGGCTGTTCCGGCGGCAACTATGAGAATGTGGTGGCCGCCGCCAACGCGCTGCGCGGACATTCATGCGGGGACAACGCCTTCTCGCTGTCCGTTTATCCCTCCTCACAGCCAGTATTTATGGCGCTGGCGAAGCAGGGGATGGTCAGCGATCTGATGGGCGCAGGCGCGATTATCCGCACCGCCTTCTGCGGCCCCTGTTTTGGTGCGGGCGATACGCCGGTGAATAACGGACTTAGCATTCGTCATACCACGCGTAACTTCCCCAACCGCGAGGGATCGAAACCGGGCAACGGTCAGATGTCCGCCGTCGCGCTGATGGACGCGCGTTCCGTGGCCGCCACTGCGGCGAACGGCGGCGTGCTTACCGCCGCAACGGAGCTGGACTGCTGGGATAACGTACCGGCCTACCGCTTCGATCCTGCGCCCTACCAGAATCGCGTCTATCAGGGCTTTGTGAAAGGCGCCACCGCACAGCCACTGATCTACGGGCCGAATATCAAAGACTGGCCGGAAATGGGTGCGCTGACTGATAATATTCTGCTGAAGGTGTGCGCGAAAATCCTCGACGACGTCACCACCACCGATGAGCTTATTCCGTCCGGCGAAACCTCTTCTTATCGTTCAAATCCGGTGGGACTGGCGGAATTTACCCTGTCGCGCCGCGACCCGGAATATGTGGGCAGAAGCAAAACGGTCGCCGCGCTGGAGAAACGGCGGCGGGCGGGAGAGACGGACGAACTGGCTTCGGTATTTGCGGGTATACGGCAAATCGCCGGTCAGGAGCGGGTGGTTGCGGCTGAAACCGGTATTGGCAGCGTAATTTATGCCGTGAAGCCCGGCGATGGCTCTGCGCGCGAGCAGGCGGCAAGCTGTCAGCGCGTGATTGGCGGGCTGGCGAATATTGCGCAGGAATATGCCACCAAACGCTACCGCTCAAATATGATTAACTGGGGAATGCTGCCGCTGCAAATGGCGGAAGCGCCGTCGTTTGAAGTGGACGACTATATTTATATCCCCGGCATACGCGCGGCGCTGGAGCGCTGCGGCGAAAAAATGACGGCATGGGTAATTCGTGATGGCGCGCCGGTGGGCGAAATCAGTCTGTATATGGAAAGTCTCACCGCCGAGGAGCGTGAAATCATTAAAGCGGGCAGCCTGATTAATTTCAACCGGGCGCGTCTGACGCCATGATGTGAAAACGGGTCGTCACGGTGAGGTGACGACCCGCAGGTCTGCTATGCGTAGCCTCATCAGGCCGGTATTATCCGGCCTGCGTTTTTACTGCTTCGGCTCTGCCACCACTTTACTGCCCACGCCGCGGTTATTGTATTCCCACATGCGGTTAAAGTTGGTGTCGTTCAGATTACGCTGAATCTCGCCTTTATCATCCCGCGCCCCGGTGTTACCGGCGAACGGACGTTTAGAGATCACCGCGTCAGCCCACGGCGTCGCGCGATTAAAGCCTTCGTTGATCACGCTGTCGCGGATCACCACCTGACCATTGGTATTGCTGTCGACATCCAGCGAACGGCCTAACTGCGCCACGCCGTCACCGGCGGCGGTAAAGCGGCTGTTGGTCGCAAGGAAGCCGTAATAGATGTTAGATAAGGTTGCCGGTGCGAAGACATATGCTTCCTGCTGGGTACGAGAGTTGACCACGCGGAAATCGGTGTTATCAAACACCACCGCGCCACGCCCGGAAACGATATCCACGTCGCCTTCGATATAGCTATTGGTCACCAGCGTACGTGGTTGACGGTCATTGACCAGGCGGTTTTGTACGCCGCTGTTGGTGACAAAGAATGTGTTCTGGCGACCCAGAATATTCACATTGTTGATCTGCACTTTGTCGCCATCGCTGCGAAGCGCCACGGCAGGGTGATTACCCGCGTCCACGCTGTCGCCGAGATTGTTCTCAACGGTCAGGTTCTGCAACTGCAGGCCGTTGTTCTGCGACCACAATACCGCGGAACACATCATGCCAATGGTCGCGCCGCGTTTGCTCTGGCAGTTATCGAACATATACCAGGCTGGTTTGCCGGGCATGTATTTGCCTCCCGGATTGACGACGCGGCGCCAGTCGGCAGTGCTCATCTCACCGTCAATCGCCGCGCCAATTTTGACGTCCAGCGGTTTCTCGCCGGTACCGTAAAGCGTCAGGCTGCCCGGCGCGGCAGGAATGTACACGGTGCCCTGGTAGTCGCCCGGCATAATCGCAATGTACTGACGCTTATTCGTACGGGTTGTGATCGCCGCATCGACCGCCGCCTGGATAGTGGTGTGCGTCACGCCCTGGGTTCCTGCCGGCCCCACCACAAAGTCAGGCTGCGCCGGCAGGGTAATTGCCGACGGCGTCCACGGCGCAGTGTTTGGCGTCAGCGACGAAAAATACGTTTTCGCGACAAAATTCTGCGCTTCACTGGCTGATAAAATCGGGCGCGAGGCGGTCCCCGGCGCGGTTTGATCGGAAGGGATTTGGTCTGGTGGCGTAGAGCTACAGGCGGTCAGCGTCACGCCAAAAGCCAGTGCCAGCGCCAGACGGGAAACTGATGATGTGTTCACGAGTTGCTCCGGGCTAATTAAGTGTCCATTGAAGCCTGCTTTTTTATACTAAGTTGAACGAAACGGGAAGGTGAAAAGGCAAAAAGTTGTTTTTTAACTCAGCATTAGCGGATTCTTCGCGTTTTGAAGTCACAATTAAGTAACATTTTTAATCCGGAAGATTGACTTCCCCGCGGCGATCTCAAATAAATGTCTATACAACCTAAGACAAGTGGAGAAAGCATGTCGCAACTGTTACCCGGGGATAAGGTCTGGCGAAATCTCCGCCTCGCTACGCTGGATCCGCACATCGACGCCCCGTATGGGATACTTGAACATCATGCGCTGATTATTCGCGGCGAAAAAATCCTGTCTGTTATTCCTGAAGCCGAACTGCCGACCCGCCATGCTAATACCGCCAACCTTGAGGGCCGACTGGTTACCCCCGGTCTGATTGACTGCCACACGCATCTGATTTTTGGCGGCAACCGCGCCAGTGAATGGGAGCAGCGGTTGAACGGCGTCTCGTATCAGCAGATCAGCGCTCAGGGCGGCGGCATTAACGCCACGGTGACAGCGACCCGGACGGCGACAGAAGATGTGCTTTACCGCGTCGCCAGAGACAGAATGCAGCGTTTAGCCCGTGAAGGGGTAACGCTACTGGAAATAAAATCCGGCTACGGACTGGATATCGCCAGCGAAGAAAAGATGCTGCGCGTGGCTGCCCGACTGGCGGCCGACGGAATGACGGAGATCAGCCCTACGCTGCTGGCGGCGCACGCCACCCCGCAGGAATTTCGCGACGATCCTGACGGCTATATCGACCTTGTCTGCGACGTCATTTTGCCGCAGCTATGGCAAAAAGGGCTGTTTGAAGCGGTCGATCTGTTTTGCGAAAGCGTTGGCTTTACGCTTGCGCAAAGCGAACGGGTGCTTCGCGCAGCGCAGGCGCTGGGTATACCGGTAAAAGGGCACGTGGAGCAGTTGTCTCTGCTCGGCGGCGCGCAGTTGCTCAGCCGCTATCGTGGACTGTCTGCCGATCATATTGAGTATCTGGACGAGGCGGGCGTGGCGGCGATGCACCGCAGCGGCACTGTCGGCGTGCTGCTGCCGGGGGCGTTTTATTTCCTGAAAGAGAAACAGACTCCTCCCGTTGGACTGCTTCGCCGCTACGGCGTGCCGATGGCGGTGGCGAGCGACTTTAATCCCGGCACCAGCCCGTTTATCAGCCTGCACCTGGCGATGAATATGGCCTGCGTGCAGTTTGGCCTGACGCCGGAAGAAGCCTGGGCGGGAGTTACGCGCCACGCCGCGCGCGCGCTGGGTCGCCAGTCGACGCACGGTCAGCTTACGGCTGGCTATAGGGCGGATTTCGCGATCTGGGATGCGGAACATCCGGTAGAGATCGTGTACGAACCGGGGCGCAACCCGCTGTTTCAACGCGTCTTTCGGGGGGATATCGTATGACGCAATGGCAACCTGTTTCCCCTGCGCTGTGGCAGGGACGTGATGATCGCGCGGAGGCGGCGAATGCGCTGCGTCTGTGTCAGACCATCGAAATAAGCCGGACGTTTTCGCCCGGGCATTATCGTGACCGGATTGCGCTGCTGGGCTTTGCCTGTGATGAAGGCGTTAAGCGTAACCACGGACGCCCCGGCGCCGCGGGCGCCCCGGACGCGCTGCGTAAAGCGCTGGCGAATCTCGCCTGCCACGCCGGACATGAGCGACTGGTGGATATGGGCAATATTCTGGCGCCAGGCGCGGATCTGGAAGGGGCGCAACAGGCGTTAAGGGATGCGGTACATCGCTGCCAGCAGGCGGGTGTGCGCACCTTTGTACTCGGTGGGGGGCATGAGACGGCGTTCGGGCATGGTGCGGGTATTTTTGATGCTTTTGCGGCTGAACGCATCGGAATTATCAATCTTGACGCTCATCTGGATCTGCGTTTCGCCGGACGCCCCAGTTCTGGTACGCCGTTTCGCCAACTGGCGCAACTGTGCGACCAGCAGCAGCGTGGGTTTCACTATGCCTGCTTTGGCGTCAGCCGGGCGGCAAATACCCAGGCGCTGTGGGATGAGGCGCAAACCCGCCGGGTGACGGTAGTTGAAGATCTCTATTGCGATGACGCGCAGGCGACGCTTGCGGCGTTTATCGGACGGGTCGATAAAATTTATCTCACCGTCGATCTCGACGTGCTTCCCGGCGCGGCGATGCCTGCGGTTTCAGCACCCGCCGCGCTGGGAGTACCGCTGTCGACCCTGCTGCGGCTGATTGAGCCGATTTGTCGCAGCGGCAAGCTTCAGGCGGTGGATATGGTTGAATTTAATCCGCGCTTTGATAATGATGGCAGCGCGGCGCGCGTTGCGGCGCGGCTTGGCTGGCAGATCGTTTACTGGTGGCAATAAGCCATTAGCGACGGCTTCCGTCAATCCTGGTTTGATGAAAAGGTAAATGTACGCATGAATGTCCTTCGACCCCGCGCGACACCCGCGCCGTATTATGAAACGGTAAAACGGGCGATCAGCGAGAAGATCGCCAGCGGCGTCTGGCAGCCGCACGATCGCATTCCGTCTGAAGCGGCGCTGGTGACGCAATACGGCTACAGCCGGATGACCATTAACCGCGCACTGCGCGAGCTGACCGACGAAGGACTGTTGGTACGGTTACAAGGGGTTGGAACCTTTGTCGCCGAGCCAAAAGGCCAGTCGGCGCTGTTCGAGATTCGCAGTATCGCGGATGAAATCACTGCCCGCTCGCATCAGCACCGTTGCGACGTGCGGGTGCTGGAAAGAAGCCCCGCGAATGCCCTACAGGCGGCCGCGCTGAAGATCAACGAAGGCAGCGATATTTTTCATTCCGTGATGGTGCACTTCGAAAATGAATTGCCGGTACAAATTGAAGATCGCATCGTCAATGCACAGGTGGTGCCCGACTATCTGGCGCAGGATTACAGCCAGACCACGCCGCACGCTTATCTGTCGTTGATCGCCCCGCTCACGGAAGGGGAGCACATTGTGGAAGCGGTTCGTGCCAGCGCCGAAGAGTCTGCGTTATTAACCATCAACGAAACCGAACCCTGCCTGTTGATCCGCCGTACCACCTGGTCCGCCACGCAAATTGTCTCCCACGCGCGGCTGCTTTTCCCCGGTTCCCGTTACCGCTTGCAGGGCCATTTCTCTTCCTGACCCTGCGTCCTGGAAAGCGTGATTGCTGACGCAATATGATAAAAATGTATCTTTTCTGTTAAATTCAGCCTTGTTATGTCTTGTATAGACAAGTATATGTTTATGCCATAGCTGAATCATTCCCTACGTCGGTATCGTCAGGTCCGGCCCTTCAGGAGAGGCAGTGTTATGTCATATAGCAAATACCGTCAGCAGACGATCCGCGCGCCGCGGGGAACCACCTTAACGGCCAAAAGTTGGTTAAGCGAAGCGCCGCTGCGTATGTTAATGAACAACCTGGATCCGGATGTTGCCGAAAATCCCTATGAGCTGGTGGTCTACGGCGGCATTGGTCGGGTGGCCCGCAACTGGGACTGTTTTGACGCCATTGTTAAGGCGCTGACTGCGCTGGAGGACGATGAAACCCTGCTGGTGCAGTCCGGTAAGCCGGTCGGCGTATTTAAGACCCACCGCAACGCGCCGCGCGTGCTGATCGCCAATTCCAATCTGGTTCCTCACTGGGCCACCTGGGAACATTTTAACGAACTGGATGCGAAAGGGCTGGCGATGTACGGCCAGATGACCGCCGGGAGCTGGATCTACATAGGCAGTCAGGGAATTGTGCAGGGCACGTATGAAACGTTTGTCGAAGCGGGGCGCCAACATTATCACGGCGAGTTGCGCGGACGCTGGGTGCTGACGGCGGGACTCGGCGGCATGGGCGGCGCGCAGCCGTTAGCGGCGACCCTGGCGGGGGCCTGTTCCCTGAACATTGAATGCCAGCAGAGTCGTATCGATTTTCGCCTGCGCACCCGCTATGTTGATGAGCAGGCGACCTCGCTGGACGACGCGCTGGCGCGCATCGAAAACTACACCCGTGAAGGCCGCGCGGTGTCTGTCGCCCTGTGCGCTAACGCCGCGGACGTGCTGCCCGAGCTGGTAAAACGCGGCGTGCGTCCGGATCTGGTGACTGACCAGACCAGCGCTCACGATCCGCTGCACGGCTATCTGCCTTCCGGCTGGGACTGGCAGACATACCAGCAGAAGGCGGTTTCCGATCCGCAGGGAACCGTCGAAGCCGCAAAGCGCTCTATGGCGAAGCACGTGCAGGCCATGCTGGCATTTCACAGGATGGGGGTGCCCACGTTTGATTACGGCAACAATATTCGTCAGATGGCGAAAGAGATGGGCGTGGACAACGCCTTTGATTTCCCCGGTTTTGTACCCGCCTATATTCGTCCGCTGTTCTGCCGCGGCATCGGCCCGTTCCGTTGGGTGGCGCTCTCCGGCGATCCTGAGGATATTTATAAAACCGACGCCAAAGTGAAAGAGATCGTCGCGGACGATGCGCACCTGCATCGCTGGCTGGACATGGCCCGCGAGCGGATCCGCTTTCAGGGGCTTCCGGCGCGCATCTGTTGGGTCGGGCTGTCGTTACGTCAAAAGATCGGACTGGCGTTTAACGACATGGTGCGTCGCGGCGAACTTTCCGCGCCGATTGTCATTGGTCGCGACCACCTGGACTCCGGCTCCGTTGCCAGTCCGAACCGTGAAACGGAAGCGATGCGCGACGGCTCCGACGCGGTGTCCGACTGGCCGCTGCTTAACGCGTTACTCAATACCGCCAGTGGCGCGACCTGGGTGTCGCTGCATCACGGCGGCGGCGTCGGCATGGGCTTCTCGCAGCATGCCGGGATGGTGATTGTGTGCGACGGCAGCGATGACGCCGCGGAGCGAATCGCCCGCGTGCTGCACAACGATCCAGCGACCGGCGTGATGCGCCATGCCGACGCGGGTTATGAGATCGCCATTGAGTGCGCCGCTGAACACCAGCTTAATCTGCCGATGGTTGCGGCAACCCAGGAGAAACGCTGATATGAACACCTTGACCTTAACGCCGGGGCAGCTCACTTTTTCGCAGCTTTGTGATGTCTGGCGGCAGCCGGTCAGGCTGACGCTTGATGCCAGCGCCATCGACGGCATTCATGCCAGCGTCGCCTGCGTGAACACGATTGTGGCGGAGGGGCGCACGGCCTACGGCATTAATACCGGCTTTGGCCTGCTGGCCCAGACGCGGATCGCCGATCACGATCTGCAAAATCTTCAGCGCGCGCTGGTGCTGTCACATGCCGCAGGGGTTGGCGAAGCGCTGGATGATGCGATGGTGCGCCTGATCATGGTGCTGAAGATCAACAGCCTGGCGCGCGGGTTTTCCGGTATCCGTCTGTGCGTGATCGAGGCGCTGATCGCGCTGGTAAACGCCGAGGTCTATCCGCTGATCCCGGCGAAAGGCTCGGTAGGCGCATCGGGGGATTTAGCGCCGCTGGCGCACCTGTCGCTTACTCTGCTCGGCGAGGGAAAAGCGCGCGTTCAGGGGGAATGGCTACCGGCCAAAGAGGCGCTGAAAAAAGCCGGGCTGGCGCCGCTGACCCTGGCGGCGAAAGAGGGATTAGCGCTGCTCAATGGCACTCAGGCGTCAACGGCGTTCGCGCTGCGCGGCCTGTTTGAAGCCCAGGAACTGTTTGCCTCCGCCGTGGTTTGCGGCGCATTAACCACTGAAGCGGTGCTGGGATCGCGCCGTCCGTTTGACGCGCGGATCCATGCCGCACGGGGGCAGCCTGGACAAATTGACGCGGCGGCGCTGTACCGTCATGTGCTAACGGAAACCAGCGCGCTGTCGCAGTCGCACCATAACTGCGACAAAGTGCAGGATCCGTATTCACTGCGTTGTCAGCCGCAGGTGATGGGCGCGTGTCTGACCCAGATGCGTCAGGTGAGAGAGGTTTTGCTGATCGAAGCCAACGCGGTGTCCGATAACCCGCTGGTTTTTGCGCAGGAGGGTGATGTCATCTCCGGCGGTAATTTTCACGCCGAACCGGTGGCGATGGCGGCAGACAACCTGGCGCTGGCGATTGCCGAAATCGGCGCGCTCGCTGAGCGTCGAATTGCGTTGATGATGGATAAACACATGTCGCAACTGCCGCCGTTCCTGGTAAAAAATGGCGGCGTGAACTCCGGCTTTATGATTGCCCAGGTGACGGCGGCGGCGCTGGCCAGCGAGAACAAAGCGCTGGCGCATCCGCACAGCGTTGACAGTCTGCCAACCTCAGCGAATCAGGAAGATCATGTGTCGATGGCACCGGCGGCAGGGCGCAGGCTGTGGGAGATGGCGGCCAATACCCGCGGCGTGTTGGCGGTCGAGTGGCTGGCGGCCTGTCAGGGGATCGATCTGCGCGACGGACTGACGTCCAGTCCGCTGCTTGAGCAGGCGCGCGCAACGTTACGCGAGCAGGTTGCCCACTATACCGACGACCGTTTCTTTGCCCCGGACATAGAATGCGCGACCGAACTGCTGGCGCAGGGAGCGCTGCTGCGTTTAGTGCCGGACTTTCTGTAAGGAGTACCGGATGGCGGCACGTTAGCGTCGCCATCCGTTATCAGGTTAACTGAACATGGCGGTGATCGACGCGCTGGCGAGCGCGTGGAAATGGACGTTAAAGCCGACCATCGCGCCGCTGGCCTCTTCATCGACCTCGATACGATCCACGTCCAGCGCATGAACTGTAAAGATATAGCGGTGCGTTTCGCCTTTCGGCGGCGCCGCGCCGCCGTAGCCCGCTTTACCGAAATCGGTGCGGGTCTGCACCACGCCGTCCGGTAGCGCCACCAGACCGGAGCCGAAACCCTGGGTCAGAACGCGGGTGTCGGCGGGTAAATTCGCTACGCCCCAGTGCCACCAGCCGGAGCCGGTGGGCGCATCGGGGTCGAAACAGGTTACGACAAAACTTTTCGTTCCTGCCGGAACGTCATCCCAGGCCAGATGCGGCGAAATATTATCGCCGTCGTAACCCATGCCGTTAAAAACGTGACGCAGCGGAAGCTTATCGCCGTCGCGGAAATCGTTACTGATGAGTTTCATGCTGATTCCTCCCTTAACCAAAAAGTTTAGCCAGAAACGTTTTAGTTTACCGCCAATTAAACGCGAAAAAATGTTTCTTCGCGCACAGCTTCGTTAACCGCCTGCGTCAGACAACGCAGTTGCTCCGGCTGGATAATGTACGGCGGCATCAGGTAGATGAGTTTGCCGAACGGACGCACCCAGACGCCCCGCTGGACAAAGAATTTTTGCAGCGCCGCCATATTGACCGGATGAGTGGTTTCCACCACGCCGATCGCGCCGAGCACGCGTACGTCCGCGACCCATGGTGAATCTGCCGCCGCGGCCAGTTCGGCACGCAGTTGCGCTTCAATGGCCGCCACCTGCTGCTGCCAGTCGCCGGATGCCAGCAACGTCAGGCTGGCGTTTGCCGCCGCGCAGGCCAGCGGGTTAGCCATAAATGTCGGGCCATGCATAAAACACCCGGCGTCGCCGTTGCTGATAGTGTCGGCTATCTGGCGGGTGGCGAGGGTGGCGGAAAGGGTCATCGTGCCGCCGGTGAGCGCTTTACCCAGACAGAGAATATCCGGCGATACCCCGGCGTGCTCGCAGGCAAACAGTTTGCCGGTGCGGCCAAAACCGGTGGCGATCTCGTCGGCGATCAGCAGGATGCCTTCGCGATCACACATCTTACGGATGCGCTGCAGCCACTGGGGATGGTACATGCGCATTCCGCCCGCGCCCTGGACGATGGGTTCGAGGATCACTGCGGCGATCTCATGCCGGTGTGCGGCCATCAGGCGGGCGAACGCCACCATATCGCGCTCATCCCATTCGCCGCCCATCCGGCTTTGCGGCGCCGGGGCAAACAGGTTTTCCGGCAGATAGCCCTTCCACAGGCTGTGCATGGAGTTGTCCGGATCGCAGACTGACATGGCGCCGAACGTGTCGCCGTGATAGCCGTTGCGAAACGTCAGGAAACGCTGTCGCGATTCGCCTTTTGCCTGCCAGTATTGCAGCGCCATTTTCATCGCCACTTCAACGGCCACGGAACCGGAATCCGCAAGGAAAACGCACGCCAGGGGCTCGGGCGTCATCGCCACCAGTTTACGGCACAGGTCGATGGCCGGTGCATGGGTAATGCCGCCAAACATCACGTGCGACATGGCGTCAATTTGCGTTTTCATCGCCGCGTTGAGTACGGGATGGTTGTAGCCGTGGATCGCCGCCCACCACGACGACATGCCGTCAATGAGGTGTTCGCCGCTGGTGAGGATCAGTTCGCAACCTTCCGCGCGCGCGACCGGATACACCGGTAGCGGAGAGGTCATGGAGGTATAAGGGTGCCAGATATGGCGCCGATCGAAAGCGAGATCGTCCGTTGTCATAATCGACTTGTAAACCAAATTAAAAACATTTAGGTTTACGAGTCTACACAGTTCTCACAACAAAACGTAGAAAATTATGACCAAACATTCTCGCTGGACGCTGTCGCAAGTCACCGAATTATTTGAAAAACCGCTGCTGGATCTGCTCTTTGAAGCCCAGCAAATCCACCGTCAGCATTTTGATCCTCGCCAGGTGCAGGTCAGTACATTGCTGTCGATTAAAACCGGCGCCTGCCCGGAGGATTGCAAATATTGCCCACAAAGCTCGCGCTATAAAACCGGGCTGGAAGCAGAGCGCCTGATGGAGGTCGAACAGGTGCTGGATTCGGCGCGCAAGGCGAAAAACGCCGGGTCCACCCGTTTCTGTATGGGGGCGGCGTGGAAGAACCCTCACGAGCGCGACATGCCGTATCTTGAGCAAATGGTGCAGGGGGTGAAGGCGATGGGGCTGGAAGCCTGTATGACCCTCGGCACCCTGAGCGAAGCGCAGGCGCAGCGGCTGGCGGCGGCGGGGCTGGATTACTACAACCACAACCTCGACACTTCGCCGGAGTTCTACGGCAATATCATCACCACCCGTTCTTATCAGGAGCGTCTGGATACGCTGGATAAAGTGCGCGATGCCGGGATCAAGGTCTGCTCCGGCGGGATTGTCGGGCTGGGCGAAACGGTAAACGATCGCGCCGGTTTGCTGCTGCAACTGGCGAATCTGCCGACTCCGCCGGAAAGCGTGCCGATCAACATGCTGGTGAAGGTCAAGGGGACGCCGCTGGCCGATAACGACGATGTGGACGCATTTGACTTCATCCGCACGATCGCGGTGGCGCGCATTATGATGCCCACCTCGTACGTGCGTCTCTCTGCCGGTCGCGAGCAGATGAACGAACAAACCCAGGCAATGTGCTTCATGGCGGGCGCGAACTCTATCTTTTACGGCTGCAAGCTGTTGACCACGCCGAACCCGGAAGAAGATAAAGACTTACAGCTGTTCCGTAAGCTCGGACTGAACCCGCAGCAAACCGCCGTGCTGGCAGGGGATAACGAGCAGCAGCAGCGGCTGGAGCAGGCGCTGATGACCCCGGATACCGACGCCTGGTACAACGCGGCAGCGGTATGAGCTGGCAGCAAAAAATCGACGATGCGCTAAACGCGCGTCGTTCAGCGGATGCCCTGCGTCGTCGTTACGCGGTTGAGCAGGGCGCGGGCCGCTGGCTGATGACCGGCGATCGCCGCTTTCTCAACTTTTCCAGCAACGACTATCTGGGCTTAAGCCACCATCCGCAGATTATTCACGCCTGGCAACAGGGGGCGGAACGCTTCGGCGTAGGCAGCGGCGGCTCCGGCCACGTCAGCGGTTATACCGTTGCGCATCAACACGTTGAAGAAGAGCTGGCGGACTGGTTGGGTTACCCGCGCGCGCTGCTGTTTATCTCAGGTTTTGCCGCTAATCAGGCGGTCATTGCCGCGTTGATGGCAAAGGACGATCGGATTGTCGCCGATCGCCTCAGCCATGCCTCGTTGCTGGAGGCGGCAAGCCTTAGTCCGGCGTCGCTTCGCCGTTTTACCCATAACGATACCCGGCATCTGACGCGACTGCTCGATGCCCCCTGTCCGGGGCAACAACTGGTGGTCACTGAAGGTGTATTCAGTATGGACGGCGACAGCGCGCCGCTGGCGGAGATCCAGCGTGCGGCAGCGCGGCGCAACGCCTGGCTGCTGGTGGACGATGCCCACGGCATTGGCGTCTGCGGCGAAGAAGGGCGCGGCAGCTGCTGGCGGCAGCAGGTGCGACCAGAACTGCTGGTCGTGACCTTTGGTAAAGGCTTTGGCGTCAGCGGCGCGGCGATATTGTGTTCAGCCCGCGTGGCGGATTATCTGCTGCAATTTGCCCGACACCTGATCTACAGCACCAGCATGCCGCCTGCTCAGGCGCAGGCGATCCGGGCCTCCCTTGCGGTGATCCGCAGCGAAGAAGGCGACGCGCGCCGGGCGAAACTGGCGGCGCTCATCGCACGCTTTCGTCGCGGCGTAGACCGCAGCCGTTACCGACTGGGGGAATCGCACAGCGCGATCCAGCCGCTGATCGTTGGCGATAACGCGCGGGCGCTGCATCTGGCGGAAACCCTGCGCAGCCGTGGCTGCTGGGCGACGGCAATCCGTCCGCCAACGGTGCCTGCGGGGACGGCGCGTTTGCGTCTGACTCTCACCCAGGCGCACGAGCGTGAAGACATTGACCGTCTGCTGGAGGTGCTAAATGACACAGGTGAATAAACAGGCCATCGCGGCGGCGTTTGGCCGTGCGGCGACGTGTTATGAACAACACGCCACGCTGCAACGGTTGAGCGCGGACGCGCTGCTGGCGCAGTTGCCGCAGCAAAGCTATGGGCAGGTGCTGGACGCCGGCTGTGGTCCTGGCCGGTTGAGCCGTTACTGGCGTGAGCAGGGCAGTCAGGTCACCGCGCTGGATTTGTCCTCACCCATGCTTGACGAGGCGCGGCGGCGTAATACGGCGCACCACTATCTTGCCGGAGATATCGAATCGCTGCCGTTGGCGAGCGCGACGTTCGATCTCGCCTGGAGTAATCTCGCCGTTCAGTGGTGCAACGATTTACACGGCGCGCTGAGCGAACTTTACCGGGTGGTGCGTCCCGGCGGCAGAGTGGCGTTCACAACGCTGGCGAAAGGGTCGCTGCCGGAGCTGCATCAGGCATGGCGGGCAGTCGATAACCAAACCCATGCTAATCGGTTCTTACCGCAGGCGGCGCTGCGCGATGCCCTGCGCGGCTGGCGTAGCGAAAGCCATCTGCACACGTTGACCCTGTGGTTTGACGATGCGCTGAGCGCGATGCGTTCGCTGAAGGGGATTGGGGCCACGCATCTGCACGAAGGACGTGAACCGCGCGTGCTCACCCGTGCGCAGCTGCAAAAAGTGCAGTTGGCCTGGCCTCAACAACAGGGAAAGTATCCGCTCACCTACCATCTTTTTGCAGGAGTTATTGAACGTGATTAAACGCTATTTTGTTACCGGTACTGATACCGAAGTCGGGAAAACCGTCGCCAGCAGCGCTTTGCTCCAGGCGGCAGGCAAAATGGGGCTGCGCACGGCCGGGTATAAGCCGGTTGCCTCCGGCAGCGAAATGACGCCGGAAGGGTTGCGCAACAGCGATGCGCTGGCGCTCCAGCGCAGCAGCAGCCTGCCGCTGGACTACGCGGCAGTGAATCCTTATACCTTCGCCGAGCCGACCTCGCCGCACATCATCAGCGCCGGAGAGGGCAGACCGATTCAAACCGATGTGATGTCAGCCGGGCTACGGGCGCTGGAAACCCGCGCGGAGTGGGTGCTGGTGGAAGGCGCGGGCGGCTGGTTCACGCCGCTGACAGAGGACGTTACGTTTGCCGACTGGGTGCAGGCGGAACAACTGCCGGTGATTTTAGTGGTCGGCGTGAAGCTGGGGTGTATTAACCATGCGATGCTCACCGCGCAGGCCATTCAGCAGGCCGGGCTGACGTTAGCCGGCTGGGTGGCGAATGACGTCCAGCCGCCGGGTAAACGCCACCGCGAGTATATGGCGACGCTGGCGCGGGTTATTCCCGCGCCTTTACTCGGGGAAATCCCCTGGCTTGGCGCTGAAGCGCGAACCGTCGCAACAGGACAATATCTGGATCTCACGCTTTTGACAGGAGAGTAAATGGCGATTTTGCGAGCAATATCGCCTGCGACAGGCCGTTTCGTTAGCTGATAAAAATCAAAATTTAGCGATAATTTTTTTTTATTGTCCTGAAATCCGTCAACGAGGGGAAATTGCCAGGCGGCAGACCGTGTGGGCTGGAAGCAGTTATCCACTATTCCTGTGGATAACCTTGTGTATTAGAGTTAGAAAACGCAGGGTAAGCGAGAGAATACGCGGCTTCCAGCCAAATTGATGCGAAAGACGGCTTTGTTAAATATTATTTACTTTTCAATTAGTTATATAAAGGCAATAGCTGTCGCAGAACTGTCATTGAATGCAATAAAACTTTCATGACACGACTTGACAATGTTAATGAAGTGATTGGTTTGGGGATAACCCCGCCGGTCAGAAGATTATCTTGTCAGCGGTGAAATTCTCGCCGCTGACGCTGTGTCTTTTCGGCGCGTAACACAAATTTTCTCCGTCGTTACTGTTTTTTCATCCAGTATATTTTACTGGCAATATTATGCGCTGCGAGTAAAATTACAAGCCTGCCCGCCCATTGCTTCAGGTAGCTGCCCATGAGTAAACCGTTCAAACTGAATTCCGCATTTAAACCGTCAGGCGACCAGCCAGAGGCGATACGACGCCTCGAAGAAGGGCTGGAGGATGGCCTGGCGCATCAGACGCTGCTTGGCGTAACGGGGTCAGGGAAAACGTTCACCATCGCCAATGTCATTGCCGATCTCCAGCGTCCGACCATGGTGCTCGCGCCGAACAAAACGCTGGCGGCGCAGCTGTACGGCGAAATGAAAGAATTCTTTCCGGAAAACGCGGTGGAATATTTCGTCTCTTACTATGACTACTATCAGCCTGAAGCCTATGTGCCCAGTTCCGACACCTTCATTGAGAAAGACGCGTCGGTAAACGAACACATTGAGCAGATGCGTTTGTCGGCAACCAAAGCCTTGCTCGAGCGTCGCGACGTGGTGGTGGTGGCCTCGGTGTCGGCGATCTACGGTCTGGGCGACCCGGATCTGTACCTGAAAATGATGCTGCACCTGACGGTGGGGATGCTGATCGACCAGCGCGCGATCCTGCGTCGTCTGGCCGAGCTACAGTACACCCGTAACGATCAGGCGTTCCAGCGCGGCACCTTCCGTGTACGTGGCGAGGTGATCGACATCTTCCCAGCGGAATCCGACGACATCGCGCTACGTGTGGAGCTGTTTGACGAAGAGGTGGAGCGGCTGTCGCTGTTTGATCCGCTCACCGGACAGGTGGAATCGACCATTCCCCGCTACACCATCTACCCGAAAACCCACTATGTCACGCCGCGCGAGCGTATTTTGCAGGCGATGGAAGAGATCAAAGACGAACTGGTTGATCGCCGCAAGATCCTGCTGGCGAACAACAAGCTGCTGGAAGAGCAGCGTCTCAGCCAGCGCACCCAGTTCGATCTTGAGATGATGAACGAGCTTGGCTACTGTTCGGGGATCGAAAACTATTCACGCTATCTTTCTGGACGCGGACCGGGCGAGCCGCCGCCGACGCTGTTCGATTATCTGCCCGCAGACGGCCTGCTGGTGGTGGATGAATCGCACGTCACCATTCCGCAGATTGGCGGCATGTACCGTGGCGACAGAGCGCGTAAAGAGACGCTGGTGGAGTATGGGTTCCGCTTGCCTTCCGCGCTGGATAACCGTCCGCTGAAGTTCGAAGAGTTTGAAGCGCTGGCCCCGCAGACTATCTATGTTTCCGCGACGCCGGGCAACTATGAGCTGGAGAAATCGGGCGGCGACGTGGTGGATCAGGTGGTTCGTCCGACCGGCCTGCTGGATCCGGTCATTGAGGTGCGTCCGGTGGCGACGCAGGTGGACGACCTGCTTTCAGAGATCCGCGCGCGGGCGTCTATCAATGAGCGCGTGCTGGTGACAACCTTAACCAAGCGGATGGCGGAAGATCTCACCGAATACCTGGAGGAACACGGTGAACGGGTGCGCTATCTGCACTCGGACATCGATACCGTCGAGCGTATGGAGATCATTCGCGACCTGCGCCTCGGCGAGTTTGACGTGCTGGTAGGGATCAACCTGTTGCGAGAGGGGCTCGACATGCCGGAAGTGTCGCTGGTGGCGATCCTTGACGCGGACAAAGAAGGGTTCCTGCGCTCTGAACGTTCGCTGATTCAGACCATTGGCCGCGCGGCGCGTAACGTTAACGGCAAAGCTATCCTGTACGGCGATAAGATCACCCCGTCGATGGCGAAGGCCATTAGCGAAACCGAGCGCCGCCGTGAGAAACAGCAGCAGTACAACGAGCAGCACGGCATTACCCCGCAGGGGCTGAACAAAAAAGTGGTCGATATTCTGGCGCTGGGTCAGAACATCGCGAAGACCAAAGCGAAGGGCAGGGGCAAGTCACGCTCCACGGCGAAGGCGGATATCGTCGGGATGGATATGTCGCCGAAGGCGCTGCAGCAGAAGATCCATGAGCTGGAGGGGCAGATGATGCAGCACGCGCAGAATCTGGAGTTCGAGGAAGCCGCGCAGATCCGCGACCAGCTCCATCAACTGCGTGAGCTGTTTATCGCCGCGTCATAATCCGGTATTCAGGCAAAGCGTCGCAGACCGGAAAAGCGAAGCGCTACGCCGGTCGCGATCGAGACATGCCCGATTTAACCCAGCGCCTGCACCGCTTTTTCCAGCGCGCAGTGCAGTAGCTGGCGGTCATGGCGATAGGGGATATCGCTGGCTTCCAGCTCCTCTTGAATCACTACTCTGTCGTTGATGGCGCTGACGTCAACGTTAGGACCGACGACCACGGCGTCAATCACTCGTTTACCGACATACTGCTCCATAATCGCCAGTTTATCGACCAGAGTCAGGCTGGCTGCCGGCAGACTCAGTTCACGCCCCAGATTGCCGATATAGACCATCGGCGCCTGGGTGCGGCGCAGCGCCTGCGCCAGGTCATCCAGCAGCAGGATCGGCATCAGGCTGGTGTAAAAACTGCCAGGGCCAATCAGGATCAAATCCGCTTCGTTAATTGCTTGCACCGCTTCACGCGTGGTGGGCACGTTGGGTGACAGCATCAGGTCCTGCGGCGGGGTGAGCAACTGGTCAATATTCACTTCGCCATACACCTCATGCCCCTGATCGTCGATCGCCATCAGATCGACCGGCAGTTCCGACATCGGGATTAAATGCGCGTCGACTTTAAGCAGGTTACGAATTAAATTGATCGCCTCCAGAGGCCGCACGCTCAGGTGATCGAGCGCCTTTAACATCAAATTTCCCAGGTTATGACCCGAAAGTTCGCCATTACCGCCAAAACGATACTCAAACATAGCCGACGCGACGCTGGGTTCGGTTATCAACTGGTTAAGGCAGTTGCGCATATCCCCCCAGGCGATACCGCCTTCCGAGCGGCGGATACGTCCGGTCGAGCCGCCGTTATCGGTGGTGGTGACAATGCCGGTGAGGCGTGAGCCCAGTGATGAAAGTGATGAGAGAACGCGTCCTAATCCATGCCCTCCGCCGAGAGCGACGACACGATCCAGGTCAGCCAGCGTACGATTGCGCATAAAATATCCTGAAGTCAGATTTACCTCGCTACAGTAGCGCACATCGCGGGTTTTCAGCAATTCACTCCCCACTGGAGAGAGAAATAAATTCTGCGCAGCTACCCCTTTAGTACGAGATGTCGGTTACTGCCTAATGATGTATATCAATGCAAAAAGCCCATTTTCGCTTATTCTGTAGCGAAATAGCACGATCATGACGCTATATATAAGTTTATATAACGTTAGGCGTAAATGGCAAAATGGTCGTTTACGCGCTAGTATCGGCTAATCATTAAAAAACACTCTAGCCTCTGCGCCTGGGTCAATGAAGACATTGATATGGCGTTTTGGCCGTGACAGCGTAAACGCGTTGCCACCAGGGTGCAGGAAGAAATGACTGCGCCTCCCGTACTGGAAAGGTGTCTATGGCCTCACAACTGACCGATGCTTTCGCGCGCACGTTTTATTACCTGCGTTTGTCGATTACCGATGTGTGTAACTTTCGTTGCACCTACTGTCTGCCGGATGGCTACAAGCCCGGCGGCGTCACCAATAACGGTTTTCTTTCTGTCGATGAAATTCGTCGGGTTACCCGCGCGTTTGCCAGTCTTGGCACTGAAAAAGTGCGCCTGACCGGCGGTGAACCTTCCCTGCGCCGCGATTTTACTGACATCATCGCTGCCGTGCGGGAGAACGACGCCATTCGCCAGATAGCCGTCACTACTAACGGCTATCGCCTGGCGCGTGATGCCGCAGCCTGGCGCGAGGCCGGGTTGACGGGTATTAATGTCAGCGTCGACAGCCTGGACGCCCGGCAGTTTCACGCCATTACCGGACAGGACAAATTCCGGCAGGTGATGGCGGGCATTGACGCCGCCTTTGAGGCGGGCTTTACAAAGGTCAAAGTCAATACCGTGCTGATGCGTGACGTGAATCATCATCAGCTCGATACCTTCCTGAACTGGATCCAGACGCGTCCTATCCAGCTACGCTTCATCGAACTGATGGAAACGGGCGAGGGCAGCGCGCTTTTCCGCAAACACCATATTTCCGGCCAGGTGCTGCGCGATGAACTGCTGCGTCGTGGTTGGATCCATCAGCTGCGCCAGCGCAGCGACGGCCCGGCGCAGGTTTTCTGCCACCCCGACTATGCGGGCGAAATCGGCCTTATCATGCCGTACGAGAAAGATTTCTGCGCCACCTGTAACCGACTGCGCGTCTCTTCGGTGGGTAAACTGCATCTGTGTTTGTTTGGCGACGGCGGCGTCAGCCTGCGCGATCTGCTGGTCGAAGACTCGCAGCAGCATGCGCTGGAAGAACGTATTTCTCTCGCGCTGCGTGAGAAAAAGCAGACCCATTTCCTGCATCAGAACAACACCGGTATTACGCAAAACTTATCGTACATTGGCGGTTGATCGCTAAAAGGAGTTTTCCATGAGTCAGGTAAGCGCTGAATTTATCCCGACCCGTATCGCTATTCTTACGGTGTCGAATCGTCGTGGTGAGGAGGAAGATACCTCCGGTCATTTTCTGCGTGACGCGGCACAGGAAGCGGGACATCAGGTGGTGGATAAAGCCATCGTCAAAGAGAACCGCTACGCCATCCGCGCCCAGGTGTCGGCGTGGATCGCCAGCGAAAACGTTCAGGTAGTGCTGGTCACTGGCGGGACAGGGCTCACCGACGGCGATCAGGCGCCGGAAGCCCTGCTGCCGTTGTTTGACCGCGAAGTTGAAGGCTTTGGCGAACTTTTCCGAATGCTGTCGTTTGAAGAGATTGGCACCGCGACGCTGCAGTCGCGCGCGGTGGCAGGTATGGCCAACCATACGCTGATTTTCGCCATGCCGGGTTCAACGAAAGCCTGCCGTACCGCCTGGGATAATATCATTGCTCCGCAGCTTGATGCGCGCACCCGTCCGTGTAACTTCCACCCTCATCTGAAGAAATAAGTATGTCGCAACTGACCCATATTAACGCCGCTGGCGAAGCGCACATGGTCGACGTTTCCGCTAAAGCGGAAACCGTTCGCGAAGCGCGCGCCGAAGCCTTTGTCACCATGCGCAGTGAAACACTGGCGATGATTATTGACGGCAGCCACCATAAGGGCGATGTCTTCGCCACCGCGCGCATCGCGGGCATCCAGGCGGCAAAACGCACCTGGGAGCTGATCCCGCTGTGCCATCCGTTGCTGTTGAGCAAAGTTGAAGTGCAACTGCTGGCTGAACCGGAGCACAACCGCGTGCGCATTGAGTCACTGTGCCGTCTGACCGGCAAAACCGGCGTTGAGATGGAGGCGTTAACCGCCGCGTCGGTTGCGGCGCTGACCATCTACGATATGTGTAAAGCGGTGCAGAAAGATATGGTGATTGGTCCGGTGCGACTGCTGGCGAAAAGTGGCGGCAAATCGGGTGATTTTAAGGCGGATTCTCATGATTAAGGTTCTCTTCTTCGCCCAGGTTCGCGAACTGGTCGGCACCGATGCGCTGAACGTGGCGGCTGATTTTCCCACCGTTGAGGCGCTGCGCCAGCATCTGGCGACAAACAGCGACCGCTGGGCGCTGGCCCTGGAAGACGGCAAACTGCTGGCGGCAGTCAACCAGACGCTGGTCAGCTTTGATCATCCGTTAAGCGCGGGTGACGAGGTGGCGTTTTTCCCGCCGGTAACGGGAGGCTGAGATGGCGGAAACGAAAATCGTGGTCGATCCGGCGCCGTTTCGTGTCGGCGACGAATACCCGTGGCTGGCGGAACGTGACGAAGACGGCGCGGTTGTGACCTTCACCGGAAAAGTCCGCAATCACAACCTCGGCGACAGCGTGAAGGCGCTGACGCTGGAGCACTATCCCGGCATGACCGAAAAAGCGCTGGGCGAGATTGTGGCAGAGGCGCGCGCGCGCTGGCCGTTGGGGCGCGTCACTGTGATCCATCGCATCGGCGAACTGTGGCCGGGCGATGAGATCGTGTTTGTCGGCGTCACCAGCGCGCATCGCAGTAGCGCCTTTGAGGCGGGCGAATTTATTATGGACTACCTGAAAACCCGCGCGCCATTCTGGAAACGTGAAGCGACGCCGGAGGGCGAGCGCTGGGTGGAAGCCCGCGACAGCGACCAGCAGGCGGCAAAGCGCTGGTAGCAGAATGTGATACGCTTATACAGGTGTCACTTTTTTAACAGGAGATTTTCATGGACAGATTTCCACGATCCGATTCAATCGTGCAGGCGCGTTCCGGTCTGCAAACGTATATGGCGCAAGTGTACGGCTGGATGACCGTCGGACTGCTGCTGACCGCGTTTATTGCGTGGTATGCGGCGAATACCCCTGCGGTCATGATGTTCGTCTTTTCCAGCAAAATCACCTTTTTTGGCCTGATTATTGCCCAATTAGCGCTGGTTATTGCGCTTTCGGCGATGGTGCATAAGCTCAGCGCGGGCATGGCGACCACGCTGTTTATGCTCTATTCGGCGCTCACCGGGTTGACGCTGTCGAGCATTTTTATCGTCTATACCTATTCGTCCATCGCCAGCACCTTTGTGGTGACCGGCGGGATGTTCGGCGTGATGAGCCTGTGGGGTTACACCACCAAACGAGACCTGAGCGGCTGGGGCAATATGCTGTTTATGGCGCTGATAGGCATTATCCTGGCGTCGCTGGTGAACTTCTGGCTGAAGAGCGAAGCGCTGATGTGGGCAGTGACCTATATTGGTGTGGTGGTGTTTGTCGGCCTGACCGCCTATGACACCCAGAAGCTGAAAAATATTGGCGAGCAGATTGATGTGCGCGACAGTTCAAACCTGCGCAAGTACTCGATTCTCGGGGCGCTGACGCTGTATCTGGACTTTATCAACCTGTTCCTGATGTTGTTACGTATCTTCGGCAACCGCCGGTAATCTCACCGAACCTGATGGCGGTTCCGCCATCAGGTTCGGCACGTCAGAAGACTACTTCGCCATCGCCTTTTCGTTTTTCGCCCGCAGCTTTTTCGCCCGGCTTTCCAGCACCAGATAACAAATCAATGCCAGCAGCAGCGGTATGAAATAATACAGTACGCGGTAAGCGAGCAGGGCGGCGATGATTGTCCCTTGCGAAGTATGCTCACCGGCGAGTAGCGCAATGAACACCGCTTCCAGCACGCCGATCCCCGCAGGAATATGGACTATCACCCCGGCGATACTGCTCACCAACAGCACGCCCAGCACAAAGAAGTAGTTCACATCCTGGCCCATCAGCAGCCAGATAATCAGTCCCATCACCATCCAGTTGGCGCTTGAAATGGCCATTTGCACCAGCGCAAATTTCCACGACGGCAGCACCAGTTTTTGCCCTTTGATGGTGACATGACGGCGCTTAGCAAAGGCGCAGAACCACATATACACGGCGATGACAAGCAGTAGCGCCACGCCGAGAATGCGCAGCGTGCCTTCGTCGATATACCAATGGGCGGGCAACTGCACCACGCCGAAGGTAAAGATAATCCCGCCCAGCAGAATGTAGCCCAGCCAGTTGGTGGTAATACTCAATGAGAAAATACGGGTGATGGTGCTGCCTGGCAGACCGAGGCGCGAATAGAGTCGATAGCGCATCCCGATGCCGCCGACCCAGGTGCTTAGTGTCAGGTTAAAGGCGTAGCAGATAAACGACACCAGCATGACCTGGCGCTTCGCCAGCTTATGCCCGCAGTAAGCGCGCCCTAACAGATCGTAGCAGCCGTACAATAAATAGCTGACGATCACCAGCCCGACAGCGCTGAGCAGCGCCACGCGGTTGTAGTCGCGGATAACCGTCCAGACATCCTCCCAGTTGACCTTTTTGGCATAGATGACCAACAGGACAATTACTGCAATAAAAAACAGCCAGGTAAGGATCTTTTTCGCCAGCCGCCAGCGCGGATGAGATTTCGCCATTAGGGTTTCGCTCCTGTATCTTGTGCTTCAACGCGGTCCTGCGTCTCCATCTCGGGCTGGGCTGGCGGTTCAACCTGCGCCAGATGTGGAGTATGCGCAGGCAGCCAGCCCACCAGCGCCGGGAAATGACGTAAAAAGTGGAACGCCAGCACGCTCTTGGTCAGGTTCCACCAGGTGCGTTTGGGCACCATCGACTCATCCACCTGTTTACAGTCTTTATCGATGATCGCATTAAGGTTATCGCGCAGAGTCTGGTTAAACTGACGGTCGTGTATGATCAGGTTCGCTTCCAGATTCAGCGACAGGCTGAGCGGATCGAGATTACTGGAGCCGACCGTCGCCCAATGGTCGTCCATTAACGCCACCTTGCCATGCAGCGGTTTGCGGCGGTATTCGTACACCTGAACGCCGCCCTTTACCAGATAGTTGTAAAGCAGGCGCGCGCCGACTTTCACAATCGGCATATCCGGTTCGCCCTGTACGATGAGCTTCACGCGTACGCCGCGACGCGCCGCATTGCGCATCGCATGGAGCAGTCGATACCCGGGGAAGAAATAGGCGTTGGCGATAATCACCTCCCGCCGCGCCTGGGTCAGCATTTTCAGGTAGTGGCGTTCGATGTCATCGCGATGTTCTTCGTTATCGCGCCAGACAAACAGCGCTTGCGCCTCGCCGGGCTGGTGGTTCTCTACCGCCTGGTGATGACGCTTCCACCAGCGGCGTACCGCGCTCTGCCCCGGAAGATTTTCCACCTCGAACTGTAAAATATCGGCCACAATCGGACCTTCGACGCGTACCGCGTAATCCTGCTTGGCCTCGGGACCATAGTCGGACATATGCTCATCGGAATAGTTAATGCCGCCGACAAATGCCACCCTGGCGTCGATCACCACAATTTTGCGGTGCATGCGGCGAAAGACGTTGGTGCGCATCCCAAAGACCCGCGGGCGGGGATCGTAGTAGCGGAACACCACGCCTGCGGCGGTCAGTTCACCCACAAATTCATCGCTGAGATCCGGCGAGCCGTAGCCGTCGAGCAGCACTTCCGCCTTCACGCCACGTTTGGCCGCTTTGAGCAGCGCCGCATGCAGCTGTTTCCCAACGTTGTCCTCAAACCAGATGAAGGATTCCAGAATGATCCTTTGCTCTGCTTCGGCAATGGCTTTATACACGGCGGGGTAAAATTGATCGCCGTTTTCCAGCAACTGAATCTGGTTACCTTCACGCCAGCCACACTTCATAAATGGACCTCCGCGCTCAGGGGAGCATGATCGGAAAGATGACGCCAGTTGCGCAGCGGCAACGCCGTTGGCGCACTGGTATTGGCATTTTTTACGTAAATACGATCGAGTCGTAATAGCGGCAGGCTGACCGGAAAGGTGCGCGCTGGACGACCGTTGGCGCGGGTGAAGATCTCCTCCAGCCCGGCCGCTTTTTTCAGCGGATGGTTGGCTTTTTGCCGCCAGTCGTTGAAATCGCCAGCCACCACCACGGGTTCGCCGTCGGGCAGGGCGTTGACCCAATCGGCCAGCATTTTGAGTTGCGCCTGACGATGCGCTTCCCGTAAGCCCAGATGGACGCACATCACATGGATCGGATGGTTAAGCTGCGGCGGCACTATGCGGCAGTACAGCACGCCGCGCTTTTCGCTGCCCGCGACCGACACATCGCGGTTTTCATAGTGTTCAATCGGATAGCGCGACAGCACCGCGTTGCCATGATGACCTTCCGGGTATACCGCGTTGCGTCCATAGGCGTAGTCGCTCCACATGGTATCGGCGAGAAATTCGTAATGGGTAGTGTCCGGCCAGTTCTCAACGTGCAGCGGATGCACTTCATGGGCGCCCAGCACTTCCTGCAGGCACACAATGTCGGCGCCGACTGTGCGCACGGCGTCGCGCAGCTCCGGCAAAATAAAGCGCTTGTTAAAGGCGGTGAACCCTTTGTGCGTATTAATGGTGAGCACTTTGAATGAAAAATTACCGGTGTGTTGAGTCATGATTCTCCTGTCAACGTCACTATCCCGAGTAAATAGTGTAGTCGTCGTCACAAAAAGGTGCGTTGTTACGGAATTTTCCGTAAAGTTCGGTACTCTGAATCATTAGACGGAAATCCTTCAGGAGAAAAGCCATGAAGTGGCAACAACGTGTTCGTGTCGCAACGGGGTTAAGTTGCTGGCAGATAATGTTGCATTTACTGGTAGTGGCGATGCTGGTAATGGGCTGGATGAGCGGCACGCTGGTTCGCGTCGGCCTTGGATTATGTGTCGTGTACGGCATCACAGTACTGCTGATGCTGGCACTGCAACGCCATCATGAACAGCGTTGGCGGGAAGTGGCCGACGTGCTGGAAGAACTCACCACCACCTGGTATTTCGGCGCGGCGCTGATTGTGCTGTGGCTGTTGTCCCGTGTGCTGCAAAATAATGTCCTGCTGGCGTTAGCGGGCGTCGCTATCCTTGCCGGGCCCGCCGTGGTATCGCTGCTGGCGAAAGACAAAAAGCTACATGACCTTGCGTCTAAACATCGCATACGCCGCTGATCCCGTCGTGGCCGCGATCACCAGTAGCGGCCACAAGCTCCCCCAGACAATCGATAAACTCGCGTCCTTCAGATAGATCTGCTTGGTGATATCGGTAAAGTGACGAATCGGGTTAATCCACGTCAGGTTCTGCAACCATACCGGCATATTTTCGACCGGCGAGACGTAACCCGACAGCAAAATCGCAGGCATCATAAAGACAAACACGCCGATAAACGCCTGCTGCTGCGTTGAGCAGAGCGAGGAGATCAGCAGCCCAAACCCGACCAGTGACAGTCCGTAAATCACCATCGTGAAGTAAAACAGCGCCAGCGATCCGGCAAAGGGGATTTGGTACGCCCAGATCCCGATGGCCAGCACGATAGTCGCCTGGAACGTGGCGACTATCAGCGCAGGCACCGCTTTACCGATAAAGATTTGCCAGGTGGTGAGCGGCGAGACCAGCAACTGGTCGAGCGTGCCCTGTTCGCGCTCGCGCGCCACCGAGAGCGAGGTCACGATCATGACGCCGATCGTCGTGATCATGGCAATCAGCGACGGCACCACAAACCATTTATAGTCGAGGTTCGGGTTATACCAGTTGCGGACCACCAGCTCGCTGTTGTTCGGCTTCGGTTTGCCTTCCATCAGTTCCTGCTGGTAAACCTTTACGATTTGCTGGAGATAATTGGCGGCGATCTGCGCGCTGTTGGAGTTACGCCCATCGAGAATCAACTGCATCGGTGCGGGCTGGAAGGTGTCCAGATTGCGGGAAAAATCCGCCGGAAAGCGGACCAGCAGCAGCGCTTTCTGTGTGTCGATGGTGGGCTGAATCTCCTGCGGGCTGTTCAGCAACAGCACGTGAGTGAAGGCTTTGGCGCGGGCGAAACGCTGGGTCAACTCCACGGCGTGTTTACCGTTATCCTCGTTATACACGGCAATGGTGGCGTTCGTGACCTCCAGCGTCGCGGCAAAGGGAAACAGGATCACCTGTATCAGCACCGGCAGAATTAAAATCGCGCGGGTCTGCGGTTCGCGCAGTAAAGACTGCAACTCTTTGCGGATCAGCGTCCATAAGCGATGAAACATCTCATTTTCCTCGCGCCGGAGGCGGCGTAAATGCCGGTTCCGGCCTGTATGCCCGTAGGTCTGATAAGCACAGCGCCATCAGGCGAACAATCAATCCAGCCGACGTTTGGTTTTCATCCACGTCAGGCCAATGAACATCACCGCCGAAGCGATCAAAAACAGCACGTTTACCACCAGCACCACCGGGATATTTCCCGCCAGAAACAGGCTTTGCAGGGTACTGACGAAATAACGCGCCGGAATGATATACGTCACTGCGCGGATCACCGCCGGCATGCTGTCGATCTGGAAAATAAACCCGGACAGCATAATCGACGGCAAGAATGCGGCATTCAGCGCCACCTGGGCGGCGTTAAACTGGTTACGGGTGATGGTGGAAATGAGCAGTCCCATCCCCAGCGTGCTCAGTAAAAACAGACTGGTGATGAAGAACAGCAGCAGCAACGAGCCGCGGTAGGGTACGCCGAGAATAAACACCGACACCAGCATACAAAGCAGCATGGCCAGCATACCGAGAAAGTAGTAAGGGATGAGTTTGCACAGCAGCAGCTCAACGCGCGTGACTTCCGTCGAGAGGAGCGCCTCCATGGTGCCACGCTCCCATTCACGCGCCACAACCAGTGAGGTGAGGATCGCGCCAATCACCGTCATGATAATGGTCACCGCGCCGGGAATAATAAAGTGTTGGCTGATGGCCGCCGGGTTAAACCAGTAGCGCGTCTGTACGTCAATTAATGGTTCAAATTCTTCCCCCCGGTCTTCGGCGCGCTGCAATTGCCAGATCTGCCAGATGCCTTCCACGTAGCCCTGCACAAAGTTGGCGGTATTGGGTTCGCTGCCGTCGGTGATCACCTGAATGGGCGCGGTATCGTCGGCGCGCGCCATCTTTTCGGCGAAATCCACCGGAATAACCACCAGACCGCGGATCCGCCCGGCCTGCATTTTTTCGATCAGCGCCTGACGGTTATCGCTGATGGTGGCGTCGATGTACGGCGAGCCGGTCATCGCGTGAGTAAAGTCCAGCGCCTCTTCACTCTGCTGTTCCAGCAAAATGCCGACGCGCAGCTTGCTGGAATCGAGGTTAATTCCGTAGCCAAAAATGAACAGCAGCAGCAGGGGGATCACCACCGCAATCAGCCAACTGCTGGGATCGCGGACAATCTGCCGCGTCTCTTTCACGCACAGAGCGCGAACGCGACGCCAGGAGAGAAGCGGATTACGCATGTCCGTGCTCCTTATCCCATTCGTTGATCAGGGTGATGAAGGCCTGCTCCATGGTCGGGTCCGCCGTGTCGTCATCGGCGGCCTGCGCTTTCAGGTCATCCGGCGTACCGCTGGCGATCAGCTTGCCCCGATACACCAGTCCGATACGGTCGCAGTATTCCGCCTCGTCCATAAAGTGAGTGGTAACCATCACCGTCACCCCTTTTTCCACCATGCTGTTGATGTGCAACCAGAACTCGCGGCGGGTGATCGGGTCGACGCCGGAGGTCGGCTCGTCAAGAAAGAGGATGTCCGGCTCATGCATCAGCGAACAGGCCAGCGCCAGTCGCTGTTTGAAGCCCAGCGGCAGCGCGTCGGTTGCCTGGGCGGCAATGCTTTTCAGGCCAAACGCTTCGCTCATGCGGGCGATTTTTTCGTTCTGCGCTCGTCCGCGCAGGCCATACACGCCGGAGAAGAAGCGCAGATTTTGTTCGACCGTCAGGTTGCCGTAGAGCGAAAATTTTTGCGCCATATAGCCGAGATGCTGGCGCGCTTTGCCGGAGCTGACCTTCAGGTCCATATCCAGTACCAGCGCTTTACCCGAGGTCGGCACCAGCAGGCCGCACATCATTTTAAAGGTGGTGGATTTGCCTGCGCCGTTTGGCCCCAGCAGGCCGAAGATCTCTCCACGCTGTACGGCGAAGTTAACGTGGTCGGTAGCGGCGAAATCGCCAAATTTTTTCGTCAACGCTTTTGCTTCAATCACGGTTTCGCCGGGCGTGCCTTCCACGGTGTGCAGAATCGCGCCCAGCGGCGACTCTGACGTGGCGGCGCCGCCCAGCAGATCGATAAATGCATCTTCAAAGCGCGGCGCGGTTTCGTTGATCGCAATGTCCGGCATGCCTTCGGCACGACGAATGTCTTCTGCCGACGCCTCTTTTTTGACGATCAGACGCACCGACTTGCCCTGGATCATGCCGTCGCTCACCTGCGGCAGCTTTAACGCCCGCTGAAGCAGTTTGCGGTTGTTCTCCTGCGGGCTATGCATCAGGAAACTGCGCCCGGCCATGGTTTTGGTCAGCTGCGTCGGATCGCCCTGGTACAGCAGCTCGCCTTCGTTCATCAGCAGTACGTCGCGGCATTGCTCGGCTTCGTCGAGGTAGGAGGTGCTCCAGAGGATCAGCATCCCGTCACCCGCCAGCTCGTGCACCATTTGCCACAGCTCGCGGCGGGAAATGGGATCCACACCGACGCCGGGTTCGTCCAGCAACAGCACTTTCGGTTCGCCCACCAGCGTACAGGCCAGCCCCAGTTTCTGCTTCATACCGCCAGAGAGTTTTCCGGCCAGGCGTCCGGTAAACGGACCGAGAGAGGTGAATTCCAGCAGACGGGAAAAGGTTTTTTCCCGCACCTCACCGGTGACGCTACGCAGGTCGGCGTACAGATTCAGGTTCTCCATGACGGTGAGATCCTCATACAGCCCGAATTTTTGCGGCATATAGCCGAGCACCGCGTGCAGCGCGCTGTCGTTTTTGATCGGATCAAAGCCGATCACCGTCGCCGCGCCGTCATCGGGCTTCAACAGGCCCGCCAGCATACGCATCAGGGTCGTTTTACCCGCGCCGTCTGGCCCCACCAGTCCGGTGACGTAACCGGCGTGAATGGTGCAGTCGAGCGGTGCGACCGCGGGCTTATCCATGCCCGCGAAACGCTTTGTCAGTCCCGTGAGCGTAATGACGGCGTCATTCATGTCCTGCCTCATCGCTGAACCGCAACGTGACCGGCATCCCCTGACGCAGCGCGTCGTCGGCATCGGTCACGACAATGCGCAGGCGATACACCAGGTCGGTACGCAGATCCGGCGTTTCAACGGTCTTTGGCGTAAACTCTGCGGTCGGGGAGACAAAGCCGATTTTGCCGTGATACGGCTTATCCGGACGGCCATCGGTATACAGCAGGATGTCGCGTCCCGGCTGCGCCTGGCTTAGGTTTCGCTCATCGACATAGGCGCGAACCCACACCGGGCGGGTGAGCGACAGGGTCAAGACCGTGCTGCCTGCGTTGAGCATGCTGCCGGGCTCTACCGCGCGGGTCAGCAGCGTACCGTTCGACGGCGCCAGCAGAGTGGTGTCCTGAAGATCGAGCTCCGCCTGCGCCAGCTGGGCCTGGGCCTGTTCAAGACTGGCCTTCGCCTGGGCGATATCCTGCTCGCGGTTACCGGAGCGGTACTGGCTCAGCTTATCCTGTGCGGATTTCAGCGTCGCCAGCGCCTGATCGCGGGACGAACGGGCATTTTCAAGGTCGTTGGCGGAGATGGTGCGACTTTTCCAGAGTCCCTGCTGACGGTTATAGAAGTTTTGCGCATAGTCATACGCCGCCTGCGCCTGCCTTACCGAGGCGGCGGCCTGGGCGATCTCTTCGTCGCGATAGCCTGCCAGCATCAGGTCATACTGGGCCTGGGCGACGGACACACCAGCTTTCGCCTGCATTAGCGCGTTTTCATACGGCGCGTGATCCAGTTTGCCCAGCACCTGTCCGGCTTTAATCGTGTCGCCTTCGTCCACGGTCAGCGAGGCAAGCCGACCGCCGACGCGAAAGCTCATATTCACAGTGCGGATATCGACGTTGCCGTAGAGCGTCAGACCGTTATCCTGCCGACTCTGATACCACCAGGCGCCGCCCGCCAATACGGCGACCAGCACCGCGATAGCTAGCCCGATAACAACAGGTTTTTTCATCAGTCCAGACTCCTTTGCGATAGACCTTGCAGAATGAGATCGATATGACAGGTCACCGTCTGCTCGATCAGCGCCGTTTTTTCATCATCAAATTGTGACCAGCCGGCGCGTAACAGAATGGTTTCTTTGCCAAGGCGGAACGCCAGCACTTCGCCCAGCAGAGCATGGGTGTGCAAAATGGTGCGTGTGTCGTGGGCATCGCAGCCGGTGTAGGCGGCAATAAGACGCGTCAGATGGCTGTGCAGCGGGTCGATTACCTGCTTGTGGACCAACTGATAGGCCGCCGTAGGGGAAAGCTGCTCGCGCGAAATAAACTTGCTCAGATTCACGGTGTCTTCCTGGGTCAGCAGCATAATCATGTTCTTACAGGCGCGAAGGATCAGTTCGCGCATCGCCGCGCGGTCCGGCTCCGGCTGGCTAAACAGTTGCTCCGCCTCTTCGGCGTGTGGGCGAAACTGTTCTCCAATGAAGTCGGCAATCCACTGGGCGCAGGCGAGGTATAAATCCTCTTTCGAACCAAAGTAGTAGGGGATAGCGGCAATGTTCTGTCCGGCCAGGGCGGCTATGTCGCGAGTCGTGGCATGCAGGCCATACTCGCCGAACTGCGCCAGCGCGGCGGCGATCAGTTGGCTTTTCGCCTGTTCGCCTTTGCTTGTCATCGTGGGGGTAGTCATCGCGCGACCTAATTCTTAATCAATCGATTGATTAAAAATAGTCTGCTGTTTGTATTCTGTCCAGTCCGCGCTTAAATCTGGAACCCGGCGGCGTTGAGTTCCTCGGATATCCAGGCGATAAACGCTTTTACTTTTGCTTTTTGTTCGCTGGTATGCGGCATAACCAGATGATGGGCATTCACCGACATGCTGACATCCTCTGCGAATACCGGCTGCAAATGCTGTTTACGCAGGCTTTCTCCCGCCAGCAGGTTACTTTCAAGGATAACACCCAATCCCATTCTTGCCGCTTCGATGCTCATATAGGAGCGGTCAAAGTTGAAAATAAAATTTTTGTTGAAGCCGCGCACTTTGTGCCAGGAGAACCAGTTGTTCCAGTTAATCAGGGTGCTGTCGGAATGGATGAGATCGCACGACAGCAGATCTTCAGGGGATTTCACCGGGTGATGTTCCAGCCAGGTCTGTGAGGAGTAGGGCAACACGCTTTCATTACGGATGGTTTTCACCACCAGTGTCGGCCACTGGGAAAGGCCGTGACGAATATCGATGTCAATATTGTCGCGAGAAAACTGAATGCTTTCATAGGAGCAGGTCAGGCTGATTTTCAGTTCGGGCCACGCCTGGCGAAAGCGATCCAGCCTGGGCATCAGCCAGAGTAAGCCAAAGCTGGGGGCCGAATGAATGCGCAAATAGTCCTGATGGATGTCATGAATCACCTGGTTAGTCGCCTGGCCAATAATATTTAAGGCGCCGGAGACCTCTTTGAGGTAGCGCTCGCCGATGGTGGTCAGTTTTACGCCTTTACTGCTGCGGGAGAATAATTTTTTACCTAAATAATTTTCCAGGCTCGCAATCTGATGGCTCACGGCAGAAGCCGTAATGTTAAGGTTTTCAGCGGCAATATTCAGACTGCCAGTATCGGCGACTTCGATAAAAGCCTGAATGTTACGCAAAGATGGAACCGGCAGCGTTTTATTGGGGACGGGGGCGCTCATAATTCTATTCCCGATGAAAGCAATGAGAAGAAACAGATAAACAGCTGGCGTGCAATTAGGCAAATATTCAGCATGATTTTTCTACGTTATCAGGGGGTTAAGGTAATGAATTGTGAGGCCGATCACATTTTATGATTTGGAAAATTGGCTTTCCAGGATCGCTTTAATTTGAATGCAGTCACGAATCAAATTTTTCTCAACCTCAATTGAGGTTATCTAAATGCCGATTTTTGATCACGTTGTTATATTGCCCTTGAAGGTCTGAATAAAGGTGCTGCGGCGACGGGCACGAAAAAAGATAAAACAATAAAGAGGATACCCTATGTCACGTATAGATACGGTTGTCTGTACCGACACCAGGAAAACAAAGTATCGTTTTGTCGTTTTAACGATGATTTTCCTGGTGTATGCCATTAATTATGCCGATCGTACGAATATCGGCGCCGTACTGCCGTTTATCATCGATGAGTTTCATATCAACAACTTCGAGGCCGGTGCGATCGCCAGTATGTTCTTTTTGGGATATGCGGTAAGTCAGATTCCAGCTGGTTTTTTCATTGCGAAGCGTGGCACGCGCGGGTTGGTCTCATTATCTATCTTTGGTTTTTCCGCATTTACCTGGTTGATGGGCACCGTCAGCTCGGTCCTGGGCTTAAAACTGGTGCGCCTGGGTCTGGGGTTGAGCGAAGGGCCGTGTCCGGTTGGGCTGGCGTCGACCATCAATAGCTGGTTTCCGCCCAAAGAAAAAGCCACAGCGACGGGCGTGTATATTGCCGCGACGATGTTTGCCCCGATTATCGTTCCACCGCTGGCGGTCTGGATAGCGGTAACCTGGGGCTGGCGCTGGGTATTTTATTCTTTCGCCATTCCGGGCATTGTGGCAGCCATCGCCTGGTATCTGCTGGTGAAAACCAAACCTTCGGAAAGCCGTTTTGTTTCAGAGAGTGAACTGGCGGAAATTAATGCCAGCCATGGCGGAAATAATCAAACGCGTGAAAATATTGTCATTGCGGATAAATTTACGTGGCTGGATAAATTCATCCGGGTGAGAAAAATGGCACCCATAGATACGGCGAAAGGATTATTTACGTCGAAGAATATTCTCGGCGATTGTCTGGCTTATTTTATGATGGTCAGCGTGCTGTATGGCCTGTTGACCTGGATTCCGCTTTATCTGGTGAAAGAAAAAGGCTTCGACTTTATGAGTATGGGGCTGGTTGCCAGTATGCCTTGCATTGGAGGATTTGTCGGCGCGATTGGCGGCGGGTATATCTCTGATAAACTACTCGGGCGTCGACGCAAACCGACAATGATTTTTACCGCCGTTTCAACCGTTATAATGATGCTTATCATGCTAAATATTCCGGCAAGCACCGCGGCAGTGTGCGTAGGATTATTTTTTGTCGGCCTGTGTCTGAATATTGGCTGGCCCGCGTTTACCGCTTATGGTATGGCGGTTTCTGATGCTAAAACGTATCCCATTGCCTCCTCTATTATTAATAGCGGCGGTAATCTCGGAGGGTTTGTTTCCCCGATGGTAGCCGGTTTTTTACTTGATAATACCGGCAGCTTTAATTCTGTCTTCACCTATTTTGGTATTTGCGCAGCGATTGGTTTAGTGGTGATTCTGTTTCTTGATGAACCACAATAATAAATCTTTCTCTTATCAATTAATATGACGTAATGTCATGGAGTAAATTTATGTTATTAACAAATAAAGTCGCCATTGTGACTGGCGCGGCTTCCGTTCGCGGTTTAGGTTTCGCGACAGCGAAGTTATTTGCGGAAAATGGCGCAAAGGTTGTAATTATTGATTTAAATAAAGAGGCCAGTGAAGCGGCGGCGAAATCGTTAGGCGACGATCATCTTGGCCTTGCGGCGAACGTGGCGGACGAAGCGCAGGTCAGTGCTGCAATGGAACAAATTGTGGCGAAATATGGCCGGGTTGATGTGCTGGTTAATAATGCCGGTATTACACAGCCTATTAAATTAATGGATATCAAACGCGAAAATTATGACGCAGTGTTAGATGTCAGCCTGCGCGGCACGCTGCTGATGTCGCAGGCGGTCATTCCGCTAATGCGCGCGCAGAAATCCGGCAGCATTGTCTGCATCTCCTCCGTTTCCGCCCAGCGCGGCGGCGGTATTTTCGGCGGCCCACACTATAGCGCGGCGAAAGCCGGGGTATTAGGACTGGCGCGGGCGATGGCGCGTGAACTGGGGCCGGACAATGTGCGCGTAAACTGCATCACCCCGGGGCTGATCCAGACGGACATCACCGCCGGGAAGCTGACCGATGAAATGACCGCCAACATTCTGGCAGGCATTCCGATGAACCGACTTGGCGACGCCGTCGATATTGCGCGCGCCGCGCTGTTCCTCGGCAGCGATCTCTCCTCCTATTCCACCGGTATTACCCTGGACGTTAACGGCGGCATGTTAATCCATTAAGCGAGGGCACTCTGATGAAGATGACAGAAGTTCAGAAAGTCGCGGCGGCGGCCTGGCGCATTCGGCGCTACGCCCTGCGCATGGGCGAAGTTCAGGGGCAGGGGTATATCGGTCAGGCGCTGGGCTACGCCGATGTGCTGGCGACTGCGTTTAGCCATGCGATGACGTATCGTGCGGAGGAACCGGAATGGGAAGGGCGCGATCGCTTCCTGCTTTCCCATGGTCACTATGCCATTGCCTACTATGCGGCGCTGCTGGAGGCGGGGATCATTCCTGAGCCGGAGCTGGAAACCTACGGTTCAGATGACAGCCGTCTACCGATGTCCGGCATGGCGACGTATACGCCGGGGATGGAGATGTCCGGCGGATCGCTGGGGCAGGGACTGTCTATTGCGGTAGGCATGGCGCTGGGGCTGAAGCAAAAGCAGAGCGATTCATGGGTGTATAACTCCATGTCGGATGGCGAACTGGATGAAGGTTCCACCTGGGAAGCCGCGATGTCTGCGGCGCACTACGGGCTGACCAACCTTATCAATATCGTGGATGTTAACAAGCAGCAGGCCGACGGAGACTCACGCAAAATTCTCGGCTTCGAACCGTTACATGAAAAATGGGCGGCTTTCGGCTGGTACGTACAGCGGGTGGACGGTAACGATGTCGCCGCGGTCGTCGAGGCGTTTGATAACGCGAAGAGCCATCGCGGCGAACAGCCACGGGTCATTATCTGCGACACGCTGATGGGCAAAGGCGTTCCGTTCCTCGAAACGCGCGATAAAAACCATTTTATTCGCGTTGATGCTGACGAATGGCAGAAAGCCATTGCCGTGCTCGATGCCAACAAACCGGAAGGAGTGCTGTAATGAGCCAGACAACCCCTAAACCCCGTTTAAAAACCTCGGCGATGATCGCCTCCATCGCGGATGAAGGTCAGGCTACCGTTGCCGCGCCGTTTGGCGTCGCTCTGGCAAAGCTGGCGGCGGAGCGGCCAGAGATCGTCGGCATGACGGCTGACCTGTCGAAGTACACCGATCTGCATATTTTCGCTCAGGCCCATCCGGAACGCTTTTTCCAGATGGGGATGGCGGAGCAATTGCTGATGGGCGCCGCAGGCGGTATGGCGAAAGAGGGCTTTATCCCGTTCGCCACCACCTACGCGGTGTTCGCCACTCGCCGCGCCTATGACTTTATCCATCAGGTCATCGCGGAAGAGCATCTTAATGTGAAGATCTGCGCGGCGCTGCCGGGACTGACCACTGGCTACGGTCCCAGCCATCAGGCGACGGAAGATCTGGCGATCATGCGCGGCATCCCTGGCATGACCATCATCGATCCGTGCGATGCGCTGGAAATTGAGCAGGCGGTCCCGGCGATGGCCGACCATAACGGCCCGGTTTATATGCGCTTGCTGCGCGGCAAAGTGCCGCTGGTGTTGGATAAATATGACTACAAGTTTGAGTTGGGGAAAGCGAAGCTGCTGGAGGATGGCAACGATGTGCTGATTATCTCTTCTGGTCTGATGACCATGCGCGCACTGGAAACCGCGGAAAAACTGCGCGCCGATAATATCAGCGCCGCAGTGCTGCACGTTCCGACCATCAAGCCGCTGGATGAGAAAACCCTGGTTGAGCAGGCGTCAAAACCAGGCCGGCTGGTGATCACGGCGGAAAACCACACCTGCATTGGCGGGCTGGGTGAAGCGGTCGCCGCGCTGCTGATGCGTAAAGGCGTGCGTTGCGAACTCGATACCATTGGTCTGCCGGATGAATTTTTGCTGGCCGGGGCGTTGCCAACCCTGCATGACCGTTACGGTATTTCAACGGCGATGATGGTTGATAAAATTAAACATCGCCTGCGTTAAAGGCTTTCGCCGCCGCGTTCTGCGGCGGTACTTTTCGCTTTCTGGTTAAGGTTTCCGTGTCGATTAATTCACTCAGAAACCGGTTTGATAAAAACTTCCGCGCCGCCGCGTGACCGTATAAACCTGAGCGATGGGATATTTATGCGCTCTGTCACAAAAACTGCTACACTCCGCCTCTTCATGACATTGTGGTTTTTGTCATTTCCAAATTGTAAGTATCTCCCTGAAAACGACACCGGGAACGGTCGGGGCGGTCCGGAGTAGTTATGTCTTTTGATTCCCTGGGTTTGAACCCTGAAATTCTGCGCGCCATTGCCGAGCAGGGTTACCGTGAACCTACCCCTATTCAGCAGCAGGCGATCCCTGCGGTGCTGGAAGGCCGTGACCTGATGGCGAGCGCGCAGACCGGCACCGGTAAAACCGCTGGCTTCACGCTGCCGTTGTTGCAGCACCTCATTACTCAACAGCCCCATGCCAAGGGCCGTCGACCGGTACGGGCGCTGATCCTGACGCCCACCCGCGAACTGGCGGCGCAGATTGGCGAGAACGTCCGTGATTACAGTAAGTATCTGAACATTCGTTCGCTGGTGGTCTTCGGCGGCGTGAGCATTAACCCGCAGATGATGAAGCTGCGCGGCGGTGTGGATGTGCTGGTGGCGACGCCGGGCCGTCTGCTGGATCTCGAACACCAGAATGCGGTGAAGCTGGATCAAATTGAAATCCTGGTGCTCGACGAAGCTGACCGCATGCTGGATATGGGCTTTATTCACGATATCCGTCGCGTGCTGGCGAAGCTGCCGGCGAAGCGCCAGAACCTGCTGTTCTCTGCGACCTTTTCTGACGACATCAAGGCGCTTGCCGAAAAGCTGCTGCATAACCCGCTGGAGATCGAAGTGGCGCGTCGCAACACCGCCTCTGAGCAGGTGACGCAGCACGTTCATTTCGTCGACAAAAAACGTAAACGCGAACTGCTTTCCCAGATGATCGGCCAGGGGAACTGGCAGCAGGTGCTGGTATTCACCCGCACCAAGCACGGCGCTAACCATCTGGCGGAGCAACTGAATAAAGACGGCATTCGCAGCGCGGCGATCCACGGCAACAAGAGCCAGGGCGCACGTACCCGCGCGCTGGCTGATTTCAAATCCGGCGATATTCGCGTGCTGGTGGCGACCGACATCGCGGCGCGTGGACTGGATATTGAAGAACTGCCGCACGTGGTGAACTATGAACTGCCGAACGTGCCGGAAGATTATGTCCACCGTATCGGGCGTACCGGGCGTGCCGCCGCCACCGGCGAGGCGCTGTCGCTGGTGTGTGTCGATGAACATAAGCTGCTGCGCGATATTGAAAAACTGCTGAAGAAAGAGATCCCGCGCATCACCACGCCGGGTTATGAGCCGGACCCGTCAATCAAAGCGGAGCCCATCCAGAACGGGCGCCAGCAGCGTGGCGGCGGTGGCGGTCGTGGCCGCCAGGGACAAGGTCAGGGAGCGGGCCGTGGGCAACAGCCGCGTCGTCAGGACGGCGGCGCGCCGAAAGCCAAACCGCGTAGCGGCGAAGGCAAACCGGCGGGTGATAAGCCGCGTCCGCCGCGCCGCCCGCGTCGGATTACCCCGGCACAGTAATGTCGTAAGCCGGATAAGCGCTATTCACCACGCTGTCCGGCAGTCCGACCCCCGCGCTTTGAACTCGTGTTGCGAGCGGCTTTCCAGAACCGGTAAAAAAGGTACTGACTGAACCTGAAATGTGCCACAATAGTGGCTGTTTATACAGTGTTTCAGGTTTTCTCATGGCATTAACCGCCGCGCTAAAAGCGCAAATCGCCGCCTGGTATAAGGCGCTTCAGGAACAGATCCCCGACTTTATCCCCCGCGCGCCGCAGCGACAGATGATTGCTGACGTGGCAAAAACGCTGAGTGGCGAAGAAGGGCGGCATCTGGCGATTGAAGCGCCAACCGGGGTGGGGAAAACCCTCTCGTATCTCATTCCCGGTATCGCCATCGCCCGCGAAGAGCAAAAGACGCTGGTGGTCAGTACCGCCAACGTGGCGTTACAGGATCAGATCTACAGTAAAGATCTGCCGCTGCTGCGCAAAATCATTCCCGATCTCCGCTTTACCGCCGCGTTTGGGCGCGGACGCTATGTGTGCCCCCGCAACCTGGCGGCGCTCGCCAGTTCCGAACCCAGTCAGCAGGATTTACTGGCGTTTCTTGAGGACGAACTGACGCCAAACAATCAGGAAGAACAAAAGCGCTGCGCGAAGCTGAAAGCCTCCCTTGACGGCTACCGTTGGGACGGCCTGCGCGATCATACGGATATCGCCATTGATGACGATCTCTGGCGACGCCTGAGTACCGACAAAGCCAGTTGTCTGAACCGCAACTGCCATTATTACCGTGAATGTCCGTTCTTTGTCGCTCGCCGTGAAATTCAGGAAGCGGAAGTGGTAGTGGCTAACCATGCGCTGGTGATGGCGGCGATGGAAAGCGAGGCCGTGTTGCCGGACCCGAAAAACCTGCTGCTGGTGCTGGATGAAGGCCATCACCTGCCGGACGTTGCCCGTGACGCGCTGGAGATGAGCGCAGAAATCACCGCCCCCTGGTATCGACTTCAGTTGGATTTGTTCACCAAACTGGTGGCGACCTGCATGGAGCAGTTTCGTCCCAAGACCACGCCGCCGCTGGCAAACCCCGAGCGCCTGAACGCCCACTGTGAAGAGCTGTACGAACTTATCGCCTCGTTGAATAACATTCTCAGTCTGTATATGCCCGCCGCTCAGGAGGCAGAACATCGCTTCGCGATGGGCGAGCTGCCGGACGAGGTGATGGAGATTTGTCAGCGGCTGGCGAAGCTGACCGAAACGCTGCGCGGGCTGGCTGAACTTTTCATAAACGATCTCAGCGAGAAAACCGGCAGTCACGATGTGGTTCGCCTGCACCGGGTGATTCTGCAGATGAACCGGGCCCTGGGGATGTTCGAAGCGCAAAGCAAGCTGTGGCGGTTGGCTTCGCTGGCGCAATCTTCCGGCGCGCCGGTCACCAAATGGACGACGCGGGAGGTGCGCGACGGGCAGATCCACGTCTGGTTCCACTGCGTTGGCATCCGGGTAAGCGACCAGCTTGAACGGCTGCTCTGGCGCAGCGTGCCGCATATTATCGTCACCTCCGCCACGCTGCGCTCGTTGAACAGCTTTTCGCGGCTTCAGGAGATGAGCGGTCTGAAGGAAAAAGCGGGAGACCGCTTTGTCGCGCTCGACTCGCCGTTTAACCACGTTGAGCAGGGAAAAATTGTTATTCCGCAGATGCGCTATGAGCCGCTCATTGATAACGAAGAGCAGCACATCGCCGAAATGGCTGCCTATTTTCGTCAGCAGGTCGAAAGCAAAAAGCACCTCGGCATGCTGGTGCTGTTCGCCAGCGGCAGGGCGATGCAACGCTTTCTTGAGTACGTTACCGACCTGCGGTTACTGCTGTTAGTGCAGGGCGATCAGCCACGCTATCGGCTGGTGGAACTGCATCGCAAGCGGGTGGAAGGCGGCGAGCGCAGCGTGCTGGTCGGGCTGCAATCCTTTGCCGAAGGGCTGGACCTGAAAGGCGAATTACTCAGTCAGGTGCATATCCATAAGATCGCCTTTCCGCCCATTGACAGCCCGGTGGTCATTACCGAAGGCGAATGGCTAAAAAGTCTGAATCGTTATCCGTTTGAGGTGCAGAGTTTGCCTGCGGCATCGTTTAACCTCATCCAGCAGGTCGGTCGTCTGATCCGTAGCCACGGCTGCTGGGGCGAAGTGGTGATTTATGACAAGCGGCTGTTGACCAAAAATTACGGTAAGCGGCTACTGGACGCGCTGCCTGTTTTCCCCATTGAACGCCCGGAGGTGCCGGAAGTAAAAAAACGCCCGGCAAAAGTGGCTGCCGGGCGAAGAAAAAGCATCCGTGCTAAGGGGCGCAGTCCTACTGGTAAGTGAAGGTCACCTGCACAACGCTGCTGAACGTGCCGGCCGTGACGGGCATGGCGGTAGCGTAATAACGCGCCGCCAGCGGAAAGGTGGCCGTGCGGTCGCTGGGGTTGATCACCGCGCTGAAGGCGGCCTGGGGGGCGATAAGCATATGGTCCTGGCGGTCCGCGAGTTCCAGCGCCAGTCCTTTGGCGCTACCGATATTGGCGAATTTTGTCGGGTGCGAGCTGTCAGGCTTTCCATAAAAAAAAGCTGTAGCAAGGGTGAGCGATTCCGGGCAATGCGTCACCGTCAGGGAAAAGTCTTTCCATTCACCGGTGTCGCCAATGTCTTTAAAGCTACCGGAAACCGCCTGGCCTAAATCTACCGTCAGATTGCGGCTGGCGCTGTCAACGATGCAGGTGTTGGCGAAGATATTACCGTTCATCTGGATCTGAATATCATCCGCGTTAGCCTGCGCGATCAAACCCAGGGCAAGAATCAATGCGCTCTTTTTCATCGTGGTCACTTATAGGCGAGGGTAATGGTCGCCACGGTATTGGCAGGGCCGGGAGTGACGACCTCGCGGGTCTGCTGATAGCGCACCTGGAAAGGTATGGTCAACGTTTCGTTGGCGATCGCCTGGCTTGCAGTTTCAACATAGCTGTCAAAGGTGGCCAGATGGCCGTCAAAGAGCATCCTGACGCCAATCCCGGTGGCCATTCCTTTCTGCTGCGTCAGTTTCAGAACGCCTTCGAACGTCGATTCATAGCCGTTTGCGCTGGTTATCTTCACCTGCGGCTGAACAGTGCTGTCGCAGTGTACCGTCACGTCAAAGCTTTGGGCGGGGGTAGACAATGTTCCGATACTCACGAAATCGCTGACCGGAAAATCACCGAGATTAACGGTGAGATTTTTCGGCAACACCGAGCAGGTGACCTCTTTCAGAACGACATTACCGGCATACGAAAGGGTATTGGGATCGCCGATCCCTTCATGAGCATAAATACCGATGCCAAATGTTGTTTGCGCCTGTACCAGCGTACCGGATGCGACTTGATGACTCGTTTTAACCAGTTGAAGCGTCACGTCGAAATTAAATGACTGGTAGCCATCAGAAGAGACATAGGCAATCGGCGTGGCGCGTGAGTCGCACTGTTGCCCGCCAGCACCGCTGATGCGTTGGCCTTTGTCATTCATCAGCGCCACGCCGATACCGGGCACGCCGGAATCGTACACGCCGTTCATTCCGGGAATTTCAGCGCCGGAACCATAATAACAGGAGATAATTTCCAGTCCGCTGTCGTAACGCTCATCGCAGTTACCCGCGACATGTACAGTCTGTTCTGAGCCGGGAATGGTTTCGCCAATGGCGAGCGTAACCGGTACCGAAATCGAAGGCACGTTAATCAGTTTTGGCATGTCCGGCGTGTGGCAGGACGCTTTGGCGTGCGGCATAAACAACCCGGCAGCGGTAAGGATCGCCAGGTAAAAACAATGCTTAATCATATGCATATGTATTGCCTTAATGGTCAGTGACACTGCGCGGCAGCGTTAATGATGCGGGTTTCGTTTTTCTCATCCGTAAGCGCGTAGTCAGCGACGCAGTGCTCGCTGGTATCGTCCCCCCAGGAAACGGCGAGACGTCCATGTTGAGGCAGACCGGAAAGATAGGTTTGTCCGTCAGCGCCGACAATAAATTCGCTGTCCTTATCCCCTGTCGTAACCGTTGCGCCAAAGGGGAGCGGTTTGCCGTTTTGCGTAAGCGTCATTAACACTCTGTTGCCTGTGCGGGTGTTAAAACTGGCGCGAACCACGGCGCCGCGGGTCGGTGTGACAATTTGCGCCGCATGGGTCACGTCGGCATCATCCGGCAATGTTTCGGTATCCAGTGAAATGGTGTTATGACGGTAGGCCGTGACAAACGGAACGACGGTGTAGCCGCGAAAATCCGTTTCTACCCCAGTCTGGTTGGTAATATGCGTGCCATATGCACCCGGCGCTTTCACCAGAGCAATGGTTTCGCCAAGCGGTTGACTCAATGTGATCCCATTGGCATGAGCAACGATGCCTCCTTGCAGTCCCACATTCACCGTACGCTGGTATTTATCCTGACTGACGCCGCCGCTTACTTCGCCATAAGTCGCTTTGTAATCCATATTCATACTGGTTGAACTGCCGCTACCGGTATTGCTCAGCCCTTCCTGCAGGCTCCAGTTAAGATTGTCCTCCTGCAGTGCGGTGCCGTTAAGGCCGATATTTTGCGTGGCGCCTGCCCGGGTGTTGTTCAGGTTGTACGTCGCCCATGTGTTGTGCATCCAGCGATCGAGAGGTATGGAAACGCTTAGTGCGAACTGGTTATCGTTCTGGTCGGCGCTTTTATCGTCGCTGTCGCGGGTGTTCTTGTTCATGCTGTAGCTCAGGCTATAGCTTACGCCGTGCCAGCTGTTGTTGTAGCTGACGCTCATTGACGTCATGTCCTGGCGTTGACTCCAGTACGTTTCTTTCACCAGACTGAGCGTAAGCGAACCCCAGCGCTCACCCAGCGTCTGGTCAAGGGTGGCCTCGGTGCGGGCGCGACGCTGCCGGGGAGCGGAGACGTCGTCAGTCTGGGTATAGGATTCCAGGGTGTCTTCGAGGGTATAGAACCCTTTGCTGTTGTAGCGATAGCCCGCCAGTGAGAAGTTGGTGCCGGAACCGACGAAATTTTTGCTGTAACGCACGCGCCAGGATCGGCCTTTATGGGCTTGCTGTTTTTTGAGCAGTGCTTTCGCACGGGTAACATCGACGGAAAACGCCCCTAAATCACCGAAATTTTTCCCGGCGCCGATGGCCTGCGACTGATAGTGGCTGCTGTGCTGCGCCCCGCCATAGGCGGTAACGCCGTAGGGTAAACCGTAAATAGCGCTGCCCTGGGCGAACGGCGTTTTCTCAACGTGACTGTCATAGGAACGATAGCGACCCGCGGTAACGCTGTAACGCAGGTGCTTTTCACGCTGCAGAACCGGTACGGAGGCATAAGGCACGACGAAGTGGCTTTCACTGCCGTCCGTCTCCTGGACCGTGACCTGAAGGTCGCCGCTGCTGCCGGTAGGGTAGAGATCGTTAATCTCAAACGCGCCAGGCGCAACGGTGTTTTGGTAAATGACGTAGCTATTCTGTCGAACGACGACCCGCGCATTGCTGTGGGCGGTGCCGCGAATAATCGGCGCATAGCCTTTTTCGCTGTCGGGCAGCATCTCGTTTTCAGCGTTTAGCTGCGCGCCGGTATACGGCACGCTGTCAAAGACGTCTGCTGGCGAGGAGCTTTGACCGACTGTCAAAGTGCTTTTCAGGGCGACAATATCACGCTGCGCGTAGGTATAGACGGAGGAGAATTTCTCCTGACGATCGTCGCCCGTGGCATTACGGTTCCAGGTGGAATAATTACGCACCCGCCACGCGCCGATATTCAGCCCTGGGCGGAGGTTGATGTATTGGCTGCTATTGTCCTGGCTGTTTTGTTGCCGCGCATGGCTGTGGCTGGCGTTAGCGCTGTAGTTAATCAGACCGGCCGTGATCCCTTCGTCAAAGTCTTTCGGATCGATATAGCCGCGCGGCACCTGTCCCAACGCTGACTGGGGGATGCTGAGTAACAACTGCTGATTGCGTACGCGAAAGGTGGCCGATGCGGCAGGGATAACGCTTAAGTCCGCGCACTTGCTCTCTGTCATAAGCTGAGGATAGGCGTCTGTCTTAATCCCCAGCGTCTTGAGATCATCCAGCGAAAAGCAAGGCTGGAGGGTACGCGTTCCTTTCGCGTGAGTCTGTAAATTGAAGGTGACGTTACGGGTATCGACTTTGCTGTTATTAATAAAAATTGTCACCTGATAGTTGCCAGGCGCCTGGCCGGGACCTTTTTCATAAATCGACAAATCCGTCTTTCCCTGCTGCGGATTATCAATATCCAGTAACGCCGGATTAAAATAATCATCCGCCCTGGTTTGCTGCGCAAAAACTGCCGCCGCCAGTCCACATAGCAGGACCAGCGCGGCAAATAAGCGGCAGGAAAACGGCTTTTGATGACTATACATAATAAATATGGCGCCAGAGGACAACGTTATTAATGCAGGGTCTTAGTGAACGTCTGGCTAATGCTGCCGTAATCAGTGATGATGGAATAGGTTAACGCTGTTCCGTCAGCCTCCGCCGGGAGGGCAAAATGCGTTTCGGCCTCAGGGACCGCCCACGTCGCTTTATTCACTCTGTGGCCGTTCAGCGTCACTTTCTGAAAATTCATATAGAATGGGGTCGGGTTTTTTACCACCACATCGTTACCTTCGCGACGCCATTCCAGTTTATTGGCGACGTCTTCAGGCTTACCTTTAATGCCTGACGGGCGGTAAAGCAGCTTAATGCGTGTATTAATGGCGATTTGCAGGGTGTTAACCCCTTCAATTCGCTTTGACGATGGGATCGCTTTAATATTCAACCAGTACAGGGACTCGCGGTCTTTCGGTAGATCTCCACCGGTGCGAACGACACGCAGAACATTATCCTCATTGGCATCGAGGCGGAATAAAGGCGGGGTAATTAAAAAGGGGGCTTTAGTCCGATTATTACTGCCAGAATCTACCCAGGACTGTACCAGATAATCCATGCTATCTGGGTTTGAAATACCAAGAGAAGATTCCTTTTTTTCTCCCTGATAAACCAGGCGAGTGCCGTTAATAATAACACCCGCATGTGCCGTTGCGGCTACCAGAAAAAGTGTACTCAGTAAATAACCGTGGCGCATACCTGTCTCTCAACGTAAAGAGAGGAAGCCGCGCAGACGTAACGCGACTCCTCTGGATGGGGAATATCAGTTATAGATAACAGTGAAGGTTGAAACGGAATTAGCCGGACCTGCGGTTATAGCCGCCTGAGTCTGGATATAGCGTGCGGCAAACTCCAGATCGTTGACCGAGCTTCCTGACATTAACGGATATTCGCGGGAAGGCGTGTATAAACTCACCGGTTGCTCAGCCGAATCGAGCAACTGGATGGCCACGCCCGTTGCAGCATCGGCGCCCGGGGTGATTGCCAGCGAGCGATTGTCGTTTGCATCCGGCGTTCCGCCGAAATTAATGGCGGCAGACGTGACAGTCTCCGGACAACCCGTCAGTTGAATATCAAACTTTGTTGCCGTGCTGGTGGAGCCAGCACCGGTAAATACCGTTTTTGACACCTTACCTAACTGCACATTTAACGGGTTGCTCAACCCGTTCACAACCTGACAGGCGGAATCCACGATTTCGCCGGTAAAGTTAATTTGTCCTTCGCCATTGGTTGCGGCAAATGCCGATGCAGTGCATCCAACCGTTGCCGCGAACACTAAGCCTAAAGCCACCTTGTTCATAATCATTCCTGGTATTCTCTGGGTAAAACGTTGCCTGGACGTTGTTACCGATAGTCCTCACTATTGATGCGTTGGATATTTAAGCAGAATGAGGGGAAGGAAGATTGTGTAGAGATAATCACAAATATTTGAACTTGCGCTTGCATTTGTAGAACTTTTTCAAAAACAGATGATTGGGCAGCGCGATAAAAAGCTATCAGCCGTCTCGGGTTAAGGGCTATATTGTTAAAAAAATGTCACAGGGGAGACATCATGGATTATCGCAGCATCATTAAAGAGATAGGCCGGGGGAAAAATCACGCCCGCGATCTGGATCAGGACACGGCGCGCGGCCTGTATAGTCGGATGCTAAACGGCGAAGTGCCTGAGCTGGAAATGGGCGGTATTCTGATCGCGCTGCGCATCAAAGGGGAAGGTGAGGCGGAAATGCGCGGATTCTATGAGGCCATGCAGCATCATACGATTACGCTCACCCCGCCCGTTGCGAAACCGATGCCGATTGTTATTCCTAGCTATAACGGCGCGCGTAAACAGGCCAATCTGACGCCGCTGCTGGCGATACTGTTGCATAAACTGGGCTTCCCGGTGGTGGTTCACGGCGTCAGTGAAGATCCCACGCGTGTCCTGACGGAAACGATTTTCGAACTGATGGGCATTCCGCCGACGCGTCATGCCGGGCAGGCGCAGGCAAAACTGGATGGTCACCAGCCGGTATTTATTCCGGTCGGGGCGCTGTGCCCGCCGCTGGAAACGCAGCTGGCGATGCGCTGGCGCTTAGGCGTTCGCAACAGCGCGCATACTCTTGCCAAGCTGGCAACGCCGTTCGCTGAAGACGCCGCGTTGCGTCTTTCCAGCGTCTCCCATCCCGAATATGTCCCCCGTGTGGCGAAGTTCTTCAGCGACATCGGCGGTCGCGGCCTGTTGATGCACGGTACGGAAGGGGAAGTGTATGCGAATCCGCAGCGCTGTCCGCAAATCAGCCTGATAGACGGCAGCGGCATTCGGGTGTTGCAGGAGCGCCAAAGCGATATCCCGGACGCGCCGGTGCCGCTGCCTGCGGCAAAAGATCCGCAAACTACCGCGCGCTGGATCGAACGTTGTCTTGCCGGAAGTGAACCGGTTCCGGCGTCAATAAAGCGCCAGATGGCGTGCTGTCTGGTGGCGACCTCTGACGTTGAAACGCTGGAAGAAGGCCTGGCTCGGGTGAATCAGTCGTTTTAAGCGATGGCGAAAACGGATAAAAAAAAGCCCGTTCAGTGGCGGACGGGCAAACAAGGGTAACAATGGTTCAATGAGGGTTGGAGCAGTGTGTCTGTCGGCAAACAGACGGGGTGAAATTATTTATAGATAACAGCGGTGCCGCTCATTTTGTTGTTGTTGGTGGCAGAGGTAATGCTGTATCCGCTGGCGCCCGCAGCGGTCGCTTTTTCAGCCAGTTTCGCTTCCAGACCGTCCAGCGTGGTTGCGCCATCCGCAGACACTACACCGATTTTATTCATGCTTTGCGCCTGTGCAGCAGTAACGGGTTCGGCCGCGAAGGCGCCAAAAGAGAGTGTGGACAGGGCAACAGCAGCAATAGCGTATTTGATGTTTTTCATTATTAATCTCTCGCAGGTTATTCTTTAAGGAAGACGATGTTCCGTCGATGTGATGAGTATCACGGTTTTTGGCGAGAGAGAAAATCGAATAGAATTGACCGCCTTCATCAAATAAATTGAATGAAAAATAACTTATTGATTATTAATTAATTCATAGCATGAATTTACGCTTCTTCGCAGTCGGCTTTACAGTAGCGTGATTAACGGCACGTTTTGCCACGCAGACTGCGTTTTAACGTGAGTGTAAGCGAAACGGCAAATTCTACAGATCCAGGTAAAGAAAAGTCAGCGTAACTGGCTGTCTTTGGAGCCTCTGCGATTATATCCTGCATATGTTGCATTATGTAAATCTTTCTCCCGTTGACAGGCGAGGCATAGCCGCACGCCGGGTATCGCCTGGCGTCGTGCTTCAGGGATGGGATCACCGCATTCTGCACATTCATACAGACTATCACCACGCGGAATTTCACCGCGTACGCGGGCAACGGCATCTTCAATCGTACTGTTGATCTGTTCGTTTACGGCGTCATCATTAGCCCAACCGGAGGCCATAGCGTGTTCTCCTTATGATAGATGGATAATTAAGTATAACGGGTCTGCGGATTCGCAGGGTATCAGCCCGAAAGACGCATGCGCCATCGGGCCGGAGAAGATAAATGGAAGGTTATTTATAGATCGTGGCCGTGCCATACATCTGATTTTTACCGCCTGCGGAATTAACGACGAAGCCGGTTGCGCCTTGCTCCTTCGCTTTTTCCGCCAGTTTGTCTTCCAGTTCGCTCAGGTTGGTTGCGCCGGTGGCGGAAACGGTGCCCGATGCGCGCAACTGTCCGGCATCCGGACTGCTCAGAGGCTGTGCGGCTGACGCCGCGGACGCTATACCGGCAAACGCGGTGGCGAGGAGGAAGGCGAGGCATTTTTTCATGATGCGCTCCTTGGTGAAACAACGTGTTGTGCCTCCTAAGTGTAGGTCGCCGCAGTCGCGGCAACAGCGGAAAAAATTGATGAAGATATGCTCAATTTTTGAACGATAATAATTGACGCATTTTTACAAATCAATGACATACATCATGCTGATTTTCTGAGGATTTGAGCGCAGCCCGTCACAGGACGACGCTGATCAGGTCCTTTGAACGGGTTTTCGCTTTGCACAGGTTTACCACATTGCGTTATGCGGGTATCTTACGCCGCTGTTAAAAGGAGAAAGCTATGGCCCCCCAGAAACCGGGATTACACCCGCGTAACCGTCACCACAGTCGCTACGATCTGACCGCGCTCTGTAAAGTCACGCCTGAGCTGACGCAGTTTCTGACCCGAACACCCGCGGGCGAACAAAGCGTCGATTTCGCCAATCCGCAGGCGGTCAAAGCGTTGAATAAAGCGCTGCTGGCCCATTACTACGGGGTGGCGAACTGGGATATCCCTGACGGTTTTTTATGCCCACCGGTACCGGGACGGGCGGATTACATCCATCACCTGGCCGATCTGCTGGCTGAAACCACGGGCAGCGTTCCCTCATCGGCCACGCTGCTTGATATCGGCGTGGGGGCAAACTGTATTTATCCGCTGATTGGCGTTCATGAATACGGCTGGCGCTTTACCGGTAGCGAGACCAACGATCGCGCCTTTGCCAGCGCACAGGCGATTATCAACGGCAACCCCGGACTGACGCGCGCAATACGTTTGCGTCGGCAGAAAACCGCTTCGGCTGTCTTTAACGGCGTTATCCATAAAAACGAGCAATACGATGCGACGCTGTGCAATCCGCCATTCCATGACTCTGCCGCCGCCGCGCGTGCGGGTAGTGAGCGTAAACGGCGTAACCTGGGACAGGATAAAGACGACGCGCTGAACTTTGGCGGCCAGCAGCAGGAGCTGTGGTGTGAGGGGGGCGAAGTGGCGTTTATTAAAACCATGATTGCCGAAAGCCGGGCTTTTGGACGCCAGGTGATGTGGTTTACCACACTGGTGTCACGGGGGGAAAATCTGCCGCCGCTGTATCGGGCGCTGACGGATGTCGGCGCCGTCAGGGTGGTGAAAAAAGAGATGGCCCAGGGCAATAAGCAGAGTCGCTTTATCGCCTGGACCTTTATGGACGATGACCAGCGCCGCCGTTTTAACGCGCGTCAACGCTAAAGCGTCGGGGCGTTTGGCGGTAGCGGCGCGGAAGCGGTTTCTGCCGCCGGCGACATCGTCGGCGCAGGCAGGACCTGATACGTCTGCACCGGCGGGCGCACCCCGGCCAGGTCGAAATGTTTTTTCACCTGGCTGTCCAGCGCGAAGCGGACCGTCCACTGTTTTAGCGGCAGGGTCGTGAACGACACGCGCAGCGTAAAGGCGGTGTTGGTCAGCCCTACGATACCGGCAAAGGTCGGCTCACCGATGATCAGGCCCCGCACCTCCTCATTTTCCATCACCGCGTTAACCGCGTCTTTCAACGCCTGATTGGCTTTGTCGGCATCTTCCTGACGGTCCACGTCGTAGTTCGCCACCACCGAACCAATGCCGCGCACAAAGTTGGCGAAGGTCGTGATCGAGGACCAGGGAATAATATGATATGCCCCGGTGTCCTGCCGCACGCCAACCGAACGAATTGACATCCGCTCAACCGTTCCGGTCAGCGGCCCGATGGTGACCAGATCGCCGGTATTCATGCCATTTTCGAACTGGATAAACACGCCGGTAATAATATCTTTGACCAGCGTTTGCGACCCGAACGAAATCGCCAGTCCCAGCGCGCCGGCGCCTGCCAGCAGCGGAGCGATATTCACCCCGATCTCTGAAAGCACAATCATAATGGTGATGGTGCTGATGATCACCGCCAGCGCATTGCGAAACAGCGTCAGCAGCGTGCGGGTGCGCGCACTGGGTAACGGACGACCATGAATATCGGAGGCCAGACGGTTTTCGATTAGGCTGGCGAGAACGGTCCAGCCCACCGCCGAGAAGAACAGGATCAGCGCGATACGGATCAGGATATCCACCGTCTTTTCACCCGCGCCGTTGTGCAGCCAGTTCCAGAAGTCGAACAGTCCCCAGGCATTCAGCAACAGCATAATGGCGACGCACACCGTCAGGAAACGCGCCACTTTAAGCGCGGTGGACAGCCAGCCGTTCAGGCGCTTTTGCAGTTCAGGATAATTTCGCTGCGTGTGTGGAGAGAGGGTAATAGTTTTGGCGATCCAGCGAGAGAACATCCCCGACACGAAAGCGGCAATGGCGATGATGGCCAGACTGCGCACCGTTGCGCCCATCATAAATTTCAGGCTGTTCCCCGGATCGAACAGCGAAAAGAAAAACAGGACGATGAAATAGGCGCTTGCCAGCCAGTGCCACACCAGCGCAAAAGCGCGAATAAACAGGCTAAAAAAGGCCAGCGAACGATCGGCCAGGTTCAGCAGATGCCCGGTGATATCCTTTTTATTATGAAAGATCAGATACAGCGCCCACAGCGTTATGCACAGCATGATCGCCACGTTCGCCATCGCGCCGACCTGCACGTTGACCTGATTAGAAATAATGGGAACGGCGACGATCAGCCCATAGCCAATCAAACTGCTCAACGAGCTTAACCGGCGGTTCCAGTACCGGGCATTGCTGTCCTGAATTGAAAACGGACGCAGCTCCGCCACTTTCGGGCAGAAGATCAGACGCAGTATCGCTTTAAAAAACTCAATCAGGGCAAAGGCATTGAGAAACAGACTCTGCTGAAACGCAATGGTGCGGCTTCCGGCGTTTAGCCTGTCGCTCAGTAACTGCCCGACAAATAGCGTCAGCGCCAGCAGCAGCAGATCGATAATAAAAGCCCCGACGATCATCGCCGGAAGCTGAAGCCAGTTGCGGCGCTCACGATTTTTCTTCCGCGCCCAGTTACCCATTTTGCGATACAGCGGAAGCGCGCACCGACGAATCAGCCAGTAAAAGCTGAACACGGCGACCGCCAGCATCAGGAAGTGGGTGAGGGCGTTGGTGAACGTCTGGCTGTTAAAGGGTTTATGCGGTGCGTCTGTGATATTACGATAAAGCTGGGCGAAGCGCCCGGCGAAGGCCGCACCGTAGCGATGACTGATGTCGGTGATATTCTCCAGCACCGTTTTTTCTTCCACAACGGCAGGAGGAACGATTTTGGGGGAGGACTCAGGCGCGGATGTTGTGGCGGCGCTGCGCAACTGGCCAATGAGTTCCTTGCGCGACGCCTCATTTTCCAGCACATCGGCCAGAGCGGCATAAGCCGCTTTTTTTTGTTCAATGTCCGGCTCGGGCGCGGGCGCAGTTTTAGCATCTGCCGCCGGGCTGGCGGTCACGCCGGGAATCGTCACCGCATGGGCGGGCGCCCCCGCCAGACAAATGAGGACAAACAGGATCCACCGCATGACTCCTCCAATGAGAAAATTGTGCAAAACAATAAGTATAGTTGCTGGAGGGATGAGGTTTGGATTTGGGAGGAGTCGTAGAAAACCTCCCCTTCGGCGCGAAAGGGAGGCGAATCGTCAGGAAACGTGCTGCAAAAATTCCTGTAGACGCTGACTTGGCGGGTTTTCAATCAGCGCCTGCGGATTGCCGTCTTCGGCAATCCGGCCTTTGTCAATGAAGATAAGACGCGAGGCCACTTTTTCGGCAAAGCCGATTTCATGGGTTACGATGACCATGGTCATGCCTTCTTCCGCCAGATCCTGCATGACTTTCAGAACCTCGTGGCGCAACTCGGGGTCAAGCGCAGAGGTCGGCTCATCAAACAGCATCATTTTCGGCTTAACCGCCAGGGCGCGGGCAATCGCCACACGCTGCTGCTGCCCGCCTGAAAGCTCAGACGGATAGTGGTGCGCGCGTTCGGCAAGGCCGACCTTCGCCAACAGCGCTTTCGCCTGTTTTTCCGCCTCTTCTTTACGGGTGCCGCGTACGCGCAGCGGGCCGAACATGACGTTTTCCAGGGCGGTCAGATGAGGAAACAGGTAAAACTGCTGGAATACCATTCCCGCTTCCTGGCGAATCAGACGCTCGTCTACCTTCGGATCGTTGACCTTCAGGCCGTCAACGATCAGATCGCCGGAGGTGATCTCCTCCAGTTTATTAATGCAGCGTAACAGCGTGGATTTTCCGGAGCCTGACGGCCCGATAATCACCACCACTTCGCCCTGTTTGATATTCAGATCGATATTATGCAGCACCTGGGTTGGGCCAAAATGCTTGGAGACGTTTTTAAATTCAATCACAGGATTTTCATCCTTCTTTCCAGACTACGAAGCACGATGTTCAAGACCTGCGTGATGATGAGGTAAATCACGCCGACAGCGGTCCAGATTTCCAGCGCGCGGAAGTTGCCGGCGATGATCTCCTGGCCGCTGCGGGTCAGCTCAGCCGCCCCAATCACGATGAACAGCGAGGTGTCTTTAATGCTGATAATTAACTGGTTGCCAAGCGATGGCAGCATGCGGCGCAGCGCCAGCGGCATAATCACGTGACGAATGGTTTCGCGACGTGAAAGCCCGAGCGCCAGCCCAGCTTCGCTGAACCCTTTGTGGATCGACAAGACCGAACCGCGGGTAATTTCCGCGATGTACGCGCCGGAGTTAATCATGATGGTGATTACCGCCGCGCTAAAGGTGTCGATGCGCAGGTCCGGGAAGGCCATCGGCAGGGCGAAGTAGATGTACATCACCTGCACGACGATAGGCGTGCCGCGAATGATTTCGATAAACACAAGGGCGACGTGATTGGCGATCCAGCCGCCGTAAGTACGGGCTAACCCCGCCAGCAGGCCAATGACGATCCCCCCGGCGAGGCCGAGGATCGAGATCCACAGGGTCATTTTGGCGCCCTGAAGCAGGATCGGAATGGCGGGCCAGATGGCGCTCCAGTCAAACTGCATATGTTATTCCTGTTACCGTGGTGAAAATAGCCGATCGTACGATGGCTAAAAGTGTAGGCCCGGCAAACGCTACCGGGCGTTACAGAGCCTGGCTCTCAGGCTGTTTTATTTCGGTTCAGTACCGAACCATTTTTTGTAAATTTCGTTGTAAGTGCCGTTCTCACGCAGGGTTTTCAGCGCGCCGTTCACTTTTTCACGCAGATCGTCACTGCCTTTCGGGAACGCGATACCGTACTGCTGCGCTTCCAGAGACTCACCGACCGCCTTGAACTGGCCATTGCCGGCGGTTTTGATGAAATAGAGGATGTTTGGCGTGTCGTGCAGAACCGCGTCCGCGCGATTGGTGCCCAGCTCCATATAGGCGTTATCGATATTCGGGAACTGGCGCAGATCTTTGGTCTTGATGTTCGCTTTCGCGTAGTCAACGGAGCCGGTGCCGCTCTTCACCGCCAGCACTTTACCGTCCAGATCTTTCACGCTTTTCACATCGTTGTTATTCGCTTTCACCATCACTAACAGGCCGCTTTTGTAGTAGCCGTCAGAGAAATCGATCGCTTTTTTACGCTCGTCGGTAATGGTGATGCCCGCCAGCGCCAGGTCGACGTTGCGGGTTTGCAGTGCCGGGATAATGCCGCTGAAATCCATCGGCTTCAGTTGATAGTCCAGCTTCAGCTCTTTCGCGACGGCAGCCCACAGATCCACATCAAAGCCAACGTATTTGTCACCCTGTTTGAATTCAAACGGAACGAACGCGGTGTCAGTCGCCACAATCAGTTTTTTTTCCGCCGCGTGAGAAGAGACGGCAAAAGCCAGGGTAAGTGCTGCCAGTGAAACGTTTAATAAAGACTTCATAGCATTTCCTTTTTTATCCACGGGGCGATCCCCTGCAAGAACAGTAAGCGTAATGAAAGATTCGTGCCAGTTTTGCAACCCCTTGTTTTAACAAGAGGCCGCAACGCAAGTTTGCACACGCAGCGTGGCAAGTGTCGCTTTTTGCACCAAAACGGGGCACTAAATGAGTGCATGACCGGAGTGGCGCTAGCAGTCTGCTTATTTAGCGTAAATATTGCTGTTAAAACAATCTTTCGTTAACGATTGTGTGAGGTGATTATTACAATAAATTTACTTTATTGCGGCAGGGAGGCCGTGTGCTGCACTATAAAAGTGCAAAACCCCCGCCGAAGCGAGGGTTGTAGAGGTCTTACTTATGACGCGATTATTCGATGTTAGATTCGATAAACCACAGGAATTTGTCGAGATCGCGTGACGCGGCGGTGAAGATATCAGCGGTGTCTTCATCCTTCGCTTCGCCAATCGCTTTACGCACGTCGTTTGCCACGACAGCATAACGATCTGCCAGCTCCTTCAGGTGATCCTGAACGGTATGGATGTCCAGCGGATAGCTTTTCAGCGGGGTTTTGCTGTTGATAACCTGAGTCGTCCCTAAGGCAACGCCACCCAGTTGTACGGCACGTTCAGCCATAGTATCCAGATGATCGGTTAACGCAGTACGGAAGCCATCCAGCATTTCGTGTACGGCAATAAAATTAGCACCGCGCATGTTCCAGTGAGCCTGTTTCGTAATCAGAGACAGGTCGATAAACTGGATAACCTGACGATTCAGCAACTCAACCGTTGCTTTCTTATCGCTGTCGGAGACATCGTTGCGGGTATAAAGCAGATTGGACGCTTTTGTTTTTACCAATTTAGCGGTACTCATAATTTCATATCCTCTTGATGTTATGTCCCGGTAATTAACGAAACTAAGTATAGCACCGGTTATCGATCCTGCTTTTCTGGCTCTCCCTATCGCTTTAATAGCGCATTGCCATGTTCATCAGGAATTGCATTGCTATTCATAATGTTGCAAATGAAAAATTATTCCGTAAGGCCATAGCGATATTAACCTGAGTCCAGGAAAATCCTTGCAAATAAACATCGGTAAAACACATAGCGCCAGGGCGGAAAATAGCGTGGGTAAGCGGAAGGATATTCTGCATGGTTATGCAAACCATGCAGAAATGTAAAATTACTTTACGTCAACTTTTTTAATTTCAGTATCGCGTCGAATCGTTAACGTTGAACCCATAGAGGCGGCAATGATAGCCCCCAGCGCCAGCAACTGGATGACGGTCAGCGTTTCGCCGAGGAACACGATGCCGGCTACCGCCGCCAGCGCGGGCTCCATGCTCATCAACGTGCCAAACGTTCGTGTCGGCAGTCGGGTTAAGGCAATCATCTCCAGGGAGTAGGGGAGCGCAGTAGACAGCACCGCGACGGCCAGTCCCAGTGGGATTATCGACCAGTGCCAGAGCGCCTCGCCAGCCTGTGCTGCGCCGAGAGGAACAAACACAATGGCGGCAATCAGCGAGCCGACCGCGACCGTTGCCGGCCCATGTTCCGCCCCGGCGCGCTGGCCGCTAAGAATATAGATAGCCCAGCAACCGCCCGCGCCCAGCGCTAACGCTGCGCCTGTCAGATCGACATGCGACACATCCTGACCCAGCGGCAGCAAAAACCACAGCCCGAGTACCGCCAGCACCACCCAGATGAAATCCACCGGACGTCGAGACGCGAACAGGGCCACGGCCAGCGGCCCCGTAAATTCCAGCGCAACCGCGATGCCGAGCGGCACCGTCTGAATCGACAGGTAAAAGAGATAATTCATCCCACCCAACGACAGCCCATAGAAAAGCAGCGGCAGCCGCTGTTCTTTCGCAAAGCGCAGACGCCAGGGTTTAAAAAAGGCAACCAGAATAAGTGTGCCCAGCGCCAGGCGCAGCGCGGTAACGCCCGGCGCGCCAACCAGAGGGAACAACGATTTTGCCAATGATGCGCCGCTCTGAATGGAGCACATCGCAATCAGCAGTACGACTATCGGCAACCAAACTGGGATTTTACGTGAAGACCCTGGCATCCTTTCTCCTGACACTGGACGGTAAAACACGCCATCGTTGAGCCTGGCAAAGAACCAGCCGCACGATGGGGCGCGTGATGTATAGAAAAGTAAAACAGGCAGTGTAATGGAATAAACCTTTAACGGTTGAGTCTTTGTTGAAAAATTTTTCGTGAAACGTCGTAGAATGAAAGGGTATTGATGAATTAATAAACTTTATGATTAGGAATAATCTGGATGAATGTCCGTTGTTATGCGCGTAATAATGTGCTGGATTTCCAGAAAAGTGATGTTATTTGAATAGGATAGCGGGTTGTGGAAATGTTTTGTTACATGAATTGACCCGTTAGACATCGCGAATCGCAAAGAGTTTCTCATCAATTTTTGATATATTTAAAACTTAGGACTTATTTGAAGCACATTTGAGGTGGTTATGAAAAAAATTGCATGTCTTTCAGCACTGGCCGCTGTTCTGGCTTTCACTGCAGGTACCGCTTCTGCAGCAACTTCTACTGTTACCGGCGGTTACGCACAGAGCGATGCTCAGGGCGTAGCGAACAAAATGAACGGTTTCAACCTGAAGTATCGTTATGAGCAGGACAACAACCCGCTGGGCGTAATCGGTTCCTTCACTTACTCTGAAAAAGATCGTACTAACAGTGCGGGCGATTACAACAAATCCCAGTACTACAGCATCACCGCGGGTCCGGCTTACCGTCTGAACGACTGGGCAAGCATCTACGGTGTTGTGGGTGTTGGCTACGGTAAATTCCAGCAGACTAACTACCCTGGCTACAAAGATGACACCAGCGACTACGGCTTCACCTACGGTGCTGGCCTGCAGTTCAACCCGATCGAAAACGTAGCTCTGGACTTCTCCTACGAGCAGAGCCGTATTCGTAGCGTTGACGTTGGCACCTGGATCGCCGGCGTTGGTTACCGCTTCTAATCACTTCGGTGATATAAAAAATCCGCCTTTCGGGGCGGATTTTTTTTGCCTGTGCCGGTTACTTCGTCGAGAAAATGTCCGTCCCCAGATGGTTATAATCCACTTTCTGTAACTTGAAGTTGGTAATGTACACTGGCCCGGCCTTTTGCTCGGAGATAAAACGGTAGCGGGTTTTGATCTCCTTCGCGCGAATACCCGTCCACTGGGAGAAGAAAGCGAGAAAGTCGTTAGCCGAGCGCCGCGCTTTAATCACCTTATGCGCTTTGTCATCGCTGGAAAGCACCATAAACGGCACCTGAAAGTTTTGCTGGAACGCATCATCGTGCGCCAGATACTGCACCTCTTTTCCGCGTTCCTTAAAGGCCAGTCCGTGATCGGAGAAATACACCAGCGAGAAACTGTCGCCGCTGTTGCGCAGTTGATCGTAGAGTTGACGAAGCAGGTCGTCGGTCTGCGTCATGGTATAAAGGTAGCAGGAGGTCTCTTTCGACTGTACAAACGTTGCGTATTTGCCAAGTGTCCGGTCGCAGGCCTGCGGATGTGAGCCCATTAAATGCAGCACAATAAGCTGCGGCTGGGTGCGCTCGGTCGCCAGTACCTGAGCGGTCATTTTCAGCAGGGCGGTGTCCTGAGTGTTTTTATCCGCTTCGAAGTCGCCGCTTTTCAGGAACTGAACTTCGTCTGCCCGCCTGGCGATGCTGGCGATGGCGGTGTCGTACTCCCCGATTTGCCCCTGATTTGAGAACCACCAGGTCTGAAAGCCCGCGCGGTTCGCCAGCGTGACGAAGTTATCCTGGAACTGCGGTTTGTCCTCCACCACCCGATTAAGCGTAAGGCCCAGTGATTTTTGCGTGGAGCCGCTGGCGGCGACATAGTCGGTAAACAAATACCCGTTAACGCTGCTGGCAAACGGTGTGTTATCCCAATGTCCACCAAACGCGCCAAGCGCATCGCGACGGGCGCTTTCGCCTATCACCACCACGTAGGTATGATATTTCGGCTTCACGGCGGTGACGGTCCATGTATCTTTCATGCTGGCAAGTTTCGCCATGCGCGCCTGTTCGTCAATCACCTCGTTATTGTTTACGATGACGTCTTTTGCAAAGCGGAACACCGGATAACCGGTATCTTTGAGCTTAAATACCCCGCCCCAGGCCAGGTTTTGCAGCGGCGCGACAAAAAATGTGACCACGCTGAACAGCAGGCAGAGGCTGTCAAACGTGTTCCAGCGCGCCTGCACTTCCTCTTTTTTGCGACGAACGGCAATAACGCCGAGCGCAAAAATAAACACGCCAACCAGATAGCTGTACCACGGGAAGATGGTCAGTATTTCCGTTGACTCTTCCATATTGGTGGAATGCAGCGCCAGCAGTGTATTAAAGTTCGGCGCGCCGTAAGCCTGGCCAAAAGGGAAATACATCGCCGCCACCAGCGAGCAGAGGCCAATCAGTCCTTTTTGTACACGCGGCGCGGTACGCCACAGCAGAAGCAAAATGCAGGTAAAGGCCGTGGTATAGAGCAGACTAAACGGGTAGCCCAGCGCCAGGTTGATCAGCAGAGACTGTAATAAATAAAAGGCCGTCCACGGGCTCATTGCCCGGGTGCGCGTCAAAAGCGTCTCTTTGAGGGTTACATTCATATGCCACTATCTTAAAAACGCCATGTGCTCACCCTGGCGCCAAGGGTCATCGCCTGCTGAGCGTGCGTTAAGAGGGGAAGAGGTCCGCATCTGCGAGCCGCAATATAGGCAGGGCTGCAAGAAGATAGAGCCTGTGAAACAGAAGGTCAACTGGCAGTATGAAATTGTTTTGCGAAGACGTTAGCAAATCCGACAAAAAGAAGGGATATTCTGGCTGGCAGGTGAGTATAGCCGTCGAACATGACAGCAAGATGAAGCGGCGTACCGCGACGCCGCATTATTTTTTTGACGGGGTGTCCTGTTCCGGTTTGCTGCTAATCATATCGCACAGCATCGAGAGCAGCATTAACCGAACCTTAAAGGGAGAATGGCTGAACACGCTTAAGCACCTCTTGAACTCATTCATTGTGACCTCCTGACTGACCGATCCCCTCGATCCGTGAAGGGTGTCTGCATTACATACAGATATAGCACAGGCTATATTATATAGCTATTGCTAAAACGTTAATTTTTTGTGCCGGGGCAACTCTGGTTTACAATGAGCGCTCTCCAGAACGATGCGGTCAATGCGTCACAGGAATGAGGAAGCAGAATGAGTCGTCGCGCAGGTACGCCAACAACGAAAAAAGTGACGCAGTTAGTGAACGTTGAGGAACACGTCGAAGGGTTTCGCCAGGTCAGAGAGGCTCACCGTCGCGAACTGATTGACGACTATGTGGAGCTAATCTCCGATCTGATCATTGAGGTCGGCGAAGCGCGTCAGGTCGATATGGCGGCGCGTCTTGGGGTTTCCCAGCCTACGGTGGCGAAAATGCTGAAACGCCTGGCGTCGGTAGGTCTGATCGAAATGATCCCCTGGCGCGGCGTCTTTTTAACGCCGGAAGGGGAAAAGCTGGCGCAGGAAAGCCGCGAACGGCATCAAATCGTTGAAAACTTCCTGCTGGTGCTGGGGGTGAGTCCGGAGATTGCCCGGCGTGACGCGGAGGGGATGGAGCACCACGTCAGTCAGGAGACGCTGGACGCTTTTCGCGCGTTTACGCAGCAGCATGGAACAGCCTCTGAATGAACCTGCCTTTTTTTCGGGCGCTGAAACGCGACCGTTTTTTCCATCTCTTGCTCGTTGTGGGCGTGGGATTAAGTTTTTACGTGCCCTTCAGGCCGCAAAGCTGGGTCGCAGCGATTGACTGGCATACGATCGTTACCCTGAGCGGCCTGATGCTGCTTACAAAAGGCGTAGAGCTGAGCGGCTATTTCGATGTAGCAGGGCGGAAAATGACCCGACGGCTGGCGACAGAGCGCCGTCTGGCGATATTTATGGTGCTGGCCGCCGCGCTGCTTTCCACGTTTCTCACTAACGATGTCGCCTTGTTTATTGTTGTTCCGCTGACCATCACCCTTAAAAAGCTGTGCGCCATTCCGGTAAACCGACTGATTATCTTTGAAGCGCTGGCAGTCAACGCCGGTTCGCTGCTTACGCCTGTCGGCAACCCGCAAAACATCCTGATGTGGGGACGCAGCGGGCTTTCATTCGCCGCGTTTATCCTGCAGATGGCCCCGCTTGCTGCGGCGATGATGCTGACGTTGTTGGTACTATGCTGGTTCTGCTTTCCGAACAGACCGCTGGAATTTCACAGCGGAACGCGGTCGCCAGAATGGCAGCCGCGGCTGGTGTGGAGTTGTCTGGCGCTGTATCTCGTCTTTCTGACGGCGTTAGAGCTGAAACAGGCGCCTGTCGGGCTGGCGATTGTGGCGGTGGGTTTTTTGCTGCTGGCGCGTCGCGTGGTGCTGAGCGTGGACTGGACGCTGCTGTTGGTGTTTATGGCGATGTTCATAGACGTTCATTTGCTGACGCAGCTACCCCTGTTACAGGGGGCGTTAAATCATGTCAGCACGCTCTCTGAACCGGGACTGTGGCTGACGGCGATCGGCCTGTCGCAGGTTATCAGTAATGTGCCCGGCACCATCCTGCTGCTGAATTATGTGCCGCCGACGATGTTGCTGGCGTGGGCGGTGAACGTGGGCGGGTTTGGCCTGTTGCCTGGCTCGCTGGCGAATTTGATTGCCTTACGGATGGCGAATGACCGACGCATCTGGTGGCGCTTTCATCTTTATTCGCTGCCGATGCTGGTGTGGGCGGGACTGGTAGGATACGGGCTGCTGTTGGTGTTGTGATGGCCCGATGGCGTGGTGCTTATCGGGCCGACGATCTGACTCAGCAGGATGGGTAGGGCGCAAGCCGCTACCCAACGCTGGTCACTGATTAGTTCAGATGATTAGTTCAGACGAACCGGCATACCGGAGCGGTTTTCAATGGCCTGGGAGAGAACCGCCTGGTCAACGTCAGCCTGTTCGGTGATGCTCTTCACGCCCTTCGTCAGGGTGATCGGTACGATCTCTTCGCCTTCGAACTGCGCTTCGGTGGTAGACAGCGGATTATGTACCTCGATATAGCGGCTACCGTCTGGCTCGGTGGTGGCTTTGACCGGCTCATCGATAAACTGTACGCGGGTACCGACAGGCACGTTTTCGAACAGGAATTTAATGTCCTCGTTACGCAGACGTACGCAACCGTGGCTCACGCGCAGGCCGATGCCGAAGTTAGCGTTGGTGCCGTGGATCGCATACAGGCGGCCAATGTACAGCGCGTAAAGTCCCATCGGGTTATCCGGGCCAGCCGGTACGACAGCCGGCAGCGGTTCGCCCGCCGCGCGGTACTCTGCGTGCATTTTCGCGGTTGGCGTCCAGGTCGGGCCCGCTTTCTTACGTTCAACCTTCGTGGTCCAGTTGATCGGCGTATCTTTGCCTAACTGACCGATACCGATAGGCAGTACGATCACGGTATTAGTGCCTTTCGGATAGTAATACAGGCGCATTTCCGCGCTGTTAATGACGATGCCTTCATGCACGGTGTCCGGCAGGATCAACTGTTGCGGAATATTCAGCACCGTACCGCCTTTTGGCAGGAAGGTGTCCACGCCCGGGTTTGCTTCGAGCATGTTTGAAAGCCCCATCTGGTATTCAGCCGCAAAATATTCCAGCGGCTGGGTATTACCTTCCGGGATGGTGATAACCTGGTTTTGACCAATCAGACGGCTACCATCGGTTGGCAGCGGATAAGTCACGGCAGAAGCGGTACTGCAAAAGCCGACTACAGCGAGTGCCGCCGCGAAAAACGTTGTTAATTTCATATTCATGTTATGCGAGATTCAATGCCTGGCAGGCTGTTGGGTTGAGAATTCTGTAGTGTTGGGAGCGCATTATATGTGCATTCCCGCTAACAGGGAATTCGGATGTGTACGAAATCACATTTTTTTCCCCCGGTTTAACGCGTCGCCGTTTGCCGCAGGGCGGGATCTTATTGAAGACTTGTGGCATAATGCGCGGTTTGTCACATCTTCTTTAGGATACGTCCGTGTTAGTTTCCAGTAACGTCACCATGCAGTTCGGCAGTAAGCCGCTGTTCGAAAACATTTCCGTCAAGTTTGGCGGCGGCAACCGTTACGGCCTGATTGGCGCCAACGGTAGCGGTAAATCCACCTTTATGAAGATCCTCGGCGGCGATCTTGAGCCGACGCTCGGCAACGTGTCTCTCGATCCCAACGAGCGGATCGGTAAACTGCGCCAGGATCAGTTTGCCTTTGAAGAATTCACGGTGCTTGATACCGTGATCATGGGTCACGGCGAGCTGTGGGAAGTGAAGCAGGAGCGCGATCGCATTTACGCGCTGCCTGAAATGAGCGAAGAAGACGGCTACAAGGTGGCCGATCTGGAAGTGAAGTATGGCGAGATGGACGGCTATTCCGCGGAAGCGCGCGCCGGTGAACTGCTGCTCGGCGTGGGTATCCCCGTAGAACAGCACTACGGCCCGATGAGCGAAGTCGCGCCAGGCTGGAAGCTGCGCGTGCTGCTGGCGCAGGCGCTGTTCTCCGATCCGGATATTCTGCTGCTCGACGAACCGACCAACAACCTGGATATCGATACCATTCGCTGGCTGGAACAGGTGCTCAACGACCGCGATAGCACCATGATCATCATTTCGCATGACCGTCACTTCCTGAATATGGTCTGCACTCACATGGCGGATCTGGACTACGGCGAACTGCGCGTATATCCCGGCAACTACGATGAGTATATGACCGCCGCGACCCAGGCGCGTGAACGCCTGCTCGCCGATAATGCCAAGAAAAAAGCGCAAATTGCCGAGCTGCAGTCTTTTGTCAGCCGCTTTAGCGCTAACGCGTCAAAGTCACGTCAGGCCACGTCCCGCGCCCGTCAGATTGATAAAATCAAACTCGACGAAGTCAAAGCCTCAAGCCGTCAGAACCCGTTCATCCGCTTCGAGCAGGACAAGAAACTGTTCCGTAACGCGCTGGAAGTGGAAGCCCTCAGCAAAGGGTTTGACAACGGTCCGCTGTTTAAAGGCGTTAACCTGCTTCTGGAAGTGGGCGAGAAGTTGGCGGTGCTCGGCACCAACGGCGTCGGTAAATCCACCCTGCTGAAAACGCTGGTCGGCGATCTGGAAGCGGACAACGGCACCGTGAAATGGTCTGAAAATGCGCGCATAGGGTATTACGCGCAGGATCACGAATATGAATTCGAAAACGATCTGACGGTGTTCGAATGGATGAGCCAGTGGAAACAGGAAGGCGACGATGAGCAGGCGGTGCGCAGCATTCTGGGGCGTCTGCTGTTCAGCCAGGACGATATCAAAAAGCCGGCAAAAGTGCTCTCCGGTGGCGAGAAGGGGCGGATGCTGTTTGGTAAGTTGATGATGCAGAAGCCTAATATTCTGATCATGGACGAACCGACGAACCACCTGGATATGGAGTCTATCGAGTCGCTCAATATGGCACTGGAGATGTATCAGGGCACCCTGATCTTCGTTTCCCACGACCGCGAATTCGTTAGCTCGCTGGCGACCCGCGTGCTGGAAATTACGCCGGAACGCGTCATCGACTTTAGCGGAAGTTATGAAGACTACCTTCGCAGCAAAGGTATCGAATAGTTTTCCCGTCGTCTTTCACACGACAGGCGCAGCTAATGCGCCTGTCGCGCGAAATACAGAGAAATAAATCATTAATCCCTGCTGTGGTGTTAATCTGAAAGCGTGTCACAAGTGATGAAATGTGGCCGACATTCCGGCTAAGATGCTTCCCGTTTATTTTAACAAGGACAGGGAAGAAAGAATGAATCAGCCAGTAACGGTCTCTTTAGCTACGCTTAAAACACAGTTATTAAACCTGAATGCCAACAACGACAAGCCGTTTATTCTTCAGGAAGAGGGCAATGAAATCGTTGCCACATGGAATATTGTGGATGCCAAATGGCAGGAAATTTTAGGCAAAGCAGGTCTGAAGAAACAGTACGAGCTACGGCTGTTTTTCGATGAACGTAAAAAACAGGTTCGCTATCGCGAGACATCCACCGACGTGGAATGGAATGCTAATGCTGGCGGTTTTACGTTTGGCAAGTCAGCGCATCTCGGTAAGCGACTGGAATTCACTACGGGTAGTGCCTGGGGCGTCAAAGAAGATGGCAGCGTGGGCAAAATTTATGGTTATACATTTGTCTCAACAGAAATAATGGATCCCGTCTTCGACATCGTCCGTAATGCCGGTTGGCAGGTACAGGGCATTCTGGCAGACAAGAAAAAAAGAAAATATGTTGTCGCAGGCGTCATTGGCGCAATATTGCTCGTCGTCGTGGGTATCGCTTCAATCCTCTTCGTTTCGTTGGGCGGAGTAAAAGAGGCTGCCCGTGCGGAAATCGATCTGCTGCGCAATGAGCAATATGGTGAAGCCTGGCGGGCGAGCGCCCATGCTATTCAGCGGAAAATGACGGAAGAGGAATTTATTCAGGCGACGAAAGCTATTAACTTCTCTGAAATTGACGATTATTCATTTAATAGCATTAGCGTTGCCGACAATGTCGGAACCTTGTCGGGCAAAGTCACGTTCAGGAATGGCGCGCCGGGGGTGATTACCGTCACTATGTACAAAGAAAACGAACAGTGGAAACTGGCCGGGGTTTCCGTCAATTAAAAGCGTTCCGGTTTTCTTTCTGCGGGAAGAAAACCGGAATGATTGAGGGTAAGTATTAAACCATTCCCAACGCCCGTTTGCCGTGAATATTCAAATCATTCAGCGTAAAGCGGCCTTCCCAGTTCATTTCATAATCTTCACGTGGGAAATCTCCCGGGGATGCGCCTTTCTCCAGGGCGGCTCTTACCGTGTGCGCGTACGCCAGATTCTTTTCGCACATGGGCGCGGCGGGAATATACATCACGTTTCCCCAGCCCTGCTGGTTTTCGACCGGGGCGACAGCGTGGATTACGTCGCAATGCCACCAGACGGAGTCCCCGGCTTCGAGTTGCGGAATGCTGGTCAGCGCCTCCATCAACAGCGGATGCCACTGTTCTGACACGGGCAGTACCCTGCCGGGCGCCACGCCGCACAGTTCATCGTCTGGTACATCGTCCAGCAGCGGACGCAGCAGGAGATATGCCATCGCTTCAGGAATGGGGACCACATGCAGTAAACCTTGACCCGGAAGCATATCGGACAACGCTGTCCAGCCCTGGAAGGTGCGGAAGACCGAGCATTTTGTGGTGTTATCGACGGTATATTCTTCCACGTCGGTACGGTATGCCGCATCCCACGGATCGTATTTCGCCAGATTACCGTTAAACACGTTGGCGAAGACACGCTGATAGGCCGGGAGCAGCCAGCGTTCCAGTGCGCCGGAATCGGTATGCGCGCCAAGCCCTTTCGACGTGGTTCCCGGTGGACGACGACGAATGCGGTCCGGATAAATCACGCTGACGTCCGGGTCAAACCACTGCTTACCGTCACAGGCAAATGTCCACAGCCGGTTAAGGAAAGACTGAACGTTTGCCATCTCTTCACTTTGTCGGGCCTGCATCTGCGCCTGAGACCAGTAGATCGGAAAGATCTCCGGGCGGGAGGCGGACAGCGTCCCGAAGAAGTTGTCCCCCGGACCTTTATACACGTCATCAAAGTGATTGCGGTCGAGGTAGTTGAGCATGGACTGATCCCAGTCAAGCGCCTGCTGACGAGGGAAATGGCCTTTAATTACCGCGCAACCGCGCCGTTTGATGAGTTCGCGCTGCTCTGCCGTGATCTTGCCCGCGTTGAGGTCCGTATATGTCAACTCAGGCCAGACTGCTGCTCCCCGCGCTTTAAGGTCGTTGATCTCGGCTACCCGGGTAGCGAGGGCATCACTCAATTGATTAAAGAGTCGTTGTACGTCACCCAGCTGCGCGCGCAGTTCTTTTTTCATCTGGCGGATCGCCGCTTTGTGATCGACAGGTAACGTCTCGCTTGTAAATGTAAAGGCCATAACTACCTCGCATAACTTTCATTCGAAGCTTATTTAAATTACAAATGACACTATAAGTTATAAATAGGTTAATGCAAGTTTAAAAAATTGAATGCTTAGGGTGACGCTGGAGAACCGGAGCGCAGGGCTCCGGCATGTGGGATCAGGCGTTGAAAGGGGCGGTATTATCCAGAACGGCCTGAATGACGTTTAGCGCGCCCTGATGGTTATTGTCATCGGTGCGGTAGCGGGAGAGGGCTTTGATGCTGTCGGCGGCATTGGCCATGGCAAAGGAATAGCCCGCCATTTTGAGCATTTCGGCATCGTTACCGCTGTCGCCTATCGCCACCACGTTTTTTGGCGACAGCGCCCAGCGTTTCAGCAGGCGGGAGATACCATTGGCTTTATGCAAACCCGGAATAATTAAATCAATAAAGCCAAAACCGCTGGTCACTGGCTTCATTATGCCGTCAAGCGAGGTATGTAACGCATCCATCACCAGAGGGATCTGCTCGTCCGCCAGGTTCAGCGAAAACTTGAACAGCACGTCGTCAATGTCGTGATAGTCCTTAACTGGCTTCAGGCGATGGTAATGTTTTGACATTAAAGCGACAAACTCTTCGGGGGCGTTTTCACTTACATAAGCGCTTTGCAGACCGCAGGCCACAAAGTTGAGTTGCTTATCTTTCAGCAGTTCGCCGATCACAATGCGTGATTCGTGACGGGTCAGTTCGCCATGAAAAAGCTGCTTGCCATGCTCAAACACCAGCGCGCCGTTTTCGGCCACGAAACTGATTTCATCCTTGAGTTCAGGAAAGAAAGAGATGAGCTGGTAATACTGATTGCCGCTGGCGACGACAAACTCAATATTACGTTTTTTGAGTTCCTGATACTGGGCCATAAAGCGGGTACGATCGTACTTTTTGGCGTCATCAAGAAACGTACCGTCCATATCGGTGACGATAACGTTGACTGTCATATAAGTGCTCCTGGCTCAAAACTGCGACCAGAAACATTTTAATAACAATGTGACCGAAACCACAAATTTATTTCGAATGAAAGCAACAGGCCGGAGAAGCGCAAGCCGCTCCGGCGACAGGGGGATAAGGCCGGACGGCAACGCTTAGGCGTTTTCTCCGGCCAGAAGCGCATTACAACATATGCTCGGTACGGGCGATGATATCGTCCTGCGCATCCGGTGAGAGGGCGGTAAAGAAGGCGGAATAGCCAGCCACTCGCACCACCAGATCGCGATACTGATCCGGATGTTTCTTCGCCTCCAGCAGCGTTTCACGGGAGACAATGTTGTACTGAATATGCCAGCCCTTGTGATCCTCAAAGAAGGTACGCAGCAGGATCATCAGCTTCTGCTTGTCGGATTCATTCTCCAGCGTGGCTGGATTCAGCTTCTGGTTCAGCAATACGCCGCCAAGAATCGAACCGGTCGGCAGCTTACCGACGGAGCCAATCACCGCGGTTGGCCCAAGGTGGTCGGTACCGGAGGCCGGGCTTGCCCCTTCCGCCAGCGGCGTATGGGCTTTTCGGCCATCCGGAGTTGCCATCGTCGCCGCGCCAAACGGCACATTTGCGGAAATAGATGACGTCCCTGCGTAATAGTTTCCGCCAACCGGCCCGCGTCCATAGCGTGGGTTATGGTATTGCTTCAGTTCGTCGATATAGGTCTGATAGGCGCGTGCCAGCAGGGTATCGACGGAATCATCATCGTTACCGTATTTCGGCGCGCCGTTGATTAAACGCTGGCGCAGTTGCTCGTGGGTCAGGCCATCGAAATCCGCCGCCAGCGCCGCCGCCAACTGTTGTTGACCTATAGCGCCTTGTTCAAACACCAGTTTTTTCACCGCCGCCAGGCTGTTGCCGAGGTTGGCAATGCCCACCTGTAAACCGGACACCCAGTCATACTTCGCGCCGCCCTGCTTGATGCTTTTCGCGCGTTCGATACAGTCATCCACCAGCGCTGAACAGAGGATATCGTGCACATTCTCCTCCAGCATGGTGTCGACAACGTACTCAATTTCGATCGATTTACGCGTGTAGTAACGAATCTGGGTATCCCAGGCCGCCAACACGTCGTCGAAATCCGTGAAGTTACCGGCAGAGAGCGCTTTTTCCTGCGGCAGGAACACCTTGCCGCTGGTGGCGTCGCGGCCGCCTTCCAGCGCCGCCAGCATGACGCGGGCAAAATTGATGAAGCTCATTCCGGTGCAGCGATAGCCCCATTTGCCGCCAACGGCGGTTTCGATGCAGCCAATCGCCGCGTAATCGTAGGCGTCCTGCGGTTCAATACCGAGCTTAATGAATTCAGGAATGACAATTTCATCATTGTTAAAGGCGGGCATCCCGAATCCGCAGCGGATCACCTGCACGCAGGCATCGAGGAAGTCGTTGCTCATACCGGCGTGATAACGCACGCTCAGATTCGGCTGGGTAGAGCGCAGACGACCGCAGGATTCCAGAATGGCATAAGAGAGCGGGTTCACCGCATCCATCGGCTGGCCGTTAACCAGATTCTGACCGCCAATGGTCACGTTCTGGTACAGCGGGCTGCCCGCCGAGGCTTTAGAGTGCGAGCCGGAGCGGATCTTGTTCACCTCCAGCAGCTTGAGCCAGCAACTGTGCAGCAGCTCGATGGCATGCTCGCGATCCAGGCTCTGGTCCAGCTCCACGTCGCGGCGGTAATACGGATAAAGGTACTGATCCATACGGCCAAACGAGACGGAGTGACCGTTAGACTCAATTTGCAGAATCAGTTGAATGAAGTAGCACAGCTGGAGCGCCTGCCAGAACGTTTGCGGCGGCTGATGGGCGATGACGTCGCAGTTCTCCGCCATCGTCAGTAGCTCCGTGCGGCGGCTCTCGCGGGTTTCTTCACTGGCCATTTTACGCGCCAGCTCAGCGAAACGCGCGATATGATCGCTGACGGCAACCAGCACGATATCAATGGCTTTCAGGAACTGTTCGCCGTGCAGATCGTCAAGGACGGTGAGGTTAATGCGTGAACGACGTTCCGCCACTTTGTCACGCAGACCGTCGAGCCCTTTTTCCAGAAGCAGCGGGAAATTCACCGCCAGATGCGCGTCGCCGGAGGTCATATTGCCTTCGGCTTTAATGATGCCGGTTTCCAGCAGCGCTTTTTGTTCATCGGTAAACATCCCGTAGCAGCGATCCTGTACGGTCTGGCCTCGCCACCACGGGCAGACTTCATGCAGCACGCGCTTATTCTCTTCGTTGACTGCAAAGCCCGCGCCCGGTCTGTCCGCCAGGTCGTCAATTTCTTTTTCAATCCATGAGACGGTATATTCCGGGAAGATCGGCGCGGCGCGCACTTCGCTCGCCTGGTTGCCGATGATCAGCTCGTCGTGCTTGATCCAGATGGTGCGTTCCGCCAGGTGGTGCGCCAGCGCCAGCGCGCGGCGTACCGGAATCGGTTTGTCGAGATGCTGTTTGTACATTTCGGTATAGTGCTGTGCGCGTTCGGTACATACCGGCGGTTTAACGATATGCACCAGCGCGGTTTTGTGCGCTTTAATGCGTTCGCTGAGCGTGTCCAGTTTCAGTTGCGTCATAGGGCTATCCTCGTAAAGTCGCGGTTAAACCTTTCGCGCAGGCGTACTGCTGCGCATAGGCAAGCAGTTCTGGCGCATCCAGCGGTTTTTCCGGCGCGTTGTAGGGTTGATTGAGTAAGTGATATTTGTTGATGCCCAGCGTGTGATAGGGCAGAAAGTGAATTTCGCGAACGCGTAGCGTGTCGGCGGCAAAATCGGTGATGGCTTCGATCGCTTCTTTGTCGGCGTTAAATCCCTGAATCAGTGGGACGCGGATAATCATCTGCTTACCCGCCGCCGCGACCCGCTTCAGGTTGCCCAGCACCCGCGCGGCGCTGCCATCGGTCCACTGTTTGAACGGCGCCTCGGCGACGTGCTTCAAATCGGCGAGGAATAAATCAACGTATTCCAGCGAAGGCGCAATGTACTTCCACGGGACATGCAGGCAGGTTTCAACTGCGGTATGGATCCCTGCTTCATGGCTGGCTTTCAACAGCGAAGCGGCAAGCGCCGGTTGCATAAAGGGTTCGCCGCCGGAAAGGGTGATGCCGCCGCCGCTGCGATCGTAAAAGGGTTTGTCGCGCAGCACGGTAGCCATAATGTCGTCCACGTTCCGTTCTTCGCCACAAACCGTCAGGGCCTGAGTCGGACAGCAATCGTTCAGCGCGGCGAGCTGTTTTTCGGTAAGATTTTCACGGTGGATCACAAGGCCATTCAGCGCGCGTTCGATCACGGCTGGCGCAGCCTGGGCGCACAGCTGGCAGCCCTCCAGACACAGGCGCGGATCAAACAGCAGATCCGGCGTGCGCGACCGGCTTTCCGGATTCTGGCACCAGCGACAGCCCAGCGAGCAGCCCTTCAGGAACACGACGGTGCGGATGCCGGGACCATCGTGGGTTGAATAACGCTGAATATTAAAAATCATAACCGGCCTCATTTGTTTCGTATAAAGATTAAAATACTTTCGAATGAAAGTTATATTGACGTGTATCAACTAACATGGCGGTTTTACCGTGGTATCTTTGTTTTAAGCTAACGATCAGTTTGAGGAATAGGTATGGAACTTTATCTGGATACTTCCGACGTTGAGGCCGTTAAGGCACTGGCGCGGATTTTCCCTCTCGCGGGCGTGACCACCAACCCGAGTATTGTCGCCGCAGGCAAAAAACCGCTGGAGGTGTTGCTGCCTGAATTACGTGATGCGATGGGTGGTCAAGGGCGTCTGTTTGCCCAGGTGATGGCGACGACGGCGGAAGGGATGGTCAGCGATGCGCGCAAGCTGCGTGGGATCATTGCGGATATCGTGGTCAAAGTTCCGGTAACGGCGGAAGGGCTGGCGGCGATTAAATTGCTGAAAGCGGAAGGCATTCCGACCCTCGGCACGGCAGTGTACGGCGCGGCGCAAGGGCTTCTCTCCGCCCTGGCGGGGGCAGAGTATGTCGCGCCATACGTTAACCGCATGGATGCGCAGGGAGGGGACGGGATCCAGACCGTGACCGATCTCCAGAACCTGCTGAAAATGCACGCTCCTCAGGCGCAAGTGCTGGCGGCGAGCTTTAAAACCCCGCGTCAGGCGCTGGATTGCCTGCTGGCAGGCTGTGAGTCGATCACCCTGCCGTTGGACGTTGCGCAGCAGTTGATCAGCTATCCGGCAGTGGATGCCGCCGTCGCCAAATTTGAGCACGACTGGCAGAGCGCGTTCGGTCGTACCTCAATCTGATCCCCGGCCGGGTGGGGCGTAAGCCTTATCCGGCCTCATAGCAGTCCGGTTCAGACAAACATGCGCATGGCGCGCCAGCGTTACAGCGCGACGTTTTCCTAACGCTCGAGTCCCTGTGCGCCAGTCGGTCGTCACCGGGACGTATGTTATTTCCCGCACACTTCGCAGGTTGGGTTGCGCATCAGTTTCATTTCGCGAAACTGGCAGGTCATCGCGTCGTAGATGACAATTTTGCCGCGTGCGGGCTGTCCATAACGCGCCAGCAGTTTTATTGCCTCCATTGCCTGTAGCGAGCCAATCACGCCAATCAGCGGCGCCATGACGCCCGCTTCGACGCAGGTGAGGGCGTTTTCGCCAAACAGGCGGCTCAGACAGCGATAGCAGGGTTCGCCTTCCTGATAGGTAAAGACGCTGATCTGACCCTCCATGCGGATTGCCGCGCCGGATACCAGGGGAACCCTGGCGGCAAAGCAGCCCGCGTTGAGCTGGTTGCGAACGGCGACATTATCGGTACAGTCCAGCACCAGATCGTGTTTAGCGATAAGCGCGCTAAGCGCTGTATCATCCAGCAGAGCGTTGATCGGCGTAATCGTAATGTGTGGATTAATCCGTCGCAGCGCCTCCCGCGCAGACTCAACTTTAGCCTGCCCGATCGTCGCGTCGCTGTGCAGGGTCTGACGCTGCAGGTTGGACAACGACACGGTATCGAAATCCAGTAGCGTCAGTTGTCCGACGCCTGCGCTTGCCAGATATTGCGAGGCGGCGCAACCGAGTCCGCCAAGCCCGACGATCAGTACTCTGGCCGCCTTCAGCGCTTCCTGACCGTCAAAATCGAAGCCGCGCAGGATGATTTGCCGGTTGTAGCGCAGCATCTCCTGGTCGCTGAGTTCCGCCATTACAGGCCCCCAAACAGTGCGTTAAACGGCTCGACGTCCACCCATTCGCCGGCCTCCACATTCCCGCGCTCACGCTCCAGCACAATGAAGCAATTTCCTTGGCTGAAGGAGCTAAAAATATGCGAGCCCTGGTGTCCCGTCGTGCTCACTTCCAGCTCGCCGTTCGCGTTGCGCTGTAACACGCCGCGCTGGAAGTCGAGACGTCCCGGCGTTTTTTTCAGACGCGAGGCGGTGCGGACCCGCTGACGGGGCGGTAAGCCGCTGGCGTTGTTACCGCTCAGTTTCGCCAGCAACGGTTGCACCAGCTGGTAAAACGTCAGCGCTGCGGAGACAGGGTTGCCCGGCAGGCCACAGAACCAGCTGTTGCTAAGCTGACCGAACGCGAACGGTTTGCCTGGCTTGATCGCCAGCTTCCAGAAAGCGATCTCGCCGAGTTCTTCCAGAATGGTTTTGGTGTAATCCGCTTCGCCAACCGATACGCCGCCGGAACTGATAACCACGTCGGCCTGGCTGTCGGCTTCAATAAACGCCGCGCGCAGGGCGTTCGGGTCGTCGCGAATAATCCCGAGATTGATCACCTCACAACCCAGTTGTTCCAGCATCAGGTGCACCGCCAGGCGGTTGGTGTCATAAATTTGCCCCTCGCCGAGCGGCTGACCCGGCAGCTGCAGTTCATCCCCCGTGGAAAACAGCGCAACGCGCACTTTACGCACCACCTGTACCCCGGCAATGCCGAGCGACGCCAATACCGGCAGCTCTGCGGTGGTCAGGCGCGTACCGACAGGAAATACCACCGCGTTTTGGCTGATATCTTCTCCGCGACGGCGAATATTTTGCCCGGCGCGAACGTCAGCGGTAAACCGAATACCGCTGTCCGTTTGTTCTGTGTGCTCCTGCATTACCACCGCCTCACAGCCTGCGGGAACCGGCGCGCCGGTCATAATGCGAATGCAGCTTCCGGCGGGCCAGTCACCGTCAAACGGCTGACCGGCAAAGGCTTTACCGGCGACGGGCAGGGGGTGCCCGGCAGCGAGGTCGGCGAGGCGTACCGCATAACCGTCCATTGCGGAATTATCAAAGCCCGGCACGTCCAGCGGCGAGACCACATCGGTGGCCAGAATGCGACCAAAGCACTGCACCAGCGGCAGCGTCTCAACGGCGGTAAGCGGGGTCACACGCGACAGCATATTGGTAAGCGCCGTTTCCAGCGGCATCAGTCCGGCGGTAAATTCCATGAAAACACTCCTGCGGGGCAAACTCGAATCCGTCTATTATGTCAGAAAATGGCGGGGGACTGTATGCTCCCTCGGACGTAGCCTGCGTCCTGAACCTTTACATGCCAAACGCATCTTTCTATATTCAAAAATCGAATCAATAACTCTACGAAATTCTGATATTTGTAGAAGACGGATGATAATCATGGGCAAAGCAGTCATTGCAATTCACGGCGGCGCTGGCGCTATCTCGCGCGCACAGATGAGCCACGAGCAGGAGTTACGCTATATCCAGGCGTTGTCTGACATCGTAGCGGTCGGACAAACGATGCTGGAAGCAGGAGAAAGCGCACTGGATGTGGTGACGGAGGCCGTGCGGTTGCTTGAAGAGTGTCCACTGTTTAACGCGGGCATCGGCGCGGTATACACCCGCGACGCCACCCATGAACTGGATGCCTGCGTCATGGACGGTAACACCCTGAAAGCCGGGGCGGTGGCGGGCGTCAGTCATCTGCGTAATCCCATTCTCGCCGCCAGGCTGGTGATGGAACACAGTCCCCATGTCATGATGATTGGTCCTGGCGCGGAAGCATTTGCTGCCGGACTGGGGATGTCGCGTGTCTCCCCGGAAATTTTCTCGACGCCGGCACGTCTGGAACAGCTTCTGGCCGCGCGCGCTAGCGGTGAAACGCGGCTCGATCATAGTGCCGCGCCGTTAGATGAAAGTAAAAAAATGGGCACCGTTGGCGCGGTGGCGCTCGATTTACAAGGTAACCTGGCGGCGGCAACCTCGACGGGCGGCATGACCAATAAACTGCCAGGACGCGTGGGCGACAGCCCGCTGGTCGGCGCGGGCTGCTATGCCAATAATGCCAGTGTGGCGGTGTCCTGTACCGGCACCGGGGAAGTGTTTATTCGCACGCTGGCCGCCTATGACATTGCCGCGTTGATGGAGTACGGCGGCCTGAGTTTATCCGAAGCCTGCGAGCGCGTGGTGATGGAGAAATTACCGGCGTTGGGCGGCAGTGGAGGGCTGATCGCCGTTGATCATGAAGGGAATGTCGCGTTGCCCTTTAACAGTGAAGGCATGTATCGCGCCTGGGGCTACGCGGGCGATACACCAACCACCGGAATCTACCGGGAACAAGGGGATACCGTTGCCACACAGTGATGAGCTTGCCGCCAGCGATGTACTGGCGGTCAGCAAACTGACCATTGCCTTTCGGCACGAGGAGCAGCGCGTCGAGGCGGTGCGGGATCTGTCGTTTCGCCTCAAGCGCGGCGAGACGCTGGCGATTGTCGGCGAATCCGGATCGGGAAAATCGGTAACCGCGCTGTCGCTGATGCGGCTGCTTGAGCAGTCCGGCGGAGAAGCGCACAGTGAACAGATGCTGCTGCGCCGACGAAACCGCGACGTGATTGAGCTGGGGGAACAAAGCGCCTCACAGCTGCAGCGCATTCGCGGCGCCGATATCGCGATGATTTTTCAGGAGCCGATGACCTCCCTCAACCCGGTGTTTACCGTAGGCGAGCAGATCGCCGAGTCGATCCGTCTGCATCAGGGGCTAGGGCGGGAAGAGGCGATGGCGGAAGCTAAACGCATGCTCGATCAGGTTCGCATTCCTGAAGCAAACGCGATTCTGTCGCGCTATCCCCATCAACTTTCCGGCGGGATGCGCCAGCGGGTTATGATCGCGATGGCGCTCTCCTGTCGTCCGGCGGTGTTGATCGCCGACGAACCGACAACCGCGCTGGATGTCACTATACAGGCGCAGATCCTGCGCCTGATCAAGGTGTTGCAGCAGGAGATGTCGATGGGGGTGATTTTCATCACGCACGATATGGGCGTGGTGGCCGATGTCGCCGACCGCGTACTGGTGATGTATCAGGGCCAGGCGTTAGAAACCGGCGATGTTCAGCATATTTTCCGTGCGCCGCAGCATCCCTACACCCGGACGCTCCTGGCGGCAGTACCAACACTGGGCGCGATGCAAGGGTTGCCTTATCCGCGCCGCTTCCCGCTCATTTCCCATGACGAACCGGATACCTGCGAGCCGCCGACGGATCAGAATACGGTGGTGGACGGCGAGCCAATATTGCAGGTGCGCAATCTGGTTACCCGTTTTCCCCTGCGTAGCGGCATCCTGAACCGCGTGACGCGGGAAGTACATGCGGTTGAAGACGTCAGCTTCGATCTCTGGCCGGGCGAAACCCTGTCGCTGGTGGGGGAGTCCGGCTGCGGTAAATCCACTACCGGACGGGCGTTGCTTCGGCTGGTGGAAAGCCAGTCCGGCGAGATTATTTTTCAGGGGCAGCGTATAGATAACCTGCCTGCCCGCAAGCTGCAGTCTTTGCGGCGTGATATTCAGTTCATCTTTCAGGATCCTTATGCCTCGCTCGATCCCCGCCAGACCGTAGGGTATTCCATTGGGGAACCGCTAAGAGTACATGGGGTGCTTGAGGGGGACGCGGCGGCAAAAAGAGTGGCGTGGCTGCTGGAACGGGTTGGGTTGCGCGCCGAGCACGCCTGGCGCTATCCGCATGAGTTCTCTGGCGGACAGCGCCAGCGTATCTGCATTGCCCGCGCGCTGGCGCTGAACCCGAAGGTGATCATCGCCGATGAGGCGGTTTCGGCGCTGGACGTCTCGATTCGTGGTCAGATTATTAATCTGCTGCTCGACTTACAGCGGGAAATGGGCATTGCTTATCTGTTTATTTCGCATGATATGGCGGTGGTGGAGCGCATCAGCCACCGCGTCGCGGTCATGAACAGGGGGCGTATTGTGGAGATAGGGCCGCGTGCAGCGCTGTTTGAACATCCGCATCATCCCTACACGCGCAAGCTGATGGCGGCGGTTCCGGTGGCTGACCCCGGGCGGCAACGACCGCAACGCGTGTTGTTATCGGACGAACTTCCCAGCAATATTTATCGACGCGGGGAGAGGGTGACGCCTGTTTCATTGCAGTTAGTCGGGCCAGGGCACTATGTCGCACGTCCGCAACAAGAAAATGCGCTTTCGCGCTTATAACAATCAGGCAGGGTACAGGAGAAAAATTATGACAACATTCGTTCCCCGGCAGTGGCTATTGGCTCTCGGCGCGGCCTCCGTACTGGCCGCCACGCCCGCGTTTGCGGCGAAAGACGTCGTGGTGGCGGTAGGTTCCAATTTCACCACGCTCGATCCTTACGATGCGAATGACACCTTATCGCAGGCGGTCGCTAAATCTTTTTACCAGGGGCTGTTTGGACTGGATAAAGAGATGAAGCTGAAAAACGTGCTGGCGGAAAGCTACACCGTTTCCGATGACGGCCTGGTGTATACCCTAAAACTGCGTCAGGGCGTGAAGTTCCAGGACGGGAGCGACTTTAACGCCGACGCGGTGAAAGCGAACCTCGATCGCGCCAGCAACCCGGATAATCGACTTAAACGTTATAACCTGTATAAAAATATCGCTAAAACTGAAGTGGTTGATCCCGCGACCGTAAAAATTACCCTGAAGCAGCCTTTTTCGGCGTTTATCAACATTCTGGCGCATCCGGCAACCGCGATGATTTCGCCGAAAGCGCTGGAAAAATATGGCAAAGAGATCGGCTTTCATCCGGTCGGGACCGGGCCTTACACGCTTGAAACGTGGAACCAAACCGATTATGTGAAGGTGAAAAAATTCCCCGGTTACTGGCAAAAAGGGTTACCGAAGCTCGATACCATTACCTGGCGTCCGGTAACTGACAACAATACCCGCGCGGCGATGCTGCAAACCGGCGAAGCGCAGTTTGCGTTTCCTGTTCCTTACGAGCAGGCCGCGCTGCTAGAGAAAAACAAAAATCTGCAACTGGTGGCCAGCCCGTCGATCATGCAGCGTTATATCAGCATGAACGTGACGCAAAAACCGTTTGATGACCCGAAAGTGCGTGAGGCGTTGAACTACGCCATTAACCGCCAGGCGTTGGTGAAGGTGGCGTTTGCTGGCTATGCGACCCCGGCGACCGGAGTGGTACCGCCGTCCATTGCCGGGGCGCAAGCCTACACGCCGTGGCCTTACGATCCGGCAAAAGCGCGTGAACTGCTGAAAGAGGCCGGATACCCGAACGGCTTTAGCACCACGCTGTGGGCCTCGCACAATCACAGTACCGCCCAGAAAGTGCTGCAGTTTACTCAGCAGCAACTGGCGCAGGTGGGCGTTAAGGTTCAGGTGACGGCGATGGACGCCGGACAGCGCGCTGCGGAAGTGGAAGGTAAGGGGCAGAAAGAGAGCGGGGTGAGGATGTTTTACACCGGCTGGTCGGCTTCTACCGGCGAAGCGGACTGGGCGTTGTCGCCGCTGTTTGCCTCGCAAAACTGGCCGCCGACGCTGTTTAACACCGCCTTTTACAGCAATCAACAGGTAGACCGCGATCTGGCGCAGGCGTTGAAAACCACCGACCCGCAGGAGAAGGCGCGGCTGTATAAAGAGGCGCAGGATATCCTCTGGCAGGCGTCGCCGTGGATCCCGCTGGTGGTAGAAAAACTGGTCTCGGCGCACAACAAAAAGCTGACTGGCTTCTGGATTATGCCGGATACGGGCTTCAGCTTTGACGACGCCGACTTGCAATAAGCCACCCCGGGAATCTGATGCTTAACTATATTCTCAAGCGCTTGTTGGGGTTGATTCCGACGCTGTTTATTGTGGCGGTGCTGGTTTTTTTATTCGTCCATCTGCTCCCCGGCGATCCGGCGCGGTTGATCGCCGGGCCGGAAGCCGACGCGCAGGTCATCGAACTGGTGCGTCAGCAACTGGGGCTTGACCAGCCGCTGCATGTCCAGTTCTGGCATTACATGACCAACGTGTTGCGCGGCGATTTTGGCCTTTCGATGGTCTCCAGGCGACCCGTTTCCGAGGAGATTGCCAGCCGTTTTATGCCTACGCTGTGGCTGACGCTCACCAGTATGGTGTGGGCGGTTCTGTTCGGCATGGCCGCAGGTATTGTCGCCGCTGTCTGGCGCAACCGCTGGCCCGATCGCCTCAGCATGACGCTCGCCGTTACCGGGATCTCCTTTCCGGCCTTTGCGCTGGGGATGCTGCTGATGCAGGTGTTTTCCGTCGGGCTGGGCTGGCTGCCGACCGTGGGGGCCGATAGCTGGCAGCACTATATTTTGCCGTCAATCACCCTGGGCGCAGCGGTGGCGTCGGTGATGGCGCGCTTTACCCGCGCGTCCTTTGTCGATGTGTTAAGCGAAGATTACATGCGCACCGCGCGGGCGAAAGGGGTGAGTGAAACCTGGGTGGTGCTCAAGCACGGACTGCGCAACGCCATGATCCCGGTCGTCACCATGATGGGGCTGCAGTTTGGCTTTTTGCTCGGCGGTTCCATCGTGGTGGAGAAGGTCTTTAACTGGCCGGGGCTGGGGCGTCTGCTGGTGGATTCGGTGGAAATGCGGGATTACCCGGTGATACAGGCCGAAGTGCTGTTATTCTCGCTGGAATTTATTCTTATCAACTTAGTGGTGGATGTGCTCTACGCGGCCATTAACCCGGCTATCAGGTACAAGTAAGGATGCGATTACGTCACTGGCGCCGTCAGGCGATATTGAACGCGATGCCTCTGGTGAAACCGGAGCGGGTGCGCACGCCGTGGTACGAATTCTGGCGACGCTTTCGTCGCCAGCATGCGGCGCTGATTGCCGGTCTGTTTGTGCTGGCGCTGATTGTGGTGGCGGTGTTTGCCCGCTGGCTGACGCCGTTTGATGCGGAAAATTATTTCGACTACGACCGGCTCAACGAAGGTCCGTCGGCGCTGCACTGGTTCGGCGTGGACTCGCTGGGCAGGGACATCTTCAGCCGGGTGCTGGTCGGCGCGCAAATCTCCCTCGCGGCGGGGGTATTCGCTGTGCTGATCGGCGCGGCGATCGGTACGGTGCTGGGGCTGCTGGCGGGCTACTATGAAGGCTGGTGGGATCGGCTGATTATGCGCATCTGCGATGTGTTGTTCGCCTTCCCCGGCATTCTGCTGGCGATAGCCGTGGTGGCGGTGCTCGGCAGCGGCATTGCTAACGTGATTATCGCCGTGGCGATATTCTCGATCCCGGCCTTCGCGCGCCTGGTACGTGGCAATACGCTGGTGTTGAAGCAGCAAACATTTATCGAGTCGGCCCGAAGCATTGGCGCCAGCGATGCGACGATCCTCTTCAACCATATTCTGCCCGGAACCGTTTCGTCGATTGTGGTGTTTTTCACCATGCGCATAGGGACGTCAATCATTTCGGCGGCAAGTCTGTCGTTTCTTGGTTTAGGGGCGCAGCCGCCGACGCCGGAGTGGGGCGCGATGCTTAATGAAGCGCGAGCGGATATGGTGATCGCGCCGCACGTGGCGCTGTTCCCGGCGGTGGCGATATTTTTGACGGTACTGGCGTTTAACCTGTTAGGCGATGGACTGCGGGACGCGCTGGATCCGAAAATTAAAGGGTAAGCGAGGGGAAGGGACCGGTGTTGACCGGATGCGACATAGATGGCGCATCCGGCAATCCTGAGGGGCAAACGTTAAACCCGGGAACCCCACAAATCATATTCGTCGGCGTTTTCCACCTTAACGCGAATCACATCGCCGGGCTTCACGTGGGTCTCACCGTTCAGGTAAACCGCGCCGTCAATTTCCGGTGCGTCCGCCATGCTGCGGCCGATCGCGCCTTCCTCGTCCACCTCATCAATGATCACCTGTATCTCGCGGCCCACTTTCTCCTGCAGGCGTTCGGCGGAAATCTGTTGCTGTAGCTGCATAAAGCGGTTCCAGCGCGCTTCTTTTACCTCTTCCGGCACCTGATCCGGCAGCGCGTTTGCGCCTGCGCCCTCGACCGGGCTGTATTTGAAGCAGCCGACGCGGTCGAGGCGCGCTTCTTTCAGGAAGTCGAGCAGCATCTGGAAATCGTCTTCCGTCTCACCCGGGAAACCGACGATAAACGTCGAACGCAGCGTCAGTTCCGGACAGATTTCACGCCACTGTTTGATGCGCGCCAGCTGGCGGTCAACGGAACCCGGACGCTTCATGAGCTTTAGAATGCGCGGGCTGGCGTGCTGCAACGGAATATCCAGATACGGCAGGATTTTGCCTTCCGCCATCAGTGGGATCACGTCATCGACATGCGGATACGGATAGACGTAATGCAGACGCGTCCAGATGCCGAGCCTGGACAACTGCTCGCACAGGCTCACCATGCTGGTTTTCACCGGCTCACCGTTGTGGAAACCGGTGCGGTGTTTCACGTCCACGCCGTAGGCGGAAGTGTCCTGGGAAATCACCAGAATCTCTTTTACCCCGGCGTCGACGAGGCGTTTGGCTTCGCTCAGTACTTCGCCAATGGGACGGCTGACAAGATCGCCACGCATGGACGGAATAATGCAGAAGGTGCAGCGATGGTTACAGCCTTCGGAAATTTTCAGATAGGCGTAGTGACGCGGGGTCAGCTTCACGCCCTGTTCCGGCACCAGGCTCAGGAACGGGTTATGCTTCGGTTTGGGCACGTAATGATGGACGTGTTCCAGAACCTGCTCATAGCTGTGCGGTCCGGTAATTTCCAGCACTTTCGGATGGACTTCGCGGATCTGATCTTCTTTCGCGCCCAGACAGCCTGTCACGATCACTTTGCCGTTTTCATTCAGCGCTTCGCCGATGGCTTCCAGCGACTCCTGCACGGCGCTGTCGATAAAGCCACAGGTATTAACGATGACCATATCTGCATCGTCATAGCTCGGGACAACGTCGTAACCTTCAGTGCGCAGTTCCGTCAGGATACGTTCTGAATCGACAAGGTTCTTCGGGCAGCCAAGAGAGACAAAACCAATCTTTGGCTGCAGGGAGGGATTTCGGGTTTGTGACATGCTGATTTACTCACGTTGCATCAATGGCGCGGGATTTTAACGGCATAGTGGCGGAAATTATACAGGAATGTGCGCGTCCCGACAGATTAGTTATTAGCGGCGGCGAAAACGCCCTGGCTCAGCGCTGCTGAGGGAGGTCAGATGCATTATTAACATTGTAAATAATGTTAATTCCCGGTGAATTATTGATCTCCGGCAGCTTTTTGAGCAAAAAACGACCATACTATAAAATTGCACTATGGTTGCAAAAAGGAGGAACGAAGTATGTTCGTTGACAGACTGAGAACCGATCTGCTGAATAAGCTGATCAACGCCAGGATAGACCTCGCTGCGTATCTGCAGCTACGGAAGGCGAAAGGATACATGTCAGTCAGCGAGAATGATCATCTACGTGATAACTTTTTCGAACTGAACCGTGAGCTGCACGATGAATCGTTGCGCTTCACTTTGCATCTCGACCAGGAAGAGTGGGATGCTTTGCACCGTGCCGAAGGGGCGCTGGCCGCTGCTGCCGTGTGCCTGATGAGCGGACATCAGGACTGTCCGACTGTCATTGCCGTCAACGCAGATAAACTCGATAACTGCCTGACGACGTTAACGCTGAGCATTCAGAGTCTGCAGGCCAACTCAACGGCTGAATATGCCTGAAGCCAGTTCTGGAAACCTGTCTGTAATAAGGGGGAGGATGCTCCCCCTTCATATTAAGTTTTTGTAAAAATCGCCGCGTTATGTTCCTTGCTGACTACGCTTTAACCCAGAGTCATCAAGGAGGCGTTATGCGTCTATCGCTTATCCCGTTTATCCCCGCACTGTTATTTTCAGCGTTAGCGCAGGCCGACCCCCCCGCGCTCAACGTTGAGGTATTGCAAACCAAACTGGACCACCCGTGGGCGCTGGCGTTCCTGCCGGAGGATACCGGTATGCTGATAACCCTGAAGGGGGGGCAGCTACGTCACTGGCAGGCGGGAAAAGGGCTTTCCGACCCGCTGGCGGGCGTCCCTAAGGTCTGGGCGAACGGTCAGGGCGGTCTGCTGGACGTGGTGCTGGCGCCGGACTTTGCCGAAACGCGGCGTGTCTGGCTCAGCTATGCGGAAGCCGACGCGGAGGGTAAAGCAGGCACGGCGGTCGGCTTCGGGCGGCTCAGCGACGATCTTTCGCGGCTGGAGAACTTCCAGACCGTATTCCGCCAGATGCCCAAACTGTCCACCGGTAATCATTTCGGCGGCCGTCTGGTGTTTGACGGTAAGGGATATCTGTATATTGGTCTTGGCGAAAACAATCAGCGACCCACGGCGCAGGATCTCGACAAACTTCAGGGCAAAGTGGTGCGTCTTACTGAGCAGGGTGAAGTACCGTCTGATAACCCGTTTGTCAACCAGGCGGGGGCGCGTCCAGAAATCTGGTCTTACGGGATCCGCAACCCACAGGGGATGGCGATGAATCCGTGGAGCCAGGTACTGTGGCTGAATGAGCACGGCCCGCGTGGCGGTGATGAGATCAATATCCCAGAGAAAGGCAAAAACTACGGCTGGCCGCTGGCTACATGGGGGATCAACTACAGTGGCTTTAAGATCCCGGAAGCAAAAGGGGAAACGGTGGAAGGCACCGAGCAGCCGATTTTTTACTGGAAGCATTCCCCGGCAGTCAGCGGCATGGCGTTTTACAACAGCAACACGTTCCCGCAGTGGAAGCAAAAGGTGTTTATCGGCGCGCTGAAGGATGAAGATGTGATCGTCATGAACGTCGACGGGGATAAGGTCAGCGAAGAGGGACGCATTCTGGGTGAACGGGGTCAGCGCATCCGCGACGTGCGCGTCGGACCCGACGGTTATCTGTATGTTCTGACCGACGAGTCCGACGGCGAGCTGTGGAAAGTTAGCCCGCGTAGTTAGCGCATAATCCGCCTGAGTACGCGGTTAGCCTGCTGTTCAAATTCGCTGGCCGCTTCATCGATCGTTGCTTTTCCATGGTCGATGTTTTCCCGTGCGGCGGTAAAGAGAGCGATAATTTGCGGATCTTCCAGCCACGGCATAACCGGCGAGTGGTTCGGTAGCGCCGCGGACTGCTGGAGTCCGGTGACCACCGGATCGTCGTCTTTTAATACGCCTGCGTCGCGCAGAATTTTCTCGCCCGCCGCACTCAGCGGAACGCCACGTTCCAGCCCGGTCGCCAGCACACCCTCGGGCTGACTCATCAGAAAATCGATCAGCATTGCCGCTTCCTGAGGGTGTTTGCTGTGTTTACTAATAGAGAACATGAGCGCGGTTTTATTAAATTGCCCGGCATCTTTTGCGCCTTCACGCATCGGATATGGCCCCATTACCAGATCGGACGGATTAGGGAGATTCTGTGATTCCGCTGGATACAGCACATTCCAGTTATAAATACCGGCCCATTCACCGTTGATCCACGGCTTCATTTCGTAATAGACCCCTTTACCGTAGGCCGCCAGCTCTTTGGCATCCGGGATGACGTGCTGGTCGGTCAGTTGCTTATAGAAGGTAAAGGCTTCCACCAGCTCCGCATGACTCCAGGCGATTTTGCGCCGTTGCTCATCAACCATGGGCTTTTGGTATTTTTGATACAGCCAGGAACGCAACAGCAGCAACCCGTCCTGTTCTGAAAGGATCAACGGATAATAGTTATCGCCGAGCTTCTGTTTGAAAACCGTTCCGGCCTTCAGCAGTTCATCCCAGGTTTCAGGAAACGCCACCCCCGCTTTTTTCCATGTCGCCGCGTTGTAATAAAACAGCATGACGTTTGCCGAGACGGGAATCGCGTTAATTTTGCCCTTGACGGTGGTGGTCGCCAGCGAGGCGGGAGAATACTGGTCCAGCCCAACCGGCCCGCTGAGCTGGCGGAGATCGTAAAAACCCTCGCCGTTTTTCGACAGCAGGGTTAGCCAGTTCCAGTTGGTTTGCATAACGTCGGCTTCCGTGCCGCTGTTCATTTGCGTGGTGAAACGCGAATAGTAACCGTCCCAACCGGTATATTCCGCTTTCACCTTAATACCGGGATACCTGGCCTCGAATGCGTCCAGCGCTTTCAACGTGGCCTGATTACGTACTTTCCCGCCCCACCAGGCAAAGCGAATCTCTACCGGTTTAGCGGACCAGGCGCTGGCGGCGGCGCTCAGACCGCAGCAAACCAGCAGAAATAACAGTGATTTTCTCATCGTAAACGTTCTCCATGTTGATTTATGTCCGGCTATTGCGCTGCTGCCGACGAGAATCAGTAAGTTGTTTCACCAGGCGCATTTCCTCTTCGCGCCATGGCGTGCCGTCCGGTTTCAGCACATCGTGAAACCAGAGCGACTGCGGGTCAGGATGGCATTTATTGACCCCAGGCCAGGGGATCCAGGTTTGCGTTTTGCCCTGCACCAGCCCCCAGTGATAGCAGCCGGTATCGAAGGCGCTGAACAGCGGCAGTTGCTCGCTGAATACACACTGGGTGTGGCGGGAAAGCCATTCGGTGCAAAGCACCGGACGGCCGTAGCGGGAAAGGGTATGCAGAAGCGATGCCTGGGTTGCCGCGGGCGCGTAGGCGTGATAGCTGATGATATCCGACAGCGCTATTGCGGCAACGTCAATGGGATGTTCAAGGGTGCCCCAGACATCATGCTCAACGTGCCAGGCGGCAGCGGTCAGCGGCTGTGAGGGGCTGGCGCTCCGCGCCCAGCTAAAAACCTTGCGCAGCAGTCGCAGGGCGTGTTCTTCCAGTTCTACATCCACTTCCGCATAGTCGGTGGGGGAGACGAACACGCCACGGTTGCCCGGTTCGTTGTACAGGTCCCAGATGGCGATGCGCCCGTCGTTGGCGAAACGGGTAATGATATCGCAAACGTAGGCTTCCACCTGTGGCCACGGGTCAGCAGACATCACTATCTCCCGGCCCGGGCTGGCGGCGGCCTGGCTGTTATGTACGCCGGGAGTGGGCGCTTTTTGCGGTCCATACCACGGCTCGTCGCCGGAAAAACCACAGTCGTCCAACAGCGTCAACATCACCTGCATATTGTGGCGCGCGGCAACGTTGAGAAAAGCGTCAATACGCGCCATCAACCCGTCCCGGTCATGCTGCCAGACCACATACGGCAGATTAGTACGCAGTGCGTTGTAACCGTATCGTTCCGCCCACGCCAGCTCCTGTTCAATTACCGGTAAATCAAAGGTCTCAGCCTGCCACATTTCGTTCCAGTTAACGGCGGTCCGTGGAAGGTAGTTGAATCCGCAGGCCCAGCCGTGCTGCGCAAACCATGCCTGCGCCTGGCGAATAGTCCATTGTTGTTGCATCGTTTTTCTCCTTGCTAATATTATTAGCTAATTTTTATTAACTTTATTTCAGATGCAATCACGGCGCGAGGAATCTGCAAAGGCGTTCACAAATTAACGCCGGGGAGAGTGTGGTATAGTCTGGCGAGGCAGAAGGAGTTGATATGCAAAAGAAGAATAAAATAACCATGAGTGATATTGCCCGCGAAGCGGGGGTATCACAGGCTACCGTGTCGCTGGTTCTGAATAACAGCCGCAGCATTCGCTTAAGCGAGGCCACGCGCGAGCGCGTGTTTCAGGCCGCGCGGCTGTTGGGTTATCAAAAACTGACGGTAGCGCATCGCCAGGAAGGGCAGGAGGAGATCGCCCTGCTGGTCAGCGGGATGCCGTGCTACGACCCCTTTGTCGACGCGTTAAGCGAGGCCAGCAGCACCGCCTGGCAGCATGACATGCTGCTTACCGTCTATGATTACGGTGATGACGTTGAACTGGCGCGGCATATTTTGCAACAGCTTGCCCAGCGTCACTGCGCGGGCGTTATTTTTGCCAGTCCGGTTACCCGGGTCTTTGACTTTTCCCCGTTCAGACATGCCGTTCAGATGCCTGTGGTCCTGCTGAATCAGTACGATCCGACGCGTCCTCTGTTGCCTACCTTCTTGCCGGATGATAAGGCTAACGCCTGTCAGGTGACACAGCATTTGCTCGATCAGGGCGTGACGCGTATCGCGCATATCATGGGCGACGAATGGATGGACGCCAGTCGGTTACGTCTGGAAGGTTACCAGCAGACCCTCGGGGCCGCGGGCATTCCTCTGGAAGAACAGCTTGTTCGCCAGACAGACTGGTCGCTGAACGCAACCTATCACGCCACCCAGGCGTTGATGCAGTTGCCTCAGCCGCCTGAGGCCATTTTTTGCGCCAGCGACTGGATGACGTTGGGCTGCTATCAGGCGCTGGCGGCGATGGGCGTGAAGATCCCCGACGATATACTGGTGTGCGGTTATGACGATCAGCGCATTTCGCATCAGCTTACCCCGCAGCTTACCAGCGTTCAACTGGCCTATAACGAGCTGGGGAAAATGGCGGTGGAATATTTATGTCAGGGCGATGATAACGCGACGCACTGCAGGCTGGTGGGTAAACTTCAGGTACGCGGCAGTAGCCTGCGTACCGGAAAAGGGCCGGGGCGAAAAGAATCTTAACCGGCCTGATTGTGCGCATTAACTCACCGGGATCATCACCGTTTTACGAAACGCCGGGCGTTCGGCAAGCTGCTGATACCAGCGTTCGAGGTGCGGGCGCGGGGTCCAGGTCAGGCCGACGTTAAACAGGTTATAGACGAACGGCGCGATGGCGATGTCGCCCAGGCCGAACGTATTTCCCGAAAACCAGGTGTGATTCGCCAGTTCTGCATCAAGAATCGCAAACAGCTCATCACAGCGTTTGGCGCCGGCATCAATTACGGCCTGGTCGCGCTGCTCCGGTGGGGTGCGCACCAGGCCCATCAGCACCACGCGATGCGCCGGGCTGAGCGTCTGGTTCGCCCAGTCCATCCATTTTTCACCCTCAGCGCGGCGCGCAGGCGCATCGACCCACAGGCGTTTCTGTCCATACTGCGCCGCCAGATAACGCACGATTGCGTTGGATTCCCAAAGCACAAGATCCGTTTCATCGTCACGCAACAGAGGCACCAGCCCGTTCGGATTCATCGCCAGATAATCGGGATCCTGATTCACACCAAACTGGCCTCCCGCCAGGATATGGCTAAACGGTAATTCCAGTTCTTCGAGCGTCCATAACACTTTCTTGACGTTGGTTGAGTTATTGCGACCCCACAGCGTAATCATAATTACCCCTCACAAAATGGACAGCCTCCGGGCTGCGTTCGTCTTCCATGGTGAGATAAACCTAACATTTACGCAACAGTCTGCAAAAAAAACGCCCCGGTTGCAGCGTGACGGGGCGTTATTGCATAAACTTTAAAAACTTTACCAACTTACGGTTCCCTTACGCTTCTTAGTGCGTTATTACTCACCGCACTTATTATACGGTGGTATGACGTATATTTTTTTGAATGGATACTCGGGTGGCATTTATGACGTATTTATCTTCTTCCCTCCGTAATATCGCAGCGGGTTCAGCCCTGTTATTCCTTTTCGCGCCAACCGCAATGGCGGCGGAACAGACCATTGCCGCGCCTGCCGTGGATGCGCGCGCGTGGATTTTAATGGATTACGCCAGTGGTAAAGTGCTGGCGGAAGGTAACGCTGACGAGAAGCTGGACCCGGCGAGCCTGACGAAAATCATGACCAGCTACGTTGTCGGGCAGGCGCTGAAAGCGGGCAAAATTAAGTTGACCGATATGGTGACCATTGGTAAAGACGCATGGGCGACCGGCAACCCGGCGCTGCGCGGCTCGTCGGTCATGTTTCTTAAGCCTGGCGATCAGGTGGCGGTATCTGACCTGAATAAAGGGGTGATCATCCAGTCCGGCAACGACGCCTGTATTGCCCTGGCGGACTATGTCGCCGGCAGCCAGGAATCGTTTATCGGTCTGATGAATGCTTATGCGAAAAAGTTGGGGCTGACCAACACTACGTTCCAGACAGTTCACGGCCTGGATGCGCCGGGCCAGTTTAGTACCGCGCGCGACATGGCGCTGCTTGGCAAAGCGTTGATCCACGATGTGCCGGAAGAGTACGCCATCCATAAAGAAAAAGAGTTTACCTTTAATAACATCCGCCAGCCTAACCGTAACCGTCTGCTGTGGAGTTCCAGTCTCAACGTTGATGGTATGAAAACAGGTACCACGGCGGGCGCGGGGTATAACCTGGTGGCATCGGCAACCCAGGGCGATATGCGCCTGATCTCGGTGGTGTTGGGGACCAAAACCGATCGCATCCGCTTTAACGAATCGGAAAAACTGTTGACCTGGGGCTTCCGCTTCTTTGAGACCGTGACGCCGATCAAACCAGACGCCACTTTCGTCACCCAGCGCGTCTGGTTTGGCGACAAGAGTGAAGTCAACCTGGGCGCTGGTGAAGCCGGGTCGGTGACCATCCCGCGCGGACAGCTGAAAAACCTGAAGGCCAGCTTTACCCTGAATGAACCGCAGCTCACCGCGCCACTGAAAAAAGGTCAGGTTGTCGGCACCATCGACTTCCAGCTTAACGGGAAATCCATTGAACAACGTCCGTTGATGGTCATGGAAAACGTCGAAGAGGGCGGCTTCTTTAGCCGGATGTGGGATTTCGTGATGATGAAGTTCCACCAGTGGTTTGGCAGTTGGTTCTCTTAAGACGCCAGAAGGCCGGAGAAACGCCGTCTCCGGCCTGATTTAGTACATCACCTTAATCCGCTGCGCTTTGGCGAAGTGGATAAATTCATCGTCGGGACAGCGGTCGCTGACTATTGCGTCAAAGCGTTTCAGATCGCCCATTCGCGCCGGGCGCACTTTGCCGAATTTACTGTGATCCACCACCAGGACATGACGCTGCGCCATCGACATCGCCCAGTGCTTCACCGGTAATTCTTCCAGGTTAAAACAGGTCGCGCCTTTGCTGATATGTACCCCTGCGGCGGAATAAAAGGCAATGTCCGGACAGATATTGTTCAACGTTTCCTGCGCGTCAAGCGGCTTGAAAATGGCGTTGCTGGCATGAAATTCACCGCCGCAAAGAATGGCGCGGCACAGCGGTTTTTCCTGCAGCGCGAGAAAGGTATTCAGTGAATAACAGACCGCGGTGAACGGTGTGTCGTTATCGATCGCTTCGATGATCCACGGCGTGGTGGTGCCGCAGTCAAAAAACAGCGTTTGATGAGGCTGAACCAGCTCTGCCGCCAGGTGCGCCGCACGCCGCTTTTCTTCGACCAGGCGAGACTTTTGATCGCTTAACAGGTAATGGCTGGCGCTGCGGGGCTCCAGCACAATATAGCCGCCCAGCAGCACGACCGGCGCGCTACGGCTATTCAGGTCGCGACGAATCGTCATTTCAGAAACGCCCAGCAGGGTCGCGGCTTCCTTGAGATGAAGTTTATCGCTGCGTTTCAGTGCCTGCAGCAGTTGACCAATACGCTCATCGCGACGAGTTTCCATAATTCCCCTGGACGAATAAATAAGCACGCTGCTGATAGCAGAGTGCTTAATATTACTCTTTTTCCCCCGGTTTAGTCACGCACCCAGCCTTTGCGAATGGGCAGGGCAAAGCAGAACCGATAGGCATTTTGCAGCCCGCGATACAGAGCCGCGCCGTATTTTTGCCAGATCATCTGCGCGTTCAGACAGCCAATCATCCCCGCCAGCAGTCCGCCTAGCATATCAAGCGGCCAGTGAACGCCGAGATAAATGCGGGACCAGGCGATGGTGAGCGCCAGCGCCATCAGGATGACGCCGGACCACAGGCGATGCCAGAAAAGAAACGCCAGCGCAAAGGTAAAAATGACCGTTCCGTGATCGCTTGGATAAGAGTCGTCCGCCGCATGGGGAAGATAGTGGTAGCCCACGCCTTCCGCAAACGGGCGCTCGTGGGGGAACAGGTGCCCCATCAGCCAGGAGACCAACAGGCTTACCGCCAGCGCCAGCGTCATTTTGACAATCAGTTGGCGCTGGGCGCAAACCTGGCCGCGCGGCCCCCAAAGCCAGAGCGCTACGGCGGCGAGGGGCACGATACCGATCAGATCTTTTGCGATAAAGATAGCGAGGGAAATCATCCAGGACGCCGAGTCCGGCGTAGCGTTAATTAACGTGAACAACGAATAGTTTATATTTTCCAGCATAACTTCCAGACTCAGTGCGTTGACGTAATAACCTGTGCAGGAACGAGAATAAAATTGGCGATCCCACGGGTAAAGCGGCATTGTCCTATTCACCTGTTAAATGAGGTGTTTTTAAGACATTAACGCCTGTTAATCGCTCATGATAAAGCCGCTAACGTAGACTGACCTTAAACCAAGGGGGCGGTAGAGATGAGACGGTAAAAATGTGCGCAATTTACTTTCGCTGCGCATAATTCACTATCTCCGGTGGCGCAGTTTCATTACACTTTGCGCGATTTTTAACTGGCGATGAGATTGCATGCAAAACCGTTTACAACAAGGTGCCCGGCTTGGACGTCAGGCGCTGCTTTTCCCTCTCTGTCTGGTGCTCTACGAATTCTCGACCTATATCGGTAACGATATGATCCAACCCGGCATGCTGGCGGTGGTGGCGCAGTATCAGGCGGGGATTGACTGGGTACCGACATCCATGACCGCCTACCTGGCGGGCGGCATGTTTCTGCAGTGGTTGTTAGGGCCGCTGTCGGATCGTATTGGCCGTCGGCCGGTCATGTTAGCTGGCGTGGTATGGTTTATTGTCACCTGTCTCGCCACGCTGCTGGCGCAAACGATCGAACAGTTCACCCTGCTGCGTTTTTTGCAGGGCATCAGTTTATGTTTCATTGGTGCGGTAGGTTATGCGGCGATACAGGAGTCGTTTGAGGAAGCGGTGTGTATCAAGATCACCGCGTTAATGGCCAACGTCGCGCTGATCGCGCCGCTATTAGGTCCGCTGGTGGGCGCGGCCTGGGTGCACGTTCTGCCGTGGGAAGGGATGTTTGTGCTGTTTGCCGTACTGGCGGCGATGGCGTTTTTTGGCCTGCAACGGGCGATGCCTGAAACGGCGACGCGCATCGGCGAGCCGCTTTCGTTAAAGGCGCTCGGACGTGATTACCAGCAGGTCATGAAGAACGGGCGCTTTGTCGCTGGCGCGCTGGCGCTCGGATTTGTCAGTTTGCCGCTGCTGGCCTGGATTGCGCAGTCGCCGATTATCATTATCAGCGGTGAACAGCTCAGCAGTTATCAATATGGCCTGCTGCAGGTGCCGATTTTCGGCGCACTGATTGCCGGAAATCTGGTGCTGGCGCGTCTGACTTCCCGCCGCACGGTGCGTTCGCTGATTATCATGGGCGGCTGGCCGATTGTGCTGGGGCTGATTCTTGCTGCGGCGGCAACGGTGGTTTCATCCCATGCTTATCTGTGGATGACCGCCGGGCTGAGCGTCTATGCGTTTGGTATTGGTCTGGCGAATGCCGGGCTGGTACGTTTGACCCTGTTTGCCAGCGACATGAGCAAGGGCACTGTTTCCGCGGCGATGGGGATGTTGCAAATGCTCATTTTCACCGTCGGCATAGAGGTCAGCAAATATGCTTATCTGAGCGGTGGAAACGGATTGTTCAGCCTGTTTAACCTCACTAACGGTATTCTGTGGCTGCTGCTGATGGCAATCTTCCTGAAAGATAAACGGGTCGGGAACACCCGGGAAGGATAACGCCATGATGCCTGATGGCGTTGCGCTGGCCTGGAGAGCAAAAATTGACAGGCTGTAAGACGCAAAGCGTTGCCATCAGGCTTTCATCAGATCTTAATGAAACGGCGCTTCGTTGTTTAACACCTTATCAATAATATCCAGCACACCTTCCTCGTTATTCGAACCCGCGCGGTATTTCGCCGCGGCGGCCACCCCTTTCCCCGCATGTTCCATCGCAAAGCTAAAGCCTGCCTGGCGCAGCATTTCAATATCATTACCGCCATCGCCGAAGGCCACCACTTCGCTGTCGTCAATGCCCCAGCGCTGCTGTAGCAACCGCAAACCGTTGGCTTTGTGTACGCCCGGGATGATCAAATCGATACTGCCGTAGCCGGTGTGGACCGGCACCATGATATCGCCGATAGCCTCATGCAGCGCGCGCTGGACCTGCGGGATTTTGTCATCTGAAATATTCAGGCCGAATTTGAAAAACACATCGTTAATATTGTCGAAGCTGTCAACGAATTCGAGTCGGTGATAGTACATACCTGCCATCGTTTTCATCGCATCGCTATAGGTTTTCAGGGTATAGGCGCTGCTTTTTCCGCAGGCGATAATGTCGACATCGCGCCGGGTCAGCAGATGATCAACGATGGCGCTAAACGCCGCTTTCGGCAGTTCGCCATTAAAAACATCTTCACCTTCACTGACCACCCAGCCGCCATTTTCCGCGACGAAGGCAATCTCATTGGCTATCTCTGGAAAGAAAGAGATAAGCTGGTAATACTGGTTGCCGCTGGCGACCACGAAACGAATCCCTCGTGCTTTCATCTGCGCGTACTGCTTCAGAAAGCGTTCGCGGTTATAGGCTTTCCGATCGCTCAGAAAGGTGCCGTCCATATCCACAGCAATTAACTTAATAGCCATTTATCCCTTCTCCGTCGCAGTTTGCGTTGTTGATTCCGGTTTGGCGACCGCTCTCGCCACGATTGCCGCCAGTAGCACCAGCGCCAGCACCACCAGCATGGCGCTGCGCAGTCCGTAGTGCTCACCGAGATAGCCTAACAGCGGCGGTCCAACCAGGAACGCCAGATAACCCGTCGTTGCCACAACGCTGACGCGGGTTGGCGCGTCCGGACCCGTATCGCTGGCGGCAGAGATGGTCAACGGGAAGCCCAGCGATGCGCCGAGTCCCCACAATATGACCGAAACGCCCGCCACCCAGGCGCTGTCGACAAAAATGATCAGCCCGATGCCGAGCGCGCCCATCAGCGCGCTGGCACGAACAACCGCCACGCGACTGTAGCGATCGATAAACCAGCCGCCGGCAAAGCGTCCGACGGTCATACCGAGGGTAAAGCCAGCGTAAATCAACGAGCCGGACGTCGGACTAAAGCCGTGGCCGTCAACCATCAGCAGCGGTAGCCAGTCATTCGCGGAACCTTCGGCAAAGGCCATTGCCAGCACCACGACGCCGATAAGCAGCAGTTGCATATCACGCCAGAAGGGAACACCTTTTGCCTGAGGCGTTGAACCGTCGCTGGCGTTTTTGCCCGTGCCGTCCGGAATTGCCCGAATAGCAATAAAAATCGGGGCGATGGCCACCAGAGAGGCCAGTAATATGTGCGTGGTGGCCGCCACGCCAAAAGCGGTTAAAAACATCCCCACGCCTGCGCCAGCCAGCGTTCCAAGGCTGTAAAACCCGTGCATCATTGGCAACACGGTCTTATTCATCTCACGTTCAACCGCCGCGCCTTCGATGTTAATCGCCACTTCCGCCGATCCAAAACTGGCGCCGAACACGCCTAATCCCAGCGCAAACAGTAGCGGCGAGGCGAACCCTAACGCGAGACACAGCACTAACATCCCTAACACCGCGCAGGACATAGTGGTGCGGATCACGTTGCGGGTGCCAAATCGTTTCACCAGCCAGGCCGAACAAAGGATGCCGCTCATTGAACCAATGGACAAACCAAACAGGACGGCGCCCATTTCCGCCGTTGAGACGGAGAGCGTGTCGCGAATCGCTGGCGTACGCGTCGCCCAGGAAGCCATCAGCAGGCCGGGCAAAAAGAAGAACATAAACAGCGCCCAGGTTCGGCGTTGCAGGGCTTTACGTGAGGAAAGGGCAGTCATTAAGTTCACATCGTTAATGAAGGACAGGAGACAACATTAGCAATAAAGTGTACATTTGTACATAAACCCGTTCTGAGGAAAAAATGTGCGACGTGCTAATGACCCACAGCGGCGAGAGAAAATTATTACGGCCACGCTTGAGGCGGTAAAAGAGCACGGCATTCACGCCGTCACGCATCGCAAAATCGCGGCGATTGCCGGTGTTCCGTTGGGATCGTTAACCTACTATTTTTCGGGTATCGATGAGCTGCTCACCGAGGCATTGAGTCAGTTTACCGATACCATGTCTGAGCAGTATCAGGCCTTCTTTGCCGACGTGAGCGACGCGCAGGGCGCCTGTCTGGCTATTACCGGGATGATCCACAGTTCGCAGGTCACCACGCCGGAAAACATGGCGTTGATGTACCAGCTTTACGCCTTCGCCAGCCGTAAACCGGCATTAAAAACGGTGATGCAAAACTGGATGCAGCGCAGCCAGCGTACGCTGGAACAATGGTTTCCCCCCGGCACTGCCCGCGCGCTGGACGCGTTTATTGAAGGGATGACGCTGCACTTCGTGACCGACCGCACGCCCCTGTCGCGGGAGGAGATCCTGCTAATGGTGAAGCGTATAGCGGGAATACTGTAAGCATGTCGGAAGGGATCGCTGGTTGGAGTTTTAAGTTATAAAAACACTTTATTACCACTCCACGGAAAATGGGTCTCCATAGTTATCGTGACTATTAGGATCTGCATAAATGCTTTTGTCGCAAGAGGCAAAAAAGCATTATGCAGAGCAAAGAGTGTCGGGTATTAGCAAAACGTCTAACGATCTAACTCTTGATATATAGCATAGATACCCTCTGTCTTAAATTCACCATGGGCACAATGGATTGCTTTTTTTTGCTCATTCAAAATGTATTTTCTGACTTTCCTGGAATAGTGTATTGTTAGCATAAACCCCAATGGCAACCATAATAAAATAAACATTGTCAGAGGAACAAAAGAGTACATGAAAAACTTATCTTTATTAAATTTTTTTATGGATTTTTCGATATAATTTATTCCGTCTTGCGTGGTTAACAGACTGCATAAATTTTCTTTGTTTTCGATCGTAAGTGCATTGTATTGCCTGGTGCTAGTTGGTGATTTTTGTACGCAATCATCAGCAGAAATAGTCCAGTTTGCAGGAGCGAATATTGTCGCTGATGTCGCCATTTTTTTTGATATGTAAAATGCTTCGCCAGTTTTTTTCCAGTAAAGTAATGCCGTATCGGGTGGGGTCTTATAAGTTTGAATAAGTGCAGGCATGAAAAAGTAAACTGCAAGTATGAAAATAAATGAAAACGCGATTGTGATTATTTTCTCTGGCCAACCAGGGGCAGGTAAATTTTTTAAGGGGATGGTTATAAAAAATACGTTTAGTATAAATGCGGGGACACCAGATTTTTTTAATATCTCGTTATGTGATTTTCTGTATTGAAAAAGTGCACCTATTAATTTGCATATAAGAATGACTGCACCGATGATAGAAATCCATGCAGCGGCTGTTGCCGCAGGTGAGCTTAAAAATTCGGCATTGAATATGTTAAGAGGGGCAGAACTAACAGAACTCATAAAATCTCCAGAGGGTTGTTTTTATCCTTCAATCAATTTGTACCATCCAGAGCATAATTTTCAAGAGCTTATGAATTGATTAGCTGTTGCAATTATTTCATATGGATATGCAGCGGAGCGGGGTTATGCACCTTTTCACAAATTTTATCTGTCCTGGTTCTGTCATCGGTGTGGGCCAGAAAAACGGGCGGAGCATGGCAAAAAACCAATAGGGTTTATAGGTTGGATGCTGCGAGCGGCGGGTATGCAGATGGGGTCAGACGCGGGAGGGGCGGTCAGGAAAACGATCGGGTGTTCATGCATTCTATCGCCAGCCTGTTTTCTTCACCGGTCTTGCTGCCGTCACCCATAGAAAGAAAGTGAACAACGTTCATTGATTTGAAGACAACAACATCCCAGGCAACAAAAAACCCATCAACCTTGAACCGAAACGGCGGGGTTGATGGGCTCCACAAATTGGGGACATCAAAGAAAAGCAGTGGCACTAGTTATGACTGACGCCTTTAAGAAAAGTTCTGCGCATTTGCAAAAAATTTTCACTTAAGGCGTAACTTCAGTTTTATCCTAAGCCTGGCCAGATAATGATGATAAGCGTCCCCGCCAGTGTGAGCAGTACGTTCGCGATAGCATAGGTGCCCGCGTAGCCCAGCGCCGGAATGTTACTGCGTGCGGTATCGCTGATGATTTCCATTGCTGGCGCGCAGGTACGTGCGCCCATCATCGCGCCAAACAGTAGCGCGCGGTTCATGCGCAGGACATAGGCGCCAAACAGGAAGCAAATGATGACCGGGACCAGGCTGACGATAAGCCCGGCTACCAGCATCTGACCGCCAATCGCTCCCAGACCGTTGCCGATACCGCTACCCGCGCTCAGGCCCACGCCGGCCATGAAGACCATCAGACCGAACTCTTTCACCATATTCAGCGCGCCCTGTGGGATATAGCCGAATGTGGGATGGTTGGCGCGGAGAAAGCCAAGCATGATCCCGGCGAACAGCAGACCGGCCGCGTTACCGATGCCAAAGCTAAAATTACTGAACTGGAAGGTGATCATGCCGATCATCAGACCAATAATAAAAAAGGCGCAGAAGGCGAGCAGATCGGTTACCTGACTATGGATGGAGATAAAGCCAATGCGATCGGCAATCGTTTTTACGCGACGGGCATCGCCGCTAACCTGCAAAACATCGCCTTTGTTAAGCACCACGTTGTCGTCAATCGGCATTTCAATTTGCGAACGGATCACGCGGTTAAGGAAGCAGCCATGGTCGGTGAGCTTCAACTGAGCGAGGCGACGACCGACGGCATTGTGGTTTTTCACGACAATTTCTTCAGTGACAATACGCATGTCGAGCAGATCGCGGTCAAAAACTTCTTTCCCATTACGAAAGCTCGGATCGAGCCGGGCGTGCGCATCCGGATAGCCCACCAGCGCGATTTCATCGCCCATTTGCAGGACCGCGTCACCGTCCGGGTTAGCGAGTATGCCGTTACGGCGAATACGCTCGATATAACAACCGGTCTGGCGATAAATGCCCAGCTCGCGCAGGTTTTTCCCGTCCGTCCACGCCACCAGTTCGGGGCCGACGCGGTAAGCGCGAATAACCGGCAGGTAGACTTTGCGGTTGGTATCGGTATCCAGTCCCCGCTCACGGGCGATCTGCTGGGCGCTGGTTTGCAGATCCTGATGTTGAAGTTTAGGCAGGTAGCGCGCGCCGACGATCAGACTGACCAGACCGATAAGGTAGGTCAACGCATAACCCAGACTGAGGTTATCGAGCGCGCGGGACAGCTCTGCGCTCTCCATGCCGAAATGCCGCAGCGTATCGCCCGCGCCGACCAGCACGGGGGTGGAGGTCATTGAGCCAGCCAGCATACCCGCCGTCAGGCCGATATCCCAGCCAAACAGCTTACCCAGCCCTAAGGCGATCAGCAGCGCGCTGCCGACCATCACCAGAGCCAGCATCAGGTAGTTTTTCCCGTCGCGAAAAAAAATGGAAAAAAAGTTAGGCCCCGCCTCAACACCGACGCAGAAAATAAACAGCATGAAACCCAGGTTCAGGGCATCGGTGTTAATGCTGAAATGCTGCTGCCCTAATAATAGAGAGACCACTAAAACGCCAATGGAATTACCCAGTTGGACGGAACCCAGGCGCAATTTACCGAGACACAGGCCAAGCGCCAGTACGACAAATAATAACAGGATGTAATTCCCATTTAACAAATCGGCGACGTTTATATTCACGGAGGCTAACTTCTTGTTTACCAGTAAGCTGTTGAAATAAATGATAATTTACGCTACTGTTTTTGCTATCTAATAAGGGCGGCAGTGTCATATTCGTCGCCCAAATATAAGCAGCACAACAATATATTTGGCTAGTTTAATCTCATTACGTATCAACGGCTATAAGAATCGTATGGGCGTAATTTGGCATGGATTGCTGATCGGCTTTATCTGACTGGACGCCACTGGCGAAAAGTGTGTTCGATAGAGACAGTGTCAGGAGAAACGATTGAAACATAAACAAGGTTGGGCAGGCGCGGTCTGCTGTTTTGTGCTCTTTGTGGTCGTCTGCGTGTTTCTGACGATGAACATGAAGGGGGCATTTCGGGCAGCCGGGCATCCTGAAATTGGGCTGTTGTTTTTTACGCTACCAGGTGCTGTTGCCAGTTTTTGCTCTCATCGTCGGGAGGTAATCAAACCTCTGCTCGGTGCGATGCTTGCAGCGCCTTGTTGTCTGGTGCTTATGCGCCTCTTTTTTACCCCCACCCGTTCGCTTTGGCAGGAGTTGGCGTGGTTATTCAGCGCCGTGTTCTGGTGCGCGCTGGGCGCCTTATGCTTCTTATTCATCAGCAGCCTGTTCAGGCCGCGTCAGCGTAAAAAACAGTAACGCCCTCGGATGAGGGCGTTTGACATGGATCCGCGCGGGCAAACCTGTCAGGCGAACAGGTTCAGATTCTCTTTTGCCCAGGCTTCGAAATCAGTGCAGCCGCCGATGTGTTTCTGATCGACGAAAATCTGCGGTACGGTTTCCACCGGTTTACCGACCGTTTTTTCCAGATCCGCTTTGGTGATGCCTTCAGCGTGAATGTCGATGTAGCGATAGTTAAAATCTTCGCGCTCATTGCTCAGTTTTTCTGCCAACTCTTTCGCACGTACGCAGTATGGGCAACCCGGGCGACCAAAAATTACGGTAAACATATGTTTCTCCTTCAACTCTGAGCCTGACGGCGAATGGCGGTTATGATGCCGTGATTCGTTCAGCTTGAACAGTAGGTTGCGCCTTTTACTCTAATATCTTTAAGCTATATCTGTTAAGCAGATGAAAGCTGAACGCTTTACACTGTGCCGTCTACACTGATTCTTTCCGCTCAGACAGAGAAAAACGTCATGACTCCAACTATTGATCTGCTTCGTCACCATCGTTCAATTCGTCATTACACCGACCAGGCGATAACCCCCGAACAGCGAGAGGCGATCCTGGCGAGCGCACAGGCCACGTCAAGTTCCAGCTTTTTGCAGTGCACATCGATTATTCGCATCACCGATGCTGCTTTGCGTGGGGCGCTGGTGCCGTTAACCGGTGGACAACAGCACGTAGCCCAGGCCGCGGAATTCTGGGTTTTTTGCGCCGATTTCAACCGCCACCTGCAAATTTGCCCCGACGCCCAATTGGGCCTGGCGGAGCAACTGCTGCTCGGCGTCGTCGATACGGCCATGATGGCGCAAAATGCGCTGACCGCAGCAGAATCACTGGGACTGGGCGGCGTGTATATCGGCGGTCTGCGCAATAATATTGAGGCGGTGACTGAACTGCTGAATTTGCCAAAACACGTTCTGCCGCTGTTTGGCCTGTGTCTCGGCTGGCCTGCCGACAATCCGGATCTCAAACCCCGTCTGCCTGCCGCCATCGTGGTGCATGAAAATGCCTACCAGCCGCTGGATCACGCGGCGCTCGCCGACTATGACGAACAGCTGGCGCAATATTATCTCACCCGTGGCAGTAATAACCGCCGCGATACCTGGAGCGATCATATTCGTCGCACCCTGATCAAAGAAAACCGTCCGTTCATTCTGGAATATTTGCATAAACAGGGGTGGGCTACGCGCTAAAAATGTTGCCGCTGTGTATGATACGCGGGACGTTGAACGGGTTATTCAGAGAGGTGCAGGGTGAAGATTGCCATATTGTCCCGGGACGGAACGCTCTATTCGTGTAAACGCCTGCGTGAAGCGGCAATGAAGCGCGGTCATCTGGTTGATATTCTCGACCCGCTTTCCTGTTATATGAACATCAACCCGGCGGCGTCCTCTGTTCATTACAAAGGGCGTCGGCTTCCCCATTATGACGCCGTTATCCCGCGTATAGGTTCTGCGATCACCTTTTACGGCACCGCGGCGCTGCGGCAGTTTGAGATGCTCGGGAGCTATCCGCTCAATGAGTCCGTGGCGATTACCCGCGCGCGCGACAAACTGCGCTCGTTGCAGCTGCTGGCGCGCCAGGGCATCGACCTGCCGGTTACCGGAATTGCGCACTCGCCGGATGACACCAGCGATCTCATCGATATGGTCGGCGGCGCGCCGCTGGTGGTGAAGCTGGTGGAAGGAACCCAGGGGATCGGCGTCGTGCTGGCGGAAACTCGCCAGGCGGCGGAAAGCGTGGTGGACGCCTTTCGCGGACTCAACGCCCACATTCTGGTGCAGGAATATATTAAAGAGGCCAAAGGGCGCGATATTCGCTGTCTGGTAGTGGGGGACGAAGTGGTCGCCGCCATTGAACGCCGGGCGAAGGAGGGCGATTTTCGCTCGAATCTGCATCGTGGAGGAGTGGCTTGCATCGCCAACATTACGCCCCGGGAGCGTGAGATTGCGGTAAAAGCGGCGCAAACGCTGGGGCTTGATGTCGCAGGGGTGGATATTTTACGTGCTGAGCGTGGTCCGCTGGTGATGGAGGTCAACGCGTCGCCAGGTCTGGAAGGCATTGAAAAAACGACCGGTGTCGACATCGCCGGACGAATGATCCAGTGGATCGAACGCCACGCGACGCCGGGTTTTTGTCTGAAAACGGGTGGCTGATCTGAATATCGCTGATGATCGTAGCGTGACGCGCGCTTTTTGCGTAAGCTGTGCCGGTATTTTTTTTTGTAAGAGGTAGCACATTATTATGACATCACTGGTCGTTCCCGATCTGGATACGTTGCGACAATGGCTCGACGACCTGGGCATGAGCTTTTTTGAATGTGATACCTGTCAGGCGCTGCACTTACCGCATATGCAAAACTTCGACGGCATTTACGACGCCAAATTAGACCTGGTTGATAACACGTTGCTGTTTTCCGCCATGGCGGAAGTCAGACCGTCTGCGCTGTTGCCGCTGGCGGCGGATTTGTCGGCGATCAACGCCAGCTCTCTCACGGTTAAAGCGTTTCTCGATATGCAGGACGATAATCTGCCAAAGCTGGTGGTTTGCCAGTCTTTATCCGTTATGCGCGGCATCACCTACGAGCAGTTTGAATGGTTCGTGCGTCAGAGCGAGGAGCAGATTTCGATGGTCATTCTTGAAGCGGGGGCGCACCAGATGCTCTACACCGCCGAAGAGGACGCGCAAAAAAGCAACGGCGAAATCCACTTTCTGCATTGATATCCCTTCAGGGAATCACGTGCAGAGCGCAGTCGCTGCCAGTGCGGCTGCGTATTACCCGCTTTTATGCTGCTTTTAACCTTTCTTTAAAGAATTATTCACCTCCTTTCCCGCCAATTCGCTTTATCACATAGACATAAATTGCATAAAAAATTGATAAAAGGCGTTTTTTAATCTGGGCTATGGCCTGAAAACCTGGCTAAAGTTATTCTTGCGATGCGCTGTAACAGCGAGCAATAACGGCCAGGAGAGCGTCCGTTCTTTCCTGAGTGTGCCGGATGACAAAGTATGCACGATTCTTGCATAGCTTTGAGTGCAAATTTTTAGGTTCGTATGTTAACGAACTTGCATAAGGAAAGAGATTATGACCGCCTTAAATAAAAAATGGCTATCGGGTCTGGTTGCGGGCGCTCTGATGGCCGTCTCTGCCGGCACGCTCGCAGCGGAACAAAAAACGCTCCATATTTATAACTGGTCTGATTATATCGCGCCGGATACGGTAGCGAATTTTGAAAAAGAGACCGGGATCAAAGTGGTCTACGACGTGTTTGACTCCAACGAAGTGCTGGAAGGCAAACTGATGGCAGGCAGCACCGGCTTTGACCTGGTGGTGCCGTCCGCCAGTTTCCTTGAGCGCCAGCTGACGGCGGGCGTTTTTCAGCCGCTGGATAAGAGCAAGCTGCCGGACTGGAAAAACCTCGACCCTGAGCTGCTTAAGCTGGTTGCCAAACACGATCCGGAAAACAAATACGCTATGCCATATATGTGGGCGACGACCGGCATTGGCTATAACGTCGAAAAAGTGAAAGCGGCGCTCGGCGCCGATGCCCCGGTGGACAGCTGGGATCTGGTGCTTAAGCCGGAAAACCTCGAAAAGTTAAAAAGCTGCGGCGTCTCTTTCCTCGATGCGCCGGAAGAGGTGTTTGCGACCGTGCTGAACTATTTGGGTAAAGATCCGAACAGCACCGACGCGAAGGACTACACGGGGCCGGCAACCGATCTGCTGCTCAAACTGCGCCCGAATATCCGCTATTTCCACTCTTCGCAATACATCAACGATCTGGCGAACGGCGATACCTGCGTGGCTATTGGCTGGGCAGGCGATGTCTGGCAGGCGGCGAATCGTGCGAAAGAGGCGAAGAACGGCGTCAATATCTCCTTCTCGATCCCGAAAGAGGGGGCAATGGCCTTCTTTGATGTCTTCGCCATGCCCGCCGACGCCAAAAACAAAGAGGAAGCCTATCAGTTCCTGAACTCCCTGCTGCGCCCGGACGTCATTGCCCATATCTCCGATCACGTGTTTTATGCCAACGCCAACAAAGAGGCGACGAAGCTGGTGAGCGCGGAAGTGCGTGACAACCCGGGAATTTATCCGCCCGCCGATGTGCGCGCGAAAATGTTCACGCTGAAGGTACAGGAACCGAAAATCGATCGCGTGCGTACCCGCGCATGGACCAAAGTGAAAAGCGGTAAGTAACCTTTCGTCAGTCTGAGACAGGCCGGGTGGCGCATTGCGTGCCCGGCATCAGGCGCACCGAAAGGGGGCGCCTGCACGATTTTTGATTTACGCCGGAGAGCACCCCGTGAATGATGCGATACCTCGCCCGCAGGCGAAACCCCGTAAGGCGCTGACGCCGCTGCTGGAAATCCGTAACCTGACAAAATCCTTTGACGGCCAGCATGCGGTCGACGATGTCAGCCTGACTATCTACAAAGGTGAAATTTTCGCGCTGCTGGGGGCGTCGGGTTGCGGGAAATCCACGCTGCTGCGTATGCTGGCAGGTTTTGAACAACCTACCGCCGGACACATTGTGCTGGACGGCGTCGATCTTGCCCACGTCCCGCCCTATCTGCGCCCTGTCAATATGATGTTTCAGTCCTATGCGCTGTTTCCCCATATGACCGTCGAGCAGAATATCGCTTTTGGCCTGAAGCAGGACAAACTGCCGAAAGCGGAAATCGCCAGCCGTGTTGAAGAGATGCTGGGGCTGGTTCATATGCAGGAGTTCGCCAGACGTAAGCCACATCAGCTTTCCGGTGGCCAGCGTCAACGCGTGGCGCTGGCGCGAAGCCTGGCAAAACGGCCTAAATTATTGCTGCTCGACGAGCCGATGGGGGCGCTGGACAAAAAATTACGCGACCGGATGCAGCTCGAAGTGGTGGATATACTCGAGCGCGTCGGCGCGACCTGCGTCATGGTCACCCACGATCAGGAAGAAGCGATGACCATGGCCGGGCGCATTGCCATTATGAATCGCGGCAAGTTTGTCCAGATCGGTGAGCCAGAGGAGATCTATGAGCATCCGACCACCCGTTACAGCGCGGAATTCATCGGTTCGGTTAACGTGTTTGAAGGCGTGCTGAAAGCGCGGCAGGACGATGGCCTGGTGCTGGATTCGCCGGGGCTGGTGCATCCGCTGAAGGTGGATCCCGATGCTTCGGTGGTGGACAACGTGCCGGTGCATGTGGCGTTGCGCCCGGAAAAAATCATGCTGTGCGAAGAACCGCCCGCCGATGGCGTTAACTTCGCCGTGGGAGAAGTGGTGCATATCGCTTATCTCGGCGATCTCTCCATTTACCACGTTCGCTTAAAAAGCGGGCAGATGATCAGCGCCCAGCTTCAGAACGCCCATCGCTACCGAAAAGGGTTGCCGACGTGGGGCGATGAGGTTCGTTTGTGCTGGGATGCCGATAGCTGCGTGGTGTTGACGGTTTAAGGAGCGAAAATGAGTACACTTGAACCTGCGGCACGCGGAGAAAAGCCTGGCGGTTTGCGGCTGTGGCTGGCGCGCGTGCAGATGAATCATGGGCGTAAACTGGTCATTGCGCTGCCTTACGTCTGGCTGATCCTGCTGTTCCTGCTGCCGTTTCTGATCGTCTTTAAAATCAGCCTTGCGGAAATGGCGAGGGCGATCCCGCCGTACACCGAGCTGATGGCGTGGGCTGACGGGCAACTGGCGATCACCCTTAACCTCGGTAACTTCCTGCAGTTGACCGACGATCCGCTTTATTTTGACGCCTATTTACAGTCGCTACAGGTCGCGGGCATCTCCACCCTGTGCTGCTTGCTGCTGGGATACCCGCTGGCGTGGGCGGTGGCCCACAGCAAGCCGTCGACGCGAAATATCCTGCTGCTGTTAGTGATCCTGCCGTCATGGACCTCGTTTTTAATTCGCGTTTATGCGTGGATGGGGATCCTGAAAAATAACGGTGTGTTAAACAACTTTCTGCTGTGGCTTGGCGTCATCGACCAGCCATTGACCATCCTGCATACCAACCTGGCCGTCTATATCGGCATCGTGTATGCCTATCTGCCGTTTATGGTCTTGCCGATCTACACCGCTCTGACGCGCATTGACTATTCGCTGGTGGAAGCCTCGCTCGATCTCGGCGCCCGCCCGCTGAAAACCTTTTTTAGCGTGATCGTGCCGCTGACCAAAGGCGGCATTATTGCCGGTTCCATGCTGGTGTTTATTCCGGCTGTCGGCGAGTTTGTCATTCCTGAGCTGCTCGGCGGGCCGGACAGCATCATGATTGGTCGCGTGCTGTGGCAGGAATTCTTTAACAACCGTGACTGGCCGGTGGCCTCTGCGGTGGCGATCGTGATGTTGCTGCTGCTGATCGTTCCGATCATGTGGTTCCACAAGCACCAGCAAAAAAGCGGAGGCGTCCACGGATGAACAATTTGCCGGTAATACGTTCGCCCTGGCGCATCGTGATTCTGGTGCTGGGCTTTACGTTTCTGTATGCGCCGATGCTGATGCTGGTGATCTACTCGTTTAACAGCTCTAAACTGGTGACGGTATGGGCGGGGTGGTCGACGCGCTGGTACGGCGAGCTGTTTCGCGATGACGCCATGATGAGCGCCGTGGGCTTAAGCCTGACGATAGCCGCCTGCGCGGCGACAATGGCGGTGATTCTGGGCACCATTGCCGCTGTCGTTCTGGTGCGTTTTGGTCGTTTTCGCGGCGCCAACGGTTTCGCCTTTATGATTACTGCGCCGCTGGTAATGCCGGACGTCATTACCGGGCTTTCGTTGCTGTTGCTGTTTGTCGCGCTCGCCCACGCCATCGGCTGGCCGTCCGACCGCGGAATGTTGACCATCTGGCTGGCGCATGTCACCTTCTGTACCGCCTACGTGGCGGTGGTGATCTCCTCGCGCCTGCGGGAACTGGATCGATCTATTGAAGAGGCGGCGATGGATCTCGGCGCGACGCCGCTGAAGGTGTTCTTCGTGATCACCTTACCGATGATCATGCCTGCCATCGTCTCCGGCTGGCTGTTGGCGTTTACGCTGTCGCTTGACGATCTGGTGATCGCCAGCTTTGTTTCCGGTCCCGGCGCGACGACCTTGCCGATGCTGGTGTTCTCCAGCGTGCGCATGGGAGTGAACCCGGAAATCAACGCTCTGGCTACGTTGATCCTCGGGGTGGTCGGAATTGTCGGATTTATCGCCTGGTATCTGATGGCGCGCACGGAAAAACAGCGAATCCGCGATATCCAGCGTGCAAGACGCGGCTGAAGCAATTAAAATTTCCAGTGAAGTGCCGCGCATGTCGCGGCACTGTTTTTCAGGGAAGTCACACATTGGGATTCTTCAAAAAAACGTCCTCATCACACGCCCGTTTAAATGTGCCCGCGCTGGTGCAGGTGGCGGCGCTCGCCATTATAATGATCCGTTGCCTCGACGTGCTGATGATATTCAATACGCTCGGCATTCGGGGGCTTGGCGAATTTATCCATCGCAGCGTGCAAACATGGAGTCTGACGCTGGTTTTTTTGAGCAGCCTGGTGCTGGTGTTTATTGAGATCTGGTGCGCATTTTCGCTGGTAAAAGGGCGCAACTGGGCGCGCTGGATTTATTTACTGACCCAGGTGACCGCCGCGGGCTATTTATGGGCAGCCTCATTAGGCTACGGGTATCCGGAGTTATTCAGCATCGCCGGTGAGTCAAAACGGGAAATTCTGCATACTCTGGTGATGCAAAAGCTGCCGGACATGTTGGTGCTTTGCCTGCTGTTTGTTCCGGCCACCAGCCGCCGGTTCTTCCAGCTCCAGTAAAAACGGCGTCCTGGCGCGGCCTACAAATGCCCGAATAATGTGTATAATCGTCGCCCCGAACATCTGAATGTTTCCGTATGTATTGCGCACTTTATGACGCCGGCCGCTGCCGCTCCTGCCCGTGGATCACGCAGCCGGTTGACGTTCAACTCTCCGCCAAAACAGCCGATCTCAACAATCTGCTTGCCGGTTTCCCGGTGGGGGAGTGGCGCACGCCAGTCAGCGGGCCGGAACAAGGCTTTCGCAATAAAGCCAAGATGGTGGTCAGCGGCAGCGTGGAAAAACCGCTGCTCGGGATGCTACACCGCGACGGCACGCCGGAAGATCTCTGCGACTGTCCGCTTTATCCGCCGTCGTTTGCTGCCGTTTTCGCCGCCCTCAAGCCGTTTATTGCCCGGGCGGGCTTAACGCCCTACAACGTGGCGCGTAAGCGTGGCGAACTGAAATATATATTGCTTACCGAAAGCCAGTACGATGGCGGCATGATGCTGCGCTTTGTGCTGCGTTCAGAAACCAAGCTGGCGCAACTGCGCGCCGCGTTGCCCTCGCTGCAGGCGCAACTGCCGCAGCTTAAGGTCATCAGCGTCAACCTGCAGCCTGTGCACATGGCGATTATGGAAGGGGAGACGGAGATCTTCCTGACTGAACCGTCGTCGCTGGCGGAGCGTTTCAACGACGTTCCGCTGTGGATCCGTCCACAAAGTTTTTTCCAGACCAACCCGACGGTGGCAAGCCAGCTCTATGCTACCGCCCGTGACTGGGTGCGCCAGCTCCCGGTAAACCATATGTGGGATCTGTTCTGCGGCGTCGGCGGCTTTGGGCTACACTGCGCCACGCCTGAGATGCGGCTAACCGGGATTGAAATCTCCCCAGAGGCGATTGCCTGCGCGAAGCAGTCGGCGAAAGAGCTCGGTTTAACGAATCTGCATTTTCAGGCGCTGGACTCCACGCAGTTCGCTACCGCTCAGGAGCGCGCCCCGCAACTGGTGCTGGTGAATCCGCCGCGTCGCGGGATTGGCAAAGCGCTATGCGATTATCTCAGCGAGATGGCCCCGCCGTTTATCATCTACTCGAGTTGCAACGCCCGTACGATGGCAAAAGACATTGCGGATTTACCGGGTTATCGTCCCGAACGCGTGCAGCTTTTCGATATGTTCCCTCACACCGCCCATTATGAAGTGCTGACGCTGCTGGTGCGGAATGCATAAATAACGGCCCGCATTGCGGGCCGTAAATCATTATTGCGGGAACCACTGGTCGTTGATTTTCTGCCAGGTGCCGTCCGCCTTAATGGCGGTCAGCGCGGCGTTCAGTTTCTCTAACAGGGCTTTATTATCCGGGCGAACGGCGATGCCCAGACCGGTGCCGAAATACTGGGGATCGGTCACTTTTTCTGTTCCTGGCCCTAACTGCGGGTTGCTCTTCAGCCATTCGTTGACCACAGCGGTGTCGCCGAATACGCCGTCGATACGGCCATTTTTCAGGTCGATAATCGCGTTCTGGTAGCTGTCATAGGCGACAGTTTTGACTTCCGGGTGCTTGTCCTGAAGGTATTTCTGGTGCGTGGTGCCGTTTTCCATGCCAATACGTTTGCCTTTCAGGTCGGCAAAGGTTTTATACGCATCTTTCCTGGCAATCACCAGCGCGGAGTTGGCGTAGTAAGGTTGGGTAAAGGCGACCTGTTTGCTCCGCTCCGGCGTAATATCCATACCGGAAATGACGGCATCATATTTTCTGAATTTCAGCGCCGGGATCAGGCTGTCAAAGGCATGATTGGTAAAGGTACATTCTGCCTGCATCTGCTTACATAAGGCTTTTGCCAGATCGAGATCGAAACCGACGATTTGGTTATTGGCGTCCATGGATTCAAACGGGGGATAGGTGGCGGAAACCCCGAAGCTGATTTTTTCTGCGGCAGACGCGCCGACAGCGAAAGAGGCAAGCAATGCGGCCAGAACTAACTTTTTCATGGTTGAACTCCCGTTATGATGAAGCGCCGTTTCTGCGGCATGGAATTACAATGCCAGCATTTGAATTTGTATGCAATATAAATGATTAAATATTTTATACGAAAATAAAAAAAACGGACAGGTTAGCAACTTGTCCGTTTTCTGTATTCAGATTTATGCACTTTCTGAACGGTTAATTCCGGCGTTCAAACGCCAGCGCTTTACGTTCGATCAAGCGCATCATCAGCGTCAAAAGGCCATTAACGATGAGGTAAATGACGCCTGCCGCGCCAAATACCATCACGTCGTAGGTGCGCCCGTACATGAGCTGGCTGTAACCCATCACCTCCATCAGCGTAATGGTGTAAGCCAGCGAGGTGCTCTTAAACACCAGCACCACTTCGTTAGAATACGAGGAGAGGGCGCGTTTAAAGGCATAAGGCAGCAGAATCGCCAGCGTGTCTTTTTTGCTCATCCCCAGCGCGCCGCAGGACTGCCACTGGCCTTCCGGGATTGCGCGAATCGCACCGTAAAACAGCTGCGTGGTGTAAGCGGCGCTATTCAGCGATAGCGCAATCAACGCGCACAGCCACGGCTCGGACAGCAGATGCCAGAGAACCGGATACTCCTGCAAAGACGGAAACTGCCCCGGTCCGTAGTAGATCAGGAAGATCTGCACCAGCAGCGGCGTGCCGGTAAACAGCGTGATATAGCCGCGCACCAGCCAGACCACCCCCGGCGTTTTCAGCGTCAGAACGATGGTGAAAATCAGCGACAGGAGCAGCGCAACGACAATGGATGCCACCGTCAGCGTCAGACTGGTATGCAGCCCTTTTAACAGTTCAGGTAAATACTCAAACATCAGCCCGGTCTCCGCTCAAAACGTGTCGCGCGCAGGTCAATGCGTTTGAGAATGTACTGACTTATCAGGGTGATCACCAGATAGATCGCCGCGGCAATAATATACCAGTTAAACGGCTCCTGGGTGCGTGTCGCAATGCTCTTGGTTTGCAGCATCAGATCATTGACGCTGATCAGACTGACCAGCGCGGTGTCCTTCAGCAGCACCAACCACTGGTTACCCAGACCAGGCAGGGCATGACGCCACATTTGCGGCATCACCAGGCGGAAGAAGATCGCCGCTTTCGACAGCCCCAGCGCCTGGCCGGATTCCCACTGCCCAATCGGTACCGCTTTCAGCGCGCCGCGCAGGGTTTGCGAAGCATACGCCGCATACAGCAGCGAAAGGGCAATTACGCCACACAGGAACGGGCTGACGTCGAAGTTTTCGATCTCCATTTGTATCGGGATCTGCACGACGCCCAGATTAACGGTAAAGCCGTCAGAGAGCGTCAGCAGCAGTTGAGAGGAGCCGAAATAAATAAACAGCACCACCAGAATTTCCGGCAGGCCGCGTAAAATCGTCACCAGCGCTGAGCCGGTCCACGCGACCGGACGCCATTTAACTGACTCCCAGACGGCGAAAAACATCGCCAACGCAAGGCCGAGGATCAGCGCGCAAACGGCAAGGCCGACGGTCATTCCGGCGGCGCTTGCTAACGGAAAAAATTCGTTCATCAAGGCTTACTTCTGGAACCATTTGTTATAGATGGTTTCGTAAGTGCCATCTTTTTTCACTTTTTCCAGCGCAGCGTTAAATTTCTGCTGCAGCTCGGTGTTGCCCTGACGGACAGCGATGCCGAGGCCGGTGCCGAAGTAGTCTTTATCCGTCACTTTGTCGCCAACCGCCGCCAGCTTCGGATTATCCTTCAGCCATTCGGTAACCACCGCGGTGTCGCCGAATACGCCGTCAATACGTCCGTTTTGCAGATCCAGCTTCGCGTTCTGATAGCTGTCGTAAGGAACGGTCGTAATTTCCGGGTGCTTATCCATAATGAACTTCTGGTGAGTGGTGCCGTTCTGCACGCCCACTTTTTTGCCTTTCAACTGATCCACGCTGGAGAATTTACCCTGCTGGCCAATAAACAGCGCGGAGTTGTCATAATACGGCGTGGTGAACAGCACCTGTTTTTCGCGCTCCGGCGTGATGTCCATCCCGGCCATAACCGCATCGAAGCGGCGGAACTTCAGACTGGGGATCAGGCTGTCAAACGCCTGGTTGGTGAACGTACAGGTGGCGTCAATCTCTTTACACAGCGCATTGGCCAGGTCGACGTCGAAACCGACGATTTTGTTATTCGCATCCATCGACTCGAACGGAGGGTAGGATGCTTCGGTCGCAAAACGAATGGTCTGTGCTGCTGTTGCAGAAAGGCTAAAGCCAGCGATAAGCGCGGCAATCAGAACTTTTTTCATTGTCGTTGTCCCGAATCTTAGTGAGAGAGATAGTTTTTAAACGCATCGGTCTGCGGGTTGGCGAAGCACCCCGCATCACCCAGCTCGACGATGTGACCGTTTTCCATATACACCACGCGGCTGGCGGTTTTCCGCGCCACTTCCACTTCGTGCGTCACGATCACCTGAGTAATGTTCGTTTCCGCCAGTTCACGAATGATACTGACGATTTGCGCGGTGATTTCCGGATCCAGCGCGGCTGTGGGTTCGTCAAACAGCAGCACCTGCGGTTCCATCATCAGCGCGCGGGCGATGGCGACGCGCTGCTGCTGGCCGCCAGAAAGGTGTAAGGGATAACGATCGCTGTAGGGCTTCAGACGCAGGCGTTCCAGCAGCTTCTCCGCACGGGCTAAGGCCTGATCTTTCGTCAGCCCGAGCACGCGGCAGGGCGCTTCGATAAGGTTCTGCTGTACGGTCAGATGCGGCCACAGATTGTACTGCTGAAAGACCATGCCGACATTCTGGCGAAGATCGCGAATGGCTTTGTCTGACGGCGTCTTGCGGAAGTCGAAATGGTTGCCCGCAATGTCCAGCGTACCGGACCGCGGCATCTCCAGAAGATTGAGTACGCGCAGCAGCGAGCTTTTACCCGCCCCGCTTGGGCCAAGCAACACCAGCGTTTCGCCCTGCGGGCAATCCAGCGTGATATCGAACAGCGCCTGATGCGCGCCGTAGAAGCAGTTAATGCCGTTTAATTGAATACTCATTGATACTCGTATACTGGCCGTCTGATAGCTATTGAAGCCGCAGATAGTACCTTTGGCAGAATAGTTATGCAATATTTATGCTTTAAAAGTTAAATATAGCGCGCATTTCCCCTTAAACATAGCACAAAATAGCGGCGGCAAGATGGCGCAAGCATGATTGTCGGCATTCTGTGAAGAATGCCAGACAATTTACGCGAGAAAGGAAAAAATGATGTGGGACTGCGTGTAGGCCGGATAAAACAATGCGCAGCCATCCGGCCTGTAACGTCAAAAATTAACGGTTCTCAACCGACTGGCGCAGGGTTCCGGCTGGCGCATGGACGCTGCCGCCGAGGTAGCGCACGTCGTCAATCACCCAGCACTGACCTTGGTGAATCATCAATACTTCATCCTGCCAGCGCTGCTCGCCCTGTTTCAGCTCTACGCGCAGCGGAATATTGCGCGCGTCCCGGTTCGGAATGGTCGACGCGCTGGCGACGTTTGCGCTGTCCGGCGGCGTTGCGCGGCTGGAGAAGGGATCGCTGCTCAAAAGCTGACGATGCTGGCCGTCGCGGCTGGCGTCAGACAGCAGTTTCGCCAGGTTATCGCTCAGGTATGGGCGCAGGGCGGTAAGGTCATTGCTGCGGTGCTGAATGCGATAGTCATAGAATTGTTGAGCCACATCGTCCGGGCCTCCCTCCACGCAGGCGCCTGTACGCGGTCCGTTATCTTTGTAGGCCGGCGTGACGGTGGTGCAGGCACTGAGAAGCAGCGCGCAGGGGATAAGCAGGGAGAGTTTCGAATAGCGCATAGTGATTTCCTTATAAGCTTCTGCTAATAGTCTTCTACATTATTCAGTTATAACCTTTCAATAATAGTGTATCGGTCTGATAATGCTTTTGCGATCGTGCGCTTATGCCCCGATCCCTTATGATTTTGCCAATGGCTGAGTAAAGGAGCGTAATTATGCAGTTTTCAACCACCCCCACTCTGGAAGGACAAAGCATCGTGGAATACTGCGGTGTGGTCACGGGCGAAGCCATTTTAGGCGCAAACATCTTCCGTGATTTTTTTGCCGGTATCCGCGATATCGTTGGCGGACGTTCCGGCGCCTATGAAAAAGAGCTGCGAAAAGCGCGGGAAATCGCCTTTGAAGAGCTGGGGGATCAGGCAAAAGCGCTGGGCGCCGATGCGGTGGTCGGTATTGATATCGACTATGAAACCGTGGGCAAAGACGGCAGTATGCTGATGGTCAGCGTGAGCGGCACGGCGGTAAAAACGCGTCGATGAGAGCGTTACTGTCGCTGGCGGCCGCCGCGCTGCTGCTGACCGGCTGCGCGAGCGAAAAAGGGATTGTCGACAAAGAAGGATACCAGCTCGACACGCGCCATCAGGCGCAGGCGGCTTATCCACGCATCAAGGTGCTGGTGATCCACTACACAGCGGATGACTTTGACACTTCGCTGGCGACGCTGACGGACAAAAATGTCAGCTCGCATTACCTGATCCCGTCGGCGCCACCGCGGTACCGGGGGAAGCCGCGTATCTGGCAACTGGTGCCGGAACAGGAGCTGGCCTGGCATGCAGGCGTCAGTTTCTGGCGCGGCGCGACGCGCATCAACGACACCTCAATCGGTATTGAGCTGGAAAACCGCGGCTGGCGGATGTCGGCGGGCGAGAAATACTTTGCGCCATTTGAACCGGCGCAGATACAGGCGCTGATACCGCTGGCGAAAGAGATCGTCGCCCGTTACGACATTAAGCCGCAGAACGTGGTGGCGCACGCGGATATCGCGCCGCAGCGTAAGGACGATCCCGGCCCGCTGTTTCCCTGGCAGCAGCTTGCGGAGCAAGGGATAGGCGCCTGGCCGGACCCGCAGCGAGTGGAATTTTATCTTGCCGGACGTGCGCCGCATACGCCTGTCGATCCCGCAAGCGTGCTGGACCTACTGGCGCGCTATGGTTACGAAGTCACGCCTGATATGACCGGGCGCGAGCAGCGGCGGGTGATCATGGCCTTTCAGATGCATTTCCGCCCGTCGCTATGGAATGGCGTCGCGGATGCCCAAACCCAGGCGATTGCCGAGGCGCTGTTAGAGAAATACGGGCAGGGATAGGCGCAGACTGCGCGACAGTGCCGCCCCTCCTGGTTTTTCTGATGGGATTAATCCTAAGTTAAAAGTCAATTAATCTATGATTAATTGACTTTATATTGGTCTCATTTATGATTGATTTCGTCTTCAGGATGCTTTTCAAAATATTATAAATCTATTATTTCTTCTCTTTTTTATTTCTTTTACTTGCCTTTTTGGAACCAGGAACGATTCAGTTGTTTATAAGTCGCATTTCTGCGGTGGTTAAGCACACGTATTATCAATATTCTGCGTAAGGTATAACAATGTTAAGTATATACGGTAAAAAAACACGCCCCCATACCGAAATGGGTTGCATTATTTCCGCCACTGAAGGGTATGAAGAAAGAAAACTGAAAAAATGGCAGAAAATTACTACCGATGATCCGGATTATATTCATATTATTATTAGCGGGCAGGTTGAATTTCGCCGGGTCTCGGACGAACTGTGTATGTTTACGTTGCAGGGACAGTGCATTTTTGGCCTTTCCGCGATGTTCTATCAGTCTCCCCACATGTATGGTCTGGCGCGCTCTAACACGGTTGTTCGCTCCATCAGGAAAGAGGCGTTCTTCCAGCTTTTGACCGAAAATAATTTATGGCCAGAATTGACGAAAGTCTTATCCTGGTACATTTGTCTGTTAAGCAAACGCGATGATATGCTGGTCGCCCGCAATGCGTATTCCGTCATCCGTGAGTTCCTGATTGAAATCAATGCGCTGATTACCCACCATGATTATGATATTAACGTTTATGATTATATTCAGGAATACACCAACTTTGCCCGTAGCACGATCATCAAAATACTCTCCGATCTGAAAAAAGGTAATTATATTGTTATAGAAAAGGGCCGCTTAATTACAATGAAAGCGTTGCCTGAAAAATACTAATATCCTCCCTGGAGTCTCCCTTCATGAAACGGAAGTGGAGGCTTTTTTAGTCCTTCTGCACTGTAAATCATTCATCATATCAATCATCAGGTGTCGTCAGGCTGCGGTTGGCCCCGGGCATTTTGGGGTGTCTGCGGTATCCTGCGCGTTTTCCGCATGGCGTCATAGTCGTTCAGCGTCTCATCCTCGGGGGGAGGCGGTACCTTTCCCTGCTGATAGTCCGCTTTTTGTTCCTGTAGCGCTTGCAGGAAGCGTTCCTGCAAAGACGACGTCTGGTTTTCTGTACCCGGCAGCGCCACAGCGGATAATTCGCCGTCAGGCGCCTGCCGCCAGTCGTCATCGGCTTGCCACAACGCATCGTCCTGTACAGGAGGAAGTGCCTGCGCCGCCGGAAGCGGTTCAGGTTTTGGCGGTGGGAACGGCTTCGAAACGTACACATAATGCATATCAGACGGGTGTACGTCGGGGTTAACCACCTTCACTGGCTTTGGCGGCGGCGCAGGGTGTCTGCACTGCCAGTAAATATGCGCATACAGTCCGGCAACGACAAAAGCAAACAGCGTCATGAGCCAGAACAGGGTCTGAAAGACTTTTTTCCGGATAGTGGGCAGGCGGTAGGAAAAATAGACCGCCTCGCCGGTCGCAAAGCTGCGTTGAGCAGCAAGACAAATGGTGGACATTATTGCGGCTTCCCTTGCGTTTTCGCTGGCGGATTTACCGTTGCGGTTTGCGTCACGACGCCTGGCGTACTGTTGGCGGCACGCATCAGCTGCATCAGCGTCTCTTCGCCGACGATGCCGTCAACGTGCAGTCCCGTTTTCCCCTGAAATTCGCGGGTACGTCTGGCGAGATCGGCAGTCCAGCCCTGCGCGTGGGTGACGGGCTCGTGCAGCAACTGACTCAGTTCCTGATCCAGCCAGTTCAAATCCGTTTTGCCGCTGGCGGCGGTGATTTCATCTTTCCCCTGCGGCGTTAAGCGGTGCAGCAGGGTGTAATTGCCGGTGGCATGCTGATTAAACCAGCGTTTGCTCACCTGCCAGGTACGGTTGTTAACCAGCAGATCGAGAGTGTCTTTCTCTACCCGCGCCACGACGGCATAGTTCAGGTGATCGCCGGTTTTGAGCTCGCCGATCCACGGATATCCCGCTTTCTCCAGCGCCGCCAGCGACGCATTTCCCTGCCGGCACATCAGGTTTACCCGTCCGGCGTTCTGGCACAACGCATCGTTTGCCGAGGCGTCATATCCCCACATGGTGTACAGCTGATGCATGGCATCCGGCAGATTCACCACGTCGCGTTCAATCGTCGGTTCCCGGGGGCCGTCTGTCTTCGGTTGCGTTTTATGCCAGGCGACAGGCACCGGCAGGGGGACGGGAAGATGCGCCGTCAGCGCGGAAGAGAAATACCCGGCGCAGCAGGCGAACGCCACCGAGGTCAGCAGACCCATGGCGGCGAACCGGCGACCGCGCGGCCTGGCGGGAATGATTTCGCCTGCGGCTAAACGTAAATGACGCGGTGAAACGGTGGCCGCGCGTTCGGTCCAGGCCGCGAGCATCGCCAGGTGCGCCAGCTTGTTCAACTGGCTCACCTGGCCTCTGGTCAGCGCGTGCATCCGTCGCACACGGGCGGGCGTCAACGGCGACGTCTCCGCCTGATGCGCTTCGGTCTGCGCCTCGACGTAGGCATGGAATTCGCCGCAGGTTAGCGGGCGCAGCGTATGGCAGGTATGAACCCGTGAGCGCAGCCCGGAGTGGTTGAGCAGGCGTGACTCTTGTTCGGGGCTGCCGGTCAGCAGGATGGTCAGCGGGAAGCCGGACTCTTCGGCACGCACCAGCAGCATCGCCAGCACGTCCCAGCAGTTGTCCTTGATCGCTTCCGCCGTGGAGATCATCAGCAGCTTGCCTTTCTGGCGTCGCGAAGGCGATTCTTCCTGCCAGAGACGCAGCACAGCATCCACGGCGTGTAATTTATTCTTGCTCGTTTGCGTGGCCGGATTGAGCTTGTACAGAAGGGTATTGCCGCTCAGCTTCGGAAAGGCGTTGAGGGTTTGTGCGCACGGGTGCTGTTCGCGCAAATTTTCAATGAACGCACTGAGCAATTCCGGCTCGGCGGAAAACAGGCCCATCATGCCCGGAGTCTTTATTTTCGCCAGCAACAGACCAAAAATATCCTGGAGATACGGAATTAAAAACATCCCCGGACGTCGGGTCACGCTGCCATACGGCTGGCTGGTAAATTTAAAATGGTTCAGATACATGATGACTCACGGCGCACTTGGCTTTCAAAAACGTTGGCGAAAAAATAAAGGAAGGGCGATGGCTGAGCAAACTCTGTACAGGAGAAAATGAACCTCATTTTTTTCGGGTTAGCATCAACCTAAAAAAGCGTCAACGATTTTTTCCTGTAAAGTTGCTGATATTGCAGATGGTCGCTGTTCAATCTTCTCAGTAGTATTCATTTCACATATTGGCGCAGCCCGATGCTGCGAAATTCAGTGTTATTTAAGGCAGTTGAAGTATGAGGATGCAACTTTATTCCAGACTGATTGCACCCTGCGTGATGTTTATCTTGCTAATATTTAGCGGGCATCAGGGGTATGTCGTCTATAAAGATTATAGAAAAGTTACGAATAAGTTAGATGCCGCCAAAAATAAAGTGCGGAATACGCGTGACACAGAAAAGGAATTTGCCCTGTTTCAGCCTGCCGTCTGGCAAGCGAATTCTCCCGTGGCAGTAAAAACCCCGTTGTCCGCAGAAATTGAGGGCATCGTCAGTAGCGATGAAAAATGGCTCTCTTTTGCCGTTATCAAAACACCGGCAGGACAAAAAAGTTATCGCGAAGGTGAAACGCTGGTGGGCTTTAATGATGCGTACCTTGAGGAAATTAACAATGATAATGTGGTGGTTAATTACGAAGGTACTACGCAAGTACTGGCGCTAAAAAAGCCGGACTACTTTAAAGGCGGCGTAGAGAGCGGACCGGTGGCAAAACCTACCGCGGACGCAGGCGCGGAAAGCCTGCATCTTAACGATCGGTTGGTGTTGAAACCGCATATTGAAAAAGGTCAGCTGGAAGGCTACGAAATTAATCCCCGCGACGCCTCGCCCTTTTTTCACGACATGGGGCTAAAAAAGGGCGATGTGGTTGTAAGAGTTAATTCTGTTGACATGACTCAGGCCGCACAGGCCAAAAGTATTATCGCCAACTGGTCAACGATGAAACAGGCGGCAATAGTGGTGAAACGGAATACGCACCTGGAAAATATTCAGGTTAATGTTTTAAATAATTAACAAGTGAACGATCATGAAGAAATTTCCCTGGGCGTGTGTGACGCTGACAACCCTGGCTTTATACTCCGGGTCGCTATTTGCTGCGAATTTTAGCGCCAGTTTTAAAAACACCGATATCCGCGAGTTTATCGATACGGTAGGTCGTAATCTGAATAAAACGATTCTTGTCGATCCTTCCGTACAGGGAAATGTATCGGTCCGTACGTATAACGTATTAACGGAAGAAGAATACTATCAGTTCTTTCTTAGCGTCCTGGACCTGTATGGCCTTTCCGTTATTCCGATGGATAACGGCATGATAAAAGTGGTGCGATCTGCGGTGGCAAGAACCGCAGGCGCGCCGATTGCCGACAGCCAAAATCCGGGCAAAGGCGATGAAATAATTACCCGCGTGGTGCGTATGGAAAACGTGCCGGTACGCGAACTGGCGCCGCTGCTTCGCCAGCTTAATGACGCCACCGGGATCGGCAACGTGGTGCATTTCGAACCCTCTAACGTGCTGCTGCTCACCGGTAAAGCTTCGGTAGTGAACCGGCTGGTGGATCTGGTGCAGCGCGTGGATCGTTCCGGCGTGCAGCGCCGCGAAATCGTTCCGCTGCACTATGCTTCCGCCAAAGAACTTTCGGACATGTTGAATAACCTCAACAACGAAGAACAAAAAGGGCAGAACGCGCCGCAGCTGGCTACCAAAGTGGTCTCTGATGATGAAACCAACAGCCTGGTGATCAGCGGCAGCGAAGAGGCGCGCACGCGTACGCGCGCGCTGATCGCCCAGTTGGATCGCGAGCAAAGTAACGAAGGCAATACCCGTGTCTTTTATCTCAAATATGCTAACGCCGCGAAGGTGGTGCCTGTACTCACCGGCATTGGCGAGCAGTTGAAGGACAAGCCGGGGGCCACGAAAAGTAAAACGGCCACCGCCAATAACGAACTGAACATTACCGCCGACGAGTCTACCAACTCGCTGGTGATTACCGCCCAGCCTAACGTAATGAACTCGCTGGAAAAAGTGATCGACAAGCTGGACATCCGCCGTCCGCAGGTGCTGGTGGAAGCGATCATCGCCGAAGTGCAGGATGGCGCGGGAACCGATCTCGGCGTGCAGTGGACAGGGAAACACGGCGGGGTACAGTTTGGCGCAACCGGCCTGCCAATCAGTCAAATTAAAGACGGCAGTATGAAAGGGGTGAGCTTCACCGGGATGGCGACCGGCTTCTTCAACGGCGACTTTGGCGCGCTGATGACCGCGCTGTCCACCAACGGCAAAAACGACATTCTGTCCACGCCAAGCGTGGTGACGCTGGATAACAAAGAAGCGTCATTTAACGTTGGACAGGACGTGCCGGTGCTGTCGGGATCGCAGACCACCACGGGCGACAATGTGTTTAACACCGTTGAGCGTAAAACCGTCGGTACCAAACTCAAGATCCTGCCGCAGATTAACGACGGCGACATGATTCACATGAAGATTGAGCAAGAAGTCTCCAGTGTGGATGCCAGCTCTACCGAGGATTCTTCGTTAGGCCCAACGTTTAATACCCGCACTATCAATAACGAAGTGATGGTGCACAGCGGACAAACAGTGGTACTGGGCGGCCTTATTGAGAACGTCACCAAGCAGAACGTTTCGAAGGTGCCGCTGCTGGGCGACATTCCGCTGGTTGGACAGCTGTTCCGCTATACCTCCCAGGATACCTCTAAGCGTAACCTGATGGTGTTTATCCATACCACCGTGTTGCGCGACGACGACAACTACAGCGCGGCGTCGAAAGAGAAATACGACCAGGTTCGCGCCCGTCAGCTGCAGCGTATGGAAGAGAAAAAACTGGGTATTCTGGAGCCGGGCGACAACGCCGTTTTACCCGCGTTTCCGACTCCCGACGCCGCGCCAGTGAAAACCCGCGCCACGCCGTCCACCTCCCGCAACCCGTTTAAAGAATAAGGCGGAGGCGGCATGGACGAACTCAGCAAACAGTTATGCAGCAGCAGCTTCGCCAAAGATAACGGCGTGCTGATCCATAACAACACAGTGTATATCCGTGAAAACGCGCCTGCGTTTGCGTTGCTGGAAATGCGGCGGGCGCTGGGCCATGCCTTCACCCCAACGGTGGTGACGGCAGAGGCGTTCGATGAAATGCTGGCGAAAATCTGGCAACAGAACAGCGGCGTGTCGCAGCAGTTGGTTGATGATATGGACGCGGATATCGATCTGATGGCGCTCACCGAGGAGATCCCGGACAACGAAGATCTGCTTGATAATGACGAAAATTCACCGGTGATCCGTCTGATCAACGCCATTCTTGGCGAAGCGGTGAAAGACGGCGCGTCGGATATCCATATCGAAACCTTCGAACGCACATTGAGCATCCGGTTTCGCGTCGACGGCGTCCTGCGCCCGGTGTTACAGCCCGCGCGCAAGCTGGCGCCGCTGCTGGTGTCACGTATCAAAGTCATGTCAAAGCTCGATATCGCCGAGAAACGTCTGCCGCAGGATGGCCGTATCTCTTTGCGGATCGGGCGTAAAGCGGTGGATGTGCGTGTTTCCACCATTCCATCGCAGTATGGCGAGCGCGTGGTGATGCGTTTGCTGGACAAAAGCAATCTTAAGCCGGATATCAACAAACTCGGGCTGATCGAGGAGGAACTGGTCAGGCTGAAAGGGCTGATCGCGCGTCCGCACGGCATTATCCTGGTCACCGGGCCGACGGGGTCCGGTAAAAGCACCACGTTGTACGCCATTTTGTCGGCGCTCAACGGTCATGAACGCAACATTCTGACCGTCGAGGACCCGATCGAATACGAGCTGGAAGGGGTGGGGCAGACCCAGGTCAACCCGCGCGTGGACATGACCTTTGCCCGCGGCCTGCGCGCAATCCTGCGTCAGGATCCGGATGTGGTGATGATCGGGGAAATTCGTGACGGCGAAACCGCGCAGATCGCGGTGCAGGCGTCGCTGACCGGTCATCTGGTCATGTCTACGCTGCACACCAACAGCGCGGCGGGGGCGATTACCCGTTTGCGCGATATGGGGCTGGAGTCGTTTTTAATTGGTTCATCGCTTCTTGGCGTCATTGCCCAGCGTCTGGTTCGCCGGTTGTGCCCCCACTGCCGGCAAAGCAGTCCGCTGGAAGACAATGAAAAAGCGCTGTTCACGTTTATGGAAAAACCACCGAAGGCGATTTATCGCGCAGTGGGCTGTGAGCAGTGCCGCCAGAGCGGTTACCAGGGACGCGCCGGGATCCATGAATTTCTGGTGGTCGACAGCGCCATGCGTCGCGCTATTCACGAAGACCAGGATGAAATGTCCATCGAGACGCAGATGTTTAAAGAGGCCTGGAGTCTGCGCGAGAACGGTCTGCTGAAGGTGATTTCCGGCGTCACATCGCTGGAAGAGGTGATGCGCGTCACCGCCGAGCGCGGAGGAGACGAATAATGGCATGGTATGCCTGGACCGCCACCGACGCCGCCGGGAAAACCCGGCGCGGCACGCTGCAGGCCGACGGACCGAAACAGGTTCGCCAGACCCTGCGTGAGCAAAAGCTGATGCCGGTGACCATCGCCGTTACCCGCGAACAGGCAGCCGGGAATAGCGCCCGAAAAGGGGTGAAACTCGCCACGCCGGTGCTGTCGATGTTTACCCGTCAACTGTCGACGCTGGTGAACGCCGCGCTACCGCTGGAAAGCGCGTTGAAGGCGATTGCCAGGCAGACGGAAGACAAAAAGCTGGCGGCGATGGTCACTGACATCCGCGAAAAGGTGGTGGAAGGGCACACCTTGTTCGACGCGTTTAGCCAGTATTCCCGCACCTTTGACAAGCTTTACTGCACCCTGGTGATGGCGGGCGAAAAAACCGGCCATCTGGGTGATGTGCTGGAAAAGCTGGCGGAGTACAACGAACAACGACAAAAAATGAAAAGCAAGTTGTCGCAGGCAATGGTGTATCCGATCACCCTGACGGTGGTGGCGATTGCGGTCATCTCCATACTGCTGGTGGCGGTAGTGCCGCAGGTGATCGAACAGTTTGTCCACATGAAACAGCAATTGCCGATCACCACCCGCACGCTGATCGCGGTGAGCGACTTTTTGCAGGCTTACGGCATGGTGATCGGCGGCGGCTTGGTGGGCGGGGGTGTCGGTTTTAAGGCCTGGCTTAAAAAAGAGAGCAACCGCTTTGTTTATCACCGCTGGCTGGTGAACGGCTCGCCGCTGAAAAAACTGGTCTGCGCCATTAACAGCGCCCGCTACATCCGCACGCTGAGCATCCTTCAGGCCAGCAGCGTCCCGCTGCTGGAAGGGATGTATATCGCGATGGACGGGATTGAAAACCTGTATGCCCGGCAGGCGCTGGAACAGGCGGCGGACACGGTACGCCAGGGCGCGTCGTTATATAACGCGCTGGAACAGGCGAAATTATTCCCGCCAACCATGTTGTACATGATCGCCTCCGGCGAAGAGAGCGGCGAACTCGGCGGATTAATGGATCGGGCAGCGGAAAACCAGGAATCTGCATTACAACATCGAATTACATTAACGCTGTCGGTATTTGAACCGGCACTGGTGGTGACAATGGCGACAGTGGTTTTATTTATCGTGCTGTCAATATTACAGCCGCTTCTTCAGCTCAATAATATGGTGGGTTAATTATGTCTGTAAAAAGAAAAAACCTGACGCGTCAGGCCGGGTTTACTTTGCTCGAATTAATGGTGGTGATCGTCATCCTTGGCGTTCTGGCAAGCATGGTGGTGCCAAACCTGATGGGAAATAAAGAGAAAGCCGATACCCAGAAGGCGACCAGCGACATTGTGGCGCTGGAGGGATCGCTGGATATGTACAAGCTGGATAACCACCGTTATCCCACCAGCGAACAGGGCCTGCAGGCACTGGTGACGAAGCCGGAAATCGCGCCAATTCCGAACGGCTATCGTACTGACGGTTATATTCGTCGCCTGCCGCAGGATCCGTGGGGCAATGATTATATTCTCGTCAGTCCGGGCGAGCACGGCGCGGTAGATATCTTTTCGCCGGGGCCGGATGCCGAAGCGAACACTGCCGATGATATTACGAACTGGTCGTTAGATAACAAAGATAAGTGATGAAAAAACAGCGTGGGTTTACATTGCTGGAAATTATTCTGGCGCTGGTGATATTTGCCAGCTGCGCCATGATGGTCGTGTCGACGATTCCATCGCGCAGTGGTGCGGATATATTTGGCCAGCAAATGAAATCTCTCGTTGAATACGGTTCCGACCGCGCGGTAATGGACGGCACTATTATCGGGCTGGTCATAACGCCATCGGAATATCAACTTGTCGCCCCGGCCGAAAAAAATGGCGAACGGCGCTGGGAACCGCTCACCGCCGGGCGTATTTACACTCACGGCCAGTTTCCGGAAACGATGCATATCTCCCTTTCGCCACAGCGTCTGGCGGCGACGGTAACGTCCGAACCGCAGGTGATATTTTTACCCGACGGGGAGATGTCCCGCTTTCGCCTGACCCTGCAAAGTGACGATAAACAGCACCATTTTAGCGTGGTGTCGCAGGGCGCCTCGCCGGTGTCGGTAGAGAATAATGACTAAACGTAGGATGAAAGAGCAGGGGATGACGCTGCTGGAAGTCATGGTGGCGTTAGTTATTTTCTCCACCGCGGCGCTGGCGCTTATGAATTCCGTTTCGCTGAACGTGCGCTTTACCCACGGCCTGGCGGACACGCTGCAGGCCAGTTGGGTGGCGGAAAATCAACTGGCCGAAGCGCAGCTGGAAAAGCGCCCGTTTCCTGATGCTGCTGAAAAAGGCGACGAAACGATGGGCGGACGCACCTGGACCTGGCAGATCCAGCGGGTGAAAAAAGACAACAAGGTGTTTGCCAACGACATTGCGGTTTATGCCGAAGGCGACGAAAGCCAGCCGGTGATCGTCCTGAGCATCATTCCGCCGGAGGACACGCCATGAGTAAGCGACTCCCGCGTCAGCAGGGCTTTACCCTGCTGGAGATCATGATTGCCCTGACCATTTTCGCGGTGATCAGCATCCTGGCATGGCAAATACTCGACGGCGCGATGCGCACCACGACGGCAACGGACACCGCGGCGACGAAGCTCAACCAGCTACAGCGCGCCTATAACCTGCTGGAGCGCGATTTCTTCCAGCTTCAGGCGCGCGCGCCGCGCAATGAACCGGAGGTGTTTCGACAGGATGGGAACGCCGTTGAACTCAGTACCCTGAGCGCCTTGAGCGGCGATGTCCGGCTGGAGCGCGTGCGCTGGCGGCTTGAGGAGCACCGCCTGTGGCGCGACGTCTGGCCGGCGATCGACAGCCCTTCCAGCGTCAAACCGGAAGAGGTGCCCATTTTAAACGACGTGAAAGAGATGCGCTGGCGCTTCTGGCGTCAGGATTGGCAGGACGCCTGGACGGACGCCGCTCACCAGCCAGACGGCGTGGAGCTGACGCTGACGCTGACAAACGGCGAAACCTGGCGCTGGGTGTTTCTCACCCCCGGGGAGATGCCGGAAATTCAGTTAGCGAAAAAGCCGGAAGCGCCAGCGGACGTCGCGTCGCCGCCAACCTCGCCCGCAGCGGAGGCCGCGACGCCTGCCGCCGCCGTACCGACCGGAGAGGCAAAATGAAAACAGACAAACAGCGCGGCGTCGCGCTGCTGGTGGTGCTGATCCTGTTGGTCATGATGTCCGCGCTGGCGGCAAAAATCAGCCAGCAGTTCTGTCGCAATTTGCAGAAAACCCGATATCAGGTGAGCCAGCAGCAGTTGCGCTGGGCGATGCAACGCCAGGATGAGGTGATTAAAGATCGTCTGCAAACCCTCACCAGCGGTGAAAGCAAAGGGCTTTCACCAGAGGGCGAATGGCGCGAGCCGCTGGAAACCCAGGGGGAATACTACACGGTGGTCAGCCAGATTGAGGACGCCCGGCGCTGCTTCAATGTCAACAGCCTGCTGGCGGAAGAAAAACCGGCGACGGCCACAGATGCCGTCGCGTTGCCGACGAAACCGGTAAAAGAGCAAATTATTGAACAACTGCTGGCCGACAGTGGTGTCAGCACTGTGACCGCAGAAGAGGTGTATCAACAACTGATGGATTACCTCGACGGTGACAGTATCACGGCGAAAGAGGGGCAGGAGAACGATGCGTGGGCCGGCGCGCTGCCGGAGCGGCTTCCTGCGAACCAGATGATGCGTACTATCGGTGAGATCACACAGCTGCCGGCGTTTCCGCCAGCGGCCTGGCCCAAAGCCAGCACCCTGCTGTGCGCCCTGCCGGACGCCGATGGCACGGTCGATGTGAACACCCTTAAGCCTGAGCAGGCAACGCTATTGTCGGCGCTGTTCCTCGGAAAACTGAGTGAAGATGACGCGTCGCGCTTGCTTGCTTCCCGTCCGCAAGAGGGGTGGGAGTCGGTCGAGGCTTTCAGCAAGGAATTAGAAACAAACTACCCGCAGAGCAAAGAAGTTCTGACCCAGGTTCAGGAATTTATCGCGGTGAACAGCAACGATTTCCGGGTTAACAGCACCGGGAATACCGATGATTTAACGCTGCGCGTTGTCAGCCAACTGCACGTTGATAAGGAAGCCGGGAAGGTTACGACCTGGCAACGCCGCTACCGAATAATGGAATAAGAAGAGTCATAGTCAATGAAACAGGTACTTTTTATTCGTCCCGACGCGAATGAGGACGGGAAAATTGCGTGGTGTATTTCCGGCCAGCAGCAGGTGAACGTTCTGGATAATCGCGCCGCCTTAAGCACGCTGGCAGACAGTCCGCTGGCAACGCGCGTCTGCCTGCTGTTGCCCGCCAGCGAACTGGTCTTTCGCCAGTTTACACTGCCAAAAAAAGGGCTTTCCATCCAGTCGGCGCCGTTCTCGTGGCTGGCGGAAGAAACGCTGATTGGCGATGTGGACACGTTGCACTGGACGGTACTGCGCAAAAAAGGCCGTGAGGTGGACGCGGTGGCGATTGACGCAGAACGTCTGCGCTTCTGGCTTTCGCTTTGTGAAAAAGCGGGGCTGAACGTGATTCAGGTTCTGCCGGATGCCATTTTACTGCCCGTCAGCGAAGGCGGCGCGACCCTGGTTTCCTGCGGCGACAGCTGGTGGCTGCGCGCCGCGCCGTTTAGCGCCTGTGAGGCAGATGCCGCCCTGATGCCGTTTTTGACCCGCGATCTCGATGGCGACATTTGCTGCTACGGCGACGTCCCGTCCGGCGTCGTCATTACTGAACAGCGGGCGTGGCAGCATCCTCTGACGCTGATTCAGCCGCAGTGGAAAACCTGCCGCGCCAATATGTTGCACGGTCCCTTTTTAGCCTCCGGCACGCACGGCTTCTGGCATGGGAAAGCGATGCTGGCCGCCGCCGTGGCGCTTTCCGTGGGGCTGATGATTGGCCCGCGGATCGCCATGGCCTGGATGCTGGTGCAGCAGGAAAACCAGGCGCAGGAAGAGATCGTTCAGGTGGCGCAACACTATTTCCCCAGCCTGCGCCAGCAGACCAACATTAAGTATCATTTTGGTCAGAATCTCAAAAAACAGCCGAAAGGGGTCTTTTTACAACTTGACGCCCTGGCGCAAATTAAAAAAAACGTGCCCGCCGTGGAATTAAGCCAACTGGAATATAACGAGGCGCAAAATCAGCTTACCCTGAGCCTGTCGTCACCGGACCCGCAGGCGATCCAGTCATTTGTGAACCAGGCCCGCGGCAGTTTTGATTTTACCCTGCAACCCGTCTCCACCCAGGCGCCCTTTACGGCGATAGTCACCGGGAAATATAAATGAAAGAGCGTATTGCCCAACTGAAAGCGCGTTACCAGAATTACAGTCCGCGCGAGCGTAACCTGTTTACGCTGTGCGCCGCGGCGCTGTGCTGTGCCGCGGTCTATTACGGCGGCATCATCCCGCTGGACACTATGATTAAAAACAGCGAATCGACATTATTACGGCAAAAAGAGACTCTGCGCTGGATGCGCGAAGAGATCGATAAAAATCATTTGCAGGCGAAGGTATTAAAAACCAGTAATCCGCGCCAGGTGATCGAAGAGAGCGCGAAAGAGATCCATTTGCCGCTGACGGATATTCGCCAGCATGAGCAGTCTCTCGAACTTGTTGTTGAGAAGGTGAACGTTGTTGAACTGAAAAACTGGCTGCGTGAACTGAATCTTTCCTCAGGCGTGCGTCTGGAAAAAATGGCGTTAATGCCGGTCGACCGCGCCAGCAGCGTCAAGGCGACGCTGGTACTGAGCTGGAAAAAAGCCGCATGAATGCCCTGACCGCCTTCAGAGAGGGCTATCCGCTGGGGTTTTGCGTTATGAGCGGCGTGTTCGGCAGTATCATCGGCAGCTTTTTGGGCGTGGTGGTCGAGCGCCTTCCGCCGATGCTGCTGGAGGAAGAAGACGCAGGGAATTTGCTGTTTCCCGCCTCGCACTGTCCGGCATGCGGACACGTGTTGGCCTGGTGGGAAAATATTCCTCTGTTGAGCTGGTGCTGTCTGCGGGGACGCTGCAGCCACTGCCGGGTCGCTATCCCGCTTCGTCTGTTAATGGTCGAATGCCTCAGCGCGCTCTTCTTTGCGTTGACCGCCGCCTTCGCGCCTTCGTTGCCTGCGCTGATCGCGCTGTGGATCTTGTGGATCGGCCTGTTGCCGCTCACCTTCATCGACGCCCGTTATCTGCTGCTACCGGACTGTTTAACCCAGCCTCTGTTGTGGGCCGGGTTGTTGTTCCACGCCTGTGTTCATACGCTACCGTTAACCGACGCCCTCTATGGCGCGATAGCCGGTTATCTGTCGTTGTGGCTGGTGTATTGGGGATGTCGCCTGTTGACCGGGCGCGAGGGACTGGGGCAGGGGGATGGTAAACTGTTTGCCGCGCTGGGGGCCTGGTGCGGCTGGCAACCGTTGCCGTACATTCTGCTGCTTGCCGCGCTCACTGGCATCGTTATCTATGTGTTGTTATATAAATCCACGGGCAACGACCGACAAATTCCTTTTGGCCCCGCCCTTTCATTGGCGGGAGTAATTATTTTTATTATTCAATCCTGGCAATTCACATTCTAAGTGCCGCTGCAAGTATTTTTTCATCTATTTTCGCCGAGGGAATGAAAGGACGAAGGGCGTTTCCCGGATTATTATGCAAGGGTAAAAAAAAGGATGGTTTGCAAATAAATAGGGAGGATGTCCATAATTAATAATCTTTAATGAGCCGTCCTGGTTCATACCGTTATTCATTTATTAGTACTTCTCATTGTCGTTCATGCTTTAAGGAAGGCATGGTTATTTTCATATTCACAAATAAAGTTATCGGGAATTAATAATGAAATTTATGAAGCCAAAATATCTGGCGTTGTTTGTCGCTGCGGCAACAAGCTCTGTATTTGCAGCGGCGCCAGGGACGCCGTCTATTTCCAGCGGTAATGATAAATTTGCCCTCGTGGAAGTGGATCAGGCTGCTCAGGATTATAACAACCTCGTTAAAGTGCATAACGACGGCGTTGACGTGAAAGTGGAGTGGAACGTGTGGAGCGGCGATGCGCCGACTTCCGCAAAAGTACTGCTGGACGGTAAAACCGTCTGGACCGGTGCTGGCAGCGCGTCTGGCTCTGCGACCTTTAAAGTAAAAAAAGGCGGGCGCTATCAGGAACAGGTGGAATTGTGTAACGACAGCGGTTGCACCAAGAGCGCCAGTAAGCTGATTATCGTGGCGGATACTGACGGTAGCCATCTGCTGCCGCTGAATACCCCGCTGCTGGAAAATAACAAAACCTTCGCGCAGCATACCGACAAAGTGGTGGGCGCCTACTTCCCGGAGTGGGGCGTCTATGACCGCAACTTCTCCGCCGATAAAATCCCGGTGGCGAACATCAACCACCTGCTGTATGGCTTTATTCCAATGTGCGGCGGCGACGGTATTAACGACAGCGCCAAATCGTCTGGTGCGCTGGAATCCCTGAAACGCGCGTGCCAGGGACGTCAGGATTACACCGTGGCGATCCACGATCCATGGGCGGCGCTGCAGAAACCGCAGCAGGGCGTAAGCAACTGGGATGACCCGTACAAAGGTAACTACGGTCAGCTGATGGCGATGAAAAAAGCGCATCCTGACCTGAAAATTCTGCCGTCCGTCGGCGGGTGGACGCTGTCCGATCCGTTTTTCCAGATGGACAATAAAGTCCTGCGCGATCGCTTCGTCGCCTCTGTAAAAGAGTTCCTGAAAACCTGGAAAGTGTTCGACGGTGTGGATATTGACTGGGAATTCCCGGGCGGCGGCGGTGAGAACGCCAAACTCGGCAATCCGCAGACCGATAAGGCCACGTACACCGCGCTGATGCACGATCTGCGTCAGATGCTGAACGAACTGTCGGCTGAAACGGGCCGTACCTACGAGCTGACCACCGCAATCGGCGCGGGCAAAGATAAGATTGAAGACGTTGACTACAACACGGCGCAGCAGTACCTCGATCATATCTTCCTGATGAGCTATGACTTCTACGGCGCGTGGAGCAACACCGATCTCGGCCACCAGACCGCACTTTATGGCGCGTCATGGAAACCGGACACCAACTACACCACCGATAACGCAGTGAAAGCGATGCTGGAGCAGGGCGTACAGCCTGGCAAGATCGTCGTTGGCGCGGCGATGTACGGACGCGGCTGGACCGGCGTTCACGGCTACACTGGCGACAACCCGTTCACCGGCACGGCTACCGGTCCGGTGAAAGGCACCTGGGAAAGCGGCATTGTTGACTACCGTCAGATCGTCAACCAGATGCTGGGCAAACCGGGTTGGGAATACAAATACGATACCGCTGCAGAAGCGCCGTATGTATTCAACAAGTCTACCGGCGAGCTGGTGACCTACGACAACGCCCGCTCCGTTGAAGCGAAAGGCAAATATGTCCTGAACAACAACCTCGGCGGTCTGTTCGCGTGGTCTATCGAGTCCGATAACGGCGATATCCTGAACGCCATGAACGAAGGTCTGATGGGCGGCAGCTCAACGCCGGTTGAGCCGGTAAACACCAACCACGCGCCGGTCGCTTCTGCGATTGACCAGAGCGTAACTGGCCCGGCGACCGTGATGCTCGACGGTTCGGCTTCTCGCGATCAGGACGGCGACGCGCTGACCTACAAGTGGACGCAGATTTCCGGCGCCACCGTAGCGATTGCCAACAGCACCAGCGCTAAAGCCAGCATCAACCTGCCAGCGGTTACCCTCGATCAAACTCTGGCATTCCGTCTGACGGTCACTGATGCGAAAGGCCTGAGCAATGCGGTGGATGTCCAGGTAGTGAATAAAGCGCCGAAAGCCAACCAGGCTCCGGTAATCAACGCCATGGAAGCCGTGAGCGTGACCGCGGGCGAGTCTCTGTCTCTGCATGCGCAGGCAACCGACCCGGATGGCGATGCGCTGACCTACAGCTGGAGCGTACCGGCAGATATGAACGCAACCGGTACGGATACGGCGAACGTGCGTATCACTGCGCCAGACGTGGCAAACGCCTCCACCTTCACCCTGAGCGTGATCGTGTCCGACGGTAAGACCAGCGTACAGTCTAACGTGCAGGTGACTGTGAATCCGAAAGCGGTACCGACTCCGGCAGAGGAAGACACCCATCCGTCTGATGAAGGCAACACCCCTTCAGACGAAGGTACTACCCCGTCTGATGAAGGCAACACGCCGTCTGATGAAGGTAGCGCAACAGATTCCTGCGACAACCCGGTTGACGCTAACGCCAGCAAATACGCGGCATGGGAATCCAGCAAAATCTACAACGGCGGCGATACCGTGAGCTTCGACCATCTGGTATGGAAAGCGAAGTACTGGACGCAGGGTAACCAGCCGGGCTTCGGTGCGGAAGCCTGGGAACTGGTCAGCCAGGTGAAATTCAACTGGCGTTCCGATGTGGTCTACAACGGTGGCGATACCACAACGTATGAAGGGTCTGTGTACCGTGCGAAGTGGTGGACCATGGGCGACAACCCGGCAAACAGCGATGTATGGGTGAAGGAAGGCGCAGCAACCGACTGCAAATAATTTCACCGCAGGTCGCGGGGAGTACGCTCCCCGCACCTCTGGACCACACCCCGCTTCGGGTGTGGTTCTTCTCACCTGACAGGATGTAAAAAGGAGCCAATTAACACGTTTATCAGGAGAAAAAATGAAACGCATCATATTTTTGCTGCTGATTGTCAGTCAGAGCGTATTCGCTAACTGTTGGGATAACGCCGCGCATTATTACCATGTGGATCCTTATCTCTTATATGCAATAGCAAAAGTTGAATCCGGGATGAATCCCTATGCCGTAGGGGTAAATCACGATGGCACCCGGGATGTCGGTTTGATGCAAATTAACAGCTCGCATTTTACAGAACTGCAACGACACGGGATTGATGAATACCGGCTGATTGCCGAGCCGTGTACCTCAATTATGGTGGGGGCTTCGATTCTTTCCGACATGATTAAAGTCTATGGCAATAACTGGGAAGCCGTTGGCGCTTATAACGCAGGGCTGAAAAAAGAAAACTACCCTCAACGCATGATCTACGCGCGAAAGGTATGGAATAAATATCAACAGTTAAAAAAACCTTACCGCGGATGACTTTTATTTTTTGAAGAATACCCACGCGTGTTCTTCTAAAAGTGAATGTCGCACTGGAGGGCTTATTTATTGACGGATTAATAAATAAACCAGGGGATTAATTATCTTATTGTACTATTCAAGGAAAACTGAAATGAACAAACGGACATTATTAAGTGTACTTATTGCCGGCGCGTGTGTGGCGCCGTTTATGGCGCAGGCCAGCAATCTGCAGGCGACCAGCGGTGAGCCTTATACCATGAAGGCCGGCGACCTGGCGAAAAAAGAGCAGGAGCTGACCAACTTTCCGCTGATGCAGTCGGTAAAAGAGACTATTCGCACCCTCGATAACGCCTCAGTTGAACTGATCGAGCCGGGTCGCGCCGCCAATCCGGAAAACGTCAAGCGCGTGGAAGGCATCGTGAAAGCGTCGGACTGGGAATACCTGTTCCCGCTGCGCGCGCAGGCGTACACCTACAGCAACTTCCTGAAAGCGGTCGGTAAATTCCCGGCGCTGTGCCAGACCTATAACGACGGTCGCGACAGCGACGCGATCTGCCGTAAAGAACTGGCGACTATGTTCGCGCACTTCGCCCAGGAAACTGGCGGCCATGAAAGCTGGCGTCCGGAGGCCGAATGGCGCCAGGCGCTGGTTCACGTCCGCGAGATGGGCTGGAGCGAAGGCCAGAAGGGCGGCTATAACGGTGAATGTAACCCGGACGTATGGCAGGGGCAGACCTGGCCGTGCGGTAAAGACAAAGACGGCGACTTTCTGAGCTACTTTGGTCGCGGCGCGAAGCAGTTGTCCTATAACTACAACTACGGTCCATTCTCGGAAGCGATGTATGGCGACGTGCGTGTACTGCTCGACAAACCGGAGCTGGTGGCGGACACCTGGCTGAACCTGGCGAGCGCGATCTTCTTCTTCGCCTACCCGCAGCCGCCGAAGCCGAGCATGTTGCAGGTGATCGACGGCACCTGGCAGCCGAACGAACACGATAAAGCCAACGGTCTGGTGCCGGGCTTCGGTGTGACCACCCAGATCATCAACGGCGGCGTGGAATGCGGCGGCCCGACGGAGATCGCCCAGTCACAGAACCGTATCAAGTACTACAAAGAGTTCGCCAATTACCTGAAAGTACCTGTTCCGGCTGATGAAGTGCTGGGTTGCGCCAACATGAAACAGTTCGACGAATACGGCGCGGGCGCGCTGAAGATTTACTGGGAACAGGACTGGGGGTGGAGCGCGGACACGCCAGACGGTAAAACCTATGCTTGCCAGTTGGTGGGCTACCAGACGCCGTTCAGCGCCTTTAAAGACGGCGACTACACCAAATGCGTGCAGAAGTTCTATAACGTGAACATTGTGGATGACGACGGTACGCCGGTCACACCTGCCGATACCACACCGGCGGACACCACGCCGTCTGAGGATACGCCTGCGGATACCACTCCGCCAGATGACACGACCCCGGCGGATACCACGCCGGCAGACGATACCGCGCCAGTGGTGGTCAACCACGCGCCGGTGGCGATTATTTCAGGGCCGGTTGGCGCGGTTGAAGCGGGGGCGCAGGTTTCGCTGAGCGCGGAAAGCTCTACCGATGAAGACGGTAATAAACTGACCTATACCTGGCGCTCGCAGGACGGTCAGACCCTTTCCGGCGAAGACAAAGCGGTGGTGACCTTTACCGCGCCGGAAGCCGCTACGGCGAAGCAGTACGAAGTGAGCCTGACCGTCAGCGATGGCGAACTGAGCAGCACCGCATCCTATCTGCTGAACGTGAAAGCAAAGGCCTCGACGCCGTCTGAAGATGAAGGCGCTTACCCAGGCTGGAGCGCTAACAGCACGTACAACGCAGGGGACATCGTGAACAACCACGGTAAACTGTTCCAGTGCAAACCGTTCCCGTACAGCGGCTGGTGCAACAACGCGCCAACCTACTATGAACCCGGCGTGGGTCTGGCATGGTCCGACGCATGGACCGCGCTGTAAGGTAAACGCAAAGCGGCAACCAGAGGTTGTCGCTTTTTTGCGATTTTGCCGCCCGGAAAAGTCACCTTCCGGCGGTGAGCGGTTTAGCGATGTAATTTCCCGTGATCGCGCAGCCAGGCTGCGGTTCTGATAATTCCCTCATCAAGCGTCACCACCGGTTTATATCCCAACTCGTCCCCGGCGCGGCTGATATCCAGCGTAAAATCAAAATTCAGCTTTGACACGCCATAGTGGGTAAGTGCGGGCTCTTTTGCGGATTTGTTGCCGAAACGCTCCATGCTGCGGGCGATCATGTCCAGCATCGGGTAGGGAACAGAGCGGATCCGACAGTGGATATTCAGTTCATCAATCAGCTTTTGCACAATGCTGCGCAGGGTTCTCGGCTCGCCGTTAGTGATGTTATACACCCGGCCAGAGGGCAGGCTGTCGCACAGCTCTTGGCTGGCCAGCCACATCGCGTGAATCGCATTTTCATAGTAGGTCATATCCACCAGCGCGCTGCCGCCGTGGGGCAACAGCACGCTGCCGTACTGGTGCATCATGTGCGCCAGTCGCGGGATAAACACTTTGTCATGGGGGCCAAACAGACTTTGCGGACGCAGCACCGTAAATCGCGTCTGCGGGTTAGCCTGCGCCAGCAGATTAATCACGTCTTCACCGGCGGCTTTACTGCGGGCAAACTCGTTGGCGAAACGGTGAGGGCGAAAATCCTCTTTAATACCGCGATGATGGTGGTAATCGAAATAGAGCGAAGGGGAGGAGATATGAATGAAATTACGCACGCCCCACGCCACCGACCATTCGCCAAGACGACGGGTTGCGCGGACATTGGCCAGATCAAAGGCTTCCTGGGTTCCCCACGGCGAGGTGAAGCTTGAGCAGTGCCACAGCGTGTCGATGCCCGCGAGCATGACCTTCGCCTGTGACGAAACCAACTCGGTCAGATCCGCATGGACAAATTCCGCGCCCATCTTCTCGAGCAGTTTTCCCATCGCCTCATTGCGACCGGTGGCTCTGACGCTGATGCCTTTGTTGCGCAAAAACTCAACCGCGTTTCGTCCCAAGCCGCTGGTTGCGCCGGTAACCAGTACCTTCATATCAATCCACTGTGTTTTAAAAACGTCGTGCGCATTCTTCCGTGAATTACGTCGGTATGCAATGGGAAACGTGAAACAATACAGTCTCTTTTTACTTATTTTCTGTGATTTGTTCTGCAAGTCGGGCAATTTTCTTTGCCATTCCCCGGAAGATAAACAGGTGCGCCGGAATCATCAACAGCCAGTAAAAAAGGCCCGGCATCCCGTGCGGATGCCACCAGGCGCGCACGTCAATCTGTCGGTGATCCCCTTTATCCTCAAGGGTAAAACTGAGGCGGCCCAGCCCCGGCGCCTTCATACCGAACAGCAGGGTCAGCTGTTTTTCCGGCTCGACAATAATCACCTTCCAGCTGTCCACCGTATCGCCGGGCTGTAAAAGCGCATGTTCGGGGCGACCTTTCGCCAGCCGATGGCCGACCAGCAGATCCATCGCCGCGCGGGTTTTCCACAACGCATTGCCGAAGAAATATCCCTCTTTGCCACCGAGACGGTTCACGACCTGCCACAGCGCCTGCAGACTGGCAGAGGTGCTGACGGTAAAGCCAGCCTGTTTGGCGAAAAAACCGTACTCAGGCCGCCAGCGGGCAAATGCCTGCGCGTCGTAACCCCAGTCGCTGGAGTTAACCAGCTTCTCTTCTTCTTTCAGCGTCCTGCGCACCGCGTCGTCGAAGGCAATCAGCTTTTGCGGGATCAACGCGCGTAGCGCCCTGTCGTCAGCCAGCAGGTCGTGCTTCAGTCCCTGTATCAGCGCTTTCGCGGTCGTGGGGGGGACAGAGGTGATCACGTTAAGAAACCAGACGGAAATCCAACGGGTCGGAAAGGGGATGGGAAGGAGCGGACGGCGTTTGCCGCTGACCGTCATGAAATGTTCAAACTGCGCCTGATAGCTCAGCACTTGCGGCCCGGCGGCTTCAAGCACCCGATGTTCGCGGGTGGGATGGTTGAGCAGTTCCACCAGGTAATGCAGCAGGTTCTCCAGCGCGATGGGGGTGGTGCGCGAGCGCACCCAGCGCGGCGGCGTGAGGATCGGCAGGTTGTAGACCATATCGCGCATCACTTCAAACGCGGCGGACCCTGCGCCGACGATGATCCCGGCGCGCAGTTCGGTGACCGGCACGCCGGACTCGCGCAACGTGTCTGCCGTCAGTTGCCGCGCGCGCAGGTGGTCCGACTGCTCATGTTCGGGCGCCTGTAGCGAGCTGAGAAAAATCAGCTGATTAACCGGCGTTTCGCGCAGGGCGTCACGCACGTTCAGCGCCACCTGCCGTTCATGGGCGATAAAGTCGCCGCCTTCGCCCATGCCGTGAACCAGATAGTACAGGGTATCGATGTTTTTCAGCAGGGCGGGCAGCGCGCGCGGCCAGTTCAGATCGATGTTATGGCAGCTGACGTTCGACAACTGCATTTTTTCCAGCCGTTCGGTGCGACGTGCCGCCGCCAGCACCTGATGCCCGTGCGCGCTGAGCGCCTGCACCAGATGTTGACCGATGTATCCGCTGGCGCCAAGCACCAGAATGCGTTGCGGCACGGTTGTCTCCTTAGCGGTTCAGAAAGGCGCGCCAGTGGGCGACAACGTCGGCAAGCTGCTCGCGCGAGACGTCCAGATGCGTGACCAGACGTACCACGGGCGAGGCATTGATCAGCACACCGTGGTCTTTCATATACGCGCCCAGCGCCGCCGCGCGTTCTTCGCCTACGCGAACGAACAGCATATTGGTGTCATGACGCGTCACTTCCGCGCCAGCGTCACGCAGCTGTTCCGCCAGCCACGCGGCGTTGTCGTGATCGTCCTGCAGGCGAGCGACATTGTTTTTCAGCGCATACAGCCCGGCGGCGGCCAGAATCCCCGCCTGACGCATTCCGCCGCCGGTCATTTTGCGCCAGCGCGTGGCGCGCTTGATGTAATCATGGCTGCCGACCAGCAGCGACCCGACCGGCGTACCCAGCCCTTTCGACAGGCAAATAGTGAACGAGTCGCAATATTGGGTGATCTCTTTCAGCGCGCAGCCGTAGGCGACCACGGCGTTAAAGATGCGCGCGCCGTCGACATGCAGCGCCAGACCGCGCTCACGGGTAAACTCCCACGCGGCTTTCAGGTATTCGCGCGGCAACACTTTGCCGTTATGGGTGTTTTCAAGACTGAGTAGCTTCGTGCGGGCGAAATGAATATCGTCCGGCTTAATTTTCGCCGCCACCTTATCCAGCGGTAATGATCCGTCTGGCGCTGCGTCAATGGGCTGCGGCTGGATGCTACCAAGTACTGCCGCGCCGCCCGCTTCAAAGAGATAGTTATGCGCGCCCTGACCGACGATATACTCTTCACCGCGTTCACAGTGGCTGAGCAAGGCGACCAGATTGGCCTGGGTGCCGGTGGGTAAAAACAGCGCGGCCTCTTTGCCGCTGAGTTCCGCGGCGTAGCGCTGAAGTTCGTTAACGGTAGGGTCATCTCCGTACACGTCATCGCCAACCGGGGCGGCCATCATGGCTTCCAGCATGGCGCGGCCCGGTCGGGTGACGGTATCACTGCGTAGATCGATCACGGCATTTCCTCTGTAAAGTCAGGGTAATGCCTTCTGTTTTACCTGAGCCAGTTGGTTTTTGCCAGTTCGATCACTTCGTCGCCGCGCCCGCTGATGATCGCCCGCAGCATATACAGGCTGAACCCTTTGGCCTGCTCCAGTTTGATCTGCGGCGGGATCGCCAGCTCTTCTTTGGCGACCACTACGTCCACCAGTACCGGACCGTCGATAGCGAAAGCACGCTGTAGGGCTTCATCCACCTCTGAGGCTTTTTCAACGCGAATACCGGTGATGCCGCAGGCTTCGGCGATGCGGGCGAAATGGGTGTCATGCAGCTCGGTGCCGTCGGTCAGGTAACCGCCGGCCTTCATCTCCATCGCCACGAAGCCCAGCACGCTGTTGTTAAAGACCACGATTTTGACCGGCAGCTTCATCTGTACCACCGAGAGGAAATCGCCCATCAGCATGCTGAACCCGCCGTCGCCACACATCGCCACGACCTGGCGCTCCGGCGCGGTAGCCTGCGCGCCCAGCGCCTGCGGCATGGCGTTCGCCATCGAGCCGTGGTTAAACGAGCCGAGCAGACGGCGCTTGCCGTTCATTTTCAGATAACGCGCCGCCCATACCGTCGGCGTACCGACGTCGCAGGTAAAGATGGCGTCATCGGCGGCAAAACGGCTGATTTGCTGCGCCAGGTACTGTGGGTGGATGGCTTTGTCGCTCGGTTTCGCCAGATCGTCGAGTCCTTTACGGGCGTCGCGGTAATCGCTCAATGCTTTATCAAGGAATTTTCGATCGGTTTTTTCTTCCACCAGCGGCAGTAGCGCCGTCAGGGTCGCTTTTATGTCGCCGACCAGCGCCATATCAACCTTACTGTGCGCGCCGATGCTCCCCGGATTGATGTCGATCTGGATAATTTTGGCGTCGGTGGGGTAGAAGGCGCGGTAGGGGAACTGCGTGCCGAGCAGCACCAGGGTGTCGGCGTTCATCATGGTATGGAAACCGGACGAGAAGCCGATAAGCCCGGTCATGCCCACGTCATAAGGATTGTCGTATTCGACGTGCTCTTTGCCGCGCAGGGCGTGCACGACAGGCGCTTTGATTTTGGCGGCAAACTCAACCAGCTCGTGATGGGCACCCGCGCAGCCGCTGCCGCACATCAGCGCGATATTGCTGGAGTAACGCAGCAGTTGCGCCAGTTTGCGCAGCTCTTCTTCCGCGGGGGTGACGACCGGCATCGGCGCATGATACCAGTGGCTGCTGGCGCCTTCCGGCGCGGGTTTCAGCGCTACGTCGCCCGGGAGCACCACGACCGACACGCCGCGATTCAGTACCGCTTTGCGCATGGCGATCGCCAGGACCTGGGGGATCTGCTCAGGGCTGGAAACCAGCTCGCAATAGTGGCTGCATTCACGGAACAACTCTTGCGGGTGGGTCTCCTGGAAGTAACCGCTGCCGATCTCGCTGGAGGGTATGTGGGCGGCAATCGCCAGTACCGGAACATGGTTACGGTGGCAGTCAAACAGGCCATTGATTAAATGCAGGTTGCCGGGGCCGCAGGAGCCTGCGCACACCGCCAGATTGCCGGTAAGCTGGGCCTCCGCGCCAGCGGCAAACGCCGCGACCTCTTCGTGACGGGTCGACATCCACTCAATCGTTCCCATGCGATTGAGACTGTCGCTCAGGCCGTTCAGGGAATCGCCCGTTACGCCCCAGATGCGTTGCACTCCGGCCTGTTCCAGCGTTTTTGCAATAAAAGCGGCAACCGTTTGTTTCATGGTTCTCCATCTCCTTCAATGTGATAACGGTTACAAGTTTAGTTGAAGATGGCAAAAAGGCCGGATGGCGTCAGCGCATCCGGCCTGAAGGGGGAGACCGGATAAGCGCAACGTTTTCCGGCAAGGTATCACTACGCGAGGACCAGATCGCCCTGTGGATGGCAGGAGCAGGCCAGCACGTAGCCTTCGGCGATTTCCGCGTCGGACAGCGTCATGGTGCTGCTGACCGTATACTCACCGGAAACCACTTTGGTTTTACAACAGCCGCAGACGCCAGCACGACAGGCGACAGTAACCGGCACTTTGTTGCTTTCCAGCGCGTCCAGCAGCGTGGTGCCGACGGGCGCGTAGAACGTTTTTGCCGGTTGCAGTTTGGTAAATTTCAGACCGCTGGTAGCGGCTTCTGCCACCGGCGTAAAGAACTTCTCTTTGAAAAAGCGCGTCACGCCAAGCGCTTTCACTTCCTGTTCGACCCAATCCATATACGGCGCCGGGCCGCAGGTCATTACGGTACGCGAGGTAAGATCGGGTACCTGCTGCAACAGTGCAGGGGTCAGGCGACCGGCGACAAAACCATGAGTGGCGTTATTTTCTGCCACCAGCGTGACTGGGTACTGCTGCCACTCTTCGTCGAAAATCACGTCCTGCGGCGAGCGCACGTTAAAAATCACCTGCACGTCGGCCTGTGGGCGATACTTCGCCAACCAGCGGAGCATTGACATGATCGGCGTGACGCCGCAACCGGCGGCGAGCATCAGGAATTTATCGTCTGCTTTATCGTCGCAGGTAAATTCGCCCATCGCGTCGGACAGCCAAATGTAGTCGCCGCGCTTCACGTCGCGGGTTAACCACTGCGAACCTGCCCCGTCGTCAATCCGGCGAACGGTCAGCGTAATATACTCGCTGACGCCCGGCGTGGAAGACAGCGTGTAGGCACGCAGCGTGTCCGCAGCGTTACGCACGCTCACCAGTGCATACTGCCCGGCGCGATACGGATAATAGTCATGGCACAGCAGGGCTATTGTCCAGACATCCGGCGTTTCCTGATGGATGTGATGGACCTGCATCCGCCATGGGCACTGATTGGTTGGCATCGTCATCTTTTACTCCTTACGCGCTCAGCAACTGCTTCATATCGTCTTCAACGGTGGTGACGGAACGCAGACCGAATTTTTCGTTGAGTACCGCCAGCAGATCCGGGGTGAAGAAGCCCGGCGCGGTCGGTCCGGTGACGATATTTTTCACGCCAAGCGACAGTAGGGTCAGCAGAATGACGATTGCTTTCTGTTCGAACCAGGAGAGCACCAGGGAGAGCGGCAGATCGTTGACGCCGCAGCCCAGTTTTTCCGCCAGCGTGACCGCCAGAATGATAGCGGAGTAAGCGTCGTTACACTGCCCGGCATCCACCAGACGCGGCAGCCCTTCGATATCGCCAAACTCGAGCTTGTTGAAGCGGTATTTACCGCAGGCGAGGGTGAGGATCAGGCAGTCATCCGGCACGCTGGTGGCGAAGTCGGTGAAATAGTTACGCTCGCCGCGCGCTCCGTCGCAACCGCCGACAAGGAAGATGTGACGCAGTTTTTCCCGGCTGACCAGGTCGATCAGCGTATCTGCCGCCCCAAGCAGGGTCTGACGGCCAAAGCCGACGGTGATCAGGTGCGGAATCTCGCTGTACGGGAAGCCTGCCATCTGCTGCGCTTGTGCAATCACCGGGCCGAAATCGTCGCCTTCGAGATGACTGACGCCCGGCCAGCCGACGATGCTGCGGGTCCAGATACGGTCGTCATAAGCGCCCACGGTCGGATCGATGATGCAGTTTGAGGTCATCACGATAGGCCCAGGGAAGCGGGCGAACTCGACCTGCTGGTTCTGCCAGCCGCTGCCGTAGTTACCGACCAGATGTTTGAATTTACGCAGTTCCGGGTAACCGTGAGCGGGCAGCATCTCGCCGTGGGTGTAGACGTTAACGCCGGTACCTTCGGTCTGCTCCAGCAGGTTATAGAGATCTTTCAGATCGTGACCTGAAATCAGAATACATTTGCCTTCAGTGGCTTTCACGTTGACCTGAGTTGGCGTGGGGTGACCGTATTTCGTCGTCTCACCGGCGTCGAGAATGCTCATGACCTTAAAGTTCATCTGGCCGATTTCCATCGAGCATTCCAGCAGCGCGTTCATGTCGGCAGGCCAGGTGCCCAGCCACGCCATGATTTTGTGGTACTGCGCGTAGATGTCGTTGTCGTATTGACCGAGCACATGGGCATGCTCCATATACGCCGCCGCGCCTTTCAGGCCGTACAGGCAGAGCAGACGCAGGCCGAGAATGTTGTCGCCAATCGCCGCTTTGTCTTTGTTCGGGGTAAATTCTGCCGCCTGGCGCTGCAGGTCACCGAGATCGTCGCTGACCAGTTGCAGCTCCGCCATCGGATTGTCGCAATGGGCGCTGGCGTCTACGCTCAGGCACTGGGCTTTTAGCGCTTCACGCATGGCGATGGCGTCACGGGCATAGCCCACGATACGCGGGGAATCGAAGTTAACGTTAGTCAGCGTAGAGAAAAACGCGCGCGGCGCGAAACTGTCAACGTCATGATTAATGATGCCGTATTCACGGGCTTTCACCGCCCATGCAGACAGACCCTGTAGGGCAGCGATCAGCAGATCCTGCAAATCGGAGGTTTCAGCCGTTTTACCGCACATACCCTGCGCGTAAGAGCAGCCGTTTCCTGCCGGAGTACGGATAGTTTGTTCACATTGCACACAAAACATGGTCACACCCTTAAAGTTATATTTAATATACATGTTTAAGGTTATGCCTGAGCACGAAAGGAGAAAAGGGATTTCTGATACAACTTACAGGGAGATTGATTTAGCGCAATTTTGGCGGCAGAGACCTACCGCCATCGGGGTATTACGCAGAGAAAAACGCCATCAGGATCGGCACCAGCAGGCTGAGGATAAAGCCATGTACAATGGCGGCTGGCACCATCTCCAGCCCGCCTGTGCGCTGTAAAACCGGCAGGGTGAAGTCCATCGAGGTCGCCCCGCACAGCCCCAGCGCGGTGGAGCGGCTGCGGCGCACCAGGCCCGGAATCAGCATAATGGCGATCAATTCGCGCGCCAGATCGTTAAAGAACGCGGCGCTGCCAATCACCGGACCATAGGATTCCGTCAGCAAAATACCGGACAGGGAGTACCAGCCAAACCCGGACGCCATCGCCAGCGCGGTTTTGATCGGCAGATCGAGAATAAAAGCATTGATTAAGCCGCCGAACAGGGAACTGGCGACCACCACGACGGCGACAATCATGCCCCGGCGATTAAGAATAATTTGCCTTAACGTCATGCCGCTATTGCGCAGTTGGATCCCCACCAGCAGTAACAGAAGAATCAGGGTATATTCGCTGGCTTCGGTCGCATGCTGCAAAAGAGAGAAACCGCTGAGTCCCAGCAGAAAACCCGCCACCACCACGCCGCATAATTTTAGCGACTCCAGCGCCATGGCAATACGCGACGGCAGTTTCTCCTGCTGATGATTGTGCCGCCAGGGTAATGAACGTTCCAGCCACAGCAAGGCCACAATATTACAGAGTAAAATAACGCTAATACTGACTGCGGAATAATGAAAAATAGCGAGCAGATTACTCGCCAGATTATCCAGGAAGGCCAGGCTAATACCCATAAAAAAGAGAATCAGATAAACCATCCAGCTTAACAGGCGATTAATGAGTTTTAATGCCGCGTTGTGCCGCAGCGGAATGAGATAACCTGCAATCAGCGGAAGCAGAATAATGAGAAGTCCAGAAAACATGAACAGCCGGTCCTTGTAAGAATCGTTTAGCGTCAACGACACTACCCAATAAAGTCTGTCCCGTAAAGCGGCAAAAAGAAAGCCGGGCGACGCTGGCGCTCACCCGGTTCACAATCGAACGTATTTGCAGGCCAGGAGAAGCATCGCGCTTACCCGGCCTGTTATCATTAATCGCGTTTTTCCAGCAGGGTGCGATAAATAAGCCCACCGAGGATCCCGCCGATAATCGGCATCACCCAGAACAGCCACAGCTGTTCCAGCGCCCAACCCCCCTGAAAGATCGCGACTGCGGTACTGCGCGCCGGGTTCACAGAGGTATTGGTCACCGGAATGCTGATCAGGTGAATCAGGGTTAACGCCAGGCCAATCGCGATGGGCGCGAAACCGGCAGGGGCGTATTTATCCGTTGCGCCATGAATGACCAACAGGAAACCGGCTGTCAGGACAATCTCAATGACAATGGCGGACAGCATGGAATAGCCGCCCGGTGAATGTTCGCCATAGCCGTTAGAAGCAAACCCGCTGGCTGCCGCGTCAAAGCCCGTTTTACCGCTGGCAATAAGGTACAATACGGCCGCCGCAATAATCCCGCCGATCACCTGGGCAATAATATAGCCAATGACCTCTTTCGCCGGAAAACGGCCGCCAGCCCATAAGCCTAATGTTACGGCTGGATTAAAATGACCGCCGGAAATATGCCCCACAGCGAACGCCATCGTTAATACGGTGAGACCAAATGCCAGCGCGACACCCGCAAAACCAATACCTAATTCCGGAAAGGCTGCTGCCAGTACAGCGCTCCCACAGCCACCAAAAACAAGCCAGAATGTACCAAAACATTCAGCCGCTAATTTTCTGAACATATCCACCTCAATAAGAAATAACCACAAACGTGGTGTCAGTAATATTCGTCTACAGGACGACGAAACAATAAATAGCGCGCTATTTTAAAAACGAACGTCGTCCATTCTCTAGCTAAATAAATCCAGATCGTTTGATGTAGGGCAATGAGGCGTCATTCCTTGCTCAGATTAATCTTATTTGAAGTGTAGCGTATGTTCGGATGAAAGTGAGCGAACAAAATCTGAATTTATACGGCGAAAAATCCGGCTATTTAAATTTGGCAGTGAGCATAATTCATCTTCTTAATTGTTCATAAATCAGTCTATTAGCATGCTTAATTTTACCCGGGTCACGTCCGCGACGCGCATTTGCCGTTATACTGCGAGAAGCTAAAGGGAAAAGTGACATTTGTCTGGAGGAAGCATGATTCTCGAACGCGTTGAGATTGTTGGGTTTCGCGGTATCAATCGGCTGTCGTTAATGCTGGAGCAAAACAATGTGCTGATTGGCGAAAACGCCTGGGGTAAATCCAGTCTCCTTGACGCGCTGACGCTGCTGCTTTCGCCTGAGTCAGAGCTGTATCACTTTGACCGCGACGATTTCTGGTTCCCGCCTGGCGATGTCAATGGCCGTGAGCGGCATTTGCACATTGTCCTGACCTTTCGCGAATCACAACCGGGACGCCACCGGGTGCGGCGTTATCGACCGCTTGAAGCCTGCTGGTCGCCGTGTCGCGACGGCTATCAGCGCATCTTTTATCGCCTGGAAGGCGAAAGCGCCGATGACGGCAGCGTGATGACGCTGCGCAGTTTCCTTGACGGCGACGGTCATCCTCTGTCGGTGGACAATATTAATGACCAGGCGCGGCATCTGGTGCGTTTAATGCCGGTGCTGCGCCTGCGCGACGCGCGGTTTATGCGCCGCATCCGTAACGGTACGGTGCCTGACGTCAAAGATGTCGAGATCACCGCTCGTCAGCTCGATTTTCTGGCTCGCGAACTGGCGACGCGTCCGCAAAACCTGACCGATGGCCAGATCCGCCAGGGGCTGTCAGCAATGGTGCAACTGCTGGAGCATTACTTTACCGAGCAGGGAACGTCCCAGTCGCGGCACCGGTTAATGCGCCGTCGTTCGAGCAACGAACAGCGCAGCTGGCGCTATCTCGACATTATTAACCGGATGATCGACAGACCCGGCGGGCGGACCCACCGGGTGATTCTGCTGGGACTGTTCTCGACGCTGCTGCAGGCGAAGGGCACCGTCAGACTGCATAAAGACGCCAGGCCGCTGCTGCTGGTGGAAGATCCGGAAACCCGCCTGCATCCCATCATGCTCTCAGTGGCTTGGCAACTGCTCAACCTGCTGCCGCTGCAGCGAATCACCACCACCAACTCCGGTGAACTGCTGTCGCTGACGCCCGTCGAGCACGTCTGCCGCCTGGTGCGTGAATCTTCCCGCGTGGCGGCCTGGCGTTTAGGGCCAGGTGGTCTTAGCCCCGAAGACGGGCGTCGTATTGCGTTCCACATTCGTTTTAACCGCGCCTCCTCGCTGTTTGCCCGCTGCTGGTTGCTGGTGGAAGGGGAAACCGAAACCTGGGTGATCAACGAACTGGCCCGTCAGTGCGGCCACCATTTTGACGCTGAAGGGATCAAAGTGATCGAGTTTGCTCAGTCCGGGCTGAAGCCGCTGGTGAAGTTTGCCCGGCGGATGGGGATCGAGTGGCACGTGCTGGTGGACGGCGATGAGGCCGGGAAGAAATATGCGGCGACGGTTCGCGGTCTGCTGAATAACGACAAAGAGGAAGAGCGTGAGCACTTAACGGCGCTGCCAGCCCTTGATATGGAACATTTTATGTATCGCCAGGGCTTCTCGGACGTTTTTCACCGGGTGGCGCAGATCCCGGAAAACGTGCCGATGAATATCCGTAAAATCATTTCGAAGGCGATCCATCGCTCATCGAAACCGGATCTAGCCATCGAAGTGGCGATAGAGGCCGGACGGCGCGGCGTTGACGCGGTGCCGGTGCTACTGCGCAAAATGTTTTCGCGCGTCTTGTGGCTGGCGCGCGGCCGGGCGGATTAATGGCTAAAGCGTCGGGGCACCTGCTCGACAACGCTGTCGAGCAGGGCGTAGCGGCGACGGTATTCGGCCCGTTTTTTACTGGCGATATCCGCCTCGCTTTTGCGTGCAATGGTTAAGGGCAGGGCGTAATAGCCGGCGTCGGTCATTTCACCGCCCAGCGATGACCAGAACGCGTCATAGTCGGCATGCATCTGGGTTTTTTTATCCATGTAGCGCCAACTGCGATAGACATGCACAGCGTTGCTGACCGCCAGAATCTGCTCGACTTGCGCAACCCGGGCAAACTGGCACAGCGCTTCCATCACGATCCTTTTCGGAAAGAGGCCATAACAGGCTTTGGTCGCCTGCTGTATAACCTCATGCGGAACATCGTTTGCCGCCCCCTGCAAGCCACCGATAAACAGGGTACGTTTTCCGTTTAAATAGCAGAAGGTAAACGTGATTTCTGCCAGAATACGTTTCTGCGCGTCACGAATCACGACCGTACTTTCACCCTCTTTATCCAGGGAGACGAGGCTGACTAAATCCAGCTGGAAGGGCGCATCGTCTTTCGCGGTTATTTGTGCCAGACCGAGGCCGTAATGGCTTAAATAACCGATCTGCTGCTCGCGGGTGAGCAAGTTACGCATCATCTCATAGTGCGTGCAAAGCGCGTTCAGCGCAGTGTGCCGTTTAATATTCACCGCCATATACGGTCGGTGCAGACGGATCGGCAGGCGCGGCTGGCGTGTTAACAGCGTGTCCAGCTCCGGCCATTGCGTCAGATTGTCTAACAACTGACTGGTTGCCCGCGGCATTAATAGCGAGCGAATAAGGAATTTCCGCCGAAAACTGGCTTTCCGCCAGAATTTACCCGGCAGTAATTGTCCGCGCGTCAGGCGCATAAATAATTGTAAAGGGGACGCGACGTCGGAAGGGTAGAAGGTATTATCAGTAATCTGTGACATGATCGAAATCCGCAACATGATGTATGCGAAAATTGAAACATGCTGAATCTTAACCAATCGTCAATGCCCGCCGCGCACGCCTTTGCGTTTGCGGGTTGTTTAGATAAGGTTGATATTCGCAGGCAAAACTACCATCAGGATTAATATGGGTATTAAGGGAAAAAAAATTAAAAAGCGCTATCTGCTGCTGATATTCATTCTTATCCTGGGGGCGATTGCCCTCTGGCGGATGCTTAATGCGCCAGTGCCAACGTATCAGACGCTGATCGTCCGTCCGGGCGATCTTCAGCAGAGTGTGCTCGCCACCGGTAAACTGGATGCGCTGCGTAAAGTTGACGTCGGCGCCCAGGTGAGCGGGCAGTTGAAAACGTTGTCGGTGGCGATTGGCGATAAGGTGAAAAAAGATCAACTGCTGGGGGTTATCGACCCGGAGCAAGCGGAAAACCAGATCAAAGAAGTGGAAGCGACGCTGATGGAGCTTCGCGCCCAGCGCCAGCAAGCTGAAGCCGAGCTGAAGCTGGCGCGGGTCACGCTCTCCCGACAACAGCAGTTGGCAAAAACCCAGGCCGTCTCGCAGCAGGATCTCGACACCGCCGCGACGGAAATGGCCGTTAAGCAGGCGCAGATCGGCACCATCGATGCCCAAATCAAGCGTAATCAGGCCTCCCTGGATACCGCTAAAACCAATCTCGACTATACGCGTATCGTCGCGCCAATGGCCGGCGAAGTGACCCAAATCACCACCCTGCAGGGGCAGACGGTTATCGCGGCGCAGCAGGCGCCAAATATCCTGACGCTGGCGGATATGAGCACCATGCTGGTGAAGGCGCAGGTGTCTGAGGCGGACGTGATTCACCTCAGGCCGGGACAAAAGGCATGGTTTACCGTACTGGGCGATCCGCAAACCCGTTATGAAGGGGTGCTGAAAGACGTTCTGCCGACACCGGAAAAAGTTAACGACGCGATTTTCTATTACGCCCGGTTTGAAGTACCGAACCCAAAAGGCATTCTGCGGCTGGATATGACCGCCCAGGTGCATATCCAGCTCACCGACGTGAAAAATGTGCTGACTATACCGCTCTCCGCGCTGGGCGACCCGGTGGGCGATAACCGTTACAAAATCACCTTGCTGCGTAACGGCGAAACCCGCGAGCGGGAAGTATCAATTGGCGCGCGTAATGACACCGATGTCGAGATTATCAAAGGGCTGGAAGCGGGTGAGGAAGTGGTTATCGGTGAAGGCAAGCCAGGAGCGGCGCAATGACGGCGCTGCTTGAGCTGAGCAATATCCGTCGCAGTTATCCTTCCGGTGAGGAGCAGGTGGAGGTGCTCAAAGGCATCACTCTGCAAATCAACGCCGGGGAGATGGTCGCGATTGTCGGCGCGTCCGGCTCCGGTAAATCGACGTTGATGAACATTCTTGGCTGCCTCGATAAGCCCACCAGCGGCACCTACCGGGTGGCGGGGCGCGACGTGTCGACCTTAGACAGCGATGCGTTGGCGCAGCTGCGCCGCGAGCATTTTGGCTTTATCTTCCAGCGTTACCACCTGTTGTCGCACCTGACGGCGGCGCAAAATGTCGAAGTGCCCGCCGTCTATGCCGGTACCGAGCGTAAGCAGCGTCTGGCCCGCGCTCAGGAACTGCTCCAGCGGCTCGGGCTGGGCGATCGCCTGGACTACCAGCCTTCGCAGCTGTCCGGCGGACAACAGCAGCGTGTCAGTATCGCGCGTGCGCTGATGAATGGCGGGCAGGTGATCCTGGCTGACGAACCGACCGGCGCGCTCGACAGTCGTTCCGGCGAAGAGGTGATGGCGATCCTCCACCAGTTGCGCGATCGCGGACACACGGTGATTATCGTCACCCACGATCCGCAGGTTGCCGCACAGGCTGAGCGGGTGATTGAAATTCATGACGGCGAAATTGTGCGTAATCCCCCGTCGCAGTCCCCCCGGCAGGGAAAAGGCATCCAGGAGCCGACGGTGAAAACGGCATCCGGGTGGAGCCAGTTTGTCAGCGGATTTCGCGAAGCGCTCACCATGTCCTGGCGGGCGTTAGCGGCGAATAAAATGCGCACCTTGCTGACCATGCTCGGGATTATTATCGGCATCGCGTCAGTGGTGTCGATTGTGGTGGTCGGCGACGCGGCGAAACAGCTGGTGCTGGCCGATATCCGCGCCATTGGCACCAACACCATTGATATCTATCCCGGCAAAGATTTTGGCGACGACGACCCGCAATACCAGCAGTCGCTGAAGTATGACGATCTCAGCGCCATCCAGAAGCAGCCGTGGGTGACCTCGGCGACGCCTGCCGTGTCGCAGAATTTACGTCTGCGCTATGGCAATACCGATGTGGCGGCCAGCGCTAACGGCGTCAGCGGCGACTACTTCAACGTATACGGGATGACCTTCAGCGAGGGGAACACCTTCAACCGTGAACAGCTTAACGGTCGGGCGCAGGTGGTGGTGCTGGACAGCAATACCCGGCGTCAGTTGTTTCCGCATAAAGCGAGCGTGGTGGGCGAAGTGATTCTGGTAGGCAATATGCCCGCGACGGTTATTGGCGTGGCGGAAGAAAAACAGTCAATGTTCGGCAGCAGTAAAATTCTTCGCGTCTGGCTGCCCTACAGCACCATGTCCGGGCGCATTATGGGACAGTCGTGGCTGAACTCGATCACCGTGCGGGTGAAGGACGGGTTTGACAGCGCCCAGGCCGAGCAGCAACTCACCCGACTGCTGACCTTGCGACATGGGAAAAAAGATTTCTTCACCTGGAACATGGACGGCGTCTTGAAAACCGCTGAAAAGACCACACGTACTCTTCAGTTGTTCCTGACGCTGGTAGCGGTCATTTCGCTGGTGGTTGGCGGGATCGGCGTGATGAACATTATGCTGGTGTCGGTGACCGAGCGGACGCGGGAGATAGGCATTCGCATGGCGGTTGGCGCGCGCGCCAGCGACGTGCTGCAACAGTTTTTGATTGAGGCGGTTCTGGTTTGCCTGGTCGGCGGGGCGCTCGGGATTACCCTGTCGATGCTGATTGCCTTTACGCTGCAACTGTTCCTGCCGGGCTGGGAGATTGGTTTCTCGCCGGTGGCGCTGTTGACGGCGTTTATGTGCTCGACCGTGACCGGCATCCTGTTCGGCTGGTTGCCCGCGCGAAACGCGGCGCGGCTGGATCCGGTAGATGCGCTGGCGCGGGAATAAACGGCATCGTAGGGCGGTTAACCCCGCGTTGCCTGACGCAAAATAAAAATGCCAGCCGATCGGGCTGGCATTTTATCTGCGGGATGTACACAATGAGACAGTAGAGCTATGCAACAGCTTCTGCCTCGATGGGCACGATGACGCTGGCGTGATTGCCTTTTGGCCCCTGGTGTACATCAAACTGGACAGACTGTCCGGCTTTTAGCGTTCTGTAACCATCCATCTGAATGGTGGAATAATGAGCGAAAATATCTTCGCCGCCGCCTTCAGGGCAGATGAATCCAAACCCTTTGGCATTGTTGAACCACTTAACAGTACCCGTTTCCATGCTTCGACATCCTTCGTGAATCTTTATAAGTAAGATGGAATGAACCGGTGGTGGAGTGGGGGCTGTATAAAACCTCGCCAACTCTCAAAACTACAATTTAGAGAAATCAGGCCAGGCGTCAAGCGTTTGACAGGGTAGTTTGGGTAAAAATGAATCAAAAATTTGAAGCAGTTAACGCTATTTGCCGTAATGTGACAGATGTCGCGGATGCCAGTGATAGATGATAGTTATCTGTTACTTGAGGTAGATTGATAGTGCAAATCCGCTCCCGTCAGCGGCAGTCCAGACTGCCGGTAACCGTAACCGAAGATGACGACTGACAATGGGTAAGACGAACGACTGGCTGGATTTCGACCAGCTGGCGGCAGATAAAGTGCGCGACGCGCTAAAACCGCCATCTATGTATAAAGTGATATTAGTCAATGATGATTATACTCCGATGGAGTTTGTTATTGACGTGTTACAGAAATTCTTTTCTTATGATGTAGAACGTGCAACGCAACTGATGCTTGCGGTTCACTATCAGGGCAAAGCCATCTGCGGCGTGTTTACCGCAGAGGTCGCGGAGACCAAAGTGGCGATGGTGAACAAATATGCAAGGGAGAACGAGCATCCGTTGCTGTGTACGCTGGAAAAAGCCTGAATGCAGGCATAAAAATTGGGGGAGGTGCCTATGCTCAATCAAGAACTGGAACTCAGTTTAAACATGGCTTTCGCCAGAGCGCGCGAGCACCGTCATGAGTTTATGACCGTCGAGCACTTGTTACTGGCGTTGCTCAGTAACCCCTCGGCCCGCGAAGCGCTGGAAGCGTGTTCCGTGGACCTTGTGGCGCTCCGTCAGGAACTCGAAGCCTTCATTGAACAAACCACACCCGTTCTGCCTGCCAGTGAAGAAGAACGCGATACGCAGCCGACGTTGAGTTTTCAGCGCGTGTTGCAGCGCGCGGTTTTCCACGTACAGTCTTCCGGACGCAGCGAAGTGACTGGCGCCAATGTACTGGTTGCCATCTTTAGTGAACAGGAGTCTCAGGCGGCCTATCTGCTGCGCAAGCACGAGGTGAGCCGTCTCGATGTGGTCAACTTTATTTCTCACGGTACGCGTAAAGATGAACCGGGTCAGACTTCTGACCCCGGTAATCAGCCGAATAGCGATGAACAAGCTGGCGGGGAGGAACGTATGGAGAACTTCACCACTAACCTTAACCAGCTTGCACGCGTTGGCGGTATCGATCCGCTGATTGGCCGTGAAAAAGAGCTTGAGCGCGCCATTCAGGTGCTGTGCCGCCGTCGTAAAAACAACCCGCTGCTGGTGGGGGAGTCTGGCGTCGGTAAAACAGCCATTGCCGAAGGACTCGCCTGGCGTATCGTCCAGGGCGACGTGCCGGAAGTGATGGCTGATTGCACTCTCTACTCGCTGGATATCGGTTCGTTGCTGGCGGGCACCAAATACCGCGGCGACTTTGAAAAACGCTTTAAAGCGCTTCTCAAGCAGTTAGAACAGGACACCAACAGCATCCTGTTTATCGATGAGATCCACACCATTATCGGCGCCGGCGCGGCATCGGGTGGCCAGGTGGATGCGGCAAACCTGATCAAACCGCTGCTGTCCAGCGGCAAGATCCGCGTGATTGGCTCGACCACCTATCAGGAGTTCAGCAATATTTTCGAGAAAGACCGCGCCCTGGCGCGTCGCTTCCAGAAAATCGATATTACTGAGCCGTCTGTGGACGAAACGGTACAGATCATCAATGGCCTGAAGCCGAAGTACGAAGCACACCACGACGTTCGCTACACCGCGAAAGCGGTACGCGCAGCGGTGGAGCTGGCGGTGAAATACATCAATGACCGTCATCTGCCGGATAAGGCGATTGACGTTATTGATGAAGCCGGCGCGCGTGCGCGACTGATGCCCGTCAGCAAGCGTAAGAAAACCGTCAACGTGGCGGATATCGAATCGGTGGTGGCGCGCATTGCGCGTATTCCGGAGAAAAGCGTTTCGCAGAGCGATCGCGATACGCTGAAAAATCTTGGCGATCGCCTGAAAATGCTGGTCTTTGGTCAGGACAACGCCATTGAGGCGCTGACCGAAGCCATCAAGATGAGCCGCGCGGGTCTGGGACACGAGCATAAGCCGGTCGGTTCCTTCCTGTTCGCCGGTCCGACCGGGGTGGGGAAAACCGAGGTGACGGTGCAGCTCTCTAAAGCGCTGGGGATTGAACTGCTGCGCTTTGATATGTCCGAGTATATGGAGCGCCACACCGTTAGCCGTCTGATTGGCGCGCCTCCGGGATACGTTGGTTTTGATCAGGGTGGCTTGCTGACGGATGCGGTGATCAAGCATCCTCATGCGGTGCTGCTGCTCGATGAGATCGAGAAAGCGCACCCGGACGTCTTTAACCTGTTGTTACAGGTGATGGACAACGGCACGTTAACGGACAACAACGGGCGTAAAGCGGATTTTCGCAACGTGGTGCTGGTGATGACCACCAACGCTGGCGTGCGGGAAACCGAGCGTAAATCGATTGGCCTGATTCATCAGGACAACAGCACCGACGCGATGAGTGAAATCAAGAAGGTGTTTACGCCGGAGTTCCGTAACCGTCTCGACAATATTATCTGGTTCGAGCACCTCTCTACCGAGGTGATCCATCAGGTTGTCGATAAGTTCATTGTCGAGTTGCAGGTTCAGCTGGATCAGAAAGGCGTTTCTCTGGAAGTGAGTCAGGACGCGCGTAACTGGTTGGCTGAGAAGGGCTACGACCGGGCGATGGGCGCACGTCCAATGGCGCGCGTGATTCAGGACAACCTGAAAAAACCGCTGGCTAACGAGCTGCTGTTTGGCTCGCTGGTGGATGGCGGCCAGGTGACCGTCGAACTGGATAAAGAGAAAAATGAGCTAACCTACGGCTTCCAGAGTGCGCAGAAGCACAAGCCGGAAGCAGCGCATTAATCTCTTTTGCATAATGAATAAACCGGGCGTGAAAAAAGCCCGGTTTTTTTTCGTCTGCCTGATGGCTTGCTGATTACCGTTCGCGCAACGCCTCGCGGGCGCGGTTCAACGGTTTAATCAAGTACTCCATGATGGTCTTGCTACCGGTATGGATATCAGCGGTAGCGATCATGCCCGGATAGAGCGGAAAATGTTTGCCCAACTGGTTGGTCAGATAATCCTTCTCGGTTCTGACGTAAACCCGGTAATAGTACCTGTCGCGGTGCACCTCATCCTGAATCGTATCCGGTGAGATAAAGACCACTTTACCTTCAAGTCCGCCGTAAATGTGGTAGTCGTAGGCGGTAAGCTTCACCTTCGCTCTCTGACCCGGCGTAATGAAGGCCACGTCGCGCGGCGAGATCTCCACCTCCACCAGCAACCGATCGTCGATCGGCACGATCTCCATCACGTTGCCGCGCGGCTGTACCACGCCTCCGATGGTGTTGACCTCAATGTTTTTGACGATCCCCTTCACCGGCGCGTACAGCGTGGTGCGCTTAAGCGAGTCGGCGCGACCGCGGATCACCGACTTCTGTTCTTCCACCTCGGCGGCGGCCTTCGCCAGCTCCTCGCGCGCCTTGACGATATACTGATTACGCGTGTCGTCAATCTTCGACTGCAGATCGTTGGCCTGGCGCCGCAGACGCAGTACTTCCACATCGCTCGCCGCCCCTTTAGCGACCAGCGACGCCGTCAGGCGCAGCTCTTTATTGACCAGCGCCAGCCCGTCCTGCAGGCCGCTCAGCGACGCCTTCAGGTTATTCTGCCGTGAATGGTACAGCGACGTTTCATCTTCCAGCAGCTGAGGAAATCCCTTCAGCTCCGGTGGAAACGTCAGCGGCGTGCCATCCACCTCGGCGTGCAGCCGGGCGAGCATCGCCAGCGCCGCGCGCAGTTTCCCTTGCGCCTCATCCACTCCCGCGCCTGCGATGGTCGGATCGAGCCGCGCCAGCACCTGGCCTGCCTGCACGATATCGCCTTCCTGTACCTTCATCTCGGTGAGGATCCCGCCTTCCAGCGACTGAATCAGCTGCTCGCGGGCGCTGGGGATAATTTTACCGGTGCCGGTGGTAACCTCATCAAGACGAAACATGCAGGCCCACAGCCAGAACAGCCCCAGCAGCAGTACGCATAGCCAGATAACGCTCTGTCCCATGCCGAAAAAGTGTCGTCGCAGCCAGCGCAGTCCGCTGCCTGCTTTTTCGAATCCGTTCATCACGCCACCTCCTGGGATTTCACCGTCGCCGGACGCGGCGATGGGCGCAGAATCTCCTCTCTACTGCCGTCGCGCATGATTTGGCCGTTATCGATAAACAGCACGCGCTCCGTCAGTTGCAGCACCGCCGGGCGATGAGTGGCGACAATCAGCGTGCGTTGTCCCAGCCATTGCTTCAATCCGTCAACGATGTGCTTCTCCATGCCATCGTCAAGCCAGGCGGTCGGCTCGTCCAGAATCAGAATCTGCGGATCGCGCAGCAGGGTACGGGCCAGCAACAGCTGCTGGCGCTGGCCGCCGGACAAGCCGCGTCCCCCTTCCATCAGCAGGTAGTCGAGCCCTTCCGGCAGGCTGCGCACGCAGTGGATAGCGCCGCTCAGCTCCAGCGCGGCGAGGATCTGCTCATCGCTGGCGGTGGGGGCGCCGAGCAGCAGGTTCTGCTTGACGGTGCCGTAGAACAGCGCCGACTGTTGGCTGAGGTACGCCACGTCGCGGCGTATGCACTGCGGATCGACGGAAGCCATTTTTACCCCGTCGAGCAGCAGCGTGCCTTCGCGTGGGTGCAGCAGGCCGCAGAGCAGTTGCAGCAGCGTCGATTTGCCGGAACCGTTGCGTCCGAGAACCGCCACCTTTTCACCGGGGCGGATGGTCAGCGAGGCGATATCCAGCACGCTGGCCGACGACTCTTCGTCGTAGCGATAGCGCATATCGTTGATGACAAACTCGCCATGAATTTTGCTCAGGGCGATCTGACTGCCGTTTTCCGGCGCGTCCACTTCGCTTTTCAGCAGACTTTCGACGCCTTCGCGGGCGACCTTCGCCTGCTGCCAGCGGGTCATCACCATCGCCAGTTGGGTGAGGGGAGCCATAATGCGCGACGCCAGCATGGAGCAGCCGATCAGCACCCCGGTGGAGATCTCCCCCTCCATCGCGAAAAAGGCGCCAATCAGGATCACCGTGACATAGGCGAGGGTCTGGACTTCGGCAGTCCAGTTGATCAACAGGCCGCTGACGAAGCGCTGGCGGCGGGCGGTATCGCCAATGGTTGCGGTCAGGTGATTCCACTGGTTCTGAAAGTAAGGTTCGGCGCGCAGGGATTTAATGTCGTCCAGCGCCTGCGCCGACTCGACCAGAATCGCGTTACGCAGCGCCGACTCGCGCATGGTTTCCCGTGACAGCTTCGCCAGCGCCGGCTGTAGCAGTTGTCCCGGCAGCACGATCAAGGGGATCGCCACCAGCGGCACCAGCGCCAGCCAGCCGCCCATCAGCCACAGCAGGGCGAGGAACAGCAGGGAAAAGGGCAGATCGGCTATCGCCCCGATGGTGGTGGAGGTAATAAGCTCGCGGATCTGCTCCAGTTCGCGGATCTGGGCAATAAAGGAGCCGGTGGATTTAGGCCGCGCTTCGCTGCGCAGCCGCAGGGCGTGGCCGAAAACGCGATCCGAGATGCGCACGTCGGCGCGCTTGCCGAGGGTATCGGAGATCCACGTCCGCGCCATGCGCATGACGTAGACGAAGGTCATCGCTATCGCCACGCCGCTGAACAGCACCCACAGCGTCGGCGTCGACTGGGCCGGGATCACCCGATCGTACACCTGCATTGAGAACAGCATCGCCGACAGGGTCAGTACGTTCGCCACCAGCGAAGCCGCCATCACGTTGATGTAGCCGGGCCACTCCTGAAGGATGGTGCGCCGCAGCCAGTTCTCTTCGTAAGGCTTAATGTAATCGTCGACGCGAGCATCCGGCACCGCCTTTTCCGGCTTAACCCGCACCACCCGTTTTGCCGCTTCGCAGACCTGCTGGCGGGTAAGGCGGGTCGCCAGCGGCGTTTCGCCGCTGAAGCGCACTTCGACCTCGCCATCGGCGGAGATCGCCTCAATCACGCCCAGTCCCCGCTCGCCGAAATCGACGATCATCGGCAGCCGCCACGGGTCGAGTAGCCCATCATCAAAGCGGTCGAAGATGGCGCATAACCCAAGATGGCGAGCCATCATTTCCACCAGCGCTTCTTCCTTCATCTGCGTGTGCCGCCATTCGGCCTCATTGCGCACCCGCTCGGCGGAGCCGTCGATACGGTAGAAACGGGCGATAAGGATGAGTAGCGCCAGCCAGTCGTTATAGTGGCGCGGCGGCGCGCCGCCAGCGTCCGTGTCTGCCTGTTTGTCCGTCATATTTATTTCCTTTCTGACTGAGCGGCTTCAATGGTAAAACCACCGAGGCTGCTGTTTTCCAGGCAGAAATAGCGCCTGGCTAATCCTGACGACGCCAGGTAGCCGATCGCCGCGCTCCACAGATCGTGGCGGGCGTTGATCAGATCCTGCTGCGAGCGGCTGATTTCCTGCTCCGCATTAAGCAGATCCAGCACGTTGCGCGTGCCGAGCGACAGGTACTGCATTTTGTAAAGCTCACGGGTGCGAATAATGGTCTCCAGTCGCCCGCTGAGGATTTCGATATTGCGCTGGAGTCCGTCAATGCGGGTCAGATAGCCGCGCTGCTCGTCGGCGATACTGAGACGGACCTTCTCAATGTTGGTTTTCGCGGCGGCCAGCGCGCTGGCGCTGGCGTTCTGCTGCGCCTGCAGCGCGCCGCCCTGGTACAGTTTGCCGCTGACCGATACGTAGACGTTGGTATAGTGGTCGTGGCTCTGGTAGTGAGAGATATCGCCCAGATAGCGGTTGGAGTTCATCTCCAGCGAGACGGTGGGGCAGTTCTGCGCTTTGGCGTTACGCAGTCCCGCCTGCGCCACCGCCAGTCCGGCCTGTGCCTTAAGCAGCGTTGGGTTGAGCGAGGCGTCAACATCGGTCGGCAGCGCGCGGGTAAAGACCTCTGCTGGCGAGGGAATGGCTTGCGCCGGCTGGCGATAGCCGAGCAGAAACGCCAGTTGCTCCTCCTGTTGTTGCAGCTTAATGGCCGCGTTGTGCGCTCCGGCCTGCGCCTCTTTCACTCGCGCGTCGGCCTGGATCGGGTCGATACTTGAGCTGGCGCCCGCTTCGGCGCGCAGTTGGGTCAATTGCCAGACGTCATTTACCGCGAGCACGTGCTGTTCGGCAATTTCCAGCAACTGGCGGTAGCGGTGCGCTTCGTTCAGCGTCAGCGCAGTCTTACGCACGATGTCATCGATTTGCTCCAGCACGCCGCTCTTTTGCTCAATGTATTTCGCCGTGGCCTCATCAACGGTACTGCCGGTTTTTCCGAAGTCATAGAGCATTTGCGACAGGCCGACGGTGGCGATATGGCCGGAGGCCTCGTCTTGCTGGCGGCCGGAGGTGACGCCAGCGCTGAGCGTCGGCAAGTAACCGGCGGCGGCCACGTCAATATTAAATCCCGCCGCGTCAAGGGTGGCGATTTCGCTGCGAATTGACGGGTGGTACATCACCGCATCGTGGATCATGCTCCACCATGCGTTGTCATTCATGCCGTTATGCTGGTTGCCGATCCGGCGGGTTGCCGGAGTACTGACCAGACCGTCGTTCTCCTGCGCGGCGACGGCTTTGCCGCCATCAGGCTGATAGTTATTAAACGCGCCCCAGAATCCGCTGGCGCCTTCGTTGGTACTGTTGATGCCCTGACTATATGCGCTGACGGAAAGCGTCAGCAAAGCGGCGATAAGCGTTATTTTATTTTTATTCATCACATCCACATTTAATGAGTGCACCGTGGCGCTTAAGACCACGGCGCTCGGTCAATACTCACGCTGAAAGAGGCTGGCCCGCAGGCCAGCCTTCTCAGGATTAACGCTTAGCTAATGCCAACATCGTCGTTTACGTACAGTTGCACCTGCAAACCGTCGGTGGCGGTCGCGGTGTAGAGGTTGTAGCTGATGCCATTGACCAGCTGTACCCCCGACGACTGCCAGCTTCCGTTCAGCGTTACCGTGTCGCCGTTTCCACCGTCCACATAGAGGGTGTTTTGGCTGTCGGTGACGTTGAGCACGCTCTGGACGCTGAGGTTCAGCGAATCGTTCTCGCTGTTGTTCAGCAGGTCGATCTTCTCGATATTTTTCACCTTCGCGGAGATGGTGCTGAGATCGAGAGGCTGACTGCTGTGCCAGCTCAGCGTGTCGCTGCCGTTATCGCCGTTGAGCATCACGAAGTCGGTGTCATAGACGTCGAACACATCGTCAGCCCGGGAGCCGTTGAAGACCAACTCGCCGCCTTCGCTACCGTCGACGTTGATGCCAGTGGTGAACGTCAGGGTCGACGTCGTCCCGTTGGAAAGCGTGTAGCTGTAGCTTTCTGATACGCCAGCGTGCTGTGCGGACGCGTTCGGGGTCCAGGCGTAATTACCGTCGCCGTCGATGGTGAAGGTCCCCTCGTTACCGGTGATGGTGGCGCCGTCGTTGCCGACGACGGTCTCTGCGCCGTTAAAGCTGACGGAGGTAACCGTGACATCGCTGCTGTCCGGCGTGATGTCGCCGGTGACGGCGTTAGCCACCTCGACGAAGGTCACGCCCCTCTCGACGTACAGGTTCACCACCGTGCCGTCCGGCTGGATGTGGGTCCACTGCACGTAGTCGATGTTGTTCAGCGTCGTTTCGCCGTTGCGTTCCCAGACGCCCTGCAGAGCGATGGTGTCTTCGCTGCCGCCGCGCACATACAGCGTGTTGACGTCATCGGTTACTCTGATGATGTCTTCCGCCGTCAGAGAGAGCGTGGCCGCGCTGTCGTTGTGCTGCAGATTAATCACCTCAATGTCATGCACCCGGCTGGCAACTTCGTTGAGATTAAGGTTGCCGCTGCCGTTCCACACCAGCGCGTCGTGACCATCACCCCCGTTTACCACCCGGAAGTCGGTGTCGTAGACCGTAAAGCTGTCGTCGCCGACGGTGCCTTCAAGGATCAGCTCGCCGCCCTGTTTGCCGTCTACCGCCACGCCCATCGTCAGCGTCAGGGTGTGGGAGCTGTTGTCAGACAGTACGTAGGTGAAGGTGTCCTGGCTGCCGCTCAGCTTAATGGTCGAGTCGGCTTTCAGGGTGTAGGTGTAGGTGCCGTCGTTATGCAACGTCAGCGTGCCGTAGGTACCTTCCACGGAGGCGCCCGCTGCGGTGACGATCACGTAGCTGGCCGCACCGCTGACGATGCCTGCCGCCATCGATTTCACCAGCAGAGAGTTGTCCGTGGCGTTGTCCAACACGCTACCGCCGATGCTGGAACTGCTGGTTACCGTGTAGGCAGTGGTGCTGACAATGTTCGCCGAGACGTTGTAGCTCAGAGCGTTATAGCCTATCCACAATATGTTGTTAACGCCGCTCTGGGTGGCATCCAGCACGACCCGGTATTCGCCCGCATTCAGTCCGTGCAGGCTGACTGACAGGTCATTGCCGTCGGCGATCGCCTGCGTGCCGTTCTGCACTGTCTCCCACTGATAGGTGACGGTGTTGTAATGCTGCAGGGACCAACTGACATTAACGCTGTTGGCGGCGGCGTTGACGCCGCTGCCGCTGACATGGATGGTGATATCCTGCAGATCGCTCGTCGCGCCAACCGTAAAGGTATCGCTGGTGAACGAGCTGGTTGCCGCTGTGGCCAGCGTCCCGGTGTTAGCCATTTCGTCATGTTGCAGCGTCACCTGGGCGGTGATGTCGGCATCGTTGGATTCCGATGCGCTTTCGCTTCCGGTCGTTGTCAATCGTCCCGATACAATTGCGGCATCGACATACAGATTGACCGTTGTACCGTCCGGCGTGGTGCTGGTGTAGTGTGCGTAAGCGACGGTATCGACAATCTCAACGCCCACCGCAAGCCATGTTCCGGAGAGCGTGATGGCGTCTGCGCTTTCGCCTTTCAGCCAGAGCGTGTTCTGCGCGTTGGTGATTGCCGCGACTGACGCCGCATCAATAATCACCTTATCCGCCGCGCCGTCCTGGCCAAAATCCAGCACCTCGATGTTCGACACCTTACCGGCGATATCCGTCAGCGTCAGGGTATCGCTGCCTTTCCATACCAGCGTATCCTGACCGTCGCCGCCGTCGATCTGCTTAAAGGCGGTATTGTTGGCATTAAAGACGTCGTTAAGCTCGCTGCCAACGGAAATGGCGCCGGTCATGACGTCAATCCCCCCCGTCACGGTCTGCGGCGAATACATGAACGAGACATCTTTCGGAATATTCAGCCAGACCTGCGTGCCGTCCTCGGTGGTGCTGATGTAGCGGTTGTAGAACACGCTGTCAATCACCTCCGTCGAGACAAAGGTCCAGTGACCGACCGTCGTCACGGTATCGTTGCGCTGGCCGCTAATATACAGGCTGTTACTCTCATTGGTGACTGCCGCAACCGACTCTGCGTCAACCACCACGTTGCGGGAAACGCTGTCCATGCCGAGATCGATAGCTTCAATATTGCTGACCTTCGCCGCAATATCACTCAGCACCAGATCCGTGCTGCCTTTCCACGCCAGGGTGTCATATTCGTCTTTACCGTCCAGTGACGTAAAGGCGGTGTCATACACCTCAAACACATCGTCAGCAATGTTGCCATCGAACACCAGCGGGCCGCCGCTGACGCCCTCAATAGACACACCGAGGTTAATGGTGACGGTTGCTGTCACCACTACGCCGTTAGCGCCTTTCAGGGCATAGGTAAAGACATCCTGCGCGCCTTCAGACACCTGGGTCGCCGTCGGCTGATAGACATATTCGCCGTTGTTATAGATAGTCAGCGTACCGTACTGACCCTCCACCTTCACGCCGCTCTCGGTGACCAGCGTGTAGTCCGTGAGGCTGGTATTGGCGCTGGTGTCGCCCGCCTGGACGTACATCAGCGTATAGATCGAGCTCAGATGGTCGATGGTACCGTCGGTTCCTTCATCGCTTAATACGTTTCCGGTAGCTTCGGTGTAGCTCTGTATTACATAGTCGGTGGAGCTGACCACGGTGGCGTTCATGGCTACGTTGAGGCTCACCGTTGCGCCAAGCACTCCCCCTGCCTGCTCAGTAGAGATTGAGTAGCGGTAGGTACCTTCGCCCAGGGTCAGCGTAGACAGATCGATCGCGAAGATTTGTTTACCGTCCATCGTGATGGCCGGGATCACTACGCTGTCAGAGTGGTACGTGCTCCAGCTGCCATCCGGATTCTGTTGTTGCAGAACATAGTGGATGGTCATGGCGTTACCGCTGACGGTGATCCACTCCGGGGTAGTCGACAGGGTCAGCGAACCGGTCACAAAGTCGCCTTCCCCCACGGTAAAGGCGTCAGTCGTTGTCGGCGTCCCAACGCTGACTGTACCGGTAGTGTTGGTCGTTTCTGATTCAAAGGCCAGGTTGATGTTCGCATCCGCCTGGTTGCTGGATGCGGTATCCAGCACTGCGTTATCAGACGGTTCGAGGTTATCCCACACCACGTCCAGATCGGCATTGTCGCTATTGATATGGATGTAGAGGTTGGCCGAGTCGGTGTTGCCGGTGGCGGCATCGGTCAGCGTATAGGTAAAGCTGTCCGATTTACCGATGGCGGATATCGCATAGTTCGGCTCATAAACGTAGTCACCGTTCGCCGAGAGGGTTAGCTTACCGTACAGTCCATCAATCACCGTAGCGCCGGAGGCGTTAACTGCATAGCTGACGACGCTGCCGTCGGCGCCGGTAACCGAAACCGAAGTTACCAGGGTCTGCGCCGGATGCGGAACGCCGTCCTGGCCGGAGAGGGCGTCAACGTCATTCATCACATTGCCAGCGGCGGTTTTGTAAGAGGTAATAGTCGGTTCAGCCGCCAGCTGGTAAATCGTCTCCTGGGTGGCGATACTCATATTGGTGCCGAGGTTCAGGCCGCCAATGCTAAGTTCCAGACGGTAGTCGCCCGCCGTCAGGCCCGGCAGCGTAATGTCCGAAGTCTGCACGCCGAGTCCGAACATGCCGAACAGGTTGCTGGCGCCGTTGGAGGTGAGCGCCTCCCACTGACCGGTGCTGGAGTTGTACTTGCTCAGGGTCAGCGTGGTTGAGCTGAACAGGTTCAGTACTGCGGAGCTGGTTGCCGTTACGCTGAGATCGACAACGGTGCCGTCATTGACGTGGAAGGTGTGGGTACCGCTGTTAACCACGTTACCGTCCGCGCCTTGCTCCGTTGGCCAGGTGAAGCCGATCGCTGCTTCGGTATTGATGTTATCCGCTGCGGCAAAGGTTACCGAGGCCACTTCCAGTGTCAGGGATTCCGATGGGGCGCTGGTGTTGCCAGCGGCATCAGAAACGGTGAAGTGAATGTCGTGTCCGCCATCGCTTAACCCTTCCTCAGTGGTGAAGCGCCAGTCGCCGTTCGCGTCGACGGTTGTTTGACCAATCACCCGATTGCCGTCGTAAACGGTAACCGTGGTGCCGGCTTCCAGTTTGCTGCCGCTGAAGGTCAGTACGCTGTCGGTCTGAGTCGCGCTGGCGGTGACATTTTCGCCTGCTTCGTTGGTAATGACCACGCTGGAGAGATCGACGCCGCCTGGCGCAACGGTATCAACCGTTACTGCTACCGGTGTCGATTCTCCTCTGCTGTTGCTGGCGGAATCAGCCACTTCATAAGTCAGGCTGTGTTCACCTTCTGCCAGCGGTTTTGCCGGGGTGACGGTCCAGTTGCCCTGATCGTCCACTGTCGCTCTGGCGATCTCGCTGCCTTTATCACGTACGATCACCGTACTGCCCGGCTCTGCGCCGCTGCCGCTAAGCGTCGGTGTGGCGTCGTTAATTGGGCTACCGATATCAAGCGTCTCGCCCGCATCGTTAGTGACCACGACGTTGGCCGGGTCGATCGCCTCTGGCGCATCGCTGTCAACCGTCAGCATAACCGCTTCGGACTCGCCGCTACCGTTGCCAGCCGCATCCACCGCTTCCCAGGTCAGGCTATGTTCACCATCGACCAGAGGTTGTTCCGCGGTGACAGACCAGTTGCCGTTTTCATCCACCACGGCGGAAGCGATAACGTTGCCATTATCACGTACGACCACCGTACTGCCTGGCTCAGCGTCACTGCCGCTGAATGTCGGCGTAGCGTCTTTGACCGGACTGCCGGTAGTGAGGGTTTCGCCACTGTCATTGGTCATCACGACCTCAGACGGATCGATCCCCGCTGGCGCAGTGGTATCAATGTTAAGAGTGACGTCGCTGCTGGTCTGCGAACCGTCCGGACGGGTGATTTCGGTGGTGATGGTGTGCCCGCCGTCGGCCAGCGGCTGCTCCGGGGTGACGGACCAGTTGCCCTGGTCATCGACGACGGCTTCGCCGATGACGGTGTCGCCGTCCCGGATAACCACCTGCGCGCCCGGCTGCTCGCCGCTGCCGCCGAAGGTCGGGGTGTTGTCACTGGTGGTGGCGCCGTCGGCGATGGGGTTGCCTTCATCGTCGGTCATAAATGGCGGGGTGCCCGGCTGCGGTTCCGGCTCTGGTTCAGGTTGAGGTTCAGGTTGCGGTTCAGCGCTGGTATCAACAACCAGAGAGGTGTCGCTGCTGGTCTGCGAACCGTCCGGACGGGTGATTTCGGTGGTGATGGTGTGCCCGCCGTCGGCCAGCGGCTGCTCCGGGGTGACGGACCAGTTACCCTGGTCATCGACGACGGCTTCGCCGATGACGGTGTCGCCGTCCCGGATAACCACCTGCGCACCCGGCTGCTCGCCGCTGCCGCCGAAGGTCGGGGTGTTGTCACTGGTGGTGGCGCCGTCGGCGATGGGGTTGCCTTCATCGTCGGTCATAAATGGCGGGGTGTTCGTGTCAGTGGTTGGTGTTGCATTTTCGCCACTATCAGTGATGATGGGCGATTCGTCGTTGCCGTGTGACTGGTGGTTTGAGCGCTGGGCAAGCCCAACGCCAGCCGAGAGAACGCCCAATGCGACAGCGCCGACACCAAGAAGCAGGCTTGTATTGTCCAGAGGTAATGTGTCCTCTTCCGCGAATCCTGGAAGGGTATATATGCCTGTGCTGGGATCCAGAGCATAGGTATAACTTCCATTTGTCCCCGTGGTGCTAATTGGTGGGATCTCTTCTGGACTGATATTTTTCAGCATCACTTCATAATTAACGCCGTTTTCATCGGCAATAAGTAGTTTTGTGGCGTCATCTGCCTTCTGTGCCTTAAAGGATTTAATAGTTACGCCTGTGCTGTTTTGTAATTCAAAGTAAGTTCCAGGGGGAGGCGCCTCAAATATCAGCGGTTGTCGCTGGTCTAATACATACTTGGAAAGTTGCATTCCTTCGACACGCTTAACTATTAAAGTTATAGACATATGTTATTCCTTTAGTTGTTGTATTGATGAGTTTTTATGCTGGCTAAGAGTAAACTTGGAGTGGTGATTGCTATACATGTAAAATTTATTTTAAGAAGTATTGATAAACTTTTCTATTTGAGAGATGTCTGCAATAAATTTATGTTGTTCGGTTGAGTTAATAAAATTACACAGCCGTGCATTCCCTTTTATTCCTAATTTCTCCATTATTCGATTTTTATGACCGTATATTGTCTTTACAGAGACATTCATCATTTTTGCCATCCGCTGAAAGCTATATCCTTGTCTCATATATTCAACCAACTGCAACTGTTTTTTTGATAACCGGCAGTGACAACAGTCCTGACAGTCCTCAGAAGAGAAAGAATAGTAACCTGCATTTGAAGCCTTGATTTTTTGCTCCAGTCGTTTTTGAATCTCCTCGACTGTCTCATTATGATGAAGTAAAAGAGCACCTCGGAAGCATGAAGCATTCAAGGCGAAACGATGGTGCGAATGTCTGTTAGCAAGCGCAATAACAAGACAGTGGCACTGTCGAAAATGAAAATTTGTAAGACAGATGCATGGCAGAGTGGGCGGAGAGTTCATGATAATAATGTCCGCTTCTTGTATGCCAGGAATAGATATATCTCCGTTGATAGTGATATTTTTATTTGAACCGAGTATGGTTTTGATTAGTGCTACCACCCCAGAGATGAAGTAATAATTACTATCACATAATAAAATGCGAATATTAGTATGATTGTGCATGAGGTAATATTTTCTCAGTAAATGTTATCAAAAAGGTTTTAAACTATCCCCACTATGGAATCGGCCATTGTCAAGTTTAAGTACGCCACGATCTTTTAATTCTTTCAAAACCCTGCTGATTGAACTTTTTGAAAGCCAGGAGCTATTCTCAATAAGGTAAAGTACGGAAAAGCGTTTTTTAAGATGTAAGGGCAACTTTTGCCACCGTTCAATCAGCGAAATGACTTCTTCATAAGAACAGCTTTTACCTGTCATGATATAATTTATAAGATCAGAATAATGAGCGGAAATGATTGACATGGTTTCATTAATAAGATCTTTTTCATGGACTAATTGCCAAAAATGCTCATAACTCATTGAATGGATTTTACCGTAATCCACTCGTTCAAGATAAAGAGGAAGAGTGTCAAGTGCCGGGGTAACATCGAATACATAAGGTGCAGTTAAGATATTTAGCATTTTTTCTTCATCTTTAACTCTTATTTTTAATAGGAAGTCACCTTCCATGATGAAAAATACTCTACGTGAGCATTCATAGCTCAAACTATAGCGTCGTTTACCTCGAATGATGTTGTCTGGATTAGCCAATCTGGTATATCCACTTAGAGAAGATATAATTCTTTCATGGTTTGCTATTACTCTTTGCACTCTCGGCACCTCTTTGTGACAATCATCCTCCTTAAAGTTGTTAAAGTAAAAAAACATAACAAGGCCGCAGCCTTTTTTTGTGGCATAAGCTGTAAAAAAACAAGACAGCTATCAAATTTGTGCCTGCTCATGGTTTCCCCGGCATACCGAAAAATTAACTACGCTTATCGGTGTAAGACATAATAATGACCCGAATATATATTTCAATATTTACGGCTAGTGCATTTTTGAATTTAAAAACCAAAATCCAGGAATTTTATGGGTTTTGGTGCTGAGCTTAATTCATCACGCAGTATTATAAACCACATTTAGAGATATGATGCATGATTCAATCTTTTTTAATTATCCTTTATTTTTTCATAACCATTTTGGGGTTTATGTTATTTATTTGTGTATTTAAAATTAAATTCTTTCCTTTTCTTGGTATCCATTAATACTTTTGAAACTTAAGTTCCAGAAATAGCATGGATGTTAAAAAATAATTTTCTGTGATTCAGTCCTGGGCCGCAATATGTAGCAGGCGTGTGCCAGATTATCCTTCTCAACCCAAAAGAAAAAGGATTGCTCTACATCTCAAAAACGATGCTATTTTCCGTTTGAAGAAGCATTTCATATCTACCTTTCTAAGAATTTTCCATAGTATAGAGGGATAGGAAGTAAACCATTTATAAACAAACTTGAGGTTTTAAGGATCCTTGGCAGGTATCTTCAGGTTGTATGATCTTTCCCACGAAAAGATGATGGAGCTCTGAGTGGGAATGTCATTTTTCGGGGTAGCCTTGATGATAGGCGCAGCAATAAAGCAGGATTTTGATGTGTGCAATAGGCAAAAAAAAGCCCGTACTTTCGTACGCGCTCTTTCTTAAATATGGCGGTGAGGGGGGATTGACTCGCTTCGCTCGCCCTGCGGGCAGCCCGTTCGCTGCGCGTCCGGTCTGTCCAACGGGCAGCGCCCGTTGTCGACTCCCGGTCGGGGGGGCTCATCCCCCCGGAGTGTGCAATATGCGAAAAAAAAAAGCCCGTACTTTCGTACGCGCTCTTTCTTAAATATGGCGGTGAGGGGGGGATTGACTCGCTTCGCTCGCCCTGCGGGCAGCCCGTTCGCTGCGCGTCCGGTCTGTCCAACGGGCTTCGCCCGTTGTCGACCCCCGGTCGGGGGTTCTCATCCCCCCGGAGTGTGCAATAGGCAAAAAAAAAGCCCGTACTTTCGTACGCGCTCTTTCTTAAATATGGCGGTGAGGGGGGGATTCGAACCCCCGATACGTTGCCGTATACACACTTTCCAGGCGTGCTCCTTCAGCCACTCGGACACCTCACCATATTGTATTGCTGCCTGACCGCTTGGGGGCAACGGGGCGCTACTATAGGGAGTTGCGTGAAAAGGGTCAAGCAGTATTTACGCTTAACATCTTATTTGGTTACACAGTGAGCAGCAGCCCCGACGGCAGGCGTCGGGGCTGCCTTTTAACGCTGAGAATCCAGCGTTTCGTTATGCTTCACCACATCCTGCGCCTTGCTGTAACTTTCAATTAGCAGTTGATACGCCGGGAAGACATGGGTATACACCTCAGCCCATTCCGCCGCATCCCCACGGTTCCATGTCCCCTGAAGCTCAGATGCCACTGCCGCCGTGTCCATCGGCACGACGCCCGCCTGGACGACACGGGCAAGGGTGATCTCCTGGGCCATTTTGCTGTAGGTTCCGGACGCATCGATCACCGCAAACACTTTATAACCTTCGGCTACGGCGCTGATAGCCGGAAATGCCATGCAAACGCTGGTAATGGTGCCTGCGATAATCAGCGTTTTCCGACCCGTCGCTTTGACAGCATCGACGAACCCGGCGTTATCCCAGGCATTAATTTCCCCTTTACGCGCGACATACCTGGCGTGCGGCGCGTTAGCGTGAATTTCCGGGATCAGCGGCCCGTTCGGCCCCTGCGGAACAGAGGCCGTGGTGATCACCGGCATCTTCGCGAGAGTCGCCATTTTCGCTAACGCCGCCGCGCGGGCGCGCAGTTCCGGCATGGGCATATCACCAACCGTCTGAAACAGGCCACTCTGGTGATCGATTAGCAACATAACCGCATCGTTCACATCAATAACCGGGCGTGCGCCATTAAAATTTGCTGGACTGGACATCATCTTCTCCTTCAATTCAGATTTGGCCGAAGTGGCCAGTGTTAAAATCGCGAACGGCTTGCGCGATTTCCTGTTTAGTGTTCATTACAAAGGGACCGTAACCGACGATCGGCTCATTTAACGGCTCTCCTGACAGCAGAAGGACGCTGGCATCGCTGTTGGCTTCCAGGTGCAGCGTTTCGCCTGTCTGACTGAGCACCACCAGCTGCGCTTCACCGACTGTGGTCGTGCCATTCACCGTGATCGTGCCTTTCAGAACGACCAGCGCAGTACTCCAGCCATCCGGCTGCGTCAGCGTGACCGGATGCGCCTGCTTAAGTCGCATATCCCACACGTTGAGGGGTGAAAACGTATGCGCAGGCCCTGTAAATTGCCGGTATTCGCCGGCAATCACCCGTAACGTACCGGCGTCATCGGGTAATCCGGCGACGGGAATCTGTTCACGGGTGATGCTCTGATAGCCCGGCGCCGCCATTTTGTCTTTGGCAGGCAGATTCACCCATAGCTGGACCATCTCCAGTTCACCGCCTTTACGGGTAAAGGCATCTGAGTGATACTCTTCATGCAGGATACCCGCGCCGGCTGTCATCCACTGTACGTCGCCGGGCCCGATAATGCCGCCGCGTCCGGTAGAGTCCCGGTGCTCAACTTCGCCGTTGTAGACGACAGTGACGGTTTCGAACCCCCGGTGGGGATGCTCGCCCACGCCACGTTTTTCAGTACCGGGCGTAAAAGTGTGCGGACCGGCGTAATCCAGCAGCAGGAACGGGCTTAACTGCTGCGCATGACTTTGGTAAGAAAACAGCGAGCGAACCGGAAATCCATTGCCAACCCAGTGCGGGCGAGGCGCGGTATAGACGCCTGTCACCTGTTTCATCGTAGTCTCCTCATTGGCGTTGTCTTGATGTCAATAAGCTTATATTTAAGACAACGAGCGGAGTAGTCGCTAAAATGGTCTTCATCGTTCTATAAATGAGACAATAAGAATGAAGCCGGATCTCAATGATTTTGCGTGGTTTGTGCATGTGGTCGAGCAGGGCGGATTTGCCGCCGCGGGGCGTGTACTGGATGAACCAAAGTCCAAACTCAGTCGCCGGATTGCGCAACTGGAAGAGCAACTGGGGGTGCGGCTTATTCAACGAACGACACGGCAGTTTAACGTCACCGAAGTCGGACAGACGTTTTATGAGCATTGCAAAGCGATGCTGATAGAAGCGCAGGCGGCGCAGGAGGCCATCGCCGCATTGCAGGTGGAACCACGCGGAGTGGTCAGGTTGACCTGTCCGGTTACGCTGTTACATGTCCATGTAGGCCCCATGCTGGCAAAGTTTATGGCCCGCTACCCCGAGGTAACGCTGCAACTGGAAGCGACCAACCGACGCGTCGATTTGGTTGCTGAAGGCGTGGATGTTGCGATCCGTGTGCGGCCGCGACCGTTTGAGGACAGCGATCTGGTGATGCGGGTGCTGGCCGATCGGGCGCATCGCATCTTTGCCAGTCCAGCGCTGACGGCGAGGATGGGCGTCCCTGTCTCTCCGGCTGAATTAACGCGCTGGCCAGGACTGAGTCTTTCTGCTGGAAAACATATTCATCGTTGGGAACTCTTTGGCCCACAAGGCGCCAGGGCGGAGGTTCATTTTACGCCACGCTTAATTACCACCGACATGCTGGCACTACGCGAAGCGGCGGTAGCAGGCGTCGGCGCCGTGCAACTGCCCATGCTGATGGTAAAAGAACAGCTTGCTGCCGGAGAGCTTATTCCTTTACTGGAAGGGTGGGAACCGAGAAGGGAAGTGATTCACGCCGTTTTCCCGTCGCGGCGTGGCCTGCTGCCGTCCGTTCGGGCACTGGTGGATGTCTTAACAGATGAATATGCGCAGATGATGGAAGAATGAAAATCAGCGTAGACAAAAAAGGCCGGATAAACCGACCTTTTCTCATCTGTACGCCATTGAGGCGTGAAAACAATCAGCGACTACGGAAGACAATGCGGCCTTTGCTCAGGTCGTACGGGGTCAGCTCAACAGTCACTTTGTCGCCCGTCAGGATGCGGATGTAGTTTTTACGCATTTTACCGGAGATGTGTGCAGTAACCACGTGACCGTTTTCTAACTCTACGCGGAACATGGTGTTAGGTAACGTTTCGAGAACGGTACCCTGCATTTCAATATTGTCTTCTTTGGCCATCTAATCCTCTGGGGTATCACTACCGTAATTTGAACCGGCAAGATAATGCCGAAGTTCTTTAAATAAGTAAAGATTTGTACGTTTAAAACGCTGCAAACGAGATTTGGCGCATTACTCCGGATTGCTTCTGAAACACACGACAAAGTCGCACGTGAAGCGCAACGTATAAGGGAGCGATGAGATAAACGATGGGCGTTACCTGACGCGAATGGATCCTTAACGGCAGCGGGGTAATGGGCTAAACCTTCTCTGCGCGGCAATTATAACACCCTGATAAAAAATGTGCCGAAAACATTCACGTCTGAGGCAAAAATAACGTCCGCGGCACCCAGAAATGGCTGGGTAAACGTAACTGACGTAAGGTGTCGAGATGATGCAAATATGTTCTGCGCGGGATTTCAACGGCGCCCAGCGATTGGGTGTGATCGTTCAGCACCTGGCAGTCGAGCAGTTTGCCGCCTTCCCGGATAAATTCTGCGCAGAATACCAGCAGCGCGGTTTTCGACGCGTTTTCCCGGCGGCTGAACATTGACTCGCCGCAAAATAACGCCCCTTGCGAAACGCCGTACATGCCGCCGACAAGCTCATCGTCGCGCCAGACCTCAACGGAGTGGGCGTGTCCTAATTCATGCAGGCGCTGATACGCTTCGACAACGGCTGGCGTGATCCAGGTGCCTTCGTCACGATCGTTCGCGCAGCCTTCGATCACCTGACCAAAGGCATAGTTCAGCGTAACACGATAAGGTGAGCGCTTATGAAAGCGTTTCATGCTGCGGCTGAGATGAAACGTTTCCGGCCAAAGCACCGCGCGCGGATCGGGGGACCACCACAGGATCGGGTCGCCCGGAGAAAACCACGGAAAAATACCGCGCTGGTAGGCCATCAGCAGACGTGCCGGGCTGAGATCGCCGCCAAGCGCCAGCAGACCGTTTGGCTCACGTAGAGCGCCTTCCGGCGAAGGGAAGGCTATTGAGTGACGAGATAGCTGAACCAGCCGCATGACAGCAGAACTCCACTACGCATAAGATCGTTAAATAATAGCTTACAGACCTTGCTTGAACTGGTAATAACGACCCTGCATGGCTAACAGATCTGCGTGATTACCTTGCTCAATAATTTGCCCATTGTCTATGACTATTATCCGATCGCATCGCGCCAGCCCGCGCAGGCGATGGGTCACCATCAGCACCGTTTTTTCACGCATTACTTCAGCCAGTAATTCCAGCATCTGGCTTTCGGTGGTCGCATCCAGCCCTTCGGTTGGTTCATCCAGCAGCATTAACGGCGCGTCATGCAGCAGCGCTCTGGCGATGGCGAGACGGCGAAGTTCGCCGCCGGACAGCTGGCGACCGCCTTCTCCTAACCAACTGTTAAGGCCAGCATTCTCAAGCAGTTTTTCCAGACCCACGCGACGCAGCGTATCAGCAAGCGAGTCATCGCTGGCATCTGGCGCCGCCAGCAGCAGATTGTCGCGCAGGGTGGCGCTAAACAGATGTACGCGCTGCGGCACGACGCTCATGGTTTTGCGGAGTGTCGCTTCACTGAACGCAGAAAGGGGGAGATCGTTAATCAAAATCTCGCCCTGTTGCGGATCCCAGGCGCGGGTCAGCAGTTGCAGCAATGTGGATTTACCGCATCCGGTACGGCCCAGAATGGCGATATACTCGCCGGGTTTGACCGTAAGAGACAAGGAATCCAGCGCGTTTTGCGTCTGCTCAGGGTAGCGGAATGACACATCGCGCAGGGTCAACGCCACCCGCGCGGGGACGCTAAAGTCACTTGCCGGGAAGGTCACTTCCGGCTTTTGCTCCGTCAGCTCGGTAATGCGCAATGCGGAGGCGATCACCTGCCCCAGATGCTGAAAAGCACCGGTCACGGGCGCTAAGGCTTCAAAGGCCGCCAGCGCACAGAAGACAAACAAAGCGATCAGCGCGCCAGGTTGCGCATTTCCGCCTACGCCGCCGGAGGCCATCCACAGCATCAGCAGGATAGCCAGCGCGCCAATCAGCAACATTAGCGCCTGAGAAAGCGCCGTCAGCTCTGACTGGCGACGCTGCGCTTCGTGCCACTGCAATTCCGTGGCTTCCATCTGCGCGCGATAACGTTCGCTTGCGCCGAAAAGGGTCAGCTCGGCCTGACCCTGTAACCACGCGGTGAGTTGCTGGCGATACTGACCGCGCAGATGCGTAAGATGATGTCCGGTCGCTTTACCCGCGCGATAAAAAGCGGGCGGCATGATAAACAGCGTCAGCAGCATAATGCCGCCAAGGGTAAAGGCGAGGGTAAAATCCAGTACGCTCAGGCCGAGCGTGACCACCATGATTACCACGAACGCGCCCACCAGCGGCGAAATAACCCGCAGGTAAAGGTGATCCAGCGTATCCACATCCGCCACCACCCGGTTCAACAGTTCGCCCTGACGATAACGCGCCAGCCCGGCAGGGGAGAGAGGAAGCAGCTTGCTAAACGTGTAAATACGCAGATGCTGCAATACGCGGAAGGTGGCGTCGTGGCTGACCAGACGCTCGAAATAGCGCCCGGCGGTACGGGTAATCGCCGCACCGCGAACGCCTGCAGCAGGCAACATGTAGTTAAAGCTGTAAATACCGGCAAAGCCCGCCAGCGCGGAGGCGGAGAGGAACCAGCCGGAGAGCGTCAACAGGCCAATGCTGGCGAGCAGCGTGAGGATGGCAAGGGCAATCCCCAGCGTTAACATCCATTTGTGACGTTTATACAGCGTCAGATAAGGCAGCAACGCGCGCATTTAAATCTCCTCCTGACGATGGGCCAACAGTGTCGCAAACGCGCCCTGCGCTGCGCTGAGCTCGGCCCAGGAACCCTGTTCGACAATCTGTCCGTCCTGCATCACCAGTATGGTGTCCCAGTCGGCAAGATCTTCAAGCTGATGGGTAACCATCAGCGTTGTCTGGCGTTTGGACGCCTCTTTCAGCGCCTGCATGACCCGCTGTTCACTGTGCGCATCCAGACTGGCGGCCGGTTCGTCGAGCAGCAGCAATTGACACGGGTTGAGCAGGGCGCGAGCCACGGCCACACGTTGTGCCTGGCCGACGGACAAACGACCGGCCTGATCGCCCACCGGCGTGTCGATTCCCTGCGGCAGCAGCGGCAGGAACTCACTTACCCACGCGCTGTCGAGCGCGGCGCGCAGCTCCTGCTCGCTGGCCGCCGGGCGCGCCAGAAGCACGTTTTCACGAAGCGTTGCGGCAGGCAGTTGGGGATTTTGTCCCACCCAGGAGATCTGCCGGCGCCAGGATTCCGGGGCCAAATCACGCAGCTCTACGCCATTGACGCGTAGCGATCCTTGATACGGCAGGAATCCCGACAGCGCATTCAGCAGCGAACTTTTGCCAGAACCGCTGCGCCCCACCAGCACTGCGCGCTGCCCGGGAACGAGGCTAAAGTTCAGCGGTCCTGCCAGCGGTTTGCCTTCCGGGGAGGTAATGATGAGATTTTCGGCGGTAATTGAAACGGGCTCTTTCGTGGAAAGCTCAACCTCGCCACGCTCCGGATGAGCAAGGGGTGTTTCCATAAACGTTTTCAGGCTGTCAGCCGCGCCGACCGCCTGCGCTTTTGCATGGTAAAACGTACCGAGGTCGCGCAGCGGCTGGAAAAACTCGGGGGCAAGAATCAGCGCGAGGAAACCCGCCGTCAGCGTCACGCCCGCGCCGTAGTGCCCGAAGTCCAGCTCGCCCAGGTAAGAGAAGCCAAAGTAAACCGCGACCAGCGCAATTGAGAGCGAGGTAAAGAATTCCAGTACGCCGGAAGATAAGAAGGCCAGACGGAGCACCTCCATGGTGCGCTGGCGAAAGTCCTGTGACGCCGCCCGAATGCTGTCTGTTTCTGCTTCACCGCGTCCAAAAATACGCAGGGTTTCCATGCCGCGTAGCCGATCGAGGAAATGGCCGCTCAGACGCGCCAGCGCCAGAAAATTGCGTCGGTTCGCATCGGCTGCGCCCATGCCGACCATCGCCATAAACAGCGGAATCAGTGGGGCGGTTCCCAGAAGAATAAGCGCAGCAACCCAGTTAGAGGGGAAGATGGCCGCCACAATCAGCAACGGTACGCACACTGCCAGTGCCATTTGTGGCAGGTAGCGGGCGTAGTAATCGTGCATGTCGTCAATTTGTTCCAGCACCAGCGTGGCCCAACTGCCCGCAGGCTTTCCCTGGATCCATGCCGGACCGGCCTGTTGCAGACGATCCAGCACCTGACGACGGATCTCGAAGCGAATATGTTGTCCCGCGTGGAACCCGACCCGTTCCCGTAGCCATACGACCCACGCGCGTAGCACGAACACCAGAACCAGGATAACAAAAGGCATCAGAAGCGCCTCGCGGGGGATATTTTCCATGATCATGTGATGTAAAATGCGGGCCATGATCCAGGCCTGGGCGACGATCAACACGCCGCTCACGAATCCCAGCAGACGGGAAATCATCAACCAGCGTTGGGAAATGACGCTTTGCTGTTTTAACCAGCGAGTTAGCTCTTTTTGACGGGTTTTATTCATTGCGCGCTTTGCAGGTGAGTTGTCAGTATTTTTCGGCAGGGCAATGTTACAACGCGGCAAAAATAAAGGCGACTTATAGTCGCCTTATTTACTTTTGTTACTGATTTGTAAAACTTATTTGCACGCGTCGGCTAAACCGTCGAGATAGCGTTCGGCATCCAGCGCAGCCATACAGCCAGTACCCGCCGAGGTGATCGCCTGACGATAAATGTGATCCATTACGTCGCCTGCCGCGAAAACACCCGGGACGCTGGTCTGCGTCGCGTTGCCGTGAATACCGGACTGCACTTTAATGTAACCATTTTCAAGTTCCAGTTGCCCCTCGAAAATCGCCGTGTTCGGGCTATGGCCGATCGCGACAAACAGACCCGCCACGTCCAGGGTTTCAATGTTGTCGGCATTCTGCGTGTCGCGCAGACGCAGCCCTGTTACGCCCATCTGGTCGCCGGTTACCTCTTCCAGAGTACGGTGGGTATGCAGCACGATATTGCCGTTTTCCACTTTATCCATCAGACGCTTGATCAGGATTTTTTCCGCACGGAAGCTGTCGCGACGGTGAATCAGGTGTACCTCAGCGGCGATGTTTGCCAGATACAGCGCCTCTTCAACGGCAGTATTGCCGCCACCGATAACCGCCACTTTCTGGTTGCGGTAGAAAAAACCGTCACAGGTGGCGCAGGCGGACACACCGCGGCCTTTGAACGCCTCTTCAGAAGGCAGACCGAGATAACGCGCGGACGCGCCGGTCGCAATAATCAGCGCATCGCAGGTGTATTCCGCACTGTCGCCCGTCAGACGAAAAGGACGATTTTGCAGATCCACCTTATTGATGTGATCGAAAATAATTTCGGTGTCGAATTTGGTTGCATGTTCATGCATGCGTTCCATCAGCAGCGGCCCGGTCAGATCGTTAGGATCGCCCGGCCAGTTCTCCACTTCCGTCGTGGTGGTCAGTTGACCGCCTTTTTCCATGCCGGTGATTAACACCGGCTGCAGGTTTGCGCGCGCGGCGTAGACCGCAGCGGTATATCCCGCCGGGCCGGAACCCAGGATAAGCAGTTTACTGTGTTTGGTCGTGCCCATGAGATCCCCATAGTTGTTGGCAGGCAATGGGCAGGATTGTAGGGAATTTACCGGCGTAAAAAAAGAGTGCAGCGATTTTGTTAACAATTTGTGTAATAGGGACGGACAATCGGTGCGCCGTTTTGCCGCAAGGGTATAACCAAATCTACTTAAAAGAGGTCAGTTATAAGGTGATAAAATGACGAATTGTCACCACTCGCAATGAATAACTGGCATGTTGTACTAAAAATCGATGTTTTACTTTGACAATCCCCTGCTGTTTTGCGAAAACATTCGAGGAAGAAAAAAACAGTGTTATGTGTGTGCTGCATAATCATGCATGTAAATACCATGTTTACCGGGCTAGCGAAATCTACGCATGGCGTGGACAGACGCCATTCGTGATGTCGATAGCTGCCTTCAGGCAACGGTCTTCTCACCACGGACGCAGGCTTGCGCGCCGCTAATCCCTCTGGGTTCGGTCTGTGGTGATGGGCATCGACTCTGAACATGATGTTTATAGAGTCAGGCAGGAGTAGGAAAGGAATACAGAGAGACAATAATAATGGTAGATAGCAAGAAGCGCCCTGGCAAAGATCTCGACCGTATCGATCGTAACATTCTTAATGAGCTGCAAAAGGATGGGCGTATTTCCAACGTCGAGCTTTCTAAACGAGTGGGTCTTTCCCCGACGCCGTGTCTTGAGCGTGTGCGTCGTCTGGAAAGACAGGGTTTCATTCAGGGCTATACGGCACTGTTAAACCCACATTATCTGGATGCATCACTTCTGGTATTTGTTGAGATTACTCTGAATCGTGGCGCGCCGGATGTGTTTGAACAATTTAACGCCGCTGTACAAAAACTTGAAGAGATTCAAGAGTGTCATTTGGTTTCAGGTGATTTCGACTACTTGTTGAAAACGCGTGTACCGGATATGTCAGCCTACCGTAAGCTGCTGGGTGAAACCCTGCTGCGACTGCCTGGCGTAAATGACACGCGTACCTATGTGGTGATGGAAGAAGTCAAACAGAGTAATCGTCTGGTTATTAAGACACGCTAATACGGAACAGGTGCAAAATCGGCGTATTTTGATTACACTCCTGTTAATCCATACAGCAACAGTGCCGGGGCAACCCGGTGCTGTTGTCCGTTTTAGCACCGGGCAGGAAAAGCCTGAAACCTGGAGAGCCTTTTTTGAGCCAGGAATACACTGAAGACAAAGAAGTCACATTGACAAAGTTAAGCAGCGGGCGCCGACTTCTGGAGGCGTTGCTCATCCTTATTGCGCTTTTTGCCGTCTGGCTGATGGCCGCCTTACTCAGCTTCAATCCTTCCGATCCCAGCTGGTCGCAAACGGCCTGGCATGAGCCTATCCACAATCTGGGGGGGATCCCCGGCGCGTGGCTGGCAGACACGTTATTCTTTATCTTCGGGGTCATGGCATACACCATCCCGGTGATCATTGTCGGCGGATGCTGGTTTGCCTGGCGGCACCAGGCCACCGATGACTATATCGACTATTTTGCCGTTTCGCTGCGACTGATCGGCGTTCTGGCGCTGATTCTGACCTCCTGCGGCCTCGCTGCAATTAATGCCGATGATATCTGGTATTTTGCTTCTGGCGGAGTGATCGGCAGCCTGCTGAGCACCACTCTGCAACCGTTGCTGCACAGTAGCGGCGGCACGATCGCGCTGCTGTGTATTTGGGCGGCGGGGTTAACGCTTTTTACCGGCTGGTCCTGGGTTACCATCGCTGAAAAAATCGGCGGCTGGCTGCTCAATATTCTGACTTTCGCCAGCAATCGCACCCGTCGTGACGATACCTGGGTGGAAGACGACTATGACGATGAAGACGAGTACGAAGACGAGGCCGAGGGTGTGCAGCGTGAATCTCGTCGCGCACGCATCCTGCGTGGCGCGCTGGCGCGACGTAAACGTCTGGCGGAGAAATTTATCAATCCTCATGGTCGTCAGACCGATGCGGCGCTGTTCTCCGGTAAACGTATGGATGACGAAGATGACATTGCCTGGAGCGCTCGCGGCGTACCGGCGGATCCTGGCGATGTTCTGTTCTCGGGGCATCGGGCAACCCAGCCGGACTATGACGAATTCGATCCCCTGTTAAACGGTCACTCCGTCACTGAACCCGTCGCCGCTGCCGCTGCGGCAACCGCCGCGACGCAGACTTGGGCTGCGCCTGCTGACCCGGTGATGCAAACGCCGCAGGTGCCAGGCGCGGAACCTGTCCCGACCCCGCCGACCGTGGAATGGCAACCTGTTCCCGGCCCGCAGACGGGCGAACCGGTGATTGCTCCTTCGCCGGACGGCTATCCGTCCCGGACGCCATCTCCTTCGCAAACAACGTCACATTACGCGCCGCAGCAGCCTGTACAACCTGAGCCGTCGTATTACGCGCCACAGCAGGTTACAGCCCCTTACGTTGAACCTGCCGCGCCGCAACCGCAGTGGCAGGAGCCGGAGCTGACGCAACCGCCAGAGCCGGTACAACCCGTTGCGTATCCGCCGCCGGTTCAGCAACCTGAGCCGGACTACGCCCATCAACCCGTGACAGCGACGCAGCCGACTGCCGAACCTGAGCCCGTGGTTGAAGAGACAAAACCCGCGCGTCCGCCGCTGTACTATTTTGAAGAAGTTGAGGAAAAACGCGCCCGCGAGCGTGAGCAGTTAGCCGCATGGTATCAGCCGATACCGGAACCGGTGAAAGAGCCTCAGCCGGTAAAACCCGCGGTTTCTGCTGCTGTTCCGCCAGTTGAATCGGCGGCGGTCGCGCCTGTCGCCGCTGGGGTTAAGGGCGCCACCCAGGCTGCCGGCGTATCCGCCGCCGCCGCGCCGGTATTTAGCCTAGCGAACGGCGGTGCGCCGCGTCCGCAGGTGAAAGAAGGTATTGGTCCCCAGTTGCCGCGTCCAAATCGTGTGCGTGTCCCGACGCGTCGTGAGCTGGCGTCGTATGGCATCAAGCTTCCTTCCCAGCGTATGGCCGAAGAGAGGGCGCGCGAAGCGGAGCTTCATGACGAGCACTATAGCGACGACGAAATTGACGCCATGCAGCAAGACGAACTGGCGCGTCAGTTCGCCCAGTCGCAGCAGAGCCGTTATGGCGAGACGTATCAGCACGATTCACAGCAGGCAGAAGATGATGATGCCGCGGCAGAAGCTGAGCTGGCCCGTCAGTTTGCTTCCTCGCAGCAACAGCGTTATTCCGGTGAACAGCCTGTCGGAGCGAACCCTTTCTCTCTGGACGATTTTGCCTTTTCGCCAATGAAAGCGCTGGTGGATGAAGGGCCGCATGAACCGTTGTTTACGCCGGGCGTGATGCCTGAACCGGCGCAGCCGCAACAACCAGTCGCGCCGCAGCAGCATTATCAACAACCGCAACAGCCGTTCGCGCCGCAGCAGCATTTTCAGCAACCGCAACAGCCAGTCGCGCCGCAGCAGCATTATCAACAACCGCAACAGCCAGTCGCGCCGCAGCAGCATTATCAGCAACCGCAGCAGCCGGTCGCGCCGCAGCAGCACTATCAGCAGCCGCAACAGCCGGTCGCGCAACAACCTCAGGAAAGCCTGATCCATCCGTTGTTGATGCGTAACGGTGACTGCCGTCCGTTGCAAAAACCGACTACGCCGCTGCCGTCGCTGGATCTGCTGACGCCGCCGCCGAGCGAAGTAGAACCTGTCGACACGTTTGCGCTGGAACAGATGGCGCGTCTGGTCGAAGCACGCCTGGCAGACTTCCGTATTAAAGCGGACGTGGTGAACTATTCACCTGGCCCGGTGATCACGCGTTTTGAGTTGAACCTGGCGCCGGGTGTTAAAGCCGCGCGTATTTCTAACCTCTCCCGCGACCTGGCGCGTTCGCTCTCGACCGTCGCGGTGCGCGTGGTCGAAGTGATTCCGGGCAAACCCTATGTGGGCCTGGAGCTGCCAAACAAGAAACGTCAGACCGTTTATTTGCGTGAGGTTCTGGATAACGCCAAATTCCGCGAAAATCCGTCACCGCTTACCGTGGTGTTGGGTAAAGACATTGCCGGCGATCCGGTGGTGGCCGATCTGGCGAAAATGCCGCATCTTCTGGTAGCAGGGACTACCGGGTCCGGTAAATCCGTTGGCGTTAACGCCATGATCCTGAGTATGTTGTACAAAGCGCAGCCGGAAGACGTACGCTTTATTATGATCGACCCGAAAATGCTCGAACTGTCGGTATATGAAGGGATCCCGCATCTGCTGACGGAAGTGGTGACCGATATGAAAGACGCCGCCAACGCGTTGCGCTGGAGCGTGAACGAGATGGAGCGTCGTTATAAACTGATGTCCGCGCTTGGCGTGCGTAACCTGGCCGGCTACAACGAGAAAATCGCTGAGGCGGCGCGGATGGGGCGTCCGATTCCGGATCCATACTGGAAGCCGGGCGACAGTATGGACGCTCAGCACCCGGTACTGGAAAAACTGCCGTACATTGTCGTGCTGGTCGATGAGTTCGCCGACCTGATGATGACCGTTGGTAAGAAAGTCGAGGAACTGATTGCCCGCCTGGCGCAAAAAGCGCGTGCGGCGGGGATTCACCTGGTGCTGGCGACGCAGCGTCCGTCCGTTGACGTGATTACCGGTCTGATCAAAGCCAACATCCCGACCCGTATCGCCTTTACGGTTTCCAGTAAAATTGATTCGCGCACCATTCTCGACCAGGGCGGCGCCGAATCTTTACTGGGAATGGGGGATATGCTTTATTCCGGGCCTAACTCCACCATGCCGGTACGCGTTCACGGCGCCTTTGTTCGTGACCAGGAAGTGCATGCCGTGGTCCAGGACTGGAAAGCGCGCGGTCGTCCACAATATGTCGACGGTATTACGTCCGACAGCGAAAGCGAAGGCGGCGGCGGTGGCTTTGACGGCGGCGAAGAGCTGGATCCGTTATTCGATCAGGCGGTCAACTTTGTGACTGAAAAACGCAAGGCTTCTATCTCAGGGGTACAGCGCCAGTTCCGTATCGGTTACAACCGTGCGGCGAGAATTATCGAACAGATGGAGGCGCAGGGGATCGTCAGCGAGCAGGGCCATAATGGTAACCGTGAAGTGCTGGCGCCGCCGCCCTTTGAGTAACTCTGTTGGCCGGATAAGTCGCAAGAGGCTATCCGGCCAATAACCACGAATTCAGTTTAATCTTCTTTCCTCACGCTGAATTTTGGCCTGGAATGGATAGCAGAAGGAACTCCCGGTCGGGAGTGACGTATTTTGAGGAATAACAATGAAAAAAATTGCCATCACCTGTGCTTTGCTTTCAGGGTTCGTTGTCAGTAGCGTTTGGGCAGATGCCGCGAGCGATCTGAAAAGCCGTCTGGATAAAGTGAGCAGCTTCCATGCCAGCTTCACGCAAAAAGTGACAGATGGCAGCGGCACCGCCGTTCAGGAAGGCCAGGGCGATCTGTGGGTAAAGCGTCCCAATCTGTTTAACTGGCATATGACGCAGCCTGACGAAAGTATTCTGGTGTCCGACGGTAAAACCCTGTGGTTTTACAACCCGTTCGTTGAGCAGGCTACCGCCACCTGGCTGAAAGACGCGACCGGCAATACGCCATTTATGCTCATTGCCCGTAACCAGTCCAGCGACTGGCAGCAGTATAATATCAAGCAAAATGGCGATGATTTTGTGCTGACGCCGAAAGCCAGCAACGGAAACCTGAAGCAGTTCACCATCAATGTGGGACGTGACGGGACGATTCATCAGTTCAGCGCCGTGGAACAGGACGACCAGCGCAGCAGTTACCAGCTGAAATCTCAGCAGAACGGCGCGGTCGACGCATCGAAATTTACCTTTACCCCACCGCAAGGCGTAACGGTAGACGACCAACGTAAGTAGAGGCATGAGTGAGCAATCTGTCGCTCGATTTTTCAGATAATACTTTTCAGCCACTGGCCGCGCGGATGCGGCCAGAAAATTTAGCGCAGTATATCGGCCAGCAGCATCTGCTGGCCGCAGGCAAGCCCTTGCCCCGCGCTATTGAAGCCGGGCATCTGCATTCCATGATCCTGTGGGGGCCGCCCGGGACCGGGAAAACCACTCTTGCCGAAGTGATTGCCCGTTACGCCGACGCTGACGTTGAGCGGATATCCGCCGTTACGTCCGGCGTCAAAGAGATCCGCGAAGCCATTGAACGCGCGCGGCAAAATCGAAATGCCGGGCGTCGTACAATCCTGTTTGTCGACGAAGTTCATCGCTTCAACAAAAGCCAACAGGACGCCTTTTTGCCGCATATTGAAGACGGCACTATTACCTTTATTGGCGCGACAACGGAAAACCCGTCTTTTGAGTTGAATTCCGCATTGCTTTCCCGTGCGCGTGTCTATCTGCTGAAATCGTTGACGACCGGAGACATCGAACAGGTTCTCACTCAGGCGATGGAGGATAAAGCCCGTGGCTACGGGGGACAGGATATCGTGCTGCCGGATGAAACGCGTCGGGCGATTGCTGAACTGGTCAACGGTGATGCCCGTCGGGCGTTGAATACGCTGGAAATGATGGCTGATATGGCGGAAGTCGACGACAGCGGTAAACGCGTTCTCCTTCCTGCATTGCTGACCGAGATTGCCGGAGAGCGTAGCGCCCGTTTTGACAATAAGGGCGATCGTTTTTACGATTTGATTTCCGCGCTGCATAAGTCGGTGCGCGGCAGCGCGCCGGATGCGGCGCTCTACTGGTATGCGCGTATCATCACCGCGGGCGGCGATCCGTTGTATGTTGCGCGCCGCTGCCTGGCTATCGCCTCAGAAGATGTCGGCAATGCCGATCCGCGTGCGATGCAGGTCGCGATTTCCGCATGGGACTGCTTTACTCGCGTTGGTCCAGCAGAAGGCGAGCGCGCCATTGCGCAGGCGATTGTGTATCTTGCCTGCGCGCCGAAAAGTAATGCGGTCTATACCGCCTTCAAAGCGGCCATGTCGGATGCCAGAGAACGGCCGGACTACGATGTGCCTGTCCATCTGCGCAATGCGCCGACGAAGCTGATGAAGGAGATGGGCTACGGTCAGGAATACCGTTATGCCCACGACGAGCCGAATGCCTACGCCGCGGGCGAAGAATATTTTCCTCAGGAAATGGCACAAACGCGTTATTATCATCCCACCAACAGAGGTCTTGAGGGCAAGATTGGCGAAAAGCTCGCCTGGCTCGCCGGACAGGATCAAAATAGCCCTATAAAACGCTACCGTTAGTGCAGGCGTTGCGGTAATGTTGGCACTGTATCCCTGTGACTGCAGGCTGTGGTCACATTTCCTCTTTTAATTCGATAAGCACAGGATAAGCATGCTCGATCCCAATCTGCTGCGTAATGAGCCAGACGCAGTCGCTGAAAAACTGGCACGCCGGGGCTTTAAGCTGGATGTAGATAAGCTGCGCGCTCTTGAAGAGCGTCGTAAAGTTTTGCAGGTCAATACGGAAAACCTGCAGGCAGAGCGTAACTCTCGATCGAAATCCATCGGCCAGGCAAAAGCGCGCGGGGAAGATATCGAGCCTTTACGTCTGGAAGTGAACAAGCTTGGTGAAGAGCTGGACGCAGCGAAAGCCGAACTGGACGTTCTGCAGGCTGAGATCCGTGATATCGCGCTGAACATTCCAAACCTGCCTGCTGACGAAGTGCCGGTGGGGAAAGATGAAAACGACAACGTTGAAGTCAGCCGCTGGGGTACCCCGCGCGAGTTTGATTTCGACGTGCGCGATCACGTCACGCTGGGTGAAATGCATACCGGTCTTGATTTTGCCGCTGCCGTGAAGCTGACGGGTTCGCGTTTTGTGGTCATGAAAGGGCAGATTGCCCGTATGCACCGTGCGCTTTCTCAGTTCATGCTTGATCTGCACACTGAACAGCATGGTTATAGCGAAAATTACGTTCCGTATCTGGTTAACCACGACACGCTGTACGGCACCGGACAGTTGCCGAAGTTTGCCGGCGATCTGTTCCATACCCGTCCGCTGGAAGAAGAAGCGGACAGCAGCAACTATGCGCTGATCCCAACGGCGGAAGTGCCGCTGACCAACCTGGTGCGTGATGAAATCATCGACGAAGATCAGCTGCCGATCAAAATGACCGCGCACACGCCGTGCTTCCGTTCCGAAGCCGGTTCATATGGTCGCGATACCCGTGGTCTGATCCGTATGCACCAGTTCGACAAAGTAGAAATGGTGCAGATCGTCCGTCCGGAAGATTCCATGGCGGCGCTGGAAGAGATGACCGGCCACGCCGAAAAAGTGCTGCAGTTGCTGGGTCTGCCGTATCGTAAGATTATCCTTTGCACGGGGGATATGGGTTTTGGCGCCTGCAAAACTTACGATCTGGAAGTGTGGATCCCGGCGCAGAAGACCTATCGCGAAATCTCTTCCTGCTCGAACGTCTGGGACTTCCAGGCACGCCGTATGCAGGCACGCTGCCGCAGTAAGTCCGACAAAAAGACCCGTCTGGTACATACCCTGAACGGTTCTGGTCTGGCGGTAGGACGTACGCTGGTTGCGGTGATGGAAAACTATCAGCAGGCTGATGGCCGCATTCAGGTGCCGGAAGTACTGCGTCCATATATGAACGGACTGGAATATATTGGCTGATAGTTACGCCATCCTTCCCTAAAAAAGCGCCTGATGGCGCTTTTTTTGTGCCTGTTTGACACCGGACAATAATTCATACTCCCTACGGAGTAATACTACCTTCGAATGAAATTCAGCATTTTTCGCTGTCATCCTACTATTTCGTTGTATATGTAACTATATAGCGTCGCATTCATATTCAAATAATAACGTTAATTTTTGCACTTTTACTGTGAGCAAGCAGAGTGAGCCATTATGAAAACTAAGATCCCCGATGCCGTTATGGCAGCTGAGGTGAGTCGTCGTGGTTTAGTAAAAACGACGGCCATAGGCGGTCTGGCAATGGCCAGCAGCGCGTTTACCCTGCCATTTACCCGAATCGCTAACGCCGCCGAAGCCATCAGCCCGGCGCAGGCCAGCGAAAAAGTTATCTGGAGCGCGTGTACCGTGAACTGCGGCAGCCGTTGCCCGCTGCGTATGCATGTGGTGGATGGCGAAATCAAATACGTTGAAACAGACAATACCGGCGATGATCGCTACGATGGTCTGCATCAGGTAAGGGCGTGCCTGCGTGGGCGTTCAATGCGTCGTCGCGTTTATAATCCGGATCGTCTTAAGTATCCAATGAAGCGCGTTGGCAAACGCGGTGAAGGAAAGTTTGAACGCATCAGTTGGGATGAAGCCTACGACATCATCGCCAGCAATATGCAGCGGCTGATCAAAGAGTACGGTAACGAATCCATCTATCTGAACTACGGTACCGGGACGTTGGGCGGCACGTTAACCCGTTCATGGCCGCCAGGGAAAACGCTGGTCGCGCGTTTGATGAACTGCTGTGGCGGCTACCTCAACCACTACGGCGATTACTCTTCAGCCCAGATAGCCGCCGGTCTGAACTACACCTATGGCGGGTGGGCCGACGGAAACAGCCCATCCGACATTGAAAACAGTAAACTGGTTGTACTGTTTGGCAATAACCCAGGTGAAACGCGCATGAGCGGCGGTGGGGTAACCTACTACCTTGAGCAGGCGCGACAGAAGTCTAACGCCCGGATGATTATTATCGATCCGCGCTATACCGATACCGGCGCGGGTCGTGAAGATGAGTGGATCCCGATTCGTCCGGGAACCGACGCCGCGCTGGTGAATGCGCTGGCGTATGTACTGATTACCGAAAACATGGTCGATCAGCCGTTCCTCGACAAATACTGCGTGGGCTACGATGAAAAAACGCTGCCCGCCAGCGCGCCGAAAAACGGTCATTACAAAGCCTATATTCTGGGGGAAGGTAAAGACGGCATAGCCAAAACGCCTGAATGGGCGGCGCAGATCACCGGCATTCCGGCAGACCGCATCGTCAAACTGGCGCGTGAAATCGGCAGCGCTAAGCCTGCTTATATCAGCCAGGGGTGGGGGCCGCAGCGCCACGCGAACGGTGAAATCGCGACCCGTGCGATCTCCATGCTGGCGATCCTGACCGGCAACGTCGGCATTAACGGCGGCAACAGCGGCGCGCGTGAAGGCTCTTACTCGCTGCCGTTTGAGCGGATGCCGACGCTGGAAAATCCGGTTGAAACCAGTATCTCCATGTTTATGTGGACCGATGCGATCGAACGTGGCCCGGAAATGACCGCGCTGCGTGACGGCGTGCGCGGCAAAGATAAACTGGACGTGCCGATTAAAATGATCTGGAACTATGCAGGTAACTGCCTGATCAACCAGCATTCAGAAATCAACCGCACCCATGAAATCCTGCAGGACGACAAGAAGTGCGAAATGATTGTCGTCATTGACTGTCATATGACCTCGTCGGCGAAATACGCCGATATTCTGCTGCCGGACTGCACGGCTTCTGAGCAGATGGACTTCGCGCTGGATGCCTCCTGCGGCAACATGTCCTACGTTATCTTCGCTGACCAGGCCATCAAGCCGCGCTTTGAGTGCAAGACCATCTACCAGATGACCAGCGAGCTGGCGAAGCGTCTGGGCGTGGAGGCGCAGTTCACCGAGGGGCGCACGCAGGAAGAGTGGATGCGTCATCTGTACGAGCAGTCGCGTAAAGCGATTCCCGATCTGCCGACCTTTGAAGCGTTCCGCAAGCAGGGCATCTTTAAACAGCGCGATCCGCAAGGGCATCACGTGGCGTATAAAGCCTTCCGTGAAGACCCGCAGGCGAACCCGCTGACCACCCCGTCGGGCAAAATCGAAATCTACTCGCAGGAACTGGCCGAGATAGCTGCGACCTGGGAGTTGCCGGAAGGGGACGTGATCGATCCATTACCGATCTACACCCCGGGCTTTGAGAATTACAACGATCCGCTGACGAAAGACTATCCGTTACAGCTGACGGGCTTCCACTATAAGTCTCGCGTCCACTCCACCTATGGCAACGTTGAGGTGCTGAAAGCGGCCTGCCGCCAGGAAATGTGGATCAACCCGCTTGATGCTCAGAAGCGCGGTATCAGCAATGGCGATAAGGTGCGTATTTTCAACGGTCGAGGCGAGCTGCACATTGAGGCGAAAGTCACGCCGCGCATGATGCCGGGCGTCGTCGCGTTAGGGGAAGGGGCGTGGTACGACCCGGATGCAAAACGCATCGATCAGGGCGGTTGTATCAACGTGCTGACCACCCAGCGTCCGTCTCCTCTTGCTAAGGGGAACCCGTCACATACGAACCTTGTTCAGGTTGAGAAGGTGTAAGGAGTAGCCGATGACAACCCAGTATGGATTTTTTATTGATTCCAGCCGTTGCACCGGTTGCAAAACCTGCGAACTGGCCTGTAAAGATTATAAAGACTTAACCCCGGACGTCAGCTTCCGGCGCATCTACGAGTATGCAGGCGGCGACTGGCAGGAGGATAACGGCGTCTGGCACCAGAACGTCTTTGCCTACTATTTATCCATTTCGTGTAACCATTGTGAAGACCCTGCCTGTACCAAGGTGTGCCCAAGCGGGGCGATGCATAAACGGGAAGACGGTTTTGTGGTGGTCGATGAAGATGTGTGCATTGGCTGCCGCTACTGCCATATGGCTTGCCCGTACGGCGCGCCACAATACAATGCCGCCAAAGGTCATATGACCAAATGCGACGGCTGCCATGACCGTGTGGCGGAAGGTAAAAAACCGATCTGTGTGGAATCCTGTCCGCTGCGCGCGCTGGACTTCGGTCCGATTGATGAACTGCGTAAAAAACACGGCGATCTGGCCGCTGTCGCTCCGCTGCCGGGGGCGCATTTCACTAAACCTAATATTGTAATCAAACCTAACGCCAACAGCCGCCCGACGGGAGACACCACGGGTTATCTGGCCAATCCGAAGGAGGTGTAAGATGGGAAGTGGATGGCATGAATGGCCGCTAATGATCTTCACGGTCTTCGGGCAGTGTGTAGTCGGTGGCTTTATCGTTCTGGCGCTGGCGCTGATCAAAGGCGACCTGCGCGCAGAGACGCAGCAGCGGGTGATCCGCTGTATGTTTGCGTTATGGGTACTGATGGGGATTGGTTTTATCGCCTCCATGCTGCACCTCGGCTCGCCGATGCGCGCGTTTAATTCGCTGAATCGCGTAGGGTCGTCGGCGCTGAGTAATGAAATCGCCAGCGGCTCTGTTTTCTTTGCGATTGGCGGTATCGGCTGGCTGCTGGCCGTGATGAAAAAGCTCTCTCCGGCGTTACGCACAGTGTGGCTGATCGTCACCATGATTCTGGGCGTGATATTTGTCTGGATGATGGTTCGCGTTTATAACAGCATCGATACCGTACCGACCTGGTACAGCCTCTGGACGCCGATGGGCTTCTTCCTGACGCTGTTTTTGGGGGGGCCGCTGCTCGGTTATCTGCTGCTGCGCGTGGCTGACGTCGATGGCTGGGCGATGCGTCTGCTGCCTGCGGTTTCACTGCTGGCGCTGGTTGTGAGCGCGGTTATGTCGGTGATGCAAGGCGCCGAGCTGGCGACTATCCATAGCTCCATTCAACAGGCGTCGGCGCTGGTGCCGGATTACGGTTCGCTGATGGCCTGGCGCATAGTTGTTCTCACCGTGGCGCTCTGCTGCTGGATTGTGCCGCAGTTGAAAGGCTACCAGCCGGCGGTACCGCTGCTTTCGGTAGCATTTGTTCTGCTGTTGGTCGGTGAACTGATTGGCCGCGGCGTGTTCTACGGTCTGCATATGACCGTGGGCGTAGCGGTAGCCAGTTAACGTACAGGGAATTACCGGATGGCGACAACGCCATCCGGCTCTCTCACCAAACCGGGGCGTTGACCCCGGTTTTCTATTTCTGCTTCGTCAGGGTATCGTAGCTGGTCATCAGGTTACGGTAATCCGGAATATGATTTGAGAACAGCGTCGCCAGCCCCTCAATGTCATTGCGCCAGTCGCGATGAAGCTCGCAGGCGACGCCAAACCATGTCATTAACTGCGCGCCAGCCTGCGACATTCGATCCCACGCCGACAGGCGGGTAATGTCATTGAACGTGCCCGAGGCATCGGTCACCACAAAAACGTCAAACCCTTCCTCAATAGCCGAAAGCGCCGGGAACGCCACGCAAACCTCAGTGACTACACCGGCAATGATCAACTGTTTTTTCCCTGTCGCCTTCACGGCGTTGACAAAGTCTTCGTTATCCCAGGCGTTGATATTGCCGGGACGCGCAATGTAGGGGGCGTCCGGAAACTGCGCCTTCAGTTCGGGGACCAGCGGCCCGTTTGGACCCGTTTCAAAACTGGTTGTCAGGATAGTCGGCAGCTTAAAATATTTGGCTAAATCACCGAGGGCGAGAACGTTATTCTTGAATTTATCGGGATCGATATCCCTGACCAGTGAGAGCAATCCGGCCTGGTGATCGACCAGAAGAACCGCAGCATCATTTTTATCGAGACGAACATAAGGCTTAGCCATTTCTTCTCCTTGAGAGAGTCAGCGAAACACCCGAAACCAACCGGGTGCGGGAGGTTCACTCAAAGCATAGAACGGAAAAAAAATTGTTGGTGGGACTATGAGATTTTTCGACCAAACGACGCGGCGCCTTTTAGCGATAAATCAATAAAAACAGCCACCTGAGTGGGACGCTGTGGTCAGAATACATTTTCTCAATCAATAAATTGAATCGAACCATAAAAAGGGCCGTCAGGCCGCGGTTTCAGCCGATTGACAATGTTTTTGTTGGTGGCATGATGCGCGTGAAATTTGAACTTCCTCACGGTTTATACTCATGTCCACCTATACCCGGCCCGTCATGCTTTTGCTGTCTGGCCTGCTTTTGTTGACCCTGGCGATCGCGGTGCTGAACACGCTCGTCCCGCTCTGGCTCGCTCAGGAAAACCTGCCGACCTGGCAGGTGGGCATTATCAGTTCGTCTTATTTCACCGGGAATCTGGTGGGTACGTTACTGACGGGCTATTTAATTAAACATCTCGGGTTTAACCGTAGCTATTACCTCGCTTCGCTGATTTTTGCCGCTGGCTGTGTGGGGCTTGGGGTAATGGTCGGATTCTGGAGCTGGCTGGTCTGGCGCTTCGTGGCGGGCGTGGGCTGCGCCATGATCTGGGTGGTGGTGGAAAGTGCGCTGATGTGCAGCGGCACCTCACGCAATCGTGGTCGCCTGCTGGCGGCTTATATGATGGTTTACTACGTGGGGACATTCCTCGGTCAGTTGTTGGTCAGCAAAGTGTCCACGGAGCTGATGAATGTGTTGCCGTGGGTAACGGGTATGGTACTGGCGGCGATTTTACCGCTGCTCTTCACGCGTATTCTGAATCAACAGTCGGAAGAACACAGCGCCACACCTGTTACGTCGATGCTCAGGCTGCGTCAGGCGCGTCTGGGGGTGAACGGTTGTATTATCTCCGGAATTGTTCTCGGCTCCCTGTACGGTCTGATGCCGCTATATTTGAATCACCAGGGGATAAGCAACGCCAGCATCGGTTTCTGGATGGCGGTGCTGGTTAGCGCCGGGATCCTGGGACAGTGGCCGATCGGACGTCTGGCCGATAAGTTTGGTCGCCTGTTGGTTCTGCGCGTTCAGGTCTTCGTGGTGATCCTCGGCAGTATCGCGATGCTCAGCCAGGCCGCGATGGCCCCCGCGTTGTTTATTCTGGGGGCGGCAGGTTTTACCCTCTATCCGGTGGCGATGGCATGGGCATGTGAAAAAGTGGAACAGCATCAGCTTGTGGCGATGAACCAGGCATTGCTGTTGAGCTACACCGTGGGCAGCCTGTTAGGGCCCTCCTTCACCGCGATGTTAATGCAGAATTATTCCGATAATCTGCTGTTTATTATGATTGCCAGCGTCTCGTTTATTTATTTACTGATGCTGCTGCGTAATGCCGGGCACACGCCGAACCCGGTGGCTCACGTTTAATGACGCAGTGATCGCCAGCGGACTTGCTCTGCTGGCGGTTGTTCAGACCGAACCGAGCACAGTACGCAGCTGCGCCGAACAGGTGATATGAGTCAACTGCTGCAGACGCTCTGCTTCCTCAAGCCAGCAGACCAGTTGCTGAATCTTTTCGATATGACGGGTACTGTCGACGGCAGCCAGCACGACGACCAACCGCACATCGGGGTAACCCGGAAAACACACCGCCTCTTTTACACACAGCAGCGACAAGTGCGTTTCATTACTGATTACGCCCTCTTCCGGACGTGCATGGGGCAGGGCAAACTCGGGCGTTAACAGGTACCACGGGCCTTGCTTTTCGGTTTCACGAACGATCGCCTGCGCATAATTAGCTGTCACCAGTCCCTGCTGCTCCAGCGGTGAGCAGGCGAGCATAATAGCCTGTTGCCAGCTGTGGCAACGTACATAAAACTGGCTGGCTACAAAGAGGGGATGCTTCATCGTTAACTCCTTACTCCGCGATGTCGGATGACGACCTTATGACTTCAGGCTGCGCCATCCGACTCGCGAGCTTCCTTAACGCAGTACCTGATACAGCGCCGATGCTGAAATTCCGTACTTCTCTTTTAGCTGGCGACTGTTACCTGACTCCGTGAACATGTCCCGCGTACCGAGTCGGCTTAAGCGCGTGGGTATGCCTTCCTCAGCCAGCACTTCTGCAACTTGTCCCCCCAGTCCACCCGTTATGCTGTGGTTTTCGATGGTTGCGATGTGCGGACACTCCGCGGTCAGTTGCAGAAAGCGTTCACGGTTAAAAGGTTTCAGCGTGGCGACATGGATCAGTTTGCCTCGCTTACCCGCTGCGCATAACTGTGCGTAACCTTCACTTGCCTGTTCCAGAACGGTGCCTTCGTAGAGGATCGCAAAATCGTTGCCGGAATCTTCTACAGCGGCTATGTCAGCGATGCGGGGGACGCGAGATTTATCACGGACAGGCATAGGTTCACGCGCGACGCGGATATAAACGGGACCGTGGATCGTAGCCGCTTGTTCAAACGCTGCCTCAATTTCCTCAGCATCACCCGGCGTCAGAATGGTTATCCCCGGCAGTACCCGCGTCAGCGCCAGGTCTTCCAACGCATGATGCGAAGCGCCGTCAGGCCCATCATCCATGCCGGGATGACTACCAACCAGCTTGATATTGGCGTTGGCATAGCAGGCCTGGCGTAACTGTGTCCAGGCGGTACCGGTGACAAACATCGCAAAATTAACGTAGAACGGAATATTTCCTTCCAGGGCCTGACCGGTAGCAAAACTCATGGCGGAGCCTTCAGCAATGCCCATTTCGAAAAACGCGTCGGGGCAGACCTGCTGAAACTGGTCGGTTCGGGTTGAACTCGCAAGGTCGCTGTCGATAACGACAACGGGATAGCCTTTTGCTTTCAGGGCAAGCAGGGCGTTGCCAATCTCGTCGCGGGGTGCTTTCATGACCGTAACTCCTCCATTGCCTGCTGGTATTGTTCTGCCGTCGGGGTTTTAGAGTGCCAGTCCCCGTTGTTTTCCATATAACTCACGCCGAAGCCTTTAATGGTATGGGCGATGATGGCGACCGGTTTGCCTTTCAAATGACGTGAGAGCAGAAATGTGTCGGCGACCTGATGCATATCGTTGCCATTCTGCAGCTCCAGTACGTGCCAGCCAAACGCGCGAATTTTGTCGGCAAGAGGCTCCAGGTTGATCACCTGATTCACCGGATCGTGTGAAGAGAAACCGTTGTAGTCAATGACGGCGACCAGATTATCCATTCGCATATGGGCAGCCTGTTGTAGGGATTCCCAGATCTGGCCTTCGTGCATCTCGCCATCGCCGAGAATGGCGAAGACGCGATGCGGATCCTGACGGCGTTTTTTTGCCGCAGCCATTCCCAGCGCCACCGACAGGCCCTGACCCAGCAGACCGGTAGTGGCATCGACGTCCGGCAGCGACTTCACGCTTGGATGGCCCTGAAGACGTGAGTTGATCTGGCGAAAGGTGGCAAACTCAGTGCGGGCGATTTTACCCAACTGATACAGCATGACGTACTGGGCTGCAACGGCATGGCCTTTACTCATCACCACCCTTGCCCGGGGCGTAATATTCAGGTCAATCTCCTGATGATAAAGCCAGGTCAGAATGTCGATAATGGAAAGCGCGCCGCCTGGGTGACCAATGCCGGATTCATAAATCATGGTCACAATATCGCGACGTGCGGCGCGGGCATGGGACTTCAGTTCATTAATAGTCATATTCACTCCTTATCAGGGCAGCATTTTGCCGATGTAATAGACCACCAGACCAAGCGCAACGAAGTCTGTTTCCGGGAAGCTGGTGCCTGAAAGCCCCACCGATTCCATGATGGGATAGATCAGTGCGGGGCCGATGCCGATGAGAATGCCGGTGATAAAACTGCCTGCCACGGCGCCTTTCCAGCCGCCAGAAGCATTGCCGAACACGGCAGCGGTCGCGCCAATAAAGAAGTAAGGGATCGCGACGGGAATGATCACCGTTTGCCCCACCAGCGCGAGAAGCCCCATCACGACGAGTCCCCCGACAAACGAAGAGATAAAGCCAAGGACAGTGGCGGTGGGCGCGTAAGGGAACACGACCGGACAGTCGAGCGCCGGTTTCGCGTTGGGAATGAATTTTTCAGAGATCCCGAGAAATGCCGGCACGATTTCTGAGAGCAGCAGGCGAACCCCGGTAATGATGATGTACAGTGAAGCGGTAAACGTCAGCGACTGAAACAGGGGGTAAACCAGCCAGTGCATTCCGCCCGCGACGGCGGACACTGCGCTTTTACCGGCCGCCAGCGCCGCGATGTAATAGAAGATACTGACCGAAATTGAGACGGAGACAATATAGTCTTTAAAAATCCCCAGCCAGCCGGGCAGATTTAGCTTTTCGGTCGACTCTTTCGGATCGCCAACTTTCGAGCCGATCCAGCCCGAGGCGGCATAGGCCAGCGTAACGTAATGCCCCATTGCGATCTCATCATTGCCGGTGATTTTTCGCATCCAGGGCTGTGCAATCGCCGGGTAAATACAGGCGGCCAACCCCAGCAGCACCGACCCGACGATAATCGTAATGCCATCGCTATAGCCCAGCGCTTTCAACGTGACGGTCAGCAACGCTGAGAGGTACAGATTATGCTGTCCGGTCAGAAAGATATATTTGAAGGGGGTCAGGCGGGCGAAAAGCAGGTTCCAGCCAAAACCAATCACCATAATCAGCGACACGCACATCGCAAACTTGGTTTGCGCCAGTCCGGTTAGCGCTTCTGCCAAAGGCATTACCCCTTTCAACCCAAAACCATCGCTGAACAACGTCTGGAAATTGCCCAAAGAGGTTACCGCCAGCCCGGCCCCGCCGGCAAAAACCAGAAAGCCGACAATGGTTATGAAGGTGCCGGACAGCACTTTTTCGATGGGCTTACGTTGGATTAACAGGCCGATTAATGCAATAAATCCAACTAAGAGTGGGGTTACACCTAAAATGTCGAATACAATAAACCTGAGGAGATCCATATTGCCTCCGAAAGAGGTTAGTTGCTCTGAATTACGCTGGTGAGCGCAGTTTCCATTTCTTCGCTATTCATCAAGTCGGTTATGCCGATTGCTTTGAATCCGGCAGCTTCGATTTCATCGGTGAGGTCGCGCATGGTGATAACAAAGTCAATGCCTTGCCAGGTGGCAAGTCCGGACAATACGTCATGTTCGAGTTCAATATCCCAGCCGTGTTTATCGATGATTTTTTGTGCTTTGATTTTGAGCATCAAAGAACTGCCCATGCCAGTGCGACAGACAATAAGACCCTTCATACGCTTTCTCCTGTGGTGTAAAAATAATTATTTTTCTTGATGATTTAGTGAAAAAAATTATTATCCATTCACCGTGTTGAAAGATGTGATTGTGTTTGCATTTTGAGCAAAAAGGCGAAAAATGAGTCAGATTGATACTAACTTGCTGATAAATATCAGAAATGAATCCTCGGGGCTGAGCCCGATTCTGGAAAAGGTGGGCCGTTTTGTGACGGAGAACCCTGATTTTGTGATGCGGCATACCATTACCGAGCTAGCGGATTCCATCGAAACCAGTGAGGGAAGTATCACCCGTTTTTGCCGCGCGTTCGGCTTTAAAGGCTTTTCCGACTTCCGAACGGCACTGGCGCTTGAGCAGGGGGCAACGCGTCCTGATGAACAGGGAAATGAGGAGATCGCGGCTGTGGTGTCGAGTATTCGCGACAGCCACGCCATCCTTAATCAACAAGAGCTGTATGCTGCCGCTGCGTGGCTTAATACGGTAACCAATGTCGCGATTTACGCCGTTGGCGCTGCCGTACCCGTTGCGCTGTTTTTGCAAATGAACCTGATCAAAATGGGCAAAGCGGCGAGTTTCGTGGATCGTTTTTATCTCGCCACGTCATCCATTATGGTCGACCCGCAGAGTCAGGGGATTATTGTGGTTCATACCGGAGAGTCGTCAGCGGACATGATGCAAGCCCTGACGCTGGCGAAGCAGCAGAATGTGCGAATTCTTTCCCTAACCCGCGGCACGATAGCGCCGTTGAGTCGTCTTTCCGACTGGAATCTGCAGGCGGCGGTGGCGTTGAAAGGGGAAGGTGAGTACGGTTTTGCAGAAATAGCCGGTGCGATGCTTGTTGCAGACCGACTGCTCAATGCCCTGGAAGCACAGGATGAACGCTATGCTGAGTGCCGCAAAGCGCATCAGAAAAGTATTTTCTCAATTGAAAGCGTGGCGAATAAACTTTCGCAATATTTTATGTCGTAGCCGGGGCGGGCGCGCCAGATGGCGCAGCGCTTATCGGGCCTACTGGCGTAGGCCCAAACGCGTCAATGAGTTAGTACATCACCTTATGACCGTACTGCTCCAGAATGCCTTTCACGCGTTCCATGGTCTCTTTTTTCGGCGGTTTTACGCCGTCCAGTTTGTACTCTTCACCCATCGCCACCCATTTGTGCTTGCCTAACTCATGATAGGGCAGCAGCTCGATTTTCTCGACGTTACCCATATCGCGGGTAAACTCGCCCAGGCGATGCGCGGAGTCGTCGTCGTCGGACCAGCCTGGCACCACAACGTAGCGGATCCAGACCTTAACCTCTTTTTTCGCCAGATACCGGGCAAACTCGAGCGTGCGGTGGTTTGATACGCCCACCAGGTTCTGGTGGATTTCGTCGTTCATCTGCTTAAGGTCGAGCATCACCAGATCGGTCACTTCCAGCAGTTCATCAATAACCGGATCGTAACGGCGGACAAAGCCGTTGGTGTCCAGGCAGGTATGAATGCCTTCTTTTTTACAGGCGCGGAACCAGTCGCGAACAAATTCCGCCTGCAGGATCGCTTCGCCGCCAGATGCCGTTACGCCGCCGCCAGAAGCATTCATAAAGTGGCGATAGGTCACCACCTCTTTCATCAGTTCTTCAACGGTAACTTCTTTACCGCCGTGGGTATCCCACGTATCGCGGTTATGGCAATACAGGCAGCGCATCAGGCAGCCCTGGAAGAAGGTAATAAAGCGAATGCCCGGGCCGTCAACGGTACCACAGGATTCAAAGGAGTGAATGCGACCAATAACTGACATTGCGGTGTTTCTCCAGATGTGGCCCATCCGGGGCCGTGTTGGCGCACAGCTCATGGGCTGTGTCGAGTCTGTTTTGGCAGATACCCAAAGTATAGATAGCTGACAAACCAGGCTGTGAGGCGGGCTATTTGCTAAAAAGGCCCCACTTACGTGGAGCCTTTATTCTACGCTTTTTCAGTCAGACAGGGAATTACATGGTCTGAGTGAAAGTACGGGTGATAACGTCCTGCTGCTGTTCTTTCGTCAGGGAGTTAAAACGTACTGCGTAACCTGATACACGAATGGTCAGCTGCGGATATTTTTCCGGATGTTCCATCGCGTCGAGCAGCATTTCACGGTTCATGACGTTCACGTTCAGGTGCTGACCACCTTCGATGGACGCTTCGTGATGGAAGTAACCATCCATCAGACCCGCCAGGTTAGTCTTACGAACTTCGTCGTCTTTACCCAGTGCGTTCGGTACGATAGAGAAGGTGTAAGAGATACCATCTTTCGCGTAAGCAAACGGCAGTTTAGCCACGGAGGTCAGAGAGGCAACCGCACCTTTCTGGTCACGACCGTGCATCGGGTTAGCACCTGGTCCGAACGGCGCGCCAGCACGACGACCGTCTGGGGTGTTACCGGTTTTCTTACCATACACAACGTTAGAGGTGATGGTCAGCACAGACTGAGTCGGGATAGCGTTACGGTAGGTAGTGAGTTTCTGAATTTTCTTCATGAAACGTTCTACCAGGTCAACCGCCATGTCATCAACGCGAGCGTCGTTGTTACCAAACTGCGGGTATTCGCCTTCGATTTCGAAGTCGATAGCCAGACCGTCTTCGTCACGAATCGGTTTCACTTTCGCATATTTGATAGCAGACAGGGAGTCAGCCGCAACGGACAGACCTGCGATACCGCATGCCATGGTGCGAACCACGTCACGGTCGTGCAGCGCCATCAGAGAGGCTTCGTAGCTGTACTTGTCGTGCATGTAGTGGATTACGTTCAGCGCGGTGACATACTGCTTAGCCAGCCAGTCCATGAAGTGATCCATACGGTCCATCACTTCGTCAAAGTTCAGAACATCGCCTTTGATCGGTTCAGATTTCGGACCCACCTGCATTTTCAGTTTTTCATCAACGCCGCCGTTGATTGCGTACAGCATGGTTTTCGCCAGGTTTGCACGCGCACCGAAGAACTGCATTTGTTTACCCACAACCATCGGGCTTACGCAGCATGCGATAGCGTAGTCGTCGTTGTTGAAGTCCGGACGCATCAGGTCATCGTTCTCGTACTGCAGAGAAGAGGTGTCGATGGACACTTTAGCGGCGAATTTCTTGAAGTTCAGCGGCAGTTTTTCAGACCACAGAACGGTGATGTTCGGCTCCGGAGAAGGACCCATGGTGTACAGGGTGTTCAGGAAGCGGAAGCTGTTTTTGGTAACCAGAGTACGGCCATCTACGCCCATACCACCGATAGATTCTGTTGCCCAGATCGGGTCGCCAGAGAACAGTTCATCATATTCCGGGGTACGCAGGAAGCGAACCATACGCAGTTTCATGACCAGGTGGTCAATCATTTCCTGAGCGTCTTGCTCGGTGATTTTGCCCGCTTTCAGGTCACGTTCAATGTACGCATCCAGGAAGGTGGAGACACGACCGAAGGACATTGCCGCGCCGTTCTGAGACTTAACGGCAGCCAGGTAGCCGAAGTAGGTCCACTGGATAGCTTCCTGAGCGTTGGTAGCCGGACCAGAGATATCGCAGCCGTATTTCGCCGCCATCTCTTTGATCTGACCCAGCGCGCGGTGCTGTTCAGCGATTTCTTCACGCAGACGAATCGTCGCTTCCAGGTTTACGCCATTCTCCAGGTCAGACTGCAGAGAGGTAAACTGCGCGAATTTATCTTTCATCAGGTAGTCGATACCGTACAGCGCAACGCGACGGTAGTCACCGATGATACGACCACGGCCATATGCGTCTGGCAGACCGGTCAGAACACCGGATTTACGGCAACGCAGGATGTCCGGAGTATAAACGTCGAACACGCCCTGGTTGTGCGTTTTACGGTATTCAGTGAAGATTTTTTTCAGCATCGGGTCCAGCTCGCGATTGTACGCTTTGCAGGAACCTTCAACCATTTTGATACCGCCGAACGGGATGATCGCACGTTTCAGCGGCGCTTCAGTCTGCAGACCAACGATTTTCTCAAGAGCTTTGTTAATGTAGCCAGCGTCGTGAGAAGTGATGGTAGAAGCAACAGAGGTGTCAAAGTCAACAGGCGCGTGAGTGCGGTTTTCCTGTTTAACGCCTTCCATTACGCTGTCCCACAGCGCTGTGGTGGCTTCAGTCGCGCCAGCCAGGAAGGACTCGTCACCCTCATACGGAGTGTAGTTTTTCTGGATGAAGTCACGGACGTTTACTTCATTCTGCCAGTCACCTTTGGTAAAACCTTCCCAGGCTGTGGCTAACTTTTCATTAAGCTCGGACATGTAACACCTACCTTCTTAAGTGGATTTTTTATTTACTGCGCAGTGCGAAAATCAGAATTAATGATGATCGTTGCCGCGCAGATAAATGACCCAGTATGTCAACCCGACCAACAAACCGCCGCCGATAATGTTACCGATCGTAACCGGAATCAGGTTATCAGTGATGAAGTTCATCACGGTCAGGTGAGAAAAACTTTCCGGAGTAGACCCAACAGCGGTCCAGAATTCCGGTGTGGCGAAATCACGGATAACAATACCCATCGGGATCATAAACATGTTTGCGATACTGTGCTCAAAACCGCTGGCAACAAACATGGCGACCGGTAAAACCATGATAAACGCTTTATCCATCAGGCTACGACCTGAATAGCTCATCCATACGGCCAGGCACACCATCAGGTTAGCGAGGATGCCGAGACAGACGGCTTCAATAAAAGTATGGTGCATTTTGTGGTCGGCGGTTTGCAGAACATTGAGTCCCCATTGACCATTGGCGGTCATATACTCGCCGGAAAGCCACATCAATAGCACAAAGAGCAGGCAACCCACCAGGTTACCAAAATAGACATTCAGCCAGTTTTTCGCTAACTGGCCCCAGGTAATACGCCCACTGGCTTTGGCAACAACAATCAAAACGGTGGAGGTAAAGAGGTCAGCGCCGCAAATTACGCAAAGGATCAACCCCAAAGAGAAGCAGATACCGCCAATCAGTTTCGCCATACCAAAGGGCATCGTACCCGTGCCGGTCGTCGCAGTGATATAGAAAACAAAGGCGATGGAGATAAATACACCGGCGGTAATCGCCAGGTAGAAAGTCTTAAGCGGATGTTTCGTTGCTTTATAGACACCTGCTTCCTCGGCCACTTTGGCCATTGCAGCAGGGAGTAAAAGATCAAAAGGGTTGTCAGCTTTCACACTAACTCTCTCTTTATTAAGTCGGCGACGAGATACTAACAAAGCATTATAGATGAGAAATTGATACAGATCATATCTCGCCTGGCTTATAGGCCCGTAAAGCGCATGGTTTTTATGCGATTTCGGTGTAATTTATTGATTATCCTAATAAAAATAAATTTTAAAATTTAGCAAATGAGTTGAATTTTTTCCTTCCTGGGTCTGTTGAGCGGTTAATTAATATGGAGTAATTGCCAAATAAAGTAACAAATAGCGGTTAATAATAGTAATATCAACTACCAATATTTAACCTTGTTATTACATTTATATTTGGCTCTTCAAAAATAAGTAAAACGGGGCACGTAAAGCGCCCCGTAATATAGCTCAGACGATAATTAACGCCTACAGTCAGTAAGCCAATTGCCTTTATTTTGACCAGTGTGCGGCTTTTGCGCGCTGCAGCTTTTCATACGCTTTCAGCAGAGACTGGTGTGAAGCGAAGGCATGAAGATCGCAATCCACCGGCTGCAGGCCGTAGAAGGCCGCTTCACCGCTCAGCGCCGCGCTTGCCGCTTCTACCGCATCCGCGCCATACATACGCACAAAGGCGTTCAGGTATTGCAGCGGTTCGCGCTCTTCTTCCTGGGAAAGCAGCAGCAGCGTTTGCAGACAACGATAATAGTTGGCTCGCGCCGGCGTAAAGACGGACGCGTTGAACTCCATTGTCCATTCGGTCCAGATAAGCGCCTGTTCCAGATCGCCGCCCGCCAGAGCCAGCATCGCTTTCAGCTCGCCAATACGCAGGGTATACCAGCCGTTATCCGGACCCGTCGCCAGGCCCAACAGTTCACGCACGCGGGTAAAGTCATCAAACCCTTCATCATCTAACTGCTCGATAAGACGGAGATACTCTTCTTTATCCCAGTTGCTACCCGGAAGCGAAAGCAGAGTATCGCGAAGATGCGTTCCCATGCTGTTATTCGCGAGCCACAGATCCTCGGCGGGATAGATGTCAGACATACCCGGTACGATGATACGACAGGCGTACACACCAAGATGTTCATAATCGGCGATGTAGACCTCTTTATCTTCGGCGTTGAAGATGGCCATTAACGTTGCGAACTCTTCTTCGGTGGTGCCAGAGAAGTTCCAGTCGACGAACGGATAGTCGGCATCCTGCTTGAACAGATCCCACGAGATCAGGCCGCTGGAGTCGATAAAGTGGGTTTCCAGATTAGTGTGCTCGGCCACTTCTTCGTCGTCGAAGGTGGGCGGGGTAAACACATCGAGATCTTTCAGTCCACGGCCCTGCAGCAGTTCGGTCACGGTACGTTCCAGCGCGACGCCGAAATCCGGATGGGCGCCAAAAGAGGCAAAACAGGTGCCGTTAGCCGGGTTGAACAGGACAACGCAGATCACCGGATAGTTGCCGCCCAGCGATCCGTCATAGGCAAAGATCGGGAAACCTTCCGCTTCCAGTGTCGCAATGGATTCCACCACCGACGGATAGCGCGCCAGTACATCGACAGGGATCTCCGGCAGACTGATACTTTCGGCAATGATGCGATTTTTCACATAACGCTCAAAGACTTCCGACAGTCCCTGGACTCGCGCTTCATTACGGGTATTACCGGCGGACATACCGTTAGAGACGTACAAATTGCCGATAATGTTCATCGGAATATAGACGGTCTGGTTATCTGACTGGCGAGTAAAAGGCAGGCCGCACACGCCGCGTTCCTCGTTGCCGGACTGGAGATCGATCAACATACTGCCGGTGAGTTCGTTTTCCGGATCGTAGAAAGCGCGCAGACGCGCGTCGAGCAACCCTTCCGGCACGTCGTCACTGTCGTTCAGCGGGAACCATTTTTCGTTAGGGTAATGCACAAACGGGCCGTTGGCGATGGTATCGCCAAGCCAGAAATCGGCAAAGAAATAGTTCGTCGACAGACGCTCAAAATATTCGCCCAGCGCAGAGGCCAGCGCCGCTTTTTTCGTCGCGCCTTTGCCGTTGGTAAAGCACAGCGCGCACTCTTTGTCGCGGATGTGCACCGACCAGACGTTTGGCACCGGATTCAGCCATGAGGCTTCTTCAATATGGAAACCGAGATCGAGCAATTTTTGCTGGAAGCGAGCGATGGAATCTTCCAGGGCGGCGTCTTTGCCGGGAATAAATGTTTGCGTCATGAAAATCACTTTTGTCGTACGGAAAGCGCGCAATGATACGGGTTTTATCTGACTGACGCTATCGCCGCCACGAACGCGGCGGAAATAAAAGTTTTGACTATGCTTTTATGCAGTAAACCACCATAAGAGCAGAGAAATGAAAGCGTTTGATCTACAACGGATGGCACTGGACAAAGTGCCACTGGAATTTTTGGGCGAGGTTGCGTTACGTAGTCTTTATACCTTTGTACTGGTCTATCTGTTTCTTAAGCTGACGGGAAGGCGCGGCGTGCGCCAGATGTCGCTTTTTGAAGTGTTGATTATTTTGACGCTGGGCTCCGCGGCAGGGGACGTCGCTTTTTATGATGATGTCCCAATGCTGCCGGTGCTGGTGGTCTTTATCATAATTGCGCTGCTTTACCGGTTGGCGATGTGGCTGATGGCGCGTAGTGAAAGGATTGGCGATTTACTGGAGGGGAAACCGGTCGTCATCATTGAAGATGGCGAGCTGGCATGGTCCAAACTGAATCATGCCAATATGACGGAGTTTGAGTTCTTTATGGAACTGCGTCTGAATGGCGTAGAGCAGCTTGGTCAGGTGCGGCTGGCGATACTGGAAACCAACGGGCAAATCAGCGTCTATTTCTTTGAAGAAGAAAAGATAAAACCCGGTCTGAGCATTTTGCCTAAATATTGCACCGAGCGATTTCATGTCGTTCCCGAAACGGGAGATTACGCCTGCGTTCGTTGCAGCGAAGTCATTACCCTTAACGCTGGCGACAGGCAAGAATGTCCGCGCTGCAAGAATCCAGAATGGTCGAAGGCCAGTCGGGCAAAAAGGGTGCTCTGACAGCAAAAATATCGGTCATTCGCCATCAATCCGACAGATTGTGTTGTGTGAGCGAACACTCATTTTCACCGCGCCGATTATTACCCGTTGCGGCGCGTATCACTGAATGATAAAACCAATATCCACAGGAATAACGTAAACCCACTCTTTGCGCTTCGTCAGAGCGTGGGTGAATAACAATGCAACGTGGTGAGGGGAAATGGCTCAGGTTTTCAATTTTAGTTCAGGCCCGGCAATGTTACCGGCAGACGTGCTCAAACAGGCTCAACAGGAACTGTGCGACTGGAACGGTCTTGGCACCTCCGTCATGGAGGTGAGCCACCGCGGTAAAGAATTTATCCAGGTCGCAGCGGAAGCGGAACAGGATTTTCGCGATCTCCTCAACATCCCTTCCAATTATAAAGTTCTGTTCTGTCACGGCGGCGGACGTGGGCAGTTTGCGGCTATTCCGCTGAATATTTTGGGAAATAAAACCACCGCAGACTACGTGGACGCCGGTTACTGGGCGGCCAGCGCGGTAAAAGAAGCGAAAAAATACTGCACCCCAAACGTGATTGATGCCAAAGTCACCGTGGACGGACTGCGCGCGGTCAAGCCGATGAGCGAATGGCAACTCTCGGATAACGCGGCGTATATGCACTACTGCCCGAATGAAACCATTGACGGCATTGCCATTAATGAAACGCCGAATTTTGCCTCCGATGTGGTCGTGACGGCTGATTTCTCCTCAACGATTCTTTCGGCGCCGTTAGACGTTTCCCGCTACGGCGTTATCTATTCAGGCGCGCAGAAAAACATCGGACCTGCCGGGTTGACGATTGTGATCGTTCGCGAAGACCTGTTAGGAAAAGCGCACACCAGTTGCCCGTCGATTCTCGACTACACCGTTCTGAACGATAACGACTCAATGTTTAATACGCCACCAACTTTTGCCTGGTATCTTTCCGGCCTGGTATTTAAATGGCTGAAGGCGAATGGCGGCGTCGACGCGATGCATAAAATCAATCAACAGAAAGCCGAACTGCTGTATGGCGTGATTGATAACAGCGATTTCTACCGCAACGATGTGGCGAAAGCCAACCGTTCCCGCATGAACGTACCGTTCCAGTTGGCGGACAGCGCGCTGGACAAACTGTTCCTTGAAGAGTCTTTTGCGGCAGGTCTTCACGCGCTGAAAGGCCACCGTGTGGTGGGGGGAATGCGTGCGTCCATTTATAACGCGATGCCGCTGGAAGGCGTCAAAGCCCTGACCGACTTTATGGTCGATTTCGAACGTCGTCACGGCTAAATAAGTGTGGCGTTTCATCCCCACAGCGTCGTCTGTGGGGTTTTTATTTTTGTTTTTTGAGAGTTGATTACATGGAATCCCTGACGTTACAACCCATCGCGCGGGTCGATGGCACCATTAATCTGCCTGGCTCTAAGAGCGTGTCTAACCGCGCTTTGCTCCTGGCGGCGTTAGCCCATGGCACCACCGTTCTGACCAACCTGTTAGACAGCGATGATGTGCGCCATATGCTCAATGCGCTGAGCGCGTTGGGGATCAATTACACCCTTTCTGCGGATCGTACCCGTTGCGAAATCACCGGCAACGGTGGTCCGCTACAGGCTACCGGCGCACTGGAGCTGTTTCTGGGCAACGCCGGAACGGCCATGCGTCCGCTTGCCGCAGCGCTTTGCCTCGGTACAAACGACATTGTGCTGACCGGCGAGCCGCGTATGAAAGAGCGACCAATTGGTCATCTGGTTGATGCGCTGCGTCAGGGCGGGGCCTGTATTGACTATCTGGAGCAGGAAAACTATCCGCCGCTTCGTCTGCGCGGTGGCTTTACCGGCGGTCAGGTTGAGGTTGATGGCAGCGTTTCCAGCCAGTTTTTGACCGCACTGTTAATGACGGCCCCTCTGGCGTCGCAGGAAACCATCATCAGCATTAAAGGCGAGCTGGTGTCGAAGCCGTATATCGACATTACGTTAAATCTGATGAAAACCTTCGGCGTGGAAATTGAAAACCATCACTATCAGCGTTTTGTCGTGAAGGGCCGTCAGCAATACCAGTCTCCCGGTGTTTACCTGGTCGAAGGCGATGCTTCATCCGCCTCTTATTTCCTTGCCGCGGGAGCCATTAAAGGCGGGACGGTAAAGGTGACCGGTATTGGCCGCAAAAGTATGCAGGGGGACATTCGCTTCGCGGATGTGCTGGAAAAAATGGGGGCGACACTGACCTGGGGCGATGATTTTATTGCCTGTACTCGCGGTGAGCTAAATGCCGTTGATATGGACATGAACCACATTCCCGATGCGGCAATGACCATTGCGACGGCGGCGCTGTTTGCTAAAGGTACGACCACGCTTCGTAACATCTATAACTGGCGCGTCAAAGAGACCGACCGTCTGTTTGCGATGGCGACCGAGTTGCGTAAAGTAGGGGCGGAAGTGGAAGAGGGGCGCGACTATATTCGCATCACCCCGCCAGCGAAATTACAGTTTGCTGAAATTGGCACCTATAACGATCACCGTATGGCGATGTGTTTTTCGCTGGTGGCGTTATCCGACACGCCGGTGACCATTCTTGATCCGAAATGTACCGCTAAAACCTTCCCGGATTATTTCGAGCAGTTGGCGCGTATTAGCACTCCCGCCTGATTATCTTTCGCGCCAGCCTTTGCGCTGGCGCGCTTGCGTCCGCTTTCGTACTTTATTTACCCTTATCGCTAATGCTACCTTCCTCTCGATTTAACCTCCTGATTTATATCTTTTTATTATAAATATCATTGGAAGATTAGCATGAAAAATAAATCATTGCTGCTGGCGGTAGCGATTTCCGCTACGTTAATGGCTGGCTGTAAAAATGGCGTCAACGGCGATTTACTCGCCAGTTCCGGCGTCGCTGCTTACAAAGCGGCGACGCTTTCGGATGCGGACGTCAAAGCGCTGTCTGCTGAGTCCTGCAAACAGATGGACAGTGAAAATAAACTGGCGGGTTCTAAGAGCAAATACACGAAGCGGCTAAATAAAATCGCGAAAGCGCTGGGCAATAACATTGACGGCACGCCGGTATCTTACAAGGTATATATGACCCGTGAGATCAACGCATGGGCAATGGCGAACGGCTGTGTTCGCGTCTATTCAGGCCTGATGGATCTGATGACCGATAACGAAATCGAAGGCGTTCTGGGGCATGAGTTAGGCCACGTCTCGTTAGGGCATTCCCGTAAGGCCATGCAAACGGCCTATGCAACGTTGGCGGCCCGTGACGCCCTCTCCGCTACCAGCGGAGTGGCGTCCAAACTGTCGCAGTCTCAACTCGGCGACCTGGCCGAAGGGGTAATCAACTCTTCGTTCTCCCGCAGCCAGGAATCGGATGCCGATGATTTCTCCTATGACCTGCTGAAGAAACGCGGCATAAATACCCAGGGACTGGTCACCGCATTCGATAAATTCGCCACCATGGACGCGGGGCATGCGAAATCATTGATGGACTCCCACCCCGCCTCAGCCGATCGCGCTCAGCACATGCGCGACCGTATTGCCGCCGACAAAAAGTAAAACATTGTCATCTTTTGGGCTGGTTATGCGCCAGCCCGCTATAATTGCGCAATTATTCTTCATCTGAATACAGACGATTCGGGTTTTTGCACACAACGTTAACGATTGTGGGCGTTGGCGCGTATAATGCGCGGCGTTTACGTTAACGGTGTGCCTGTTTAAGGAGAGAAAGATGACGGCAATTGCCCCGGTAATTACCATTGATGGCCCAAGTGGTGCAGGAAAGGGCACCTTGTGCAAGGCAATGGCGGAAGCATTGCAATGGCATCTGCTGGACTCTGGTGCTATCTATCGCGTGTTAGCGCTGGCGGCGCTGCATCATCATGTCGATGTCGCCTCTGAAGATGCGCTGGTTCCGTTGGCGACCCATCTTGATGTGCGCTTTGTCTCAACCAACGGAAATCTGGAAGTGATTCTCGAAGGCGAAGATGTGAGCGGTGAAATTCGCACGCAGGAAGTGGCGAACGCTGCGTCACAGGTCGCCGCCTTTCCACGCGTACGTGAAGCGCTGTTGCGTCGTCAACGCGCCTTCCGTGAGTTGCCTGGCCTGATCGCGGACGGACGGGATATGGGGACGGTGGTTTTTCCGGACGCGCCGGTGAAAATCTTCCTTGACGCCTCCTCTGAAGAACGTGCGCATCGCCGTATGCTACAGTTGCAGGAAAAGGGCTTTAGTGTTAACTTTGAACGCCTTTTGGCCGAGATCAAAGAACGCGACGATCGCGACCGAAACCGTGCTGTAGCGCCGTTAGTTCCCGCTGCTGATGCTTTAGTTTTAGATTCAACCCGATTAAGCATTGAGCAAGTGATTGAAAAAGCGCTACAATACGCGCGCCAAAAACTGGCACTCGCTTAAAAGCGACCGAATTTGCAGTACCCCCGTTGCAATGGAATGACAGCGGGTATGTTAAACAACCCCATCCGGCATGGAGTCAGATGGACGTTAAATATGAAACCTGAAGATTAAACATGACTGAATCTTTTGCTCAACTGTTTGAAGAATCCTTAAAAGAAATCGAAACCCGTCCGGGTTCCATCGTTCGCGGTGTTGTTGTTGCTATCGACAAAGACGTAGTACTGGTTGACGCTGGTCTGAAATCTGAGTCCGCCATCCCGGCTGAGCAGTTCAAAAACGCCCAGGGCGAGCTGGAAATCCAGGTGGGTGACGAAGTTGACGTTGCTCTGGATGCAGTAGAAGACGGCTTCGGTGAAACCCTGCTGTCCCGTGAGAAAGCTAAACGTCACGAAGCATGGATCACGCTGGAAAAAGCTTACGAAGATGCTGAAACTGTTACCGGTGTTATCAACGGCAAAGTTAAGGGCGGCTTCACTGTTGAGCTGAACGGTATTCGTGCGTTCCTGCCAGGTTCCCTGGTAGACGTTCGTCCGGTGCGCGACACGCTGCACCTGGAAGGCAAAGAGCTTGAGTTCAAAGTCATCAAGCTGGATCAGAAGCGCAACAACGTTGTTGTTTCTCGTCGTGCCGTTATCGAATCCGAAAACAGCGCAGAGCGCGATCAGCTGCTGGAAAACCTGCAGGAAGGCATGGAAGTTAAAGGTATCGTTAAGAACCTCACTGACTACGGTGCATTCGTTGATCTGGGTGGCGTTGACGGCCTGCTGCACATCACCGATATGGCCTGGAAACGCGTTAAGCATCCGAGCGAAATCGTAAACGTTGGCGACGAAATCACTGTTAAAGTGCTGAAGTTCGACCGCGAGCGTACCCGTGTATCCCTGGGCCTGAAACAGCTGGGCGAAGATCCGTGGGTTGCTATCGCTAAGCGTTACCCGGAAGGTACCAAACTGACCGGTCGCGTGACCAACCTGACCGACTACGGTTGCTTCGTTGAAATCGAAGAAGGCGTTGAAGGCCTGGTACACGTTTCCGAAATGGACTGGACCAACAAAAACATCCACCCGTCCAAAGTTGTTAACGTTGGCGACGTAGTGGAAGTGATGGTTCTGGATATCGACGAAGAACGTCGTCGTATCTCCCTGGGTCTGAAGCAGTGCAAATCTAACCCGTGGCAGCAGTTTGCGGAAACCCACAACAAGGGCGACCGTGTTGAAGGTAAAATCAAGTCTATCACTGACTTCGGTATCTTCATCGGCCTGGACGGCGGCATCGACGGCCTGGTTCACCTGTCTGACATCTCCTGGAACGTTGCAGGCGAAGAAGCAGTACGTGAATACAAAAAAGGCGACGAAATCGCAGCCGTTGTTCTGCAGGTTGACGCAGAGCGCGAGCGTATCTCTCTGGGCGTTAAACAGCTGGCAGAAGATCCGTTCAACAACTGGGTTGCACTGAACAAGAAAGGCGCAATCGTAAACGGTAAAGTGACTGCAGTTGACGCGAAAGGCGCAACCGTAGAACTGGCTGACGGCGTTGAAGGTTACCTGCGCGCTTCTGAAGCTTCCCGTGACCGCGTTGAAGATGCAACACTGGTTCTGAGCGTAGGTGACGACGTTGAAGCGAAATTCACCGGCGTTGACCGTAAGAACCGTGCAATCAGCCTGTCTGTTCGTGCGAAAGACGAAGCTGATGAGAAAGATGCCATCGCAACTGTTAACAAACAGGAAGATGCAAACTTCTCTAACAACGCAATGGCTGAAGCATTTAAAGCAGCTAAAGGCGAGTAATTCTTTGAAACTTCGGGATGTTTCATCGCGAAGTCAGATGAGATTACTTGACAGATTACAGGATTCGTTCTGTAATCAATGACAAAGGGCGGCTACGGCCGCCCTTAATCAATGCAACAGCAGCGCTTATATGCCTTATAGGAACCGGAGGAATCATGACCAAGTCAGAATTGATTGAAAGACTTGCAACCCAGCAATCTCATATTCCCGCAAAAGCGGTTGAAGATGCAGTTAAAGAGATGCTGGAACATATGGCCTCGACTCTTGCGCAGGGCGAGCGTATTGAAATCCGCGGTTTCGGCAGCTTCTCTTTGCACTATCGCGCACCACGAACCGGGCGTAACCCGAAGACTGGCGATAAAGTCGAGCTGGAAGGAAAATACGTTCCGCACTTTAAGCCAGGTAAAGAACTGCGCGATCGCGCCAATATTTACGGTTAAGTTTCCTCAAAACGTAACCTGCGAAAAAGCACCTTTCTGGTGCTTTTTTCATTTCTGACGCTCCATTCTGGAAGACGCCCCGCAATAAATTTGGCGGTTTACAACACGGTGATAAAAACGCTGGAAACCGCATCGTAAAGCCTGCCATTACCGCCTGACAGACTGTTGGCTAACCTGCACACTTCCGCTCACACGGAGGTGTTCATGAAAATCACGACGGTCAGCCTGTGCGCGCTATGCGGTATTTTCCCTTTGCTTTTCTTACCGGCTTTGCCTGATACGCTTTGGCTTGTCAGTCTTTTCGCGCTGGCCTGTTCGCTAACGCTTTTCTCCGGCAAATGGATGCAGCTTGCCGGGCTGGTTCTGTTGTTTTTTCTGTGGGGCGTTTTCGCAGCTAAACAGTCGCTTTGGGCCGGAAACACGCTGCCGGTAAAAAATCAGGACGCCATTATCGAGCTGACCGCGACGGATAACATCACGACACACGCCGGACGCATCACTCATCTGGCAGGGCGTCGTCTTTTTCCTGCGGTGGGTATCGTTCTTTATGGGCAGTATTTGCCGTCCGAACCCTGTGCAGGGCAGCGCTGGGCGATGACGATTAGGATCAGGGCTGTTCACGGGCAGTTAAATGACGGGGGATTTGACAGCCAGCGCTACGCCCTGACACAGCATCAACCGCTCACAGGCCGTTTTCTGCAGGCAAAAATCCTGGACGGGGAATGCAGTTGGCGAGCCAGATATCTCGCATCACTGAAAGCCAGGCTGGCTGAGTATCCGTGGCAGCAGGTGATAGTCGGTCTGGGGATGGGGGAACGTCTGGCGATAACGAAAGAGGTGAAAAACATCCTGCGCGATACCGGCACCGCCCATCTGATGGCGATTTCCGGGCTGCATATTGCCTTAATGGCTCTGCTCGTCAGTGGATTGCTTCGTGGCGTTCAGTTTCTGCTGCCGGTGCGCTGGATCCACTGGCAGCATCCGCTTATCGGCGGGCTGCTCGGCGCCATATTCTATGCCTGGCTAACCGGTCTTCAGCCACCCGCGCTGCGTACGATCATTGCGCTATTTGTCTGGACGGCGCTAAAGCTGAGTGGACGGCAGTGGAGCGGATGGGCCGTCTGGTGCTGTTGTCTGGCGGCGATTGTTATTTGCGATCCGTTGGCGGTGCTCTCCCAGAGCCTGTGGCTTTCCGCTTTCGCCGTTGCGGCCCTGCTGTTCTGGTATCAATGGTTTCCCTGTCCGGAGTGGACGTTACCGCGGGCAGGGCGTTTATTGGTCGAGCTGGCCCATTTACAGTTGGGGATGACGCTGTTGCTTTTGCCGCTGCAAATCGCGTTGTTTCACGGCCTTAGCCTGACCTCTTTTGCGGCGAATTTATTCGCCGTGCCGCTGGTAACGTTTATTAGCGTACCGCTGATCCTCGCAGGAATGGTGGCGCACGTCAGCGGGCCGTTAGTGGTTGAGTCTGTACTGTGGTATCTGGCCGATCGCTCGCTTGCCGCCGTGTTCTGGGCGTTAACCCAATTGCCGAAAGGATGGATAGCGGTAGATGCGCGCTGGCAGTGGCTGGTTTTCGCTCCCTGGCTGATGCTTGTTGGCTGGCGGTTTAATGCCTTACGGGTGCTACCCGGACTCTGCCTGGCAACGCTTGCCCTGCTCAGTTGGCCTTTCTGGAGCCCGCCGCGTACCGATACGTGGCAGGCGCATATGCTGGATGTTGGACAAGGATTGTCGGTAGTTATCGCGCGTAACGGCAAAGCACTGTTGTACGACACCGGGCTGGCCTGGCCTGAAGGGGACAGCGCGCAACACATTATTATTCCGTGGCTACGCTGGCATCATCTGGAGCCAGAAGGGATTATTCTCAGCCATGAACATCTTGATCACCGGGGTGGGCTAGACTCTATGCTGAGCGCCTGGCCGGGGCTTTGGGTCCGCAGTCCGTTAGGCTGGCGAAATCATTTACCGTGTTATCGCGGTGAGGTCTGGTACTGGCAGGGATTGCGTTTCAGCGCGCACTGGCCGTTAAAAGGCGATCGCGGAAAGGGCAATAATCACTCCTGTGTGGTGAAGATCGACGATGGTCGCCACAGCCTACTGTTGACGGGCGACATAGAGGCGCCAGCTGAGCAACGGATGCTGAGTCATTACTGGCAGCATCTGTCGGCTACGATTATTCAGGTGCCGCATCATGGCAGCAATACGTCCTCTTCGCTGGCACTCATACAGCGGGTTAATGGCGAGATGGCGCTGGCCTCAGCATCGCGTTATAACGCCTGGCGGTTACCGTCATGGAAGGTCAGACAGCGCTATCAGCAGCAGGGGTACCAGTGGCGCGATACCCCGCATCAGGGGCAAATTTCGCTGGATTTCTCCGCACAGGGCTGGCGCATAAGCAGCCTACGGGAGCAAATTTTACCGCGTTGGTATCATCAGTGGTTTGGCGTGTCAGACGATAACGGGTAGAATATGCGGCTATTTCAACAAATGCTGGTTTTTTGAATGCATAACGATAAAGATCTCTCTACGTGGCAGACGTTTCGCCGACTGTGGCCTACCATTGCGCCTTTCAAAGCGGGTCTGATCGTGGCGGGTGTGGCGTTAATCCTCAACGCGGCCAGCGATACCTTCATGTTATCGCTCCTCAAACCTTTACTTGATGAAGGTTTTGGTAAAACCGATCGCTCAGTGCTGCTCTGGATGCCGCTGGTGGTCATTGGGCTGATGATATTACGTGGTATTACCAGCTATATCTCCAGTTACTGCATCTCCTGGGTATCGGGCAAAGTGGTGATGACCATGCGTCGCCGTTTGTTTGGTCATATGATGGGGATGCCCGTCGCCTTCTTCGATAAGCAATCTACCGGGACACTGCTCTCCCGCATCACCTATGATTCTGAACAAGTGGCTTCCTCGTCCTCCAGCGCGTTGATTACCGTTGTGCGCGAAGGCGCGTCGATAATCGGCCTGTTTGCCATGATGTTCTATTACAGCTGGCAACTGTCGATTATCCTCGTGGTGCTGGCGCCGATTGTGTCGATTGCGATCCGCGTGGTGTCAAAGCGTTTTCGCGCCATCAGTAAAAACATGCAGAACACGATGGGGCAGGTCACGACCAGCGCCGAGCAAATGCTGAAGGGACACAAAGAAGTCCTGATCTTTGGCGGCCAGGAAGTTGAGACCAAACGCTTTGACAAGGTGAGCAACAAAATGCGTCTGCAGGGGATGAAAATGGTCTCCGCGTCGTCTATTTCTGACCCCATCATCCAGCTTATCGCCTCGCTGGCGCTGGCGTTTGTGTTGTATGCGGCTAGCTTCCCGAGCGTTATGGAGAGCCTGACGGCGGGGACCATTACCGTTGTCTTTTCGGCAATGATCGCCCTGATGCGTCCGCTGAAATCTCTGACTAACGTCAACGCCCAGTTCCAGCGCGGTATGGCGGCGTGTCAGACTCTGTTTGCGATTCTCGACAGTGAACAGGAAAAAGATGACGGTAAACGCGTTATTGAACGCGCCAGCGGCGATCTGGAATTCCGCAATGTTACCTTTACCTATCCGGGACGCGAAGTGCCTGCGCTGCGCAACATCAACCTGAAAATTCCGGCGGGTAAGACGGTCGCGCTGGTGGGGCGCTCTGGCTCCGGTAAGTCGACGATCGCCAGTCTGATTACGCGTTTCTACGACATCGATGAAGGCGAAATCCTGATGGATGGTCACGATCTGCGTGACTATACGCTGGCGTCCCTGCGTAATCAGGTTGCGCTGGTGTCGCAGAATGTGCATCTGTTCAACGATACGGTAGCCAACAATATTGCCTATGCGCGTAACGAGCATTACACCCGTGAGCAGATCGAAGAGGCTGCTCGCATGGCTTACGCAATGGATTTCATCAATAAGATGGATAATGGCCTCGATACCATCATCGGGGAAAACGGCGTGCTGCTCTCCGGCGGTCAACGTCAGCGTATCGCCATTGCGCGTGCGCTGTTGCGTGACAGCCCAATCCTGATTCTGGATGAAGCGACGTCGGCGCTTGATACCGAATCTGAGCGCGCCATCCAGGCGGCGCTGGACGAGTTGCAGAAAAACCGCACATCGCTGGTGATTGCGCATCGCCTTTCTACCATTGAACAGGCTGATGAAATTGTGGTGGTGGAAGACGGCGTGATCGTAGAACGCGGGACGCATAGCGAACTGCTGGCGCACCATGGCGTCTATGCGCAGCTACACAAAATGCAGTTTGGTCAATGATCGCACGCATCTGGTCCGGTGAATCGCCTCTGTGGCGGCTACTCCTGCCGCTCTCCTGGCTGTATGGCCTGGTGAGCGGGGCGATTCGTCTGTGCTATCGGCTGGGCATCAAACGCGCCTGGCGCGCCCCGGTGCCGGTTGTTGTGGTGGGAAACCTGACGGCAGGCGGTAACGGCAAAACGCCGGTGGTGATCTGGCTGGTGGAGCAGCTTCAGCGACGTGGACTGCGCGTTGGCGTTGTTTCGCGAGGCTACGGCGGCAAAGCGGCTGCCTATCCCCTGTTGTTGAGCGCTGAAACCACTACGGCCGAGGCGGGTGATGAACCCGTGCTGATTTATCAGCGTACCGGGGCGCCGGTTGCCGTATCGCCTCATCGCCCGGAGGCGGTTCAGGCGATACTGGCGCAGCATGACGTCCAGATTATCGTGACTGACGATGGTTTGCAGCACTACCGTCTGGCGCGCGATGTTGAGATCGTGGTGATTGACGGCGTTCGTCGCTTCGGTAACGGCTGGTGGCTACCGGCAGGGCCGATGCGTGAACGTGCAGGCCGTCTGAAAACCGTTGATGCGATGATTGTTAATGGCGGTGTGCCGCAGCCGGGAGAAATTCCAATGCGTCTGGAGCCGGGACTGGCGGTAAATTTGCGCACTGGCGAGCGGCGTAACGTCGCGCAGTTACACAATGTCGTTGCGATGGCAGGCATTGGTCATCCGCCACGTTTTTTCGCCACGCTTGAAGCCTGCGGCGTGCAGCCGCAAAAGTGTGTCGCACTGGCGGATCACCAGGCGTTGCGCGCGCGTGACGTACAGGCATTGCTGAATGCAGAGCAAACGCTGATCATGACGGAAAAAGATGCCGTGAAGTGTCGCGCGTTTGCTGAAGATAACTGGTGGTATCTCCCTGTCGATGCGCATTTGTCGGGGAACAAACCTGAAGCGTTACTTGAAAAGCTGATCTCGCTGGCGCGTTAGCATTCTGACACGAGGGCAGCGAATGAATGATGGAGTCATCAATGTCGTTGCCGTCCCTTTCTCTTAAAGAGGCCCGTCTTCTCCACCTCGCTGCACAGGGCTTACTGCGCAAGCCACGCCGTCGAGCCCGTGAGTCCGATATTCTCGCAACCATAACCCGCATGTCGCTGTTGCAAATCGACACCATCAATATTGTCGCGCGCAGCCCTTATCTGGTGTTGTTCAGCCGTCTGGGGGATTATCCCTCGCAGTGGCTTGACGCCGCGCTGACTCGCGGCGAGCTAATGGAGTACTGGGCGCACGAAGCCTGCTTTTTGCCGCGCAGCGACTTTAAGCTCATACGTCACCGGATGTTGACCCCGGAAAACATGGGCTGGAAGTACAAAGCGGCGTGGATGAACGACCATGCCGGGGAAATTGAACAACTCATACAGCATATTCAGCATAGCGGCCCGGTGCGGTCGGCGGATTTTGCGCATCCACGTAAGGGAACCAGCGGATGGTGGGAGTGGAAGCCGCATAAGCGCCACCTGGAAGGGCTGTTCACCGCCGGGAAACTGATGGTGGTTGAACGGCGCAACTTTCAGCGCGTTTATGATTTAACCCATCGCGTGATGCCGCACTGGGATGATGAGCGCGACCTGCTACCGCGCGCGCAGGCTGAGCTGTTCATGCTGGACAACAGCGCCCGCAGCCTTGGCATTTTTCGCGAGCAATGGCTGGCGGATTACTATCGGCTAAAGCGACCCGATCTACAGCGCTGGCGAGAGACGCGCGCGGAGCAACAGCAAATTATTCCCGTTGAAGTCGACACGCTCGGTACGCTGTGGCTACACGCTGAGCTCCTGCCGCTGCTTGAACAGGCGCAGGCAAAAAAGTTGAGCGCGACGCACAGCGCGGTTCTGTCGCCGTTTGACCCGGTGGTTTGGGATCGTAAACGCGCGGAACAACTCTTCGGTTTCAGTTATCGGCTGGAATGCTACACCCCCGCGCCGAAACGGCAGTTTGGTTATTTTGTCCTGCCGTTGCTTCACCGGGGACAGCTGGTTGGTCGGATGGACGCCAAAATGCACCGTAAAACAGCGGTGCTGGAGATCATTTCGCTGCACCTGGAAAAGGGCGTCACGTCCGGGATTTCGCTACAGAACGGCTTAAAACAGGCGATAGGCGATTTTGCCCGGTGGCAGCAGGCCACGCGCGTGACGTTAGGCCACTGCCCGCCGGGACTGTTCACGGAATGTCGGCAGGGCTGGGAATTAGACGCAGACGCGTGAACGATTATGATAAGATTTACCGATTCACTGTCCGGTCCATCTGGAGGAACTATGGATCATCGTCTGCTTGAAATCATCGCCTGCCCGGTTTGTAACGGGAAACTCTGGTTTAACCAGGAAAAACAAGAACTGATCTGCAAACTGGATAACCTTGCGTTTCCCCTGCGTGACGGCATTCCCGTCCTGCTGGAAACAGAAGCCCGCGTGCTGGCGGCTGACGAGGGGAAATCATGAGTTTCGTGGTCATCATCCCCGCGCGCTATGCGTCAACGCGCCTGCCTGGCAAACCGCTGCTGGACATTAATGGCAAGCCGATGATAGTGCACGTCCTGGAGCGCGCCCGTGAATCCGGCGCCGAGCGTATTATCGTCGCAACCGATCACGACGATGTCGCGCGCGCCGTTGAGGCTGCGGGCGGCGAAGTCTGCATGACCCGCGCTGACCACCAGTCTGGCACGGAACGTCTGGCGGAAGTCGTCGAGAAGTGCGGGTTTAGCGATGACACCGTGATTGTTAACGTTCAGGGTGACGAGCCGATGATCCCGGCGGTCATTATTCGTCAGGTCGCAGAAAACCTGGCGCAGCGTCAGGTCGGCATGGCTACGCTGGCGGCACCGATCCACGGCGCGGAAGAAGCCTTTAATCCCAACGCGGTCAAAGTTGTGCTGGATGCGGAAGGCTATGCGCTTTACTTCTCGCGCGCGACAATCCCCTGGGATCGTGACCGATTCGCCAAAAGCCTGGAAACCGTTGGCGATACCTTCCTGCGCCATCTGGGGATTTACGGCTACCGTGCCGGTTTCATTCGCCGTTACGTGAGCTGGCAGCCCAGCCCGCTGGAGAACATCGAGATGCTGGAGCAGCTCCGTGTGCTGTGGTACGGCGAAAAGATCCACGTCGCGGTGGCGAAAGAAGTTCCCGGTACCGGGGTGGATACCGCCGAAGATCTTGAGCGCGTCCGCGCCGAAATGCGTTAATGTTCCCTTACGACGCGTCGTCCGATCCCGGGCGGCGCGTCGTACCGTTACGATTTTCCTCACATTTTCTTGTCAACAATTGATCTCATCCGGGTGACATCTGCCCCTCTGGCGCTCATTATAAAAGCAGTAGCGTTTATAAGGGTAAACTGAATGGAACAGCTGCGTGCCGAATTAAGCCATTTACTGGGCGAAAAACTGAGCCGTATTGAATGCGTGAATGAAAAAGCCGATACGGCGCTGTGGTCACTGTATGACAGCCATGGCAATCCGATGCCGCTGATGGCCAGAAGTTTCACCACTCCCGGCGTCGCGCAGCAGCTGGCGTGGAAAATCACTATGCTGGCGCGCAGCGGTACCGTCCGGATGCCGGTCGTGTATGGCGTAATGACCCACGACGAGCACCCCGGCCCCGACGTGTTGCTGCTGGAACGCCTGCGGGGCGTGTCTGTCGAAGCGCCAGCCCGCACCCCGGAGCGTTGGGAGCAGCTTAAAGATCAGATCGTCGAAGGTCTGCTCGCCTGGCATCGTCAGGACAGCCGGGGCTGCGTCGGCGCGGTGGATAATACCCAGGAAAACATCTGGCCCTCCTGGTATCGCCAGCGTGTTGAAGTGCTATGGAGTACGCTCAATCAGTTCAACAACACCGGGCTGACGATGCAGGACAAAAGGATCCTGTTTCGAACGCGGGAATGCCTCCCTGCGTTATTCGAGGGGTTCAATGATAATTGCGTGCTGGTGCATGGCAATTTCAGCCTGCGCAGTATGTTAAAAGATGCCAGAAGCGATCAGCTTCTGGCGATGGTGGGGCCGGGCATTATGCTCTGGGCGCCGCGGGAATATGAACTGTTCCGTCTGAAGGATAACGCGCTGGCGGAAGATCTGCTCTGGCATTACCTGCGCCGCGCGCCTGTGGCAGAGTCGTTTATCTGTCGGCGCTGGCTTTATGTCTTATGGGACGAAGTGGCCCAGTTGGTCAATACCGGGCGCTTTAGCCGCGCTAACGTCGATCTTGCGGCGAAATCACTCCTGCCCTGGCTCGCCTGATAGTCCTTTCAGCCACTGCCAGATACGCCCCAGCGTCTCATAACCCACGCGATCGCTGTGCATCAGCCAGACCGGCGAGGGGAGCGCGTATTCCCACGGATTCAGCGGTGAATCAATTGCCAATTGATTTGCCGGTGCAGGCAGTGGATCCAGCCCGACGCGTTGAAAGAAAATCATCGCCCGCGGCAGGTGCGAGGCGGACGTCACTAACAGGAACGGCGCGTTGCCAATGGCCCGCTTCACCGCCAGCGCTTCTTCCTCAGTATCTTTCGGCTGCTCCAGGGTAATAATATCTGCGCGAGGCACGCCTAACGATTCGGCGACGCGCGCGCCGACTTCCGCGGTACTGACCGGATTCGTCTGCGCGGGCGCGCCGGTAAAGATCAGCTTCGAACCCGGATTCGCCCGCCATAAGCGAATGCCCTCATTAAGGCGCGGCAGGCTGTTACTGATCAGGTTGGAGCTGGGCGCCCACTCGGGATTCCAGGTATAACCGCCGCCCAGCACGACGATGTAGTCCACTTTTCGTGTCTCCTGCCAGGTGGGATACCGGCTTTCTATCGGCCGAAGCAGTCCGTCCGCAACGGGCTGCAGGCTAAGCAGAAACAGCGCCAGCCAGCCTGCGCTGATCATCACCTTCCCGGTTTTCTGAAACCGGCTAAACCACAGTAACATCAACCCTGCGCCGATCGCTAACAACAGGAAAGGGAGAGGCAGCAGCATGCCGCCAATCACTTTCTTTAGTGTAAAAAGCATTCTTTTTGGTTCCTTTTTTAACCATACAGCAGAAGAATAATCAGGATATTACACCAGACAGGTTCATTCTCCGCTCGGGTGTGACAAAATAGCGGTTTTGATTAAGAACCCCAAGCCGTCAGTGGAGAGCCCGATGCGGGATCGCAATTTTGATGACATCGCGGAAAAGTTTTCCCGTAACATTTACGGCACCACCAAAGGCCAGTTGCGCCAGGCGATCCTCTGGCAGGATCTCGATGGCCTGCTGGCGCAATACGGTACGCAAAAACTGCGCGTGCTGGATGCCGGCGGCGGCGAAGGCCAGACCGCGATCAAAATGGCAGAGCGGGGCCACCACGTCACCTTATGTGACCTTTCCGCGGAAATGATCGCCCGCGCGCAGCAGGCGGCGGACGCAAAAGGTGTGAGCGATAACATGCATTTTATACAATGCGCCGCTCAGGACGTAGCTTCGCATTTGGAAAGCCCGGTTGATCTGATATTGTTTCATGCGGTGCTGGAATGGGTTGCAGAACCGGTCTGCGTATTAGAGACGCTGTGGTCGGTATTGCGCCCCGGTGGCGCACTGTCGTTAATGTTCTACAATGCCAACGGCCTGTTGATGCACAATATGGTGGCCGGGAATTTCGATTACGTGCAGGTGGGGATGCCAAAGCGTAAAAAGCGCACGCTTTCACCGGACTATCCCCGTGAGCCAGGGCAGGTTTATCAGTGGCTGGAACAGATTGGCTGGCAAATTACCGGAAAAACCGGGGTGCGCGTCTTTCATGATTATCTGCGTGAAAAGCACCAGCAGCGGGACTGCTATGAGATGCTGCTTGAACTTGAAACGCGTTATTGCCGACAGGAACCCTGGATAAGCCTTGGCCGGTATATACACGTCACCGCGCTGAAACGCCTGTCCCATGAGGCTTTACCCGCAGATGCAAGGATAACCTATGAGTGAATTTTCCCAGACAGTCCCCGAACTGGTTGCCTGGGCCAGAAAAAATGATTTTTCTATCTCGCTGCCGGTAGACCGACTTTCGTTTCTGTTGGCCGTGGCCACGCTGAACGGTGAGCGACTCGACGGCGAGATGAGTGAAGGCGAACTGGTGGATGCGTTTCGCCATGTCAGTGATGCGTTTGAGCAAACCAGCGAAACCATTGGCGTACGCGCAAACAATGCGATTAACGACATGGTGCGTCAACGTCTGCTGAACCGCTTTACCAGCGAGCAGGCGGAAGGGAACGCCATTTACCGTCTTACCCCGCTTGGCATCGGGATTACCGATTATTATATCCGCCAGCGCGAGTTCTCCACGCTGCGTCTGTCAATGCAGTTGTCGATCGTCGCAGGGGAACTGAAGCGCGCAGCGGATGCCGCGGATGAAGGCGGCGACGAGTTCCACTGGCACCGAAACGTCTATGCGCCGCTGAAATACTCGGTGGCGGAAATTTTCGACAGCATCGATCTCACCCAGCGCATTATGGATGAGCAGCAACAGCAGGTTAAAGACGACATCGCGCAACTGCTGAATAAAGACTGGCGGGCGGCAATTTCCAGCTGCGAACTCTTGCTCTCGGAAACGTCGGGCACCCTGCGCGAACTGCAGGATACGCTGGAGGCGGCGGGTGATAAGCTGCAGGCCAACCTGCTGCGCATCCAGGATGCGACGCTGGCGCATGACGATCTGCATTTCGTCGATCGTCTGGTATTTGATCTGCAAAGTAAGCTTGACCGTATTATCAGTTGGGGTCAGCAGTCTATCGATCTGTGGATCGGCTATGACCGCCACGTGCATAAATTTATCCGTACCGCTATCGACATGGATAAAAATCGCGTTTTTGCCCAGCGTCTGCGCCAGTCTGTCCAGACCTATTTCGACGAGCCGTGGGCGCTGACCTATGCGAACGCCGATCGTCTGCTGGATATGCGTGACGAGGAAATGGCGCTGCGAGACGAAGAGGTGACCGGGGAACTTCCACCGGATTTAGAGTACGAAGAATTTAACGAGATCCGCGAGCAACTGGCGGCGATCATCGAAGAACAGTTGGCTGTCTACAAAACCAAAGAGACGCCGCTGGATCTCGGTCTCGTGGTACGCGAATATCTGTCGCAGTACCCGCGTGCGCGTCATTTCGACGTGGCGCGTATTGTTATCGATCAGGCGGTACGTCTTGGCGTAGCGCAAGCAGACTTCACCGGACTGCCAGCCAAATGGCAGCCGATTAATGATTACGGAGCCAAGGTACAGGCGCATGTCATTGACAAATATTGAACAAGTGATGCCGGTTAAGCTGGCGCAGGCGCTGGCGAATCCGTTATTTCCGGCGCTGGACAGCGCGTTACGCTCAGGCCGTCATATTGGACTGGACGAACTGGATAATCATGCCTTTTTGATGGATTTTCAGGACTATCTGGAAGAGTTTTACAGCCGCTATAACGTCGAGCTGATCCGCGCGCCGGAAGGGTTTTTCTACCTGCGTCCGCGTTCCACGACGCTGATCCCGCGTTCTGTTCTTTCCGAACTGGATATGATGGTCGGGAAAATCCTCTGCTACCTCTATCTCAGCCCGGAGCGGCTGGCGAATGAAGGGATTTTCACCCAACAGGAGCTGTACGACGAACTGTTAACGCTGGCCGACGAAGCTAAACTGTTGAAGCTGGTGAATAACCGCTCAACCGGCTCCGACGTGGACCGGCAAAAGTTGCAGGAAAAAATGCGCTCGTCCTTAAACCGCCTGCGTCGCTTAGGCATGGTGTGGTTTATGGGGCACGACAGCAGCAAATTCCGCATTACGGAATCGGTATTCCGCTTTGGCGCGGATGTTCGTACTGGCGACGACCCGCGCGAAGCCCAGCGCCGCTTAATTCGCGACGGAGAGGCGATGCCGGTCGAAAACCACTTACAGCTCAACGATGAGACCGAAGAGAATCAGCCGGACAGTGGAGAAGAAGAATAATGATTGAACGCGGTAAATTTCGCTCACTTACGCTGATTAACTGGAACGGTTTCTTTGCCCGTACCTTTGACCTTGATGAATTAGTCACCACGCTTTCCGGCGGTAACGGGGCGGGGAAATCGACCACCATGGCGGCCTTCGTCACGGCGTTGATCCCGGACTTAACCCTGCTGCACTTCCGTAACACAACCGAAGCGGGGGCGACCAGCGGGTCACGCGATAAAGGCCTGCACGGTAAGCTGAAGGCGGGCGTGTGTTATTCGATGCTCGATACCATCAACTCACGCCATCAGCGGGTGGTGGTCGGCGTGCGTCTGCAACAGGTCGCCGGTCGCGACCGGAAAGTTGACATTAAACCCTTTGCCATTCAGGGACTGCCGATGTCGGTTCAGCCGACGCAACTGGTGACGGAAACCCTCAACGAACGTCAGGCGCGTGTGCTCACGCTCAACGAGCTGAAAGACAAGCTTGATGAAATGGAAGGCGTACAGTTTAAGCAGTTCAACTCCATAACTGATTACCACTCGTTGATGTTTGATTTGGGCATCATTGCCCGTCGTCTGCGCTCGGCTTCCGACCGCAGTAAATTCTATCGCCTGATTGAAGCGTCGCTGTACGGCGGCATCTCCAGCGCCATCACCCGCTCTTTACGCGACTACCTGCTGCCGGAAAACAGCGGTGTGCGCAAGGCATTCCAGGATATGGAAGCGGCGCTGCGTGAAAACCGCATGACCCTGGAAGCGATCCGCGTCACCCAGTCTGACCGCGATCTGTTTAAGCACCTGATCAGCGAAGCCACCAACTATGTGGCGGCGGACTACATGCGCCACGCCAACGAGCGTCGCATTCACCTGGACAAAGCGCTTGAGTTCCGTCGTGAACTTTACGCCTCGCGTAAACAGCTTGCGGCTGAGCAGTATAAACATGTCGATATGGCGCGCGAACTTGCCGAGCACAACGGCGCGGAAGGGGATCTTGAGGCCGACTATCAGGCCGCGAGCGATCACCTGAATCTGGTGCAAACCGCGCTCCGTCAGCAGGAAAAAATTGAGCGCTACGAAGCGGATCTCGACGAGCTGCAGATCCGTCTCGAAGAGCAAAACGAAGTGGTGGCGGAAGCCGCCGAACGGCAGGAAGATAACGAGGCGCGCGCCGAAGCCGCCGAACTGGAAGTGGATGAGCTGAAAAGCCAGCTCGCCGACTACCAGCAGGCGCTGGACGTTCAGCAGACCCGCGCGATTCAATACAACCAGGCGATTTCCGCGTTACAGCGCGCTAAAGAACTTTGCCATTTGCCGGATCTCACCGCAGACAGCGCCGCCGAGTGGCTGGACACCTTCCAGGCGAAAGAGCAGGAAGCCACCGAAAAAATGCTCTCTCTCGAGCAGAAAATGAGTGTGGCGCAAACGGCGCACAGCCAGTTTGAGCAGGCGTATCAACTGGTGGTGGCGATTAACGGCCCGCTGGCGCGTAACGAAGCATGGGACGTGGCGCGCGAACTGCTGCGCGAAGGCGTCGATCAACGCCACCTGGCTGAACAGGTTCAGCCGTTGCGGATGCGCCTGAGCGAGCTGGAGCAGCGCCTGCGCGAACAGCAAGATGCGGAGCGTCTGCTGGCGGAGTTCTGCAAACGGCAGGGTAAACAGTTCGACATTGATGAACTGGAGGCACTGCATCAGGAACTGGAAGCGCGCATCGCGTCGCTCTCTGATAGCGTCTCTAACGCTCACGAACAGCGGATGGCGCTGCGTCAGGAACAGGAGCAGCTTCAGTCGCGCATTCAGCACTTAATGCAGCGCGCGCCGGTGTGGCTGGCGGCGCAGAACAGCCTGAGTCAGCTCAGCGAGCAGTGTGGCGAGGAGTTCACCTCCAGCCAGGATGTGACCGGATATCTGCAACAGTTGCTGGAACGCGAACGTGAAGCGATTGTTGAGCGTGATGAAGTCGGCGCGCGTAAGAACGCCGTTGACGAAGAAATTGAACGCTTAAGTCAGCCTGGCGGTGCGGAAGATCAACGGCTTAACGCGTTGGCGGAACGGTTTGGCGGCGTCCTGCTGTCGGAAATCTATGACGACGTCAGTCTGGAAGATGCCCCGTACTTCTCCGCGCTGTACGGCCCGTCGCGCCATGCTATCGTGGTTCCGGATCTTTCGCAGATCGCCGAGCAACTGGAAGGCTTAACGGATTGCCCGGAAGATTTGTATCTGATTGAAGGGGACCCGCAGTCTTTCGATGACAGCGTTTTCAGCGTCGACGAACTGGAAAAAGCGGTGGTGGTCAAAATTGCCGATCGCCAGTGGCGTTACTCCCGTTTCCCGTCGGTGCCGCTGTTTGGCCGCGCTGCGCGTGAAAGCCGTATCGAAAGCCTGCACGCTGAGCGTGAAGGTCTGTCGGAACGTTTCGCCACGCTCTCTTTTGACGTCCAGAAAACCCAGCGTCTGCATCAGGCTTTTAGCCGCTTCATCGGTAGCCATCTTTCGGTGGCGTTTGAGTCCGATCCGGAAGCCGAAATTCGCCAGTTGAACGCCCGCCGCGTTGAGCTCGAGCGCGCGCTGACCGCCCATGAAAGCGACAACCAGCAGCAGCGTCTCCAGTACGAACAGGCGAAAGAGGGCGTTTCTGCCCTGAACCGCCTGCTGCCGCGTCTCAATCTGCTGGCGGACGACAGTCTGGCGGATCGCGTGGATGAGATCCGCGAACGGCTGGACGACGCGCAGGAAGCCGCGCGCTTTATTCAGCAGCACGGCAACCAGCTTGCCAAACTGGAACCGGTCGTCTCGGTATTGCAGAGCGACCCGGAACAGTTTGAACAACTGAAAGACGATTTCGCCTATGCCCAACAAGTGCAGCGCGATGCCCGTCAACAGGCGTTTGCGCTGACGGAAGTGGTGCAGCGTCGTGCCCACTTCGGTTACTCCGACTCAGCGGAAATGCTCAGCGGCAACAGCGATCTGAACGAAAAGCTGCGTCAACGTCTGGAACAGGCGGAAGCGGAACGCACCCGCGCCCGCGAAGCGCTGCGTGGTCATGCTGCGCAATTGAGCCAGTACAACCAGGTGCTGGCGTCGCTGAAAAGTTCCTATGACACCAAGAAAGAGTTGCTCAACGACCTGCAACGCGAGCTGCAGGATATCGGCGTGCGCGCCGACAGCGGGGCGGAAGAGCGCGCGCGGATGCGTCGTGATGAACTGCATGCCCAGCTCAGCAATAACCGTTCGCGCCGCAACCAGCTTGAGAAAGCGCTCACCTTCTGTGAAGCGGAAATGGATAACCTGACCCGTAAACTGCGCCGTCTGGAACGCGATTACTTTGAAATGCGTGAGCAGGTTGTCACGGCGAAAGCCGGGTGGTGTGCAGTGATGCGGCTGGTGAAAGACAGCGGCGTGGAGCGCCGCCTGCACCGCCGCGAGCTGGCCTATCTTTCCGGGGACGATCTGCGTTCCATGTCGGATAAGGCGCTCGGCGCGCTGCGTCTGGCCGTTGCGGATAACGAGCATCTGCGTGACGTCCTGCGCTTGTCGGAAGATCCAAAACGTCCGGAGCGTAAAATTCAGTTCTTCGTCGCGGTGTATCAGCATCTGCGTGAACGTATCCGTCAGGATATTATTCGTACCGACGATCCGGTGGAAGCGATCGAACAGATGGAGATCGAACTGGGCCGCCTGACCGAAGAGCTGACGTCCCGCGAACAGAAACTGGCGATCAGCTCCCGTAGCGTGGCGAACATCATTCGTAAAACTATCCAGCGTGAACAGAACCGTATCCGTCAGCTCAACCAGGGCTTGCAGAGCGTTTCCTTCGGCCAGGTCAATAGCGTACGGTTGAATGTCAACGTGCGTGAAACCCACGCGACGCTGCTGGAGGTGTTGTCTGAACAGCACGAGCAGCATCAGGATCTGTTCAACAGCAATCGCCTCACCTTCTCGGAAGCGCTGGCGAAGCTGTATCAGCGACTGAATCCGCAAATTGACATGGGGCAGCGCACGCCGCAGACCATTGGCGAGGAATTGCTGGATTACCGTAACTACCTGGAAATGGAAGTTGAGGTTAACCGTGGTTCCGACGGCTGGCTGCGCGCAGAGTCCGGCGCGCTGTCTACCGGTGAGGCGATCGGTACCGGTATGTCTATTCTGGTGATGGTGGTACAGAGCTGGGAAGATGAAGCGCGTCGCCTGCGCGGCAAAGATATCTCACCGTGCCGCCTGCTGTTCCTTGATGAAGCGGCGCGTCTCGATGCGCGTTCCATCGCCACGCTGTTTGAGCTGTGCGAACGCCTGCAGATGCAGCTCATCATCGCGGCGCCGGAAAACATCAGTCCGGAAAAAGGCACCACTTATAAACTGGTGCGTAAAGTCTTCCAGAATACGGAACACGTACACGTGGTAGGGCTGCGCGGCTTTGCGCCACAGCCTCCGGAAGGTGTGCCGGGCGTGACTGAAGCGTCGTAACCCGGTTTGCAATATTGCAAAAGCCGTAATCCAGTGATTACGGCTTTTTTACGCGTGATACCTGAAAAATTCTAAATTTATATTTATATAAAATTAAATATATAACTCAAAATTATAATATTCATTCCGCTTATCTTTATAAGGTGTTAATTTTTATTCAAAAGAACTGACTGGCGGGTTTATATTAATTTCTTTCAAGAATGTAATTTCATTTTTTATCCGGGTAATTTAATCTTGTTAATTATTGGCGTAATTGAAGGTGTTGTGCTGTTTACCATAAAATAAGGTTTTAACTTTCCCTATGGATAAACCAGGGACAAATTATATGAATTTATCGACAAGGAAGTCTTTAGCCTGTTTGCAAATAGCGCTTCAGTTATTTTCCTCCTCAAGCCTGGTCTATTTTTCACCGAGTTATGCTGAGAGCGCACAGGACAAGTCCTCTGTTTTATCAGCCAACGATACGAATAATCGCGAAGGGCAGGACGCAAATCGTGTTGCGCAAGCGGCCGTGCAAGCGGGATCGTTACTGAGTAGTGATGACGCAGCGACCGCATTAAGCACTACGGTTATCTCGACGGCGACAGGCGAAGCCTCCTCCGCCGTGCAAAAGTGGTTGAATCAGTTTGGTACGGCGCGGGTGAATATCAGTACTGATGAACATTTTACGCTTTCTGATTCTGAACTTGATCTCCTGCTTCCGTTGTATAACGAAAAAGAACATCTGTTTTTTACTCAGTTAGGCGGCAGACGGCATGATGACAGAAATGTTATCAATACAGGACTGGGGTATCGCCATTTTTCTGATGACTGGATGTGGGGCACAAATCTTTTTTACGATCGGCAAGTTTCGGATAACCATCACGAACGTCTCGGCGTGGGCGCTGAGTTAGGTTGGGATTACGTCAAACTTGCCGCTAATGGCTATTTTCGCCTCAGTGACTGGATGGCGTCTTCTCAGTATCGGGATTATGACGAGCGCGCGGCGAATGGTTTTGATGTTCGCGCGACGGGGTATTTGCCTGCTTATCCTCAGTTAGGCGCCAATATAATTTATGAAAAATATTATGGCGACAGCGTGGGGTTATTCGGTGACGATGAAGACGATCGACAGAAAAATCCTTACGCCGTCACCTTAGGCCTCAACTATACCCCTGTACCGTTGATTACCCTCGGTGCAAATCAAAAAATGGGCAAAAGCGGCCAAAATGATACGCAGCTCAATCTCAGCGTAAACTGGTCGCCTGGCGTGCCTTTGCGCGATCAGCTCGATCCTTCCGCGCTGGCTCAGCGTCGCTCTCTGATGGGAAGCCGTCAGGATCTCGTCGACCGTAACAATAATATTGTACTTGAATACCGCAAACAGGAACTCATTTCACTGTCATTACCCACGGCGATTCAGGGGGAAGAACAGACTAAACAATCCGTGACAGCGAAAGTAAAAACCAAATATGGTCTTGAACGCATTGAATGGCAGGCGGCTTCATTTCTCAGCAACGGCGGCAAGATCAGTTCCGGCGGAAGTGCGGAGCAATTTGTTTTCACCTTACCCGCCTGGCAGGGAAGTGGCGTTAATAGCTACACCCTCAAAGCTATTGCGTGGGATAAAAAAGGCAACGCTTCTGACGCCAGCGAAATGAAGGTCAACGTGAGCGGCATTAATGTCACTACGCTGCAGTCGACAACGGTGGTCTCACCCGCCAGCATTCCTGCTGATGGCGCTTCAACGGCCAATGTTACTGTCAGTCTCAAAACAACGTCTGGCGAAAATGCGAGCGGACTGGCGGCACGACTGACGGCTACGCTAAGCGCTGCGAAAATGAACACCGCGCAGGTGAGCGGTGAGGTAGCAGAGAAGAACGCGACGATTGGTCACTTTAACGAGACGTCAACTGGCGTATACGTTGCTACCGTGACGGCGGGCACACAGGCTGAAACACTGACGATTCAACCACTGATTGACGGAAACGTGAAGCTGGCCAGCGCGAAGCTGACTGAAGAGGCTACGCAAAGCGCTGCGCAACTCACCGCTGTGGATGTCCCCGCAACCAGCGCCCTGGCGAACGGCGTCACGCCCCTAACCCTGACCGCGCATGTCACCGATCAAAACGGTAATGTCGTGAAAGACGCGACAGTAGACTGGTCGGCCGATAATCCGCAGGCAAAATTGTCCGCGAACACTACGCTGACAGATGCTAACGGTACCGCGCAAATTCAGGTAAGCAGTACGGCAGTGATCACCACAGTTGTGACAGCTCAGTTGCTGCAGGGCAACGCGATTAGCACCCCTTCGCTGAGTTTCACCGCAGATATAACCCGCGCAGAGGTCAGCGCTATTTCTGCCGCGAAGAAGCAGGTCGTGGCAAACAATAATGATACCGACATCATTACCGCCCAGGTGACGGATAATGCCAATCATCCGCTGGGCGGAGTGACGGTTAACTGGGTCGTTAATAAAACGGACGGCACAAAAATCACTGAAAAGACGTCGGTGTCGGACGTACAGGGTAAGGCAACATTGAGTCTGAAGTCAGCGAAGACGGGAACAGTGACGGTGAGCGCAAGCGTTAACAATGGCAAGGCGCAAACCACAGATCCCATCACCTTTGTTGCGGATAGTAGTACGCAGAAAATTGACGGTATTACGGTAAGCACCACAAAACAAGTTGCCGATGGCGCCAGCACTATCCGTTATGAAGCGACGGTCAGAAATGCGGAAGGTCTTCCTTTACCGGATATTACCGTTAACTGGTCAGCGGACAACAGTAATGTCACATTAAGCCAGAATCAGACGATCAGTGATGCGAATGGCGTCGCTGCAATGACTGTAAGCTCGAAGAAAGCGGGTAGCGTGATTGTCACTGCGCAAACCAGTGAGAGCGCGCCTTTCCAGGCTGAAGCCGCGATTTTTACGGCTGATCCAACGACTGCACGCGTTGGAGCGTTAAGTAGCGACAAACAACGTGCGCTAGCCAATGGAACTGCGGCAATAAAAGTTAGCGCAACGGTTGTGGATGCAAATGAAAACCCGCTGTCCGCCGCTGAAGTAAAATGGGCTGTTTCGCCCTCTACAGGTCAGTTGTCTGCGACAAGCTCCACCACGCAGGCCGATGGGGTTGCGGATGTGCTGCTGACAACGACCACGGTGGACCGCTACAGCGTCGAAGCCAGCATCAATGGAAGCACAAAAACGTTAGGCGATTTAACGTTTACTGGCGATCCAGGAACGGCGACTGTATCGTCACTCAGCGCGGATAAAATGTCGGGAATTATTGCGGATAAAGATAACGTGACGCTAACAGCGAAGGTTATTGATGCCAACCAGAACCCAATTTCAGGCGTAATCGTAAACTGGAGTAGCAGTGAAACGAGCAGCCGCTTTAGTGAAAGTGCATCAACGACGGATGCTCAGGGGATCGCGAAGACCCAATTCTCAAGCCTGAAGGCGGGGAATATCGAGGTGACTGCAGCGGCAGGCGCCAGCAGCCAGACGGCACAACTCCAGGTCATCGGGAATGTGGCAACCGCGCAGGTGACGGATGTAAAAGCAAACACCGCGACGGCGGTTGCCGATGGTCAGGAAAAAATCAGCTGGACAGCGACAGTTGCGGATGAAAATGGCAACGTCTTAACGGGTGCATCGGTAAACTGGCGTGCTGACCTGGACGGCGTCACACTGTCCCCGCAAAGCAGTCAAACTGACAGCAGCGGCAGCGCCACAACGGAGGGGACCTCTGTGAAATCAGGCGTGGTAACGGTTACTGCAACGCCAGACGCTAATCCTTCAGGATCAAATTCGGGCAATAGTGTTACCTTTACTGCGGATGCGAAGACGGCAACGCTGGCAAAATTAACCCCAAGCGCTGACTCAGCCTATGTCGGGAAGGGCGAAGTCACTTACCGTGCTGAAGTGGTCGACGGTAATAATAATCCCTTGCCTTCCGCGACGGTTTCCTGGAGCACGACGCTGAATTCGCTTTCTGCTACTGAAACGCAGTCCGATAGCGGGGGTATCGCTACGGTTAAACTGTCGGGCTCTACAGTAGGGCAGGTCACGGTAAAGGCCACCATTGGCAACTCAGAGTTAACCAATAAAGCGGTCACCTTCATTGATGATTACCGGGGGAGCTGGAACATCTCGGTTGTCGGCTCCACCGTACAAGGCGATAACTGGGACTCACAGCATATTGAAGGCATCCCTGATATGGCATTCGTGACGACTGGCGATACACAAGGGCCAGGTTCGCTGATTTCCGACGCGAAGGGCTCCAGCCCGCTCACGGTGCCAATGACCGATCAGAACGGGAAAACGTGGAATGTGATCGTTCAAGGACGTCGCGCCACGGCCTGTAATGTCTTCCAACTGAACTCTTATGGGCAAGCGTGTTACGAGGCCATCGCACCTGTCTGGGCGAATCTCGTGTATTCTTCCACAACAAACACGTCTTTGCCTGCGGGGGTGTATCACGGCACGATACAGCTTTTAGGCAAAAGTAAAGGCACGCAATGGTCTTACAAGTATGATGTCGAGACCACATTAACCATTACCGAGTAAGGCGTCCTTTTCGTTCTTTCCCCGTGCTTAAAACACGGGGATTTTTTCTGCCCACTTAACAACCTTCTCATACTGAGTTATCTTTAAATTCCTTTACATAAGGTTAGGTAAACGCCTGTCAGCCTTTCTATAATAGGAAAAAGCCCCGGATGTGCGGGCATGTCGTATAGCAACCAGGGGGCAAGGGATGTTGCTTAATCAATTTGGTGGTCGTCGGCTTTCGGCATTCAGTTTGTGCCTGGCTGTAACATTCGCTCCACACTTCAATGTTCAGGCTGATGAGCCTGAGGTTATCGCTGGCGGCAGTCCTGTCGTCGCCAATGAACAAAGTCTCGCCCAGCCGCAGGCGCAGTCCGCCGCAACGGCTGTGATGGCGGGTCTCCAGCCCCTTCCTGAAGGCGCGGCGGAGAAAGCGCGCGCGGAGCTTCAGTCCCGGTTGCCTGCGGGGTACGCCCCTGTCTATATGAATCAACTGGAATTGCTGTATGCGGCGCGTGATATGCGGCCGATGTGGGAGAACCGTGATGCGGTGAAAGCCTTCCAGCAGCAACTGGCTGAGGTGGCGATCGCGGGCTTCCAGCCACAGTTCACCCACTGGGTGGCGCTACTCACCGATCCGTCCGTCAGCGGATTAACGCGCGATGTCGTTCTGTCTGACGCGATGATGGGGTACCTGCACTTTATCGCCAATATTCCGGTCAAAGGCAACCGCTGGCTCTACAGCAGCAAGCCGTACGCAATGACGACGCCGCCGCTGTCGGTGATTAACCAGTGGCAGGTCGCGATGGATAACGGTCAACTGCCTGCTTTTATCGCCGGGCTGGCGCCGCAACATCCGCAATACGCGTCGATGCATGCGTCGCTGCTGGAGTTGGTCAGCGATTCCCGTCCATGGCCGCAGTTGACCGGGAAAGCGACGCTGCGGCCGGGACAGTGGAGTAATGATGTTCCGGCGCTGCGCGAAATCCTCCAGCGTACCGGGATGCTGGAAGGAGGACCGAAGATCGCGCTACCCGGCGATGAAACGCCATCAGAGGCAGTGGTCAGTCCGTCAGCCGTCGCCGTTGACGCACCCGACGCGAAGTCCTCGCCGCAGAGCGCGCCGCGCAGCAAGCCAGCGCCAGCCGTACGCGCGGCTTATGATAAAGAGCTTGTCGCGGCGGTCAAACGCTTCCAGACCTGGCAGGGACTGGGCGCGGACGGGGCGATTGGCCCTGCGACCCGCGACTGGCTGAACGTCACCCCGGCACAGCGCGCAGGGGTGCTGGCATTGAACACCCAGCGTCTGCGCTTACTTCCGGCTGACCTGTCGACGGGGATCATGGTTAATATCCCGGCCTACTCGTTGGTCTATTATCAGAACGGCAACCAGGTGCTGGCGTCGAGGGTTATCGTAGGGCGTCCCGATCGTAAAACGCCGATGATGAGCAGCGCCCTGAATAATGTGGTGGTCAACCCGCCGTGGAACGTCCCGCCGACGCTGGCGAGAAAAGACATCCTGCCGAAGGTCTGGAATGATCCGGGCTATCTGGAACGTCACGGCTATACGGTGATGCGTGGCTGGAACAGCAGGGAGGCGATTGATCCGTGGCAGGTCGACTGGTCCACCATTACGCCGTCGAATCTGCCGTTTCGTTTCCAGCAGGCACCCGGCGCGCATAACTCGCTGGGACGGTATAAATTTAACATGCCCAGTTCAGATGCTATTTATTTGCATGATACGCCGAACCATAATCTGTTCAAACGGGACTCCCGGGCGTTAAGCTCCGGCTGCGTGCGCGTAAACAAGGCCTCTGAGCTTGCCAATATGTTGCTACAGGATGCTGGCTGGAATAATAGCCGCATCTCTGACGCTCTGAAGCAGGGGGATACCCGCTACGTCAATATTCGCCAGACGATTCCGGTCAATCTTTATTATCTGACCGCGTTCGTGGGAGCCGATGGAAGAACGGAATATCGCACAGATATTTACAATTATGACCAGATAGCGCGATCCAGCGCACAAATTGTGGCAAAAGCGGAACAATTAATCAGGTAAATGAAGAAGTTCTGATAAATCTGTTGTCGTAATATTTGGCAGTCACGGGGCCAGCCGGCCAGAAGCCCCGCCACTGCTGGGCTTGGGCCATCTTGACGGCGGCTTTTTTGCCAGTTAAGGTGCCCTTCGTGCGCTAAAGCATATTGTTGATGACCTTTTACCTGTAGACCTTATTACCATGGACAATTTTGACGCTAATCGCCGCAAACTGCTGGCGTTAGGTGGTGCTGCCCTGGGAGCTGCCATCTTGCCCGTGCCTGCGTTTGCCACTCTCTCTACCCCGCGTCCGCGTATTTTGACTCTCAATAATCTTCATACCGGTGAGTCAATCAAAGCGGAATTTTTTGATGGCAGAGCTTACATTCAGGATGAATTAGCCAAACTTAACCATTTTTTCCGCGACTACCGCGCAAACAAGGTGAAGTCCATCGATCCAGGACTGTTTGACCAGCTTTTCCGCCTGCAAGGGCTACTCGGCTCCCGTAAACCCGTCCAGTTGATTTCCGGTTATCGTTCGCTCGATACCAATAATGAATTGCGCGCCCACAGTCGTGGAGTCGCTAAAAAAAGCTACCACACCAAAGGCCAGGCAATGGATTTCCATATTGAAGGCGTTTCGTTAAGCAATATTCGCAAAGCCGCGTTATCTATGCGCGCTGGTGGTGTAGGATACTACCCACGCAGTAACTTTGTGCATATTGACACCGGTCCCGTACGGCACTGGTGATTAACGAAACAGGGGAAGTATGAACTATCGTATTATTCCGGTCACCGCGTTCTCCCAGAACTGTTCCTTGATCTGGTGTGAGCAAACCCGTCTGGCAGCGCTGGTCGATCCTGGTGGCGATGCCGGGAAAATCAAACAGGAAGTGGACGCCAGCGGCGTAACGCTGATGCAGATCCTGCTCACTCACGGACATCTCGATCACGTGGGAGCGGCGGCAGAGCTGGCGCAGCACTACGGCGTCCCGATTATCGGTCCGGAAAAAGAAGATCAGTTCTGGCTTGAGGGACTGCCTGCCCAGAGTCGCATGTTCGGCCTCGACGAGTGTCAGCCTTTGACGCCTGACTGCTGGTTGAATGAAGGAGAGACTGTCAGCGTAGGGAATGTGACTTTACAGGTGTTACATTGCCCGGGCCACACGCCAGGACACATCGTCTTTTTTGATAAATCATCTCAGTTGCTCATATCCGGGGACGTGATTTTCAAAGGCGGGGTGGGGCGCAGCGATTTTCCACGCGGTGACCATAGTCAGTTAATTGACTCCATTAAGCGTAAGCTGCTGCCGTTAGGCGATGAGGTGACCTTTATTCCGGGGCATGGGCCGCTGTCGACGCTGGGGTACGAACGTCTACATAATCCTTTCCTCCAGGATGAAATGCCTGTCTGGTAACGGTATGTAGCCAGGCTCCAGGCCGGTGCCACGCGCCAGTAAAAAAGCCCGCTGTTTCAGCGGGCTTTTTGTTTTCCGGGTCGCTTACAGAACCGCGACGATGGCTTCGCACAGCGGCGCCATGTTGTCTGGCGTCATTCCGGCAACGTTAACCCGACCGGAGGCGACGGCGTAAACACCGAACTCCTCGCGCAGACGCAGCACCTGTTCCTTGGTCAGGCCGCTGAAGGAGAACATGCCGTTCTGCTTAATAATGAAGCTGAAATCTCGGTTTGCCCCTTTTTCCTGCAGGGTATTCACGAACAGCAGACGCATGCGCTGAATGCGCTGACGCATGTCGGTCAGTTCTTGCTCCCAAATCGCGCGCAGCGCGTCGTTGCTCAGAATGGTGGCGACAACGGAAGCGCCGTGGGCTGGTGGGTTAGAGTAGTTGGCGCGAATGACAGACTTCATCTGGCTGAACGCGCGGTCAACGGTTTCCGCATCGGCGGCGACCAACGTACAGGCGCCCACGCGTTCGTTGTACAGACCAAAGTTTTTTGAGTAGGAGCTGGCAACAATCAGCTCCTTATGCAGCGCGGCGAAAGCGCGCAGCCCTTCAGCGTCCTCTTCCAGACCACGGGCAAATCCCTGGTATGCGAAGTCAAACAGCGGCAGCCAGCCTTTATCGACAGAAAGCTGAGCCAGCGTTTGCCACTGCTCAAGCGTCGGATCAATGCCGGTTGGGTTGTGGCAGCAGCCGTGGAACAGCACCACATCGCCTGCCTGGGCTTCGCTGAGGCTGTTCAGCAGCGCGTCGAAGTCGAGCGCATGGTTTTCTGCGTCGTAATACGCATACTCACGGACTTCCAGACCCGCAGAGCCAAAGACGCTCTTATGGTTCGGCCAGCTCGGGTTGCTCACCCATACGCGTTTTACCGCCGTGTTTTTCGCCAGGAAGTCTGCCGCGACGCGTAGCGCCCCGGTGCCGCCTGGTGTTTGCGCCGTCCGCGCGCGCTTGTCGTTAATCAGCGCGCTGCCTTTCCCGAACAGCAGTTCCTGGGTGCAACGGCCAAATTCCGGAATACCGTCAATGCCGAGGTAGTTTTTTGTTGTTTCATTTTCGAGTAAATACTGCTCGGCTTTTTTAACGCTGGTCAGCACCGGCGTTTTGCCAGTTTCATCTTTATAGACACCGATCCCGAGGTTAATTTTCCCAGGGCGGTCATCAGCACGAAACAGATCGGCCAGGCCCAGAATAGGGTCGGCAGGGGCGGCGGTAATGTTCTCAAACATGACGAGGTTCCATTGTGGTTACAGAAGGGAATTCCGCTATCAGGTTAACGGGAGATTTACAAAATGCCAACCGTTAGACGTGAAAACTCTCAAGGTTTTGTGAAGTCGCGAGATTCCGCTGACAGGCATAAAAAAACAGGACCGAAGTCCTGTTTTTGAGGCATTTAACAAAGGGGTCTGCTATTAGAACTGGTAAACAATACCGACTGCGACGGTGTCGTCGGAGCCTACGCCCAGTTTGTTGTCAGAATCAATCTGGTTGATGATGTAGTCAACGTAGGTGGACATGTTTTTGTTGAAGTAGTAAGTGGCGCCAACTTCCACGTAGTTCACCAGATCTTCATTACCAATACCTTCTACGTCTTTCGCTTTAGATTTGGTGTAGGCGATGGACGGACGCAGACCAAAGTCGAACTGGTACTGTGCGACTAACAGGATGTCCTGGGTTTTGTTAGCAAAACCGCCGCTAATTGGCGTTGCGTTACGGGTTTCACCGTAGTTTGCCGCCAGATAGAGGTTGTTCGCATCATATTTCAGACCGGTTGCCCACTGCTCAGCTTTATCACCCTGGCCACGCAGAGCCGGGTTAGTCTGCGCATTGGTACGATCGGCGGAGCCGTAAGCACCGACGATGCCGAAGCCTTCGAACTCATAGCTCAGAGAGCCACCCCAGCCGTCGCCGTTAGAACGACGCACGTCGCTGAAGTTGTTGTCATCGCCGTCAACCTCATAGGTGCTTGCGCGCTCATTTTTGCCCAGGTACTGAACGCCGAAGTTCAGGCCTTCAACCAGACCAAAGAAGTTGGAGTTACGGTAAGTCGCAACGCCGCCCACGCGACCCACAAAGAAGTTATCGGTGTAGGCGGTATCGCCGCCAAATTCAGGCAGCATATCGGTGTAGCCCAGCGCATCGTAAACGATACCGTAGTTACGACCGTAGTCGAAGGAGCCCGCGTCGCCGAATTTCAGACCCGCGAACGCCAGACGGGTTTTGTTGCCGCTCTGCGCGTCAGAACCCCCTTCAGAGTTGTTACCCTGGAATTGATACTCCCACTGACCGTAACCGGTCAGTTGGTCATTAATCTGTGTTTCCCCTTTGAAACCAAGACGGGCATAGGTCTGGTCGCCATCGCCACCGTAGCTATTCTCTCCGTTGCCTTTAGAAAAATAATGCAGACCTACCGCTTTACCGTACAGATCCAGTTTGTTGCCGTCTTTGTTATAGACTTCTGCAGCGTTTGCCGCACCGGCAGCCAGCAGGGCAGGGATCACCACTGCCAGAATATTGCGCTTCATCATTATTTATTACCCTCATTGGTTTTTTTATGACACCTGCCACTGCCGCCAATAATTTCTGTAAATAAAAATTTACGGAACTATTGATGAGAGTTTGGTGTCTTTATGTGTCTGACAGGCATCTTTTCATTCAAACCAGCGTTCCGCTACCGTCAAAGTGCTACAAAGATAAAGATTTGGTTTCAAAAAGAAAAAATATGTAACTATGTGTTTCATTTTTGGAACTTTGTGAACGATATCAAGTTTCGAACCTGTTTCCGCTTCAAATATCGGCAGTCATATCTATATATATGATTTTCTTATCTTTAATTCAGATAAGTGTAAAAAATCGAACAGAAAATCGGCACCTTTGTTTTCGCGTATGCCGTGTTGTAGCCGTCTGGAATGCTGTGCAATTGTTTAAAAAAAGTACTAATGGATGAGAATAAACTAATCCGTAGTGATATCAGGGATTTTGGTTTGTACGAAATGTGACGCTGAAATATGACGTAACAGGACGGAAGAGGAAGGCGGTTGATCTTTACATTGCTGCCAAATTATTCACAGAAACTGACAGTTGATATCACAAAAAGGCCAGCAGCGCTGGCCTTTTGACGTCGAGATTAGAAACTCGCGTTGCGCGGTGTGCGCGGGAACGGGATCACGTCACGTACGTTCTGCACGCCGGTGACGTAGGCGATCAGACGTTCGAAGCCGAGGCCAAAGCCAGAATGCGGAACCGTACCGTAGCGACGCAGATCGCGATACCACCAGTAATCTTCTTTATTCAGGCCCATTTCCAGCATTCGGGCATCCAGCACATCCAGACGTTCTTCACGCTGGGAACCACCGATAATCTCGCCAATGCCCGGCGCCAGAACATCCATCGCGGCAACGGTTTTCCCGTCGTCGTTAAGGCGCATATAGAACGCTTTAATGTCCTTGGGATAGTTTTTCACCACGACCGGCGCTTTAAAGTGCTCTTCCGCCAGATAACGCTCATGCTCTGAGGAGAGATCGACGCCCCAGTACACCGGGTTCTCAAATTTCTTACCGCAGTTTTCCAGGATCGTGACCGCATCGGTGTAGTCCACCTGGGCGAAGTCAGCTTCAATGAAGCGTTCCAGACGTGAAATCGCTTCTTTGTCTACGCGCTCCGCGAAGAACTTCATGTCGTCTGCACGTTCAGTCAGCACTGCGTTGAAGGCATATTTCAGCATGGCTTCCGCCAGTCCGGCGACGTCGTTCAGGTTAGCAAACGCGACTTCCGGCTCCAGCATCCAAAATTCAGCCAGGTGACGGCTGGTGTTGGAATTTTCGGCACGGAAGGTTGGGCCGAAGGTGTAGATCTTCGACAGTGCGCAGGCGTAAGTTTCGCCGTTCAACTGGCCGGATACGGTCAGGAATGACTCTTTACCAAAGAAGTCTTTATCGAAATCGACTTTGCCCTGCTCGTTACGCGGCAGGTTTTCCAGATCCAGCGTCGACACACGGAACATTTCGCCCGCGCCTTCGGTATCGGACGCGGTAATAAGGGGAGTGGACACCCAGAAGAAGCCCTGTTCGTCGAAGAAACGATGCAGCGCCTGCGCCAGGGTATGGCGAACGCGGGCGACCGCGCCAATCATGTTGGTGCGCGGACGCAGATGCGCCACTTCACGCAGGTATTCAATGCTGTGGCGTTTCGCCGCCATCGGGTAAGTGTCCGGATCTTCCACCCAGCCGGTGACTTCCACGTTCGTCGCCTGAATCTCGAAACTTTGCCCTTGTCCCGGTGAGGCCACTACCTTACCCGTAACGATAACCGAGCAACCGGTGGTCAGACGCAGCACTTCTTCATTGTAATTGGGCAGAGAATGATTAATGACGGCCTGTACAGGATCAAAGCAGGAACCGTCATAAACGGCGAGGAAGGAGATGCCAGCTTTTGAATCTCGGCGGGTACGTACCCATCCGCGCACGGTGACTTCGCTGTCAACGTCTACGCGGCCCTGGAGTACGTCGGCTACAGGCACAACGCTCATAATATTCTCTCTGTTAGTAGTCCAATATAAAAACACGTCCCCGAAACGGGGGAATACCTATGTTACCTGGCATCTGCCATCAGACAAGCAGAATTCGTTAGCAAATAAGAAGATTTCGGAAATAAACGTGAAAAGGGAGCCGTAGCGGCTCCCTTAAGCTGTTAACTGGCTTTTTTGATATGCGGTAAATCGAAGGCTTTGCGCAATGCGCGAACAAACGCTTTGTCGTGACAAATGGTTTTGCCTGGGCTGTCGGATAGCTTGGCAACGGGCTTGCCGTTACACTCCACCAGCTTGATAACAATGTTCAACGGCTTCACCTGCGGAATATCGCAGGTCAGGCGCGTACCGATGCCGAAGCTCAGCCGCACCCGTGAAGAGAAGTGGCGATACAGATCGACCGCTTTGCGCAGATCGAGATTATCGGAAAAGACCAGGGTTTTACTCTGCGGGTCGATGCCCAGTTTTTCAAAGTGGGCGATAGCTTTCTCACCCCATTCCACCGGATCGCCGGAGTCATGCCGCAACCCCTGATAACGACTGGCGAACTCGACGCCGAAGTCGCGCAAGAACGCATCCATGGTAATACAGTCGGTCAGGGCGATCCCCAACTGGTCAGGGTATTCATGCAACCACGCTGCAAGCGCCGCACGCTGACTGGTCGCCAGTTCCGGGCTGATTTGCTGATGCGCCTGAAACCATTCGTGGGCCTGGGTTCCCATCGGCGTCAGGGAGAGACGACGAGCGAGATCGTAGTTGCTGGTGCCGACAAACCACGGCTCCTGCTGCAGGCGCTGGACAATGGCCTGCTGCACTTCGCGGGAAAAACGGCGGCGGGTGCCGAAATCCATCAGGTGGAAGTGAGACATATCGAGATCGGCGGTTAACGCAGAGAAATCGACAAGTTTACTTTCGAGCGTATCAAGCGCCTGAGAGACGCCCGCTTCCGGAGAACGATAACGATGCACCAGCTCGCTTATCACCGCCAGCAGGGGAACTTCCCACATGATGACTTCACGCCACGGGCCGGTTAAGCGGATATTGAGCTTACCGTTATCATTGCTGACCGAGACCTGCTCCGGGTTATAGCGAAAATCGCGCAACCAGTTCAGGTAATCCGCTTTAAAGAAAGGCAGTCCAGAGAGCCACTGATGCTCATCTTCCTGAAGGCGAAGATGCTGCATGGCGTTGACCTGCTCGCGAATGGCGTCAGCATAAATACCCAGCAGATCGTCGCCACGGCAACGAAATTCCGCCGCTACCTGCACATCATAGTAGTGGTGATATACGGCTTGCTGCATATGCAACTTATAAGCGTCTGTATCCAGCAACGAGTGCAGAACAGAAGAAGCGAATTGTGTCATAGGTGCGCAGTAGCATCCTCTCACGGGAGCGTTTAGTACAATAAACAACTAAGAAAACCGCTGGAGTATACCTTGTTTAGCGATTTATTGAACCCCGATCACACCATAAGCTGACTTTCGGGTCGAGTGCATTTCGTGCCTCGTGTTATAAAAATGTAGCAACAAGAGGCTTTGTGCCTGAAAAGATGAACATTCTGCGTAGCGCGATTTGCGCAACAGGAATAGACTGGAGTCGAGACTCTATAAAAGATGCGAAAGGTTTTTTTATGACACAACAGCCACAAGCCAAATACCGCCACGACTACCGTGCGCCGGATTACCAGATTACTGATATTGACTTGACCTTTGACCTGGATGCTGAAAAAACCCTGGTCACGGCAGTGAGCCAGGCTGTTCGTCATGGCGCATCCGATGCCCCGCTTAAACTCGATGGCGAAGCGCTGACGCTGATCTCCGTCCATGTTAACGATGAACCGTGGACGGACTATAAAGAAGACGAGGGCCAACTGGTCCTCAGCAATTTGCCCGAGCGTTTTACCCTGCGCATTGTTAATGCGATCAGCCCCGCGGCAAATACCGCGCTGGAAGGGCTGTACCAGTCCGGCGACGCGCTGTGTACTCAGTGCGAAGCGGAAGGCTTTCGCCATATCACCTGGTATCTCGACAGACCAGACGTGCTGGCGCGCTTTACCACCAAAATTATCGCCGATAAAGCCAAATATCCGTTCCTGCTGTCTAACGGCAACCGCGTTGCAGAGGGCGACCTGGATAACGGTCGCCACTGGGTTCAGTGGCAGGATCCGTTCCCGAAACCGTGCTACCTGTTTGCGCTGGTGGCTGGCGATTTCGACGTGCTGCGCGATACGTTTACCACCCGTTCAGGCCGGGAAGTGGCGCTGGAATTGTACGTTGACCGCGGCAATCTGGACCGCGCGCCATGGGCGATGACTTCGCTGCAAAACTCCATGAAGTGGGACGAAGAGCGCTTTGGTCTGGAATACGATCTCGACATTTATATGATTGTCGCCGTCGACTTCTTTAATATGGGCGCGATGGAGAACAAAGGCCTCAACATCTTTAACTCCAAATACGTGCTGGCGCGAACCGACACCGCCACCGACAAAGACTACCTCGATATTGAACGGGTGATCGGTCATGAATATTTCCACAACTGGACCGGTAACCGCGTCACCTGCCGCGACTGGTTCCAGTTGAGCCTGAAAGAAGGCTTAACCGTGTTCCGCGACCAGGAGTTCAGCTCCGATCTCGGTTCCCGCGCGGTGAATCGCATTAGTAACGTGCGTACGATGCGTGGGTTACAGTTTGCGGAGGACGCCAGTCCGATGGCGCACCCCATCCGCCCGGACAAAGTCATCGAGATGAATAACTTCTATACCCTGACGGTTTACGAAAAGGGGGCGGAAGTGATCCGTATGATCCACACGCTGCTGGGAGAAGAAAACTTCCAGAAGGGAATGCAGCTCTATTTTGAGCGTCATGACGGCAGCGCCGCTACCTGCGACGACTTTGTCCAGGCGATGGAGGACGCGTCCAATATCGATCTCTCCCATTTCCGTCGCTGGTACAGCCAGTCCGGCACCCCGATTGTGACGGTTAAAGATGACTACAATCCGGAAACCGAACAGTACACGCTGACCATCAGCCAGCGCACGCCACCCACGCCGGATCAGGCGGAAAAACTGCCGCTGCACATCCCGTTTGCCATTGAATTATATGACAACGAAGGTAAAGTGATCCCGCTGCGCAAGGGGGGCCATCCGGTGAATCCGGTGCTCAACGTCACGCAGGCGGAACAAACGTTTGTTTTTGATAACGTCTATTTCCAGCCCGTTCCGGCGCTGCTGTGCGAGTTTTCCGCGCCAGTGAAACTGGAATATAAATGGAGCGATCAGCAGCTGACCTTCCTGATGCGTCACGCGCGTAACGACTTTTCGCGCTGGGATGCGGCGCAGAGCCTGCTGGCGACCTGGATCAAACTGAACGTCGCGCGCGTTCAGCAGGGGCAACCGCTCTCGCTGCCGGTGCATGTTGCCGACGCCTTCCGCGCGGTGCTGCTGGATGAGACGATTGATCCGGCGCTGGCGGCGGAAATTTTGACGCTGCCTTCTGCAAATGAAATGGCTGAACTGTTTGAGATTATCGACCCGCTGGCGATTGCCCAGGTACGCGAAGCCCTGACCCGGACGCTGGCGACAGAACTGGCGGATGAATTCCTCGCGATCTATAACGCGAATCATCTGGACACGTATCGTGTGGAGCACGGGGATATCGGTAAGCGCACCTTGCGCAATACTTGCCTGCGTTTCCTCGCCTTTGGCGAAACGCAGCTTGCCGATACGCTGGTGAGCAAGCAATACCATACAGCCAACAATATGACCGATGCGCTGGCCGCGCTCTCTGCGGCGGTGGCCGCACAGCTACCGTGCCGCGACGCGCTGATGCAGGAGTATGATGATAAGTGGCATCAGGATGGTCTGGTGATGGATAAATGGTTTATCCTGCAATCCACCAGCCCTGCGGAAAATGTGCTGGAAACGGTGCGCGGCTTGCTGAAGCACCGTTCGTTCAGTATGAGCAACCCGAACCGCGTGCGTTCGCTGATTGGCGCCTTCGCAGGCAGTAATCCGGCGGCTTTCCACGCCGAGGACGGCAGTGGCTACCAGTTCCTGGTTGACATGTTAACCGAGCTGAACAGCCGTAACCCGCAGGTGGCGTCGCGGCTGATAGAACCGCTGATTCGTCTGAAGCGTTATGACCAGCCGCGCCAGGAAAAAATGCGCGCCGCGCTTGAACAGTTAAAAGGGCTGGAGAATCTGTCCGGCGATCTGTTCGAGAAGATCGCGAAAGCGCTTGCCTGATGCGTCGACCTGCCGTTTCTTAGGGGCGATAAATAATCAGCGCCACCGGGTAATTTACCGGGTGGCGCTGATTTGACCAGGCGACAGCATGCGGTTAATCAGCCATGCCGACGCACCGGTTGCGTCGTTTCGCCTCGCTGCATCACCCGTTGCAGCACCTCCGTTTCCAGCTCCGCTAAACGCACGGACCCCCGACGACGTGGTCGCGCAATATCCACCGTAAGATCCAACCCGATCTTGCCCGCTTCGATCAGCAGTACGCGATCGGCCATTGCCACAGCCTCGCTGACGTCGTGGGTCACCAGCAGCACCGTGAAGCCATGTTCCTGCCACAGTGATACGATAAGATCCTGCATCTCCAGTCGGGTCAGCGCATCCAGCGCCCCGAGCGGCTCGTCAAGTAACAGCAACCCGGGACGATGGATAAGCGCGCGTGCCAGCGCCACTCGCTGCTTTTGTCCACCGGAAAGCGCTGCGGGCCATTCCTCCGCCCGGTTTTCCAGCCCTACTGCAGACAGCGCCTGACGTGCGGCGTTCCGCCAGTCGCTTTTCAGTCCCAGACCGACATTATCCATCACCGACTTCCACGGCAACAGGCGCGCATCCTGAAACATCATGCGGATGTCCCCCTGCATCTCCGTCAGCGGCGTAGTACCTGCCAGTAACGCGCCGTCGGTGGGCGCCTCCAGCCCGGCGAGCAAGCGCAGCAGCGTGCTTTTACCGCCACCGCTACGTCCGACCACCGCGACAAACTGACCGGCCGGAATATGCAGATCCAACCCGTTCAGCACCGTGTTTCGCGCATATCGCTTTGTCACCGCATTCAGCAGGAGCGGCGTACCCTGGTTCAGTCGGGCGGTATTCATACAGCGGCCTTTTTCAATTGATAAGCGGGATGCCAGCGCAGCCAGAGGCGCTCCAGCAGTTGCGCGCTGACATCGGCGAGCTTGCCGAGCAGGGCGTAAAGAATAATGGCGACGACGACGATATCCGTTTGCAGAAATTCCCGGGCGTTCATTGCCAGGTAGCCGATACCGGAATTGGCCGAGATGGTCTCTGCCACGATGAGCGTCAGCCACATTAGTCCAAGTGAAAAACGAACCCCAACCATGATCGAGGGCAGGGCGCCGGGTAAAATCACATGCAAAAACAGCGACAAACCGGAAAGCCCATAACTGCGCGCCATCTCCACCAGTCCGCGATCGATATTGCGGATCCCATGCCAGGTGTTGATGTAAATCGGAAACAGCGTACCCAGCGCCACCAGAAAGATCTTCGCGGTTTCGTCAATGCCAAACCACAGGATGACGAGTGGAATTAGCGCCAGATGCGGTACGTTGCGCAACATCTGAATGGACGTATCCAGCAGGCGTTCTCCCCAGTGCGACAGGCCGCTGACCAGGCCCAGCGCCAGGCCGAGCGAACCGCCGATCGAAAAGCCGATCAGCGCGCGCCAGGCGCTGATCGCCAGATGCTGCCAAAGCTCACCACTGGCGGAAAGCGTCCAGAACGCGGCGATCACCCCTTCCGGCGACGGAAAAATGCGACCGGAAAGCCAGCCCAGGGAGGAAGCAAGTTGCCAGACCGCCACAATACCCACCGGCAAAAACCAGGGGGCAGCGTGCAGCAATCTTTTTTCAAGGGGCGTAGCCATGTTCATCCTCCTTAGCTTTGGGCGGCTTTACGCGGAATGAAGTCATTCGCCACGGCTTCTCCCTGCAAATGCAGATGCTGCGGCTGCGGAACGTCCGGTATAGCAACGTCAAGGTGCGGGAAGAGTAGTTCGCCGACCTTCCAGGCCTCTTCCAGATGCGGATAGCCAGATAACACAAAACTGTCGATACCCAGCGCGGCATATTCCTGAATACGCGCCGCCACCGTTGGGCCGTCTCCCACCAGCGCTGTGCCTGCGCCGCCACGCACCAGCCCCACGCCTGCCCACAGGTTAGGGCTGATTTCCAGATTATCGCGTTTGCCGTTATGCAGTGACGCCATCCGTTGCTGCCCCACGGAGTCCGTCCTGGCGAAAGCGGCCTGCGCTTTCGCGATGGTTTCGTCATCGAGATGCGCGATTAGCCGGTCCGCCGCGCGCCAGGCCTCTTCGTTGGTTTCGCGCACAATCACATGCAAACGAATACCAAAGCGCAAGGTGCGACCGCGAGCCGCTGCTTTAGCGCGCACCTGGGCGATTTTCTCTCTTACCTGATCGGGCGGTTCACCCCAGGTCAGATACAGATCGACCTGCTCCGCAGCAAGTTCCTGCGCAACCTCGGAGGAACCGCCAAAATAGAGCGGTGGATACGGTTGCTGAACCGGCGGGAAAAACAGTTTCGCGCCGTTTACATGAATATGCTTGCCGTTAAAATCAACCGTTTCACCCTGCAATAACCGTCGCCAGACTTGGGTGAACTCGGCGGAGGCTTCATAGCGCTCGGTGTGATCGAGAAAGACCCCATCGCCCGCCAGTTCCTGTGGATCGCTACCGGTCACCAGGTTGAACAGCGCCCGACCGTTAGAGAGCCGGTCAAGCGTCGCCGCCTGGCGTGCCGCCACCGTGGGCGACGTGACGCTTGGCCGTAATGCCACCAGGAACTTAAGACGCTGGGTGACCGGGATCATCGAGGCGGCGACCAGCCAGGCATCTTCACAGGAACGCCCGGTCGGGATCAGTACGCCAGTGAATCCCAGACGATCGGCCGTCTGCGCGATCTGCTGGAGATAACCGTGATCCACCGGACGAGAACCCTGATCCGTTCCCAGAAAGTGACCGTCACCGTGAGTCGGTAAAAACCAGAACATATTCAGGCTCATAGCTGTTTTCCTTCCTGTTGAGTGGGTTGCCAGATGCGCTGGCGAATATCAATCTTTTTTGGCACCAGACGGTTGTCGTAAAACAGGTCTGCCGTTTGTTGTTGCAGCGCCGCAACGGCAGCGCTGACCGGGGAAATGGTGGTCGGCGGGCGATGATCGAGATAGGCGGCGATCACCGGTTCCGGTAATCCCATGGTTTTCGCCAGCAAGGTAATGCTTTCCGGGCGTTGCGAAATCGTCAGCGCGTCGGCCTGGCTAAAGGTGTCCAGCACGCCCTGAATAAACACGCCGTTCTTCTCTGCGTAGGGACGTGAGGCGAGATAGAACGAACCGGTTTGTTTCAGGTCGCTACCGTCCTTAAGCACGCGCACGCCACCCTGCAACAGCGCCGCAGAATAGTAAGGATCCCAAATCGCCCAGGCATCTACGTTACCCTGCTGAAAAGCGGCGCGGGCGTCGGCAGGCGTTAGCCACGTTGGCTGGATATCGGTAAATTTCAATCCAGCTTGCTGCAGTGCGCGTAACAGCAGATTGTGCGAGCTGGAACCTTTCTGAAGCGCCACTTTATGCCCTTTCAGCTCCGCCACCGTCCGGATGGGGCTGGATTCCGGCACCAGTATCACTTCCGCTTTCGGTTTCGCCGGTTCAACGCCGACATAGACCAGATCCGCGCCGGCGGCCTGAGCGAAAATCGGCGGAATATCGCCGGTGCTGCCCAGATCGATACTGCCCACGTTAAGGGCTTCAAGCATCTGCGGTCCGGCCGGGAATTCGACCCAGGAAATACGGGTCTGCGGATAGCGCTTTTCCAGAAGTTGATGGCTTTTGGCAAGAACCATACTGATGCTGCCTTTCTGATAACCAATGCGTAGCGCGTCTGGTGACGAAGGCGCAGCGAAGGTTGCGGCTGAAAGCGCCAGCAGGCCGCCGAATGCCAGTAAAGGTTGTTTTAATAAATTAAGCATGAGCCGCGCCTCGCTGAACCGTGAAGGCTGGGGCGGGAACCTCGCGGCGATGCAGTGCTTGCCAGAAGGTTTCCAGCGCGTCGTCGAGCCGCAACTGTAAATTGGGGGTGAAGCGAGGGGCATGTTGATACTCAATGATCTGGGTATCGTCGGCAAAGACCCCGTGCAGGATTTCTTGCGCCTTGAGGGCGCTAAGCACCGGCTTTAGCGCATAGTCAACGGCAAGCAGATGCGCAACGGTACCCCCCGTGGCCACAGGTAACACCACTTTGCCTTCCAGCGCCCGCTCCGGAAGCATATCAAGCAGTGTTTTCAGGGCGCCGGAATAGGCTGCTTTATAGACCGGTGTGGCGACGATCAGGCCATCCGCTTGCTTAAGCTGTTCCGTCAGGATGTGCAACGCCGGGCTGTCGAAGCGCGCATATAACAGATCTGCCGGTTCGAAGTTGTGCAGATTCCAGTGCCAAACCTCCACGTCCAGCGCGTTAAGCTTTTCACGGGCGTATTCCAGTAACGCACTGGAGCGAGAGGGGAAGCGTGGGCTTCCCGCCAGAGTGATGACGCGCATAGTTGCCTTCTCCCTTATAACTTAATGTTTGCTTTTAAGTAACATTGATAACATTTTTTGCAGTCTGTCAGAGGAGAGGCGGGAACCGAAATGATTTATGCGGGATAGAAAATGTGAAAAAAGCATAAAAAGGGCACTGCGGGGGAAACGATTGCTTTTTATTGCCGCAGGTCAATTCCCTTTTTGTGCGATATCACCCATAATACGCCCCCGGTCTGCACACCGGGAATCCAGGAGAGTTCATGTACTACCCCTTCGTTCGTAAAGCCCTTTTTCAGCTCGATCCAGAGCGCGCTCATGAGTTTACGTTTCAGCAATTACGCCGCATTAAGGGTACGCCTTTTGAAGCGTTAGTCCGCCAGAAAGTACCAGCCAGGCCGGTCACTTGCATGGGGTTAACCTTTAAGAATCCCCTTGGACTGGCTGCCGGTCTGGATAAAGACGGCGAATGTATCGACGCCCTGGGCGCGATGGGGTTTGGTTCGATCGAGATCGGCACCGTTACTCCACGACCGCAGCCGGGCAACGATAAGCCGCGGCTCTTTCGCCTGGTTGATGCTGAAGGGTTGATCAACCGCATGGGCTTTAATAATCACGGGGTGGATAACCTGGTTGAGAATGTTAAAAAGGCCCATTATGACGGCGTGCTCGGCATTAATATCGGTAAAAATAAAGACACACCGGTCGAGCAGGGTAAAGATGACTATCTGATTTGTATGGAAAAAATCTACGCTTATGCCGGTTACATCGCGATTAATATCTCCTCGCCAAATACACCGGGATTACGTACCTTACAATATGGCGACGCGTTGGACGATCTGCTAAGCGCAATTAAAAATAAACAAAACGATCTGCAAACGATCCATCAAAAATATGTTCCGATCGCCGTAAAGATCGCGCCGGATCTTTCAGAAGAAGAACTGATCCAGGTTGCCGACAGTTTAGTTCGCCATAATATTGATGGTGTTATTGCGACCAATACAACACTCGATCGTTCTCTGGTCCAGGGAATGAAAAATTGCGATCAAACGGGCGGTTTAAGTGGTCGTCCGCTGCAATTAAAAAGCACAGAAATTATCCGTCGACTTTCCCAGGAATTAAAAGGCCAACTGCCCATTATTGGCGTAGGTGGGATCGACTCGGTCATCGCCGCCCGCGAGAAGATGGCCGCCGGGGCAACACTGGTACAGATTTATTCCGGTTTTATTTTTAAAGGTCCGCCGCTGATTAAAGAAATCGTTACCCATATTTGATTTTTTTTCCCGCGCTATATCAGAATATCAGACAACCAGGGGTTTATTTCCGCGCCTGGTTGTTTTATATTCTTTCACTGTTGCTTATTTAGACATTTTAAGCTTTGCTTATAAAAGCAATAAGCGAAGCGGCAAAAAGGGACAATTTTGCAACAGGTCAATGGAGAGGGGAGAGAAAAATGCGAATTAAACCTGACGATAACTGGCGCTGGTATTATGACGAAGAGCATGACCGTATGATGCTCGATTTAGCCAATGGCATGTTATTTCGCTCGCGTTTTGCCCGCAAAATGCTCACCCCGGATGCATTTTCGCCGTCTGGTTTCTGCGTCGATGACGCAGCGCTTTACTTCTCCTTTGAAGAAAAATGCCGTGACCTGGAGCTTTCCCGGGAACAAAAAGCGGAACTGGTGCTCAATGCGCTGGTGGCGATTCGTTATCTGAAGCCGCAAATGCCGAAAAGCTGGCACTTTGTGGCGCATAATGATAACTGGTCGCCGACGACAGGCGATACCGCCTGCGTCTGGTTAAGCGATACCCAGGAGCAGGTCAATTTGCTGGTGGTGGAACCTGGCGACAACGCCGCGCTGTGCTTACTTGCTCAGCCCGGCGTCGTGGTGGCGGGACGAACGATGCAGCTTGGCGATGCGATAAAGATCATGAACGACAGACTGAAGCCGCAGTTGACCGCCAGCAGCTACAGTCTGGAACAGGCGGTTTAACGCGCCAGCTTCAGCGCGCTTTTTGGCACACAGCTACAGCTCAGAATTGTGTCGTCCGGGCCCAGCGCGGACTTTTTCAGCGGAGTCACTTCGCCTTCCAGCAATGTGATACGACAGCAGCCGCAAATCCCCGCCCGACAAGAATAGGGTATGCGAATTCCCTGGTTTTCCAGTTGTTCAAGCAGCACCTGCTGATTATTACCCCGAAATGCCTGCCCCTGCCAGTCAATGCTGACCGAGGCGTCTGCCTGCGGCGCGGCGTCGGGGATGTCATCCGTATCGGCCGCGCCATAGACGCGCGCGGGGCCGGTTGACAAAATCTCCACCTCATCGCCGACCCGGACGACGCCGCTGTTTCGGGCGATCAAATTCTGTCCGAAATCCACATCGCCATTATCCGACGCGGTGCGGAAGGTCTGAAGCGTCGCCAGCGGCTCACCCGACGGGTGTTTCTGCCCTTTTTCCGGACTGACGGTGGTAAAAATGCAGCGACTGCAGGGTTTCGCCACGTCAAAGATAACGTCGCCGATGCGAATCACTTTCCAGGTATCCTCTTCCCACGCGCTGGCACCAGAAACCACCAGATTCGGGCGGAACTGTTCAACCTGAACCCCTGCCGGGCAACGCTGCTGAAGATCGCGCAGCGAGGCGTCATTCACCAGCAGATAAGGATAGCCATCGGCAAAGGAGAGTGGGACGCTCGCATGGCGCTTAACCCGGCGGGTGAGTTGAGGCCCGACCCAGCGCAACTGCACGGCGCGGGAAAAGAAGCCGCTCAGCCACTGGTTGATGGCCTCCGGTGCGATGCGAGCGGTAAAATGATTCCCCCATACTTCTGTTGGCGCGTCCTGTGCGGCGAAATCGTTAAACCGTACGATGGCGGAACTGCCATCCGGCGCGGTCAGATGCAGGCCATCATGCAGAGGAGAGGGGATAAAACGTACCATCAGCGGAAACTGACGGGCGGTAATGAAGGTGCCGTCCGCTTCGGTTATCATAAAAATCCGATCGAAAGCCAGTCCGCTGACGTCTGCCAGTGCATGGGTCAGTCCAATGCCGCGCATGGATTTGACGGGGTGAATGAATAGGCGGGTTAACGTCAACACGGTACAGTCCCTCGAAAGAAATAAGCCTTCAACTTTATGACATAGGCGTCAGTTTAGCTATAATGCGCAGCAATTTTCTTCGAGTATAAGTGACGATATGAATTCTTTGTTTGCCAGTACGGCCCGTGGGCTGGAAGAGCTGTTAAAAACTGAACTGGAAAGCCTCGGCGCCGTAGAGTGTCAGGTTGTTCAGGGTGGTGTCCATTTCAAGGGCGACACCCGGCTTGTTTACCAGAGCCTGATGTGGAGTCGCCTGGCCTCGCGCATTATTTTACCGTTGAGTGAGTGCAAAGTTTACAGTGACTTAGATCTCTATCTGGGGGTTATGGCGATCGACTGGACGGCGATGTTTTCCCCGGACGCCACCTTTGCTGTTCACTTTAGCGGCCTGAACGACACCATCCGCAACAGCCAGTACGGCGCGCTGAAGGTAAAAGACGCGATTGTGGATTCCTTTACCCGTAAGAATTTACCGCGTCCGAATGTGGACCGTGAATCGCCGGATATCCGCGTTAACGTCTGGCTGAATAAAGACACCGCCAGTATCGCGCTGGACTTAAGCGGTGACGGTCTGCATCTGCGCGGCTATCGCGACCGAACCGGTCTTGCGCCCATCAAAGAGACGCTGGCGGCGGCGATTGTGATGCGTTCCGGCTGGCAACCGGGGACGCCGCTGCTTGATCCGATGTGTGGTTCCGGCACGTTGCTGATTGAAGCGGCAATGTGGGCCACCGATCGCGCGCCGGGTCTGCACCGTGGGCGCTGGGGCTTTAGTGGCTGGGCGCAACACGACGAAGCCATCTGGCAGGAAGTGAAAGCCGACGCGCAAACCCGAGCGCGCAAAGGTCTGGCGGATTATGGTTCGCGTTTTTACGGCTCCGATAGCGACGCGCGGGTGATCGAACGCGCGCGCAGCAACGCCCGTCGCGCGGGGATCGGCGAGCTGATCTCGTTTGAGGTGAAAGACGTAGCGCAACTGAGCAACCCGCTGCCGACAGGACCGTACGGGACGGTGATCAGCAACCCGCCGTACGGTGAGCGTCTGGACAGCGAGCCGGCGCTGATTGCGCTGCACAGCCTGCTTGGGCGCACGATGAAGAACCAGTTTGGCGGCTGGAATCTGTCGTTGTTCAGCGCCTCACCGGATCTGCTCAGCAGCCTGCAACTGCGCGCTGACAAGCAGTTCAAAGCGAAAAACGGCCCGTTGGACTGTGTGCAGAAAAATTATCATATCGCCGAAACCACGCCGGACAGCAAACCGGCCACGGTGGCGGAAGATTACGCTAACCGTCTGCGTAAAAACATCAAAAAGCTGGATAAATGGGCCCGTCAGGAAGGCATTGAGTGCTATCGCCTGTACGATGCCGACCTGCCGGAATATAACGTCGCGGTGGATCGTTACGCTGACTGGGTGGTTATCCAGGAATACGCGCCGCCGAAAACCGTGGATGCGCAAAAGGCGCGTCAGCGGCTGTTTGACATTATTGCGGCAACGCTGTCGGTACTCGACATTGCGCCAAACAAGCTGGTGCTGAAAACCCGTGAACGGCAAAAGGGGAAAAACCAGTATCAGAAGATGAACGAGAAGGGCGAATTCATTGAAGTCGGTGAGTACAACGCCCGTCTGTGGGTAAATCTCACCGACTACCTTGATACCGGCCTGTTCCTTGATCACCGTATTGCCCGTCGAATGCTGGGGCAGATGAGCAAAGGGAAAGACTTCCTTAACCTGTTCTCTTACACCGGCAGCGCCAGCGTCCATGCGGGCCTGGGCGGGGCGCGTAGTACGACGACAGTCGATATGTCGCGAACCTATCTGGAGTGGGCGGAACGTAACCTGCGTCTGAATGGCTTAAGTGGCCGCGCGCATCGTCTGATTCAGGCCGACTGTCTCGCCTGGCTGCGCGAAGCGACGGAACAGTTTGACCTGATTTTTATCGACCCGCCCACGTTCTCCAACTCGAAGCGGATGGAGGACGCGTTTGACGTTCAGCGCGATCACCTGGCGCTGATGAAAGATTTAAAGCGTCTGCTGCGTAAAGGCGGCACGATCATGTTCTCCAACAATAAACGCGGATTCCGTATGGATCTCGACGGTCTGGCGGCGCTGGGGCTGAAAGCACAAGAAATCACCCAAAAAACGCTTTCCCAGGACTTTGCCCGCAACCGCCAGATCCACAACTGCTGGCTGATTACCGCAGCCTGAAAGGATAAGTAAATGTCATTGATCAGTATGCATGGCGCATGGCTGTCGTTCAGCGACGCGCCGCTTCTTGATAACGCAGAACTGCATATCGAAGATAACGAACGCGTCTGTCTGGTGGGCCGCAACGGCGCCGGAAAATCAACGCTGATGAAGATCCTTAACCGTGAGCAGGGCCTGGACGACGGTCGCATTATTTATGAACAGGATCTGATCGTCGCGCGGTTGCAGCAGGATCCGCCGCGTAACGTCGAAGGCACCGTGTACGACTTTGTCGCGGAAGGCATTGAGGAGCAGGCGGAATACCTCAAGCGTTACCATGACGTTTCCCGGCTGGTGATGACCGATCCGAGCGAGCGAAACCTTAACGAACTGGCGAAGGTGCAGGAGCAACTCGACCACCACAATCTTTGGCAACTGGAAAACCGGATCAACGAAGTATTGGCGCAGTTGGGGCTCGATCCTAACGCCGCGCTGTCTGCGCTTTCCGGTGGCTGGCTGCGTAAGGCGGCGCTGGGCCGGGCGCTCGTCAGTAATCCGCGCGTACTGCTGCTGGACGAACCAACTAACCATCTCGATATTGAAACCATCGACTGGCTGGAGGGCTTCCTGAAGTCGTTCAACGGGACGATTATTTTCATCTCCCACGACCGCTCTTTTATTCGCAACATGGCGACCCGTATTGTCGATCTTGATCGCGGCAAGCTGGTGACCTATTCGGGTAATTACGATCACTATCTGCTGGAAAAAGAAGAAGCGTTGCGCGTGGAAGAGTTACAGAACGCCGAGTTCGACCGCAAACTGGCGCAGGAAGAGGTGTGGATCCGCCAGGGGATCAAGGCCCGCCGTACCCGTAATGAAGGTCGCGTGCGCGCGCTCAAAGCGATGCGACGCGAACGCAGCGAACGCCGCGAAGTGATGGGCACCGCGAAGATGCAGGTTGAAGAAGCAACCCGCTCAGGCAAGATCGTTTTTGAAATGGAAAACGTCAATTATCAGATCGACGGCAAACAGCTGGTTAACGATTTTTCCGCCCAGGTGCAGCGCGGCGACAAAATTGCGCTGATTGGCCCCAACGGCTGCGGTAAAACCACGTTGCTTAAACTGATGCTGGGCCAGCTTAAGGCGGACAGCGGGCGTATCCACGTCGGCACAAAGCTGGAAGTGGCCTATTTCGATCAGCACCGCGCTGAGCTGGACCCGGATAAAACGGTCATGGATAACCTGGCGGAAGGTAAGCAGGAAGTGATGGTGAATGGCAAGCCACGCCATGTACTGGGCTATCTGCAGGACTTCCTGTTCCATCCTAAGCGGGCGATGACGCCAGTGCGCGCGCTGTCCGGCGGTGAACGCAACCGACTGTTGCTGGCGCGGCTGTTCCTTAAGCCCAGCAATTTATTGATTCTCGATGAACCAACCAACGATCTGGACGTCGAAACGCTGGAGCTACTGGAGGAACTGATCGACGGTTACCAGGGCACCGTTTTGCTGGTTAGTCACGATCGTCAGTTTGTCGACAATACCGTGACCGAATGCTGGATCTTTGAAGGCAATGGCAAAATTGGCCGCTATGTCGGCGGTTACCACGACGCGCGCGGGCAGCAGGAACAGCATCTGGCGTTTACGCAGTCAGCGGTGAAGAAATCGCAAGAAGTGGTTGCCCCAAAAGCAGAAATTGTAAAACGCGGCAGTAGCAAACTAAGCTATAAACTGCAGCGCGAGCTGGAACAGTTGCCTCAGTTGCTGGAAGAACTGGAGGCGAAACTGGAGGCGTTACAGGCGCAGGTTGCGGATGCGTCCTTTTTTAGCCAGCCACATGAACAAACGCAGCAGGTTCTCGGCGACTTAGCGCAAGCGGAGCAGGAACTTGAACAGGCCTTCGAGCGCTGGGAATACCTTGAAGCGTTGAAAAACGGCGCGTAATGAAAGGAGCGCATATGTGCGAACATCACCATGCCGCAAAGCACATATTGTGCCCGCAGTGTGACATGCTGGTGGCTTTGCCCCACCTTGAGCATGGGCAGAAAGCGGCATGTCCGCGATGTGGCACAACGTTGACGACAGAATGGGACGCGCCGAGGCAGCGTCCCACTGCCTACGTATTAGCGGCGCTGTTTATGCTGCTTTTGTCAAACTTGTTCCCATTTGTGAACATGAATGTCGCCGGGGTGAACAGTGAAGTTAAACTGCTGGAAATTCCCGGCGTACTCTTTTCTGAAAATTACGCCAGCCTCGGCACCTTCTTTATCTTATTTGTTCAACTCGTTCCGGCATTTTGTTTATTGACCATTTTGCTGCTGGTGAACAGGGTAGAGATGCCTGGACGGATTAAGGCATGGCTTGCGCGTATCCTGTTTCAGTTGAAAAGCTGGGGGATGGCGGAGATCTTTCTCGCGGGCGTGCTGGTGAGCTTTGTTAAGCTGATGGCATATGGCGATATTGGCGTGGGCAGCAGTTTTGTTCCGTGGTGCCTGTTTTGCGTGCTGCAATTGCGCGCGTTCCAGTGCGTCGACCGCCGCTGGCTGTGGGACGATATTGCCCCGATGCCCGCTATCCGGCAACCCCTGAAACCTGGCGTGCCGGGTATCCGTCAGGGGCTGCGCTCCTGTCCGTGTTGTACGGCAATCCTGCCAGCTGAGCAGCATGTTTGTCCGCGCTGTCAGACGACGGGCTACGTGCGCCGCAGAAACAGCCTGCAATGGACGCTGGCGTTACTGTTTACTTCAATCATGCTCTATCTTCCGGCCAATATCCTGCCGATCATGATCACTGATTTGTTAGGCTCCAAAATGCCCTCGACCATTCTGGCCGGGGTGGTGTTGCTGTGGAGCGAAGGCTCTTACCCGGTCGCGGCGGTGATTTTTATCGCCAGTATTATGGTGCCGACGCTGAAAATGATCGCGATAGCCTGGCTGTGCTGGGATGCCAAAGGCCATGGCCGACGCGACAGCGAGCGCATGCACCTGATTTATGAGGTAGTGGAATTTGTCGGCCGCTGGTCGATGATCGACGTGTTTGTGATTGCCGTACTCTCCGCGCTGGTGCGTATGGGAGGGCTAATGAATATTTATCCTGCGATGGGTGCATTGATGTTTGCTTTAGTCGTCATAATGACAATGTTTTCTGCGATGACATTTGATCCGCGTCTGACGTGGGATCGTGAACCAGACCATGAGGAGTCCGGACAGCATGGAATCTAAAAATGGGGAAGCCAAAGTTCAGAAGGTGAAAAACTGGTCTCCCGTGTGGATTTTCCCCATCGTCACCGCACTCATTGGGGCATGGGTCCTGTTTTATCACTACAGTCATCAGGGGCCGGAAGTGACCCTGATCACCACCAACGCTGAGGGGATTGAAGGGGGGAAAACCACCATCAAGAGCCGAAGCGTGGACGTCGGGGTGGTGGAAAGCGCGACGCTGACTGACGATCTTACACATGTAGAAATTAAAGCGCGCCTCAATTCCGGAATGGAAAAGTTGCTGCATGAGGACTCGGTCTTCTGGGTGGTGAAGCCGCAGGTGGGCCGAGAAGGGATCAGCGGTCTGGGTACGCTGCTTTCCGGCGCTTATATTGAGTTGCAGCCGGGTCGTAAAGGCAGCCAGCCGGAAAATTATCAGTTGCTGGATTCCCCACCGCTGGCGCCGCCCGATGCGAAAGGTATCCGTGTTGTGCTGGACAGCAAAAAAGCCGGACAGCTGAGTCCGGGCGATCCGGTACTGTTTCGCGGGTATCGCGTCGGTTCCGTTGAAACCAGCACTTTCGATGCGCAGCGGCGCACCATTAGCTACCAGCTGTTCATCAATGCGCCAAACGATCGCCTGGTCACCAGCAATGTGCGTTTCTGGAAGGACAGTGGGATAGCGGTGGATTTGACCTCCGCGGGGATGCGCGTTGAGATGGGCTCCCTCAGTACGCTGTTTGGCGGCGGTGTTAGCTTTGACGTGCCGGAAGGGCTTGAACAGGGCCAACCGGTAGCCGAAAAGAGCGCATTCAGGCTTTATGACGATCAACGAAGCATTCAGGATTCGCTGTATACCGACCATATCGACTATCTGATGTTCTTTAAAGATTCGATTCGCGGTTTGCAGCCGGGCGCACCGCTCGAGTTCCGCGGTATTCGTCTGGGGACCGTGAGCAAGGTGCCATTCTTTATGCCGAACATGCGTCAGGTGTTTAATAACGATTACCGCATTCCGGTGCTGGTGCGCATTGAACCTGAACGCCTGAAAGCGCAGCTGGGTGAAGAGACAGACGTCGGTGCGCATCTGGCCGATCTGCTCAAACGGGGTCTGCGTGGCTCGCTGAAAACCGGCAATCTGGTGACCGGCGCGTTGTATGTCGATCTCGACTTCTATCCGAAAGAGCCGCCGTTAACCGGTATTCGCGAATTTAACGGTTATCAAATCATCCCGACGGTAAGCGGGGGACTGGCGCAGATCCAGCAGCGACTGATGGAAGCGCTGGATAAGATCAACAACCTGCCGCTGAATCCGATGATCCAGCAGGCGACCAATACGCTGTCGGAAAGCCAGCGCACAATGAAGCATCTGCAAACGACGCTGGACAATATGAACAAGATTACCTCCAGCCAGTCGATGCAACAGCTGCCAGCGGATATGCAGAACACCTTACGTGAACTGAACCGCAGTATGCAGGGCTTCCAGCCGGGGTCCGCCGCCTACAACAAGATGGTTGCGGATATGCAGCGTCTCGATCAGGTGCTTCGTGAGCTGCAACCGGTGCTGAAAACCCTGAATGAAAAGAGCAACGCGCTGGTGTTTGAAGCGAAGGACAAGAAAGATCCAGAGCCTAAGAGGGCGAAACAATGAAAAAGTGGCTAGTGGCGATGATGGCGTTCTGGCTGACGTCATGCAGCTCAGGTGGAGAAAATAAGAGCTATTACCAGCTTCCGGTTGCCCATAGCGGCGCGCAAAGTACGGTGAGTCAGAGCAACCGTCTGCTGTGGGTGGAGCAGGTTGCGGTGCCGGATTATCTCGCCGGAAACGGAGTGGTTTATCAGACCAGCGACGTCCAGTACGTCATTGCCAACAATAACCTGTGGGCCAGCCCGCTGGATCAACAGCTACGCAATACGCTGGTCGCCAACCTGAGTACGCAGTTGCCCGGATGGGTAGTCGCCTCTCAGCCGCTGGGAACGATGCAGGACACGCTTAATGTGACGGTCACTGGTTTTCACGGTCGCTACGATGGCAAGGTGATTGTGAGCGGCGAATGGCTGCTGAACCATCAGGGACAGCTGATTAAGCGTCCTTTCCACATTGAAGCCGTGCAGACCAAAGACGGTTACGATGAAATGGTGAAAGTGCTGGCAACTGCGTGGAGTGAGGAGGCCGCCGCTATCGCACAGGAACTGAAGCAGCTTCGCTAGTTTAAACTTTTGTAAATCTTACCGCCGTGAACCCCTCGTTTACGGCGGTTTTTTTATGCCCGACGCGGGAAACAGGAAGTTGTTCCGTCTCACATTTTTTGTACAACTGAGTTATTCAGTAGCTCACAAATATGACATTGGTGTGAATTTTGCGCATTGACGCAAGAAGGGTTTCGCTGTATTCGTTTAGTGTGATTGCACATTTCGTAATCACTGTTTTCTTTTCCACCAGATACAAGTATGAGGGAAACGAGGCATGAAGAGACAAAAACGAGATCGCCTGGAACGGGCACATCAACGTGGTTATCAGGCCGGCATTGCCGGACGCTCAAAAGAAATGTGTCCCTATCAGACGCTGAATCAGAGGTCGCACTGGCTGGGAGGTTGGCGAGAAGCCATGGCTGACAGGGTGGTAATGGCCTGATTCTGTCTCTTTAGAAAAAGAAACCTCCGCGTTGCGGAGGTTTCGCCTTATTAAGCGCGCAATTTACTGTGCATTGACAGTGCTGCAGCGGCTAAATCAGAATGCGGATGTGTCCTGGAACAGGCCGACTTTCAGATCGTTCGCGGTGTAGATCAGACGACCGTCTACCAGCACTTCGCCATCAGCCAGACCCATGATTAAGCGACGGTTAACGATACGCTTGAAGTGGATACGGTAGGTGACTTTTTTCGCCGTAGGCAGAACCTGTCCGGTAAACTTCACTTCGCCTACGCCGAGAGCGCGGCCTTTACCTTCGCCACCGAGCCAGCCGAGATAGAATCCAACCAACTGCCACATTGCGTCCAGACCCAGACAGCCCGGCATAACCGGATCGCCGATGAAGTGGCATCCGAAGAACCAAAGATCCGGATTGATATCCAGTTCTGCTTCAACATAACCTTTGTCGAAGTTGCCGCCGGTTTCGGTCATTTTGACGACACGGTCCATCATCAGCATGTTCGGCGCTGGCAATTGTGGGCCTTTTGCGCCAAACAGTTCACCGCGACCAGAGGCAAGAAGGTCTTCTTTTGTATAGGATTCGCGTTTATCTACCATGTTCTCTGTAAGCCTTATTTTAGTGAAGCACGCAGGATAGCTAACACGTGTACGCTGAACAAGTCCGATCAGTTCGGAACAAACCAGTTCAGCCAGCGCAGCGGCCAGGGAAAACGATGACGCCCTTCCTGTTGCGTCGCCTGGGCGATACGCTCCTGGATAGTTTGCATCAGCGTCGTCTGGCCTTCGCCATCCCACACCAGATTTAACAGCAGCGGTAGCGCGTCGGTCACGTCATCCACCGCCCAGATAGTGAATTTTTCTTCTTCTACAGCCTTCAGTAGCGCGGGTGGCAGACTGAGATGCCTGACGTTGGCCGCTGGAATAATGACGCCCTGCTTGCCGGTCAGCTCACGCTGCTGGCAGATGGTGAAGAAACCTTCGATTTTCTCGTTTAACCCGCCGACCGGCTGAGCGCGGCCAAACTGGTCCACGGAACCGGTAATCGCAATATTCTGATTAACCGGCACGTCCGCCAGCGCGCTGATGAGGGCGCAAAGTTCAGCCATCGAGGCGCTGTCGCCGTCCACTTCACTGTAGGACTGCTCGAATGTCAGCGAAGCTGAGAAGGGAAGCTGTTGTTCAAGCTGAAGTTCCGACATCAGGAACGCCTGCATGATCATCATGCCTTTCGCATGGATATTACCGCCCAGCTCGGCTTTACGTTCAATATCGGTGAATTCGCCGTCGCCGATATGTACCACGCAACTGATGCGCGAAGGCTCGCCAAAAGCGCGCGGATGGCCCGGAAATTCAATCACCGACAGGGCGTTGATTTGGCCGATGCGTTCCCCTTCCGTTTCAATCAGGATTTGTTCCTGGAGGATTTCATCCTGCATGCGCTCCGCGAGAAAACCTTCGCGCCATTCGCGCTGCGCCAGCATCAGGCTTAGTTGCTCACCGCTGCAAAGATCATTCTGGCAGAGCGGAGCCACTTCAGTGAACTGCCTGATGATCCACAGCGGATTCAGCGGCAGCGTATCCTGCTCGCCGGTATAGCGCACGGCTTCACGCACCAGCACTTCCCAGGCGTCAGGGGCAGGCACCGGCAACTGGTTACGCTTTGCGATCCAGGTCACCCACTGGCACCACTGTATCATGGACTCTGCATCCACAATTTGCAGGTTATCTTCAAATTCGCTGTAGATAGCCTGTTCCGCAAGCTCCGGCTCCATCTCCTGGAAATCGGCCAGCGATTCGCGCTCGCCCACCAGCAACACGCTGAGCTTCAACGGCATTGAAGGCACAGAAACCGGCAGTGGGCGAGATTCATCAAAGGCGACCCAATCGAAGCGCTCGCGGCTGACAATGGCTTTCAGACGCATCCACAGCAGCGGCTGGGCGAGCAGGGTACGCAGCGAGATCACCAGCACGCCGCCGTTGGCCTGATGCACCAGACCCGGCTGCAGAGTGATGTCGCCGTTAAACTGACGCAGGCAGCCAAATAGCTGCTCCGCTTCTACCCAGTCGGCAATCACCACCTGTGAAGTGGTCGCAAAATTATCTTCCGCGCGTTCTGCCGCACGATAACGGATGGTATGCCCGGAAACCTCGTAGTGGCCGCCCGTCAGGCGACCGGCATTGTGTTGCAGCGTGCGCGCAGCCTCTGCAAGAAGATTGAGATACTCAAGCTCCTCGGGGGCTTTCGCCAACATAAAAGGAGAAGAGGCTCTGGGCTGTAATAACTGCTCCAGGGCAAACTGTAAGCGTGGTTGAGTATCACTGAGTAACGTGTCGGTTTCGTCAATGACGTGTGGCTGTGCAAATATTTCCTGATAACTTTCTGTATCAGGAACCAGATCACGCCATGCAAGTTTCGTAATGGTCAAAGTTGATGTTTTTTAGTCTGTTGTAAAAGACGCGATTATACCGCAAACCTCACCGCTTCACACAGGGAAAGCGAGAGCAAAACGTCGTGGCAGGTGTCGCGTCGCTCACAGCGTGAAGATTCTTTTCTTCGAAAGGCGAAAAAGCTGATATTCTGATAAGAGTGACACGGTAACATTGAGATCGCTATGAAATATCAACAACTTGAGAATCTTGAAAGCGGTTGGAAGTGGAAGTATCTGGTGAAGAAGCATCGCGAGGGAGAATTGATCACCCGCTATGTGGAAGCCAGTGCTGCCCAGGACGCCGTGGAGATGTTGCTTACCCTCGAAAATGAACCTGTGCGGGTGAACGTCTGGATTGAAGAGCATATGAATCCGGCGCTGTTTAACCGAATGAAGCAGACAATACGCGCAAGACGTAAACGGCACTTTAATGCTGAACATCAGCACACGCGCAAAAAATCAATCGATCTGGAGTTTATGGTCTGGCAGAGACTGGCGGGGTTGGCGCAACGGCGTGGTAAAACTCTGTCAGAGACGATCGTGCAACTGATTGAAGACGCCGAGAATAAAGAAAAGTATGCCAGCAAAATGTCCTCGCTAAAGCAGGATTTGCAGGCGCTGTTGGGCAAGGAATAGCTGTCCATACTGATAGCGTGTCGGCTGAAAAATGGCATAAAAAAACCCCGCAAAGCGGGGTTTTTTGTAGACGGAAACTTAAGCCTGAGGCTGAGTTACAACGTCTTTAACGCCTTTAACTTCGATCTCAACGCGACGATCCGGGGCCAGGCAGTCGATCAGGGCAGCGCGAGCTTTCACGTTGTCACAGGTGTTGCCAGTAACCGGGTTGGATTCGCCCATACCACGTGCGGAGATTTTGTCAGCCGGGATACCTTTAGAGATCAGGTAATCAACAACAGACTGAGCACGTTTCTCGGACAGACCCTGGTTGTAAGCGTCAGAACCGATACGGTCAGTGAAGCCCAGAACCACTACGGAACCGTCTTTCGGATCCAGGTTGCTCAGTTGGCTGTACATCTGATCCAGAGCCTGCTGGCCTTCTGGTTTCAGGGTAGCTTTGTTGAAGTTGAACAGAACGTCAGACTTCAGAGTGAAGTGCTTGGTCTGTACTTCTGGAGCCGGAGCCGGTGCCGGAGCGATCGGCGCAGCTTCTTCCTGCTGACCGAAACGGTAAGAAACACCCACGCTCAGCAGACCGTTGTCTGGACGAGTACCGATGGTGTTAGCGTCACCGATGTTGTTGGTCCACTGGTATTCCAGACGGGTAGCGATGTCGCGAGTCATAGCCCACTCGATACCACCTGCGAATACTGGGGAAACACCCGTGTCGTGATCTTTGAAGGATGCGCCACCAGGTACGTTAGCCTTGGTGTCTGCACGCCATACCATACCACCCAGACGAGTGTAGATGTCCAGATCGTCAGTGATTGGGTAACCCAGTTTAGCGGTCAGCTGAACGCCCTGAGCTTTGTAAGCGCCGTTGATGTTGTCGCCTTTGTACGGCATACGACCTAACCAGTCGTAACCCATTTCAAAGCCAACATACGGGTTAACCTGATAACCACCAAAAGCACCTGCGCCCAGTTGGTTTTCGTGGGTCGGGCCATTGTTGTTGATGAAACCAGTGTCGTGGTACTGAGACCAGCCCAGTTTAGCACCAGTGTACCAGGTGTTATCTTTCGGAGCGGCCTGCGCTACGGTAGCGAAACCAGCCAGTGCCACTGCAATCGCGATAGCTGTCTTTTTCATTTTTTGCGCCTCGTTATCATCCAAAATACGCCATGAATATCTCCAACGAGATAACACGGTTAAATCCTTCACCGGGGGCCTTGCTCAATAGTTACTCTACCGATATCTGCGGCTTATGCCGAGCACCCCTGGCGATGTAAAGTCTACAACGTAGTTGGAAACTTACAAGTGTGAACTCCGTCAGGCATATGAAAAAAAAACGCTTGTATACAAAATATTTAACATTTTGGATGTCGAAATTACGAGGAAAAATACGCGGAAACCGCTTCCGACAAGCGTTCGCGCAAAAAATTCAATACGCCTTAAAAAAAGTGGACAAGGCGAAAAAAAATTCCAGGATAAATCCTAATTTTACTCAGTGATACAAATTTGAATGAATTTTTAGCCCAGTTTGGTGTCTCGTCGGATGGGTATGCGCGCTAACCGGGCGCATGATAAACCCCATCGCATTTCCTTCATCAGCGGCTTTAACCAATTCGGCATGCTCCTCTTCCGTTAACTCGTCGGCCAGCCAGCCAATGACCACGCTGTAGTTGCCTGTGCGTAATGCGCGAACCATCGATTCCAGCGTGTGGCAGGGAGAGAGCTGACGAATCTGCATGACCTTAGAGAGCGGCAACCCGGCCGACTGAACCCATTCGCGGCTCAATTTTTGCTGCGGCGTCAGCCACAGCTGCCAGCGAGACTGCTGCCCTAACTGCTGAAGAAGCGGTAACAGCAGTAACTGCGTCATCATGGGCTGGTCTTCACGATAGACCACTTCACTGATAAGCCCGGCAGTGGCTTTCTCGGTTGAAACGCGCGCCATTTTGTTCGCTGTTGAGGAGAATGACGAAGAACGATTTGCGTAGCCTGAAGTGTACATAATCAATCCAGCCCTGTGAGTTACTGTATGGATGTACAGTAACCCTGATGCCGTGAAAGATCAACTTTATTTTCGGAAACAAACTCGCAATTTTTATTCATCGTTGCGGTAAAAACGAAATACAACTTGCCCCCTGAGAATAAGTTGCCTATTTTCGTCGTTAACGGATCCGTGACGGCAAATCATTTATTTAGTTTATGATTTAAAAGGGAATTTTATGAAAGTACACTCCTATGACAGGATCAATAAATCACAGGAATATTTATCTTCTCTGGGGACTGTCCGTTATCGATCGCTGTTTGGCAGCTACAGCCTGACCATCAACGACACGGTGTTTGCCATGGTCGCCGATGGCGAGCTTTATCTCCGTGCCTGTGAACAAAGCGTACAGTACTGCGTAAAGCACTCACCTGTCTGGCTGACCTTTATGAAGCGCGGACGCCCCGTCATGCTCAATTACTATCAGGTTGATGAAAGTCTCTGGCGCGATCAGCAAAAACTCATCCGCTTGTCGAAATATTCCCTGGATGCGGCGTTGAAAGAAAAACACCTGCGGGGGGCAACGCAACGACTCAAGGATCTGCCAAATATGACCTTTCATCTTGAGAGTCTGCTTAACGAAGCGGGCGTTTATGATGTCAGTACGCTCCGTGTTTTGGGCGCCAAAATGTGCTGGCTTCGGTTAAGACAAATCAACAAGTCGATTACCGACAAAATCCTCTACATTCTGGAAGGGGCAATTTATGGCATTCATGAAGCGGCACTCCCGGCGACGCGTCGCCAGGAGCTTGCGGCGTGGGTTAAGACGCTGACAAAGGAGCCGCTGTTTCCGGTGAAGATTGAGTGATCTGGCGCTGCAATCGGCCAATTTCCGGCAGCAGCGTCACCAGCAATCCTACCTGCTGAACCACCAGAGGCTCTTTGCTGTCCGGACGCGGTTCAAGCTGCTGGATACGGTGTTTGAGTTCGGCCAACGCCAGCTGTACGCGCTGTTCATCAGCCGGGAGATGATGTAAGGCATCATCAACGTAGCACACGGCGTCATCCAGTAATGCCAGCACCTCGGGGTTGGTCAGTTGCTCACGATGCGCCCCCAGCGCGGAAATGTAGCTGGTGAACGTATGGTTGAGGCAGAGTAAACGGAACGCTGCCTCACGCGTTTGGGCGGTTACGTCCGGTTCGCTCGACATATTCGACACCACGGAAGCCAGTTCGGCATCGCGATTATGCGCATCTCGTCGCGCAATGCGATAGGCCAGGCGATTGTCGCGCCCCTGATGATATTGCTCAAGAATCGCGTCAAGATAGCGGCAGTTGGCATCGGTTGCGCGTTGTAATACCCGCGGCAGGTTGCGAAAACGCCAGTCCGGCCAGATAAAGCTGACCGCCGCCCAGGCGATGGCGCAACCGATCAGCGTGTCTATGACCCTCGGCAGCGCGACCTCGAAACCTTCGCCAAGCAGATTAAAGCACAACAGCACCAGCAGGGTAATAAACATCGTGGCGTGGGCGTACTGTACGTTACGGAAGGCAAAAAACAGGACGCCGGTGATGACCAGTAAGATAAGTTGCCCTTCCAGCGAAGGCACAAACCACAGGACAGGAATGCCAATAGCCACCCCGACCAGCGTACCGATAATCCTCAAGGCCAGACGGTGTCGGGTCGCATTATAGTTGGGCTGACAAACGAACAGGCTGGTCAACAGGATCCAGTAGCCATGATGCATACCGGTGACCTGAATAATGGCGTAACCGACGCAGAGCACTAACGACATCCTCACCGCATGGCGGAACAGGGCGGATTCCGGCGTGAAGTTGCGGCTCAGGCGCAACCAGACATCGCTGAGTCCGTGCGGACTGTCATCGGCGAGCTGATTTTCTGTTTCCGCGCGCGGCATGGCCTGCGCCTGCTCTGATTCTATGGTCGCCAGTTGCGCATCAATAGCTCGCAGGTTCGCCAGCAAAAAGCCCAGCGTTTTCAGCAAATCAGCCGACGCGCCGCTGGAGCGCATCCGCTCAAGCGCGGCATCCAGGTGGGTGAAGGCGCGTTCAAAATGCGGGTCGTGCTGATACGGCGTACGCAGCAAAATTGAGCGTGACAACTGCAGGCAGGCCTGGCCCTGCATCGACATCAGACGCTGGAAGCGGAACATGACGTCACTGTGGCGAAAATGCTCACGCAGCGTCTGATACTGAATGTGCGATGAACTCGCGCGTTCGTGGATATCCTGAGCCACGAAGTAATAATGCAAAGTACGGCGCGTTCCCCGCTGGCCGCGATCGCCGCGCAGTCGACTCAGCAGGGAGACTTTAGTCTGGTTCAGCGTCGCCATCAGTTGGCCGTTAGCCAGCGCAAGGTCGTATAACGGCGCCTGGCTTTCATCTTCTATGTCCGGGTCAAACAGTCGCGATTTCAGTTCCAGATAGTGTGCTAACTGCTCGTAGCTACGCGCCAGGTTATCCTGCAGGGGGCGAATGGGAAACAGGAGATGGCCAATGAGCGTCAGCCCGTTGTACCAGATAGCGCCCGCTAGCAGCAGAACGGGCTGCTGATACCAGTCGGCATACAACGACGTTCCCAGCATGGTGTAAATGGCGATCAGGAGCGCGCCAAAGGCAATTGTGGCGTAGCGCTGGCCAAGCCCGCCGAGCAGAATAAACCCGCTGGTCGACAGCGTCAGGCCAATAGCAAACAGCCAGGGATAAGGAAACAGCAGTTCTACTGAAGCGGAAGCAATGAAAAAACAAATTAACGTGATGATCAGATTGCGCAACCGCCCGGCAAGCCGATCGTCGAGATCGGTCAGCGCGGCGGCAACCATCCCCAGAGTCAACGGGATAGTCAGCTTAACATCGCCCAGCCACCAGGGAAGGGCGGTCGTGCCGCACAGGGCGATAAAAATCCGCACGTAATACAGCCAGGTGCTGTTCCAGGTATAACGGCGAAGCAGGGGACTCAACATAACGGCTTTCAGTCCTGATTACTCAAAACGGCGACGCGCGTTGGCTTCACGCGCAGCCTGCGCGGTTTCCACCGAGACAACACGCCGTCCTACCGGCCACAGAGCAATAGCGGCAATTTTAAAGTTTGCGATCCCAACCGGGATACCGATGAGGGTGATGCACTGGGCGATACCGGAAGCGATGTGCATCAGACACAGCCACCAGCCAAAGCAAACCAGCCAGAAAATATTCAACAGCGTCCCGCCGGTATTCATCAGCGCGCTTTTGCCCGCCGGATTCAGTTCATCAACATGAATCGCTTCGTTGCCATAAGGCAGCAGCGACAGTTTCGTAATTTCCCAGCATGAACGAGTCAGGGGCAGAGTGAAGATCAGAACGATACTGACCAGCGTCGCCAGTAACCAGGCCAGCGTTGTCGCAAAACCACCCAACACAAAATTCAAAATATTCAGAACGGTACGCATAAACCCTCGGTTGCTTCTGGTTTTTGGTTATTGTCGGCAATTGTAACGTTTTTTTGGGCTGGAGCACGTATTCTCTGGCGGTTACACTGAGAAGAAATCCTCTTTGTCTGGATCGACTGAGTCATGGAACTGAAAGCAACTTCTTTGGGAAAACGTCTGGCGCAACACCCCTACGATCGGGCGGTGATTCTTAATGCCGGGATAAAAGTGTCGGGCGATCGCCATGAATACCTTATTCCGTTCAATCAGTTAATGGCTATTCACTGTAAGCGCGGTCTGGTGTGGGGTGAACTGGAATTTGTTCTCCCGGATGAAAAAGTGGTGCGTCTACACGGAACCGAATGGGCGGAAACCCAGCGTTTTCACCATCACCTCAATGCCCGCTGGCAGCAGTGGAGCCAGGAGATGAGTGAAGTTGCCGCAGGTGTACTTCAGGAACAGCTTGCCTCTATCGCCGCGCGTACGGGGCAAAACGCCTGGCTAACGCGTGAGCAGACCGCCGGTTTACGACAGCAGATCCTGCGCGCGTTTGCCGCCTTGCCGTTGCCCGTCAGCCGACTTGACGCGTTCGATAACTGTCGCGAGGCGCTGCAGCAGTGCCAGGCATGGCTTAATGATATCGAAGGTTGTCGTCTGCGGCATAACCAGGCTTATACCGAAACGATGCTGAGCGAACATGCGGCGTTCTTTCAGCAGGTGGAATCCTCGCCGTTAAATCCGGCTCAGGCGCGGGCGGTGGTAAATGGCGAACAGTCTCTGCTGGTGCTGGCCGGTGCGGGAAGCGGTAAAACCTCCGTGCTGGTGGCGCGGGCGGGCTGGCTGCTCGCGCGAGGTGACGCGGCCGCTGAGCAAATTCTGCTCTTGGCGTTTGGGCGTAAAGCGGCGCAGGAGATGGATGAGCGTATCCGCGAGCGTCTGCATACCGATGAGATTACCGCACGCACATTTCATGCCCTTGCGCTGCATATTATTCAGCAGGGCAGTAAAAAAGTGCCAACCATCAGCAAACTGGAAAATGACGCCGCGGCGCGAAATACGCTGTTTATCAATACGTGGCGTCAGCAGTGCAGCGAGAAAAAGGCGCAGGCGAAGGGCTGGCGACAGTGGCTGGAAGAGGAAATGCAGTGGACGGTGGCCGAAGGAAACTTCTGGGATGATAAGACGTTACAGCGCCGTCTGGCGCCACGTCTGGATCGCTGGGTCAGCCTGATGCGCATGCACGGCGGCGCTCAGGCGGAAATGATCGCCAGTGTACCCGAGGAGATCCGCGATCTGTTCAGCAAGCGTATCAAATTGATGGCGCCGTTGCTGAAGGCCTGGAAGAGCGCGCTGAAAGCTGAAAACGCGGTTGATTTTTCCGGACTCATCCATCAGGCGATAGTGATTCTGGAGAAAGGGCGCTTCATCAGCCCGTGGAAGCACATACTGGTGGATGAGTTTCAGGATATCTCTCCACAGCGTGCGGCGTTGCTGGCCGCCTTGCGTAAGCAAAACAGCCATACCACCCTGTTTGCCGTCGGCGATGACTGGCAGGCTATTTACCGATTCAGCGGCGCTCAGCTTTCATTAACCACCGCTTTCCATCAAACCTTCGGCGAAGGAGACCGCTGCGATCTAGACACTACGTATCGCTTCAACAACCGGATAGGCGAAGTCGCGAACCGTTTTATCCAGCAGAATCCCCATCAGCTAAACAAACCGTTGAACAGTCTGACAACAGGGGATAAAAAGGCGGTGACGCTGCTGGATGAAACCCAGCTTGACGCGCTGCTGGATAAGCTTTCCGGCTATGCAAAAGCGGATGAACGGATCCTCGTGCTGGCGCGTTATCATCATCTCAGGCCGGAAAGTCTGGAGAAAGCGGCGACCCGCTGGCCGAAGCTGCAGCTTGATTTTATGACTGTCCACGCCAGTAAAGGTCAGCAGGCAGATTACGTTATCGTCGTGGGTTTGCAGGAGGGCAGCGATGGATTTCCGGCTCCGGCGCGGGAATCGATCATGGAAGAAGCGCTGCTGCCGCAGATGGAAGATTTCCCGGATGCCGAGGAGCGACGCCTGTTTTACGTTGCGTTAACGCGCGCACGGCATCGCGTCTGGTTACTTTATAACAAAGAGAATCCGTCACGCTTTGTTGCGGACCTGAAAGCGCTTGATGTGCCGGTCGCCAGAAAGCCCTGACATCAGGCGGCAGTTGCCGCCTCAATCCGTTTACTTCAGACGCTCCGCCAGATAGCGCGGGTAGTCCGGGATCAGGACGTCTATATCGTCATTAAAGTGAGGCGACTGGATGATGAAATCCGCCGTAGCGACGTTCGTGGCGACCGGAATATTCCAGACAGTCGCCAGACGCAGCAGCGCTTTCACGTCCGGATCGTGCGGTACCGCGTTCAACGGATCCCAGAAAAAGATCAGGACATCAATTTTTCCTTCCGAGATCAGCGCGCCAACCTGCTGATCGCCCCCCATTGGGCCGCTCAGCATTGCGTTGACGTCCAGGCCTGTTGCGCGCTGGATCAGGTTCCCGGTCGTGCCGGTGGCATAGAGAACGTGCTTTTCCAGCAGCGGCTGGTGCCGTTCCACCCAGTTCATCAGCATTTGTTTGCAGTGATCGTGAGCGACCAGCGCAATATGTTTGCGCGCCGGTAATGTACGGGTTGTCAGTTCCATATTTTTATTCCGTTGTTGGCTTTGCTACAGAGTACTGGAAGTGACTGACGCTGCAAGAGAAAGAGAAAAAAAATGCCGCACGGCACAACAACCTCATGAAGAGGGTTGTTTTTCTGCCCAGCGTAAAAAACGGCTTCGGGTTTGGGGATCGGCCTGACGAAACCAGTATTTCAGCCGTTGCTCGGTGAGCGTTTGCGACTGCGGCACAGCGGTGTCCAGCTCCGAAACGTCCGAAAGCAACGTGCTGTCGTCCGCCATCATCGTGGCAAACTGGCGCAGCGACGCGGGTTTCGCTGCTTTGTTATAGCGCTCAGTTTCGGCTTCAAAATCAACGATTTTTGTTCGTGTGGTCAGGGAAAGAATATCGAGTTTTACCGGGATAGGCATGGCGTCGCCGTCCAGAAGTTCCAGACGCGGCGCGGCGTCAAAATGGCCCGCGTCGCGTTCGTTTTCCAGACGTGGCAGGTGAAAATTAACCTGACCGACCTGTTGCGTATCAAAGCTCATCACCAGCGGTGGGGAAATATACAGCCGCTCTTCCTGGTTGTTAAACCGCAGGGTTTTCTCAACCCGGAAAACAATCTGATGAGGACCATTGTCCAGTTGAATACTGTCTGCGCCGCGCAGCAGAGAACTGGAGACCTTTTTGCCGTCCAGTACCAGCAGATCGATATCATTTGACAGACGAAGCGTCGTGGCGAGGACGGTTACCGGCAAACATAAGGCGAGTATTACAGTCACGGTGCCGGTTTTCATAAGATCCTCCTGTCCACAAACCGCCGGTAAGAATGTATCAAGATTTTTCGAAAATCATGTTCACTAACATATAGACATATTTTCGACTTTTGCTCTCATACTTGCGTATGGCGCACGTGGTTGGGTTGGCAGGATTGTCGTACACTTGGCTAAACAGCCTGGAGAAAGACGATGAAAGAGAGTGATATTGCTGATATTTTGAACTCTACCCGCACAATTGCGCTGGTGGGGGCAAGCGACAAACCCGACCGTCCCAGCTACCGGGTAATGAAGTATCTCCTCGACAAGGGGTATCACGTCATTCCCGTTTCACCAAAGGTGGCAGGGAGAACGTTACTTGGTCAACAGGGCTACGCGACGCTAGCGGAGGTTCCGGAAAAGGTGGATATGGTCGATGTGTTTCGCAACTCTGAAGCGGCCTGGGGCGTTGCGCAGGAAGCCATCGCGATTGGCGCGAAAACGTTGTGGATGCAACTGGGCGTGATTAACGAGCAGGCCGCGGTGCTGGCGCAAGAGGCCGGGATGAAGGTCGTGATGGATCGTTGCCCGGCCATTGAGATCCCGCGTCTGGGACTGGCAAAGCACGTATAGCATAAGGCCCGATAGCGAAACGCTGTCGGGCCTTACAATCTTAGTTGCGCAGACGAGGCGCCTGCAGTTGCTTGCGGATGGTTTGAGCAAGCTCATCCATGGATGGCTGCTCAGGATGTTCATCCTGCGTCTCGCTGCTTAACTGCGCTTCGGCCAGATAGGTATGCACCGGCTGACCGTCATCATCTTCCATTACCACGTGATACCACGGAGCGGCACGAAGCTCGTCGTTAACCGCCAGCTCATCAGGCGACGGCTCTTCGAGCGAATAGACCGGGTCGATATCCACGACCACTCCGAGATAACCTAACAGGGAATGGCGGACCTGCTGGCCGATACCGAATTTGCTGGCAATCATAGTCACCTCCCGGGAAATCATTACCTTTTATATGAGGGTAACATTCCACTTTTCAAGTTACATGACGCGACAGGCAAACCCTTTCAGATACAGCCCTTCCGGGTAGGTGGCGATCACGGGATGATCGGCGGCCTGACGGAACTGCTCTATAAATTGTACATCACGACCAGCATCTATTGCCGCATCTGCGATGATTTTCTGAAATAAATCCGTGGTCATCAGGCCAGAACAGGAGAAGGTCAGCAGTACGCCACCCGGATTCAGTAACTGAATTGCCAGCATATTGATGTCTTTGTAACCCCGGCAGGCCCCCATCAGTTGGCTTTTATTTTCGACAAACTTCGGTGGATCCATCACGATCACATCAAACTTCTCGCCGCGATCGCGATAGGTTCGCAACAGTTTGAAAACGTCGTCGCGGACAAATTCAGCTTTGCGCAGATCCAGTTTGTTCAGTTCCACGTTTTGCTTTGCAATGTCCAGTGCTTCCTGTGACGTATCGACGCTGATCACCTGACGGCAACCGCCCATCAGTGCAGAAACGGCAAAACCGCCGGTATAAGAGAAACAGTTCAGAACACGCTGATCCTCCACATAGCGCCGCGTCGCCAGTCGGCTGTCGCGCTGGTCCAGGTAATACCCGGTTTTATGGCCGCCCTGAATATCCACCAGCAGTTTCATACCGTGTTCTTCAATCGGCAACAGGGCAGGCGGAAGCTCGCCGGTTACCGGGCCGTGCGTCAGTTCCATTCCCTCTTTTTTACGTACCGCGACATCGCTACGGTCATAAATCGCACATTCCGGGTACAGCGCTTGCAGCGCGCTAATCAATGCGGCACGCTGATATTCAGCGCCAGCGCTCAGTAATTGCAGTACCAGAAATGAGCCAAAGCGGTCGATGGTCACGCCTGGCAAGCCATCGGATTCACCGGCGATCAAACGATAGCTGTCAAGGCCATCTTTTTCGGCCAGCCAGTCGCGCCACTGCTGCGCCTGTTGCAGTCGACGGGTAAAGAAGGCGATATCGACAGATTCAGACGGGTCGAACGTCCAGACGCGCGCGCGGATCTGCGACGCCGGAGAATACGCGCCGCGGGCTAACCATTTACCCTGATGGTCAACAATATCGATGGTTTCGCCGAGGCTGGCTTTACCTTCCATTCGGGCAACGGCACCGGAAAAGACCCACGGATGGCGACGAAGCAAAGATTTTTCGCGCCCTTTGGCTAACACTAAACGTACACTCATAATTTACAATTCTGTCGATTCAAAGAAATGGGCGCCATTGTCCTGAGTTTTTCGTGGATTTGCAACGCGCCCGGGCAAGAGAAGGAGAAGAGCAATGTCGAGAGTCTGCATAATCGCGTGGGTACATGGCCGGGTGCAGGGCGTGGGGTTTCGCTATACCACCCAGCAGGAAGCGCGGCGGCTGGGGGTGACCGGCTATGCGAAAAACATGGACGATGACAGTGTAGAAGTGGTGGCTTGCGGCGAAGCCGAACAGGTTGAAAAACTAATGAGGTGGCTGAAAGACGGCGGTCCACGCTCTGCCCGGGTTGACAGAGTGCTAAGTGAACCGCACCGTTCGCGCGAAGAACTCACCGGATTCAGTATTCGCTATTAAATGCATTTTACCGGTTTGGGCAGGCCGGCGATTTTGGTAGCCTGCTTCGCCGGCCCTTTCGGAAACAGGCGATACAAGTAGCGACTGTTGCCTTTTTCTTCGCCGAATTTATTCGCCATCGCTTTGACCAGCATGCGAATGGCCGGTGAGGTATTAAATTCCAGGTAAAAGTCGCGGACGAAACGCACCACTTCCCAGTGTTCAGGCGAGAGGGTAATGCCTTCGTTTTCAGCAATGACTGTCGCCAGCGGTTCGCTCCACTGGGTGGTGTCTTTCAAATAGCCTTCGCTATCGGTTTCTATTTCGTTGCCTTCAAAAATCAACATAGCAGTCTGTCGTTATCATAAAACAGGTCGCAGTGTAGCAAATATCCGCGCAGCCGATAAGACTGCTCAGATGAGTAATTGCAGCAGATTGCTGGCATTGAGCTTCTTTAGCGCATTGCATTTGTGCGTTGAAACCTGCTTCTCGGACATCTGCGTCGCGCGGGCGACGCGATGGACAGGCAGGCCTTTAATGAGCAGACACAGTACCGTGAGTTCTCTGACGGTTAGGCCAAATTCAGTACGCCAACAGGCTGAACGACGCGGTGCTTTCGTAAGCAGGCAGACAATGTCGCGCATCGCCAGACGATCGTTAAGGATATGGATCTGCAACGTCGTGAAGCGTTGCCGTATCTGGTTAATTAACGATCACGGGCGCCCGTTGGTCATCGCGAAACTGGCGGCGCGCTGGCGACATATTTTTACCCGTCGTGGTCGAGAAGCCATGACGTCATTGCCTGCACAACGGAGTTTAATTTCACCCGCAACCAGGGCAAAGAGAGTGAAGTCAGGGTGAACGCGGTTGCACAGTTTTATTTTCATCGTGACGGTACGGGGCTTACCACCTATAAAGGTGCGGCGAAGGCTGGTGGACGTGACATGATTATCGATCGCGACATGAATTTTACCTGGACGCCGAGAGAGGATAATAACGTCATTGTACTGACCTATACGAAGACCTGGCGGCGGCACAATGATGACACGCCGGACGCGCAGTGGGGAAGTTTCGCGCACGCCGACGCGCGTTATTATCTGACCATTGCGGAAGTGGCGCCTTCAGTCTGGTTAATCCAGGATCGCCTCTATCCGACATACCTCTGTCGCGGGAATCAGGCATAAAAAAACGGAGAATGCGCAAGCATTCTCCGTTCGTGTTTATACCCTCAGCTTAGTCGCGGCTGGCGAAACCCAGAATACTGAGCAGGCTGACAAAGATATTGTACAGCGAAACGTAGAGGCTAACCGTCGCACGAATATAGTTGGTCTCACCACCACGGATGATATTACTGGTTTCGAACAGAATGGCGCCTGAAGAAATCAGGATAAATACCGCGCTAATCGCCAGATGCAGCGCTGGCAGTTGCAGGAAGATATTTGCAACCATACCGATCAGCACCACCACAATACCTGCCATCAGCATACCGCCGAGGAAGGACATATCTTTGCGCGTAGTCAGTACGTAGGCTGAACAGCAGAAGAACACCAGTGCGGTGCCGCCCAGCGCCATGCCGATCACATCACCCATCCCCGCGGAAAGGTAAGCGTTCAGAATCGGGCCAAGGATATAGCCAAGGAAGCCGGTAAAGGCAAACGCGGAGATAATACCACTTGGCTTGTTCGCGGTTTTATACGTCAGGAACATCAGACCATACATACCGACCAGCGTCAGAATCAGACCCGGAGAAGGTAGCATCAATACGGTACTGGCTGTCGCTGTGATCGCAGAAAACGCCAGCGTCAGGCTCAGCAGAAAATAGGTATTGCGCAACACTTTATGGGTGCTGAGTAGCGATGTACGGTCATGTGAAGAACTAACAATACGATCCATGAGTCACTCTCTTATGATGACAGATGTAATTAATGACAGAAGATAATGAAATCCCAGGCGATGACATAGCGGTTTTACCCATCTTTACTCATTTGATCTTCATCAGGTTTCACGGTCATAAAGCGCCTGCACGCTCAAAGGCTGAAGATTGTGCTGTTAAAATGGTCAATGTGTTGTTATTTCAGTCGATTAACAGCATTTTGACTGTTTTTCAGGCAAACAAACACATTCGGGCTTTACACGGCGCACCGGGATGTTTATAGTGCGCCTCATTCCGGAAGTGTGGCCGAGCGGTTGAAGGCACCGGTCTTGAAAACCGGCGACCCGAAAGGGTTCCAGAGTTCGAATCTCTGCGCTTCCGCCAGATTAAACAAGGGGTTACCGAAAGGTAGCCCCTTTGTTTTTCAGGGCGAACAATAAAAAAAGAATATTCTCGAAGAATATCCCACTCCTCCATTTGCATAAACATTCACTTTTCCTCAATAACCGGACGATTCAGCGTCGGGTTAATTTGTACCTTCCTGTCGTAGATGAGCACCTGGCTTTCTGTTTTGTGACCGCTGAAAAGCTGCTTATCCCTGTTGCTACCCTCAAAATCTGAAATAGCTTCTGCCTTAATAACATGAAACGTGTAATCCACTTCACGGCCCAGTTCGCTTTGTACTGCACGTACAGCCTTAAGCCAGCGGTAATTAAATATCTTGCGGATGAACTGACCACGATCGTTGTTGAAAAGCACCAGCGCGTCAGGTGACAGTCTCGGGCATTCTTTCTGTGCCGTTATTCAAATCAATTTTGCGCCAGCCAACAGATTTTTGGCCGGGCTGAATATGTCTGGGTACGTGAGGTGGGCGAAAGCGATAAACCGCACACTCTGGAAAAGCTTAGTGTTGGAAGAAGAAAAAAGTTAAAGTACGAATAAAATATTGGTTGCCTGAAGTTAATTTAGGCGTTTTCTCTACAACAATATTTATGGTAATAGTTTTGAATAACAAGAGGAGAGTGCAATGTTCTTTTATGATATTATACCTAACCGTATGAAAGAGAAGCTGGAAACTAAAATATATAATCCCAATGAAACAATATTATTTGCAGAGCGGGAGAATAACTACATTTATTTCCTGATGGAGGGCACAGCTGAGGCGTATATTCAAAGTCCTCACGGAACATTTGCTACTCTGCATTTGTATGAAAAAGGAAGCTTTTTCGGTGAAATAGAACCATTCTACGATGGAAGGAAACCCGTTGAAATTACAGCCATTACATCATGTATTGCCAAACGTCTTTATAAAACAGACTTTCTGTCATGGTTACAATCTGATTTTGAAGCTACTAAATTTTTAATTAAAGAATTAGCAAATAAATTGATAATAAACGCTGAATTGGTAGAACATATACTAAGCCTTACCGTGAAAGAAAGACTTTTGAGAAGTATTCTGATGCATTATCGACGAGACACTTTGCAAAATCTCACAAAAGCAAATTTATCAAAGGAAATTAACACCCCCATTCGGAGTTTGAATAGGGCTATCAGCACTTGTGAGAACGAGGGGATAATTTCATATAGTAACAACACGTTTTTGATTAAGGATATGACACAACTCCAAAAAAGTGTGCCATATTTATAATGTCGGGTCAATTGACCTTGATAGGATTTCCCACTTTTACTATGCTGAAAAACACTTTTACTATGCTGTAAAAAAGAGAGATTTTCATGGACAAAATTTGCAAGAGAATATTAGAAAAAATAGAAGTACAGGACATTTTCGACAGAATATGTTCTTTGAATACAGCAGACTTCAATTCTCTTTTATTGAAACTTTTTTTACTAAGTACAGCGAAATCCTCACCACAAAAAGTCCTGCATGTTTTCAGGGAAAATCGCTTTGTTGCTCCCGGCAGCTTTGATCCGATTAAATTGCACCAGTTGGAGCTTGAACTATTATCAATGACATCAAAAGCCGGAATTACAAACAAACTGTTGTCCCCGGTTGCACCGATTGGCAGTTGTAGTGTGTTTGGCTGTGTAAACCAAAACAATGTATTAAGTGCGGTACGGAATGTTGAGGTGCTTTCCGACCCGTCTAATATTCTGGCAATCATGCTTTCCAATGATATATTGAACAACCAAATTGACCATACCCGCTGTACACATTATGCGACGACGTCACGCGTAGTCAGAGGTCAGAAGTGGGAAGGCGAAAATTTATATGCACATTTTGGGATTTTTTGCATTGTATCCGCCGCAAAGGATAAGGGCTCTTATCTGTGCGAAAAGGAGCTGTTAAAGCACCATCTTCAATTCTATGATCATTTAGTACAGACAAGATACCATCGTAAAATGACGATTGTGCTAAGACGGCGAACTGGGTATACAGCCTATGAGGACTTTTTTGAAGAAATGTACTCTGCTGTAAAAGAGATGTTTCCTGATACTCCTGTTTCTGTTGATCTAAAAAGTGAGAACAACAACTACTACAAAGGAATCAACTTTAAGATTTATGTACAAAAAGATAACGAGCAAATTGAGATCGGCGATGGTGGTTTTGTTGATTGGATTAGCAAAATGACCGGGAGTAAAAAGAATCGGTGTTTAATAAGTGGTCTTGGTTTGGAAAGGTTGTTATAGCTTTAGGAGAAAATTTATGGAATTAAAAGAATGGTCTTTAGACTATGTTCACGACCTGGTACATCATGCAAATAACCGGAACATTGCCCGAAATTTGAGAAATATCTTTCCCTACCCCTATACGGAAGAAGATGCTGTGCGCTTTATTAAATTTTGCCAAACGCAAGATTTAAAGAAAACTCGCAACCTTGCAATCGTCATTGACGGTCAAGCGGTGGGCGGTATCGGTATTACAGTAGGATGTGATATGTATGAGAAAAGCGCAGAACTTGGATACTGGCTTGGAGAAGATCACTGGGGAAAAGGGATCATGACAAAAGCTGTAAAACAGATGGTGCAGCTTTCATTCCAGAATCGCAATATCATCCGATTATATGCGACCGTCTTTTCTCATAATTTGGGATCATGCAGGCTTCTTGAAAAAAACGGTTTTGAATTAGAGGGCGTGTTAAAAAAGGCAGCATATAAGAACGGTAACCTCTATGACAGCAAACTATATGCTTTGTTGCGGTGACCCTGGTCCAAAATCAGTGCAATGCTAAATCAGAGATCTTCGTCTTTTTGGATACTTCGGATAAATTCAGCCGGAGTTACTCTCCGGCTATACCGGGTCGTATGTTATGTCACGACAGGCTTCGTCTGCCTGGTAGGCAAGATGCTCTTCACAGGTTTGAGCTTGTGCAAGCGTCCACACACAGGAAACCTCCAGTCGTCAGAATGGAAGTACAGGGTAAACTGGTCGGCGATAAAAAACGCGTCACCTTTTGCGTCGCGGGCGAATAGGCATCGCAACCCGTCTATCGAGTGGACTCCGCGCTGTGCCCCATCCCGGAAGCGATGCTTGCTCGTTATACCTAACAGACGCGCGCGTAAGCACATCCTTGTTGAAAGAGTCCTTCAGGACACCAATGAATGTTGTGGGCGTTTTTTACCGTAAGGGCAAACTTTGAGTGCGCATTTGAAGGGGGTAAGGCAGAGTTCATCGTCGTCGCGACTGCTTTCCGGACATTTAATTTTCTCTTTCATTTCGCGCCAGACAGAAAGTTTAAGCGTCGTGATATTGTAGACTTTTAGTGGATGATATTCTCCATCAATTTTTATGCCTTCTGCAAAAGGTTCAATTGTTGATCCGGCTGGAATAATGACATCTCCCTCATACCAAATTACCAGTTTGAGCATTTTTAGGCTGACGATGCTGGAAAACGCAATACCAGTATTAGGGCATGCAATTGTGTCAATTACTGTCCACTTCACACTTAACTCCTTTAAGTTACGCACTTCTTGATATCATTTGAAATAGGCTGGTGTAGGCTTGTTTCTAAAAGTAAACAACGTTTCACTATGTTTCAAGGTGATGTAAGTCCTTGAAAAACGATCGTTTTTGTTATCTCTTTTTATTTTTCTTTTTAATTCAGCAGGTAAGCGGTAAAAATCTTATTGAAAGCTATACATAACTTTACGTTACTAATTAAAATGCGATCATTTTTTGATCAAATAAAGCGAAGCGGTAAGCTGCAAAATAGAAATGCCGACAGTAATATTTTGTTGGTTCTGATTTACCTCGCCTCAGATGATTCTGGCAAGAAAAATATCGGCGAGAACTATTGGCTATAAAATATTAACACCTAAAATTATGACAGATTGGGTGGTTTTGCCAGAGGGAGAGTAATAATTATGCCTGTTCTGGCTCTTGAGTGGCCATTTCCGCAACGCACGATGGAAAGGGGCGCCTTTGTTGCCGCATTTTTCCTGCTCTCCGGGATTGTAAAATTCCCAATCAGACCTATAGTCCAAAGAGTTGTTTTGTTTACAGGACTGACTAATGCGTTTTAACGGACTGACAAAAGGATTTTTCCTTTTCCTGCTGGTTATGGTGACATGGGCGTTCTTCGATGTTTTGTCACCGTACTTCTCCGCTATCCTTTGGGCTGCGATCCTTACGGTTATTTTTTATCCCATAAAGAACAAATTGCGCGTCGCGCTGGGAGAACGCAATGGTCTGGCGTCACTGCTGACGCTGGGGATTATCTGTCTGATCGTCTTCATTCCGCTGACACTCATCCTCTCCTCGCTGGCCTTCGAACTGAACGTCGTTTACGTCAAGCTACAGAATAATAACGCCCAGTTTCCGGAGGTGATCGCGAGTTTATTTGCCCATATGCCTGACTGGGCGCGAACGTTTCTTGCCGATCACAATCTCGACAGCGCTGCGGAAATCCAACAAAAACTCTCTGAGGTGGCCCTGAAAGGGGGCCAGTATCTGGCAGGTAGCGCGTTTCTGATTGGCAAAGGAACCTTTGGCTTTGCCATCAGTTTCGGCGTAATGCTGTATCTGCTGTTCTTCCTGCTAAAAGACGGGCCTTTTCTGGTGCGTCAGATCCTCGATTCGCTTCCCCTGTCAGACTTTGTGAAGCAGCATCTGTTTGCGAAATTTGCCGGCGTTTCCCGCGCGACGGTAAAAGGTACGGTTGTGGTGGCGATAGTGCAGGGGACGCTGGGCGGGATTGCGTTTTATATTGCCGGAATCGAAGGCAGTATTTTATGGGGCGCGCTGATGGCGTTCCTGTCGCTTATTCCGGCGGTAGGCTCTGCTATTGTCTGGGTGCCTGCGGCCATTTATCTGTTTGCGACGCAGCAGCTGTGGCAGGGCTTTTTTATCGTCGGTTTCTTTATGGTGATTGTCGGTCTGGTGGATAACATTCTGCGACCGATTCTGGTCGGCAAAGACACGAAGATGCCGGACTACCTGATCCTGATCACCACGCTGGGCGGCATGGAAATCTACGGCATTAACGGCTTTGTGATTGGTCCGTTGGTCGCCGCGTTGTTTATCGCCTGCTGGAACATTCTTTCCGGGCGCGATCATGAAGGCAACGCGGAAGAACTGGATAAAGATTTTATCGAGGATGGTATCGCCGACGACCAGAAGCCGGAATAAATCTTTCGTGCCGGATGACGTCCTCATCCGGCTCGGATTTAATGCCCAATGGCGCCTGCCTGCGGAATCAGGCGAAAATAGAGATGTTCTGGCACCGGGCTTTCCCACACGCCTGCCAGCATCGCGAACGCCACGCTGGCGAACATAATCCCTAACACCAGCAGCGTCATCGTCACCCCGGACAGCGCGCCGTGCCGTTTCCCTGTCTCTCCACCAGGCGTGCGCAGAGAAAAACTCAGGGTCTGGGCGACCGGGCAGGACTCCACGCAGGTCATACAGCCCGTACATTCCACGGTGCGCACCTGGATCAGCTTATCTACCGGAATACGCGACGGGCAGTTTTTCGCGCATTTACCACAGTCAATACAGCGACGGGCATTACGGCGGATTTTGAACGGTGAAAGCAGAGATAACAGCCCCAGCAATGCGCCGTAAGGACACAGATAGCGACACCAGGCGTGACGAATAAATAAGCTCAGGACCACCAGCAGCGCGACGCTGAGGAGCGTTATCGTGCCGATATGGCGAAAGAAATCGAGCATTTTGACATCGATAATAATGCCGTAGGCGGACATCAGAAAATACTGTATACCCTGCGCAGGCATCGACAACGAAATAGAGAGAAAAAAGACCAGCAAAAGATACTTTAGTCCCCGCAAGGGAATATCCAGAAACCGGGGAAGACTGAAATGACGGCCAAAGAGCCGTTTCCCAAGATTGGCGATAAGTTCCGACAGCGTACCGACAGGACACAGCCACGAACAGAAAGATTTTTTCAGCAGCAGGCTGGTTAGCATAAAGGCCACCAGTAACAGCATGGCGGCAGCATGAATTGGCGGCAGAAATCCGGTTTCCAGCGTGTAGCGCAGATTCATCAGACCGGCGATAGGTAGCCAGCCTTCAATTCCGCCAGGGCGGGGCAGATACAGGCTGGCTCCGCCGGTTTCGTAATAGCGCACCCAGTAATAAAAGGTCACGCCAATATACCCATTGATCCCCAACATCAGAAACTGCGTCGCTTTACGCCAACTGGTGGCGTTGCGCCAGTCATGCCAGGGGAGTTTACCGCCTGTCGTTCCCGGACGGCGCTGCCAGCGCGTTCGTTTCTTATCGCTCATGGCCCACTGCTTCCCGTAAAGTGGTATTTTAGATGCCACTATCCTACGGTGATCCGACAGCGTCAGCGTTGATTTATATCATTGCTGGAGAAAAGGGCAGCTTTCGCCGCCCGGAATTTATGGATGGGCAATAAAGCGCGAAAGCCGCTGGCGCAGCAGGCGATTTTCCTGGCGCAAACGCGTATTGTCTTCCAGTAGAGTAAGGGCAACGGCGATACCCGGCCAGTCCAGCGCCAGTTCCTGACGCAGCCGGAGTGCGCGCTGCACCACCGCTGCGGCGCGATCGTCAAACTGCCAGCCGGGAGCGGTATCGTCATACGGTTCAATCACACCCAACCCGACCAGCTCATTCAGTTCCTCTTCCGTGACGCCGGTATGCAGACAAAATTCAGTAACCGTGAAGGTGATGGTGACATTAGCCATTATGCTTTCCCCCAGTCTTTGCGCGGATCAAACCCCGACTGCGCCTCCGCCAACTGCTGCCACAGCGCGCGTGCGCGTTCGTCAGGTTTCGGCGGCATCACAATTTTGATGACCACGTATAAATCACCGGTCTGTTTTTTGCTTACCAGGCCTTTGCCTTTAATGCGCAAGCGCTGCCCGGACTGGCTGCCGGGGGGAACGGTCACCAGAATGCTCTCTTTCAGCGTAGGCACCGCAATTTTCGCACCCAGCGCGGCTTCCCATGGCGCCAGTGGCACCACGATCTCCAGATCCTGATTCACTATGTCAAACAGCGGATGGGGCGCGATATGAATCACCAGCCACAGGTCGCCGTTCGGCCCGCCGTTTTCGCCCGGGGTTCCCTGGCCTTTTAAGCGGATCCGCTGACCGTTGCCCACACCCGCCGGGATTTTTACGTTCAGCGTTTTAGGCATTTCGCGCTCTACCATGCCAAACGCGTTATATACCGGCAGGTTATAGCTGATGGTGCGGTTATGTTCCGCCAGCGTTTCTTCAAGAAAGACCGCAACGTCGATTTCGATATCATGGCCGCGGCTGGCGTGACGCTGACGCGTATGCCGCGCTTGCTGACCAAAAATGGAGGAAAAAATATCGTCAAAATCTTCGGCGTTGTAGCGCGGGTTTTCGCCCTGCTGAAACTGACGGTTAAACTGCGGGTCGTTACGGTGCTGCCACAGCTGATCGTATTCAGCGCGGCGCTGCTCGTCGCTCAACACTTCCCACGCCTCGGCAATTTCTTTAAAGCGGGCCTCGGCGTCGGTTTCTTTGCTGACATCAGGATGGTACTTGCGGGCCAGTCGGCGGTAAGCGGTCTTGATCGTCTTGAGATCGTCCGTCGGCTTCACGCCCATGATGGCGTAATAATCCTTTAATTCCATAGCGTTCTCTCGGGTTAATCAATACAGGCTGAAGGGATCCCTGAAAAGGTGTCACCGTTAAGTGTAGGGTAATCCTCCCGTCGCCGTATGCCAACCTCATGACCCACATAACTTTACAGCCCAACAGTTGCTTATTCCCCGACAGTGGCTAAGATAACTCGCGTCAATGAGTGAGGGTGTAATGGCGAAACGTCAACGGATGGGATGGTGGTTTCTCTGCCTGGCATGTGTCGTGGTAATAGTTTGTACCGCGCAGCGCATGGCGGGCCTGCATGCGTTGCAGATGGACACGGCCACGGCGACGACGGTCGTTTCTGCGCCCTCGTCGGCACCGGATGACGCAACGCCCGTCACGCCGTGTGAGCTCAGTGCAAAATCGTTGCTTGCCGCGCCGCCGGTGGTTTTCGAAGGCGCGATACTGGCGTTTTGTCTACTCCTTGCCCTGCTAACCCCGCGACGGACGGTGCGTTTACCGTTCTTTCCGCAACGCGTTATTTCTCCGCCCGGACTACGGGTCCATCTCCGATTCTGCGTCTTCCGTGAATGACAGACCGGCTGTGCTGCACAGTTAGTTAATCATTCATGGAGAAAAATTATGATTCTTGCATTCAGGCAGGCGCTGATCTGTCTGTTATTCCTCTGGCTGCCCGTATCCTGGGCGGCAGAGAGCGGCTGGTTGCGTTCCCCGCAGAACGATCATGCCAGCGTACGGGTTCGTGCGGACACCACTGCGCAGGGTGAAACGCGCCTGCTCATAGACGTCAAGCTGGAAGACGGCTGGAAAACCTACTGGCGTTCGCCCGGCGAAGGCGGCATTGCGCCGTCCATCGCGTGGAAAGAGAACTCGCCAGCCGTCAACTGGTTCTGGCCGACGCCCGCGCGTTTTGACGTTGCCGGTATCACCACCCAGGGCTATCACCAGCGCGTCACGTTTCCGTTGCGCGTTCAGGGGAAAGCGCCCGCCACGCTTGCTGGCGTGCTGACGCTTTCTACCTGTAGCAACGTGTGTCTGCTCACCGATTATCCCTTTTCCGTCACGCCATCTTCCCGGGATGCTGGCTTTGCCCACGATTACGCTCAGGCGATGGGGCGCATTCCGCTGGCGCAAGGGCTGACGGATACGCTTCAGGCCGACGCGCGTCCCGGCGAACTGATCGTGACGGCGCAGCGGAGCGCAGGCTGGACGGATCCCGCGTTGTTTCTCGATAGCGTCGGGGAGGTGGATTTTGGCAAACCGCATATTCGTGTTGACGGTGACACGATGCGGGCGACGGTTCCGGTTCACGACAGTTGGGGAGAAGGCGCGCCCGATCTGCGCGGCCAACCGTTGACGCTGGTGCTGGCGGATAACGAGGTTGCGCAGGAGAGTGAACTTACGCCTGGCGATGCGCCCGCCGCGGTCGGCGGCGGGTTACCGCTCTGGCAGGTCGTGCTGATGGCGCTGGCGGGCGGTTTGATCCTGAATCTTATGCCCTGCGTGCTGCCGGTACTGGCTATGAAGCTGGGTTCGGTATTGCTGGTGGAAGATAAAAGTCGCCGGCAGGTCCGTCGCCAGTTCCTTGCTTCGGTGGTTGGCATACTGGCGTCGTTCATGGCGCTGGCGCTGTTAATGACCATTCTGCGCCTGAGCAACCAGGCACTGGGGTGGGGAATACAGTTCCAGAACCCGTGGTTTATCGGCGTGATGATGCTGGTCATGTTAGCCTTCAGCGCCAGCCTGTTTGGCCTGTTCACCTTTCGCTTGCCTGCCTCCCTGACGACAAAACTGGCGACCCAGGGCGGCAACGGCCTGGCCGGGCATTTCTGGCAAGGCGCTTTCGCCACGCTGTTGGCGACACCTTGCAGCGCGCCGTTCCTCGGCACCGCAGTGGCGGTGGCGCTGACCGCCTCGTTACCGACGCTGTGGGGGCTTTTCCTCGCGCTTGGCGTGGGGATGAGCCTGCCGTGGCTGCTGGTGGCGATGCGGCCCGGTCTGGCGCAGCGTCTGCCGCGTCCGGGGCGCTGGATGAATGGGCTGCGTCGACTGCTCGGTCTGATGATGCTGGGGTCGGCAATCTGGCTGGCAACGCTGCTGCTGCCGCATCTGGGCTTCTCATCGACGCCCGCAGAAGAAGAGCGCGTTAACTGGCAACCACTGAGCGAGCAGGCCATTACCGATGCGCTCGCGCAGCATAAGCGCGTGTTTATCGACGTCACCGCCGAGTGGTGTATTACCTGCAAGGTCAATAAATACAATGTTCTCACAACGCCGTCCGTGCAGGAGGCGCTGGGGCAACCGGATGTGGTTGCGCTGCGGGGAGACTGGACGTTGCCGTCTGATGAGATCACCGCCTTTCTCAACGCACGCGGTCAGGTCGCCGTGCCGTATAACCAAATCTATGGCCCCGGCCTGCCTCAAGGGCAGACGCTGCCAACCCTTTTAACCCGCGACAACCTGCTGAAAACGCTGGCAGAAGCGAAAGGAGAGACGCCATGAACTATCTGTTAATACTTTTTTTGTCGCTATTCAGCGCTGTCAGTGTGGCGAAAGAAGCGGCGCCGTTTACGCCTGAACAGGAAAGGCAAATTGAAGCGTTGATTGATGAGGCGCTGTTTAACGATCCGGGCAGTCCGCGCATTGGCGCAAAACAGGCGAAGCTGACGCTGGTGAATTTTACCGACTACAACTGTCCCTACTGCAAACAGCTTGACCCGTTGCTGGAAAAAATCGTAAAGACCTATCCCGACGTGGCGGTGATCGTGAAACCGCTGCCGTTTAAAGGTGAAAGCTCGGTGCTGGCGGCGCGTACTGCGCTGACGACGTGGCGTGAGCATCCGGAACAGTTTCCGGCGTTGCATGAAAAGTTGATGCAGAAGCGGGGGTATCATACCGACGCCAGCATCCGTCAGGCGCAAGCGAAGTCGGGGGCGAGTCCGGTCACGCTGGAGGTAAAAAGTCAGGAGACGCTGAGCACTAACCTGCAACTGGCGCGGTTGATTGGCGTACAAGGGACGCCAGCGACAATCATTGGCGATGAGCTGATCCCGGGGGCGGTCTCCTGGGAGGTGCTGAACGAGGTGGTCAAAGAGAAACTGGCGGTGGCGCATGGTCAGTAAACTGCGACGCTGGTTGCGGGAGGGGATTATCCTGCTGGTGCTGCTGGCTGGCGGCACGTTACTGCTTGACGCCTGGCGCGCTCCGCAGGCCCCGCCGTCTTTTGACAGTATGCCGCTGAGGACGCTGGATGGCGAAAGCGTCACCCTGGCCGCACTGAGCGAGGAGCAGCCGCTGCTGGTGTATTTCTGGGCAAGCTGGTGCGGCGTTTGTCGTTTTACAACCCCCTATGTCGCGCGGCTTCAGGCTGAAGGAAAGAATGTGCTCACGGTGGCACTCCGCTCTGGCGACGACCCGCTGGTCGCCCGGTGGCTGGCGCGCAAAGGGGTCTCATTTCCGGTCGTCAACGATGCTAACGGCACGCTTTCCACCCGCTGGGCGGTTAGCGTGACGCCGACGCTGGTGGTGCTGTCGAAAGGGCAGGTTGTCTCGACCACCAGCGGCTGGACCAGCTACTGGGGAATGAAATTACGCCTGTGGTGGGCGGGAATGGGTTCGTAGACGTACCCGGGGAAGGGGCAAATATGTCACACCGACATCAGGTTGCGTTTACCTTACGGACAGTGCGTCTCTGAACGTTCAGCACCCGTGAACGCGCAAGGGAGGATCGCCGCCTCCCTTGCTATCCGGGCGTCCGGAGAAGCACAGAACATGAGGCGAACGGAAGCCTTCTGCGAAGGCCCTTATACGGCCTTCACGCGTTTCTGCCAGAATAAGCGGCAGCGTCGAAGTCAATCTTTTTCCGCTGTTTTTGCGGATACCTTCCCGGAAATTTATCAACACTCTGTCACACTGATGGCGCGTAAATAACAACAAGAGGCATAGGGATGAAAAAAACGTTAATTGCCGCTGCAGTGGCTGGGGGCATGTTGGTGTCTGTTGGCGCGCAGGCGCAAACCACACCGGAAGGTTATCAGCTACAGCAAGTGCTGATGATGAGCCGACACAACCTGCGCGCGCCGCTGGCGAATAACGGCAGCGTACTGGAACAGTCGACGCCGAATAAGTGGCCTGAATGGGACGTACCGGGCGGACAGCTCACCACGAAAGGCGGCGTGCTCGAGGTGTATATGGGGCACTATATGCGCGAATGGCTGGCCGCGCAGGGGATGGTAAAGTCCGGCGAATGTCCGGCGTCTGACGCGGTTTATGCCTATGCTAACAGTCTGCAACGCACCGTCGCCACTGCCCAATTCTTTATAACCGGCGCATTCCCCGGCTGCGATGTGCCGGTACATCATCAGGAAAAAATGGGCACGATGGACCCGACCTTCAACCCGGTGATCACCGACGACGCCGCCGCGTTCAGCGAGAAAGCCATCCAGGCGATGCAAAAAGAGCGCGCAGGCATGCATCTCGACGAGAGTTATAAACTGCTTGAGCAGATCACCCGTTACAATACGTCTCCGTCATGTAAAGAAAAACAACGTTGTTCACTGACGGACGAAAAAGATACGTTCAGCGCGACGTACCAGAAGGAGCCGGGCGTTTCCGGGCCGTTGAAGGTCGGTAACTCGCTGGTGGACGCGTTCACCCTGCAGTACTACGAAGGCTTTCCGATGGATCAGGTCGCATGGGGCGAAATCAAAACCGATCAGCAGTGGAAGGTGCTGTCGAAACTGAAAAATGGCTATCAGGACAGCCTGTTCACCTCTGCGGACGTGGCGCGCAATGTGGCAGCGCCCCTGGTGAACTATATCGACAAGACGCTGGTGACCGATCGCGTTAACGCGCCGAAAATTACCGTGTTGGTAGGGCATGACTCGAATATCGCTTCGCTATTGACGGCGCTCGACTTCAAGCCATACCAGTTGCATAACCAGTACGAGCGTACGCCGATTGGCGGCAAAATTGTCTTCCAGCGCTGGCATGACAGCCGCGCCAGACGCGATCTGATGAAAATCGAATACGTCTATCAAAGCAGTGAGCAACTGCGTAACGCGGATGTCCTGACGCTGAAATCCCCACCGCAGCGTGTGACGCTGGAACTGAAAGGCTGTCCGGTGGACGCCAACGGGTTTTGCCCGATCGATAAATTCGACGCGGTTATGAATGCGGCAGCAAAATAAGAGAGGTTCCCCCGCGAATGCGGGGGAAGTGGGGTCAGACGTTTTTGCGTTCGATGGTTTGCTCGCCCCAGAAGAGCGAATCTTTATTCGTTTTATCAAAGGCTTTGATCAGGACTTCATCACTGCCTTCTTCCCAAATTTTCTCGGCCAGTTTCTCATCGTATCCGGCCACTTCAAAGATGGCCTCGGCTATTTCCGGCGACGTATTGCGCAGACTTGCCCATTCACCGACGCGGTGCGCTTTTGCTTCTTGAGTTGGCATGCTTATCCTCCTGTTGAAGACTAGCCGTTGAGCTTAACGGCCAGACCGGCAACGTATTCACCCTGATAGCGAGCGATTGAAAGTTCTTCCTGGCTTGGCTGACGAGAGCCGTCACCGCCGGCGATAGTCGTCGCGCCGTACGGCGTTCCGCCACGAACCTGCGAAACATCAAACAGTTCCTGGGCGGCATAGCCGATAGGCACAATGACCATCCCATGATGGGCAAGTGTAGTCCATGTGGAGGTAATGGTCTGTTCCTGGCCACCGCCGGTACCGGTGGAGCTGAACACGCTGGCGAGTTTGCCGTACAGCGCGCCAGAAGCCCAAAGGCCGCCCGTCTGATCGAGGAAGGTGCGCATTTGTCCCGACATATTGCCAAAGCGCGTTGGGGTACCAAAAATAATGGCATCATAATCAGCCAGCTCCTGCGGCGTGGCGACGGGGGCGTTTTGGGCTTTGCCGCCTGCTTTGGCGAAAATTTCAGGTTGCATGGTTTCTGGCACACGCTTAACCACCACTTCAGCGCCGTCGACTTTGTTTGCGCCTTCTGCAACCGCGTGCGCCATTGTTTCGATGTGTCCGTACATGGAATAATAAAGCACCAGAACTTTAGCCATTTGTCCTACTCCTCGCGTTAACCGTGTCTGTAGCGATTCGCTACCCTGTATAAAGATATGCCGTCACGCCCAGAGTGCAAATATCGCCACCATTTCTTTGATTTATAACAATTTTCACTGAAATGGCTTTTGTAGCAAAATGATACATTTTCTGCCGGTGAGTTTTTTTAATCATAAGAATGGCTTATTGATTGTTCGCGGCGATTATTGCCGATAACGGCAGATAGCTGTTGCAGGATATTACGATACGCTGGCTGAACCGCCCGTATTGCCTAAGCTTAGTATCACGTAGCGAAAATGATGTCACCGGTCATACGTTGCGTGAGGAATCACTCCTCAAAACCTATGCAATATGATGTCTAATCAATGACGGAGGTCAGTAATGGCAAACCATCGAGGCGGTTCCGGTAATTTTGCCGAAGACCGTGAAAGAGCATCAGAAGCAGGTCGTAAAGGTGGTCAGCACAGCGGGGGGAATTTTAAAAATGACCCGCAGCGTGCATCTGAAGCAGGTAAGAAAGGGGGCAAGAGCAGCGGCGGTAACCGCAAAAGCTAGCGTGACCCCACCCTGAAGACCATCATGCAACGCGTTAATGAACATGACTAACGCCGAGGTGATGAAACCACCGCCGCCGGAATTTTCCGGCGGTTTTTTTTGCCGGTACGGTTGAACTGTCTCTTAACCCCCCGCAGACTAAGCGCCATTATTTTTATTCGGCAGGTGAATAACACCCGGAACGAACGGACAGGAGAGGGGCATGGCGCAGGGGGCTGTAAACAAAAGTGGTAAACGCTCGCGGGCGGTTAGCGCGAAACGTCAGGCTATCTTAACGGCGGCGTTAAACACCTTTTCCCAGTATGGTTTTCATGGCACGCGCCTTGAGCAGATCGCCGAGCAGGCCCGGGTATCGAAAACCAATTTGCTTTATTACTACCCGTCTAAAGAGGCGCTTTATGTCGCCGTGCTGCGGCAGATCCTCGACATCTGGCTGGCGCCGCTCAAAGCGTTTCGCGAGGATTTCGCACCGCTGGAGGCCATAAGCGAATACATTCGCCTGAAGCTGGAAGTTTCCCGCGATTACCCACAGGCGTCGCGGTTATTCTGTATGGAGATGCTGGCGGGCGCGCCGCTATTGATGGCCGAACTGACCGGGGATCTGAAAGCGTTAATTGATGACAAATCCGCGCTGATTGCCGGATGGGTCAACAGCGGCAAACTGGCGCCGATCGATCCGCATCATCTGATCTTTATGATTTGGGCCTCGACCCAGCATTACGCCGACTTCGCGCCGCAGGTTGAAGCAGTAACGGGCGCAACGCTGCGTGATGAGGCCTTTTTTGATCGGACGGTGGCGAACGTCCAGCGCATGATCATCGAAGGGATCCGCGTTCGTTAGCCTGCTGGCGGCAACGGGCAGCTCATGTCACCTTCTTCACATTGCAGCAGCGAGGCGAGAAACGCTTCGCGCTCGGTGGTTTTATCCGCCAGACACTGATTAGCGATCATCACCTGGGCGCTGCCGCCTTCGGTACCGGAACTGATCAGCGCGCAGTCGGCGTCCCGCACCGCAATCCACGCGGTTTGCGCCTTTTTCAGCAGCGCTTGTTGCGCGGGCGCCGCGCGTTTAAGCGCGTGCTGGTAAGTATCGTTGAGCTTTTTATCCGCCGTCTGATATTGCGTAATAGCACAGGCGTTCATGTCGGCCTGGGTTGTGGCGTTCGCACACTCATCGGCCAGCGCGTTTGCGCACAGCAGCAGCGTCGCGCCTGCGATAACGATTCTTTTCATCCTTTCCTCCGTATTAAAAAGCCGGATGCGCTGTGCATATCCGGCCTACGGTTGAGACATAGCCCCGGTAAGCGTAGCGCCACCGGGGGGATTCTACACGATTAACCGATTGTCATCAGGCTGGCGTTACCGCCTGCGGCGGCGGTATTCACGCTTAGCGACCGTTCGATATACAGCCGTTCCAGCAGGATATTGCTTTCGCCACGGGCAAAGCCCTGCACGGAGATAATCGCGCCTTCGCGGGCGGCGACCGCTTCACACAGTGCGCGAAGCTGATCGGAATCGCCATGGAAGATCACCGCGTCAAATGGCTGCGAAGTCAGGCTGTCGGCTTTCGCAAACTGAATGCGGGCGGTAACCGCTGCGGGAAGCCGTTTTGCCAGCTCGCGGTGGAACGCATCGTCTGGCCACAGGATCAGACTGCCAACCGAGATGACCGCCGCCAGTTGCGCCAGTGCGTCCTGTTCCTCATCGGCAATACATAATACCCGTTCGCGCGGCAGCAGCGTCCAGGTATTGCGCTCGCCGGTGGGACCCGGCAGCAGACGCTGTGTTCCCGCCTGCGCCAGTTCGCCAAATTGCTGGCAAAGCTGATGCAACTCGGGGCGATCGCGCGCCCAGTCGCGTAGCGCCGTCAGCGGCTCCGTTAGCACGGCCTTAAGCTGAGCGTCAACCGGGTACTCCGCATCCTGACGCGCCAGGGTGATCGACAGCGCGTTTTCCGGACGGTGGGCCAGCAGGCGATACAGGTACAACGGTCCACCCGCTTTGGGGCCGGTGCCGGACAAGCCTTCGCCGCCGAACGGCTGAACCCCGACCACCGCGCCCACCATGTTACGGTTGACATACAGGTTGCCCACATGCGCTGAGCCGGTAACCTGGGCGATAGTTTCATCAATGCGAGTATGGACGCCCAGTGTCAGGCCATAGCCGGAAGCGTTAATCTGTTTAATCAAGGCCTCCAGGTTATTGCGGTTGTAACGCACCACGTGCAGTACCGGGCCGAAGACCTCTTTTTCCAGTTCGTCAAAACTTTCAAGCTCGATAAGCGTGGGCATCACAAAAGTACCGCTCTGCCACTCGCGGGCGTCATCGCTGTTTTCACGCACCGCCTGGAACACCGGACGGCCTTTTGCACGCATTGTCTGGATGTGACGTTCAATGTTGTTTTTTGCTTCTTCGTCAATCACCGGACCGATGTCCGTGGTCAGACGGCCAGGGTTGCCCATCCGGCATTCGGCCATCGCGCCGCGCAGCATTTTCAACGTATGGTCAGCAATGTCATCCTGCAGGCATAGTACACGCAGTGCAGAACAGCGCTGACCGGCGCTGTCAAACGCCGAGGCCAGCACGTCGACGACCACCTGTTCGGTGAGCGCCGAGGAGTCCACGATCATCGCGTTCATGCCGCCGGTTTCGGCGATCAGCGGAACCGGGCGTCCCTGCGAGTCCAGTCGGGTGGCGAGAGTGCGTTGCAGCAGTGTCGCCACTTCCGTTGAGCCGGTAAACATCACGCCGCGCACGCGGCTGTCAGCGGTCAACGATGCCCCCACGGTTTCCCCGCGTCCTGGCAGCAGTTGTACCACGCCCGGCGGTACGCCCGCTTCCAACAGAATTGCGACGCCCTGGGCGGCAATCAGCGGGGTCTGCTCGGCGGGTTTCGCCAGCACGCTGTTGCCCGCGGCCAGCGCGGCGGCGATTTGTCCGGTGAAGATCGCCAACGGGAAGTTCCACGGGCTAATACAGACCACCGGACCCAGCGGACGGTGCGTTTCGTTGTCGAAATCATCGCGTACCTGACCGGCATAGTAATGCAGGAAGTCCACCGCTTCGCGGACCTCAGCGATCGCGTTGCTGAACGTTTTCCCGGCTTCGCGCACCAGAATGCCAATTAAGTGCTGCATCTGGCCTTCCATCAGCACTGCGGCACGATGCAGGATCGCCGCGCGTTCTTCCGGCGGGGTCGCGAACCAGATGGGCGCGTTGTTAACCGCGCTTTGCAACGCCAGCTCCACTTCCGCCTCATTCGCTTCACGCACATAGCCGACGATGTCCTTCGGTTCGGCAGGGTTAATTACCGGGCGCATTTCCCCTTCAGCAACCGCATCTTCGAGCATCGGCTTCGCCTGCCATTTCTGCAATGCGCTGTTGAGCAGGGAAGAGGAGAGGGACGCCAGACGGTGTTCATTGGCGAGATCCAGACCGGCGGAGTTGTCGCGGCCTTTGCCGTAGAGATCGCGCGGCAGCGGAATTTTCGGATGCGGCAACCCGGTTTGGCCTTCCTGCTGCGCCAGCTTCTCCACGGCTTCTACCGGATCGGCCACCAGCTCATCCAGCGGCAAGGTGGTGTCGGCAATGCGATTAACAAACGACGTATTCGCGCCGTTTTCCAGCAGACGACGCACCAGATACGCCAGCAGTGTTTCATGGGTGCCCACCGGCGCATAAATGCGGCAAGGACGATTCAATTTGCCGTCGGCCACTTTTCCGGTGACCTGTTCATACAGGGGTTCGCCCATGCCATGCAGGCACTGGAACTCATACTGGCCCGGATAATAGTTCTGTCCCGCAAGCTGATAGATGGCCGCCAGCGTGTGGGCGTTATGCGTCGCAAACTGCGGGTAGATAAGATTAGGCACCGCCAGCAGCTTTTTCGCGCAGGCCAGGTAAGAAACATCGGTGTACACCTTACGGGTATAGACCGGATAGCCTTCCAGACCTTCCATCTGCGCGCGCTTGATCTCGCTGTCCCAGTAAGCGCCTTTCACCAGGCGGATCATCAGGCGACGGCGGCTGCGGGTGGCCAAATCGATCAGGTAATCAATCACAAACGGACAGCGCTTCTGGTAAGCCTGAATCACAAAGCCAATCCCGTTCCAGCCCGCCAGCTCTGGTTCAAAACACAGTTTTTCCAGCAGGTCTAAGGAGATTTCCAGACGGTCGGCTTCTTCTGCGTCAATATTGATCCCAATATCGTACTGACGCGCCAGCAGCGTCAGGGACTTCAGCCGCGGATAGAGTTCTTCCATCACCCGATCGTATTGCGCGCGGCTGTAGCGCGGGTGCAGGGCGGAGAGCTTGATGGAGATCCCCGGTCCTTCATAGATGCCGCGACCATTGGACGCTTTACCAATCGCGTGGATCGCCTGCTGGTAAGAAACCATATAAGCCTGCGCATCGGCAGCGGTCAGCGCGGCTTCGCCGAGCATATCGTAAGAATAGCGGAAACCTTTCTCCTCCAGCTTGCGGGCGTTCGCCAGGGCTTCGGCGATGGTTTCACCGGTCACGAACTGCTCGCCCATCAGACGCATCGCCATATCCACGCCTTTGCGGATCAACGGTTCCCCGCTTTTGCCGATTATGCGGTTCAGCGAGCGAGAAAGATTGGCTTCGTTATGGGTGGAAACCAGTTTGCCCGTGAACAGCAACCCCCAGGTGGCGGCGTTGACAAACAGCGACGGGCTACGACCAATGTGTGAATGCCAGTTTCCGTTGCTGATCTTGTCACGGATCAGGGCGTCACGCGTTGCTTTGTCCGGAATACGCAGTAGCGCTTCCGCCAGACACATCAGGGCCACGCCTTCCTGTGAAGAGAGGGAAAATTCCTGCAACAATCCCTGGACCATCCCGGCGCGACCGCTGGCGGTTTTCTGGTTGCGCAGTTTATCCGCCAACTGATATGCCAGCTTGTGCGCTTGTTCGGCAACCGGCTGCGGCAAACGCGCTTGTTCCATCAGCATGGAAACGGCGTCGGTTTCTGAACGACGGTACGCTGCGGTAATGGCGGCGCGCGAAACCGACTGCGGCAGGATCTGCTCGGCAAATTCGAGGAACGGCTGATGGACGTCTTCCTGCGCGGCAGACGGTTCATCGCCTTCGTTTGCCGCGCCTGCCAGCAACGCCGGAAGCTCCGGTAACGCGTCTTCATTTTCCAGCTTTTCCAGATAATTAAAAATGGCCTGCTTGATCAGCCAGTGCGGGGTGCGATCAATGCGCGTGGCCGCCAGCTTAATTCGTTCACGCGTGGCGTCGTCCAGTTTAACCCCCATCGTGGTGGTTCCCATGCCGTCTGCTCCTGTTATTCGGTAATGTCCTGCGATTAGTTATCGAGAAATATCCACTATGTTGCAACTTTGTGCAACCACGTTAAATGTGACCTGCATAACAAGCTTAAAAATGAATGAATTGTTAATAAAAGAAAGCGCTATGACCGCAGCGAAAAGAATAACGGTATCTTTTTCTCTGCGGCACTTAACACTTTTAAAAGGTGCAACCGTAAAAAATGTGAGAGAGTGCAACCTGCAAGAAAATAGTATTCATCTGCAATAAAAATTGATGTAAATGGTGTGTTAAATCGATTGTGAATAACCCGCGCTTCCGGCAGGATACGGTCGCCTGGCAAATACAACATGCTCTGTCACGTTCCGGCAGAGCAATAAAACAGTAAAGTTTGGAGAATTTATGGCAATTAGCACACCGATGCTGGTGACATTCTGCGTATATATTTTTGGCATGATATTGATTGGCTTTATCGCCTGGCGTTCAACCAAGAACTTTGATGATTATATTTTGGGTGGTCGCAGCCTCGGCCCCTTCGTCACGGCGTTATCCGCAGGCGCTTCGGATATGAGCGGCTGGCTGCTGATGGGCTTACCTGGCGCGATTTTTCTTTCCGGTATTTCGGAAAGCTGGATTGCTATCGGTTTGACATTAGGCGCATGGATTAACTGGAAGCTGGTTGCCGGACGCCTGCGCGTACACACGGAATACAACAATAACGCCCTGACGCTGCCGGATTATTTCACCGGTCGCTTTGAAGATAAAAGCCGGATCCTGCGCATTATCTCCGCGCTGGTGATCCTGCTGTTCTTTACGATTTACTGCGCGTCCGGGATTGTGGCCGGCGCGCGTCTGTTTGAAAGCACATTTGGCATGAGCTATGAAACCGCTCTGTGGGCAGGCGCGGCGGCGACCATCCTGTACACCTTTATTGGCGGATTCCTGGCAGTAAGCTGGACCGACACTGTACAGGCCAGCCTGATGATTTTCGCACTGATCCTGACCCCGGTAATGGTGATTATCGGTGTTGGCGGCTTTGGCGAGTCGCTGGAAGTGATCAAGCAAAAGAGCATTGAAAATGTCGACATGCTTAAAGGACTGAATGTTGTGGCCATTATTTCCCTGATGGGCTGGGGGCTGGGCTACTTCGGCCAGCCGCATATTCTGGCGCGTTTTATGGCGGCGGATTCCCACCACAGTATCGTCCACGCACGGCGCATCAGTATGGCCTGGATGATCCTCTGCCTGGCGGGAGCGGTAGCGGTCGGCTTCTTTGGCATCGCATACTTTACTAACAATCCGGCGCTGGCGGGCGCGGTGGATCAAAACGCTGAGCGAGTGTTCATTGAGCTGGCGCAAATCCTGTTTAATCCGTGGATTGCCGGTATTCTGCTGTCCGCGATTCTGGCGGCGGTAATGTCCACGCTCAGCTGCCAACTGTTGGTCTGTTCCAGCGCGATTACGGAAGATTTGTACAAGGCGTTTCTACGCAAAGGGGCAAGTCAGCAGGAACTGGTGTGGGTCGGGCGCGTGATGGTGTTGGTGGTGGCGCTGGTGGCGATCGCCCTGGCTGCCAATCCGGACAACCGCGTGTTGGGTCTGGTGAGCTACGCCTGGGCCGGTTTTGGCGCCGCGTTTGGTCCGGTCGTGCTGTTCTCCGTCTTGTGGCCGCGAATGACCCGCAACGGCGCGCTGGCGGGGATGATTATCGGCGCAGCCACCGTTATTGTCTGGAAACACTTTGGCTGGCTGGATCTGTACGAAATCATTCCTGGCTTTATCTTTGGCAGTATCGGGATAGTTATCTTCAGTCTGCTGGGGAAAGCGCCGTCGTCTGCCATGCTACAACGCTTCGCTGAGGCGGATGCGCACTATCACTCTGCGCCGCCGTCGCGTTTGCAGGAAAATTAATCGTTAGACATTCTTTGCCGCGAGACCTTCTGCAGGTTCCGTCCAACGACTTTCCAGGCCCGCTCAAAGCGGGCCTTTTTATCACCGCCCATTTACCCAACGGCACGTATTCTTACCTCGCTAAGTGTTTACATTCAGACATCATTCTCATGACATTCCGCTTGAATTTTTATTTTGCGTAATGATAATCACTATCACTCTAATTTACTTTTCTTTGCATTAATTGACTGACAATAACGTTAAGGGTGTCCGGCATGTTTGTTCCGTTTCTGATTATGTTGCGTGAAGGGCTGGAAGCTGCGCTGATTGTCAGCCTGATAGCCAGTTACCTGAAGCGAACCCAGCGGGGGCGTTGGATCCGTGCAATGTGGGTTGGGGTTATTCTCGCCGCCGCGCTTTGTCTTGGGCTTGGGATCGTGATTAACGAGACAACCGGCGAGTTTCCACAAAAAGAGCAGGAACTGTTCGAGGGGATAGTGGCGGTGATTGCGGTCGCGATCCTCACCTGGATGGTGTTCTGGATGCGGAGAGTATCGCGCAACGTCAAGGTGGCGCTTGAACAGGCGGTGGACAATGCGCTGCAACGCGGCAATCACCAGGGCTGGGCGCTGATCCTGATGGTGTTTTTTGCAGTAGCGAGGGAAGGGTTGGAGTCGGTCTTTTTTCTGCTGGCCGCGTTTCAACAGGACGTGGGTATCTGGCCGCCGGTAGGGGCGCTACTGGGGCTGGCCACTGCCGTGATCCTGGGCTTCTTACTTTATTGGGGCGGTATTCGTCTGAATCTGGCAGCCTTCTTTAAATGGACCAGCCTGTTCATTTTACTGGTGGCGGCAGGTCTGGCGGCGGGCGCGATCCGCGCCTTCCACGAGGCGGGGCTGTGGAATCACTTCCAGGAAGTTGCGTTTGATATGAGCGCCGTTCTGTCGACACATTCATTGTTTGGCACCCTGATGGAAGGCATTTTTGGTTACCAGGAAGCGCCAAGCGTTAGCGAGGTGGCGGTCTGGTTTATCTACCTGATACCGGCGCTGGTGCTGTTTGTATTGCCGCCGCGTGCAGGCGCAACCGCGTCAGGCATCACGCCATAAGGCAGTGCGACGCAAATTTTTAATTAGTTACAACATACTTTAAAGGGATGGTCATGACGAAAAACTTCCACATGAGTGCGCTGCTGCCTGGCATGGCCGCGCTTTTCGCTTCCACCTTGTCGGCGCATGCCGCCGACGTGCCGCAAGTGAATGTGACGGTAACCGATAAACGGTGCGAGCCGTTGACGCTTACGGTGAACGCCGGTAAGACACAATTTATCATTCGAAACCACAGTCAGAAAGCGCTGGAATGGGAAATCCTTAAAGGGGTGATGGTGGTTGAAGAGCGCGAAAATATCGCGCCCGGTTTCAGCCAGAAAATGACCGCCAATCTGCAGCCGGGCGAATATGAAATGACCTGCGGCCTGCTGACCAATCCCAAAGGGAAGCTGGTTGTTAAAGGCGCCGCTAGCGTTGAAGGAGCGCAAAGCGACGCGCTGTTACGTCTGAGCGACGCCATTAGCGAATACAAAGCCTATGTCACCGCCGAAACCGCGCAACTGGTGTCCGGGACAAAAGCCTTTACCGATGCGGTGAAGGCAGGCGACATGAATAAAGCGAAGTCGCTGTATGCGCCGACGCGGCAACATTATGAACGTATTGAACCGATTGCCGAACTGTTCTCCGATCTCGACGGCAGCATTGATGCCCGCGAAGACGACTACGAACAGAAAGCCGCTGACCCGAAATTCACCGGTTTTCACCGTCTGGAAAAGGCACTGTTCAGCGACAATAGCAATAAAGGTATGGCGCAGTACGCCGACGGGCTGTATACGGACGTGCAGGATCTGCAAAAACGCATCAGTGAACTAGCGTTCCCGCCGTCCAAAGTGGTGGGTGGGGCTGCGGCGCTGATTGAAGAAGTGGCCGCCACCAAAATCAGTGGCGAAGAAGAACGCTACAGCCGCACCGATCTGTGGGATTTCCAGGCCAACGTTGATGGCGCGCAGAAAATTGTCAACCTGTTGCGTCCGCAGTTGCAGGATGCAAACGCCGAACTGCTGGCGAAGGTGGATGCTAAATTTAAAAAAGTCGATACCATCCTCGCGAAATACCGCACCCCGGACGGCTTTGAAACCTACGACAAGCTGACCGGGGTTGACCGTAACGCCCTGAAGGGACCAATTACCGCGCTCGCGGAAGATCTCGCGCAGCTACGCGGCGTACTGGGACTGGATTAACCGCGATGCAGGACGATGACAAAACCGGCGTGAGCGAGCCGTCACGCCGACGTTTACTGAAAGGGATGGGCGCTCTTGGCGGCACACTGGCGCTGGCCGGCGGGTGTCCGGTCGCTCATGCGCAAAAAACGCGCAGCGCCCCGGGGACGTTAGCGCCGGATGCCCGCAACGAGAGGCAGCCGTTTTATGGTGCGCATCAGGCCGGGATCCTGACGCCACAGCAGGCGTCGATGATGCTGGTGGCTTTTGACGTCCTGGCGAGTGAAAGGGCCGATCTCGAACGTTTGTTCCGTCTGCTGACAAAGCGCATTGCCTTTCTGACTCACGGCGGTCCTGCGCCGGATACGCCTAACCCCCGTCTGCCGCCAATGGACTCGGGCATTCTTGGGGCCTACATTGCTCCGGATAACCTCACCATGACCTTGTCGGCGGGTTATTCGCTGTTTGATGCGCGTTTCGGCTTGCAGCCACACATGCCGACATCGCTACAAAAGATGACCCGTTTCCCCAATGACTCGCTGGACGCCGCGCTGTGTCATGGCGATTTGCTGTTGCAGATTTGCGCCAATACTCAGGATACGGTGATACATGCCCTGCGCGATATCATTAAGCACACGCCGGATCTGCTGAGCATTCGCTGGAAGCGGGAAGGGTTTATATCCGACCACGCGGCGCGGAGCAAAGGGAAAGAGACGCCTGTCAATTTACTGGGTTTCAAGGACGGTACGGCAAACCCGGACAGCCGCAATGACAAACTTATGCAGGCGGTGGTATGGATTACCTCAGATCAAAATGAACCTGCGTGGGCGACTGGCGGCACTTATCAGGCGGTGCGTCTGATTCAGTTCCGCGTAGAGTTCTGGGACCGGACGCCGCTTAAAGAGCAGCAGACAATTTTTGGTCGCGACAAGCAGACGGGAGCGCCGCTGGGAATGCGGCACGAGCATGACGTGCCCGACTATGCCAGCGATCCGGACGGGAATGTGATTGCGCTGGACAGCCATATACGTCTTGCCAATCCACGCACGCCGGAAACCCAGTCCAGTCTGATGTTGCGCCGTGGCTACAGCTATTCCCTCGGGGTGACGCCTTCCGGTCAACTTGATATGGGGCTCTTGTTTGTCTGCTATCAGCACGATCTCGAAAAAGGTTTTCTGGCAGTGCAAAAGCGTCTGAATGGGGAAGCGCTGGAGGAGTACATAAAGCCGATTGGTGGAGGCTACTTCTTTGTTTTTCCTGGCGTGAAGGATCCGGATCATTATCTTGGCCAGTCGCTCCTTGAAGCCTGATACTGTCACCCTGTCCACGGACAGGGCTGACGGCGCGGCTTAAAAAAATAGTTTTTTTGTATGATCCGATTTTTGAAATAATTTTGTAATATGCTTGTAAGAGACTGTTGCCAACATCAAAAGTGAATTCAGTTAATATTGTGTAAATATATTGTTGCAATATTACTAAATTCTGATGTACTTAAAAGTAAGAGCGGTAGTTCCCGGCGGTGATGAACATTCACTATGGAGATCGCGGATGGTAAGGTCCTGTACTGGACAGCTTGTTGAACATCAATGCACTCTCTTTCGCGGACGTCTTTCATCCGGTTGCCCCCTCGTCACCGCTAAATTTCTCTCCCCCCTCCTTTTACGATGTCATACGGACGCCATTGTCGGTGCGCGTAGCCGTGCGTGGCGTCTTTTCGAAAGGCAAGTCATGGCTTACAAGGAAGCCAACCCTCAGATGTTTGTGCGCATAATCGCGCTGCCAACGGCGCGTGTGATGAATACCAACAACTCAAGGTGCTATCCATGGGAAGACAAAAAGCAGTGATCAAAGCTCGTCGTGAGGCAAAACGTGTGCTGAGACGGGACTCGCGCAGTCATAAACAGCGTGAAGAAGAATCGGTCACCTCGCTTGTGCAGATGAGTGGCGTAGAAGCGATCGGCATGGCGCGCGACAGTCGCGACACCACGCCAATCAAGGCGCGTAATGACGCTCAGTCGCAGTACCTGAATGCTATCGAGAGTAAACAACTGATTTTCGCCACGGGCGAAGCCGGGTGCGGTAAAACCTGGATCAGCGCGGCAAAAGCAGCAGAGGCCCTGATACATAAGGATGTTGACAGGATCATCGTAACCCGTCCAGTTCTGCAGGCCGACGAAGATCTCGGCTTCTTACCTGGGGATGTAGCGGAGAAGTTTGCCCCGTATTTCCGGCCTGTTTACGACGTGCTGGTTAAACGGCTCGGGGCATCCTTTATGCAATATTGCCTGCGACCTGAAATCGGTAAGGTAGAAATCGCGCCGTTCGCCTATATGCGCGGACGTACATTTGAAAATGCGGTGGTCATTCTCGACGAGGCTCAGAATGTCACTGCTGCGCAAATGAAAATGTTTTTAACTCGCCTCGGGGAGAACGTGACGGTCATTGTGAATGGGGATATCACCCAATGCGATTTACCCGCGCACGTTCAGTCTGGATTAAGCGATGCGCTGGCGCGCTTCAGTGAAGATGAAATGGTCGGCATTGTCCGCTTTGGCAAAGAGGATTGTGTGCGCTCGGCGCTGTGCCAGCGAACACTCAATGCTTACAGTTGAAAAAGTATGTTGTGTTCAGAGCCCGGGGAAACCGGGCTTTGTTTTTCATCGCATGCGACGTGCGCATATCAGTTCGCCTGCTTTTTCATCATGCTGAGGATAAAAAGCAGCGCGGCGCATAACACCACTGACGGACCGGCGGGAGTATCGTAGAGCGCGGAGAAGGTCAGGCCGCCTGTCACCGCGATCATGCCTGCTACCACTGCTACCGCGGCCATTTGTTCCGGCGTACGGGCAAACCGTCGCGCGGTGGCGGCGGGAATAATCAATAAGGACGTAATTATCAGCGCACCCACGAACTTCATCGCCACGCCGATGGTTAGCGCGGTGACCAGCATCAGCAGCAACTTCACGCGCTGCAACTTCACGCCATCGACGAACGCCAGGTCGGGACTGATGGTCATCGACAATAAATTCCGCCACTGCCAGCCGAGGATCCCCAACACAATCACCACGCCAATGGCGATGGAAAGCAAATCCTCCGGCGTCACGGCCAGCAGGTCGCCAAACAGATAAGCCATCAGGTCAACGCGAATATTTGACATCAGACTGACCACCACCAGGCCAAGCGACAACGCGCTGTGGGCCATAATGCCAAGCAGTGTGTCGATGGCGAGGTGAGGGCGTTTTTCCAGCCACACCAGGCCTGCCGCCAGCATCAGGGTTACAACAATAACCGCGTAGAACGGATTAACATTCAGCAGAAGCCCGAAGGCCACGCCCAACAGCGACGCGTGGGCCAGCGTATCGCCGAAATAGGACATCCGGCGCCAGACAACAAACGAACCTAACGGGCCAGCCGCACAAGCCAGCATGATCCCGGCCAGCCAGCCGGGCAATAACAATTCAATCATGAGTGACCATTTCCCCGGCGCAGCACAATACGACCCTGTAAGTCGTGGCGATGATTATGGTGATGACGGTAAATTCCTAACTGTTCAGCGCCACGAGGGCCAAACATCGAGATAAATTCCGGGTGCATGGAAACGATTTCAGGCGTTCCTGAACAGCAGATGTGGTGGTTAAGGCACAGCACTTCGTCGGTTTTCGCCATCACCAGATGCAGGTCATGGGAGACCATCAGCACTGCGCAATCCAATTCACGACGCAATTGGTCGATAAGATCGTACAGCGCGACCTGACCATTGACGTCCACGCCTTGTGTCGGCTCGTCCAGCACCAAGAGCTGCGGCTGGTTCAGCAACGCGCGGGCCAGCAGAACGCGCTGGGTTTCGCCGCCGGACAGCTTTTGCATCGGCGCGTCGATAAGATGTCCTGCCTGCACGCGCTTCAGCGCTGGCAGGATATCTTCTTTGCGGGTCGCGGGACGCAGGCGTAAAAAACGATTGACCGTGAGCGGCAAGGTGGTGTCGAGATATAATTTTTGTGGGACGTAACCGATACGCAATTTTCCGTTGCGCTTGATCACCCCTTCGTCCGGCGCTACCAGACCGAGCACAACCCGGACCAGGGTCGATTTACCGGCGCCGTTAGGCCCAAGAAGCGTTAAAATTTTGCCGGGTCTGAGCTCAAGCGACACGTCAGAGAGCACGCGGCGCTGCCCGAAAGAGACCGAGACATTTTCCAGTGATACCAAAGTCGTCATGTCAATTTTAGTCTTGCAGATGTCGTGGAATGTTATAATATCACAATTCACACAAACGTTACGATGATTGGTCGCATTATGTTACATAAAAATACGCTTCTTTTCGCTGCATTATCCGCCGCTCTTTGGGGTGGTGCAACCCAGGCTGCAAACGCCGCCGTTGTTGCCTCGCTTAAGCCAGTAGGTTTTATCGCGTCGGCGATTGCCGACGGCGTGACGGAGACGGAGGTATTACTTCCGGACGGGGCATCCGAGCATGATTATTCACTGCGTCCATCGGATGTAAAACGCTTACAGGGCGCGGACTTAGTCGTCTGGATTGGTCCGGAAATGGAAGCGTTCATGGAAAAACCGGTGAGTAAAATCCCGCAGGCGAAACAGGTAACGATTGCGCACCTGAATGACGTGAAACCGTTGCTCATGAAAGGCGAGGATGAACACGATCATGACCCTGCGCACGGTGAAAAAGGTGATGCGCATCACCATCATGGCGAGTACAACATGCATCTTTGGCTTTCCCCAGAGATAGCGCGGTCTACAGCGGTTGCAATCCATGAAAAATTAGTGGAACTTATGCCGCAAAGTCGAGCCAAACTTGACGCCAACCTGAAAGATTTTGAGGCACAATTAGCCGCAACCGATAAGCAGGTCGGTAACGAGCTGGCACCGCTCAAGGGTAAAGGTTATTTTGTTTTTCATGACGCCTATGGCTATTACGAAAAACACTACGGGCTGACTCCGCTGGGTCACTTTACCGTAAACCCTGAGATACAACCTGGTGCGCAGCGTTTACATGAAATACGAACACAGTTGGTTGAGCAAAAAGCAACCTGCGTTTTTGCTGAGCCGCAGTTCAGGCCAGCGGTCGTCGAAGCCGTTGCGAGAGGGACATCCGTTCGAATGGGAACGCTGGATCCGCTCGGGACGAATATCAAACTGGGTAAAACGAGCTATTCCGCGTTCTTAAGCCAATTAGCGAACCAGTATGCGAGCTGCCTGAAAGGAGATTAATGAGGAAGTGAATACGTGCAACAGATAGCCCGCTCTGTCGCTCTGGCATTTAATAATCTGCCAAGACCCCATCGCGTTATGCTGGGGTCACTTACCGTTCTTACGTTGGCCGTCGCTGTATGGCGGCCCTATGTTTACCACCCCGATTCCGCCCCCATCGTTAAAACCATCGAACTGGAAAAAAGCGAAATTCGTTCTCTGCTTCCTGAGGCCAGCGAGCCTATCGATCAGGCTGCGCAGGAAGATGAAGCTATTCCGCAGGATGAGCTGGACGATAAAATTTCGAGCGAAGCGGGCGTTCATGAATATGTTGTCTCCACTGGCGATACGCTGAGCAGTATCCTGAATCAGTACGGCATTGATATGAGCGATATCACTCAGCTTGCCGCGTCGGATAAAGAACTGCGTAACCTGAAAATCGGTCAGCAGCTTTCGTGGACGCTGACAGCCGATGGCGATTTACAGCGCCTGACCTGGGAAATGTCGCGTCGTGAAACCCGTACCTACGATCGGACGGCGGCAAACGGTTTTAAAATGACGGCGGAAACGCAACAGGGCGACTGGGTCAACAGCCTGCTGAAAGGCACCGTCGGCGGCAGCTTTGTCGCCAGCGCCAGAAACGCCGGGTTGACCAGTTCAGAAATTAGCGCGGTTATTAAAGCTATGCAGTGGCAGATGGACTTCCGCAAGCTGAAGAAAGGCGATGAGTTTGCGGTGCTGATGTCGCGTGAAATGCTTGACGGCAAGCGTGAACAGAGCCAACTGCTGGGCGTGCGTCTGCGTTCTGCGGGCAAGGATTATTATGCGATCCGCGCTGAAGACGGGAAGTTCTACGACCGCAACGGTACCGGCCTGGCGAAAGGCTTCCTGCGTTTCCCGACGGCCAAACAGTTCCGCGTCTCCTCTAACTTTAATCCGCGTCGTACTAACCCGGTTACGGGACGCGTTGCGCCGCACCGTGGCGTTGATTTCGCCATGCCGCAGGGTACGCCAGTGCTTTCTGTCGGTGACGGCGAAGTGGTCGTGGCGAAGCGCAGCGGCGCGGCGGGTTACTACGTGGCGGTGCGTCATGGTCGTACCTATACCACTCGCTATATGCACCTGCGTAAACTGCTGGTTAAACCTGGGCAGAAAGTGAAACGTGGCGATCGTATCGCGCTTTCCGGTAATACCGGACGCTCTACGGGGCCGCATCTGCACTATGAAGTGTGGATTAACCAGCAGGCGGTGAACCCTCTGACGGCGAAACTGCCGCGTACGGAAGGGCTGACCGGTAAAGATCGTACGGATTACCTGGCGCAGGTGAAAGAAGTTCTGCCACAGTTACGTTTCGATTAACCCTTACGCGCAGAAAGCCGGTACGCAATGGTGTGCCGGCTTTTTTATTTTGTGCGCGGCAGGGTGCGCCGCTACACTATCATCAGATTTATTGTTTGCGTCATCAGGCACTGGACGAGCATGGAAACAAAAAAAAATAATATTGAGTACATCCCTGAATTTGAAAAATCCTTTCGCCATCCCCGTTACTGGGGCGCCTGGTTGGGCGTCGCGGCAATGGCGGGCATCGCCTTAACGCCAGCCTCTTTTCGCGACCCGCTGCTCGCAAAGCTGGGGCGTTTTGCCGGACGCATGGGCAAAAGCTCGCGTCGTCGTGCGCTGATCAATTTATCGTTGTGCTTTCCCGAACGAAGCGAAGCGCAACGCGAGGCCATTGTTGATGAGATGTTCGCCACCGCGCCGCAGGCGATGGCAATGATGGCGGAGCTGGCGATACGCGGCCCTGAAAAAATACAGTCACGTGTTGACTGGGAAGGGCTGGAGATCATCGACGAGATGCGTCGTAATGACGAAAAGGTGATATTTCTGGTGCCGCACGGCTGGGGTGTGGATATTCCGGCGATGCTGATGGCTTCGCAGGGGCAGAAAATGGCGGCGATGTTCCATAACCAGGGAAATCCGGTGTTTGATTATGTCTGGAACACGGTGCGTCGTCGTTTCGGCGGTCGTCTCCATGCGCGTAACGACGGCATCAAGCCGTTTATACAGTCGGTGCGCCAGGGGTACTGGGGCTACTACCTTCCCGATCAGGATCACGGTCCGGAACACAGCGAGTTTGTGGATTTCTTTGCAACGTACAAAGCGACGCTGCCAGCGATTGGCCGCCTGATGAAAGTGTGCCGCGCGCGCGTCATCCCCCTGTTCCCGGTCTATGACGGTAAAACCCATCGCCTGACTATTCAGGTTCGCCCGCCGATGGACGATCTGTTGACCGCTGACGACAACACCATTGCCCGTCGGATGAACGAGGAAGTGGAAATCTTTGTCGGCCCGCACCCTGAGCAATATACCTGGATCCTGAAGCTGCTGAAAACACGCAAGCCGGGTGAAATCCAGCCATACAAGCGCAAAGAGCTGTATCCCATCAAATAAAAAAAACCTCTCGTCAGAGAGGTTTTTTACTCACAGCAGAGGACGGCGGCTTCATCTGCCCATGCCTGTACGGGCATGGGCCGGAGAAACCGGGCAAACATCACGTTACTCTACGGTCAGAATGCGTGTGGTATTGGTAGATCCGATGGTGCTCATCACATCACCCTGGGTCACGATCACCAGATCGCCGGAGACCAGATAGCCTTTGTCGCGCAGCAGGTTTACCGCTTCGCTTGCAGCCACCACACCGTCAGCCGCGCTGTCAAAATGTACCGGCGTAACGCCACGATACAGAGACGTCAGGTTCAGCGTGCGCTCATGGCGGGACATGGCGAAGATCGGCAGACCGGAACTGATGCGAGAGGTCATCAGCGCAGTACGACCAGACTCGGTCATGGTGATGATCGCAGTCACGCCCTTCAGATGGTTCGCGGCGTACATGGCGGACATTGCAATGGCCTCTTCCACGTTGTCGAACTGAACGTCCAGACGGTGTTTAGAGACGTTGATGCTCGGGATTTTTTCCGCGCCGAGGCATACGCGCGCCATTGCGGCGACGGTTTCCGCAGGGTACTGGCCCGCGGCTGTTTCTGCTGACAGCATGACCGCATCGGTCCCATCCAGCACGGCGTTAGCCACGTCCATAACTTCCGCGCGGGTAGGCATAGGGTTGGTGATCATCGACTCCATCATCTGGGTGGCGGTAATCACCGCGCGGTTCAGCTGACGCGCGCGACGAATCAGTGCTTTCTGAATACCGACCAGCTCCGGGTCGCCAATCTCAACGCCGAGGTCGCCACGGGCAACCATCACCACATCGGAGGCCAGAATGATGTCATCCATCGCGTTCTGATCGCACACCGCTTCAGCACGTTCCACTTTGGCAACGATTTTCGCATCACAGCCCGCGTCACGCGCCAGGCGACGCGCGTAGTTCAGATCTTCGCCGCAGCGCGGGAAGGAGACGGCGAGATAATCAACGCCGATCAGCGCGGCAGTAACGATATCCGCTTTGTCTTTTTCGGTCAGCGCTTCCGCAGACAGACCGCCGCCCAGCTTGTTAATGCCTTTATTATTGGAAAGCGGTCCACCGACGGTTACCTCGGTGAACACTTTCATGCCCTGAACTTCCAGCACTTTCAACTGAACGCGTCCGTCGTCGAGCAGCAGAATGTCGCCAGGCACGACGTCCGCCGGCAGTCCTTTATAATCGATGCCGACTTTCTCTTTGTCGCCTTCGCCTTTGCCGAGGTTGGCGTCTAACAGGAATTTATCGCCGATGTTGAGGAAAACCTTGCCTTCTTTGAAGGTTGAAACACGAATTTTTGGCCCCTGGAGGTCTCCCAGAATCGCCACGTGGCGTCCCAGTTTGGCGGCAATCTCACGAACTTTATCCGCGCGCATTTTATGATCTTCTGGCGAGCCGTGAGAGAAATTCATGCGCACCACGTTGGCGCCCGCGGCGATAATCTTCTCAAGATTGTTATCGCGGTCAGTAGCCGGGCCTAAGGTGGTGACGATCTTGGTTCTGCGAAGCCTTCTGGACATGTAATACTCCGTTAACTAAAACAACTTGGTGTTGCGTGAATATTGATCCGGCGGTTCTGAAAACCTTTACATAGCATAGCGAACAAAACCGGATGACGAAAAAAGGTCGTACTTATTATTGCTGTTAGCGGTTATCACTCTTGATGAGTAATTCTTTATCAAAACGCGATTCCTTAAGCGCTTCCTTGACACGCTTCAAGTTATCTCTGAATTTTGCCCCACGACGCAAAGTAAATCCTGTTGCCAGCACATCTATCACGGTCAACTGCGCAAGTCGAGAGACCATGGGCATATAAATGTCAGTATCTTCCGGTACATCCAGGGTAATCGCCAGAGTCGCTTCTCGGGCCAGCGGCGTACCGGCGGAGGTGAGAGCAATGACCATCGCATCGTTTTCGCGCGCCAGTTGCGCCAGCTCAACCAGACTTTTGGTTCGCCCGGTGTGAGAGATCAGTACGACCACATCATCGTCGCTACAATTCATACAGCTCATCCGTTGCAGCACGATATCGTCCGAATAGATCACCGGGACGTTGAAGCGGAAAAACTTATTCATCGCGTCATGAGCGACGGCGGCAGAGGAACCGAGGCCGAAAAATGCGATTTTTTTCGCCTGAGTGAGGAGATCTACCGCGCGGTTAACCGCCGACTTGTCCAGTGACTGGCGAACATGATCGAGGCTTGCCATCGCGGATTCAAAAATTTTTCCCGTATATGACTCTACGCTGTCATCTTCATCGACATTGCGATTTACATACGGAGTGCCATTTGCCAGACTTTGCGCCAGATGCAGTTTAAAATCCGGAAACCCCCGGGTCTCCATACTGCGGCAGAAGCGGTTGACGGTAGGTTCGCTGACGTTGGCTTCCTGAGCAAGGGTCGCGATACTGCAGTGAATCGCCCGTTCTGGCGAGGCAAGAATGACATCGGCGACTTTGCGTTCAGATTTGCTTAAATGTTCCAGTTGAGACTGGATTTTTTCCAGCATATTCATGATGTAAACTCAAGGATATGACGATTTCAGTAATACAGGAAATCGAGCGGCGATTTTGGTAGATAGTACCCCTGCTGGCCCATGAAGGGGGGAAAATGGTCAGTATAGTTGTTGTTTTTTTTCATAACATGATCAGCATCTTATTTTGTCCTGATGTCATGCTTACAAAAACGACACCCCTTTTTACACGATCGCGCCACTCAACAACAAAACGGCGCGACGATCGCCAACCGCACGGGTGGTTAACCGTTTACGGTTTCAGGATTCACGTAAAAGCAGTACAGTGCACTGTAATAAAATTACAAGTAATGCCTGGCAACGCACCAGGATAGCTAACTAAGGAGAATGACATGGCGGTAACGCAAACAGCCCAGGCCTGTGACCTGGTCATTTTCGGCGCGAAAGGCGACCTTGCGCGTCGTAAATTGCTGCCTTCCCTGTATCAGTTGGAAAAAGCCGGTCAGATCAACCCGGAGACCCGCATTATCGGGGTAGGGCGCGCGGACTGGGATAAAGAAGCCTATACCCGGGTTGTTCGTGAAGCCCTCGAAACCTTCATGAAAGAGAAGATCGACGAAAGTTTATGGGACACCCTGAGCGGTCGTCTGGATTTTTGTAATCTGGACGTCAATGACACCGCGGCGTTTACCCGTCTGGGCGACATGCTGGATCAGAAAAACCGTACCACCATTAACTACTTCGCTATGCCGCCAAGCACCTTTGGCGCGATTTGCAAAGGTCTGGGCGAAGCCAAACTGAACGCCAAACCGGCGCGCGTGGTGATGGAAAAACCGCTGGGAACATCGCTGGCGACATCGCGCGAGATCAACGATCAGGTTGGCGAGTATTTTGAAGAGTGCCAGGTTTACCGTATTGACCACTATCTGGGGAAAGAGACGGTTTTAAACCTGCTGGCGTTGCGTTTTGCCAACTCGCTGTTCGTCAACAACTGGGATAACCGCACGATTGATCATGTGGAAATTACCGTTGCCGAGGAAGTGGGGATCGAAGGCCGCTGGGGCTACTTTGACCAGGCAGGCCAGATGCGCGATATGATCCAGAACCATCTGTTGCAAATCCTGTGCATGATTGCGATGTCTCCGCCGTCCGATCTCACCGCAGACAGTATTCGTGACGAAAAAGTGAAAGTGTTAAAGTCGCTGCGTCGCATTGATCGTTCCAACGTGCGTGAAAAAACGGTCCGCGGCCAGTACACCACCGGCTTTGCCCAGGGTAAAAAAGTACCGGGTTATCTGGAAGAAGAAGGCGCGAATAAGAGCAGTAACACTGAAACGTTTGTGGCGATTCGCGTGGACATCGACAACTGGCGCTGGGCGGGCGTGCCGTTCTACCTGCGTACCGGCAAGCGTTTGCCGACCAAATGCTCCGAGGTGGTGGTGTACTTCAAGACGCCTGAACTCAACCTGTTCAAAGAGTCATGGCAGGATCTGCCGCAGAACAAACTGACCATCCGTCTGCAGCCGGATGAAGGGGTGGATATTCAGGTATTGAACAAGGTGCCGGGCCTCGATCACAAGCACAACCTGCAAATTACCAAGCTCGATCTGAGCTACTCCGAAACCTTCAATCAGACGCATCTGGCGGACGCTTACGAACGGTTGCTGCTGGAAACCATGCGCGGCATTCAGGCGCTGTTCGTGCGTCGCGACGAAGTGGAAGAAGCATGGAAGTGGGTGGACTCAATTACCGAAGCATGGGCAATGGACAATGACGCGCCGAAACCGTATCAGGCCGGGACCTGGGGACCTGTCGCCTCGGTGGCGATGATCACCCGCGACGGGCGTTCCTGGAATGAATTCGAGTAAAAGCGTCCCTGCTACTAAGGTGTTATTTTACCGGTAACATGATCTAACACAGATTGTAGAACAATTTTTGCACTTTTAAGCCTCGCGTGGATTCACCCGCGGGGCTTTTTTTATTACACTGCCTGAAACGATTTTGCCCCTGAGCTACTGCTTGCCAGCGTTTTCCGGGTCCCGGGACCCATTGATGAATGTTGCAAAACCGGTCGCTCTGACAAATAAATTTCAGGAGCCGTTATGAATCCGAATTTGTTACGCGTAACACAGCGCATTATTGAACGTTCTCGCGAGACCCGTTCTGCCTACCTCGCTCGTATCGAGCAGGCCAAATCTTCAACCGTTCACCGCTCGCAGCTGGCGTGCGGCAACCTGGCGCATGGCTTTGCCGCCTGCCAGCCGGAAGATAAAGCCTCCCTGAAAAGCATGTTGCGTAACAATATCGCGATCATCACCTCATACAACGACATGCTCTCGGCGCATCAGCCTTATGAACACTATCCGGATATTATTCGTAAAGCGCTGCACTCGGCGAATGCGGTCGGACAGGTGGCGGGCGGCGTTCCGGCAATGTGTGATGGCGTAACGCAGGGGCAGGACGGTATGGAACTTTCCCTGCTGAGCCGTGAAGTGATCGCGATGTCGGCGGCGGTTGGACTGTCGCACAACATGTTTGACGGTGCGCTGTTCCTCGGCGTGTGCGACAAAATTGTACCGGGTCTGGTGATGGCTGCGCTGTCGTTTGGTCACCTGCCGTCAATCTTTATCCCATCAGGCCCGATGGCCAGTGGTTTAGCGAATAAAGAAAAGGTGCGTATTCGTCAGCTGTACGCTGAAGGGAAAGTGGATCGGATGGCGCTGCTGGAGTCGGAAGCGGCCTCTTACCATGCGCCAGGCACCTGTACCTTCTACGGAACGGCCAACACCAACCAGATGGTGGTGGAATTTATGGGCATGCAGCTGCCGGGATCCTCTTTTGTGCATCCGGATGCGCCGCTGCGTGAAGCGCTGACCGTGGCGGCGGCGCGTCAGGTGACGCGTCTGACCGGCAACGGCAACGACTGGATGCCGATCGGTAAAATGATCGATGAAAAAGTGGTGGTAAACGGGATTGTCGCGCTGCTGGCAACCGGAGGTTCCACCAACCACACAATGCACCTGGTGGCAATGGCGCGTGCGGCGGGCATTCAGATTAACTGGGATGACTTCTCGGACCTGTCGGACGTCGTGCCGCTGATGGCGCGCCTGTACCCGAACGGTCCGGCAGACATTAACCACTTCCAGGCGGCGGGTGGCGTACCGGTGCTGATGCGCGAACTGCTGAATGCGGGCCTGCTGCATGAAGACGTCAATACCGTGGCGGGCTTCGGTCTGAAGCGCTACACCCTGGAACCGTGGCTGAATAACGGCGAGCTTGACTGGCGTGATGGCGCACAGAAATCACTGGACAACAATGTCATTGCCGCTTTTGATCAACCGTTTTCCCATCACGGTGGAACGAAGGTACTGAGCGGGAATTTGGGTCGCGCAGTCATGAAAACGTCTGCGGTGCCGGTTGAGAATCAGATTATCGAAGCCCCCGCCGTGGTCTTCGAAAGCCAACATGACGTTTTACCGGCCTTTGAAGCAGGTCTGCTGGACAAAGATTGCGTCGTGGTTGTGCGTCATCAGGGACCAAAGGCGAACGGAATGCCAGAATTACATAAACTCATGCCGCCACTTGGTGTATTATTGGACCGCTGTTTCAAAATTGCGTTAGTTACCGATGGACGGCTTTCGGGTGCTTCAGGTAAAGTGCCTTCAGCCATCCATGTCACCCCGGAAGCCTACGACGGCGGCCTGCTGGCGAAAGTGCGCGATGGCGACCTTATTCGGGTGAACGGACAGACAGGGGAATTAACGCTGCTGGTTGATGACGCGGAACTTGCCGCCCGCCAGCCTCACATTCCGGATCTGAGCGCTTCGCGTATCGGTACCGGTCGTGAGATGTTTAGCGCGCTGCGTGAAAAACTTTCCGGCGCGGAGCAGGGCGCAACCTGTATCACTTTTTAAGACTCATTTTGTAATCAGGCGAGAGAAAAACTCTGATGAAAAACTGGAAAACAAGTGCAGAAGCAATCCTGACCACCGGCCCGGTTGTCCCGGTGATCGTGGTGAATAAACTGGAACACGCTGTGCCGATGGCAAAAGCGTTAGTTGCCGGTGGTGTGCGCGTACTGGAAGTCACGTTACGTACCGCCTGTGCGATGGATGCTATCCGCGCTATCGCCAAAGAGGTGCCGGAAGCCATTGTCGGCGCGGGTACCGTACTCAACCCGCAGCAACTGGCGGACGTCACTGCTGCCGGCGCGCAGTTCGCCATCAGCCCGGGTCTGACCGAGCCGTTACTGAAAGCGGCAACGGAAGGTACGATCCCGCTTATTCCGGGGATCAGCACGGTTTCTGAACTGATGCTGGGAATGGACTACGGCCTGAAAGAGTTTAAATTCTTCCCGGCGGAAGCCAACGGCGGCACCAAAGCGCTGCAGGCGATTGCGGGTCCGTTCTCACAGGTACGTTTCTGCCCGACCGGCGGCATTTCTCCGGCCAACTACCGTGATTACCTGGCGCTGAAAAGCGTGCTGTGTATCGGCGGTTCCTGGCTGGTGCCGAACGATGCGCTGGAAGCGGGTGACTACGACCGTATTACCCGCCTGGCGCGCGAAGCAGTAGAAGGCGCGAAGCAGTAATTAGCGGTTATGTCGTTTATCAGGCCTACGCGCGGCTGTAGGCCTGATGGCGATTCAACCTTTGACAATCACCTGACGGGCCGCGTCTTTTGCGCTCATCACTGCCGCGTCAACGTTTTCTCCTGTCGCCAGGACGACCCCCAGACGACGGGTTCCATCGATTTCCGGCTTACCGAATAAGCGTATCTGCAAGCCTGCGCCAACCGCATTCTGCACCTGGTCAAACGTGACGTTCTGGCTGGACAATGACGGTAAAATCACCGCTGAAGCTGACGGCCCGTACTGGCGGATAGCGCCCACCGGCAGACCGAGAAAGGCGCGTACGTGAAGGGCAAACTCGGACAGATCCTGCGAAATCAGTGTCACCATTCCGGTGTCGTGTGGACGAGGGGAAACTTCGCTAAAAATGACCTCATCGCCGCAGACAAACAGCTCAACGCCAAACAGCCCGTGGCCGCCTAATGCCAGCACCACTTTACGTGCAATCTCCTGGGCGCGTTCGAGGGCCAGCGCGCTCATCTGCTGCGGCTGCCAGGATTCACGGTAGTCGCCATCTTCCTGACGATGGCCCACCGGCGCGCAGAAATGCACGCCGTCGACGGCGCTAACGGTCAACAGGGTAATTTCGAAGTCGAAATTCACCACGCCTTCCACTATCACTCGCCCGGCCCCCGCGCGACCGCCTTGCTGCGCATACGCCCAGGCCTGGGCTAATTGTTCATCGGAACGGATAAAACTTTGTCCTTTGCCGGAGGAGCTCATCACCGGTTTCACAATGCAGGGATAGCCAATTTCGCTTACGGCCTCACGAAAGCTGGCTTCGCTGTCGGCAAAACGGAAAGGGGACGTGGGCAGCGCCAGCGCCTCCGCCGCCAGGCGGCGAATACCTTCACGGTTCATCGTCAGTTGTGTCGCGCGGGCGCAGGGGACAACGTTCAGACCCTCCTGCTCCAGTTGTACCAGCATGTCAGTGGCGATAGCTTCGATTTCCGGTACGATAAAATGCGGTTTCTCCTGTTCAACCACACGTCGCAGGGCGTTCCCGTCCAGCATATTGATGACGTGAGAACGGTGCGCGACATGCATCGCTGGCGCGTCGGCATAGCGATCGACCGCGATAACCTCAATGCCGAGGCGCTGGCACTCTATCGCCACTTCTTTACCCAGCTCGCCGGAACCTAACAACATCACCCGAGTGGCTGCCGGACGCAGCGCTGTACCTAATAACGTCATACAAATATCCCCCGATTAAAATTGGCCGCAGTATATACGAAAACGTTTGCGTCTGTCTTTATTACCAGGTTGATTTCAGGTCGTAAATGGAATATACTGTATATAAATACAGTAATATTGAGAGGCTGCAAAATGGCGGTTGAAGTTAAATACGTAGTCATTCGTGAAGGTGAGGAAAAAATGTCATTTACCAGCAAAAAGGAAGCCGATGCGTATGACAAGATGCTGGACACGGCGGATCTGCTTGACACCTGGCTTGAACAGTCGCCGTTAGCGCTGGAAGACGAACAGCGTGAAGCGCTTTCCCTGTGGCTGGCAGAACAGAAAGATGTCCTGAGCACTATTCTCAGAACCGGCAAATTGCCATCGCCGCAGGTGGTTGAGTCCGCGGAAGACGACACCCAGGCCGCCTGAGTCTGACTTGCGCTCCTGCCGTTTTGTACCATGCTTTTTTCTGAGTCAACGCAATGGGCTATGGAGAAAAACATGAACAAAACGGGCGCGCTGCTGAGCCTGCTGCTGGTTGCCAGCGCATCGGCGTATGCAGCCAGTACAGACAGCAAAACGGTCAAATTTCCTCAGTGTGAAGGACTGGATGCCGCGGGCATTGCGGCGAGCGTTAAGCGCGATTATCAACAAAATCGCATTGCGCGCTGGCCTGACGATCAAAAGCATGTTGGTCAGGCCGATCCTGTTGCCTGGGTTAACCCGAAAGAAATTACCGGCCAGGATGGAAAATGGCAGGTGCCGCTGACCGTACGCGGCAAAAGCGCGGATATACACTATAACGTCAGCGTCGATTGCAAAGCCGGCAAGGCGGAGTATCAGCCGCAGTAACGTCATAATTTGCGCATCTTTTGCAGGAAAATACATTTCCTGACATCCCCTCGGGTACGATTTGAAGATTCATTGTCAGTACTTGAGGGGCAAAAATGGCTAACTGGCTAAATCAATTACAATCTTTGCTCGGACAGAGCGGAGCGTCTTCGTCGTCTTCCTCTTCCGGTCAGCAAGGATTAAGTAAACTGTTGGTTCCCGGCGCGCTGGGTGGTCTGGCAGGTTTACTGGTCGCAAATAAATCTTCCCGTAAATTACTCAGCAAATATGGCACTGGCGCGCTGCTCGCGGGCGGTGGCGCGATTGCTGGCACAGTATTATGGAACAAGTACAAAGACAGAGTGCGTGCCGCCCATCAGGACGAGCCGCAATTTGGCGCGCAGAGTTCGCCGCTGGATGTGCGCACCGAGCGTTTGATCCTGGCGCTGGTTTTCGCTGCAAAAAGCGATGGTCATATTGATGCGAAAGAGCGCGCCGCTATCGAGCAGCAGTTGCGTGAAGCGGGCGTGGAAGAGCAGGGGCGCGTGTTCATCGAGAAGGCTATTGAGCAACCGCTCGATCCGCAGCGTCTGGCCGAGGGCGTTCGCAACGAAGAAGAAGCGCTTGAGGTTTACTTCCTGAGCTGTGCGGCCATTGATATTGATCACTTTATGGAGCGCAGCTACCTTAACGCGCTGGGCGATGCGTTGAAAATCCCGCAGGATGTCCGCGAAGGTATTGAACAGGATCTCAAACAGCAAAAGCTGGCGTTACCCGGCTAACCGCTGAATGCAGCATGTTTCGCTTGCATCATTCGTGAGTTTTGCCACCCTTAGAGGATGTATAATCACGAAAGAACAGTGACATGCTGCCGAAAGCCAATCGTATTCCCTACGCCATGACGGTCCATGGCGATACACGCATCGATAATTATTACTGGCTGCGGGACGATAGCCGCTCGCAGCCGGAAGTCCTTGACTACCTGCGCCAGGAAAACGCCTACGGGCATCAGGTCATGTCCACCCAGCAGGCATTGCAGGACCGCGTACTGAAAGAAATAATCGATCGCATTCCCCCGCGCGAAGTCTCCGCGCCTTATGTGAAGAACGGTTATCGCTATCGCCATATTTACGAACCGGGCTGCGAGTACGCCATTTATCAGCGTCAGTCGGCGCTCAGTGAAGAATGGGATGAATGGGTCACGCTACTTGACGGCAACAAACGGGCGGCGCATAGCGAGTTTTACACCCTTGGCGGGCTGGCTATTACTCCTGACAACTCGATTATGGCGATAGCGGAAGATTACCTGTCCCGCCGTCAGTACGGGATTCGTTTCCGTAATCTTGACAGCGGCAACTGGTATCCGGAAATGCTCGATAACGTCGCCCCCGAGTTTGTCTGGGCGAATGATTCTCTGACCTTCTATTATGTGCGCAAGCATGCCACAACGCTGTTGCCTTATCAGGTCTGGCGCCATACCGTTGGCACGCCGTCGAATCACGACGAACTGATCTACGAAGAAAAAGACGATACGTTTTACGTCAGCCTGCATAAAACAACCTCGCAGCATTACATTGTGATCCATCTTGGTAGCGCGACGACCAGCGAAGTGCGGCTGCTGGATGCCGAGTTGGCCGACGCTGAACCGTTCGTCTTTTTGCCGCGTCGTAAAGATCACGAGTACAGCCTTGATCATTACCAGCACAAGTTCTACCTGCGTTCGAACTGTGACGGCAAAAACTTCGGTCTGTATCGCACTCGTGTCCGTGACGAAAAAAAATGGGAAACGCTGATCCCGCCGCGGGACGCTATCATGCTGGAAGGCTTTACCCTGTTTACTGACTGGCTGGTTGTGGAAGAGCGGCAGCGCGGACTGACCAGCCTGCGGCAAATTAACCGTAAAACGCGAGAAGTCATAGGCATCGCCTTTGATGATCCGGCTTATGTCACCTGGCTTGCTTATAACCCGGAGCCGGAAACCTCACGGCTGCGTTACGGCTACTCTTCCATGACCACGCCCGACACGCTGTTTGAACTGGACATGGACACCGGTGAGCGTCGGGTGATTAAGCAAACGGAAGTGCCCGGTTTCGACGCCGCAAACTACCGAAGCGAGCACGTGTGGATAACCGCGCGCGACGGCGTCGAAGTGCCGGTATCGTTGGTCTACAACCAAAAGTATTTTCGTAAGGGGCAAAATCCGCTGCTGGTCTACGGCTACGGGTCGTATGGCTCCTGTATGGATGCCGATTTCAGCAGTAGCCGCTTAAGCCTGCTGGATCGCGGCTTCGTCTATGCCATTGTCCATGTGCGAGGCGGCGGTGAGTTGGGACAGCAGTGGTACGAAGACGGTAAATTTCTTAAGAAGCGCAATACGTTCAATGATTATCTAGATGCGTGCGACGCGCTGCTCGCGTTGGGTTTCGGCTCGCCTTCGCACTGTTACGCTATGGGCGGCAGCGCCGGTGGTATGTTGATGGGGGTTGCCATTAACGAACGTCCCGAGCTTTTTCATGGTGTGATTGCCCAGGTGCCTTTTGTTGATGTGGTCACGACGATGCTGGATGAGTCGATCCCGCTGACGACCGGGGAATTTGAGGAGTGGGGAAACCCGAAAGATCCTCAGTATTACGCGTATATGAAAAGCTACAGCCCTTACGATAACGTCACCGCACAGGCTTACCCTCACATGCTGGTCACGACCGGGTTACATGACTCGCAGGTGCAATACTGGGAGCCGGCGAAATGGGTGGCAAAACTGCGTGAGTTGAAAACCGACGATCGCTTGTTGCTGCTCTGCACTGACATGGATTCGGGACACGGCGGGAAGTCAGGTCGCTTTAAATCGTATGAAGGCGTGGCGCTGGAATTCGCTTTTCTGATTGGCCTGGCCCAGGGGACGTTACCGGGGCAAGGCGAGCATTAAGCGTTTTCCAGATAGTGCTTTAATGTTAAGCGCAGCTCCGGGCTCATGCTGTCGAGATTATTAAACAGCCAGCGCAGATAGCCCGGATCGCGCTCTGCGATCTCAGACACCGGTTTACCGCGGTATTTGCCAAAGGTGAAGGTGGTGAGCAGCGCCGGACGTCCGGTAATCTCGACCATCTGCTCTGGCGTCCAGCCTGAACTGTTCATGATATCGATCAGCAAGGCCGCCGTAATATAGCAATCATATAATGCGCGGTGGTGGTGCAGGCCGGCCGGGGTTTGCACGTTCAGCTTACGGGATTTATACAGCGCCATATTGCTGTATTTGATGCCGGGCCACAGCCGACGCGACAGCTTCATGGTGCAAATCCACTCACCCGGCATATCCGGGAGCACGCGGCGGTCGAAGCTGGCGTTATGCGCAACGTACCACTCGCTTCCGTAATAGTGCGGAATAATCTCTTCAATCCAGGGCTTATCGGCCACCATCGCTTCGGTAATACGGTGGATCGCCATCGCCTGAGGGGAAATAGGGCGGTCAGGACGCACCAGGTGGCTCATCGGGTTGACGATCTGACCATCAATTACGTCGACAGAGGCGATCTCGACAATCCCGCCCTGTAAGCCACAGGTTTCTGTATCGATGATGCGTAGCATGTAACACTCCTGACCGAAAACGACTAGCGTAATGGAATGATATCACCTTGCCAACCCCGTGGTGTGCGCTGTCCCGTTAATAACAGCGGACCGCGGTCAGCGCGAACGATAAGTCGACCACTTTCATCCCATAATGCGCTGTTGCCACGCGCATTGGCCATCAGTACGGCAATCGAAAATTTATGAGAAAAGTTTTGCAACCGTGATGTTGAGGAGAGTAATTCTGGCTCGCCGACGCTCTGGCTGGTGGTGAACAGTGAAAACGCCGGGTCCAGATCCATGCCTTCCGGTTGATCATCCACCACGCGTATCGTTTTAAGATCGTTGCCAAGGCAAGCGCCAAGACTGTGATGATAGGTACGCGGCGCGGTCATCCACGGCGCAAAAACGGCCATGCCTTTGACAAAGCGCTCATTATACTCCACGGGCAGGCCGGCAATGATTGTCATACGATGATGCGCTGCGGCCCAGGACAGCGGTTGGAGCAGACTGGCATCCGGCGGCGCAGGTAACGCCTTTCGGTCGTCAACGCAGCCGGACAATGAAAGGGATGGAAAGACCAGCAAATTACAGTGTTGTTGGGCCGCCGCTTCAATAAAGGCGAGATGCTGAGCAACGCGTTCGCGGACAGGTGTTTTTAGGGGTTCATACTGCGCGGCAGCGATTTTCCAGTTCGACATAATGACTTCCTTTTCATAGTGTCTACAAGCGTTCTTAAATGATAGATTAAGAATAGACTTATACTGTAGCAGGCAATATGTAAGGATGTGTAACTTTAAAGCAAAACGTTATTTTACTTTTGGCTCATACGGTAAACGTGACAACGTCACAGACGTCAGGCGGTGGGCGATAAGACGCTCGCGGAACCAGTCGCGTAGATGCTCTGGCTGTTCGCGCTCCACAACCTCGGCGACGACGGGCATGTTATAGCGTTCTTTAAACGCCACGCCAGCAGCCGCCAGATCGACATTCACTTTATCCATTTCAGCTTGTTCAAGCTGAGCGAGATTTTTTTGCATGGTCTTCTCCTTAGGTATTGCGCGCAAAAGTTACTAAGAGACCGCCGCGATGGCAAGTCGCAATTGATGCGTCTCGACTCAAACATTATAGAGGGTTATCCTTTGAAGATAAGACATAACAAAAAGGAATAGTTGATATGGTCACTCCTGCACGTACGCTCCTGTTTCTGACCGCCATGCTGACGACGCCCGTAGTCTGGTCGCATGCGCATCTGACGCATCAGTATCCGGCTGCCAATGCCAATGTAACCGCCGCGCCGCAGGCGCTCACCCTTAACTTTTCTGAAGGGATTGAGCAAGGTTTCAGCGGTGTGACAATTACCGGTCCAAAGCAGGAGGCTATCAAAACACGGCCCGCCAGGCGCAACGAACAGGATAAAACGCAACTGATTGTGCCCCTTGATGACGCACTGCCGCCGGGGACGTATACGGTTAACTGGCACGTTGTGTCCGTTGATGGCCATAAAACCAAAGGGCAGTACACGTTTAGCGTGAAATAAGTATGCTCTCGTTCACCTGGGTCACGCTTCGTTTTATTCATTTTACCGCGCTGATGCTGATATTTGGCAGCGCGCTTTACGGTGCGTGGCTGGCGCCGGTGGCGCTTCGTCGTCTGATGAACTGCCGGTTTTTACGTTTGCAACAGTACGCTGCTGGCGCGAGTTTTCTGACTGCGGCGCTGATGCTGGCAGTGCAGGGCGGATTGATGGGCTCCGGGTGGCAGGATGTATTCTCTGTGTCAATCTGGCGCGCGGTTCTGCAAACCCAGTTCGGCGGTGTCTGGCTATGGCAAATTATTCTCGCCCTTGTGACGCTGGTGGCAGCGCTTCTCGTTCCGCGAAATTTACCGCGACTGCTGCTGATTTTAGCGTTTGCCCAGTTTGCATTGCTGGCGGGCGTCGGCCATGCCACGCTGCATACAGGCATTTCTGGCGCGCTACAGCGGAGCAATCACGCGCTGCATTTGCTCTGTGCTGCGGCCTGGTTTGGCGGTCTGATGCCAGTCCTCTACTGTATGCGCCTGGCAAAAGGCCGCTGGCGTCAGCAGGCCATCGCCGCCATGATGCGTTTCTCGCAATATGGTCATCTCGCCGTGGCGGGCGTGTTGATCACCGGGATCGCGAATGTCATATTTATTCAGGGATTCTCCCTCCCCTGGCGAAGCGGCTGGGGCCAGTTGCTTTTGTTAAAATGTGCACTTGTGGTGCTAATGGTGGCAATCGCGTTGCTGAATCGGTATGTTCTCGTACCACGGATGCGGTTGGGACATTGCCGTATCAATCAGTATTTTATCTGGATGACAAAAATTGAATGGGGTATGGGAGCGGCGGTTCTGGCGATTGTCAGTCTGTTCGCGACTCTGGAACCGTTCTGAAGGACAGGCAAAATTCATGAAAAAAATGATTCTTTCTTTGCTGCTGTTGGTCAGCTCCGGCGCGGCGCTGGCGGCACCGCAGGTCATTACCGTTAGCCGTTTTGAAGTGGGTAAAGATAAGTGGGCGTTCAATCGGGAAGAAGTGATGCTGACATGCCGACCGGGAAACGCGCTGTATGTGATCAACCCGAGTACGCTGGTCCAGTATCCGCTTAATGACGTGGCGCAGCAGCAGGTGGCCAGCGGAAAAACCAACGCTCAGCCTATTCACGTTATTCAAATAGACGATCCGGCAAAGCCAGGGGAAAAAATGAGTCTTGCGCCCTTTATCGAACGCGCCGAAAAACTCTGCTAATTACCAAAAATATCTTTCTGATTTCCAATAAAAAACCGCAAGTATCGTCGAAACGCGCTTGCGGTTTTTGCTTTTTAGCACATGACGGATGCCTGTTTTTTCCAACCACTTTCGCCATGGACTGGAAAACCTGGCGTCGTCATCTATTCTTATAAGGCAAGGCGACTTAGCCTGCATTAATGCCAACTTTTAGCGCACGGCTCTCTCCCAAGAGCCATTTCCCTGGACCGAATACAGGAATCGTATTCGGTCTCTTTTTATCTGCCTTTAGGCGATATCGCGTGAAAGGCAGGCCCGTCATCACCAGTAAGCTGGCGTTACGGTCAGTTTTGTTATACCACAGCAAAAAACGGTTTAACATTTCTTTTACGAAAAATCAGTGCTTCTATCACGTCCAGTCGGCGACGCTGGAAGCAGAGTTGTCATGGAGTGGGGCGTCAACGGCCGAACTCACTTGTGTTGCGAAGTGAGCAAGCCTCCATTGTGAAAAAGTCCCTGCAGGTTACGTACACCGACTTTCTGATAGATGCGCGATCGATGCGCATATATGGTTTTAGGGCTTACGTTAAGGGCTTTCGCGATGCTGTCAACACGTTTACCTTTCAGAATCATACGAATGATCTGATGCTCGCGTCGGGTGAAACGCGACAATAGCTGATTGCTGGTGATGTTGATATTTTGTGACGCGCGTTTTTGCAAAATAAAGTCTCGCAAATTTTTTTTGATCTCTGCCACTGGCGCGCCTTTAGCTAAGCAACAGTCAACCTCGGCAATAGGCAATTCCTTATGGATAACAAGCATCATCGAACCGAAAATTTTCATTCCCTGAATTAAGTTAAGCACCTGGGAATTGCCGATCAGCCGCACATCGTAATCTGCGATAAGCAGTCTGTCTTCATTTTGAATCATATCCTGAAAGTTCATGTGAAATACACTCTCACAATGTACGACGTTATAAAGCACTCCTTTTTCGCTCAGGATCTCTGGCAGCATTGAATGGATGATATGCTTTATCGCCATAAAGAAGTAGCGGTCAGTCGTAATAACAGTAATTGTTGACTCATGACATAAGCGTTCAGCGACAGGGCTCAATTTCTTACCCATTTTACTCTCCATAACGGGGCCATATCCTTTTATTACCTTTACTCCATTCGCATGATTAATCACCACGTATAGAGAATCAATGTTTGTTTTTGCGGGAAAAATCCTGGCATAAAAAGATAACGATTTCTGGGTATTTACAGTTTAATGCAATGCGGCGACTAGCTTTTCGACTTTTACGCGAAAAGAAAAATATTTACACTGCCAATTTCTTTTACGTATAATTATATGAATTTAATGGGAATTTTATGTTGGTCTTTTAACAAACTGATTACTATTATGTAGATTAATTATCTTTTATTAACTATCACAGAATCTACTGACTGTGTCTGCATTAAGAAAATTCTTATTTTATGCGCGTTTTTCATGCCTGCATGTGCCATAAACGGGTTTAAATTGTATGTAAAAACATCAATACGGCGGACTTACTTTCTTTTGAAAGCATCATTTGTGAAAAATTATCTAATACATTACTTTTTGATATCATTTTGTTAACATTGTCGGGTGGGATAGGTTTCTTTTTTATTGACAGTAAACGGAAACTTGCCTGGTCAAATTCCGCGTACGTAGAAATGCCCCTTGACCATGTCATCAATAGGGGTATTAGGATTTTTTTCTTAATTTTTTGTGCGGTGTTGCGTTCTTTCTGGCAATTAAAATGTGTGCAGATAAATCATTTTCAAAGATTTATCGTTCAACGCGTTCGAAATTGATTATCAGACTAATTTCTTAATCTGCATTTTTATTTAAATTCAAAATAAAGAATTTTGTCCTATTTTTAAGCTAAGGTCTTAATCGACCTTTACTGAGATAATTTGCTGCTTTAGTATTTATTTGTCGAAGGCCTAATAAAACTTAGGGTACATCTACGTTCAGCCGCTGTGATATGTGGTCTGGGCTTATATCATCCTTCGCAAAGAAAAGAGTATTAATAGAAGTGGTTTAATACTCGTGCTACTGCAATTTATTCCGCGTGAATATTTTAATATACATGGAGTTTGTACAATGAGCATCAAAAAAACGTTTCTGGCTGCCGCTTTAATTGCTGGAGGATTTGGCACGCAGGCACAGGCCGCTGATGGTACGATTTATTTTGAAGGTAAACTGACCGGCACTACCTGTGATATCACCGTTGACGGCCAGGCTTCACCTGCAACAGTCGTTCTGCCGGAAGTCAGCACCTCTCTGCTGCAGACTGAAGGTCAGACAACGGCGGATACCGGTTTTAATATCCAGCTTGCTAACTGCACGGGCGTCACCAGCACATCAACGGCGGCGGCATTCTTCGAAAACGGTTCTACGGTTGACACGACTACCTTTAACTTGCTGAACACTGACGAAAGTGTGCCTGATGGCGCGACCAATGTTCAGTTGCAGTTGGTTGACAAACTGACAGACCTGCCGCTGCAGGTGGGCCACACCAACCAGACCACGACCACTTCACGCATTGATATGAGCAGCGGCGCAGCCAGCCTGCCTTACACCGTGCGTTATTACGCAATGGGCGCGACAACGCCTGGAACAGTGAAAAGCCAGGTTAACTTCAGTATCGATTACGAATAATCATAACGGAAAGAAATTTTCATTATGACTGCAGGCGAGCGTAATGCTCGCCTGAAAAAAGGACTTGAGCGATGAAAATGAAATTACTGCCCCTTATCTTTGCCTTGTTTTCCACGCTTGTGGTCTTTTCCGCAAACAGTGCGGTTATTATTGCTGGCACTCGCGTCGTGTATCCAGAAAAGGATAAAGAAGTTTCCATCAAGATGACCAATAATGGCAAATCACCGGTATTAATCCAGTCGTGGATAGATTCCGGCGATCGTCATTCCCGTCCGGATAATGCCAGGGCTCCCTTTACGTTGACGCCTCCTATTAACCGCGTCGATCCCGGAAAAGGGCAGTCATTGCGGATACGTTATACCGGCGAGACCTTGCCAAAAGATAAAGAGTCTATCTTCTATCTCAATGTACTGGAAATCCCGGCAAAGGTGAAAAACGCCGAGGATAAAAGCATGCTGCAAATGGCTTTTCGTTCTCGTCTGAAGCTTTTTTATCGACCGTCCGGGCTGGCGATGACCGCCAGTGATGCCCAGCAGCAGGTGAAATGGACGCGTCAGGGCACGACGGTAACCGCCAATAATCCCACCCCATATTTTATTAATGTCGCTTACTTTTCTGAGGAGCGTGACGGGAAAGTCAGTATTGGCAACGGCGGGATGCTGGCGCCTGGCGAGGTAAAAACCTTTCAGCTCAGCCGTGCTGCGGGTAATTACTATCCCTTCATCATTAACGACTATGGCGCTATGCGTCTTATTGAAACTGAAAAAAAGTAATGCCGAATACAAAATTATAAAGTGCAGTTACAGGAAGATATCATGGAACGGAACCTTAATTTAACCATCACCGGCACAATGACGCTTTGTCCTCTGGCGATTGCCATTGCTACGGCCTGTTTTTCTGTTGCCTGTGCGGCTGATACTTCTTTCGTTGAATTCAATACCAATTTTATTAGTCCTGATAGCAAAAACCGTATTGATATCGCTCGTTTTCAGAAAGGTATCCCGATCCCCGGGAAATATAACGTTGAAGTGATTATCAACGACGTTGCCATGGGGCAGTATGACCTGCAGGTATCAAATGGATCAGGTCAGAATGTCGACGGTGACATATGTCTGTCGAAAAAAACATTTATCAATCTTGAATTTAATACCGAGAAACTCTCAAGGGAATCGCTCACGCTCCTCAACCGCGCGGAGGATAATGACTGTTTACCGATAAATCAGATCCTGCCCGAAGCATCGTTCGAGTTGGATACCGGTGAACAAACGCTTAGTCTCGCGATTGCCGATATCTACTTAATTAAGCGCCCGCGTGGTTACGTTAACCCGGCATTATGGGATCAGGGGATCACCGCCGGTATTCTGAACTACAATGCGAACTTTTACCGCAACGTAACCTCGCATAACGAAAGCGATGCGATTTATGCCGGGATTAACAGCGGTTTTAACCTGTTAGGCTGGCATTTTCGCCATAACGGCAGTCTGAGCTGGCAGGAAGACTTTGGCCGTCATTACCAGGCCCTGGATACCTACGTGCAGCGTCATATTCCAGAGATAAGCAGTAAATTAACGCTGGGCGATGCCCACACCACGGGCGAACAGTTTGATACCCTGGCGTTTCGCGGTATTCAACTCGCGAACGCGGAGCAGATGCTGCCTAATTCCCAGCGTGGCTATGCGCCGTTAATTACCGGTATTGCCAGAACCAACGCCAGGGTAAAAGTGATGCAGCAGAACCGTTTGTTGTACGAGACGACGGTTGCGCCTGGCGCGTTCGAAATTAACGATCTCTTTTCCACGGGTTACGGTGGTGAACTTGAAGTCATTGTGGAAGAAGCCGACGGTTCAGTACAGCGTCAGCTCGTGCCGTTTGCCTCCACCAGTAATCTCTTGCGCCCTGGCATCACGCACTACAGCGCTACCCTCGGTACGTTGCGTAAAGGCTGGGTCGAGGATGAACCTTTTCTCGCCGAGTTCACCTGGCGTCGGGGGCTGTCCAATCGATTCACCGCGTATACCGGTATTCAGGGTAACGAGGACTACAAAGCCGGGCAAGTGGGGTTGGCCATGGGGACCCATGTTGGCGCCTTTTCATTCGATGTGACCCATGCCAGGAGCACATTACCGAAAGAGTATGACCGCTTTGGCAAAACGATGTCCGGGGAAAGCTATCAGCTGAAATACAGCCATTCTATTGTTCAAACCGGCAGCAATATCAGCGTGGCGGCCTACCGGTTTTCTACCGAAGGCTACATGGACTTTATGACGGCGATGCAACTGCGAGAGGCGCTGAATCATTATGATAGCCGGCACGAGGTATATCGTCCCAAGAGCCGTCTGGGGATCACGGCTAACCAGCGACTGCCTGATGGTTGGGGGAATTTTTATGCCAGTATTTACCAACAGAATTACTGGAAACAGCATGGGCAGGATCGCCAGTATCAGCTTGGCTATAACAATCACATCGGCCGGGTTAACTATAGCCTGAGCGCCAGCCGTAACCGCAATGGCGAGGGTGACTATGAGACCCGTTATATGCTTAGCCTGAGTATTCCTTTCTCAAGCGAGAGTCCGTTTAGCCAGATGTCCGTCAACCTCAACCGCGACAACGATGGGCGCATGCGCGAACAGATTGGGGTAAGCGGGACGGCGCTGGACAACAATGCCTTCAGCTACAGCGTCAGCGCCGCCAACGCCAATAAAGGCGGAACCCGCAGCGCGGCCTTTAACAGTTCGTTGCGCACCCCGTACACCACGCTACAGACCGCAGCAGGGGCAGGCAAAAACTACCACAACTATTCACTGGGCGTGAACGGTACGGCTGTCCTGCACAGCGGCGGTCTAACCCTGTCGCCATACACCGCCGATACCGTGGCGCTGGTCGAAGCGAAGGGGGCGAAAGGGGCGGCTGTCAGCAGCTATCCGGGGGTCAGCATCGATCGTTTTGGCTATGCCGTCGTGCCTTATCTGAACGCCTGGCAAATGAACGAAGTCAGCCTCGATCCGAAAGGCTTACCCGACGACATTGAGTTAAACCTGACCAGCCAGAAAGTGGCACCCTACAGCGGTGCGGTCGTTAAGCTTCAGTATGGCACCACAGTGGGAACACCGGTGCTGATTGTCCTGGACGAAAACAGCAAAGTACCGTTCGGCGCGGACGTCTATGACAGCAGTCAAAATTCTGTCGGCGTTGTGGGTCAGGGAAGACGTATTTTTGCTCGCCTGGCAGAGCAGAGTGGTCAACTGAACGTGCGCTGGGGAGAGTCGGCGCATCAACAGTGCCTGCTCAACTACCAATTACCGTCTCGCGATAAAACGGACAGCCGCGGCATGCTGACCATCAATGGTCGCTGTGTGTCGCAGTGACCCCGCGAACCGGCCATGTGATTTAAGGAAAAACGTCATGCAAATCAAACCCGCCTTTTGGCGCTATGTTGGCGCCACTGGTTTTCTGTGCTGCGCCATGCTGTATAGCCATCCGGCAAACGCCCTGGTGACCTGTTCAGGGACAAGAATAAATAATGTCGACAGTGAAATCATTCCTCAGGATTACGTCGAACTCAACGTTCCTATTCTTTCCGATCGCGTCACGGTAAGTGCCCTTCGCGATCTCCCTTTTGGCTCTGAGTTATTTTCGCAGCGGATAATAAACACGGGCGCTGTGGGCTTAGGATACAGTGATTGCACATCAAGTACGGGTAGCAATGAAACTTTTTACGTAAACGGTAGACTGGAATTTGAAAATGGCGGACCGGCGACCGTCGGTCAGTATCAGGGGTTTGACATTTATGAAACGGGAACACCTGGTGTCGGTTTTTCACTGGTCTGGCGCGACAATACCGTCAACCGTTCTCTTCCTGTCGAAAATATCTCGTCGCCGAACTCGTTAGACATGCCCTTCGCCAACTCTGTCGCGCCAGGTGCCGGTTATATCATGTTTGTGCTGGTCAAAACGGGGGATATTCCTGCAGGGACATGGACACTGCCTGTCACTATTCCCCCTATTATTACTTACGCTTTTCCCGGCCAAAATATGGCGGCGGACTTTCAGGTAAAGGGTCAACGTATTCGTATTAGCGGTAACCTTAATGTCGTCGCTGGCAGTTGTCAGACACCGGATGTGCATGTGCAGTTAGGGGAATACGAGATAACTGATGCGATGAACCGATCTAACTGGTATTCGCCGTGGAAAGATTTCAACATTCAATTGATCAATTGCCCGGTGATGGCCGGACGCTATGAGAATGCTTTTAATTATTTGAGTCCCAGCAGCAGTTGGGCCGGTGAAGGCAGCAGCAATACCTTTGTTGAGGACCCCTGGTATCCCAGCGTCATCGCCTATCGCCTCGATCCGATTAACGAAGTGGGGGTAACCTACATTGGTACACCCTGTGTTAAAACCGATCCTGAGCCGAATGGTTCAGAGGGGCTCTGTATTGAGATCGAGGATCCGATACTGCCAAATCATACAAGCGCGTTAGCATCCAGCAGTTTCGATTGGCGAGGTAAGGCTTTTTTGAATCAGTATTACCTGGGCAGTAACGCGACAAGTTATACAATTCCGCTGCGTGCGCGCTATTCCCGCCTTCGCGAAGCTACCGGCGGCACTGTGCTTCCAGTAAAAGCCGGCACGGCAAATGCAGCCGTGGAATTTACCATCTTCTACGAGTAAACAATCGTTCATTAATACGCAGCCCCTGGCGGCTGCGTAGCTTTCTTCCCGCCAGGCGAGTGCTGTCATGGCTAAAAGTCGCTGTACTGCTGCGCGGGCATCCAGAATCCATCAATAAAATCTTCGACCGGAAAGCAGCCGCCGTGGCGAATCCGCTGATCGTCCATCGAATACAGGCATTGTTGCTCAGTATCGTATACATCCACCACGATATCGTCACAACCGCCATCCAGATAACACACAAACAGAACCAGTGCGAACATTCCATCCTCTATTTGTACAGCCGTATCAATAGTGTAGGAGGAATTTACGGAAGCGGGAAAGGGGAAGTAAATAACCCGCCAGGCCGACGGGTTCTTTTTGAATCAGGCAAGGCGCATGATCCAGGCATCAGACTGTTGATCGTAATGGTTGCGGAACAGCACCGAATGTTCCCCGTTGAGGATGGCAGGAATGCTGGTTTCGTCGTCCCAGGCATCCAGTTGCATACATAAATCCGGGTCGGATTTACACGGAATGGTTAACGTTCGGTCTCCTGGCGACTCGCCGTGTAATTCGGCATCGTCGATTTCAAAGGCGCCAATGCGCACACTGGTTTTCATCATCGTGCTCTCCGTTGGTTCACTGTTTGTGGTACGACCAGTTTAGCCGTCCATTTTTCAGCGTAGTCAACGCAGGCAAAAGCGCCAGTCAAAAAATGCGCAAAATTAGTTCTTTTGCGCGTTACCGGTAAACAATTTGCCGTCGCGAACCAGCTCGCGCGGATAGCTGTTTTTCAAACGCGAACCGATGCGTTTCGCCAGACCAATCGGCTGATGCTGAAAAGTGACCAGAACGTCATCCGTATCAGGCGTGTGCTGTGGGTAGACATCACGCCCGCGATACCACGCTTCGGCTTCCTCTGGGGTAAGTTCAAAGGCCGTACGATGGGTGACATCGGCAAGCGCAATCACCGCTTCGTGCTGCCAGCGGAAACCTTTGTTATGGGTCTCAGCGAGCTTAATGCCCAGACGTGAGAAACGGACTTTTCCGATCACGGGTTCGATCTCCGCCGGGAAAAGCCATAGCTCTTTATCGCGTTGCCACAGACGCATGCCGTTGTCCCATTTCAGACCGAGGGCGTTCGCGGCCTGGACAATCTTTGTCGCGTCGCGGTCTTTTACGGGTGCAAAAGGAAAATTGCCTACCTTGTATGTTGGGGCCGGCAATGGCGGGATCGACGCCGTTTTGCGCAGACGCGCCACAAAGAAGCCTTCGCAATCATAAATCTGCGGGAAAACATGCAGAAAACCCTCTACCGTGAGCGCTTGTTTTGCTTGTGGAAAGAGGTCGGCGAGCGGCAGAAATTCGACGGCATCGCCATACTGTCCTTTCAGCCAGTGTACGACGGCTTCATTTTCTTCACGGTTCAGCGTACAGGTTGAATAGACCAGCGTGCCGCCAGGGCGCAGCGCATGGAACGCGCTGTCGATCAGTTCTCGTTGTGTTGCGGCGATCGCATGATTGCTCTCAACGGACCAGTTTTTCAGCGCATCGGGATCTTTACGCACGACGCCTTCGCCTGAGCAGGGCGCATCAAGCAGAATGGCGTCGAACATTTCCGGCAGCGCCGCGCCGAAGACGCGGCCATCAAAGTGGGTGAGCGCCACGTTACCGATCCCGCAGCGGCTGATGTTAGCGTGAAGCACTTTTACCCGGCTGGCGGCGTATTCGTTCGCCAGAATCGCTCCCCGGTTCCCCATCCGCGCAGCGATTTGCGTCGTCTTTGAACCTGGCGCGGCGGCAACGTCCATAACGCGTTCCGGCATATTCCCGTCGGCAAACAGTGCGGCGACCGGCAGCATCGAACTGGCTTCCTGAATGTAAAACAGCCCGCTCAGATGCTCTGCGGTACTGCCCAGCGGCAGTGAGTCTTCGTCATCCCGCGCGATCCAGAATCCTTCCTCGCACCACGGCACCGGCGTAAGCGACCAGCCGTAAGGCGCGGTCAGGGTAAGGAAGTCGGCGACCGTGATTTTCAAGGTGTTGACGCGAATGCTGCGACGCAGCGGACGCTGGCAGGCGGCGAGAAAATCGTCGAAAGAGAGGGAGGCGGGCATCGCCTCGCGCATTTGCGTGAGAAAAGCTTCAGGAAAATAAACAGCGTGTTGAGTCACGGAGCGGCACCAGCGGCAGTAAAACAGGCGCGCAGTGTAGCATAAAGGCTCCGGCGCGAGCACGCCGGAGCAATGGTATTAGCGCGGCAGAGCCGTTCCCCATTCGCGCCACTCTTTCGGTTCGCTTTCCTGCAACAGGAAGTGTTTGCCTGCCTGCGCTTTCGGCGCCAGCGGTATGCCTGGCGGGGTAGCAAAGGCAATGCCGCCGCGAATGAACTGATTAAAGGTGCCGGTTTTCACGACGCCGCCCGTCAGGCCGAAGTCCAGACTGTAGCCGGAGGCCAGCCAGAAGACCGAATTATTGCGCACCAGATGTTGATAACGTTGGCTGATGCGCAGGGCAATCATCACGCGGTCCGACAGCGAACCCAGCGTCATGCCGGTCACCGTTCCGACCTCTATCCCGCGGAACAGGACCGGCGTACCGATAGCCAGCGAACCGGCCTCCGGCGCTTCCACCACAATACTTAAACCGTCGAGATAGCGAGAATCGGTGATGGTGGCTTCCTGAAGTTCAAAGTTGCGACGAGGATTCCCGCGCCCCGGCTCCACGTTGATATAAGGTTGCAGGATGGTGTCCAGATGCTCCACGCCTGCCGCCGAGATTTGCGGGGTGATCACCGAGAAACGGGTGCCCGCGCGGGCAAAGGTCTGCACGTATTCCGGGTATAACACCGCTTTCGCCTGAACTTCGTTGCGGGCGGTGATCAGTTCCAGGGTCTGGATTTGCCCGATATCAATCCCGAGGTAGCGGATCGGCATGCCGGCAGCCAGCTTCCCGGCATCAAAAGCGTGAAGGGTAATCTGGCCGCCAACGGCGCGGGCGGCGGTTTCCGAGGCGTACAGAATGCGTTTGTCGCCTTTACGCTGGCTGGCGCTCGCGCCGCTCAGGTTATCGAAGCTGATCGCGCCTTTCAGCGCCCGCGACAGGGGAGAGGCCTGAACGGTCAACCCGCTGCCGTTGAGCTGCACTTTCGCGCCGCCTTCCGCCCAGAACACGCTGTTGCTGGTCAGCAGGTTACGGTATTCCGGTTTGATATGCAGGTCGATATCAAACGCGTTGGCGCGCGGACGCACCGTGATCACTTCACCCACCTCAAATTTTCGATACAGCACGACCGAACCCGCCTGCACGTCAGGCAGCGTTTCCGCGCTGAGCGTCAGGGTGGTCGTAGGCAGATCGCTGAGGCTATTTTCCACCGCTTTTTCCAGATTGGCATACAGCGGATAGCTGGATTTCATTTCGCCTTTATTACCGGGCAGAATGCGAATACCGCCGTTGATCCATTCGCTGGCGCTGGCGCCGAGAAACTCCACGCCGTCAAGTCCGACTTTGACGTCGACCCGACTATTGACGACAAATTTGCTGTCGCCTTTCACCAGATCGCGATGTTGCGGATCGATGGCGACGGTAAAAGTCACGCCTTTGGGGGTCAGTTTGCGGTCGATAACCTGGCCGACCTGAACGCCATGCAGGATCAGCGGCTGCCCCGCGTCAATGCCGTAGCTTTCCGGCGCGGTGAGAGTCAGGGTCAGAACGTCAGGCTCGTGCAAAAGCGCTTCTTCGCCGGGAACGACCACAAACTCGCTACGCGGTTCGCCGTCGCCGGGTACCAGCTCAAAGGTTTTGCCCGTCAGCAGCGAGCTTATATTGGCGTCGCTAAGCGAGAGTTTAGGACTGCGCAGTTCAATGCGGGTATTCTCACGCAATAACGTGACCACGCTGGGATCGACGGTCATTTCGCCGGTGACTTTACCACCCGGTTGTAATACCAGTTTGGTGAGTTCGCCAACCTCAAGCCCCTGATACATCAGCGGGGTGGAGTCCGCCTTCAGCCCTTCGCCGCTCGGCAGTTGCAGCTTCACAATAACGCCACGCTGGCTGTGGGCCAGATCTTCATACAGCCCGAAGGAATCTTCTTGCTCCGCCGGTTTTGACGACTCCGGCGAGTCAAAGGCGATAGCGCCGTTAACCAGTGCGGCCAGGCTTTCGAGCTTCACTTTCGCCCCGCTCAGGCTGACGTCTGCGTCGATGCCCGACACGTTCCAGAAGCGACTGCCTTTTTTCACCAGGTTGGTGAATCGGCGTTCGATCAGCACGTCGATAGTGACGCCCTGTTTATTAGGATTGATGCTGTAGTCATACACTTTGCCGACCGGGATCTTACGGAAATAGACCAGTGAGCCGCTGTTCAGCGAACCGAGATCCGGAGCATGCAGATGAATCATTAAATCGCCATTATCAAGACGATATTTCGGCTGGGTGTCGAGAGCGACAAAGTGATCCTTTTCGGCGCCCTTGCCGGGCATCATGCCGATATAGTTGCCGCCGACCAGCGCGTCAAGCCCGGAGACGCCCGCAAGCGAGGCTTTGGGCGTGACCAGCCAGAACTGGGTTTCTTCGCGCAGGGCATCCTTCATGTCTGATTTAATGCTGACCCGCACTTCAATTTTGCGCAGGTCTTTACTCAGGCTGATATCCTGGACAGTACCGACTTCGACGCCCTGATAACGGACGGGCGTTCGCCCCGGCACAATACCGTCCGCCGACTGAAAGTCGATGGTAACGGTGTTTCCACGATCCTCGTAGCTGTTCCATATCAGCCAGCCCGCAATCATTAAAGCAATGAGCGGCAATAGCCAGAAAGGCGAGATACGGCGTTTTGTTTTAATTTGCGCTTCAGTCTGCGAAGCGGGCGTTTCCTGACTCATGTGCATCCCAAAGTAAGCGGCTGTCCAGCCATTCAACAGCAAGAATAGTCAAAATTACCGCTGCGCCGAAATAAAACGCAGCCGGTCCCATAGTAAAAGCAAGAATCTGGTCGCGGTTAATGAGCGACATGGTTAACGAAATGACAAACAGATCCAGCATCGACCAACGGCCGATCCAGGTCACCATCCGCAGCAATTGGATGCGCGTCCGCAGCCCCTGCTCACATTTGAAATGAATGCTGAGCAGCAGGGTAAACATGACGATCACTTTGGTAAAGGGCACCAGAATACTGGCGATAAAGACCACGGCGGCAACGGCGATATTGCTGCTGGCGAGCGACATAATACCGGACATGATGGTGTCTTCCTGACGCCCGCCGTTGACGTAGATCACCGAGATAGGCAACAGGTTCGCGGGCAGCAGAAAGACAATTGACGCCAGCAGCGCCGCCCAACATTTTTGTATGCTCTGGTTTCGACGTTCGCGCAGCGGAATGTGACAGCGCGGGCAGCGTCCCCGGCGATCCGGGTAGCCGGTAAAATGGCAGCCGAGGCAGACGCGGAGCTTTTCGTCCGGTCGATTTGCTGGCCGCTGCGGATAAAAACGCTCCCACAGCTGCTCGACGTTGAGGTGCGAGAGCGTCAGGATGCTCAGGATGACTAACGCCACGAAAGCGAAAAGGCCGACGCCCGGCTGTAAGAAGGCGTAATCCTGAACCTTAATTGACGCGACGCCAATGCCGACCAGGTAAATGTCCAGCATCACCCACTCTTTCAGTCTTTCCAGCATCAGCAGGACTGGGCGCAGGTTCATGCCGAGGATATTGCCAAACCACAGATAGGCTATTGCGGTGACAAGGATCAGCGGCGCGCCGGCGACGCAAAAGAACACCATCGCGGCGGTGACAGGATCGCCCTGTTTGGTCATCTGCCAGATCCCCTGCATAACGTTGGCGTCAATGCGGATGCCGAGCAGATAGATGTGCAGCAGCGGCTCGCCCCAGGCAAAGGGCATCAGCAGCATCATGGTAACCGCCATCGCCGCGAGACGGGTTAACGACCAGTCGCGACCGTCGCGTATTTTCGCCTGGCAGCGGGGGCAATAGGCGCTCTGGTGAGAACGCATTTTCGGCAGACTAAACAGCAGGTCGCACTGAGGGCAGCGCTGATAGTGTGCACGGGGAAGAGCTTCGCTGATGGACCAGATCGCTATTTTTTTGGTTGGCGTAATGTGTTGAGTCTTGAGAGCCATGTATCGCGATTCAAAGTGTTAGATTAATGTAATATTAACTCATGACGGGAATGATCTTGAGCAATAACGCATTTAATGCTTATTTTAATAGTCCGGCAGTAAGCGTAAGACAACCAAGTGATTAAATAATGAACAAGACCGAGCTGTATGCGGATCTGAACCGCGATTTTCAGGCATTGATGGCAGGGGAGACCAGTTTTTTGGCAACGCTGGCGAATACCAGCGCGCTGCTGTACGAACGTCTGGCTGACGTGAACTGGGCGGGTTTTTACCTGCTGGAAAACGACACGTTGGTGCTGGGCCCGTTTCAGGGCAAAATCGCCTGCGTGCGGATCCCGGTGGGGCGCGGCGTATGCGGTACCGCCATCGCGCAAAATCAGGTTCAGCGTATTGAAGACGTTCACGCGTTTGATGGACACATAGCCTGCGATGCCGCGAGCAATGCGGAAATCGTGCTGCCGGTTACGGTAAACGCGCAGCAAATCGGCGTGCTGGATATCGACAGTACGGTGTTCGGACGTTTCACTGAAGAGGACGAAGCCGGACTTCGTGAGCTGGTAGAACAGCTCCAGACCGTGCTTGCAACGTCGGATTACAAAAAATTCTTTGCGAGCGTCGCAGGATAATCAACGGATAACGTAGCAATTACTGATGGCGTCATTATAATGACGCCTGTTCATGCCTGCGGCTTGTTGGCTACGTCCGTTGTAATCAGGAAATTTCATGGAAAATCAACCTAAGTTGAATAGCAGTAAAGAAGTTATCGCGTTTTTGGCCGAGCGTTTTCCGCAGTGCTTTAGTGCGGAAGGCGAAGCGCGCCCGCTGAAAATTGGTATTTTTCAGGATCTGGTGGAGCGTATTGAGGGTGAAATGAACCTCAGCAAAACGCAACTTCGTTCCGCTTTACGTCTTTATACTTCCAGCTGGCGTTACCTGTACGGCGTGAAGCCGGGCGCGACGCGTGTTGATCTCGACGGCAACCCGTGCGGTGAGCTGGATGAGCAGCATGTTGAACACGCGCGTAAGCAGCTTGAAGAAGCGAAAGCACGCGTTCAGGCGCAGCGTGCGGAACAGCAAGCGAAAAAACGCGAAGCTGCCGCTGCCGCAGGGGAAACCTCCGACGCGCCACGCCGCGAGCGCAAGCCGCGTCCAGCTCCGCGCCGTAAAGACGCGACCGAACGTAAACCGCGTGGAGAAAAACCGGCTGCAAAAGCGCCGCGCGCCCCTCGTGAAGAGAAGCTGACTCCGGTTTCGGATATTTCCGTCCTGAGCGTAGGCCAGTCTCTGAAGGTGAAAGCGGGTAACGATGCGATGGATGCCACGGTATTAGAAATCACCAAAGATGGTGTCCGTGTACAGCTGAATTCGGGTATGTCTTTGATTGTACGCGCAGAACACCTGGTGTTCTGAAACGGAGGCCAGGCCTGGCATGAACAGAATTTTTAGGCTTACCGCGTTAGCTGGCCTGCTTGCATTAGCAGGCCAGACCTTCGCTGTAGACGACATTACGCGTGCCGATCAAATTCCCGTCCTTAAGGAAGAAACGCAACATGCGACCGTCAGTGAGCGCGTTACGTCGCGCTTCACGCGTTCGCATTATCGTCAGTTCGATCTTGACGAGGCTTTTTCCGCCAAAATTTTCGACCGTTATTTAAATCTTCTCGACTATAGCCATAACGTATTGCTGGCTGGCGACGTAGAACAGTACGCGAAGAAGAAAGGCCAAATAGGTGACGAGCTACGTTCGGGAAAGCTTGACGTTTTCTACGATCTCTACAATCTGGCGCAAAAGCGCCGCTTCGAACGGTATCAGTACGCGTTAACGGTGCTGGAACGTCCGATGGATTTTACCGGCAACGATAATTTCAACCTGGACCGCAGCAAAGCGCCCTGGCCGAAAAATGAGGCTGAGCTGAATGTGCTGTGGGACAGCAAAGTGAAATTTGATGAGCTTAGCCTCAAGCTGACCGGCAAAACCGACAAAGAAATTCGCGAAACGCTGACGCGCCGCTATAAATCAGCGATTCGCCGTTTGACTCAGACCAACAGTGAAGACGTTTTTTCCCTGGCGATGACGGCATTCGCCCGCGAAATCGACCCCCATACCAACTACCTCTCGCCGCGCAACACCGAGCAGTTTAATACTGAAATGAGCCTGTCTCTGGAAGGCATTGGCGCGGTGTTGCAGATGGATGACGACTATACGGTTATTAACTCCATGGTCGCGGGCGGTCCGGCGGCGAAAAGTAAAGCGATTAGCGTTGGCGATCGCATTGTCGGCGTAGGACAGACCGGCAAGAGCATGGTGGATGTGATTGGCTGGCGTCTTGATGACGTGGTTGCGCTTATCAAAGGTCCAAAGGGCAGTAAGGTTCGCCTGGAAATTTTGCCTGCCGGTAAGGGGACAAAAACCCGCATTGTGACGCTGACCCGTGAACGTATTCGTCTTGAAGATCGCGCGGTTAAAATGACCGTTAAAACCGTCGGCAAAGAGAAGGTCGGCGTGTTGGACATTCCGGGCTTCTACGTCGGTCTGACTGACGATGTGAAAGTCCAGTTGCAGAAGCTGGAAAAACAGAATGTCAGCAGCGTCATTATCGATCTGCGTACCAACGGCGGCGGGGCATTGACCGAGGCGGTTTCGCTCTCTGGTCTGTTTATCCCTTCAGGTCCGGTGGTCCAGGTGCGCGACAATAACGGTAAAGTCCGTGAAGACAGCGATACCGATGGCGTTGTGTACTATAAAGGGCCGCTGGTGGTAATGGTCGATCGCTTTAGCGCATCGGCGTCGGAAATATTCGCCGCGGCGATGCAGGACTACGGTCGTGCGTTAATCGTTGGCGAACCGACCTTCGGCAAAGGTACCGTTCAGCAATATCGTTCCCTGAACCGTATTTACGATCAAATGCTGCGTCCGGAATGGCCCGCGCTGGGCTCGGTGCAGTATACGATCCAGAAATTCTACCGCGTGAACGGCGGCAGTACCCAGCGCAAAGGGGTAACGCCGGATATCATCATGCCGACAGGTAATGAAGAGACGGAAACCGGTGAGAAATTCGAAGATAACGCACTGCCGTGGGATAGCATTGATGCGGCAACTTATGTGAAGTCAGACGATCTCAAACCGTTCGGACCCGCGTTGCTGAAAGCGCACAATGCCCGTATCGCCAGCGATCCTGAGTTCCAGTACATCATGAAGGACATTGCCCGTTTCAATGCTATGAAGGATAAACGCAATATCGTTTCTCTCAATTATGCTCAGCGTGAAAAAGAGAATAATGAAGATGATGCGTTGCGTCTGGCGCGGATCAACGATCGGTTTACGCGTGAAGGCAAACCGGTGTTGAAGAAACTGGACGATCTGCCGAAAGATTACCAGGAACCGGATCCGTATCTTGATGAAACCGTGAAAATCGCGCTGGATCTGGCGCGCCTCGAAAAAGAGAAGCCCGCAGAACAGCCCGCTCCCGCCAAATAACCCCACACAGGCACAAGAAATTGTGCCTGTTTTTTTAACACTCGCAGCAGGACGTCAGCCAACGGCAACAAAATGTAAAGTTGTGTCTTTCTGGTGACTTACCGCCCGCTGATGCTTGAAAATAACCATACGACCCATACGATGTGGGTAATCGCATAGTGCGTTTTGTTAAGTTGAGGTTAAAAGAAAATTATGATGCGAATCGCGCTCTTCCTGTTAACGAACCTGGCCGTCATGGTTGTGTTCGGTCTGGTGTTAAGTCTGACAGGAATTCAGTCGAGCAGCGTACAGGGCCTGATGATCATGGCGCTGCTGTTCGGTTTTGGTGGTTCCTTCATCTCTCTGCTGATGTCCAAATGGATGGCGTTGCGTTCCGTGGGCGGAGAAGTGATTGAGCAACCGCGCAATGAAAGAGAACGCTGGCTGTTAAACACCGTCGAAACGCAGGCGCGTCAGGCGGGTATCGCCATGCCGCAGGTGGCTATTTACCATGCGCCGGATATTAACGCCTTTGCGACCGGTGCGCGCCGTGACGCGTCGCTGGTGGCGGTCAGTACTGGTCTGCTGCAAAACATGAGTCCGGACGAAGCCGAAGCGGTTATTGCGCACGAAATTAGCCATATCGCCAATGGTGACATGGTGACAATGACCCTGATTCAGGGGGTCGTGAACACCTTTGTTATCTTTATTTCGCGTATTCTGGCGCAGATCGCCGCAGGTTTTCTTGGCGGCAACCGCGACGAGGGTGAGGGCAGCAACGGCAACCCGATGATCTACTTCGTGGTGGCGATGGTTCTGGAGCTGGTCTTCGGCATTCTGGCAAGCATTATCACCATGTGGTTCTCCCGTCACCGTGAATTCCATGCCGACGCGGGCTCTGCGAAGCTGGTCGGGCGTGAAAAAATGATTGCCGCATTACAGCGTCTGAAAACCAGCTATGAACCGCAGGAAGCATCCAGCATGATGGCGTTTTGCATTAACGGTAAGGGCAAGTCCCTGAGCGAACTGTTTATGACGCACCCGCCGCTGGATAAACGTATCGAAGCGCTGCGCAGTGGCGCATACCTGAAGTAAGACATGATGTCCGGTGGCGCTGACGCTTCCCGGACATCATGGTTGAATCTGAATGCGCGTCTTTTGACGCGCATTTTTTACGCCTGCGAACGAGGTTGAGTGATGCGTAATCCACTCACCACGGCCGCCACCGACGCCAGAATACCGGCTGCCAGCAGGGAAACGTGCGTGCCGTTATCACCGAAATGGTTGAGCATAAGGGCAACCAATGCCGCGCCCGTACTTTGTCCCAGCAGACGTGCTGTTCCCAGCATACCGCTCGCGCCGCCGCTGCGTTCGCGCGGGGCTGACGTGATAATGGTGTGATTGTTTGGCGACTGGAACAGTCCAAAACCCGCCCCGCATAAAATCATCGGCCAGATGATATTAAAGTCGGACGGCGCAGAAGGCAGCAACACCAGCGCGAACAGGCCGCATGCCATCACCACCATGCCCATCGCGCCAAGTAATCCGGCGTGAACACGCTCGATCAGATACCCCGCCAGCGGGGCCATCACCATTGTGGCCAGCGGCCAGGGGGTCAACAGCAAGCCGGTTTCCACTTCACTACGTCCCAGAACCGTTTGCAGATAAAAAGGCAGGGAGACCATTGCCAGCATTTGAGCGCAGAAAGAGCAGATGGATGTGCCAATCGACAGGGAAAAAAGCGGAATACGCAGCAGATCGACCGGCAACAGCGGCACAGGAAGGGCCAACTGTCGGCGGATAAATAAGTAACCTACTATCATCAGCGCCACCAGCTCCGCGGTAATTAACGTCAGCGATTGTCCTTGCGCAAAACCACTGAGGGCCGTGATTAACAGACCAAACGTCAAGGCATTCATGATCGCGCTCGGGAGATCGAAGCGTGGTTTATTCTCCCGCGGCGCGTTGGGCGGCAGATAGCGGATTGCCAGCAGCAGGGCGATAATGCCCAGCGGGACATTAATTAAAAACAGCCACTTCCATGATGAGATGGAGAGGATGGCGGCGGCAATGGTGGGGCCAGCGGCAGACGAGACGGCGACAATAAACGAGTTAATCCCCATTCCGCGTCCCAGATGGCGCTGGGGGTAGATCAGACGGATGAGCGCCGTATTGACGCTCATTAACGCCGCGCCACCGAAACCCTGCGCCACACGCGCCACGGTGAGCATCTGTAACGAGTCGGAAAGCGCGCAGAAAAGCGAAGCCAGCAGAAAGACCACCAGTCCGCATTTGTAAATACGGCGATAGCCAAACATATCGCCAAGAAAAGACAGTGACAGTAACGAAACGACAATCGCGATTTGGTAAGCGTTAACCACCCAGATAGAGCTGGCGGCAGAAGCCTGGAGATCGGTGGCGATGGTGGGCAACGCCACATTAGCGATCGCGCCATCAAGCACGGCCATTGAGATCCCGATGACGATGGTGAAAATAGCACCGTAGCGCTGCGGAAGCGGCAGACCGTCGGCCTGTGATTTATTCATATGGTTGATAGTTTTTGCGAGGAGTATGATCAGGGTAGCGATTTTAGCACTGATATTCAGGCCTTATGTCGCAGATTTGTAACGAAGTAAGCAAAGATGGATTGCGGCCGCCTGGCGCTGAAATTATAATAAAAACTCGTTCTGATTTTTATAAAACACTCGTAATGAGGTGATAAATGGCTAACGCAGATCTGGATAAACAGCCCGATTCTGTATCTTCCGTGCTAAAGGTTTTTGGCATTTTGCAGGCGCTGGGAGAAGAGCGTGAAATAGGGATTACCGAGCTGTCTCAGCGCGTCATGATGTCAAAGAGCACCGTTTATCGCTTTTTGCAGACCATGAAAACCCTGGGCTATGTGGCGCAGGAAGGCGAATCAGAGAAGTATTCTCTGACGCTCAAACTGTTTGAACTGGGCGCGCGTGCGTTGCAAAACGTCGATCTTATCCGCAGCGCCGATATCCAGATGCGAGAACTTTCCCGTCTGACCAAAGAGACGGTGCACCTGGGGGCGCTGGATGAAGACAGCATCGTTTACATCCATAAAATCGACTCCATGTACAATCTGCGCATGTACTCCCGAATTGGCCGCCGTAACCCGCTGTACAGTACCGCGATTGGTAAAGTCCTGCTGGCCTGGCGCGACCGTGAGGAAGTGAAGCAAATTCTTGACGGCGTTGAGTATAAACGCAGCACCGAACGTACCATCACCACCACGGAAGCGTTGCTGCCGCTGCTGGATAAGGTGCGCGAGCAGGGCTACGGCGAAGACAATGAAGAACAGGAAGAGGGATTGCGCTGCATCGGGGTGCCGGTATTCGACCGTTTTGGCGTAGTGATCGCCGGTCTCAGCATTTCTTTCCCGACCCTACGTTTCTCTGAAGAACGCTTGCACGAGTATGTTGAAATGCTGCATACCGCCGCACGTAAAATCTCTGAGCAAATGGGCTATAACGACTATCCGTTTTGACAATCTACGGAATGAGATGACGCGTTAACGCAACGCGAGGCGTGACAAGAAATACAGGGGCAAATCGTTCCTGTATTTCTTATTTGCTTCCTCTCCCGCTTCGGCAGAAGATCAATTATTATCCACCACCACTGCGCTTTTGCGTAGCAGCGGGCAGTTCGTTAAACCAATGATGCCGCTATCAGAATGAATATATTGCGCAGTCGCCGTGCCGCGGGCCGTTAAGTATTTACACTGCAGGCCCAATCCGGCTGCGTTCTCCTGGCTGCCGATCAGCACACCATACCCACTCAGTAACAGGCCAATCCAGACCAGCGCAAGCAAAACAATAGCGCGAATAATCAAACGCATTATGACCTCTTTTCTTTTGTTGGTGAGACTGAGCTTAACGGCTACAACTATTGAAACAAGTGAATGATTCCTAAAAGATGCTATTGTCGCTACAGTTAGCCCCGGTTTAAGTAGCGCATGGTAATTTAGCGCCATAAGGTGTTGAAGCGGAGAGTGGAGTGAAAAAGTTTCGATGGGTCATTCTGGTTGTTGTTGTACTCGTGTGCCTGCTGCTGTGGGCTCAGGTGTTCAACCTCATGTGCGATCAGGATGTTCAATTCTTCAATGGAATTTGCGCCATCAATAAATTTATCCCCTGGTGATGCCATTTTCGCATCCGTTGATTTCCTTCCTCTGGCGCGGTGGTAGAATAGCGCGTCTATTGTGAGGTGGTGAAATGAACGAAGTTGTAAATTCTGGCGTGCTTAATTTTGCGTCATTGATTGTATCGGTGGGGGTTCTGGTTGTCGGTCTGGTGCTGTGGTTCTTCGTTAACCGCGCCAGCTCTCGAACGAACGAGCAGATAGAACTGCTTGAAGCGTTACTGGAACAACAGAAGCGGCAAAATGCATTGCTGCGCCGCCTCTGTGAAGCCAACGAACCGGAGAAAACCACGGAAGCGCCAAAAGCAGTGAATGACGCAAAAGAGGATGATGGCATCATCCGTCTTGTTGCAGAGCGTTAATCCAGCGGTAAGAACGGGAGTGACGTTGCCTGCCATCGCGTCACTCCTGCATGTCGCTTTTGCAGGCGCACTTTATTTGTGCATTCCTCACCGCTTCGTTATATCCCTTTTTCCTCGTTCTATTAAACTGTTAACGTGCGCTGTCTCGGTATTATATTTTCTTAACCGGGAATAACGCGTTGGTTTTCGTTATGTGATAACGATCGTTTTTATTTTTATCGAAACGTTTCTCTCCCTTTTTTTGTGCATTGTCATCATTCTTTCATTAAATTAGTGCATAAGAAGAGAAGAAAACCCGGCAGGGTAAAATGTTTTGGAATTTATGCAACCCGACATTTTTGCGTTGAAACAATTTATGCATAACAAAGCAGAATTTGTGAAAACGCCGTAAACCAACAAAATGATCGGGGATAAGCTGGCGGTTCTGAAACTCCTGGTCTATGGTTAACAAGTCCTTGTTGCGCAACCGATCCGGCGAAGGTGCTGGAACGCCGCGGGAATATAACGATACGCGTGTTGACGCATAACTGTGCAGATACACCTTATCGTCTCGTGAGATTTGTGCGACGGATCGAGACACGTTTAAAAATGGCTTGCCATAATTAACGTTGTATGTGATAACACGTTTTGGGTTAAACGAGGTACAGTTCTGTTTATGTGTGGCATTTTCAGTAAAGAAGTCCTGAGTAAACACGTTGTCGTTGAATACCGCTTCTCTGCCGAACCTTATATTAGTGCCTCATGCAGTAATGTCTCAGTTTCATCTAGGTAATGCCTGCGGGCAAAGAAAACACTCTAAGGAATTTTGCAAATGGCAAAGATTAAAGGTCAAGTTAAGTGGTTCAACGAGTCTAAAGGTTTTGGCTTTATTACTCCGGCAGACGGCAGCAAAGATGTGTTTGTACACTTCTCCGCTATCCAGGGTAATGGCTTCAAAACTCTGGCTGAAGGCCAGAACGTTGAGTTCGAAATTCAGGACGGCCAGAAAGGCCCGGCTGCTGTTAACGTAACCGCTATCTGATCGACACCACTGATTTGAAGCGCTCGCGCGCATCACACTCAGATTTAAAGCCTCGCGAATGCGGGGCTTTTTAATTCATAATCCTTCAAAATATTTCAAAACCCTCATCCGTTAGTGGTTTGTTGCAAAGCCGCGACATTATTAGCATTGTTCCCCCCGCATTCCTGCCGGATTTCTCGTTAAATCAATCACCTGAAAAGAATGAAAGCCGGAGTACAGGTGAAAAAGAAAAATGAAGGGGCGGCGAGAAACTTCACGCCAGCGCGCTTCGCGCTCCTCTGTCTCGCCATATTGCTCAGTCTTGGGCTGCTGCTGGGGCGGGTGGCATGGCTACAAATTGTGACGCCCGACACGCTGGTAAAACAAGAAGATATGCGTTCGTTACGCCATGTGACCACGGCTTCGCCGCGCGGGATGATAACCGACCGGGAAGGTCGTCCGCTGGCGGTCAGCGTTCCGGTCAACGCCGTCTGGGCGGATCCGAAAACGCTGATCGGCAAGGGTGGGGTAGGATATAACGAACGCTGGCAGGCGCTGGCAAAAACGCTGCATCTTTCGCTGAGTACGCTGGCGGCCCGGGTCAATCGCGATCCGTCCAGCCGCTTTCTTTATCTCGCCCGTCAGGTCTCGCCGCAGCAGGCGCAGTGGATCGATAAGCTTAATCTGCCAGGGATCAATTTGCGCGAAGAATCCCGTCGTTTTTATCCCGCAGGTCACGTCGCGGCGAATCTCATCGGCTTTACCAATATCGACGGCCAGGGCATCGAAGGCGTGGAGAAAAGTTTTAACGCGCAACTGATGGGCAAACCGGGGTCGCGCCTGGTGCGAAAAGATAAGTTTGGTCATGTGATTGAGAACATTACTGAAGTCAGTCCAGTCCCGGCGCACAATTTGCAGCTCAGTATTGATGAGCGGTTGCAAACCATAACGGAAGACGCGCTGGATAACGCCGTCACCTGGAACAAAGCGGAGTCGGGGGCCGCTATTCTAGTGAGCATTGCCACCGGCGAGGTGCTGGCGATGGCGAACTACCCGGACTTTAACCCGAACAATCGTGACGGCGCGGTGCTGGATGATTTCCGTAATCGTGCCATCAGCGACACCTTTGAGCCGGGGTCGACGGTGAAGCCGCTGGTCATTATGACGGCGTTGCAGCAGGGCATAGTGCAGCCGGACAGTGTCATTGATACCCATCCGTTTACCCTCGATGGACATCGCATACGCGACGTGGGATTTTATCCGGAGCTTACGCTGACCGGTATTTTACAGAAGTCGAGTGATACCGGCGTGTCGCATTTGTCATTGGCGATGCCGGTTCAGAGGCTGATCGATACCTATAAAAACTTTGGCTTCGGTCAACCGACAGGGCTGGGGCTTACCGGCGAAAGTCGCGGGCTGATGCCGCAGCGCCGCTACTGGAGCGATCTCGATCGGGCGACGTTTGCCTTTGGCTACGGGCTGATGGTCACACCGTTACAACTGGCGCACGTTTACGCCACGATTGGCAGTTTCGGTATCTACCGACCACTCTCTATTACCCGCATAGACCCGCCGGTGATGGGAAAACGGGTGATGCCCCAAGCGCTGGTTAAACAGGTAGAACATATGATGGAAAGCGTCGCCTTGCCGGGAGGCGGCGGGACGAAGGCCGCCGTGCGGGATTACCGGGTGGCGGTGAAAACCGGTACCGCCAAGAAGATTGGCGCTGACGGGAAATATGTTGATAAATATGTGGCCTATACCGCCGGTGTCGCGCCAGCAAGCGCGCCGAAATTTGCGCTGGTGGTGGTGATCAACGATCCGCAAAACGGTTCGTATTATGGCGGTGCGGTGTCCGCGCCCGTTTTCAGCCAGATAATGGGGGATGTGCTGCGTCTGGAAAATGTAAAACCGGACGGCATGCCTGCCGATTCCAGTCATCTGCTGGTAATGCATGGCGCGCAGGCGCCTGAGACCACGTGGTGACATATTCTCCCGGGGCGCAAATCGCGCTACACTTGCGCCCTTTAGCAGCCTGCCGGAGTTACTATGTCGTTTTCCTGCCCCCTATGTCACCTGCCGCTTAAACAGGTGAAGAACAGCTATCTCTGTCCACAGCGTCATCAGTTTGACGTGGCGAAAGAGGGGTATGTGAATCTGCTGCCGGTACAACACAAACGTTCACGCGATCCGGGTGACAGTGCCGAAATGATGCAGGCGCGACGCGCCTTTCTGGACGCGGGGCATTATCAACCGCTGCGTGACGCCGTGGTGGCGCAACTCTATGGGCGTCTGGACGTTCCGGCCCCGTCGATTCTGGATATCGGCTGCGGGGAGGGGTACTACACCCATGCCTTTGCTGACGCTCTCCCTGCGGCTACCCTTTATGGACTGGACGTCGCGAAGGTGGCCATTAAAGCCGCCGCAAAACGCTATCCGCAGGTCACGTTTTGTGTGGCATCCAGCCATCGCCTGCCGTTTGCCGACGCCAGCCTGAACGCCATTGTCAGGATTTACGCACCGTGTAAGGCCGCCGAACTGGCGCGGGTGGTTAAACCCGGCGGATGGGTGATCACCGCCACGCCAGGGCCGCGTCATTTAATGGAGCTGAAAGGGCTGATCTATGATGACGTGCGCCTTCATGCGCCGCATGCGGAACAGCTGGAAGGATTCACTTTAGTCGAGTCGGTTTCTCTCGCTTACCCCATGTCCCTGAGTGGGCAGGCAGCGGTGGCGTTGTTGCAGATGACGCCATTCGCCTGGCGGGCGAAAGCGGAAGTGTGGACGGCGCTGGCCGACAGAGAGACCTTTGATTGCCAGACGGACTTTAGTCTGCACATCTGGCAACGCGCGGCTTAACCGTGAAAGTGCGTCCAGAGGATCTGGACGCCAATGCCAATCAGGACCAACCCGCCAAGTATTTCGGCCCGTTTACCGAGCAGGGGACCGATAAAACGGCCGACCATCATACCCGTCGTTGACATGATCAGAGTCGCGCAGCCGATAGCCAGCGCGGTGGCAATGATATTGACCTGCAGGAACGCCAGACCTACGCCAACGGCCATCGCGTCGAGGCTGGTGGCGATGGCGGTGGTCACCAGCAACCAGAAACCATGACGGCGCAGGGGTTCTTCATCCTCGTCGTTACCGCCGCGAATGCCTTCAATCATCATCCTGCCGCCAAGAAAAACCAGCAGGATAAAGGCGATCCAGTGGTTCCACTCCAGCACGAACTTACTTGCCAGCATCCCCAGCCCCCAGCCGATCAGCGGCGTCAGGGTTTCGACCGCGCCGAAAATCAGTCCCGTGCGCAGGGCTTCAGAAAATTTAGGTTTGTGCAGCGTGGCGCCTTTACCAATGGATGCGGCAAATGCATCCATTGACATACCGAAAGCGAGAATAATTGTGGCGGTGATATTCATGACAGCGTCCTGACCGGGGTTTCCATAAAACACACCACTGCCCCCAGTAAACATGCATGCCGGAACAATGTTCTGTGGCCTGCACAGCAGTTGATGCGCCTATGGTCTCGCCTGACTCAACTGACGATGAGTCCGTACGCGCCACGTTTTGCAACGAGTATGTTGACACGTACATTTCCGGAGTCTGGAAATCGGCTACTCCCCAATGACGGCGCAACCTTAACATATTTTGAGAATATAAAACAACTGCGGGGGAATATTATTTGACTTCTAATTGAAAACGATTTTCATTTGGCTTTAATTATTGAAAAAACGTTAAAATAAATAACATTTCCGAAGCGGATATATAGCCTGAGCTATGTTTTTGTTACCGAAAAAAACAGTAAAACATTGCCCAGGCTATAACTGTAACTCACTGAGAGGAAACAAGAAGTTTATATATTTTTTCGAGGTCATCGATATTCCGAACGCGAATGAGTAAACGCCGTTGCTCTAATTGCATCACCAGAACGCCATCTTCCGATAAATTCATCTCTTTAATCCGGTTATATTCTATCCACACATTGGCGAAGAAAAAGCCTTGCTGCTTGAAGATGATTCTGGGCGCGCGGATCCAGAAAATATAAAAGCCCATCAACGCCAGCGCACATAATAACCAGGTGGTCAGAATTGCCCCATGGCTGGTGACGTTGTTGTAGATCAGAATGGCGAGTAAACCGATGAAAATAACGCTGTCCACGCGTCCCCGACGTAGCAGGGGGATAGCAAGCAGAGTGGGGCCGTTGCGGCGGGGCATGATGAACTGATCGTAAATCGCGTATGCCAGTAACGCGGCGATAAAGAAAACCAGCACCAGGTCCGTGATCGACATCTGTCCTCCAGAGAAAATAAAAACGGGGCCGTTTGGCCCCGGTAGTGTACAACAGTCTTACTGGCCCAGCAGGCCGACGGCGTAACCTGCGATACCGATGACGAAGAAGCCAACGATAATCCACAGCGGGTTAACTTTCTTACGCAGCAGCCACATACAGGCGAAGGTCAGCAGCAGCGGCACCAGGCCCGGCATCAACTGGTCGAGGATGGTCTGAACTGTGGTGACGCGGGTCTGTCCGTCCTGACCGGTGATCGTGGAAACCACCAGTGGAATATTGACGTGCGTCCACTTGTTCACCAACGCCCCCATGACAAACAGGCCGAGGATTGACGCCCCCTCAGTCAGTTTTTGCAGGAAGCCGCCGCCCATATCCTTAACGATATCGACGCCTTTGCGATAACCGTAGGCCACGCCGTAGTAGCGGGTCGCCAGGCGCACCAGGTTAAACAGAATGAAGAACAGCAGCGGACCAAGCAGGCTACCGCTCATCGCGATCCCGGCGCCTAATGCCGCGAATACTGGACGTACGGTACCCCAGAAAATCGGGTCGCCGACGCCCGCCAGCGGTCCCATCAGACCGACTTTGATACCGTTGATCGCGCCATCGTCAATCTCTGCGCCGTTGGCGCGCTGTTCTTCCATCGCCAGCGTGACGCCGAGAACCGGTGCGGCAACGTACGGATGGGTATTAAAGAATTCCAGGTGACGTTTGATGGCCTGCTTACGCGCATCGTTGTTCTCCGGATACAGACGGCGAATGGCCGGTACCATGGAGAAGCAGAAACCCAGCGCCTGCATACGTTCGAAGTTCCATGAACCCTGAAACAGGTTAGAACGGATGAACACGCCACGAATGTCACTCTGAGTGAGTTTTTTCTCGGTGGTAGTTTTAGTCATATCAACCATTTCGTTCACCTGTTAGTCCAGTTCGTTATCGAGATCGTTGTTACCCGCGGCCTGTACTGGCGCACCTGCGACACGGTTATATTTCGGGCTCAACTGAATGTAGAGGATGGCCATGACCGCGCCAATCACACCCAGAGCAACCAGGTTGAAGTTAGTAAACGCCGCAGTGACGAAGCCGAGGTAGAAGAACGGCATCAGATAGCCTGCGCGCATCATATTGATGACCATCGCGTAACCGACGACCACAATCATGCCGCCGGCGATGTTCAGACCGCCTGTCACCACTTCCGGAATCGCGTTCAGCATGCCCTGAACTTCGCTGGTGCCTACGGAGATCGCCACGATCACCGCCGGGATAGCGATACGCATCGCCTGCAGGAACAGGGAGGAAACGTGTAGCCAGGAGAGCGCCGTCAGGTTGCCGCTTTCCGCGGCTTTATCCGCAGCGTGCTGGAATGCGACAGTGATGGTACGAACGATAATGGTCAGCACCTGGCCTGCCGCGGCCAGCGGGATCGCCAGCGCAATACCGGCGCCAATGCTTTGATGACCCGCGATAACCAGAACGGTCGAGATAATAGAGGCCAGTGCGGCATCCGGTGCGACCGCAGCACCGATGTTCATCCAGCCCAGCGCGATCATTTCCAGGGTACCACCGATGATAATACCGGTTTTCATATCCCCGAGAACGGCGCCAATGAGCGTACAGGCCACCAGTGGGCGGTGGAACTGAAATTCATCAAGTACCGACTCCATACCCGCGATACATGCGACGATGAACACCAGCACAATCTGAAGAGTGGTAATCTCCATTGTACTTCTCCTATTGCTATACAGACATATGTGTGAAAGCTAATTAAATGCCGGTGGTTACTTGCCCACTTTGGCGATCAAATCCATCATTTTCAGTTTTGGATCGGTGGAAACTTTCCGCGCTTCAAGTTCAATCCCGCGCGCGTTGAGTTTATTGAAGGCTTCGATATCTTTCGCATCGACGGAGATTGCGTTGTTCACCTGGGTTTTACCCTGACGGAAAGCCATACCGCCAATGTTGACAGAGGTGATCTTCACGCCGCCTTCCACAATACGTTCGACGTCGGTCGGGTTAGTGAACAGCAGCATCACACGCTCGCCGGCATATTTCGGGTTGTTGTAAACGCGAATCATCTTGGCGACGTCAACCACATGGGCCGTCACGCCGGGCGGTGCGACCTGGGTTAACAGTGTTTTACGCACGGTATCCGCAGCCACTTCGTCGCTGACGACGATAATGCGGGTCACGTTCGTTTCTTTAGTCCAGCGGGTCGCCACCTGACCGTGGATTAAACGGTCATCGATGCGCGCAAGGCCAATCACCATATAATCATTCGGTCCCATCGGCTTCGCGGGGGCCGCCGCTTTAGGCGCAGCGGCGATAGGCGCAGGCGCCGCCGTTTCAACCGGTTTCGCTTTCAGCGCTTTCACGCCTTCGCGACCGGTTTCGACAGCAAGCTGCACCAGCTCGTCAAAGCTCGGGTTGTCGTCTCGCGCCATAAAGGTTTCAACCAGCATAGGAATATTGACGCCAGCGATCACTTCGTAATGCTCTTTGTCGACGACAATGCGGCTGGCAGCGTTAAACGGACTGCCACCCCACGTATCGACGAGAAACAGCACGCCGTTGCTGGTGTCGAGTTTTGCTAGCTGAGCGTTGTACTTTTCGATCAGTGTCTCAGCGTTTTCACCAGGAACGAAATCGATCCAGCCGACGTTTTCCTGCTCGCCTAACAACATCTCTGCTGTTTTGAGTAACTGCTCTGCAGCCCAACCATGTGTGCCTATCACAATAGCAATGGTCACTTGCTACCTCCTTTATTATCGTTAACACATCATTCAGTAAGATGTATTTGAATCGTCGTCCGCAATCGAATCGATTCAGATAAGGGTTACAATGAAAAAGCAATGAGTTTCGTGAATTATTTTAGATATCGAAAAAAATATTTTATGTGATGAAGATCCGTAATTTAGCTTTCGCCGATGAGAAATTTCGTAGAGTAAAATATCCCTGTTACATTTCTTTGCAAAGGAAGGTAAATCTTTGCCAAAAATGCATTCTCTCTGTTATGTTTAACGTCCGTTTAACTTATCAGGAGTATAGGGCACCAGCCCGCTATATGGATCGTCACCGACGTCATTTCACTTTCAGGCCGCAACGCGCCTGCCAGTCTGGCATTTCGTGTCACACTTTTCGTCTGCATATTGCCGTATCGCCTGTTAACCATTCCTTAAGCAGGAGCTTGTCATGGAATTCTTAATGGACCCTTCAATTTGGGCGGGTTTGCTCACGCTCGTCGTTCTTGAAATTGTTCTGGGTATCGATAACCTGGTCTTTATTGCAATTCTTGCGGATAAGCTGCCGCCAAAGCAGCGTGACAAAGCGCGCCTTATCGGTTTATCGCTCGCGCTGATTATGCGCCTGGCGCTACTGTCCATCATTTCCTGGATGGTGACCCTGACCAAACCGCTGTTCTCCGTTATGGATTTCACCTTCTCTGGCCGCGACCTGATTATGCTGCTGGGGGGGATATTCCTGCTGTTCAAGGCGACAACAGAACTGCATGAACGGCTGGAAAACCGTGAGCACGATTCAGGGCATGGAAAAGGCTACGCCAGTTTCTGGGTGGTGGTCACGCAGATCGTTATTCTTGACGCCGTGTTCTCACTTGATGCGGTGATTACTGCGGTCGGTATGGTGAACCATCTGCCGGTGATGATGGCGGCCGTGGTGATCGCCATGGCGGTAATGCTGCTGGCGTCGAAGCCGCTGACCCGTTTCGTCAACCAGCACCCAACGGTGGTGGTGCTCTGTCTCAGCTTCCTGCTGATGATCGGTCTTAGCCTCGTGGCGGAAGGTTTTGGTTTCCATATACCGAAAGGGTATCTGTACGCGGCGATTGGTTTCTCGATCATCATTGAGGTGTTTAATCAGATTGCGCGTCGCAACTTCATTCGCCATCAGTCAACGTTACCGCTGCGCGCCCGTACCGCCGACGCCATCCTGCGTTTGATGGGCGGTAAACGCCAGGCTGCCGTGGCCCATGAGCCGGACAGCCAGACAGCGGTGCCCATTCCGGAAGGCGCATTTGCGGAAGAAGAACGCTATATGATTAACGGCGTCCTGACCCTGGCCCAGCGCTCGCTGCGCGGTATCATGACACCGCGCGGGGAAATCAGTTGGGTGGACGCGAACCTGAGCGTGAATGAAATTCGCGAGCAACTGCTTTCTTCGCCGCATAGTCTGTTCCCGGTGTGCCGTGGCGAACTGGATGAGATCATTGGTATCGTGCGGGCGAAAGAACTGTTGGTGGCGCTGGAAGAGGGCGTTGACGTGGCGGCGATCGCCTCGGCTTCGCCTGCGATAGTGGTCCCGGAAACGCTGGATCCTATCAACCTGCTCGGCGTACTGCGCCGCGCCCGCGGCAGTTTTGTGATCGTCACCAACGAGTTTGGCGTCGTACAGGGGCTGGTGACGCCGCTGGACGTGCTGGAAGCTATCGCCGGAGAGTTCCCGGATGCTGACGAAACGCCGGAAATCACCGCTGACGGTAACGGCTGGTTAGTGAAAGGCGGCACCGATCTCCACGCGTTGCAACAGGCGCTGGCGGTGGACAATTTGGTTAATGAGGATGAAGATATCGCGACGGTGGCCGGTCTGGTGATTGCTGCGAAGGGACACATCCCCCATGTTGGAGAGGTGGTTGAGGTCGCCCCGCTCAGCATTACCATTGTCGACGCTAACGACTATCGCGTGGATCTGGTGCGAATTGTTAAAGAGCAGCCTGCGCACGATGAAGAGGAGTAATCGCCTCTAGCGCAGCGGTATCACGGGCGTCATGCGCCCGTTATGCCTGGCGGGAGGCGGCAGGCTTCCCGCCAGCCACTGCGGAAAATCACGCAGCGGCATGGGTTTCGCATAAAGATAGCCTTGCAGCAAATGCACGCCATGACGGCGCAAATACTGCGCCTGTTCCTGCGTTTCCACTCCTTCCGCGACCAGTTCAATGTTCAGTCGTTGCCCGAGGGCGATAATAATGTCGGTCACCGTCGAGTTAACGGCGTCGGTGCCAATGGCATGGGTGAACGACTTATCAATTTTCAGCACGTCCGGGCGCAGCTTTTCCAGCCATGACAGCGAGCTATTACCGGTGCCGAAATCATCGATCGCCAGTTTGATATGCTGGCGCTGCATTTCGCGAACGGTACGATAGTCCACATCCCGCAGGGCATCGCGTTCCGTTAGTTCAATAACCAGTTGCTGCACAGGCTGTGCGCTGAACCAGTACTGGTCCAGATCCCTCAGTAGCTCACCCTTATGAAAGTGGCTGGCGGCAACGTTGATGCCGATATGAAACTGGTGGCTCATCGGGAAAAAATGCCGTTGCCGAATGGTTTCCGCTATCACATACCGGGTCAACGGCGCGATGAGATGATGTTCTTCCGCGATAGGAATAAACACGTCCGGTGAGATCCAGCCCTGACGCGGGTTATTCCAGCGCAGCAAGATTTCCACCCCTGTACACTGCTGCGTGTGCGCGTCCAGTAGCGGCTGGCAGAACAGTTCAAACTCCCGCTGGGCGATGGCGAGGTTAATTTCCCAGGAGAAACTCACCCGGTTGGCGGTGACCAGCCACATGAGATACCCCACCAGCAGGCTTAGCAGGAGGGCCAGCGGCAACTGGGTCGGTAACGTCCTCAACGCCAGTGCCTCTGCACCCGGGCCGGTGACGCTGATGGTAAAGGGAAAGTGCTGCGAGTGATGTTGATAGCGCTCATCTCCATCGAGAGGAGGCAGAGTAGCGACGACACCCTTACCGTAAAGGAGATGGCGGTTGCCGACCGTCAGACTGGCGTGGGTAATTTGCGGTTTTCGCGGCTCCAGCAATAAAGAGATGAGCAGGTCGATGTTTATCACCTCCAGCAGACCGTCTTTGCCATCGGGCGAAGCGGGATACCACTGGATCAGAATAGGGGTGCCAGCAATAAGTACCGCGTCTGTGGAAAGCAACAGCCTGGCATCCGCAACTGGGAGATCGGGCTGAAGCTGGCGGATCGGAACATCGCGCAGGCCAAGCACGCTGGAGCAATACAGCACGCCGTTTCGCACCAGCGCGATAGCCCGTACCGTTTGCAGCCTGGCGACCTCTTTACGTAAAGGCAGGTGCGCCGAGGCGCAGGGAAGCCCAATTAAAGGCAGTAGATTGTCGCGTCCGTTTTGCAAGGGACGGAGGATCTCATCCAGTGAGGCCACCGCGCGGGAGGCAAAGGTGGCGGTGCGCTGCTGATTTAAATTCCGCTCCGAAATAAATCGAACGCTCAGCGTCAGAATGAGTGTCACCAGCGCACAAAGCGTGCAAAGAATAAAACGTCTGCGGCGATATTTTTTTATGATCCGTTGTGCTGTCTGCATGCAGGCCACCCGAAAACCGTCGGCCACAAAAGCCAACCGTAACAGAGCAAGTGTAGTGGGGAAAATGCGGGCCGACGAGAGAGGGCAAAAAATTTCGCCCATCCGTGGCAGATGGGCGAAAGGAAAATTATGCGTGTGAGTGGGCGGGCTTAGTCACACTGCACTTTGATCGCCAGACCGCCGCGAGACGTTTCCCGGTATTTCGCGTTCATGTCTTTACCGGTTTCGTACATCGTTTCGATGACTTTATCCAGCGAGACGCGGGGCGCGCTGGTACGGCGCATGGCCATCCGCGCAGCGTTGATCGCTTTGACCGAGGCAATGGCGTTCCGCTCGATGCACGGAACCTGAACCTGACCGGCAACCGGATCGCAGGTCAGCCCCAGGTTATGCTCCATGCCGATTTCCGCGGCAACGCATACCTGCTCCGGACTGGCGCCCAGCAGTTCCGCCAGGCCTGCGGCAGCCATTGAACACGCCACGCCGACTTCACCCTGACAGCCCACTTCCGCGCCGGAAATGGAGGCGTTCATTTTATACAGCGCGCCGATCGCCCCGGCCGCCAGGAAGTAGCGGGTATAGATATCCGGGCTGACGGATTCAATAAAGTGATCGTAATAGGCCAGCACAGCAGGCACGATCCCGCACGCCCCGTTTGTCGGCGCGGTAACCACGCGCCCACCGGCAGCGTTTTCTTCGTTGACCGCGAGAGCAAACATGTTCACCCAGTCAATCACGTTCATCGGATCGCTGGACAGCTTGTCGCTGGAAACCAGCATCCGGCGCAGCGCGGAAGCACGGCGCGGTACGCGTAACGGCCCCGGCAGCACGCCTTCGGTGTTCATCCCGCGATCGATACAGGCCTGCATGGTCTGCCAGACGTGACCAAAATAGTCTTCGATCTCTTTCTTGCTGTGCAGCGCCAGTTCGTTTTGCATGGCCAGCCCTGAAAGCGACAGACCGGTGCTGTTGCAAAAGCCCAGCAGTTCGGTAGCCGATTTGAACGGATACGGCACACTGACTTCACCAGCGGCGTCCTGACCGAAATGTTCTTCATCGACGATAAATCCCCCGCCGATAGAATAATACGTTTTGCTATAGACAACGTTATCCCCGCTGTAGGCGTGGATCTGCATGCCGTTTTCATGCAGCGGCAGGTTGCCATTGTGAAAACGCATCCCGTCATTTTGCGGGAAATCGACTTCATGCTGGCCCTGCGCCAGCAGCAGGCGACCGCGATTTTCAACATCGCGGATGAAACCCGGAATGCTGTCAATATCTACGGTGGCAGGTTCGTTGCCTGCCAGGCCCATAATAATGGCGATATCGGTGTGGTGACCTTTACCCGTGAGCGACAGTGAACCATACACGTCGACGGCAACACGGGTAACGCTATCCAGTAATCCTTTTTCGACCAGGTCATCGACGAACTGTTTACCCGCCTTCATAGGCCCTACAGTATGGGAAGATGAGGGACCAATCCCCACCTTAAACATGTCGAATAGACTAATCACGATAATACTCCTGACAGGGTGACTGGAAACTTCCAGAAACGATGTAATAACTGCGCATAGTGTAAGAGGGAACGTCGGCATCAGCTTAACTATTCACATGAATTAAACTAATGAGTAACCGCGTTTTTACTAATGTTGTGACGGGAGTTTCAGGTTGTGTTGTTTGCGCGTAAAGATAAGTATAGCTTGCGGGACTTGAGGGGGAATTTCCCTGCCGGTGTAACAGATACCCTTTTCAGATCGCAGGATGTCTCTCCATGTAACCCCGCAGAAAGGTTCCGTTCGCCCCATGTTCTGTGCCTCTCAGGGCATCTGACCTCCGCAGCGGCGGGCAGATGCTCAACCCATCACAGCGAAACTCATCTCCCTGAAAAGCAGAGCGTGGCAGCGATGATCCGGTCCGGCGTGAAAATCGATGAGCCGTTGACGGCTGACCGGGGCCGCCCGCAGGGAAGCGGGCGGAGGGGGCGGCCTGCGGGGAGGCAGGCTCGCCCCCGACCCGACAGGCAGACGGCAAAAGGCGAATGCACCACGCAGTGGCGATTTTCCCTGCCGGGAGCCTGGGTTGCAAGGGAGGCGGCGGCGAGCCTCCCTTGCGCGTTCACGGGTGCTGAAAGTTCAGAGAAGCACTGCCCGTATGGTGAACGCAACCTGTTGCCGGTGTGACAGATATCCTTTTCAGATCGCAGGATGTCTCATCATGCAACCTGTTGCCGGTGTAACAGATATCCTTTTCAGATCGCAGGATATCTCATCATGCAACCTGTTGCCGGTGTAACAGATATCCTTTTCAGATCGCAGGATATCTCATCATGCAACCTGTTGCCGGTGTAACAGATATCCTTTTCAGATCGCAGGATGTCTCTTCATGCAACCTGTTGCCGGTGTGACAGATACCCTGTTCAGATCGCAGGATGTCTCATCATGCAACCTGTTGCCGGTGTGACAGATATCCTTTTCAGAGCGCAGGCTATATTTTCCGTTTGGCCTTGCGCCATAACCCTACGGCTTCACGCCAATCTGCAATGCCAGTTCACGAATGATGCCCGCGGTCATACCCCAGACGAAATAATGCTCATACCATGACAGCCATACGCGGTGAGAATCGCCTCGACGGTAAACGTCCAACGGATGGTAGCGCCCCAGATGCAGCGCCTGTGCCAGCGGCATTTCAAACACAGCGGATACCTCATCCTCACTGGCGCGATAAGGTAGGTTTGGCGGGATCACGCCCACCACTGGCGTCACCTGGTACCCGGTGACGCTATCCACGGGCGGCAAAACGCCAATCACGTCCACCACTTCCGGCGGAATAGCCACCTCTTCCTGCGCTTCACGCAGAGCGGCGGCGATAAGCGACACATCAGTACTGTCTACCGCGCCGCCGGGAAAGGCCACCTGTCCGGCATGCTTGCGCAGATGCACGGAACGCTGGGTCAGTAGCAGCCCGGGCTGAGGACGACGCACCACCGGAATGAGAACCGCAGCCTGGCGCTGATTGAGCGACGCACGATTGATCTGCGGTCGCAAAAGTTGGAAGCGTGATAAAAAATCATCCAGCGTCAGGCCTGTGTTTTCCACGGGTTAGTTCTCCAGTTGATGCAAAATACGGTTCACTTTATCAAACGTTTCCTGATATTCCGCCTGTTCCTCGCTATCGGCCACAATGCCGCCTCCGGCAGAGCAGTATAGCTGACCGTTAACCGCTGTGAGGGTGCGAATAGTAATGCTGGTGTCCATATTGCCGCACACGCTCAGGTAGCCGATACTGCCGCACCAGGCGTTGCGGCGATGGGGTTCCAGTTCATCGATAATCTCCATCGCCCGCACTTTTGGCGCGCCGGTAATGGAGCCGCCCGGGAACGCAGCGCGAAGGAGATCCGTGGCGTGGCGCGTCGCGGGCAGTTGCGCGGTGATGGTGCTGACCAGGTGATGCACCGCCGGAAACGGTTCAACGACAAACAGTTCCGGCACTTTCACCGTGCCGGGAATCGCCACGCGGCCGATGTCATTACGCATCAGGTCGACGATCATCAGATTTTCGGCGCGATCTTTTGCCGAATGCGCCAGTCTTTGCGCCTGTTGGCGGTCGGCCTGCGCGTCCGACAGTCGTGGCAGGGTTCCCTTGATCGGCCGGGTCTGAATTTCGCTCTTATCCAGCAATATAAAGCGTTCCGGCGACAGGCTCAGAATCGCCCCTTCGTCAAGACGTATAAAGGCGCTGAACGGCGCGCGGTTGGCCTGATTAAGCTGCGTAAAGGCCAACCATTCATCCCCCTGATACGCTGCCTGAAAACGCTGCGCCAGATTCACCTGATAACAATCGCCGCTGTGCAGGTACGCCTGCACCTGACGGAATTTTTCCCCATACTGTTCGCGGCTCATATTCGACTGCCAGCCGGAGGTCAGCGCAAACGGCGTCCGGGCGGGGGAATGCTGGCTTTTCAGCCAGTCGTAGCGTGCCTGTACGTCGGTATGGCTGAGCAGCGTCACCATGTGGCGGTGATGATCGACAATCAGCGTCCAGTCGTAAATGCCAATCGCCATTTCCGCAAGAGGAATATCCTGCTGCGCAATAGACGGCAATGACTCAAAACGGCGCCCAAGGTCGTAGCCGAATAATCCCAGCGCGCCGCCCTGAAACGGAAGCGCGTCATTAGGCGACGGATGAAGCTGCAGCGTATCCAGCGCCGTTTGCAGCAACGCCAGCGGATCGTCGTGGCTGTCGCGAACGCCATCCGCGTCGCGGATTTGGGTTGCGTCGCCCTGGGTGGTGAGCGTACAGCATGGATCGGCCACCACGATATCAAAACGGCTGTACGGATGATTCGCATGGCCGGAATGCAGCAGCATCGCCCAGGGTAAATGGCTTAGCGGGGCAAAATAGTATTCGGCGGCGTCCTGACGCCAGGGGAGCGTAATAATCGCGGGAGATAACGTCTTCATTGATCCTGACTGTACTGGCTATGTGACGGGTTGCATGAAATAATTAGCGCAGACAATTTAGCAGGAGTTGACGATGTTTGCAGGTTTACCTTCACTCAGCCACGAGCAGCAGCAGAAAGCGGTTGAACGAATCCAGGAACTGATGTCCCAGGGCATGAGCAGCGGTCAGGCGATTGCGCTGGTGGCGGAAGAACTACGCGCCACGCATACCGGCGAACGGATCGTGGCGCGTTTTGACGATGAAGACGAATAGCGACTCAGACCGCCGCGATAATCTTTATCTCAACTTTATATTTCGGGTTCATTAATCCAGCCTGCACCGTGCAGCGCACCGGGGCGTGTCCGGCAACGACCCAGGCGTCCCAGGCTTTGTTCATCGCCGCAAAATCGCTTTTATCCGCCAGGAAAATGGTTGCATCAAGAATACGTGACTTGCTGCTGCCCTGCTGCGCCAGGGCGGCGTCGATCTGCGCCAGCGTATTGGCCGTCTGTTCAAACGCATCGGCGTCCAGATTCGACGGCACGCCGGTGTAGTACAGCGTGTTGTTGTGGATCACCACGTCGGACCAGCGGTCTTCGGCATCAATACGAATAATCGTCATACATTCTTCCTCTTTAACGTTCTGCATACGCGGGCAAACTGCCATATTGTCAGGGCGTCGACATTTCTTCAACTGGCGTAAGACTCTCCGGCCTGACATAATCCCTGTTCAAATTAACAGGGGGTAGTGTGACGGACGATTTTGCACCAGAAGGTCAGCTGGCTAAAGCGATACCGGGTTTTAAACCGCGCGAACCACAGCGACAGATGGCGGTAGCCGTCACACAGGCCATTAAACGTGCGCAGCCGCTGGTGGTGGAAGCCGGGACGGGGACGGGGAAAACCTACGCCTACCTCGCGCCAGCATTGCGCGCGAAAAAGAAAGTGATTATCTCTACGGGGTCGAAGGCCTTGCAGGATCAGCTGTACAGCCGCGATCTGCCGACGGTAGCAAAAGCGCTACAGTACAGCGGCAAACTGGCTCTGCTGAAAGGGCGTTCAAACTATCTTTGCCTCGAACGCCTGGAGCAACAGGCGCTGGCGGGGGGAGACCTGCCGGTGCAGACCTTAAGCGATGTGATCCTGCTGCGCTCCTGGTCGAACCAGACCGAAGATGGCGATATCAGTACCTGCGTCAGCGTAGCCGAAGATTCCCAGGCCTGGCCGTTGGTCACCAGCACTAACGATAACTGCCTCGGTAGCGACTGTCCTCTGTATAAAGACTGCTTCGTGGTAAAAGCGCGTAAAAAAGCGATGGAGGCGGATGTCGTGGTGGTGAACCATCATCTGTTTCTCGCTGACATGGTGGTCAAAGAGAGCGGTTTTGGCGAACTGATCCCGGAGGCGGAAGTGATGATTTTCGACGAAGCCCACCAGCTTCCGGACATTGCCAGCCAGTATTTCGGACAATCGCTTTCCAGTCGCCAACTGATGGATCTGGCGAAAGATATTACCATTGCCTATCGTACCGAGCTGAAAGACACCCAGCAGTTGCAAAAATGTGCCGACCGTCTGGCGCAAAGCGCGCAGGATTTTCGCCTGCAGCTGGGCGAACCGGGGTATCGCGGCAATCTGCGCGAATTGCTGGCAGATCCGCGCGTGCAGCGTGCCTTTTTACTGCTCGATGACACCCTCGAGTTATGTTATGACGTGGCGAAGTTGTCGCTTGGCCGCTCGGCGCTGCTTGACGCCGCCTTTGAGCGCGCCACCCTCTACCGGGCGCGCCTGAAGCGGCTGAAAGAGATCAATCAACCCGGTTACAGCTACTGGTACGAATGCACGTCGCGCAATTTTACCCTTGCGCTGACCCCGTTGACCGTGGCGGACAAATTCAAAGAGGTGATGGAGCAGAAGCCGGGGAGTTGGATCTTCACCTCCGCCACGCTGTCGGTGAACGACGACCTCCACCATTTTACCGCACGTCTGGGTATTGAGCAGGCGGAATCGATGCTGCTGCCCAGCCCATTTGACTACAGCCGTCAGGCATTGCTGTGCGTGCCGCGCAATCTGCCGCAAACCAACCAGCCAGGCGCGGCGCGCCAACTGGCGGCAATGTTAAGACCGATCATCGAAGCCAATAATGGGCGCTGTTTTATGCTCTGTACTTCTCACGCCATGATGCGCGACCTGGCGGAGCAATTTCGCGCGACCATGACGCTGCCGGTACTGCTGCAAGGCGAAACCAGTAAAGGCCAGCTGTTACAGCAGTTCGTCAGCGCCGGTAATGCCCTGCTGGTGGCGACCAGCAGTTTCTGGGAAGGGGTGGATGTGCGCGGCGATACGCTGTCGTTGGTGATTATCGACAAGCTGCCGTTTACCTCGCCGGACGATCCGCTGCTGAAAGCGCGAATGGAAGACTGTCGACTGCGTGGCGGCGATCCGTTTGACGAGGTGCAATTACCCGATGCGGTGATCACCCTGAAACAGGGCGTAGGCCGCCTGATCCGCGATGCCGACGATCGCGGCGTGCTGGTGATTTGCGACAACCGGCTGGTAATGCGCCCCTATGGCGCGACGTTTCTGGCCAGTCTGCCGCCCGCGCCGCGTACCCGGGATATCGCCCGCGCGGTCCGTTTTCTCGCCATGCCTTCAGCGGAGTAATTTACGCTGGAGTATGGTAAGATGCGGGCCATTTTATTGATCTAAGCACGAAAACCCATGCGAATTCTGGCTATCGATACCGCCACAGAAGCCTGTTCTGTCGCTCTGTGGAACGACGGTTCCCTCACGGCTCATTTTGAGCTTTGTCCACGCGAACATACGCAACGTATCCTGCCCATGGTGCAGGACATCCTGACCCGAAGCGGCCTTTCACTCACTGAACTTGACGCGCTGGCCTTTGGACGCGGGCCGGGCAGTTTTACCGGCGTGCGTATTGGTATTGGCATTGCGCAGGGGCTGGCCCTGGGGGCGGAACTGCCGATGATTGGCGTCTCCACGCTGGCGACAATGGCGCAGGGCGCCTGGCGCAAAAGCGGCGCAACCCGCGTACTGGCGGCCATTGACGCGCGCATGGGCGAAGTCTACTGGGCTGAGTATCAGCGTGACGAAAACGGCCTCTGGCACGGCGAAGAAACGGAAGCGGTGCTCAAACCGGAGCAGGTGGAAGGACGGCTGCAGCAGCTCGACGGCGAATGGGTTACCGTGGGAACCGGCTGGCCTGCGTGGCCCGATCTCGGTAAACAGAGCGCTCTGGCGCTGCGTGACGGCGGCATTTTGCTGCCCGCAGCGGAAGACATGCTTCCTGTTGCCCGCCAATTGTTGGCGGCAGGAAAAATGGTCGCCGTTGAACACGCCGAACCGGTTTATTTACGTAACAACGTGGCCTGGAAGAAACTTCCGGGCAAAGAATGAATCTCAGTAGTATGTATGCCCTGGAAATGCACTGGAACTTCGGGGCAGTGCGCTGAGAAAAGGAGTCGCAGTATGGCGGTTCAAAAACAAGTTGTTAAAAATCTGCTGGCGGGCGCGATCGTGCTGATGCTCAGCGGGTGTGTGACCGTTCCGGATGCCATCAAAGGCACCAGCCCGACGCCGCAGGACGATCTGATGCGGGTGATGAATGCCCCGCAGCTGTACGTTGGTCAGGAAGCGCGATTTGGCGGTAAGGTGGTGGATATACAAAACCAGCAGGGCAAAACCCGACTGGAAATCGCTACCGTCCCGCTGGACAGCGGCGCGCGCCCGATCCTTGGCGAGCCGTCACGCGGACGTATTTATGCTAACGTGAACGGCTTTCTTGATCCGGTCGATTTTCGCGGTCAGTTAGTGACGGTCGTCGGGCCGATCACCGGCAGCGTGGCGGGGAAAGTCGGCAACACGCCGTATAACTTCATGACCATGGACGTGACGGGCTACAAGCGCTGGCGTATCGCTCAACAGGTCGTCATGCCGCCGCAGCCTATCGACCCCTGGTTCTATGGCGGACGAGGCTGGCCCTATGGCTACGGCGGCTGGGGGTGGTATAACCCTGGGCCTGCTCAGGTTCAGACGATAGTCAAAGAGTAACCCTTTGTATTATCAGTAAAAGAAACAGCGGCACGTCCGCTGTTTCTGCGTTAGTCATGTCATAAGAAAAATAAATAGTGACGCGCTTCGCAACCTTTTCGTTGAGTAATTAATAAACTGGTACGCTGAGTTAATATTATGTTAACGACTTGTTTATTATCTGGGGTTGCGATGACGACGAACACTCATTTTAGAGGTGATGCAGTGAAGAAGGTTTGGTTAAACCGTTATCCCGCGGATGTGCCTGCGGAGATCAATCCTGACCGTTATCAATCCCTGGTAGAACTGTTTGAGCATGCTGTCGCGCGTTACGCCGATCAGCCCGCGTTCGTTAATATGGGTGAGGTGATGACCTTCCGCAAGCTGGAAGAGCGGAGCAGGGCGTTTGCGGCCTATTTGCAGGAAGGGCTGGGTCTGAAAAAGGGCGATCGCGTCGCGCTAATGATGCCAAACCTGTTGCAGTATCCCGTCGCGCTGTTTGGCATTCTGCGTGCCGGGATGATCGTGGTGAACGTCAACCCGCTATACACGCCGCGCGAGCTGGAGCATCAGCTCAACGACAGCGGCGCGGCGGCGATCGTCATTGTCTCGAACTTCGCCCACACCCTGGAAAAAGTGGTTGAGAAAACCCAGGTTCAACACGTTATTCTGACCCGCATGGGCGACCAGCTGTCGACGGCGAAAGGGACGCTGGTGAACTTTGTGGTCAAATACATCAAACGTCTGGTGCCAAAGTACCATCTGCCGGATGCCATCTCGTTTCGCAGCGCGCTACATGCGGGCTACCGCATGCAGTACGTGAAGCCGGAAGTGGTGTCTGAGGATTTGGCTTTCCTGCAATATACCGGCGGCACGACCGGCGTGGCGAAAGGCGCGATGCTCACCCATCGCAATATGCTGGCTAACCTTGAGCAGGTGAAAGCGACCTATGGACCGCTCCTGCATCCGGGGAAAGAGCTGGTGGTGACCGCACTGCCGCTGTACCACATATTCGCGTTGACCATGAACTGCCTGCTGTTTATCGAACTGGGTGGACAGAACCTGCTGATTACCAACCCACGCGATATTCCGGGGCTGGTGAAAGAGCTGGCAAAATACCCGTTTACCGCCATGACCGGCGTGAACACCCTGTTTAACGCATTGCTGAACAATAAAGAGTTCCAGCAACTGGATTTCTCCTCCCTGCATCTTTCCGCAGGCGGGGGTATGCCGGTGCAGCAGGCGGTAGCTGAACGCTGGGTGAAACTGACCGGACAGTATCTGCTGGAAGGCTATGGCCTGACTGAATGCGCGCCGCTGGTCAGCGTGAACCCGCATGATATTGACTATCACAGCGGCAGCATTGGGTTGCCGGTGCCGTCTACCGAAGCTAAGCTGGTGGACGATGATGATAACGAAGTGCCGCCGGATCAACCTGGCGAACTGTGCGTCAAAGGTCCGCAGGTGATGCTCGGTTACTGGCAGCGTCCGGATGCGACCGACGAGATCATCAAGGACGGCTGGCTGCATACGGGTGATATCGCGGTGATGGACGATGAGGGTTTTTTGCGCATTGTCGACCGTAAGAAAGACATGATTCTGGTCTCAGGTTTCAACGTTTATCCAAACGAGATCGAAGATGTTGTGATGCAGCATCCGGGAGTACTCGAGGTCGCGGCCGTCGGCGTGCCGTCCGGCAGCAGCGGCGAAGCGGTGAAGATTTTCGTGGTGAAAAAAGATCCGTCATTAACGGACGAGGCGCTGGTGACTTTCTGCCGCCGCCAGTTAACCGGCTATAAAGTGCCGAAGCTGGTGGAGTTCCGCGATGAATTGCCAAAATCCAACGTCGGGAAAATTTTACGTCGAGAATTGCGTGACGAAGCCCGCGCCAAAGTAGACAATAAAGGCTGAGCGTTAAGCAACACGTCAAACGCCGGATAATCCGGCGTTTTTTTTGGCGTAAAACAAAGAGAAAGCATTTTGAATTACCAAATGATCACCACTGACGACGCGCTGGCGACCCTCTGTGAGGCGGTTCGCGCGTTTCCTGCCATCGCCCTTGATACCGAATTCGTTCGTACGCGCACCTATTACCCGCAGTTAGGGCTTATCCAGTTGTTCGACGGCGAACATGTTGCGCTAATCGATCCGCATGGCATCACCGACTGGTCGCCGCTGAAGGCGATTCTACGCGATACCGCTATCACGAAATATCTGCACGCAGGCAGTGAAGATCTGGAAGTGTTTCTGAATGCCTTTGGCGAGCTGCCGCAGCCGCTGATCGACACGCAAATTCTGGCGGCTTTCTGCGGTCGCCCGCTGTCGTGGGGTTTTGCCTCAATGGTCGAAGAGTTTAGCGGCGTGGCGCTCGACAAAAGCGAATCGCGGACCGACTGGCTGGCGCGTCCACTGACGGAACGCCAGTGTGAATATGCGGCGGCGGACGTATGGTATCTGTTGCCGATCGCCGGAAAACTGATGGCGGAAACCGAAGCTGCTGGTTGGCTGCCCGCAGCGCTGGACGAATGCCGTCTGATGCAGCAACGTCGTCAGGAGATTCTGGCGCCGGAAGAGGCGTGGCGTGATATCGCCAATGCCTGGCAACTGCGTACCCGCCAGTTGGCCTGTCTGCAACTGCTTGCCGACTGGCGGTTGCGCAAGGCGCGCGAGCGCGATCTGGCGGTGAACTTCGTGGTGCGTGAAGAACATCTGTGGTCGGTGGCGCGCTATATGCCCGGCAGCATGGGGGAACTCGACAGCCTCGGGCTTTCCGGCAGCGAAATTCGCTTCCATGGCAAGACGCTGCTCGCGCTGGTTGCCAAAGCGCAGGCGTTACCCGAGGAGGCGCTGCCAGCGCCGCTGCTTAACCTGATCGACATGCCTGGCTATCGGAAAGCGTTTAAAGATATTAAAGCGCTGATTGCCGGAGTGAGCGCCGGGCATAACGTCAGCGCCGAACTGCTGGCGTCACGCCGCCAGATCAACCAGTTGCTTAACTGGCACTGGCAGCTCAAACCGCAAAACGGCGAGCCAGAACTGATCTCCGGTTGGCGCGGCGAGTTGATGGCCGCGCAGCTTCATGCGCTGCTGGCAGAGTATCCGCGTCAGGGCTAATGTCAGCCCGCTCCGGCTGGACATCCGCCAGCCGGTCGCGTTGTACTGTACTGTACGGTCTTCGCTTACTGCATGGACCGTATCCGTTCGCAGACAGCCTCGCCCACCTGCCGGGTTGAGGCGTTCCCCTTCATATCAGGCGTTTTCGGTCCGCTGGCAATCACTTGCTCGATCGCCGCCAGGATACCGTCATGGGCAGCGGTATAGCGCGCATCGCCTTCCCCGAGGAAATCGAGCATCATCGCGCCTGCCCAGATAGTGGCGACCGGGTTGGCAATGTTCTGGCCGTATATGTCCGGCGCGGAACCGTGGACCGGTTCGAACAGGGAGGGGAAAGTGCGCTCCGGGTTCAGGTTGGCGGAAGGCGCGATGCCAATGGTACCCGTACACGCCGGACCGAGGTCAGACAGAATATCGCCAAACAGGTTTGAGGCGACCACTACGTCAAAGCGTTCCGGCTGCATGACAAACCGGGCGCACAGAATATCGATGTGCTGCTTATCCCAGCGAATAGCGGGAAAGTGCTGCGCCATTGCTTCCACGCGTTCATCCCAGAATGGCATACTGATCGCCAGCCCGTTAGATTTGGTGGCGGAGGTCAGCGTTTTACGCGGGCGACTTTGCGCCAGTTCGAACGCATAGCGCAAAATGCGATCCACGCCGCGGCGGGTAAACACCGACTCCTGGATCACCAGTTCATGTTCGGTGCCCGGATTAACCCGTCCACCCAACGCCGAATATTCGCCTTCAGTATTTTCTCGCACCACGTAGAAATCAATATCGCCAGGCTGCTTGCCCGCGAGCGGGCAGGGCACTCCCGGAAAGAGGCGTACCGGTCGCAGGTTAACGTACTGATCGAATTCACGGCGGAACTTCAGTAGCGATCCCCACAGGGAGATATGATCCGGCACGGTGTCCGGCCAGCCAACCGCGCCAAAATAGATGGCATCAAACGATGACAACTGTTTGTGCCAGTCATCCGGCATCATCTTACCGTGTTGCTGGTAGTACTCACAACTGGCCCATTCAAAGGTTTCAATACTCAGAGACAGCCCCCAGCGCTCGCTGGCGGCCTTTAACACCCGTAGCCCTTCCGGCAGAACCTCTTTACCAATGCCGTCTCCGGGGATGGCGGCAATGCGACAGGTTTTGTTCATTTCAGATCTCACTTATCGGCTCAGAAAATTGACTTCACCGCTATCCTATAATTGACTGAACGGCAGTTAATGAGACCAACTGGTGAAACATAAAACACAGATCATGAATAATCTGCCGTTGTTAAATGACTTACGCGTCTTTATGCAGGTTGCCCGGCGCTCGGGATTTGCCGCGGTGGCGCAGGAGATGGGCGTATCGCCTGCCTTCGTCAGCAAACGTATCGCCCTACTGGAACACACGCTCAACGTGGTTCTGCTGCATCGCACCACCCGGCGGGTGAGCATGACCGAAGAGGGCGAGCGCATCTACGCCTGGGCGCAGCGTATTTTGTATGATGTGGATCAGATGATGGACGAGCTTTCTGACGTACGTCAGGTGCCGCAAGGGATGCTGCGGATCATCAGTAGCTTTGGCTTTGGCCGGCGCGTGGTAGCGCCCGCGCTTTCAGCGCTGGCGAAGCAGTATCCCCAGTTGGAATTGCGCTTTGATGTCGAAGATCGGCTGGTGGATCTGGCAAATGAAGGCGTCGATCTGGATATTCGCATTGGCGATGATATCGCGCCGAATCTTATCGCCCGCAAACTGGGTACGAACTATCGTATTCTTTGCGCCTCGCCGTCATTTTTAGCGCAGCACGGCACGCCAAAGCAACTGACGGAGCTGTCCGCCTGTTCCTGTCTGGTAATAAAAGAGCGCGATCACCCATTTGGCGTTTGGCAACTCCAGAATAAAGAGGGGCAGCATGCCATCAAAGTGACAGGCGCGCTGTCGTCGAACCATGGGGAGATCGTTCACCAGTGGTGCCTGGACGGCCAGGGGATTGCGTTACGCTCATGGTGGGATGTCTGTGACAATATTGCCAGCGGTCAACTGGTGCAGGTTCTGCCGGAGTATTATCAACCAGCAAACATCTGGGCCGTTTATGTCTCCCGGCTGGCGAACTCCGCGAAGGTACGAATTACGGTTGAGTTTTTGCGGGATTATTTCGCCGACCGCTATCCGACATTTTCCGTGAAATGAATTCAGGTCATACTGTATAAATAACCAATATTTTGAGCAGAAAAAATGTTTATTACGATTTTCTTATACAAATAAAAAAAGGCAGAAAGTTCCGCCTTTTTTTCCAGGATTTTTCTGAGCGAAAGCGTTATTTCGACTCTTCCGCTTCTGGCAATGTCACGTTAAGTTCGAGAATAGAAATGTCGCCGTCTTTTTGTTCAAGCTGAACGGTGACCATTTCAGGATCGATTTGTACGTATTTACAAATGACCTCAAGAATATCTTTGCGTAACTGCGGTAAATAATGCGGCTCGGCGTCGCTACGACGACGCTCTGCGACAATAATCTGTAATCGCTCTTTCGCGATGTTGGCTGTACTCTTTTTCCGCGAGAGAAAAAAATCCAGTAATGCCATAACTTATCCTCCGAACAGGCGTTTGAGGAAACCTTTCTTCTCTTCTTCAATGAAGCGGAAAGGACGTTCTTCTCCCAACAGACGATCTACCGTATCGGCATACGCTTTACCCGCGTCTGCATTGATATCCAGAATGACCGGCTCGCCCTGGTTAGAGGCGCGCAGTACAGACTGATCTTCCGGGATCACCCCGACAAGCTTAATGCGCAGGATTTCCAGCACATCTTCCATGCTGAGCATATCGCCTTTATTCACCCGGCCAGGGTTGTAGCGCGTCAGCAGCAGATGTTCTTTGATCGGTTCTTCGCCATTTTCGGCGCGGCGGGATTTCGACGCCAGAATCCCCAGAATGCGGTCAGAGTCACGAACCGAGGAGACTTCCGGGTTCGTGGTGATGATCGCTTCATCGGCGAAGTAGAGCGCCATCAGCGCGCCGGTTTCAATCCCCGCCGGGGAGTCGCAGACAATGAAGTCGAAATCCATCGCTTTCAGATCGTCGAGGACTTTCGCGACGCCTTCGCGGGTCAGGGCGTCTTTATCGCGCGTCTGAGAGGCAGGAAGAATAAAGAGGTTTTCAGTACGTTTGTCCTTGATCAACGCCTGATTCAGCGTCGCATCGCCCTGAATGACGTTGACGAAATCGTAAACGACCCGGCGTTCACACCCCATGATAAGATCGAGGTTACGCAGGCCGATATCAAAATCAATAACGACAGTTTTCTTTCCCTTCTGGGCCAAACCAGTAGCGATGGCCGCGCTGGAGGTGGTTTTGCCAACGCCCCCTTTACCCGAAGTAACTACAATAATGCGTGCCATAGAAATTCCTTGTTAAAAAGGGATCAATTCAACGGTTGAACTGTCAAAGCGTTGTCTGCTAACTGCAAACGGGCCGCTTTGCCATAAAATTCTGCTGGGATTTTATCACTCAGCCAGTAAACACCTGCGATAGAGACCAGTTCTGCCGTCAGATGGGTACAAAAAATTTGCGCTTCCCGATCGCCGCTTGCGCCCGCCAGCGCGCGGCCTCTCATCATGCCGTAGACATGAATATTGCCGTCAGCGATAAGCTCTGCGCCAGCGCTGACGTGACTTGTAACAATCAGATCACATTGTGGTGCATAAATGCGCTGACCGGAACGAACCGGCACATCAATAAATCGCGTTTTTGTGACGGAACCAGCGTTTTGCGCCGGGGCGACAGGGGCGACGGGTTCAGCTGGCGCGGAACGCGCGGCTTTTTCTTTCCCTTCAGTCAATAAGGGAAGGCCCATCTGGTCGATTTCCGCTTTTAAACGGGCGTCTTTGCAGCCGCTGACCCCGATAATCCGCAGTCCTGTGGAGGTCACCACCTCCTGCAGAACCGGCCAGTTTACCGGCGCGTCCAGACCGCTGACGTTAATCACCACCGGGGCGTGTTTTAAAAAAGCGGGAGCCTGAGCGATTTTGTCTTCTAACGCCTGACGAATAACCTCGGGTTCGGCTTCATGCAAATGAACCACTGATAAGGTGAAGCTACTGCCTTTAAGTTCGATGGGCGTGTTTGACATCCTGGCCTTACTCAATTTGCTATTTATCATCCCCGATATGGGATGATATTCCGAAGTCCAGAAGGCATGTTATAGTCACTATTATATTGAGGCAAGTCGCCAACCGTTTAATTCAGAGTAAAATGTATGTTTTGTGTGATCTACAGAAGTACCCGACGTGACCAGACCTATTTATATGTCGAAAAAAAAGACGATTTTTCACGCGTACCTGAAGAGCTGATGAAAGGATTTGGCCAGCCAAAACTGGCAATGATATTGCCGCTGGATGGTCGTAAGAAGTTAGTCAACGCCGATCTGGATAAAGTAAAGCAAGCCTTAGCGGAGCAGGGATATTATTTACAATTGCCTCCGCCGCCGGAAGATTTATTGAAGCAACATCTTTCAGCCTCCTCGCAGCACGCTCCAGAAACGGATAAATAAACGGTATCCGGCGTTAAGCCTTGCCGGTGCCATTACTGACCATCCAGGATGACAGATTAGGGGAAAAGCATGTATCAACATCATAACTGGCAGGGCGCGCTGCTCGACTTCCCGGCAAGCAAAGTGGTTTGCGTAGGCAGCAACTACGCAAAGCATATTAAAGAGATGGGAAGCGCGACGCCGGATGAGCCGGTGCTGTTTATCAAACCGGAAACAGCGCTTTGCGATCTGCGCCAGCCGTTGGCGATTCCAACGGCGATGGGCGCGGTGCATCATGAAGTCGAACTGGCGGTTCTGATTGGCGCTACGTTACGCCAGGCGACGGAAGATCATGTGCGTAAAGCCATTGCCGGTTACGGTGTGGCGCTCGATCTGACGCTGCGCGACATTCAGGGCAAAATGAAGAAGGCGGGGCAGCCATGGGAAAAAGCCAAAGGCTTCGATAATTCCTGCCCGTTGTCGGGGTTTATTCCGGCTGCTGAATTTAACGGCGATCCGCAGGATACGCCGCTTAGCCTGACGGTAAACGGCGAGGTTCGCCAGCAGGGCACGACCGCCGACATGATCCATAAAATCGTGCCGCTGATTGCGTATATGAGTAAATTCTTTACCCTGAAGGCCGGAGACGTTGTGTTGACCGGTACCCCGGAAGGCGTCGGGCCGCTTGCCAGCGGCGACGAGCTGGAGATTCATTTCAACGGCCATTCCCTTACGACTCGCGTTCTGTAAAAGCCCTTTGCCGCCTTTTTTGGGCGGCAAAACTTGCATCAGCGTGCCAGACTGGTTATAAGGTGCAGCTTTACAGCAATGGCGGATACCCTGATGAGCGATTTACCTTTCTGGCAAAGTAAAACCCTGGATGAAATGACCGATGCCGAATGGGAGTCGCTCTGTGATGGCTGTGGTCAGTGCTGTCTGCATAAGCTGATGGACGAAGACACTGACGAAATCTATTTTACCAATGTCGCCTGCCGACAGTTAAACATCAAAACCTGCCAGTGTCGCAACTACGAACGCCGTTTCGAATACGAGCCTGACTGCATCAAACTCACGCGTGATAATTTGCCGACTTTTGAATGGCTGCCAATGACCTGTGCGTATCGTTTACTGGCGGAAGGGAAAGGGTTACCCGCGTGGCACCCGCTGCTGACGGGGTCAAAAGCGGCGATGCACGGCGAACGCATCTCGGTGCGCCATATTGCGGTAAAAGAGTCAGAAGTCCGCGACTGGCAGGACCATATTCTGAATAAACCTGAATGGGCGGACTGAGCCGCCCATGCTGAGAGCGGATGTTATGCGTTTTTCGCCTGATACATCTGCTCGCCTTCGTGATCTTCGTCGACCCAGAAGTTGATATTAAACTGAGCGTCATCGCTCAACTCGACCCGGTGCCAGTACTGCGGTGGGCTGGTGGCGAACTGGCCGGCGTTGATCACCACTTTCACTTCCGGTTCTTTTGCTTCTTCGTTAGCGAAACCGTAATAGGTGACCGTCCCTTCCATGACACACAATTGACCGAAAACGCCGGCGGCAGTGTTGTGGTGGGAGAGAAGCGCTGCGGGGACGTTATCTTTGGTGAAAAATGGGGTTGAACGTTTGATTTTCCAGTTTGCCGGGATGCGTAGATGTGACATAAGGACTCCCCCTGGTGGGCTTTATAAGATGCATTTAATATACATCTTATAAAGCGTCGCACGCAATGATTTTCCGGCAAAAAAACGCCCCCGGGTGGGAGCGTTACGGATTAACGACCAAACAGATCGCGTCTTTTCGGCTTAAACGGCTGCGCGATTAACACCAGAATCGCCACCACCAGATAAGCGGCAAAAATGCCCAACAACCACTGCGGCATTTCGAGGCTTAAAAATTCCCACTGACGTTCCGCACAGTCGCCAGAGGCAACAAACACTTGCGGCAACCATTTATCCAGCGGCAGCCAGCCCGGGAAGCGCGCCATAAAATCACAGGTCATGAAGGGGGAAGGATGTAACTGAATCATGGTGTGTTCCCATGCCAGTTGAACGCCGCGGAAGGCGCTGTAGATCCAAATCACCAGCGCGACATAGCGTAACGGCGTTTTCGGCGCGATGGCGCCGACTAACCCGGCGCCCATGATGCCAAACAGCGCGCAGCGTTCGTAAATGCACAACACACACGGTTTAAGTAGCATGACATGCTGAAACCACAGCGCGACCAGTTCGAGCGCCAGGGCAGTCAATGCCATCAGTAACCATGCGCCCCGACCCCGTGAGCACTGGTTCAAAAATCGCAACATAGTTATTTCCCTGCAATATGCGTAGACACGGCAGTGTAAACCAATTCAATAACTGCGCCACCAGGAGAAAATGAAATATTGTGTAATTGGATAATTATCACGCAAAAAGGCAAACCGGGCAGTGAAATGCCCGGTAAGTTGTTATGGAAGTGTAGCTAAAAGGCCGATCCGGGTCATCCATTCGGTGTACGGGGCGAGAGTGAACTCCACGCACAGCAGACCCACCAGCGTCAGAACAACGGTATAAGGCAGCGCCATCCACACCATCCGACCATAAGAGAGGCGAATCAATGGCGCAAGGGCAGAAGTCAACAGGAACAGGAAGGCCGCCTGGCCATTTGGTGTGGCGACGGACGGCAGGTTGGTGCCGGTATTAATGGCCACCGCCAGCAGTTCAAACTGTTGCAGTGAGATCGCGCCGCTTTCCATCGCCGCTTTGGCTTCGTTGATGTAAATCGTGCCGACGAAGACGTTATCGGAGATCGAAGAGAGCAGCCCGTTAAACAGATAAAACAGCGTTAACTGGGCATGCTCCGACGCCTGCAGGACATACTGGATGATAGGCGTAAACAGATGCTGGTCAATGATCACGGCGACAATCGAGAAAAACACGGTCAGCAGGGCGGTAAAGGGCAGTGACTCGGTAAACGCTTTGCCGATGGCGTGCTCGTCAGTAACGCCGGTTAGCGAGGTCGCTAAAATAATGACCGACAGGCCAATCAGCCCCACTTCCGCCAGATGCAGCGCCAGGGCAACCACCAGCCAGACGCCGATAATCGCCTGCACCACCAGTTTCAGTCGGTCCTGACGGGTGCGCTGATGGCGGTTTTGATCGTCAAACTGCTGCAAGACTTCACGCACTTTTTCCGGCAGCGTTTCGCCATAACCAAACCAGCGCATTTTCTCTACCAATACGCAGGTCAGCAGGCCGCAAATCAGCACGGGGAGGGTGACAGGCGACATGCGCAGAAAGAAGTCGCCAAAGTGCCAGCCGGCGGCTTTTGCAATAATCAGGTTCTGCGGTTCGCCCACCATGGTCATCACGCCGCCAAGCGCGGTCCCAACGCCTGCATGCATCATCAGGCTGCGTAAAAAGCCGCGGAACTGCTCCAGCACCGTTTTGTAATGCTGATCGATATGGCTGTCGTCCAGAATATCGTTATCTTCACCGCGCGCGGAGGCCACACGGTGATAAATACCGTAAAAGCCAACGGCAACGCTGATCACGACAGCAACCACGGTAAGCGCATCAAGGAAAGCCGAAAGAAAGGCGGCGGCAATGCAGAAGGCCAGCGATAGCATGATTTTGGAGCGAATACTCAACAGCAGGCGGGTAAAAATAAACAGCAGTAACTGCTTCATAAAGTAGATGCCCGCCACCATAAACATCAGCAGCAGCAGGACTTCCAGATTGGCCGCGACTTCTTCGCGCACATGGGCGGCGCTGGTCATGCCGATCATCACCGCTTCAATCGCCAGCAGTCCGCCCGGCAGCAGCGGGTAGCATTTCAGCGCCATGGCCAGCGTGAAGATAAATTCCGCCACCAGCAACCATCCCGCTACGAAGGGGTTGATCATGAAAATCAGCGGGTTAACGATCAGAAATATTAGTAGAGCGAGTTTGTACCAGTCTGGCGACTGGCCTAAAAAGTTGCGCCAGAATGCGCGACCCCAGGAGATCTCCATGGCGGTTTCCCTTACCTAATTAAATGAAATGATGTTTTTATGTTTAGCCGCAAAGCTTAGCGGTCAGCGGTAAACCAGGCAAGTCCTTAACCTTATATACCGGCGCGGCGTTATCCGGAAAATGAAGCCTTGATCCCCTTTTTCTTTGTTGCCTGCGCTATCGGGGTTGTAACCCGTCTGGTATGATGAGTGTAACTATGTTTTGCTGTGTAATGGAAATCTCACTATGGTCATTAAGGCGCAGAGCCCGGCGGGTTTCGCGGAAGAGTACATCATTGAAAGTATCTGGAATAACCGCTTCCCTCCGGGCACTATTCTGCCTGCTGAACGTGAACTCTCCGAGCTGATCGGGGTGACGCGTACCACTTTACGTGAAGTGCTTCAGCGTCTGGCGCGTGATGGTTGGTTGACCATTCAGCACGGCAAACCGACGAAGGTGAATAATTTCTGGGAAACGTCCGGGCTGAACATTCTTGAAACCCTGGCGCGTCTCGATCATGAAAGCGTTCCGCAACTGATTGATAATCTGCTGTCGGTGCGAACCAATATCTCAACGATCTTTATCCGCACCGCATTTCGTCAGCATCCTGACAAAGCTCAGGAAGTGCTGGCGACAGCGCAGGAAGTTGCCGACCACGCCGACGCCTTTGCGGAACTTGATTACAACATTTTCCGCGGCCTGGCGTTTGCCTCCGGCAACCCGATTTACGGCCTGATCCTCAACGGCATGAAAGGGCTGTACACCCGTATCGGGCGTCACTATTTCGCTAATCCGGAAGCGCGCAGCCTGGCGCTGGGGTTCTATCACAAGCTGTCGCAACTTTGCCTGCAAGGCGCGCACGATCAGGTGTATGAAACGGTACGCCGCTACGGTCACGACAGCGGCGAGATCTGGCACCGGATGCAGAAAAACCTGCCGGGCGATCTCGCGATTCAGGGGCGATAGGACATAAAAGAAAAACCTCTCTGCAGAGAGGTTTTTTGCGTTTATCCAACCCGGCGGTTTCCCCTGCGGGCGACAGGGCGATTATAAACTGTTCACCCTCGCCGGGCAGCGTTCCAGTAGCTCAACGCTGCCGTCTTCGTTCTGCTGTTCCAGCGTTACGTCAAATCCCCATAGCCGATGCACGTGCTTCAGCACCTCTTTACGACCCTTGTCCAGCGGCGCGCGGTTGTGCGGAATGTAGCGTAGCGTCAGAGAGCGATCGCCGCGCAGATCGACATTCCACACCTGGATATTTGGCTCAAGATTGCTCAGGTTATATTGTGACGACAGGCGATTGCGGATTTCACGGTAGCCTTCCTCGTTATGAATCGCAGAGATTTCCAGATAGTTATGCCGATCGTCGTCCAGCACCGTAAAGAAGCGGAAATCACGCATCACCTTCGGCGACAGGAACTGGCTAATGAAGCTTTCATCTTTAAAGTCGCGCATCGCGAAATGCAGCGTCTCCAGCCAGTTTGAGCCCGCCATATCGGGGAACCAGTAGCGATCTTCTTCCGTTGGCGACTGACAGATGCGCTTGATGTCCTGGAACATCGCAAAGCCCAGCGCATAAGGATTAATGCCGCTGTACCACGGGCTGTTATAGGGCGGCTGGAACACCACGTTAGTGTGGCTGTGCAAAAATTCCAGCATAAAGCGCTCGGTGACTTTGCCTTCGTCGTAAAGATGATTCAGGATCGTATAGTGCCAGAAGGTGGCCCAGCCTTCGTTCATCACCTGGGTCTGCTTCTGCGGATAGAAATACTGGCTCACTTTGCGCACGATACGCAGGATCTCACGCTGCCAGGACTCCAGCAGTGGCGCGTTCTTCTCCATAAAGTAGAGCAAGTTCTCCTGCGGCTCCGACGGATAACGTCGCGCCTCGGCCACCGTTTTTTCTTCCTCTTTCTTCGGCAGTGTACGCCACAGCATGTTTACCTGGCTTTGCAGATATTCTTCACGGCTTTTCTGACGGGCTTTCTCCTCCTGCAAAGAGATTTTTTGCGGACGCTTGTAGCGATCAACCCCGTAATTCATCAGCGCATGACAGGAGTCCAGCAATTTTTCCACCTCATCAACGCCGTAACGCTCTTCGCACTGAGTGATGTAATTGCGGGCAAAAATCAGATAATCAACAATCGAGCTGGCGTCGGTCCAACTGCGGAACAGATAATTGTTTTTGAAGAAAGAGTTATGCCCGTAGCAGGCGTGAGCCATTACCAGCGCCTGCATGGTAATGGTGTTCTCTTCCATAAGATAAGCGATACACGGGTTCGAGTTAATGACAATCTCATAGGCCAGACCCTGCTGCCCGTGTTTATACAATCTTTCGGTTTCGATAAACTTTTTGCCAAATGACCAGTGCGGATAATTGATCGGCATCCCGACGCTGGAATAGGCGTCCATCATCTGCTCGGAGGTGATGACCTCAATCTGGTGCGGATAGGTGTCCAGTCTGTAGAGTTTTGCCACGCGGTCTATTTCTGCCAGGTAAACATCCAGCAGATCAAACGTCCAGTCGGGTCCATCGCTCAACCGTGTGGTGTCCTTGTTCATGGAATCAATCGTAGCCATTCGCGCACCCTCATTGTTGGCGGCGCTCTCTGTGTGGAGCACGTCATTTCAAGCATAGAACACCCTGTTAAAAACCGTGTTGGCGATGCGATCTTTTCTTCGCGATTTCTGCTGGTTATCCCGCCAGAAATTGCCATCGCTACGCTATTTTATGCTGGATAAAAATGCGGCATAGCAGGAGATGCCAAACAATCGCTATTACCCTGCAATCGGCTATCTGTGAGGCAGGTCACCATAAAAAAGCCATATGTTGAATAATATTTTCATCTGGGTTATCAAGATGTAATTAGAAGATTGTTCTTTTACTGTTAACGGAGTGGCTATGCGAGTTGTCATACTGGGAAGTGGCGTCGTTGGCGTGACCAGCGCCTGGTATTTATGTCAGGCCGGGCATGAGGTGACCGTCATCGATCGTGAACCCGGTCCGGCGCTGGAAACCAGTGCCGCGAACGCTGGACAGATTTCACCAGGCTATGCCGCCCCCTGGGCGGCGCCAGGCGTTCCTTTAAAGGCAATTAAATGGATGTTCCAGCGCCACGCGCCGCTGGCCGTGCGTCTGGACGGTTCGCCGTTTCAACTTAAATGGATGTGGCAAATGCTGCGGAACTGCGACACCCGCCACTACATGGAAAACAAAGGCCGCATGGTGCGTCTCGCGGAGTACAGCCGCGACTGTCTGAAAGCGCTGCGTGCGTCAACCGGCATTCAGTACGAAGGACGTCAGGGCGGGACGCTACAACTCTTCCGCACCGAACAGCAGTATGAAAACGCCACCCGGGACATCGCGGTGCTGGAAGACGCGGGCGTGCCGTACCAGTTGCTGGAATCTGCCCGGCTGGCGGAAGTGGAACCGGCGCTGGCGGAAGTGGCGCATAAGCTGACCGGCGGGCTGCGGTTGCCGAACGACGAAACGGGCGACTGCCAGCTTTTTACCCAGCGACTGGCGCAAATGGCTGAACAGGCTGGCGTCACGTTCCGTTTCAACACGCCGGTGGACAAGCTGCTCTGTGAAGGCGAGCGTATCTATGGCGTGAAGTGCGGCGACGAAATCATCAAAGCCGATGCGTATGTGATGGCCTTTGGCTCCTATTCCACGGCGATGCTGAAAGGCATTGTCGATATTCCGGTGTATCCGCTGAAAGGCTATTCGCTGACGATCCCTGTGGCGGAAGAGGACGGCGCGCCTGTTTCGACTATCCTTGATGAAACTTACAAAATCGCCATTACCCGTTTCGATCAGCGCATTCGTGTCGGGGGCATGGCGGAAATCGTCGGCTTTAATACCGAACTGCTCCAGCCGCGTCGGGAAACGCTGGAGATGGTGGTGCGCGATCTCTACCCGCGCGGTGGACGCATTGAACAGGCCACATTCTGGACCGGGCTGCGCCCAATGACGCCGGATGGTACGCCGGTCGTGGGGCGAACCCGCTTTAAAAATCTGCTGCTGAATACCGGACACGGGACGCTGGGGTGGACCATGGCCTGCGGCTCCGGACAGCTCCTGAGCGATATCCTCTCTGGCCGCACGCCCGCGATCCCGTATGAGGATTTGAGCGTGGCGCGTTACAGCCCGGGGTATACGCCATCCCGGCCACAGCAACTTCATGGCGCACATCACTGATAAGGATGCGAAATGACCCGCCCTATACTGGCCAGCCTTGACCTGCAGGCGATGAAGCAGAATTTGAGTATTGTCCGTCAGGCTGCACCGGACGCCCGCGTCTGGTCAGTGGTTAAAGCCAACGCCTACGGACATGGCATTGAACGTATCTGGAATGCGTTAGGCGGCACCGATGGGTTTGCGCTGCTCAATTTAGAAGAAGCGATAACCCTGCGAGAGCGCGGCTGGAAAGGACCGATCCTGATGCTTGAAGGCTTCTTTCATGCAGACGATCTGAACGTATACGATACCTGGAGGCTGACAACGTGCGTACACAGCAACTGGCAGTTGAAGGCAATCCAGAACGCGAAACTCAACGCGCCGCTGGACGTGTACGTGAAAGTGAATTCCGGGATGAACCGTCTTGGTTTTCTACCGGAACGGTTGCAGACAGTCTGGCAACAACTGCGGGCCATGCCGAACGTCGGCGAGATGACGCTGATGTCGCATTTTGCCGATGCTGAACACCCTGACGGCATCAATGAGGCGATGGCGCGGATTGCGCAGGCGGCGGAAGGGCTGGAATGCCGCCGTTCGCTGGCGAATTCTGCGGCAACCTTGTGGCATCCGGAGGCCCACGGCGACTGGGTGCGACCGGGGATTATTCTGTACGGAGCGTCGCCTTCCGGCCAGTGGCGTGATATCGCCAATACCGGGCTGAAACCCGTCATGTCCCTTTGCAGCGAAATCATCGGCGTACAGACGTTGAAAGCCGGCGACCGGGTTGGTTACGGCGGGCGTTTCACAGCCCAGCACGAACAGCGGATCGGTATTGTCGCGGCGGGGTATGCCGACGGCTATCCGCGCCACGCCCCAACGGGAACGCCGGTTCTGGTTGACGGCGTGCGCACGATGACGGTGGGTACGGTCTCTATGGATATGCTGGCGGTGGATTTAACGCCCTGTCCGCAGGCGGGGATTGGCACGCCGGTTGAGCTTTGGGGCAAAGAGATTAAGATTGACGACGTCGCCGCTGCCGCCGGCACAGTCGGTTATGAGCTAATGTGCGCTCTGGCGCTGCGCGTGCCGGTTGTGACGGTGTAACTTATTGAACGATGCCGGGCGACGGCTACGCGTGTCCGGCATCGCCATCGTTATTCTTCGTCTTCTTCTCCCGCCACGCGCACCCCGACTTTGCGCACTGCGTTATCTTCTTTTTCGGCGACCGTCCAGATCATGCCGGCAAATTCAACCTGGTCGCCCACGACTGGCGCGGCGCCGAGCAACTGCTGGACAATTTCACCCAGCGTCTGCTGTTTGTCACGATACTCGGTTCCGTCTTCCAGCCCGTAAATCAGCGCCACATCGGCGAATTTCGCGCTCGCTTCCAGAATGAAATCACCGAAGAAACGCTGGTCCAGCGCCACCGGCGGTGACTGGCTGAACAGTTTGCCCAGCGCAGGCAAATCGCGTTCGCGTCCTATCACGCAGAGCACATCGCCTTCCTGTAAACGGGTGCTGCCGGTTGGGTGAAACAGCTCATTGTTGCGGAACAGCGCTGCAATGCGCGTCTCCTGCGGCATATGCAGATCGCGAAGGGCCGCGCCCACACACCATTTGTCGGCGCTGAGCTGGTAGACAAACTGCTCCCAGGGGTTTTCCGGATGAATATCCAGTCCCACCCGGGAAACCGGCCAACCCACGGGCGGCACCACGACCTTCGCTTTTTTCGCCGCCCACGAGAGCGAGGTGCCCTGAAACAGCAACGAGATCAGCACCACGAAGAAGGCGACGTTGAAAAACAGGCGCGCGTTGTCCAGACCGGCCATCATCGGAAACACCGCAAGAATGATGGGAACCGCGCCGCGCAGTCCAACCCAACTGATGAATACCCGCTCGCGCAGGTTAAAGCCGCGGAACGGCAGTAACCCGGCAAAAACCGAAATGGGACGGGCAAAGAAAATCATCCACGCCGACAGCATCAGCGCCGGGACGGCTATGGGCAGCAGGTCAGACGGCGTAACGAGCAGTCCCAGTACGAGGAACATGGCAATTTGCGCCAGCCAGGCCAGCCCATCGAAGTTTTGCAGTATCGCGTAACGGTTGCGGATCGGGCGGTTGCCCAGCAAAAAGCCGCACAGGTACACCGCCAGGATCCCGCTGCCGTCCAGCGCGGTGGTTAAGGCGAAAATCAGGATCCCGCCGCTCAGGGCCAGCAGCGGATACAGTCCGCCGGGCAGGGAGATGCGGTTGATCATCTGTTGAAGCAGGTAGCCGCCGCCTAAGCCAAGCGCGATCCCGAGACCAAACTGCTGAATGATATGGACCGCGAACATCCAGCTCAGGCCGGTCTCATGCTGCTGGATCATCTCAATCAGGGTAATGGTGAGGAATACCGCCATCGGATCGTTACTGCCGGATTCGATTTCCAGCGTTGAGCCCACGCGTTCGTTCAGCCCCTTGCCGCCGAGCAGCGAAAAAACCGCTGCGGCGTCGGTAGAGCCGACAATCGCGCCAATCAGCAAGCCTTCGATCAGGTCCAGCTTAAACAGCCACGCCGCCATCATGCCGGTCAAGCCAGAGGTGATCAGCACGCCGACGGTCGCCAGCGACAGCGCCGGACCCAGCGCGACGCGAAAGGAACTGGCCTGCGTACGCATCCCGCCATCCAGCAGGATAATCGCCAGCGCCAGGTTACTGACCATATATGCAAACGGATAGTTGTCGAACGGTATACCGCCCACGCCATCAACGCCTGCCAGCATGCCGATGGCGAGGAAAATAACCAGAATGGGGATACCGAGACGTGACGAAAATGAACTGAGTAAGATACTGCTGGTGACGAGGACGGACCCCAGGATAAAAAGACTGATTATTGCAGTGGCGTCCAACGGTCGTATTCTCCTCAATTATGCTTTTTTATTCATTAAGCCTAACATATTAACGACCGTTCCCGCGGATTAGTTAGCCCTCGCCAGCGCTTTTTTTTAAGATTTCAACACCGGATGACCGGACAGCGTAAGCTGAGCGCCATTGGCGTCATTACGCAAAACCGCATGCGCACCCAGCGGCAGCGTCACGGTGCGTTGTTCGTGGCCAAAATCAAGCCCGGTGATGAGTGGAATAGCGAGGCGTTCGCGTAAGAACGCATAGACGGCGCTGAGATCGTATCCCGCGTCATACTCATTTGGCGCGCTACCGCTAAAGCTCCCCAGCACAATGGCGTTCTGACGGTTGAGGATGCCCGCGTCAAAGAGTTGCAGTAGCATACGCTCAACGCGGAAGGGGTGCTCGTTGATATCTTCCAGCACCAGAATACCGTTTTCAATTTTCGGCATCCACGGCGTGCCGATGAGGGAAATCAGCATCGCCAGGTTACCGCCCCAGAGAGTGCCTTCGGTATGACACGCCGGGCCTTCGCTGCGCCACGCCACTGAATACACCGCGTTACGTAGCGCCCGCCAGAAATGATCTTCCGTAAAACGGTCCAGCTCCGGCGCGCCAAAATTGCCTGCCAGCATCGGACCGCTGAAGGTAATGACCTTACCCAACGCCAGCAAACCGCACTGGATCGCCGTAAAATCGCTGTGTCCGCATATAAGCAGCGGATCCTGCTGCTGACGCGCGGCCAGCGCCTGCCAGTCGATATGCGCCAGCAGACGGCTCGCGCCGTACCCGCCGCGCACCGGCATGACGATAGTACCAGGCATCGTCAGGTTAACCAGTTCAGTGATATCCGCCAGGCGCTCCGCTTCGGTACCGGCAAAACGCTGATAACGTCGTCCAACCACGGCGGTATTTTCTACCTGGTGACCAGCCTGTTCCAGACGTTGAATACCCAGTGAAGCCGCTTGCTGATTAATGCAATAGCCCGAAGGGGCAATTAAGTGAAACCGGGACATGGCAATTCCTTGCTACAACAGAAACCTAATGTATATCATGCCGCCTATAGTAGAACGTTTTGCCGGATAACGCCTGGCTTATCCGGCCTGCATTGTTGTATTGACGCCGAATAAACGCCCGATGCGTCGGCCATAAGGACAGATGACGTGAAATTGAGATGGTTTGCTTTTTTGATTGTGCTGCTTGCTGGCTGTAGTTCAAAACCCGATTATAAAAATCCGCCGTGGAACCCGGAAGTGCCGGTAAAACGGGCAATGCAGTGGATGCCGATCAGTGAGAAAGCCGGCGCAGCCTGGGGTGTCAGCCCGAAGCTGATTACCGCGATTATCGCCATTGAATCCGGCGGCAACCCCAGCGTGGTAAGCAAATCCAACGCCGTCGGGCTGATGCAGCTTAAGGCGTCCACCTCCGGGCGCGATGTGTACCGCCGTATGGGCTGGAGCGGCGAGCCTTCCACCAGCGAACTGAAAAACCCGGAGCGTAACATTTCGATGGGCGCCGCTTACCTGAACATTCTGGAAAACGGTCCGCTCGCAGGCATCGAAGACCCGCAGGTGATGCAGTACGCGCTGGTGGTTTCGTATGCGAACGGCGCGGGTGCGCTGCTGCGTACTTTCTCCTCCGACCGTAAAAAGGCGATCGAAAAAATTAACGATCTGGATGCGGACGAATTTTTTGAGCATGTCGTCGATAACCATCCCGCGCCGCAGGCGCCGCGCTATATCTGGAAGCTACAACGCGCGCTGGACGCGATGTAATTATGTGTCCAGGTTGCAGGTTTTCGAGGGGTTATCGGCAGGGCACGGCAGAACCTAAGACAATCCTTATCTACACCACAAGGAATAATTGCACTGCCCGGTTCGGCGTGGATCAACGACTTGCCTATACTTAGCTTACGGGCGCAAGAAGGTGTTGCGTGTGGTTTCACTGAACAGAGGGCCTCAACATGGGGATCATTGCCTGGATTGTTTTCGGTCTGATTGCCGGTGTTATTGCCAAACTGCTGATGCCGGGGCGCGACGGCGGCGGGTTTATTCTCACCTGCATACTCGGTATTGTGGGGGCGGTAGTGGGGGGCTGGCTGGCGACCATGTTCGGCATTGGCGGCAGCATCAGCGGTTTCAATCTGCACAGTTTCCTCGTCGCGGTGGTGGGCGCCGTTGTGGTGCTGGGCGTTTTCCGGCTTGTACGGCGCGACTAACCTTCGGCACAACGGCTCCTGCGGGAGCCGTTGTTTTATGCGAAAAAATATACCGTAGAAAGGGTGTTGTTGATTTGCAAATAAAAATGAGAATAATTGCTATTCCTATTTCATATTATAACGATTCTCATGATGATAACCCCTTCACGCTTTCGCTTGCGCGCGCTCTCTGGCTGTATCTCACTGGCTCTGACCACTTCCTGTTATGCCGCAGAGGCAGACGAAGCCACTATCGTGGTGTCCGCGTCGGGGCAGGAGAGCTTGCTGCCTGCCTGGACCAACAGCGCGACCAAATCCGCAGTGCCTGAAAGTAAGACGCCGCAGGTGATTAATACTCTCGATAAAAAAGAAATCACGCTGCGCCATGCAACGTCGGTTAACGAGATATTGCGCTACGCACCGGGCGTGTCAACGGAAATGCGCGGCAATACGACCTACATGAGCGAGTACAAAATCCGCGGTTTCACCGTCGATCAAGAGTACTACAACGGCTTACAGTTGCCGTATAACGTCACGGGCAACACTAAAGCGCGCATCGATCCGCTGCTCATTGAACATGTCGATATTCTCAAAGGCCCCGCGTCGGTGCTGTACGGCAACGGCTCGCCGGGCGGGCTGGTGAATATTCAGGGCAAGACGCCGCAGGCGGAGCAGAAAACGGAGTTGGGTGTTATGACCGGTACGCGCAACCTGAAAGAAGGGTATCTGGACGCAACGGGAAAGATCCGTGACAGCGACTGGAATTATCGCCTGCTCGGGAAAGCGACGGAAGGGAACGATCAGCCATATACCACGCGCTATGAAGATTACCTGCTTGCACCCTCCGTGAGCTGGCAGCCGGACGGCAGAACGCGTCTGACGCTGGATGCGCTGGTACAAAATACGCCGTCGCTGTCGCCGTCGAATCCATTGCCCATCGCATATCTGCGCTCCGGTTATGCCGACCGTCGGGACTTTGCAGGCGATAAGTGGAGCGGCTTCAAACAACGTCAGTGGATGCTGGGCTACCATCTCGAACATGCGTTCGAGAGCGGCTGGGGATTCAGCCAGAAAGCGCGGTATTTTGACGTCGATACCCACCAGCGCAGCGTCTATGCCACCGGCAATGGCGTCAACCCGGTCTGGATGCTCGATCGCTTTGCCTACACCACTGATGAAGATCTTAAGAGCGTTAACATTGATAACCAGTTAACCAAAACGGTGCTGTTGGGCGACTGGCAGCATCACCTGCTGGCCGGTTTCGACTACCAGAAACTCGACAGCCATTATTTCTATCGTTATGCCAGCGCCACGCCGGGCATTGACATGCGCCATCCGGATTTCCACCAGATTCATACTGACGATCTCGGCCTGTACACCGCGCAAAAAAATCGTCTTTCTTACCAACAAAATGGTTACTATCTCCAGGACCAGATCGTCTTTGGCGGCGTAAACCTGCTGGCCAGTATCCGCTACGATGACTATCGCTCGACGACCACTGACGCGCTGCAGAACGGCGAGAAAACGTGGATCTCCCAGGATCGGGTGACCAAACGTATTGGCGCGCTGTACGCTTTTGCTAACGGACTATCCCCGTTTATCAGCTATTCTGAAGGCTTCAGGCCGATTTCGCCGCAGGGCACGCTGACGACCAAAGACGTGAAGCCGACCACCAGCAAACAGGTGGAGGGCGGGGTGAAGTATCTGCTGGCTGACTATGCCACCACCTTTACCGCTTCGGTATTCACTATTCGTCAGAAAAATGTCCTTTCGGCGACGCCAACGTGGGATTACCGCCAGACTGGCGAAATTGAGTCAAAAGGCGCTGAGCTGTCCCTCATCAGTCGTCCTGCTGACAACGTCACGCTGATCGCCAACTACGCCTACACCCATGCGATTAATACGAAAGATGAAAACTACGAAGGAAAACGGCCCACTCAGGTACCGGAAAACGCCTTTACGCTGTGGGGCGATTACACCTTCGATAGCACTGCGCTACGCGGGCTCACGCTGGGCGCTGGCGCGCGCTACACCGGACCGATGGAGATTTCGCCGGATAACACAGCCGGGAAGCTGGGCGGCACGACGCAGTACGATCTGGCAATGTCTTACCGCCTGGGCGAAGCGTTACCTTCGCTCAGCGGCGTGACGCTAAAGGCCAGCGCGCAGAATGTCACCAATAAAGAGACCTTCAGTTGCTACGACAGCACCAACTGTTGGATCGGGCGCGACCGGACTGTTCAGGTTGGCGCCAGCTACAGTTTCTGACAGAGATCTGCGAACCGGCCTGGCGCCCCAGGCCGGTTAGCGCCATGATTACGGCGTGGCTTGTGTTTGCGCGTTTTCAGCGCTTGTCGGCTGAACGGCAGGCCGGGTGGAGGGGACGCTGTCGCAGGGTTTTTCCTGCGGACAGATCAGGTCGAGCATTTTCAGCGTGACGCCGTTCGTCCAGCCAAACCCATCCTGCAGCGGATATTCACCGCCGCCACCGCCGGTGCCAGTGCTGCTGACATCATACTTCTCTACCAGCTTCTGTTCCCGATCGTAGGTGTGCTGAACGTTAGTCAGGAAACGCCAGGTCACCTCCATCGCCACTTTTTCCTGCCCGTAGTTCTGCAATCCTTCGGTGGCGACCCACTGGAGCGGCGCCCAGCCGTTTGGCGCATCCCATTGCTGACCGCTTTTCACCGACGTAGTGGCAAGGCCGCCAGGCTGGAGCAGGTGCGCCTGGGTAGCGACGGCCATTTTGTGGGCGCGATCTTTCGCGGCGGCATTGACGTACAGCGGGAACAGCGCGGCGGCGGTAAGCGGATTACGTACCTGTTTGCTCTTAAGATCGTAGTCGGCGTACCAGCCCTCTTTGTCGTTCCACAGGTAATGTTCGATGGCTTTCTGACGTTCGTTCGCTAACCGATCATAATGACTGGCCTGTGCGTCGTCGCCTGCTGCTTTGCTGGCGCGGGCGAGGATTTTTTCCATCTTGTAAAGCAGGGAGTTGAGATCCACGGGCACAATGCTGGTGGTCCGAATCGTACCGAGCTGCTGCGGATCATCCATCCAGCGCGAGCTGAAATCCCAGCCAGAGGCCGCAGCCGAACGCAGATCGCGGTAGATTTCCGTGGCCGGACGATTGGGGTTGCTTTTCGCGGTGGCGATATCCTCCACCCAGGATTCGGGGCGCGGCGTATCCCGTTCGTCCCAGTAGCGATTGAGTACGGCACCGTCATCAAGTTTCACCACCCGCTTATGCTGTTGGCCTGGCTGTAACGTGTCGACGCCTTCCATCCAGTAGCTGTACTCTTTTTGTAACTGCGGCAAATATTTTTTCAGCGTGTCATCGCCTTCATGCTGCGCCAGTAATTCGACCATCAAAGAAAAGAAGGGCGGTTGCGAGCGGCTCAAATAATAGGTGCGGTTACCGTTCGGGATATGCCCGAAGGCGTCAATTTCCCAGGCGAAGTTCGCCACCATATCGGCAATTTTGTCCCAGTGACCGCTTTCGGCCAGCCCCAACATGGTGAAATAGCTGTCCCAGTAGTAGATCTCGCGAAAGCGCCCGCCGGGCACTACATAGGGTTCAGGCAGCGGCAACAGGGAATCCCATTTACCCGCGCTTTCGGTTGAACGGGTCAGTACCGGCCACAGTCCGTCAATATGTTCGCGCAGCGACTGCCCCGCTGGCGGGACATATTTTTCCCCTTCTTTCGGTAAGGTGAAGTTGACGTTGACGAAGTGGCGCAGGTCAAAGCTGGACTGGTTTTTCTGCATCCGATAGTCCGCAAGGATGGTCAGCGGATCGTTATTCGGTACGGCGTCAGCAAAGGTTTTCTGATCGGGAAACAATTTTGCGTTTTGCACATCATTAAACAGGGGACCGAGCAAAATGTCGGGCGGCTGCGGCGGGTTGGCCATCGATTCTTCTGCATTGGCCGACAATGAGGCAAAGGTGAGAAGGGTGCCGGTCAGCGCCAGTTTAATGGCCCAGGATAGCGCGCCTGTATGGCGAACAGCAGGGGTAAGCATTGAATAATCTCCTTAGTGCGTACCGGATTACGGCATTTATCATGAGAAAATCGTAGTTCAGGATCGCCTGCTGCGCGTCGTTGAAGCCGCATTTTGCGAAGCTACAGACATTTTTGTTATCCGGGTATGACGTAATGGCGGGAAATATATTCACCAAAATAATAATAACAGCCGAAGCGCACGCAGGTTATGAAGAGCGATCACAGAAGATAAAAAACATAAGAAATGAATCAAAAAACATAATAGACCGAAAAAAGCATCTGTGAAGAAATGCACGCACCGGGATGTTGTGTGCTGCTTTTATTATTTTATTAAGGATAAATTATGTCTGAAGTGGAACAATTACCCATAAAAGAAAAAATAGGTTATAGCCTGGGCGACGCCGCAAGCCATATTGTCTTTGACTCTTCCGTTGCCATTCTGGCCTATTTTTATACCGATATTTATGGCCTGCCGCCCGCCGTAATGGGGACCATGTTTTTGCTGGTCCGTCTGCTGGACGCCATTACCGATCCGGTGATGGGCGCAATTGCCGATGCGACCGCGACGCGCTGGGGCCGCTTTCGTCCGTGGCTGCTGGCAATCTGTATCCCTTTTGCCGTGAGCTGCGTACTGGTCTATTCCACGCCAGATTTTAGCGACAGCGGTAAAATAGCCTATGCCGTCGCGGCTTATATATTTATGACATTAATGTATACCGCCATTAATATTCCTTACTGCTCGTTAGGCGCGGCATTAACCGCCGATCCCAATGAGAATTTATCGCTGCAATCCTGGCGGTTCGCCATTACGCCGATTGGCGGCGCGTTAGGCACCGCCTTTATTCTGCCGGTGGCGGATTACCTCTCGCCGGGCGACAGAGCGAGCGGTATTCAACTGGCGATGGCGCTGTTTGGCGCGATTGGCTGCGTTATGTTTTTGATCTGCTTCCTGACCACCAAAGAACGCGTTCAGCCGATTAAAGAGGAGAATATGAACATCGCCCGCGATGTGAAAATCCTTTTTCAAAACGAGCAGTGGCGTATTTTGTCAGTCTATAACTTTATGATGCTGGTGGCGGTAGTGATCCGCGGCGGCGCAGTGGTGTATTACGTTAACACGGTGCTGAACAAAGGTGCGGATGTGATCACCTGGTTTATGCTTGGCGGGATGTTTGCATCAATGCTCGGTTCGGTGCTGGCGAAACCGTTTGGCACCCGCTTTTGCAAAATTAAGCTCTCTTTCTGGATCAATATTCTCAACGCCGCGCTCGGCGTAGCCTGTTATTTCCTGCCGGTAGAATGGTGGATTGTCCCGCTGCTGGCGCATCTGGCGATCCAGATTATTCAGGGCGGCAATGGCGCGATTCAATGGTCGATGATCACTGATGCTAATAACTACGGTGAATGGAAAACCCGTCGGCGAATCACCGGAATGAACGTCGCGGCGAACATTTTTGTCATCAAACTTGGCGTTGCGGTTGGTGGTGCGATTATCGGTTGGGTACTGGCGTTTTACGGTTACGCCACCAACAGCGACACCCAGCCGGACGGCGCCGTGGATGGCGTGATAATGCTGTTTACGCTACTGCCCGCGCTGTTTTATTTACTCACCGCGGTGTCGATTAAGTTTTACCAGCTCACTGCCGACAAAATGCATGCTGTGGTTCAGGATCTGCAAAAAGGTCAGTTTGCGGGCTAACGGTAGAATAAGCGTGTATCCGGCCCACTGAACACTGCGGACCGGATACCGGCAGGGTCATTTCTGTCGTAAGACGCGCTGCCCCGCGACGTCGAGCGTCAGCGCCTCGCCGGTTTGTACTGCATCCAGCGCATGGCCCTGCTGACAAACCCAGGCGATGCCCATTTCACGGGCGATAAGCGCGCCGTGCGCAAGCGGGCTTCCGCCACGCAGACAAATGCCTTTCACCACCGCAGGGTCAAGCGCCACCACGGTGGAAGGGCAGAGATCGTCCGCCACCAGAATCGCCGGAGCAGTAAACTCAGGCAACGTAAGCGGGCATTGTTGCAGATGACGCAGACTACGCTGCAACAGATCGTCAATGTCGATATCGCGCGCCCGCAGATAAGCGTCATCAAGCTGGCGATACTGCGCGCTCATCTCCGTTAATACCTGCTGCCATGCGTACTCTGCGGTACAGTGCTCGCTTCGCAGTAATTCACAGGCGCGGGTAAACAGCTCCGGGTCGTCGAGCAGCATATGGTGGCCGGAGAAGATCGCCGCCAGATCGCCCGGCCAGCTCGCCTCGACGCGGGTTACCAGTGACATCAAATCCAGCAGGGTGAGATCCAACGCGTTGCGCAGGCGTGACTGTTCTGCCGTGACGCTCAATTCGCTCTTTTTAACGACGGGGGGCAGCGTCGGCGCATAGCGGTATGCTTTTCCCGTTACCGCCGCCGTCGCAGTCTGCATTGCCGACGCTGCTGCCGACTCGCCAAAATTCGCGGCCGCCAGTTGGCTGAACGCCGCCAGCGCGTCATCCGCCTGCTCGCCACGGGCTAACAGGCGAATAGTGTCATTACAACGTATCTGCAACAGCGCAATCTGATTCAGGCTGTCCGGGGTCACGCATTTGCCGTTCTTTTCCAGCAGAAGGGCGGCGTTAAAGCCGGACAGCGTCGAAACCAGCCGCGACGCCGGACGGACATGCAGCCCGTTGTGATTCTTTACCACCACCGAAACCGACTTCGCTTCGCCGTCCGTAAGCGAGGGCGCGGCCTGCGTCTGGGCGGCTGGGGAAGGTAAACCTAATTGCTCACGTTTCGCCTCCAGCGCATTCATCGCATCAGCAACGACTTTATCGATATCCGCGCCTGCCGCAGCACTCACCGTGGCCGCCAGCGTGCCCTCCACCAGCGGCGCGGCGCACAGGCGAACTTTCGCGGCAACAGCCGGTTCGAGCAGTTCCAGCGCTGTTTCCGCGCTCAGCAACGCGCTGCCGATATCCATCATCACCAGCACGTTGTCGGCATCGGCAACAGACTCGATAGCCGCCATCACTTTTATCGGGTCGGTACCGATAGGGTTTTGCGGATCGTCGATCCCGGCGGCAATGGCGATCTTACAATCTTCGCCCATTAACATTTGCCGCGCTAACTCGCCGACCCCTTCACCCAGCCGGGCGCTATGAGAAACAATTACCAGGTTTACCATCACACCGTCCTTACTCTTTTGCCGCTGCGCTCAGCATCTGGGTAATAAACATGACCGAGGTTGCGCCAGGATCCTGATGCCCAATGCTGCGCTCGCCCAGATAGCTGGCGCGCCCTTTGCGTGCCTGCATCGTAATCGTACTTTGCGCGGCGGCTTCCGCCTGCGCGGCGGCGGCGTCCAGGGCGGCGGGTATGGACAGATTTTGTTCGCAGGCCAGACGCAACGACTCGACTACCGGCAGCCAAACGTCGCACATTGTTTTATCCCCCGGTTCCGCTTTGCCCCGGCTGATGACGCCATCTGCGCCTTCGCGCATCATCTGATAAAGTTCTTCCAGCGACAGACTCTGATGGGCTTGTGTCACCTGGGCGGCGCGGATAAAAAAGGTACCAAACAGCGGGCCGCTGGCGCCGCCGACGCTGGAAAGCAGCGTCATGCCGGTATTTTTCAAAATAAAACCGATATCTTTGTCGGCAATAGCGGGTAATTTTTCTACCACCTTGCTAAAACCGCGATGCATATTCAGACCGTGGTCGGCGTCGCCTATTTCGCGATCCAGCCCGGTGAGATAATCGCTTTGCTGGTTGAAAATGTCGCCGCAGCGATAGAGCCAGTTGACGATTTGCGTTCTGGTCAGTGACATAACGTTCTCCTTAGTTTCCCCAGTTCAGGGCCGGGGTGTGAACCGGGGCGTCCCATAATGCGAGGGTGTCGTCGTCCACTTTCAACAGGGTGATGGAAAAGCCGGACATATCGAGCGACGTGCAGTAGGCGCCGATCAGATTGCGCTCGATAATCATTCCTGCCTCCTGGCAGCGCGTTTCCAGGCGATTGTAGACGCCGTAGAGTTCCGAAAGCGGCGTCGCGCCGAGATTATTGACCAGCGCAATTACCCGATCGCCGCGCTGTAAAGGCTGCTTGCTTTGTTTGTCTTCCAGCCAGACGCCCTGCTGTGGATCCCAGTGGCGCAGCGTACGGCTATAGGCACCGTTTTCCAGCAGCGTATCGAACATCTGATCCACGGTCTCATCCAGCGAGGAAAAGGCGCGACGGTCGATACCTGGCTCACCGTGAATACCCACGCCGAACTCCATTTCGTTGTCGTTCAGGGTGAAAGATGGTTTACCGGCGGCGGGAACCGTGCAGGCCGCAAGAGCGACGCCAATTGAATGACCGTGATTATTCAGTCTGCGACCCAGCTCAGCGCAGGCTTCCAGCGAGTCGCCGCGCTCTGCCGCCGCGCCGACCAGCTTTTCTATCAGGACCGTATTGGCGACGCCGCGACGTCCGGCGGTATACAGGCTGTCTTTGACCGCCACGTCGTCGTCAACCACAACGGTGGTGACCTTCACGCCGCTGTCGTGGAGCAGTTCGGTGGCGGTTTCAAAGTTGAGGATATCGCCAGTGTAGTTTTTAATAATCAGCAGCACGCCTTCGCCGCCGTCAATCTGCATGGCGCACTCAAACATTTTATCCGGCGTCGGCGAGGTGAATATTTCGCCGGGGCAGGCGCCGGAGAGCATTCCCCGCCCAATATAGCCACAGTGCATCGGCTCATGTCCGCTTCCGCCGCCGGACAGCAGCGCCACTTTGCCCTGAACGGGGGCATCCGCGCGGGTGACATACACCGGATCCTGATGCAGGGTCAGCGTAGGGTAGGCTTTCGCCAGACCCGCCAGTTGTTCACTCAGTACGTCTTCCACACGGTTAATTAGCTTTTTCATTTTTTGCTCCGGGTTATCTCCAGGGACAGGACGTGTTCAACATCACGGCGACCGCGCGCTGCCGATAGCGCAATTGTGCCCCAGCGCGCGAAAAAGAAAATTCACCGGTGTTATGTTTCATAATGGAACCAAACTGAGCAGAAATGTTTCATTCTGGAACGTATTTGACGGAAAACAAGCAAAAATGCGAGCGAGCGCACCCTGACTGGAGATAACCGGCAATGGCTTCACCTGATGATGAGATTCCTGCGTTTCTGCGTGCTTCATGGTTGCGCTGCGCCAGTATTATGCGCCCTGATTTCTGGTCGAGGCCGCACCGGGCGCAGGGGCTGACCTTTGACACCATTTGCCGGCGTAAAGCGGCGCTGCTGACGCTGGGACAGGCGGCGCTGGAAGATGCGTGGGAGTACATGATGCCGCGTCGGTGCGGGCTGTTTATTCTTGATGAAAGCGCCTGCGTGTTGAGCTGCTGCGGCGATGCCGGGACGCTTGAGCAGCTTGCGGCGCTTGGGTTTGTTGAGGGGACCTACTGTGCGGAAAGCATTATTGGCACCTGTGCGCTGTCTCTGGCCGCTCTGCTTGGGCAGCCGGTAAAAACCCGGGGTTCCCATCATTACCGGCACGCGTTGCGCCCGTGGTGCGTCTGCGCGACGCCGGTTTTTGATAATCACGGACGTCTTACCGGTTCGATCGCGCTGGTTTGCCGGGCGGGCGACGATACCTCATCCGATCTGCCGCTCACGCTGGCGATAGCCCGCGAGGTGGCTAATTCTCTGCTCACCGACAGTCTGCTGGCGGAATCCAACCGTCACCTTAACCATCTGAATGGTCTGTTAGAAAGCATGGACGATGGCGTGATGACCTGGAATGCCCAGGGCCACGTGCAGTTTATCAACGCAAGGGCGGCGCGGTTGCTGCACCTTGACGTAGCGGCAGCCCAGGGGAAAAACCTGACGGAGTTATTCACGTTGCCCGCAGTGCTGGTGCGGGCCGTCCGGCAACACCGTCCACTTCATCATGTCGAGGCAACGTTCGAAAGCCAGCATCAGTTTGTGGATGCGGTGATCACCCTGAAACCGATCCAGGACGCACAGGGCACCGGCTTTATTTTATTGTTGCACCCGGTGGAAAAAATGCGCCAGCTCATGACCAGTCAGTTGGGCAAAGTGAATTTTACCTTTGCGCAAATGGCGCAGAACGATCCGCAAACCCAGCGGCTCGTCCACTTTGGCCGCCAGGCGGCGCGCGGCGCTTTTCCGGTGCTATTGCGCGGCGAGGAAGGCGTGGGTAAGGAGTTGCTGAGCCAGGCGATCCACAATGACAGCGAGCGCGCGGAAGGGCCGTACATTGCGGTAAACTGTCAACTGTATGCCGAACGGGCACTGGATTTTGCGTCAACGACGGCGGGTGAGGAGGGCGAAGGACGCCTGAGTCGGCTGGAACTGGCGAACGGTGGAACGCTGTATCTGGAAAAAATCGAATATCTCGCCCCGGCACTGCAGTCGGCGCTGCTGCAGGTCATCAAACAGGGCGTGATTACCCGTCTCGATGCCAGGCGCGTAGTGCCGGTCGATGTGAAGGTTATCGCCGCCACCACGGCGGATCTGGCGCTGCTGGTGGAACAAAACCGCTTCAGCCGTCAGCTTTACTATGCGCTACATGCTTTTGAGATCACTATTCCGCCGCTGCGGATGCGTCGCAGCAGCATTCCTTCGCTGGTCGATCACCGGTTACGCCGTCTTGAGAAACGCTTTTCCACGCGGCTCAGGATGGACGATGACGTGCTGGCGCAGCTGGTCGCCTGCGACTGGCCAGGAAATGATTTTGAACTGAACAGCGTCATTGAGAATACGGCGCTGCGCAGTGAAAAAGGGCGCATTCACCTCAGCCACCTGCCGGACTATGTCTTCAACGAACGGCGAAATGCGCCTCTGGCGGAAGAGCGGCGGTCTGCCAGCTTATCGTTCGCGGATGCCGGGAAAGAGGCGATTATACACGCCGCCAGACTCACCGGCGGACGGGTACAGGAGATGTCCGCGCTGTTAAAAATTGGCCGGACGACGCTTTGGCGAAAAATGAAGGTCTATGGCATTGACGTCGGCCAGTATAAATCGCTGCGCGATAACGATTAGAAGCGTGATGGCAGATGGTTAATCGCGATCAGCTTGCCCTGACTCAGTTCGATATAGCCCCCTTTTTTCAGCGCCGAGAGAATTTTCATGACGCTGCTGCGTGAGATATGCGTTCTGTCGAGAATAAACTGATAAGCGGCCACGCTTTCCCGGATACTGTCCGGCTCCTGATTCAGCGCCAGCAACTGCTTACAAAGAAGATCATAGGCGGTTGGCGCGGTCGCCATCTCATTTTGTATAAACAGCTTATTCATCACGACGATCATATGCTTCGCCATGATTTCCCAGAGCTGTTTCTCCTCAATGCGCGCCATGACGGTATCGAGGGGCACGGTGGCGACCTCACACGGCTCCAGCGCACGCAGCAGCAGCTTTTCGGATAAGGCGCTGGTAAAACCCAGCGAGACAGGGGCGGATGCAATGCCGAGCGCCAGGTGATTTTCCTGGTTTTCAATGCTGACCACACCGCTACGGATAAACTGACAGCAGTGCTCGCCCGCGCGAATAAAAACAAACCGACTGCCTTTAGGATAGCAGCGAAATTCCTGCTCCTGCGTCAACTGCTTTAGCAGTTCCGGGGCATAAACGGAAGGCTGCTTGAGAAGATTAAACGATGATTGCTGCGACATGATGGCGGTCCGGTCATGATTAACGCATTGAGAACCTGCGGTATCAGGTTCTTACTTTGACGAGCATAGTCTACGGCTAATATTTCAGGGGAATATTTTGCTGTATCTGGAGAAGTACGCCACGTTCCGTGATGATATAGCCACCTTTTTTAAGGTCGGCAAGAATTTTCATAATGCTGCTGCGTGACAAAAAGGTTCGGCTCTGAATGTAGTTCGCTGCGGTAATGTTGCGGCGGAACTCAACAGATTCCTTCATTAACTCATAAAGTTGTGAGCGAATAATATCGTAGGAACTGGGCGCGGTAATACGGGTACAATGATCGTAAACCCGTCCTGCGGTGTAAACCAACAGCGACGCCAGGCTTTCCCACAGATTCTCTTTCGTAATGACCTCATTGACTTTTGTCAGGGGTAATACCGCCACCCGCGAACACTCCTCACTGCGCATAAAAAGATAACTGGCATCACAGAGCTGATTACTTAAGCCAAAGACAAACGGCGCGACTTCGGAATTAAACATAAAGCTATCCCGCGTTCTGAATATTGAAATGGTTCCTTTCAGCAGGAGTAAGCATTGATGGGAGTTATTGTTTTTATAGTTAATTATTTGTCTTGGTTTTGTTTCGTATATGTTAGCGTGTGGCAGAAGTTTATCTATTATCCGCTCAATGTGTTTTACCGGTTTTATCGGCAGGTCTTTATATGCAGTTGATTCAGTAGCTATTTTGCGTGCAGGCATCATTGCTCTCCCATGGCATTATCATAATTGGAATAACGTAACTTACTGCTTGATTTAGTAATTATGGGGAGTGCAAATTAATAAGTGAATCTGGAATAAAGTGTAAAATTACACCAAAAAATCACTTGAGCGAATATATGCAGCTATATGAAAATCATCATTAAGCAATATGACAACGTATTTGGTTGCTGCTTGCAGAAAGCGGAATGACGTGTAACCCGATAACGTGGTTTTGACTTATGGCCTGGCATTTTTCAAAGACATAGCGGAAATGTTCTCGCTAAAGAGGCGGTTTTCGCACCGGTAAATTAACCGGATTATAAATAAACAAAAGTTAAGGATAGCAATGATGAAAAAAAATAGCGTAGTGATGGCGTTATCCGTCGCAGGTCTTTTGACTATTTCAAATGCCATCGCCTATGACGGCACGGTTAATTTTATGGGACAAATTCTCGATACCGCATGTACCGTGGATATTGGTTCCAATAATACCCTGATGGTGGATATGGGCAGCGTTTCCAAAACGGCTTTTGTCAGCGTTGGCGATGAGGCTTCGACAACGAAATTCACCTTAAGATTGATCAATTGTCCGGTCAGCGTGACGTCGGCAAAGGTTAAGTTTGATGGCTTAGTTGATGCGTTTGACAACAGTTTACTGGCGATAAACCCGGATCCGGGTGCGGCGAGTGGCGTGGCGATTCGACTGAAAACAGCGGATAAAAGCAACCTTGGGCTGAACGAGGTGAACGGCTATTCGTATCCGTTATCCAGTACCACGGATAATAATCTGGATTTTTACGCGGCTTATGTCGCCACCAGCGCCACGGTGATGGCGGGGCCGGCTAACGCTGTCGCCAATTTTACCGTTAACTATAACTGATTTACCTGCGCCGTTTAAGGGCCAGTATTTGGCCCTTTCAGAGGTTTAGTATGAATGCATTACGTTGTTGCGTCCTGTTCCCCGTGTTTTTCGCGATGGGTATTTCGATGACTCACGCTGGCGTTTCCGTTGGCGGTACGCGCGTTATTTATGATGGTGAAAAAAAAGAGGCCTCTCTGAGCGTCAGTAATCCCGATACCATCCCGTATTTAATTCAATCGTGGATTGAATTACCGGATGCGGCTCGAACAAAAGCCCCGTTTATTATTACGCCGCCGCTTTATCGTCTGGATAACGGACAGCAAAACGTAATGCGAATTATCCGCAGCGGAAGTTTGCCGGAAAATAAAGAATCGTTGTTCTGGTTGAACATTAAGTCAATCCCGTCGGCAGCGCGAAAGGACAATACGTTGCAAATCGCCGTAAAGACACGAATAAAGCTCATTTATCGTCCCGGTCAACTGCGTCAGTCGACGCCGGAAGCGCAGGCAGAGAAATTAATCTGGCGGCTGGACGGAAAGTTTATTCAGGTAAAAAATCCTTCCGCATACTTTATTAATTTTAATGAAATTACCGTGGCAGGTAAAAAAGTGAACGATGTGACATTCGTTGCGCCGGAAAGTACCGCCCGTTTCGCGCTGCCGTCCGGCGTCAGTGGCGGCGACGTCACCTTTAAAATCATTAACGATTATGGCGGGACAGGCGACGCGCATCGCGCTGCAATATAGCCAGGGATGGCTGTCGGGGAATAAAGTCAATGATGATAGCAAATTACAGAAATCACCTTCCCCCGATCCGACTGGCGATGTTTATCTCATTAATGATTTCAGCTGTGCTGAATGAGGCGAAGGGAAGAGATTATTTCAACCCGGCGTTACTTGAACGAACCCAAAGCGCATCCGGGAAAATTGACCTTTCTGGTTTTGAAACGGGTCAGCAGGCAGAAGGAACCTATCGGGTCGATATTCTCCTTAATGGAGAGCTCCGGGAGACCCGGGAGGTCGCCTTTGTCAGGGATGATGACGGAAACCTTCAACCCTGCCTGAGCGACGTTATTTTACAGCGCTACGGGGTGAGAACTGACGTCTATCCGGGGTTAATGGCGAAAGGCGACTGTGCGGAGCTGTCAGCGATCCCTCAGGCATCCAGTGAACTGTCATTTTCCTCCCAGAAACTGATGCTAAGTATGCCACAGGCTGCGCTTTCCGCCCACGCGCGGGGCTATGTCGCGCCGGAACTGTGGGACGAAGGGATAACCGCGGCAATGCTGAATTACAGCCTGAGCGGGGACAATAGCCGGGAAAAAAATACCGGCTTAACCCGCAACAGTCAGTACGCCAATCTGCGACCGGGCATGAATATCGGCCCCTGGCGTCTGCGTAACTACACCACCTGGAATCGCGACAGCGAGGGCAACGATCGCTGGGATACGGTTTACACCTATCTGCAGCGCAACATTATTCCCTTGAAAGCGCAAGTTGTTCTGGGCGACAGCGCCTCGCCCGCCGATGTTTTTGACAGCATTCCGTTTCGCGGCGGTCAGCTTGCGTCAGATGACGACATGCTGCCGGATTCGCTGAAAGGTTATGCGCCGGTGGTCCGGGGGATCGCCCGTACGCATGCGCAAATTATTATCCGGCAAAACGGCTATCAGATTTATCAAAGTTACGTCGCGCCCGGCGCGTTTGAGATCAGCGATATGTACCCGACTGGCGGGGCCGGCGATCTTGAGGTGACCCTCAAAGAAGCCGACGGCAGCGAGCAGCATTTCACCGTGCCGTTTGCCTCATTACCGGTACTCCAGCGTGAAGGACGCTTCAAATTTTCGCTCACCGCGGGCCGCTACCGTACTTACGACAGCCGGGTGGAGCGCGCTCCATTTTCCCAGGGGACGGCGATGTATGGTTTACCCCACGCGTTTACCGTTTACGGGGGAATACAGATCGCTGAACGCTACCGCGCGATGGCGATAGGGGTGGGCAAAAACCTCGGTGTCGTAGGGGCGGTTTCTGGCGATGTGATTCAGTCATGGGCCCGACCACATGAGGCCGGGAAGGCGCAGGGACAGTCCTGGCGCATTCGCTACAGCAAAAACAGCGTGGCGACCGGAACGAATTTCGCGATTGCCGGTTATCGCTACTCAACACGCGGTTATTACGCCATGCAGGACGTGTTTGATACCTACGGTGGCGGTAACGTGCTGTCGCAGAAGCGGCGTAATCGCATGGAGGCTAACGTCAGCCAGAGTCTTGGCGCAGGCGCAGGTTCGCTGTCGCTCACTGCGGTGCGGGAAGATTACTGGCATTCAGGTAAACCCATGCAGTCGCTGAGTGTCAGCTATAACAACACCTGGAAGCAACTCAGCTACGGAATTAGCTGGACGCAGAGTCAAAACAGTCAGTCAGGCAATCACGGTCATGCGGAGAGCGATCGCCAGTTAGCCCTTAACGTCAGCATGCCGCTGACGGCGTTTATGGCAAATACCTGGGCTCATTCTGGCCTGAATCACAGCCGCAGCGGCGGCACGACCCAAAGCATCGGAGTCAGCGGTATGGCGCTGGCAGGAAATGCCCTGAGCTGGAATATCCAGCGTGGATACGGTTCGGATGACGTGGGCTATACCGGCAGTCTGAACGCCGATTATAAGGGAACCTATGGGGAACTGAGCGGCGGCTACAGCTACGACCGCGCGAGCCAGCGGGTGAACTATGCCCTGGCCGGCGGCGTATTGGCGCACGCTGACGGCGTTACGCTGTCCCAGCCGCTGGGAGAAACTAACGTGTTAATTAAAGCGCCGGGCGCAGGCGGTGTCGGGGTGAAAAATCAGAGCGGCGTCAAAACCGATTTTCGCGGCTATACCCTGGCCAGTAACGTATCGCCGTATCGTAAAAACGATATCGGACTGGATACGCTAACCGTTCCCGACAACGTGGAACTGGCGTTGACCAATAAAAACGTTGTGCCGACGCGCGGCGCCGTCGTGCGTGCGGAGTTTATCGCCAGCGTCGGGCAGCGCCTGTTGCTGAATTTACGCCGTGATAACGGGCTACCGGTGCCGTTTGGTTCCGTTGCCAGCGTTAGTGGCGCAAAGGGGCCGGGGTTTATTGTGGGCGATGACGGACAGGTTTATCTCAGCGGAATGGAACGGCAGGGCACGCTGGATGTCGTCTGGGGAGACGGCCCGCGACAGCGCTGTCGCGCCGCTTATTCGCTGGATGCGACAGAACAGTATTCCGGCGTCAACGTCGCCAACAGCCTTTGTCGCTGAATACTTCACTTACGGCAATGAGAACAATACCGTGCGGCAAATTCATTTTTTATTCGGCGCGTTAATCCTGGTCTTTTCCGGTCTGTGTTCCGCCGACGTGTGCGAAATAACGGCGCCGCTGATTCGAACCGTGTCGACAGGCAATATTCTGGTGCAGCGTGATACAGGCGCAGGCGCGGAAATTGCCCGCGTCCGGGTCTCCGGATTTGTTGAACTGGCGTCGTTTTCATCCACTGGCGTCGCGAGTTGCAATGGCGGCTATACGTTTAATTACTTATCCGCCACGCCCGCGTCCATGAGCGGAGTGTATAACACTAACCTCGACGGCGTCGGGATCCGCACGTCGTTCGACGCCGGTAATTTCATGCTGCCATCTTATGGCGCGAATATTAAGACGCTCTATTACCTCGGTAATTATGACGTCATTTTTTATAAAACCGGAAATATCACCTCTGGCCCCTTAACCCCTGGATTAATTGCGCAGGGCTGGTATGGCGCGCCGGACAATCACTTTGTGCAAATTTCGCTGGACGCCGCAAGTCAGGTCACGGTATTAGCCTGTTCGCTTTCCAGCCAGGTGATTAATTTTAACCTCGGCGATATTAATGCCAGCGCATTTTCAGACCGACCAGGATTTATCCCCTCGCGCGGCGATACGCAAACCCTGGGATTGAATTGCGATCCTTCAACCAATATCAACATTGAACTGAGCGGAACGCCAAACCCGGATGTCAGCGGCGATTCCGGCGTTCTGGCGCTCAACGGGCAGGGGATGCCCGGCACGGCGGAAGGTGTTGGGGTGCAACTGGTTTACAACACGATTCCGCTGCAGCTGAACAACCGCATCCTGCTGAAACAATCGGCGGGTGGGCAGGAAGCGTTTCCCCTGACGGCGCGTTATTACCAGACCCGGGCTGTTGTTAAGCCGGGCAGTGCGAATGCCACGGCAACGCTGAATGTAACGTATCAATAGCAGGTGATGAAAATGCCCGGTAAACAAGGACTGGCAATAGCGATGTTATTTTCTGCGCCGGCGTGGAGCATTGGCGATCCGGTGGCGCTGTACGTCACCGGCAACGTAAAAGCGGCGCCGTGTCAGATCAGCAGCGACAGCGTAACGAAAACGGTCGACCTTACCGCCGATCAGTCGGTTACCGCGTCGTCCATGTACACCCCGGGCTCAACCACGCCATGGGTGGCGTTCGATTTGAGTGTGGAAAACTGTCCCGCTGGCACTACCCAGGTAACCGTCATGTTTAATGGCAGTCCGGATCAAAACCAACCGCAGGACCGATATCAAAACGTCGGAACGGCGACGCCGGTGGCGGTACAGCTTCAGAGCCGCGATGGACAGCCGCTTGGGGATGGAAAATCACTTAGCGGTCAGGTGGAAAGTCAGCGTTATACATGGCAACTGCGCGCCCGCATCGTGAGCCAGCAGGGACATGTCATGCCGGGCACCGTTAATGCTGTCGTAACCGTTTCAATGACCTATCAGTAAAACGTTGACAGGCGCTTTATGAATATCATTATCCGCTGTGATGATAGCTTTTATAAATTTGGGCTGACCGCGCTGCTGGCGGAAATATTCCAGCAGGAAGACGAACAGCAGACGGTCATTTTTGCTGATTATCATCCAGATAAAATCAGGACGGCGGATATTCTCGTTGCTGTTCTGCGTCCGGGAGAGGCCTATCTGTGCCATCCGGAATTATTACATTGTAAGGCCGGGTTGATGATTGGCATTGTCGAACAGCGTCACGTTCCCGCTCGCGGCGAACTGCCGGATTGCCTGCACCAAATTGTGTTGATGGCCCATAACGCCACGGTTGACCATCTGCGCAATACGATAGCACATCACTGGCCGTTAACCCGGCAAGATAAAGATGAGGACGTTAAACGCTCCTGCGTCAGCTGTTCCCATAAGCGCGTTTCAGATAAGCAGCAGCATCTGATACGCCTGTTGCTCTCCGGCCTGACGTCCCGGCAGATCGGCGCACAGATGAACATTGGTCAGAAAACCGTACTGGCCCATCGCCATGCGCTCATGCATAAATTCAGGCTCAGGTCGGACTGTGAACTGATGCAGTTTCTGGTGGCGAAGGAGGAAAAATATCCGCACCGGGGCGGGGAAGAAGGAGGACGATGATCTGGCCGGGCAGGGGAGGCCGCCGCCCGGCGCAGGGCAGGATCAGCGTCCTGCTTTCAGCTTCTGATAATACTCTTCGTAGATTGCGCTGGCCGCGCCTACGTCGTTCTGCCATTCCCCTTTGCTGACGGTTTCCGCATCCGGGTAGAGCGATTTGTCATTGGCGACTTCCGGGCTGAGTAGCTTACGCGCCGCCAGGTTTGGCGTCGGGTAACCGATGGTTTCCGCCACTTCTTTCGCCACATCCGGGCGCAGCAGGAAATTGATCAGCTTAAGCGCGCCTTCTTTATTTTTCGCGTTTGCCGGAATGGCGAGGCTGTCCATCCAGAAAATACCGCCTTCTTTCGGCCAGACGACTTCCAGCGGCGTACCCGCCTGGCGCGCCACGAACGCAGAACCGTTCCATACCATCCCGAGGTTGACTTCACCCTCCATGTACGGATTTGCCGGGTTGTCGGAATTAAAAGCCGCCACGTTTGGCATCAGTTTTTTCAGCTCGTTGTACGCCGCTTCAATCTCTTTCGGATCGGTGGTGTTGCCGGAATAACCCAGTTTGCGCAGCGCCATCTGGAACACTTCTCGCGCATCGTCGGTCAACAGAAGGCTGCCTTTGTATTCCGGTTTCCACAAATCGGCCCAGCTGATGACGGTTTTCGGGTCAATGCTGTCGCTGTTGACGCCAATAGCCGTCGCCCCCCAGATATACGGAATGGAGTAGTCGTTGTTTGGATCAAAGGGCTTGTTCAGCATGTCAGGGTCAAGGTTGCTGAAGTTGGTCAACGTCGACTTGTCGATCTTCTGGATCATGCCTTCTTTGCGCATTTTATCCACGTAATAGGTGGACGGAACCACCAGATCGTACGCGCCTTCTTTATAGGTTTTGAGCTTGGCGTACATGGTTTCATTCGACTCATAGGTCGAATAGATAACCTTAATGCCGGTCTCTTTGGTGAACTGTTCCAGCAGCCCTGGCGGAACATACTCGGTCCAGTTGTAGAAATAGAGCGTTTTACTGTCGTCCGCGTGCGCGGCGCTCATACCGATAGCGAGAGCGCCTGCCGCGAGCAGGTGGCGTGACCATTTTTTCATTTAACGTCCCCTGAGATTAACGCCTGACTCTCCAGGCGGATTGAACAACACTTACGCCTGACGAGACAGGCTCTTCGTTTTATCGCGAGCGATCAGCTGGCTGGCAATCACCATCACCAGCGACAGAACCAACAGGATTGTCGCCAGCGCATTCACCTCCGGTGAGACGCCGACTTTCACCATGGAGTATATTTTCAATGGCAGAATTTCATAACCCGGTCCGGTGACGAACGACGAGACCACCACATCGTCCATCGACAGGGTAAAGCTCAGTAGCCAGCCTGCCGCCACCGCCGGCATTGCCAGCGGCAGGATGATTTTACGCAGAATAGTCAGTTCGCTGGCGCCCAGATCTTTTGCCGCTTCCAGCATTCGCACGTCAAACCCTTTCAGACGCGAGTAGACCGTCACCACCACGAAAGGCAGACAGAACGTGATATGCGAGAACAGCAGCGACCAGAAGCCGAGCTGGATGCCAAGCAGCATAAACAGGACCAGCAGCGAAATCGCCATCACGATATCCGGCGACATCATCACCACAAACAGCATACCGCTGACGAACGGTTTCCCGCGAAAACGGTAACGATACAGCGCTACCGCGGTCAGCGAACCGATCAGCGTGGCGAAAGTAGCCGAAAAGATCGCCATCGTCAGCGAGTGCTGAGCGGCCTGCAGCAGGCTGTCATTATTCATCAACAGGCCATACCATTTTGTGGTAAATCCCTGCCAGTTAATGCCGAATCGCGAGCTGTTAAAGGAATTCACAATCAAAATAATGATGGGAATATACAGGTACGCGTAGATAGCGGTCATAAAACCGCCGCGGAGCAGTCGACCGATCATTCGAGTTCCACCTTCTTATTCAGCAGTCGCGACGCGCGCCAGTAAACCAGCAGCATCAGGCCCATCACGATGGTCAGCGTAATGCTGGTCGCTGCGCCGAACGGCCAGTCGCGGATGTTCAGGAACTGTACCTTAATCACGTTACCGATCAGCAGGTTTTTCGCGCCGCCCATCAGATCGGAGACGTAAAACAGTCCCATCGCCGGCAGCATCACCAGCAGACAGCCCGCGATAATGCCTGGCATGGTCAGCGGAATGATAATGCGGATAAAGGTTTGCAGCTTGCTGGCGCCGAGATCTTTCGCCGCTTCCAGCAGCGGTTTATCGAGCTTTTCGATGCTGGAATAAAGCGGCATAACCATAAATGGCAGCAGGATATAGACCAGACCGATAATCACCGCCCCCGGCGTAAACATAATGCGAATAGGCGTGTCGATGACTCCCAGCCACAGCAGAAACTCGTTAAGGTAGCCTTTGGTGCTAAGGAAAATTTTCAGCCCGTAAATGCGGATCAGCGAGTTAGTCCAGAAGGGGACGATCAGCAGAAACAGCAGCAGCGGACGCACTTTTTGCGGCAGTTTCGCCAGAAACCAGGCAAACGGATAACCCAGCGCCAGACAGGCGAGGGTGGCAATCAGCGCCATATTCAGCGAGTGCAGCAGCACGTCGAAATAGAGCGGATCGAGCAGACGCGTGTAGTTGTCCAACGTAAAGACCATTTTGACGAAATTTGCATCGTCACGGGTCAAAAAGCTGGTGCCAATGATCATCAGGTTGGGCAGAAAGACAAACAACACAAGCCAACCGACGATAGTGATAATCACCACATTCTGGAATTTACTTGTGTTCTTCATCAGCCAGTACGACCTCCCAGCTTTCTACCCAGTTAACGGCCATTTTCTGGTCGAGCGAGTGGTCAAAGTCGGGATCGTCTTCATTGAAGAATTCACTGACCATCACCATCTTACCATTTTCCAGTTCGACAACCGACTCAAGGGTCATCCCCTTGTAGTTGCGCTCGCGCACGTAGCCGATAAGCCCTTCGCCAGGCGAATCGTCGTTAATTTCTTCCACGCGCAAATCTTCCGGGCGCAGGAGAACGTGCAGTTGTTGCCCTGGCTCAACGGCAAAATTCACGTAGATATTGCACTCGCGGCCTTCAACGTTCGCGCGTACCCGCTGTTCGTCTAACCGTTCAATGACCGTCGCATTGAACATATTAATTTCGCCAATGAATCCGGCAACGAACAGGTTTTTCGGCTCTTCGTAAATTTCACGCGGCGTGCCGTCCTGCTCAATGCGTCCGTCGCGCATGACCACAATGCGGTCGGACATGGTGAGCGCTTCTTCCTGGTCGTGGGTGACGAAGACGAACGTGATGCCGAGCTTACGCTGCAAGGCTTTCAGTTCGTTCTGCATCTGCTTTCGCAGTTTATAGTCCAGCGCCGAGAGGGACTCATCCAACAGCAAAAGACGCGGTTTATTGACGACTGCCCGGGCGATGGCCACGCGCTGCTGCTGACCGCCGGAAAGCTGATGCGGTTTGCGCTGTGCGAACTCTTCCAGTTGCACCATCCGCAGCGCTTCAGTTACGCGCGGGGCAATTTCCGCCGCCGGGTTTTTTTGCATACGTAACCCAAAGGCCACATTTTCAAAAACGGTCATGTGGGGGAATAACGCATAGCTCTGGAAAACGGTGTTTACGTAGCGGTTTTCTGCCGGAACGTGGGTGATGTCCTGGTTATCCAGCATAATCTGACCGGAATCCACGGTTTCCAGACCGGCTATCAGGCGAAGCACGGTTGTTTTACCGCAGCCTGAAGGACCCAGCAGCGTGAGGAACTCGCCATTATTGATAGTCAGATCCAACTGGGAAATGACCTCTTTGCCATCGAAGCTTTTGCTGATACCTGATAAAAGAACCAGCGGTGAAAGCGAACGCGGTTGTTTATTCAATTTTTTTCTCTGTCCCATGTAGACGTATCGGATGGCTGACCGATACGGGGTTTGTGGTTGACCACCTTGGTGACTCTTAAAGAGGGCGGTCATTCTACGGCAAACCACTGTAATCGCCAATCCTTGTTATAGTCAGTAGGGGTCTGAAGAGAAATATTCTCGTTTGCGGGGATAAAAGTGACCTGACGCAATATTTGTCTTTTGTGGCTTCCTGATAATGTTGTCACAAATAGTGAGGATGACTGCATGGATAAACTACTTGAGCGTTTTCTACACTACGTTTCGTTGGATACCCAGTCGAAAGCGGGTGTGAGACAGGTTCCCAGTACAGAGGGACAGTGGAAGCTATTACATTTGCTCAAACAACAGCTCGAAGAGATGGGGCTGGTCAATGTGACGTTAAGCGATAAAGGGACGCTGATGGCGACGCTGCCGGCGAATATCCCCGGCGATATCCCTGCTATCGGTTTCATTTCACATGTGGATACCTCACCAGATTTCAGCGGCAAAAACGTGAATCCGCAAATTGTTGAAAATTATCGCGGCGGTGATATTGCGCTCGGCATTGGCGATGAGGTGCTGTCGCCGGTCATGTTCCCGGTGCTGCATCAGTTGCTGGGACAAACGCTGATCACCACAGACGGTAAAACGCTGCTTGGCGCGGACGATAAAGCGGGCGTGGCGGAAATCATGACCGCGCTGGCGGTACTGAAAGAGAAAAACATCCCCCATGGCGATATTCGGGTGGCCTTTACCCCGGATGAAGAAGTGGGCAAGGGGGCGAAGCACTTTGATGTCGCGGCGTTTAACGCGAAGTGGGCTTACACCGTTGACGGTGGCGGCGTCGGCGAACTGGAGTTTGAGAACTTCAACGCGGCGTCCGTGAACATCAAGATTGTCGGCAATAACGTTCATCCCGGCACCGCGAAAGGGGTGATGGTGAACGCCCTGTCGCTGGCGGCGCGTATTCATAACGAGGTGCCCGCTGATGAAAGCCCGGAAACCACCGACGGCTACGAAGGCTTTTATCACCTGGCGAGCATGAAAGGCACCGTCGATCGCGCCGATATGCACTACATCATTCGCGACTTCGACCGCAAACAGTTTGAAGCGCGGAAGCGCAAGATGATGGAGATCGCCAAAAAGGTGGGCAAAGGGCTACACCCGGACTGCTATATCGAACTGGTGATCGAGGACAGTTATTACAATATGCGAGAGAAAGTGGCTGAGTACCCGCATATCCTCGACATCGCCCAGCAGGCCATGCGCGACTGCGATATTGAACCGGATATGAAGCCGATCCGCGGCGGCACCGACGGCGCGCAGCTGTCGTTTATGGGATTGCCGTGCCCGAACTTGTTCACCGGCGGCTACAACTATCATGGCAAACATGAGTTTGTGACGCTGGAAGGCATGGAAAAAGCGGTACAGGTGATTGTGCGTATCGCTGAGCTGACGGCGAAGCAGCCGTCGTCTTGTTGAGATCGGATGGCGCCGTATTGTCCGGCCTACGGGAGGTGATCCTGCAGGCCGGATAAGCGAAGCGCCGACTTACCCTTCGAAGAACCAGTAGCCGCTGTTGACCAGCGCGGCCAGCATCGCCAGGAAGGACGGATCGTCCAGCGCATCGCCAAAGTTTTCGGCGGTGAGCACGATGTGGCTGGCAAGCGCTTCCAGCGCCGGACGATGCGGAGAGTCGATCTTCTCGCCGTTGGCGTAAACCTCACCGTCCACGCGCAGAACGCGCAGACCACCCAGGCGTACCAGCACGTCGCCCTGCTTCAGGGCATCGTAGATTTCGTCGGGCTGATACGGCGGCTCCGGCGGGGCGATATCCAGCTCGTGGCGAGACTGGGAGATAAATTCCCCAAACCATTGCTTAAAGTGTTCCGGTTGGTTAATCAGATCGAGCATCATCGTGCGCAGTTTGTCCATTTCCTGCGGTAGCACGTCAGCCGGGTGCTCACGTGGGGGAACGTCCGGGTCGCTGTAATACGTGCTGCCCAGTTCGCGTTGTAGCACATAGTCGGCAAACCCGCTGATCAGTTCGCGGGTATTCGGTGCGCGGAAGCCGACGGAATAGTTCATTGCGTTTTCCAGCGCATAGCCTTCGTGCGGGAATCCCGGCGGGATGTACAGGATGTCGCCCGGCTCCAGTTCTTCATCAATGATCGCCTCAAACGGATCGACCTGTAAAAGGTCCGGATGCGGGCAATGCTGCTTCATTTGCAACTTTTCACCGACGCGCCAGCGACGGCGGCCAGTCCCCTGAATGATAAAGACATCGTACTGATCCAGATGCGGACCCACGCCGCCGCCGGGTACCGAGAACGAGATCATCAGGTCGTCAATACGCCAGTCCGGCAGGGCGCGGAAAGGGCGCATGAGCGCGGCGGTGGGCTCGTGCCAGTGGTTAACGGCCTGAACCAGCAGCGACCAGTTGTTCTCGCCGAGATGATCGTAGCTTTCAAACGGACCGTGGCTGACCTGCCATTTGCCATCCTGATGGCTTACCAGACGGCTGTCGACTTCGCTTTCCATCGCCAGCCCCGCCAGTTCGTCAGGAGAGAGCGGATCGATGAAGTTATTAAAGCCGCGTTTCAACACCACCGGGCGTTTTTGCCAGTGGCGTTCAAGAAAGTCGGGCCAGTTGAGAGTTAATTGGTATTCCATATTGCGCATCCACAGGCTGTTCGTTGCAACCGATTATAACGGATGCGTAACAGGATGAATGTAGTGAGCGCATATTTATTAGCGAAGGTCCCGTGATTTTCGGCGTTAATCGTCTTTTTGCCCCGGCTGCTGGTGACCAAAAATCACCTCCATTCGGGCGCCGCCCAACAGACTGTCGCTGGCGATAATCTTGCCGTCGTATTGCTCGGTAATTTCACGGGCGACCGCCAGTCCCACGCCTTGGCCCGGACGCAGTGTATCCACCCGCTGACCGCGATCAAACACCAGATCGCGCTTGCTCTGCGGGATGCCGGGACCGTCATCTTCCACCACAATATGCAGATGGTCGTCGGTCTGGCGGGCGGAAATTTCGACAAATTCGAGGCAATATTTGCAGGCGTTATCCAGCACGTTGCCCATCACTTCGACAAAGTCGTTCTGTTCACCGACAAAACTCACTTCCGGTGAAATATCGAGGCTGATAGTGACGCCTTTACGCTGATAAACCTTATTGAGCGCCGAGGTCAGGTTATCCAGTAAAGGGGCCACCGGATGCAGTTCCCGGCTGAGCAATACGCCACCGCCGCGCATACTGGCGCGATGCAGGTAATAGCCAATCTGCTGAGAGATACGGCTGATTTGTTCAAGCATCACCGGCTCGGCGTCGCTAACGCTCAGCTTTTCACTGCGCATTGAACGCAGCGTACTTTGCAGCACGGCCAGCGGCGTCTTCAGGCTATGGGTCAGGTCGGTCAACGTGGTTCGGTACTTATCGTAGCGTTCGCGTTCGCTTTTCAGCAGACGATTAAGGTTGCGCACCAGACTGGTCAGTTCGCGCGTGGTTTCCGGGTTTAACTGTTCGCGATGGTGTTCCTCCAGTTCCCGGACTTCGCGCGCCAGCGCCTCGATAGGGCGCAGGCTCCACCAGGCCGCCACCCAGAGCAACGGAATCACCAGCAGCAGGTTGGCTGCCAGCACGTAAATAAACCAGCTCCAGACCATATAAGAGCGTTTAAGCTCAATGGGGATCGTGTCGACCACCACAATCGTCAACTGCGGCATACGCGCCGTCGCCGGGTAGACGTTTACCGCGACCGAGTGGGTCATTTCCGCGTCGTCATCGTCTTCCCGTACCTCTTTCAGTTGCGCCTGCACCGAGTGGTCTTCGTTTACCAGCGTGCTGGTGGCGTCAATATCGGCTTCGATTTCGTGAAAACCGTTGGTTTTCAGCCAGTCGGGATGAATAAGTTTTACCAGCCACGGCACATTACGCTGCGCCCAGAGCAGCTTGCCGTTTTCATCATAAATCAACGAGATAGTGGGGCTTTGCATATCGAGATGTTCCGGGATCTCGACATGGATCTTGTTGTCCTCCCACCTGGCGAGCGTGTAGAAAAGATTGCTCTCGCCGCGCAGCAGGCGGAAGGTCGTTTTGTCAAAGCTGACGCTATAGCCCACCAGCGCGACTGCGCCATAGGCCAGAGACAGCACCAGTACCACCCCTGCAGTCGCCAGTAAAAAGCGTAGCCGCAGAGACAGCGGAAAAAGGTGACGCAGCAGTTTATTCATTAGCGCAGTTCGAACAGATATCCCTGACCACGGACGGTGGTAATCACGTCATGGGGATACAGCGCCTGAATCTTCTTGCGCAGACGGCCCATCAAGACGTCAATGGTATGACTTTCACGCAGTTCAGCATCCGGATAGAGCTGTAACATCAGCGCATCTTTACTGACCACTTTGCCGTTATTACGGATCAGCGTTTCCATAATGGTGTATTCAAAGGCGGTCAGCTTAATGACTTCATCGTTCACCGACAGTTCACGGCGAGAAAGATCGACCTGGAAAGGGGGAATGGAGATAATCTGTGAGGCATGGCCGCTGTTACGCCGCATCAACGCCTGCATGCGTGCCACCACTTCCTCAATGTGAAACGGTTTGGTGACATAGTCATCCGCCCCCGCGCTCAGCACCTCCACTTTGTCCTGCCAGCCTTCGCGCGCAGTCAGCACCAGAACCGGTAGGGAAACGTCATTCCCGCGCCAGCGACGGATCAGCGACAGCCCGTCTTCATCGGGTAGTCCGAGATCGACGATCGCGATATCTGGCACGTGTTCGTTAAGATAATAGTCGGCCTCTTTGGCATCTTCGGCGTCATCAACCTGATGTCCTGCATCCTGAAGTTGCACCTTCAGGTGGTGGCGTAACAACGCATTATCCTCAACAACCAGTACGCGCATCATCATTTCTCCCTATATATACGGTATGAATAGTTTAACGCTGATTATGTTGCTGTGGGGATAAACATTTAATAAACCGGGGAAGGGGAAATGCCGGAAGCGCACCGGCACGGAAAACACGTCTGGCCATTGCAGGCCGGATAAGATGCCGTTGCATCATTATCCGGCACAGGCGGGTGGCTTATTTTAGCTCATCAACCATTGTCACGGCGCGACCAATGTAATTCGCCGGGGTCATCGCTTTCAGCCGCGTTTTTTCGTCTTCCGGCAGCGCCAGACCGTCGATAAACTGCTTCATCCCTTCAGCGTCAACGCGTTTGCCGCGGGTCAGCTCTTTCAGCTTTTCATACGGTTTTTCAATGCCATAGCGACGCATTACGGTTTGGATCGGCTCTGCCAATACTTCCCAGTTGTGATCCAGTTCGTCCAACAGACGATCGCGGTTCACTTCCAGTTTGCTTACCCCTTTCAGGGTGGACTGATAGGCGATCAGCGCGTAACCAATGCCCACGCCCAGGTTACGCAGCACGGTTGAATCCGTCAGGTCGCGCTGCCAGCGGGACACGGGCAGTTTGCTGGCCAGATGTTGCAGAACCGCATTTGACAGGCCCAGGTTACCTTCGGAATTTTCAAAGTCGATCGGGTTTACTTTATGCGGCATGGTGGAAGACCCGATTTCGCCCGCAATGGTTTTTTGCCTGAAGTGGTTCAGCGCGATGTAACCCCAGACGTCACGATCGAAGTCGATCAGAATGGTGTTGAAACGGGCGATACAGTCGAACAGTTCGGCGATGTAGTCGTGCGGCTCAATCTGGGTGGTGTACGGGTTCCACTGAATGCCCAGCGAGGCGACAAATTCTTCGCTGAACTGGTGCCAGTCAACCTCCGGATACGCGGCGATGTGTGCGTTATAGTTACCGACCGCGCCGTTGATTTTACCCAGGATTTCTACCTGGTTCAGCTGGCGGAACTGGCGCTCCATGCGGTAGGCCACGTTTGCCATCTCTTTGCCCATGGTCGACGGTGTTGCCGGTTGACCGTGAGTACGGGAGAGAAGGGGGATATCGCGATACTGAACGGAAAGATCTTTTACCGCGTCGATCATTTTGCGCCAGTACGGCAGGATCACTTCGTCGCGCGCGGTTTTCAGCATCAGCGCATGTGACAGGTTATTAATATCTTCTGAGGTGCAGGCAAAGTGAATGAATTCGGAAACCGCGTGCAGCTCAGGCACCTCCGCCACTTTCTCTTTCAGGAAATACTCGACTGCTTTGACGTCGTGGTTGGTGGTGCGCTCGATGGTTTTAATGCGCGCGGCGTCTTCTTCATTGAAGTTTGCCACGATAGCGTCGAGGAAACCGTTTGCGTCGGCAGCAAAAGCAGGAACTTCCTTGATCGCTGCGTGCGCGGCCAGTTTTTGCAGCCAGCGTACTTCTACCTGTACGCGGAATTTCAGCAAACCGTATTCGCTGAAAATCCCGCGCAGCGCGCTGACTTTATCGCCGTAGCGTCCATCGACAGGGGAAACGGCGGTCAGTGAGGATAATTCCATAGATCACAACTCCGGGGTTAAATGAGCAAGAATTTGTTTTGCCTGAGTGGTCAGGCGATTACGGGAAAACATGAGCTGCAGGCGGCCTCCGCCAACCTGATGCCAGAGCACGGCGGCGCGAATCCCTGCCAGCAGCGAGGCGCGCACTTTGGCCTGCACCTGCGGGCTTTGCAGTACGGCGGGGGAACCCGTCACCTGAATACGCGGTCCCAGCGGGCTGATGACGTCGACATAAATGCCGGCCATGGCGCTCATCAGCGTTTCCGATTGAAGATCGAAGTGTTCCAGCTGGCGCTGCAGGCCATTAATACGATCGCCCAGGGTATCCAGCGCGCCTTTGGCGGCGGAGAGTTTGCGCTCCAGCACCATCAGGCTCAGGGTATAGCGGGTTAGCTCTGCGTTTAGCCCCTGGCGACTGCTGGCGTTGAGCACGCCGAGCAGGGTCTCCAGGCCGAGGCGCAGATTGGCTTCGCTACCGCCGAACACCCCCAGCGTTGAGCTGGGGTTCATATCAATGACGCTGTTCAGTGAGACGTGGAGCGCATCGGCATCACAATGTCCCTGGTGCGCCAGTTGTTGCACCAGGCGTGCCGACTGGCAAATACCTGCCAGGGCGAGGGTGATGTCATAGTAATTTTTTGCCACGTTCACTGCTTCCTTGTATTTAAGAGGTAAAAATTAGACCGGCAACGGCAGGCGCTGTTCGATAATGCCGCCGCCGAGGCACACTTCGCCACGGTAAAAGACCGCCGACTGGCCCGGCGTGACCGCAGCAACCGGTTCGTCAAAGATCACTTCGATGCGTTCGTCATCCAGCGCGTTCACGGTGCACGGAATGTCAGTCTGGCGATAGCGTGTTTTCACCGTGCAGCGCATTGTGCCGGTGAACGGCTCGCGATCGACCCAGTGCAACTGTTGCGCCACCAGGCCGACGGACATCAGGCGCGGGTGTTCATGGCCCTGCGCGACAACCAGGATGTTGTTCTCAACGTCTTTATCGACCACGTACCAGGGATCGTCGGTCCCTTCTTTGGTGCCGCCGATGCCGAGTCCTTTACGTTGACCCAGCGTGTGATACATCAACCCCTGGTGCTGGCCAATCTCTTCGCCGTCTACGGTAACGATTTTGCCCGGCTGTGCCGGCAGGTAACGGCCAAGAAACTCGCGGAACTTACGTTCGCCGATAAAACAGATGCCGGTGGAGTCTTTTTTCTTTGCCGTCACCAGGCCCAGATCTTCGGCTATTTTACGCACCTGCGGCTTGGCCAGTTCGCCTACCGGGAACAGGCTTTGCGCGATTTGTTCATGGCTGAGGGTATACAGGAAGTAGCTCTGGTCTTTATTGCCATCGAGCCCGCGCAGCAGACGGCTTTTGCCGTCCACATCAGCGCGGCGCACGTAGTGGCCGGTGGCGATAAAGTCAGCACCTAAATCTTCTGCGGCGAATTCGAGGAACGCTTTAAACTTGATCTCTTTATTGCACAGAATATCCGGGTTTGGCGTACGTCCGGCTCTGTACTCCTCAAGGAACAGCTCAAAGACGTTATCCCAGTATTCTGCGGCAAAGTTAACGGTGTGCAGTTCAATGCCGAGCTTATCGCAGACGGCCTGCGCGTCAGCCAGATCGGCCGCCGCGGTGCAGTATTCCTCACCGTCGTCTTCCTCCCAGTTCTTCATGAACAGGCCTTCTACCTGGTAACCCTGTTGTTGCAACAGCCAGGCGGAAACGGAAGAGTCGACACCGCCGGACATCCCGACGATCACTTTTTTTGGGCTTTCTGACATTGGAATACTCACGACATTGAACTTCAAGGCGGCGTATTCTATCACGCACCCCTTTTAGTTGACACCCTCAGTAAACGGCCAGTTAAATTCACCGACCATGTCCAGTGGATAACGCTCTGGCCGCTGATAGCTGCGAATACTTTCGGCCACCAGCGGCGAACGCAGGTTCGGGGCGCGAAGAATCTCTTCTGCGCTGACCCAGCGGCAGCAATCGATATCGCTGTCATGCGGTTCAGTGTCGCACATATTGGCAAGTTCAATAGAGAACAGAAAGCGGAGAAAGGGCGTTTTGTCGGGCGCAATCCATTGATGCATACGAATAAAGTATTGAGGTTGCGCCTTAATCCCGGTTTCTTCCCACAGCTCGCGTGCCGCCGCTTGCACCAGCGTTTCGTCGGCTTCCAGATGTCCGGCAGGCTGATTCCACAACGCTTTGCCGTTTATCGTTTCTTCGACCACCAAAAATTTGTCTTCTGCATGGACGATGCAGGCAACCGTGACGTGTGGTTTGAACATACTTTATCCTTTATTTGCATTGGTGACGTCTCGCCACTCGCCGTTAGCGAGATTATCCAGCGTGTAATCCCCCATGGCATAGCGAATCAGGCGCAGCGTCGGAAACCCGACGTGCGCGGTCATACGCCGCACCTGCCGGTTACGCCCTTCATATAAGGTGATCTTCAGCCAGCGGGTGGGGATGTTTTTCCGCTCACGAATCGGCGGGTTGCGCGGCCACAGCCAGTCAGGCTCCGCGACAAGCTCGACGCCGGCGGGCAGGGTGGGGCCATCGTTCAGCGTGACGCCATCGCGCAGCGCGTTCAGCGCTTGCGCCGTAGGGTCGCCTTCAACCTGCACAAAATAGATTTTGCCGGTGCGTTTGCCCGGCTGCGTCAGGCGCGCCTGTAGCGCGCCGTCGTTGGTCAGCACCAGCAGTCCTTCGCTGTCCCGGTCCAGACGGCCTGCGGCATAAATCCCCTGTACGGGGATAAAATCTTTTAAGGTGCGCCGTCCGGCCTCGTCAGTAAATTGTGGCAAAACATCGTAAGGTTTATTGAATAAAACCACGCGTTTTGGCTGGTTTTCTTTGCGCCGCTTAGTGGCTTGTCGCGAGCTGAATCGCTCAACCCGGTGATTTCTAAAAGAAGTTTTCTGCATGGTATTTTCAGATTATAGCAATTGCCGCATTATAGCCTAATCACGAGCGTCTTTCATGGCGGCGAACATTAGGGTAGTATTGACATGCTCATTACAAAACATTAACAAAAAATTGCTCTAACGCATTCGTGCAGCAGGACGCAATGGCACATGCAGCGCGATGACAGACGAGCAAACCAGAAGCGCTCGAAGGAGAGGTGAATGGAAAGCAAAGTAGTTGTTCCGGCGGAAGGTAAGAAGATCACCCTGCAAAACGGCAAACTCAACGTTCCTGAGAATCCGATTATCCCGTTTATCGAAGGCGACGGTATCGGTGTTGATGTAACCCCTGCCATGCTCAAAGTGGTCGATGCCGCGGTCGAGAAAGCCTATAAAGGTGAGCGTAAAATCTCCTGGATGGAAATTTACACCGGTGAAAAATCCACCCAGGTTTATGGTCAGGACGTCTGGCTGCCCCCTGAAACCCTGGATCTGATTCGTGAATACCGCGTGGCGATTAAAGGCCCGCTGACTACCCCGGTTGGTGGCGGTATCCGCTCTCTGAACGTTGCGCTGCGTCAGGAACTTGACCTGTACGTTTGCCTGCGTCCGGTGCGTTATTACCAGGGCACCCCAAGCCCGGTTAAACACCCGGAACTGACCGACATGGTTATCTTCCGTGAAAACTCTGAAGACATCTACGCAGGTATTGAATGGAAAGCGGACTCAGCGGACGCTGAGAAAGTGATTAAATTCCTGCGCGAAGAGATGGGCGTGAAAAAAATCCGCTTCCCTGAGCACTGCGGTATCGGTATCAAGCCGTGTTCTGAAGAAGGAACCAAACGTCTGGTGCGCGCGGCAATCGAGTACGCGATCACTAACGATCGTGACTCCGTGACCCTGGTCCATAAAGGCAACATCATGAAGTTCACCGAAGGCGCGTTTAAAGACTGGGGTTACCAGCTGGCGCGCGATGAGTTCGGCGGCGAGCTGATCGATGGCGGTCCGTGGGTGAAAATCAAGAACCCGAACACCGGCAAAGAGATTGTCATTAAAGACGTCATTGCCGATGCGTTCCTGCAACAAATCCTGCTGCGTCCGGCGGAATACGACGTTATCGCCTGTATGAACCTGAACGGCGACTATATTTCCGATGCGCTGGCTGCGCAGGTTGGCGGCATCGGTATCGCCCCGGGCGCGAACATTGGCGACGAGTGCGCGTTGTTTGAAGCGACTCACGGCACCGCGCCGAAGTACGCAGGTCAGGATAAAGTGAACCCGGGCTCCATCATCCTTTCTGCTGAAATGATGCTGCGCCACATGCAGTGGTTCGAAGCCGCAGACCTGATTGTTAAAGGCATGGAAGGGGCGATCGCCGCGAAGACCGTGACCTATGACTTCGAACGTCTGATGGAAGGCGCTAAGCTGCTGAAATGTTCAGAGTTTGGTGACGCGATCATCGCCAATATGTAATTCAGATTCTGGGTTACACCATAACGGGAGCCAGTGGTTCCCGTTTTTTATTTTTTCCGATAACGTCTGCCAGGTATAGACTGACTGCGGGCTGTTAGCGAATGGCTAATGATGCACCACGGTTTTTCCTGGGCGAAAGGTGTTAATACAGATTACGAAAGATAAACATTCGCTGCTGAAGGGCCATGCAGACCGTTTATTCGACAAAACTCAACGCGTAACCCAGGGGTCAGTACTTCTGAATCGCGAAGGCTGAGTGCGGAAATGTGAAGCTGAACATCTTTGCGGCCATCGGAGGGGCTGATTAGACCTTTACCGCTTTTGCAGTCAAAGGTTTTGACAATTCCTGTCATTTTACGGGACAAACAAATTCCTTAATGCTAATTACAGGGTGCACTATACACGTGCTTAAAGAGAACGCCAGAGTTATTTTCTGGCTATAAGGATATCCGGATGGCTAAAATAAACATTGCTTAACGGATACGTCCATGCGTTAATGACATCATCGGTTTAAGAACAAACGATCTATAAAGTTGTTTACTCAAGCAGTTCTCATTTCAGGTATATTCTCTTTGTCCCTTCTTTGAGTCTTCCCACTATTCACTTCGTCGTTTCTGTAAAAACCCTACGCCGGAAGGCTCAAATTAAGGTATCGATCATGTCAATTAAAAAGACAGGCTTAGTAAAAGAATTCAACGCTGAAAAAAGTTTCGGTTTTATTGCTCCGGCTGATGGCAGCAAAGATGTGTTTGTCCCTTCTTCTGCAATTCAGAGCGACAATTTTAAAACGTTAAATGAGGATCAGGACGTCGAATTTAGCGTAGACCAGGGCCCCAGAGGCCCGCACTTTAAGGTGACCGTTATGACTCCTCATATCCACTTCAGATGTCCATGTTGTCATGGTTCTCAGTACAGAACCTCTGCTTTTGATGTTACCGAGAAAAACCCTTTCGGCGCAAAATGCATTTTTTGCAAATCTGTCATGGTGACATTTGACAATATTACACAGTACATTCGTTCCGGTCAGACACCGGTAGACTACCGAAAATAATTGAGGCTCCGCCGGGAGCCTTTTGGCATTTTTATCTCCCTTCCTTTTTGTGATGAAACGCGCTAATCAGGATTATGGTACTCAAGTCGGTATCCCTCCGGACACCTCTGCGCGCAGGGTGGCATTTGTTATCAGCGAGCCGGAAGATGTCGGTGTGAACGAGATTATTTTCCGTCCGATGACGCAGGCGCTGTAAACGGCGTCTTCACATTTTACGCTACCTTACTTTCTGGAATTAATAAGAGCGAGAGCCAAAAGGTTCTCGTTTTTTATTGTCGCGAATACGCTATAAGCAACATAATTCGAGAAATGTTGCTGTGTTAATAAGGAATTTCCGTATTATTTTGCCTTGTTGCGCAGGTCCCGGTTTACTGTTGGTTTACATTATCTGTGTTTAGATGGACGCGTTTGATTTAAGCCTGTCATTGGTTTTTATTCCCTCCCGTGCGTGATTATGCGCAGCAGGTCAATTGTCTTTTAATGAAAGGATACGTCTGGTTTACTGTTGTTATATCAGGTTTTGCCGTGGCGTCCCTGAAGTGAGAAATTAAATGAGCACACAAGGATGGTCAGCAAATACCTCCGCAAGCACTCTTATTCATCATGTTGTTGCCTCTACGCTGGCCTGCGGTTTTGCGGTGTTGTCGCCCGCTGTCGGGGCGGTATCATTAATTCCTGTAGAAACAGAAACGACGAATGAGCGTTGTAATATTAACTGCCTCATTTCTGGCGAGACAGTAATATACAATGGAGATGCTGTCGTAAAAAATATTGTTGTCGAAATGTCTGTTCCGCAAAAAATTAGTGGTGTTTTAGAATTACAGGATAACGCCACGTCTTACGGTACGGTTCTTAACGATAAAGGTTTTGAAAATGTCAGAGATAACGCCGTTGCCAGGGGGACGATTATCAACAGCAATGGTACGCAAAACGTTTATTCTGAAGCGGTGGATACCGTTGTTCAGGGGAGCGGCGGACGCCAGTATGGTTATGAAAATGCGCTAATCACCGGCACTCAGCTCAATAACGGCGGGCAGCAATGGCTCAAGGATAACGCGCATGCAAAAAACACAACGATAGAGGAAGGCTCTTCACAATACCTGAGTGACAGCGCGCGGGTGACAGACACCACGATTAATCACGGCGCGCAGTATATTTCTGGCTTAAATGCGGTTGCAGAAGGTACAACCCTTAATGGAACGGCTCGTCAGCAGCTTACCGGTGGTTTGGCGGTGAATACCACTCTCAACGGAAACAGTGTTCAGACGCTTCAATTCCAGACCTGGGCGCCGGGCTTCGTGGAAAATACGATACTGAATGATAACAGCGTTCAGTATGTTTACTTTTCCGCCTCCACGGCGAAAAAAACGCAGCTTAATGATACGTCGCGCCAGTATATTTATTTCGGCTCGCAGGCCGAAGACACGCATATTAACGGCGGCCATCAGATCGTTTATAGCGAAGGTTATGCGGACAGAACGAGGATTGACGCCGGGATCCAGTCGGTGGCGAATAATGCCATTATTAATGACACCACAATCAATGGCGGTCGTTCTTATTTATATGATGGCGCACGCGCGACTGGTTTTATGAATGTCGGGCAGGCGGGAGGCGTCTATATGGATGCCGGTGCGGTAGCCGATAACATCACGCTAGCCGGGACGCTGTACATTACCGACATTGATAACGACACCGCGGATCTGGACCCGGCTTATGTCGGCAATCTCATTCTCCAGGGAGGAAACGTAAGTTTTCTGCTCGACAGTTACGGCGAATATGCGGCTCTGACCATTGATAATCTTAGCGGCTCAGGTCACTTTTTATTTAACTCATCGCTGGCTAAAAAGAACGCGAATTTTGTCGAGATAGGTCAGGGCGCTGGCAGCTTTACTATCATGGTTTTTGACTCGGGGCATGAAATCGCCGACGACAGGGACCTTACGGTGAATCTTATTCACGATCAACGCGGTGAAGCGGAATTTTCTCTGGTGAGCGCTAATTATCATCGCTCAGCCGCGATTGATGGCGGTACGTATCTTTATACGCTGTATCATCAACAGAATAAGGATGGCTACAGCGGCAATGTCTGGTATCTCGGCGCGATGACCGATGGCAATGAAGGTAACGAAGGCGATGAAGATAATGAAGATAACGAGGGCAACGAGGGCGACGGCGGCAGCGAAGGAGATAATGGGAATAACAATGGCAATGGCGGCGGTTCGCTGATTACGACCCCCTCTACGGATGCAGTCCTGAGCCTGGCGACCGTCGGCCTGAATGTTATGCGTTCAGAAATGGACGGCCTGCGCAGTTACCGTAATCACTCAGGCCGTGAGCGAAAGGCGGGCGAGGGGAATGTCTGGGGCCATTATCTGGGTAAAAAGAGCCACGTTTCGGTCAGTAGCGGTGCTGAATATACGCTGCACCAAAACGGTTTGGAACTGGGCGGAGACCGAATGGCGGAATATCAGGATGGAACGCTTGTCAGCGGCGCGTTTATCACGCTGACCAAAAATCATGTCCTGCACGCCCGGGGCGGAAAAAGCCATGTGGACAGTTACGGTATTGGCGGCTACGCCACCTGGTATCATCACAACGGCGTTTATATTGATGGCGTGGTTAAAGCGAATAGATTAAATAATAACCTCAGGGTGCGTATGACCAATGGTGGTAATGCAACGGGAGAATGGCATCAATATGGTCTGAGCGCCGCGACTGAAAGCGGAATACTTTTCCAGCCGGATGATACCATCACTGTTGAGCCATTTTTTCGCCTTACCGGGACGCAAATTAATGATGCGGATATTCGTTTGTCAAACGGGATGAGGGCGAAGACAGGCGCGGCGCGTTCTCTTATTGCCGGGATGGGTATACGCACGGGAGGCCATTTTTCCAGCCATGACACTGTTATTGCGCCATACATTCAGGTGGAGGTTGAACAGGAATTAGCAAAATCGAATCGCACGGTAATCAATAATGTGAATCATTTTGATAATAATCTTAACGGTACCTCCGGTAAGTATGGCCTGGGTCTGTCTGCCGACGTAACTCGCACCGCCACGCTGTATGGTGAAATGAATTACCGACAGGGTCGCCATATTGAGGAACCCATTCAGGGTGTTGTTGGGATACGGATGCGCTTTTGATTTGCTATCGGCGCGCAAATAATAAGCAAACAGTGAATTAAAGGTGTTTCAAAAGGACTTTAGCTCTTGCAGGGTTAATTTGAGTTATGTATTATTCAGCCCGTTATCACTGATGAGTAAATTCTCAATCAGATAATGATAAACGGCTAACCGCCATTAGCTCATCTGGAAGAGCGAACGACTTTTGTTGTAGGGAACGGGGTTCGAGGCCTCGATGGCGGCCCAAATTTTAAAGGCCTGGACATTTGTCCGGGCCTTTTTCTTTTGTCAGACCAGCAGGTGAATACTGTTCACGACGGGCTTATTTATTCGCATCTTTATAAATGTCGGCGACCGCTTCAAAATTCGGGCCATGCTGACGGGCAGCGACGATGTGATAATATTTGGCGCCTTTTTCATCCGTCAGTTTCGACAGTTCTTCACGCAGATCGCTTGGTGAGGAGATGGCTCCGCCGCTCTGCGAAACGTTTACCGTCCCCACTTTTTCCAGTTTAAAATGATCAACTTCTTCTTTTGAAACCTGGTCAGCGGCAATGGCGCTGAAAGAGAAGGCTGAGACAAGCAGTGTGGTAGCGAAAGCAATTTTTTTCATATCGCGCATCCTTGTTAGGTTGATTGGTGAGAGTGAATTCACACATTTTTTAGTGTAGACCAATTTTCCAGCGAAGCGCTGTTTTCCGCACAGACACCGTCAGGTGTCTGCGCAGGGTTCTGTTCAGAGAAATTACTTTCCTTCCGTCACAATTTTCGCCGCCGCGGCCAGGACATCTTTACGCCATTTCGCATCCTGCCGTGGCTGTGTGAAATAGGTTACCAGCACCAGCGGGGCGCGGTCTTCCGGCCAGATCACCGCGATGTCATTCGTGGTGCCGTAATCACCCGCCCCGGTTTTATCGCCCACCACCCAGCGTGCAGGAAGGCCGGCACGAATGCTCTGGCCCCCGGTGGTGTTGCCTTTCAGCCAGTCGACAAGCTGCGCGCGCTGGGGACCTGCCAGCGCGTCGCCCAGCGTGAGTTTACGCAGACTTTTGGCCATGGCCAGCGGCGATGTTGTGTCGCGCTCATCGCCGGGAATGGCGGTGTTTAATTCCGGCTCTTTACGATCGAGACGAAACGTCGTGTCGCCAATGGAACGTGCAAACGCCGTGACGTTGCCGGGGCCGCCAAGATGCGCCAGCAGTTTATTCATGGCGGTATTATCGCTGTACTGTAACGTCGCTGCGCTTAGCTCAGCTAATGTCATCGTATTACCCACATATTTCTCTGTTACGGGATTCCAGTTGGTCAGATCGGCTTTTTTAATGGTCATTTTTTGCTGCAAAATACCGTCATGGGTTTCACTCTGTTTTAATACCGCGGCGGCGGTCATGACCTTACTGGTGCTGCACATCGCAAAACGCTCGTCTGCGCGGTACAACACCTGCGAATTATCCGCGGTATTAATCAGCGCCACGCCCAGGCGTCCGCCAGATTGCTTTTCCAGCGCCGCCAGCTTTTTCTGAACCTGCTGCACGTCTGACGTCGCCTGCGCATGCAGTGAAGTGCTACTAAAAATGAAGGGCATAACAGCGGCAGCGATAAATACCGTCTGGCGAAACCGTTCTTTAAGCATACAAAACCTTCTTAATCGTCAATGAATGGGTAAATAAGGGCACTTTTGTTTTTGGTGCAGAAATATCCAGGCCAGAGACATCAATAAAAATAAAATGTTTCCCGATTGCCGGCGTGATGCACTATCTCCATTCAGCGCTTGCTTAACAAGCGAGAAGAATTTACCCTGGATAAAAGAAAATCTTATGAGTCTTTTCGATGCGTTCTCATCTTCCTCTCAATGCGCTACGCGCCTTTGAAGCTTCCGCCCGTCATTTGAGCTTTACGCGCGCCGCGCTTGAACTTTGCGTAACGCAGGCGGCGGTCAGCCAACAGGTACGAATACTTGAAGATCGCCTGAACCGGGTGCTGTTTAAGCGTCTGCCCAGAGGGCTGGAGATGACGGATGAGGCGCAGGCGCTGTTTGCGGTGCTGACCGATGCGTTTGGGCAAATCGACACCATTTTCCGCCAGTTTGAAGGAGGAGAATACCGTGAGGTGCTCACCGTCGCGGCGGTTGGGACTTTCGCTGTTGGCTGGCTGCTACCGCGCATTGAACAATTCCGGCAAGCGCATCCGTTTGTCGATCTGCGTTTGCGCACCAATAACAACGTGGTAAACCTGGCCGCAGAAGGGCTGGATTTCGCCATCCGCTTTGGTAGCGGTCAGTGGCCCGCCACCCATAACGAAATGCTGTGCGAGGCGCCGCTGACGGTGCTTTGTTCGCCCGATACCGCGCAACGACTGTCGCATCCCGCCGATCTCCTGCAAGAGAATCTTTTACGCTCTTACCGGGCAGATGAGTGGGATGCCTGGTTTGCGGCCGCAGGGGTTAGCGCTGAGCGAATCAATGGCGCAATGTTCGACTCATCGCGCCTGATGGTTGAAACGGTCATCCAGAGCGGCGGCGCGGCACTGGTTCCGGCAAAAATGTTCAGCCGTGAGCTGGCGAGCGGGCAGCTTGCGCGTCCTTTTGCTAATGAAGTCGATATGGGCAGCTACTGGCTCACGCACCTGAAATCGAAGCCAGTGACCCCGGCAATGGAAATCTTTCGGGACTGGATTGTAAAGGCAGAATAAACGGGAGCCAGCGGACTCCCGTTCGGGGATCAGCGTACCACTAACACCGGGCAGTGCGCGTGGCGAACCACGGCCGCAGCGGTTGAGCCCAGCAGATAGGTTGAAATGCCTGGCTGGTGCGAGGCAATAATCACCAGATCGGCGCTCACCGCCTCCGCCACCTTCAGGATTTGATCTTTAGGTGGACCATACACCACGTGCGTTTGCACTCTGCCTTCAGGGATAGTGAATTGCTTCACGATCTCTTCCAGCTTCTGCAAGGCTTTGGCCTGTAAACCGTTCCTGTCCGGTAATTCGCCGGAGTAGGCAAGTCCCATGGAAGCATAGAAGGGGACTGACGGGATCACCGCCAGGAAGTGGACTTTTGCCGCTTTGGTGTGCGCCTCAACCTGGGGGATGAGCTGGCGGGTCAGATCGGATTCAGAGATATCAATTGGAACCAGAACAGAACGATACATAGTATTACCTCCTGTTTTTTATGTCCGCCTCCATCATACCGAATTCGGTTTTTGTAGAAAAAGTGACCCGATCAAAGTTCTGGACAACGGGGCGTGGAATATGTGATTGCCGACACGAAATGGAAAAGGATTCTGCTATTCGGAAAAAAGTGAATGCGCCTTACCGCCTGGCGAGGTGGGAAATTTTGTGCAGACTTATCTACTCCTCTGACAAAAATAAGGAGTGAGTTATGCAGCAAGAACACCGTGAATGTATTGATATGTGTTATGCGTGTGCGGCAGCATGCGATCACTGTGCTGCGTCATGCCTGAATGAACAAGATATCGATATGATGAGAGCGTGTATCCGTCTGGATACCCAGTGTGCCGCAATGTGCCGTCTGGCGGCGCAATTTATGGCCCTGGACAGCGATTATCTCAGTCAGGCGTGTCGTCTTTGCGTGGACCTGTGCAAAGCCTGCGCCGAGGAATGTGCCCGACATGAGCACCAACACTGTCAGGCGTGCGCCCAGGCCTGCAATGCGTGCGCCGACGCCTGCCTGAAGATGGCTGCCTGACAGCCTCCTGCCATTGGCCACCCGCGCGGTGGCCGTTGATTTTCGGTCTGCTTTTCCTCGTTGTTTTCATCGGGACAGTTGAATATCTTCTTTTGTTATAATATAACATTGCATCTTTATGGATGAACTGAGGGTGCAATTGTGGTTATTCGTTTTAAAAAACTATCGCTGTTTCTGGGAATGCTGCTGGCGAGCGGTTATGCCTTCGCACACGGTCACCATTCACATGGCGCTCCGCTGACAGAGGTGGAACAGAAAGCGGCCGAAGGCGTATTCGACGATAAAAACGTTCGGGACAGGGCGTTGACCGACTGGGACGGTATGTGGCAATCCGTTTACCCGTATCTGGTCAGCGGCGAACTGGATCCGGTGTTTACGCAGAAAGCAGAGAAAGATAAGCGTAAATCAGCAGAGGAAATAAAAGCATATTACCGCAAAGGATATGCAACGGATGTCGAAACGATCGGTATTGAAAACGGCGTGATGGAGTTCCATACCGGCGATCAGGTCGCCTCCTGTAAATATGACTATGCTGGACACAAGATCCTCACCTATACCTCGGGTAAGAAAGGCGTCCGTTATCTGTTTGAGTGCAAAGAGGCGAACAGCAACGCGCCGAAATATGTGCAGTTTAGCGATCATATCATCGCTCCGCGCAAGTCGAGCCATTTCCATATCTTTATGGGCAATACCTCACAGCAGGCGCTGCTGGAAGAGATGGATAACTGGCCAACCTATTATCCTTACCAGCTTAAGGCCCAGGCCGTGGTGGATGAAATGCTGCATCATTAAATCCTGTGAACCCGTCGCATGCCGACGGGTTTTCAGTTGGCGCTTTTATAATCATTCGAATGAGCCGCACAAAATTTTTTTCTCCCCGTAAATAAATAAAATCAACATGCTGCAGTTTAACGCCCGCCAACACGCGCTGTTCGCCGCTTGATCTCGCCTTTGTTTAAATCTACTGTATATAAATACAGTAAATATATGGATGTGTGATGATGATGTTCTACAGACCCGTTGACTTGCGCCAGATTGTAACGACTCCGCTTTTTGCCGATATCGTTCAGTGCGGATTTCCCTCTCCCGCGCAAGATTATGTGGAACAACGGATCGACCTTAACGAACTGCTTATTCAGCATCCCAGTTCAACCTATTTTGTCCGCGCCGCTGGCGACTCGATGATTGAGGGCGGTATTGGCGACGGGGATTTGCTGGTGGTGGACAGCGCGCTTCAGGCGACGCACGGTGACATTGTGATTGCGGCAGTTGAAGGGGAGTTTACGGTAAAGCAGCTACAGCTGCGGCCCACGGTGCAGTTAAACCCGATGAACAGCGCCTGGTCGCCTATCCGCGTGAGCAGTGAGGATACGCTGGATATTTTCGGCGTGGTTACGCACATCATCAAAGCGACAAAGTAATCATGTTTGCGCTGGTGGATGTGAATTCCTTTTACGCATCCTGCGAAACCGCCTTCCGGCCGGATCTGAAAGGTAAGCCAGTGGCCGTGTTATCAAACAACGATGGTTGCGTCATCGCCCGAAGCGCAGAAGCAAAGCGGCTGGGCGTGAAAATGGGCGATCCCTACTTTAAGCAAAAAGATCTGTTTCGTCGCTATGGCGTCGTCTGCTTCAGCAGCAACTACGAACTGTACGCCGATATGTCTAACCGGGTAATGACCACGCTGGAAGAGCTGACGCCGCGCGTGGAAATATACAGTATCGATGAAGCGTTTTGCGATCTGACGGGGGTACGTCATTGCCGGGATCTGACCGATTTCGGCATGGAGATTCGCCGCACGCTGCTGCAGCGCACGCATCTGCTGGTTGGTGTCGGGATCGCCCCAACCAAGACGCTGGCGAAGCTGGCGAACCACGCGGCAAAGCAGTGGCCGCAGACAGGCGGGGTGGTGGATCTGTCGAACGTGGATCGCCAGAGAAAGCTAATGGCGTTAATGCCGGTCAGCGAGGTGTGGGGCATTGGGCGGCGCATTGCGAAAAAGCTGGAAACGATGGGCATCGAAAACGTACTGCAGTTGGCGGAGACGGATATTCGCTTCATCAGGAAAAATTTCAGCGTGGTGCTTGAAAGAACGGTGCGCGAGTTGCGCGGCGAACCGTGTCTGGCGCTGGAGGAGTTTTCAGCCGCCCGGCAGGAGATTATCTGTTCCCGCTCTTTTGGCGAGCGGGTGAGTGACTACGAGCAGATGCGTCAGGCCATTTGCAGCCACGCCACGCGCGCGGCGGAAAAGCTTCGCGCGGAGCATCAATACTGTCGGCATATTTCCGCCTTTGTGAAAACCAGTCCGTTTGCGGAAAATGAAAAATATTACGGCAATTATGGCTCGGTCGAATTGTTGACGCCCACGCATGACAGCCGGGACATTATTAACGCGGCGATCCGCTGTCTGGACGCGATCTGGCGTGACGGTCACCGTTATCAAAAAGCGGGTGTGATGCTCGGCGACTTTTTCAGCCAGGGCGTGGCGCAGCTTAATCTGTTTGACGATAACGCACCCCGTCCGGGCAGTGAAAAGTTGATGAGCGTGCTGGATAAGCTTAATGCGCAAGAGGGAAGGGGAACGCTCTATTTTGCCGGGCAAGGCACCACCCAGCAGTGGCAAATGAAACGAGAGATGCTCTCTCCCCGCTACACTACGCGCGTGTCGGATCTGCTGGTCGTCAGATAAAACAACCGCCAACGCGGAACCTCCGTTTAAGGGATTTCCCTTTCCATCATCAGGTGCATTGGTTAGCATATTGTTTCGCAGCTAAGCGTATGTGTTGTTTCAGGAAGAGGTTAACGTGTTTGCAGAGTATGGCGTACTGAATTACTGGACCTATCTGGTGGGGGCGATTTTTATTGTATTAGTGCCGGGGCCGAATACGATATTTGTTTTAAAAAATAGCGTCGGGAGAGGGATAAAGGGCGGCTATCTTGCCGCGAGCGGTGTGTTTATTGGCGATGCGGTGCTGATGTTTTTAGCCTATGCGGGCGTTGCGACGCTGATTAAAACCACGCCGGTGCTGTTTAATATCGTGCGCTATCTCGGTGCGTTTTATCTGCTTTATCTTGGCGCGAAGATCCTCTGGTCCACGCTTAAATCAAAGGGCAGTGGGGCCTCTGAAGACGCCGTGCCTTTCGGTGCGATTTTTAAACGCGCGCTCGTACTGAGCCTGACCAATCCAAAAGCGATTCTTTTCTACGTCTCCTTTTTTGTGCAGTTTATTGATGTTAACGCGCCGCACGCGGGACTGTCATTTTTCATTCTGGCGGTCACGCTGGAAGTGGTGAGCTTTTGCTATCTGACTTTCCTGATCCTCTCCGGCGCGTTTGTCACCCAGTACATCCGCACAAAAAAGAAACTGGCGAAAGTGGGAAATTCACTGATCGGCCTGATTTTCGTCGGATTCGCGGCACGACTGGCAACGCTGCAATCGTAAATCTGTTAGCCCGCTATACAGCGGGCTTTTTTGTATCGGAAGCGCAGAGAAACAGTGAGCCATAGCGGTTCACTTTTAAATAAACTCGTGTAAAATCCGTGCTTTATATTTTATTGGCAGGGTAATGGATGAAATATCGTTCAGATATTGACGGCATCAGGGCGATTGCCGTATTGCTGGTGGTGCTATTTCACGCCGGGTTTACAGTATTCGCATCCGGTTTTATTGGGGTTGATATTTTCTTCGTTATTTCTGGCTTCCTCATTGCCTCGATAATCAAAGACAGAATGGATGCGGGTAAATTTAGCTTTAGCGACTTTTACCTACGCAGGCTATGGCGCTTGCAGCCTGCTATGCTGGCGATGATGGCTTTTTGTTTCGTTCTGGCTTCGGTATTCTGGTTACCTGAAGATTACGCACCTTTTCTTAAAAGCATAAAACAGACCTTACTGATCGTCTCAAACCGCTATTTTGGTGATGAAACGACCGCATATGCAGCGCCTGACTCGAACGCGATGTTATTGCTTCATACCTGGTCACTGTCTATTGAGTGGCAATGGTATCTTTTTTTTCCGATTATTTATTATTTTTTCCGTAAGAAAACAAATGAGCGAACGATTAAGTACGGCTCGCTGCTGATAACGGTAGTGGGTATCGCAATTACCTGGCATTATACATCTGCACAGCCGACGAAAACCTATTATTTTTTCGCTTCCCGGTTCTTTGAGTTTATGCTTGGTGTCTGCGTATGTATTTACCTGCCATTGGCAAAGAGAGTAAATACAGTTGCGCTTAATATTATTTCACTGCTTGCGATTATTGTTATTTTTACTATCAGCTTCAGAACGGATGTCATTCTGGGTTATCCCAACGTTTATACGCTGGCGGTTTGTCTCAGTGCAGCAATAGTGATTTTTAGCGGCTCCCGGGAAAATATCCTAATCAATAATTGCTTATCATTCTCCCCTCTCGTATGGCTCGGTAAAATCTCGTATTCACTGTATCTTTTCCACTGGCCTATTTTCGCGACATTGCACTATATAGGGATTACCCATGTCTATGCCCGACTGGCAGGCCTGTGTTTGTCTATTCTTTTAGCGGTGGGATCATACTATTTTGTTGAAAAACCCTATAGAAAGCCCCGGCAGTCTTTGAAAAAAACGCTGATTATCTTGCTGGTCGCGCCACTGCTCGCCATTATCGTTTTGAACCCTGTCAGCAAGCATTTTGATGGTTTTAGTTATCTCCGGTTTGGTGAGACGCTTCATCATATCAATAGCGTTCTGAAAGAGACAAAGTTAAAACAGCGGCAGGACTGTATGAATGCGAATGTATCAGGAACCGATATGGCGTGTGTGGTAGGGGATAAAACCTCTTCAGAACGTGCGATACTGATGGGCGATTCGCATTCCAATCAGTACTGGAATTTTTTTGATGTCATGGGAAAAAATGCAAAAGTTGCTGTGGATATGAAAGCGACTTCGTTGTGTCTGGCGATTCCGGGCGTATACCATGATGATTTATATACTTATAAAGGCGAACATTATCAGATTTGCCACGAAAACGTCGAAAAATATTATGACGCTATTCGAAGCCATAAGTATAAATACGTCATTATTTCTCAGGTATGGGAAAACTATGCGGCGTTCAGGGTGAGAGATCATATTAATGATACCCCATCACAAACTGAGTCCATCAATATTGTGACCCGCGCGACCGGGCAGGCTGTACAAGCCATTATCGATGCTGGCGCGCAGCCGATTCTTGTGAAAAGCATGTTCCCGATGCCGGAAAATTTTCTGACTTGTTTCTATGAGCATTTTAAAACACGGGGCGAGTATGAGCATCAATCCTGTAATCCGCAGCCGCAAATCAATCCGGCGGTGTGGACAGAAAAAATGTACGCAACGCTGCAGACAAAGTTTCCATCTCTGATCGTTATCGATCCAAAAAGGGTGCAATGTCCTGACGGAATCTGCAAAACAGAAATTAACGGGATCCCGTTGTACCGTGACGTTGGGCATCTGAACGATTACGCCACTAAAAAGTTAGCAGAGAGCTGGCTGAAACAATACGGCAATCCGCTCATCCCGCCGGGTAGATGATGTCATGGGGCGAGGCGCACAAGTAGGCGTGTCGCCCCGACAGTGGAAAAGAAGCATGTGCCCCTTTTGGTGTATTTAAAATGCCAGTTATGAGGCGTAACCTTTCTGGAACAGCGGGTTAAACACAACCGCATCTATCGACTGGATGAGGGAAGAACATGCTTCAGATTCCACAAAACCATATCCATACGCGCTCCACGCCGTTCTGGAATAAAGAGACCGCGCCTGCCGGAATTTTCGAACGCCACCTTGATAAAGGAACCCGACCGGGGGTGTATCCCCGCCTGTCGGTGATGCAGGGGGCGGTCAAATATCTCGGCTATGCCGATGAACACAGTCCGGAACCGGAAAAAGTGATGATCATCGAAGCCGGTCAGTTTGGTGTTTTTCCACCTGAAAAATGGCACAACATCGAAGTGATGACCGATGACACCTATTTCAATATCGATTTTTTCGTCGCGCCGGAGGTTCTGCTGGAAAGCGCAAACCAACGAAAAGTCATTCATACCGGGAAGAAATAATCATGGGAAAAGCAACCTATACCGTCAGCGTGACGAATAACAGCAATGGTGTGTCTGTCGATTATGAAACCGATGCGCCAATGACCCTGCTGGTGCCGGAAGTGGCCGCTGAGGTGGTCAAAGATCTGGTGAATACGGTTCGTTCATACGATACGGAAAACGAGCACGACGTCTGCGGCTGGTAAGACCGTCGGAAATAACAACCGTACTGCATACAGGCGATGCAGTACGGTTTTTTTTTGTCTTTTCGCAATGTTTGACACATCACAGAAATGAATTGAAACGAAACCTTAAGAAAACCTTAAGTTCACCGCATGGATTGCTAAGGTAAGAATATTCGTAAAATTTATGATCGGGTAACAGAACCTTAACAGAACTGATACCCATGAAACTAGACGCACGTTTTTCCTCCACAACCGGCTTTCTTACGCTAGCTGCCGTCGCGATCCCGTTCACCGCAAACTGGCATTTGCCGCTTTTTCATGGCGCGCTTGTCGCGTGGGTTGAGAACGGACAGGCGCTATGGCTACTGTTTGGCGCGTTGTTCACCGCCTGGTATATCCGACCGCTTTCCCGACCTGAAGGCGCGAAACAGTTCTGGTCATGGGCGGTGGTCTGGTGGGTAGTGCTGCTGGGGCGAAGCACCAGTTGGGGACGCGATTATTTTCCTGACGAACCCAGAATACTGTTTCGGGGGATCTCGGTCATACTGATTGCCGCGTTGGTGTTACCGGTTTGCCTGTCTGCTTCACTGCGCCGGGAGATTGCGCGTCGTCTGCGTGAGGAACCGCTTCCCGTGTGGCTGTTTGCGCTGACGGCCTGTTCGTTCTTGATTTCGGATACTGTCGAACATCACCGCTTGCTGGCTCCACTCTTTTTGCACGACGTCAACTATACCGATTTGATTGAAGAGTTGTATGAATTGCCCTTTATGGCAGGGCTGTTTTTTATCACGCTGGGATTGATGCGGAAGGATAAACGGCGGGAAGCGCGCGCACTGCCCCTGGGCGAGCCGCAGCACGTCGGCTATTGAACGCGGCCTGAACCCGCACTGCGGGTTCAGGTGCAAACGCTGTCAGGCGATCGCCTCACACAGTCGCATTTTCATCTCGCTGTAGGTCTGCGCGGCGTATCGTTCAGCCCACTGTTGATCGGTGATTTTTTCTACCTTCACCGCGCAATACTTGGTTTCCGGCGTTTTTGAGATAGGGTCGAGGTTGTCCTGCGTCAGTTCGTTGCATGCGCCAATCCACCACTGGTAGGTCATATACACCGTGCCGCGGTTAATGCGCTCTGAGACATCGGCCCGGCTGATCACTTTGCCGCGTCGCGAACTGACCCACACCAGATCGCGATGGCGGATCCCCAGTTCCTGTGCGTCCTGGGCGGCAATCTGCACATAGCCCGGCTCATCGGCAAGCGCCTGAAGCGCCGCACAGTTCCCGGTCATCGAGCGGCAGGAATAGTGACCCACTTCGCGTACCGTACAGAGCACCATCGGGTACGTCTCATCCGGAATTTCCGCAGGCGCGCGCCACGGTGCGGCAAACAGCTTGCCTTTGCCGTCTGGCGTGTCAAAGCGACTGTTGGCGTACAAATAGGGCGTTCCGGGGTGATCGAGGTCCGGGCAGGGCCATTGTACATGTCCCATTTCACCCATTTTTTCGTACGTTACGCCATAGAACAGCGGACACAGTTCGCGCATCTCATCCCAGATTTGCTGATTGTTGTCATAATGCATGGGATACCCCATTTCGCTGGCCAGCAGGCTGATAATTTCCCAGTCGCGCTTCACGTCACCGGTCGGTTCAATGGCTTTTTCAAAACGTTGAAAGCCGCGGTCGGCGCAGGTGAATACGCCGCCGTGTTCGCCCCAGGAGGTTGCCGGTAAAATGACGTCGGCCATCTCTGCGGTCTTGGTCATGAAAATATCCTGCACCACGACAAAATCCAGCGCCTCGAAGCCTTTACGAACCAGGCTCAAATCAGCTTCTGTTTGCAGCGGATCCTCTCCCATGATGTAGTAGGCTTTGATTTTACCTTCCAGCGCCAGATGCGGTACTTCGGTGATGCGCGTCCCGACGCGTTCGTCCATCCGCTCAGGATTGATACCCCAGGCATGGGCGAACTTCTGACGAATAACCGGATCGGTCACGCTCTGGTACCCCGGGAACAGATTAGGTAACACGCCCATATCACAGGCACCCTGAACGTTGTTCTGTCCGCGCACCGGTCCGACGCCGACGTAAGGGCGCCCCAGATTACCGGTCAACAAAGCGAGGCTGGATAACCCCCGCACCACGTCAACCGCCTGGCCGAACTGCGTCACGCCCATTCCCCACATCACGGTTGCGGAAGGGGCGGCGGCAAAGGTGCGCATTGCCTGGCGCACCTGCAAAGCCGGAACGCCAGTCAGATGTTCCACGGCTTCAGGGGAATAGTCTTTCACCGTCTGCCAGTAGGCATCCAGGCCCTCTGTATGCTGCTGCACATACGCTTTGTCGTATAACTGCTCGTCAATCAGCACGTAGCCAAAGGCGTTAACCAGCGCCATATTGCACCCGTTTTTAAGCTGCAGATGCTGATCGGCAATGCGGGCAGTTTCAATACGGCGAGGATCGCAGACGATAATTTTTGCGCCATTCTGACGCGCTTTAATGACTCGGCGCGCCACGATAGGGTGAGAGTCCGCACAGTTATAGCCAAAGATCAGCAGGCATTTGGAATGTTCAATATCGCTAATGGCGTTACTCATTGCGCCATTGCCCAGGGTTTCCTGGAGTCCGGCGACGGAAGGACCGTGGCATACGCGGGCGCAACAATCCACATTGTTGGTATGAAGAACCGCACGGGCGAATTTCTGCATGACATAATTGGTTTCATTCCCCGTTCCGCGGGAAGAACCGGTCGTCATAATGGCTCGTGGACCAAAGGTATCGCGGATAGCCAGCAAACGATGCGCGGTGTAGCGGATGGCTTCATCCCAACTGACCGGGGTAAATTTAGCGCCTTTTTCATAGCGGATCATGGGGCGAGTCAGACGGGGCGTCAGCAGGCGGGTATCGTTCAGGAAGTCCCAACCATAGTAACCTTTCAGGCAGAGCTGGTTCTGGTTAGTCACACCCTCAGCCGCTTCAGCGCGGATGATTTTGTTATTTTCAACAACAAGCTTGAGCTTGCACCCGGCCCCGCAGTAGGGGCATACACTGGTGATTTTTTTCATCAATAACAGACCTGTTAAATGCTGAAATAGCGCGAATTGTAGAGGAAGCGTCAGCACTGTCGCCGACGCTTCGGATTGTCATTATGACGCATGGCGATAAGCATAATGCGTGCCAGAATGAAGAAACCCGCAGTGGCGCGGTTCTGGAACAGGAAGGGTGAGGAAATGACAGCCCGTTCGACATAAATGACGAGGCAACGTCAAAAAAAAGCCCGCACAGAGGCGGGCAAGAAATACTGGAAGCAATGTGAGCAATGTCGTACTGAATACCTGAGCTTTTTGCTCAACTATTCAGTAATGAGAAAGATAATCTTTATCATTTAAATATGCAACCCCAACTTTTGTAGGAGAACAACGCAGGGTAAATAAAGTGATTTTCATCACAAATTTCAATTTCCTGATGATGTGCTATGCTTTTTAACGGCGACTAAACCGCTAACGTAAAAACATAAGTGAGGAAAAAATGGGCATTCTTTCATGGATTATTTTTGGTCTTATTGCAGGTATTCTGGCGAAGTGGATTATGCCTGGTAAGGATGGTGGTGGTTTCTTCATGACGATCATTCTGGGGATCGTCGGCGCCGTCGTCGGCGGCTGGATCAGCACGCTTTTGGGCTTCGGGAAAGTGGACGGCTTTAACTTCGGCAGCTTCGCGGTCGCGGTAATCGGCGCGATTGTCGTGCTGGTTATCTACAGAAAAATCAAAAGCTAAACGGTAAAATTTGCAGACAAAAGGCTACCTCAGGGTGGCCTTTGTCATTTAGACCAGCGTCACCACCAGCCTAACGCGGTTCCCAGCACAGCGACTATCGCTACGGCGATCATTATCAGGGTTGTTTTTTTCATGAATTAGGCTCCCGGCGCGGCATAGCCGCCGATAAAAAACCACGCCAGAAAAACCACGGCCGTAATAAAAATGACGACGGGAAACAGAATGCCCAGTCTCATGCGATCACCTGTCAGAAGTATGCAAAGAGCCGCAAGGATAACAGGGGTTAATGAGTGACAAAAGAGAATGTCCGCACGCTTTTAACGACGACGCAGGAAAACATGGAGACCGGAAGGCAGTCGCGGTACGCTAGTGCGCTATCACCGTTAACGGAGGGAATATGAAATCACTGCTTATTGCGCTGTCATGCGCCTGTTTATTATCAGCCTGTACGACGGCATCGCAACCCGATGCGCCAAAGCCACCGAAGGTGGGGATGGCAAATCCTGCGGCGGTCTATTGTGAGCAAAAAGGCGGGACGTTAGTGCCGGTGCAAAGCCCGCAGGGCGTGCGCTCCGATTGCAAACTGCCGGGCGGCGAAGTCATTGACGAATGGGAACTGTGGCGTCGCGATCATCCGCAATCCACGAAGTGACAACAGGGGGCCTGGCAGGCTATCATCTCTCGGAATAGTCTTAATCTACAGTACAAGAGCGTAACGAGAGAAGTATGTTCCAGTTAAAGCCAGGCACGCTGGCGATGATTATTGGCGCGAAAACGTCCGCCGGACGTTGCAATATTGGCAAGTCGGTAGAACTGTTTCACCTGTGTCAACCGGGCGAGGTGTTTATCAACCCGGTGAATGGCTTTACGACCATGCTGCCAAAAGAGACGCCGCGGGCGCTCTGGCTGGTGACAGGCGATGTGGTTGCCGCGAATGGGCAGCAGGGGTTTGCCTGGGTACGTGCGGAGCACCTGATGCCACTGTTACCCGACGCGCAGCCTGATGCAGTCAATGCCCGCGAATCACAGCTCGCGTAGCCAGTCCGCCAGCACAAGGGCGTGATTCTGTTCGTCGTTTTTGGCCGCGTACAGTAACGTCAGCGTTTGCTGACGGGCAATCTTCGCCAGCCGTTCCCCTTCCTGGCGCTCGGCGGCGAGTTCCGCACGATACAGCCCGGCAAAGTGCGTAAAATCAATCGTTGCGGCATGAAACATCTTACGCAATTCGGTCGACGGGGTAAGCGTTTTGACCCATTCATCAAAAGCGAGATCCGCTTTTTTGATGCCTCGCGGCCACAAGCGATCCACCAGCACGCGGTAACCGTCGCTTTGTTCTGCGGGTTCATAAACGCGCTTACACTGAATTTTCATGTTTATCTCTCTCTTCAATCCAGGCGCAAAAGTCAGCTAACTGCTGGTCGGAAAAAACGGTAATGCCGTGCTGACGCAGCAGCGCGGTAGCGACCCCCATGCCGGGATGACGTTTGCCGCTAAACGTGCCGTCGTAAATAAACTGGCTGCCGCAGGTGGGGCTGCCATCGGTAAGTAACGCGACCACACATCCGGCTTCCTGCGCGGCGCGAAGGGCAAGCCAGGCGGCAAGTTGATAATGTGCGGTGGCATCGTTGCCGGTCTTTTCGTGTACTTTTGCGCGCCCTTGCATGACTGCATCGCCATTGGCAAAGACAATTTCTGCCGGTGGGCGGGGTATCGGCATGCCAGCGGCCAGTTCGGGGCAATGAACGACCAGACGCTGTTCTTCCTGCAGACGCGAAAGCACCGCGTTTAAAGGGGATTTCTCGCTACCGTTATAGCGAACCTTAAACCCCATCAGGCATGCGCTAATCAGTATTTTACTTTTCATCATGATTCAGGCGTCAAAACGAAAAAAACGTTACCACTATAGCACTTCGTGGCTCGCCATCCCTAAATTAAGGGATTGTGATAGCGGGAAAAGATCGGTAGGCTGAGGTTCCTTATGTTGTCCCCAATTGCTCTGACGTAAGGAATTCTTCATGGAAATATCCCCTGTAAAAGATACGCTGCGGATCGCGCTGGTCGGTGATTATAACGCCAGCGTCACGGCGCATCAGGCGATTCCCCTGGCCATCGACGATGCCGCCGCGGTCCTTGAGCTGATCGCGGATTACGACTGGCTTGCCAGTACGGAAATTAACAGCGCAGAAGACCTGGTGGGGTATGACGCAATCTGGGTCGTGCCGGGCAGTCCTTATCAAAATACCGACGGCGCGCTGACCGCCATTCGCTATGCCCGGGAAAACAGCATTCCTTTCCTGGGAACCTGCGGAGGGTTTCAACATGCGATAGTGGAATACGCCCGTAACGTGCTGGGCTGGCACGATGCGGCGCATGCTGAAACCGACACCGAAGGGCGGATGGTTATTATGCCGCTGACCTGCTCGCTGGTCGAAAAAACGGATGCAATTGAACTGCGCGCCAATACGCTGATCGCCAAAGCCTATGGTCAGCCGATCGTTACGGAAGGCTATCACTGTAACTATGGTATTGCGGACGCGTTTGCCCGTGAGCTGGAAAGCGGCGATCTGCGGGTGACCGGCTGGGATGACAATGGCGATATCCGCGCGGTCGAGCTGGTGACGCATCCGTTTTTTGTGGCGACGCTGTTCCAGCATGAACGTGGCGCGCTGGCGGGTAAACCGGTTCCGCTCGTTCAGGCGATGTTGCGCGCCGCGCGGGGGTAAACGTCAACTGCCGGAGGGCGTCGTCGTCCGGCAATCTAGGGGGCCATACGTTACGCTGTGGCAATCTCCTTGTTGCGTCCGGCATAGAGGCCGAACACCGCCATCAGCACCGCCAGCGCCGCGACAGCCAACAGCGGGATCTGCCAGTCGCCCTGCGCATCATGAATATTTCCCATCAGCGGCGGTCCGCAGGCCGCCAGCAAATAGCCAACGGACTGCGCCATACCAGAGAGCGCCGCGGCCTGATGCGCGGAACTGGCGCGCAGGCCGATAAAGGTCAGCCCGAGGATCATTGTGGCTCCCGAGCCGAATCCAAACAGCAGCGTCCACGCAATCGCCTGGACGGGCATGAACCACAATCCCGCGGCGCCACAGGCGCACATCAGCGATGCCAGTACGGCGATGCAACGTTGGTCGCGAAAGCGGTGCAGGACAAGTGGAATAAGCAAACCGGGCGCCGCGGTCGCCAGTTGCAGCAAACCATGCAGGGAACCCGCCTGCGCTTCGCTGAAACCATGACTGATTAATATCGCGGGCAGCCAGCCGATAATCACATAATAGATCAGTGAGTTAATACCAAGAAACAACGTCACCTGCCAGGCCAGCGCGGAGCGCCAGATACCGCGAGCCCGCAAGGTGCGGGAGGAGGTCAGGGTTGCAGTGGCGGCGTTGCGCCACTGCGGCAGCCAAATCAGAAGGGCCAGTAAGGGAAAAATCATCAGCGTACACAGCGCGCCGCGCCAGCCAAAACCGCTCAGCGCCAGCGGCACCACCAGCGCGGAACCTAATGCCGCCGCCGCGCCCATCGTCAGAGAGTAGGCGCCGGTCAGTCTGGCGACATGCTGTGAAAAATCGCGCTTGATCAGTCCTGGCAGCAGTACATTGCCCAGCGCGATGCCGCAGCCAATCGCCGCCGTTCCTGCAAACAACAGCGGGGCGGAAGGCCATGAGCGCACGGCTATACCGGCGCAAATCAGTAGCATCGCAATAAACAGGCTGCGCTCCATCCCAAAACGCCGGGCAACGTTTGCGGCTAGTGGTGAAACCAGCGCAAAAGCCAGCAGCGGTAGAGTGGTTAACAGGCCGGTCTGGGCGGTGGTGAGGTGGTAGTCCGCGCGAATCGCGTCCAGTAACGGCGCCGCGCCGGTGAAGGTCACGCGTAGCGTGGTGGCAATCATCAGGATGCCCGCAATCATCAGGGCGCTGTGTTTGCCGCGTGGTGAAGAAAAAGTCATTGTTATCTCATATCAACGGGTGAGGGCGTACCATACCGCGTTTGCCGGAATAACAAATCAAGCTAAAATGACAGTTTATCGCTAAAAACGGACAAAATGATGTACAGCCTGCGACTTGATGGATATGAACCCGATCTTCACCATGACCCTGCCGTGGCATTTCGTATTCGGGTGCAGCCTGAGGAACTGTTCAGTAAGCTGCACCAGCATCGTAAGGGGCAGTTGATTATGGCGCTGCACGGCGCGATTACCTGTGAGGTGGAGCGGGCGATGTGGATGGTGCCGCCGCAGTACGGCGTCTGGATCCCCGGCGGTATTCCGCACAGTAACCATGCGACGGCCAACGCGGAGCTCTGTTTTCTGTTTATCGAACCGGACGCGGTGACGCTGCCGGATCGCTGCTGCACGTTACAAATTACGCCGCTTTGCCGGGAACTTATTCTGGCGCTGGCGACGCGTAGCGACAGCCAACGGGCTGAGCCGCCCACCCGGCGTCTGACCCAGGTGTTGTTTGACGAACTGCCACAGCAACCGCAGGAGCAATTGCAGCTACCGGTTTCCGCCCACCCTAAAATTCGCCGGATGGTCGACACGATGGCGCGCGAACCCGCCCGCTGGCAAACGCTGGGACAGTGGGCGGATGCCTTTGCCATGAGCGAGCGTAATCTTGCCAGACTGGTGGTCAAAGAGACCGGCCTCAGCTTTCGCCGGTGGCGGCATCAGTTGCAGCTTATTCTCGCGCTGAGGGCGCTGGTGGACGGAAATAACGTGCAGCAGGTCGCGCAGTTACTGGGGTATGACTCCACGACGGCGTTTATTACGATGTTTAAAAAAGGCCTGGGCCAGACCCCAGGCCGTTATCTGACGGGATTAACTACTGCTTCCCGACAATAAGCGAGACCAGACCGGCGGCGATAAGCGGTCCCACCGGGACGCCGCGAAACAGCGCCACGCCAAGCACAGTACCCACCAGCAGACCGGCGACCAGTTGCGGCTGGTTGCCCATCAGCGTGACGCCGCGCCCGCCGAGCCACGACACCACCACGCCGACCGCAATGGCGACCAGCGATTTCCAGTTCAAAAAGGAGTGGATAAGCGTGGAAGGTGGAAGCGTACCGCTGGCGATGGGGGCCATAACGCCAATCGTCAGGATAATAATCCCGATGGTTAGCCCCTGTTTTTCTATCCACGGAAAATAAGCGTTGAGAGGGGTAACGCGGACGATGATCAGCACCAGAATTGAAACGGCGACAGTGGTGTTATGGCTGATAAAGCCCAGAGCTGCCAGTCCGAGCAGGATCAGCAGAGTGACATCAAACATCGTGGTTTCCTTGCCAAAAAAAGTAAGCCTGTTAACTCTACGCTCAAACGCGTGAGTGAACAGACTTTTTTCATCCCGGTTGGCCATTTCTGGCAAATGCATAATGCGGCGAAACAGCGACGTGCTCAGGTTAGGCGACGGAAAGCGACCTGTTCAGGCTGGGCGATACGCAGGTAGTCGCGGGTATTAAGGATTATCGATTTATCGAGCACGCCGGCGTTAAAGGCGATCTCATCGAACCGTTCGAACAACAGCGGGTCGGCGACCAGCTTAAGCTGCGGATGAAAGCTAAACGGTGGAATAGCGCCGAACACGCAGCCGGTGAGCGCATCCACTTCGGCAGGGCTGGCGAGTGATGCGCGAAGTCCGCCAAGATGGGTGGCGAGAAGCGAAAGATCGGCTTGCTGGTCGGCGGGTAAGATCGCCAGCACATGCTGATTCACGCCGTTGCCCTTCACCTTGCAGACCAGTGCTTTTGCGCCCTGACCCAGTGCGGTTCCCCGAATTTCCGACACGGCTTCACATTTACCCACCGCTTCGTGACTGACAATGCGATAACGCGCGCCTTCCAGCGACAGTAAATCAATCAGACGCTGATGGGTTACGCTGCCCTTCACTAATTCGCTCATTTTTCACTCCTGTTAGCGCGAAAAAACAGGTTAAAAGACTATCACGAACGCTGATGGTTTTGCTGTTTATTGCGGTACAACTGTTCATCCGAGGCTTTATAGGCGTCATGAAGCGTATCGTCCGGCTGCATGCTGTATACGCCTGACGAAAAACGGATCGCTTTTTCCGGCGCGACGGTGTGCAGATGCTGGCTGATTCGCTCTGGTAAACGCGCGGCCATGTCAGGTTCCGCATCGATCAGGATCACGCAGAATTCATCGCCCCCCAGCCGTATGGCATAGTCGCTTTTGCGCACTGACGCCTCGATCGCTTTCGCCAGCAGGGTAATAGCCCGATCGCCCTCCTGATGTCCCTGGGTGTCGTTGATCTGCTTAAGCTTATCGAGATCGATCGCAATGAAGGTGACCGGCGTACCCGCGCTGACAAACCGCTGCAACCGCTGTTCAAGGGTGGGCGTTAAAATTTTACGGTTGTATAAACCGGTCATCGCGTCGCTAATATTTTCCCGCGTCACGTTATGATAAAGACGAAAATGGAGCCTGACCATATTAAGCAGCAGGGCGGTGGCTATCAGGTAAAAAAGAAAAATTTTCCACGCCGACATCAGGAAGTAGAGAATATCGAGAGACAGTGCGACATGGAGCCCGCCGGGGAGATCAACAACGTAGCGGACATACGGAAAAAGATTATTTTCGCTCTGATGGATAATAATGGTTTTACCGGAATCGGTATCCGTCACCGCGGCATTCAGATAGCGCCAGACAAGGGGGCGATCGTGGGGATAAAGAATATTCTGCAAGTTCTGTTTGTTAATATCCACCATGACCATCCCTTTTAACGTGCCGTCGAGGTAGACCGGCGTTAAAAAGCTCATCACGTTCAGTTCGGTGCGATCGTCCTGATAAATACTCGACAGCACGGTGCGTCCGGTAAACACACCGTCAATATCCGCCATATTTATTCCTAGCGAGCCTTTTTGTAAAAAATGCCAGTGATGCATGGCGAACTGACGTGTATTAACCCGTCGATAGAAATAAATATAGTGGTCTTGAAGATCCAGATAATAGCGGAATTTTGTTTCCCGGGTGGCTAACCCGTTACCGTAATCAGCTTGTTTATAGTTCACCAGGACGGCCCGATCAAACGCGGTTAAGCGTAATGCTTCGGGGGCAATCTGTTCGCAGTCTGCTGAGGCCGTTTGTAGCGTACCGTGAAGCGCCGGGTAGTTATGGCGCGTCAAATTCAGGCCATATACCTGATTCACATGTTCGTAAGCCTGACAAATCGCGCGACGTTTTTCTGGCGGCGGCGTTTTTTGTGGGCTGGCAAAGGTTCGCATCAGGTGAGCGGCGATACTCTGATTCTGATATTTGTCATACAAAAAAGAGGAGTCGGCCTTTTCTATCAGATAACGCATATAGGCGTTCATCATTTTGTGGCTATTGACAAGCTCATAAATCAGAAACGAGGAGGTTAAAACAACAACGCTTGCAGAAATAAAGAGCCTGAGCGCTTTGTGCGGCAATTTCATGATAAACAGCAACTCTCCTGGTCAGACACTTTATTTTATCACACGCGCCAGTTTCAACCTAATGACCCCGGAAGGAGAGGATGTAACAGAGAATAAATGAACCCGCCAGGCGCAGATTTGCCTGGCGGGTCATTGTTTAACTGGCGCTGGTGGCGCCTTGCTTATGAAAAAGCTCACGAAACACCGGGTAAATATCGTCTTGATCGCGAATATGCTGCATGGCGAAATTGTCAAAACTCGCCTGCAGATGTTCGTATTCGCGCCAGAGCGTCTGGTGCGCGCGGCGGGTGATTTCGATATAGCTGTAGTAACGCACCACCGGCAGCAGTTTTTTCGCCAGGATCTCATGACACAGCGGGGAGTCATCAGCCCAGTTATCGCCGTCCGAGGCCTGCGCGGCATAGATGTTCCATTGTGCGGGATCGTAACGCTCTTTCACCACCTCATCCATTAGCTTCAGGGCGCTGGAAACGATCGTCCCGCCGGTTTCCTGCGAGTAGAAGAACTCATGCTCATCGACCTCTTTCGCCTGGGTGTGATGGCGGATATAAACGACCTCCACGTTTTTATAGGTCCGACTCAGGAACAGATAAAGCAGAATATAAAAGCGCTTCGCCATATCCTTGGTAGACTGGTCCATTGAGCCTGAGACGTCCATCAGGCAAAACATGACGGCCTGGCTGGAAGGATCGGGACGCTTTTCGTAATTTTTGTAACGCAGATCAAACGTGTCGATAAACGGCACCCGCTCGATTTTCGCCCGCAGTTCGGCAATCTCTTTACGCAGGCGTTCTTCTTCCAGCAGCTGCGCCGGTTCGCGTTTGCTGAGGGTCTCTAATTCTTCTTCCAGCGAATGCAGTTCGCGACGCTTACCGGCGGTCATCGCCGTGCGCCGCGCCAGCGAATTTTGCAGCGAGCGAACGACGCTGATATTGGCCGGAACGCCATTTGACGTATATCCCGCGCGATGTGTTTTATACTCCGTCAATTGGCGCTGCTGGTTTTGCTTCAGATTTGGCAGCGCCAGGTCTTCGAACAGCAAATCGAGATACTCATCTTTCGAGATCTGGAAGACGAATTCATCCTGCCCTTCACCGTCCTGGCTGGCCTGACCCTGTCCGCTGCCGGAACCGCCGCCACCGCCCTGTGGCCGCTCTATGCGGTCATTCTGCACAAAGTGATCGTTACCCGGATGTACGCGATGGCGCAGGCCGCCGCGTCCCTGATGAAACATCGGTTCGCTGATGTCTTCCGTAGGAATCGAGACAGACTCACCGCTGTCTACGTCGGTCACCGAACGCTTGTTGATGGCTTCGGAGATCGACTGTTTGATTTGCGCTTTATAACGGCGCAAAAAGCGCTGGCGGTTAACCGTGCTTTTGTTTTTGCCGTTGAGTCGTCGGTCTATGAACCAGGTCATATGCCCCCCGTACTGCATTTGCCAACACGCAGTGTCTGTAGATACCGAAGGACGCTCGCGCGTCTTCGGCCTACGGAACGTTGTAATAGGCCCGGCAAGCGTGCGCCGCCGGGCAACGGTTTATGACGATTTACGTACGCGCAAATACCATTCGCACAGTAAACGCACCTGCTTACGGGTATAGCCTTTCTCCATCATCCGGTCGACAAAGTCGTCGTGTTTCTTCTGCTCATCGGTCGACGTTTTGGCGTTGAACGAAATGACCGGCAACAGCTCTTCGGTATTAGAGAACATTTTCTTCTCGATGACCGTGCGCAGTTTTTCATAGCTGGTCCAGTTCGGATTACGCCCGCTGTTGTTCGCCCGGGCGCGCAGAACAAAGTTGACTATCTCGTTTCGGAAATCTTTTGGATTGCTGATCCCCGCCGGTTTTTCAATTTTTTCCAGTTCAGCATTCAGCGACTCGCGGTCAAACAGTTGACCGGTATCCGGGTCACGGTACTCCTGATCCTGGATCCAGAAATCGGCGTAGGTGACATAGCGGTCAAAAATGTTCTGTCCGTACTCAGAATACGATTCCAGATAAGCTGTCTGAATCTCTTTGCCGATAAACTCGGCGTATTTGGGGATCAGATAGCCTTTCAGGAACTCAAGATAGCGTTCGGCCTGCTCCTGTGGGAACTGTTCACGCTCGATCTGCTGCTCAAGTACGTAGAACAGATGCACCGGGTTGGCCGCCACTTCCGCATGATCGAAGTTAAACACGCGCGAGAGGATCTTAAACGCGAAGCGGGTCGACAAACCGTTCATTCCTTCGTCCACGCCAGCGTAGTCCCGGTACTCCTGGTAAGACTTCGCTTTCGGGTCGGTGTCTTTCAGGCTTTCACCGTCATAAACGCGCATTTTCGAGTAGATGCTCGAGTTTTCCGGTTCTTTCAGACGCGACAGGATCGAGAAACGCGACAGTGTTTCCAGCGTGCCCGGCGCGCAGGGCGCATGGGTGAGCTCACTGTGATTAAGCAATTTCTCGTAGATTTTGATCTCTTCGGAAATGCGCAAGCAGTACGGCACCTTCACGATGTAAACACGGTCGAGGAAGGCTTCGTTGTTTTTGTTATTACGGAAGGTCACCCATTCCGATTCGTTCGAGTGGGCAAGAATAATGCCGTTAAACGGCAGGGCGGAGATCCCTTCGGTACCGTTATAGTTCCCTTCCTGAGTCGCGGTCAGCAGCGGGTGCAGCACCTTAATTGGCGCCTTAAACATCTCGACGAATTCCATGATCCCCTGGTTCGCGCGGCACAGGGCGCCGGAATAGCCATAGGCGTCCGGATCGTTCTGGGCGTGGTTTTCGAGCTTACGAATATCCACCTTGCCGACCAGCGCGGAGATATCCTGGTTGTTTTCATCGCCCGGTTCGGTTTTGGCGATCGCAATTTGTTCAAGAATCGATGGCCAGACTTTCACCACGCGGAATTTAGTGATATCGCCACCGAACTCATGCAGTCGTTTCGCCGCCCACGGCGACATAATGGTGCCCAGGTAGCGGCGAGGAACGCCGTACTCTTTTTCCAGAATCTGCGCGTCTTCCTGCGGGTTAAACAGGCACAGCGGATGGTCGTTGACCGGGCTGCGTTCACCGTTGGCGCTCAGAACGTAAATCGGTACGCGCTGCATTAATGACTTCAGTCGTTCGGCAAGGGACGATTTACCGCCGCCTACAGGCCCCAGCAGATACAGGATCTGTTTCTTCTCCTCCAGCCCTTGAGCCGCGTGTTTCAGATAAGAGACAATCTGCTCAATCGCGTCTTCCATGCCATAGAACTCTTCAAACGCCGGGTAGCGGGCGATGACCCGGTTAGAGAAGAGTCGGGAAAGTCGAGGTTCCTGGGCAGTATCGACCATGACAGGCTCACCGATAGCCATCAATAGCCGCTCTGCCGCATTGGCATAAGCACTGCGATCTTGCCGACAAGTGGTAAGAAATTCCTGCAGTGTGAACTCTTCGTCCTTGGCAGCTTCATAGCGCTGGCGATAGTGATCGAATATATTCATGGTATGCCGTCCTTTCGTTTTTTAGCACAGGTTAAGAGCCGTTCATATGAATAGTAGAGGCTCCCGGAAGAGGTAAACTGAACGACGTCACTTACTGTCTCATCAGAAAAAACAGCAACTCTCATGCCATCTTGCTAAGCAGGAGATCAACGTGCCCGGTGATACACCTTCTAAATTTAAGCGTAGATGGCATTTGCAAAACTTGCCTGTGGTAGCAAATGAATTTCAATGGCATATCAATAACTCATCCACAAAAAGTGCATAGCTAATGTAAATAAAACAGCAGAAGATCATGCGTTATTCACGCGGCTGCAAGCAGACTGTCATCTCTGTCAGGGAAATTAAACGGTTACATTCTGTCAGTTATTTGTAAAATAGTTGGGTTGTTGCGTATTGGCGGTTACACTTTTGCCGCGAAACATTTGAATAAGGAATGATGGATTGTGACCAAACTCAAACTTCTGGCACTTGGCGTGCTTATCGCAACGTCTGCTACGGTAGCGCACGCTGAAAGCAACCTGACGCTGGGCGCAGGCGTTGGTGTGGTTGAACACCCTTATAAGGACTATGACGCTGACGTTTATCCGGTTCCGGTTATTAACTATGAAGGCGATAACTTCTGGTTCCGTGGTCTTGGCGGCGGTTACTATTTGTGGAATGACACGACCGATAAACTGTCGATTACCGCCTACTGGTCGCCGATGTACTTCAAGCCTGGCGACAGCGATGATTATCAAATGCGTCGTCTGGACAAACGTAAGAGCACCGTGATGGCGGGCTTGTCGTATGTGCATAATACGGAATACGGTTTTCTGCGCACCATGCTGTCAGGCGATACGCTGGACAACAGTAACGGCATCGTCTGGGATCTCGCCTGGCTGTACCGCTACACCAACGGCGGTTTAACGCTGACGCCAGGCATCGGGGTTGAGTGGAACAGCGAAAACCAGAACGAATACTACTACGGTGTTTCACGTAAAGAGTCTGCCCGTAGCGGTCTGCGTGACTATAACCCGAACGACAGCTGGAACCCGTATCTGGAGCTGAGCGCCAGTTACAACTTCCTGGGCGACTGGAACGTTTACGGCACGGCGCGCTATACCCGCCTGTCTGATGAAATTACCGACAGCCCGATGATCGACAAATCCTGGACCGGTCTGATCTCCACCGGGATCACCTATAAATTCTGATTGTGCATCATCACAATGCATTTTGTGCATCAAAACAGGGCGCTTGCGCCCTGTTTTGCTTTACGGTAGTGCATGACGGAGGAGAGTGCGATGACAGAGAAACAGATTGTATTTGCCGGACATCCGCCGCTAGCGGCAATCGGCCAGGGCACCTGGTATATGGGCGAAAACGCTGGCATGCGCAAAGCGGAGGTGGCTGCACTACGAGCGGGCGTGGAGGCTGGGCTGACGCTGATCGACACTGCGGAGATGTATGCCGACGGCGGTGCGGAGAAAGTGGTTGGCGAGGCGCTGAGCGGATTGCGTCAACAGGTGTTTCTGGTGTCGAAAGTCTATCCCTGGAATGCGGGAGGGCAGAAAGCTATTGCCGCCTGCGAGGCGAGTTTGCGGCGGCTCAATACGGATTATCTGGACCTCTATTTATTGCACTGGACGGGCAGCTATTCTTTTGCGGAGACCGTCGAGGCGATGGAGACGCTGATGGCGCAGGGTAAAATCCGCCGTTGGGGCGTGTCGAATCTCGATTACGACGATATGCAGGCGCTGTGGAAAGTGGAGGGCGGCAGAGCCTGCGCCACCAATCAGGTGCTTTATCACCTGGCTTCGCGCGGTATCGAATACGATCTTCTGCCATGGTGTCAGCAGCAACACCTTCCTGTCATGGCCTACAGTCCGCTGGCGCAGGCCGGTCGTCTGCGCAACGGTTTATTTAATCACCCGCAGGTGCAGGCGATCGCGCAGGCGCATCACGCCAGCGTAGCGCAAGTTTTACTGGCCTGGGTGATCAGTCATCAGGGGGTGATGGCGATTCCGAAAGCGGCAAGCGTAGAGCACGTGAAGCAAAATGCGGCGGCGCTGACGATGACGTTGTCCGCCGGCGAAATTGCCGCTCTGGAGAAGGCATATCCAGCGCCAACGGGGAAAACCGCGCTGGATATGGTGTGACGAAAACGGTTCTAAACCTGCAGACCAGATGACGGCTGACCAGGTTCAGCCGCAGCTACCGTTAGCGTTTCGCAACGCGAATGGTCTGTGCCAGACGGGACGGTTTTTCTTCCGTCGCTTTTTGCGGTGCGCTGGCATGCGCAGTCTCGACGCAGACAAACGTTTTATAGCCATCATCCGGCATGTCGCCCATGCTCACGGACAGCGCCGGGCCCGGGTTCCAGCCAACAACGTTGATATGGTGATGATGGATAACGTTAATATTCCGGTTTAGCGCGGTGTCGTGAATCACACTGCATGCTTCCGGGTTCAGATAAACGCGGTCAGTACGATCCGGGAACGCCTGAACGCCGTCGGTCAACGCATCTTCTTTCGCATCGTTCACTTTATCAATAAAACGATCGCCCAGACCGCTTACTTTCACCGCCGCGATATCGCCAACGTTGAAATAGGTGTGCAGGGCGGATGTTGTTTCGAAATCGCCATGCGCTTCCAGTTCGATTTCGCAGGTTTGACCCACTTTAAAACGCGCCAACAGGGTGAAGTCGTGCGGCCAGTACTGACGGGTCGCTTCACTGCTTTGCAGTTCAAAGGTTAGCACCGCGCCGTTGTCATCTTCATTGTGAGCTTTCAGCGTCCAGGGCAGGTTACGGGCAAAACCGTGGGAAGGAAAACCCGGCTGTGTGGAGGGACCAAACCAGGGCCAGCAGATCGGAACGCCGCCGCGCAGGGGGACACCGTTTTTAAACGGCGTGATATCACTCAGCCACAGAACGTCCTCTTCGCCAGCGGGTTTCCAGGAGAGAAGATGCGCGCCCTGAAGAGCAAAAGAGGCTTTGACCTGCGGGTGGTCGACAACAATCAGTTCGAGTTCGTCCAGCTGACGGCGCGACAGAACAGGGGTGATTTGTTCGATTATCGGAAGAGCAAAAATTTTAGTAATCATCACGCAATCCTTTAATTTCAGACAAAAAAAAGAGCGACCGGAGTCGCTCTTACAATTTATGGCTTCATCTCAACTTATTTGGAGATGTGAGCAATCAGATCCAGAACTTTGTTGGAGTAGCCGGTTTCGTTATCGTACCAGGATACCAGTTTCACGAAGTTGTCGTTCAGTGCGATACCTGCTTTAGCATCGAACACGGAAGTGCATACTTCGCCGTTGAAATCGGTAGAAACAACGTCGTCTTCGGTGTAGCCCAGAACGCCTTTCATTTCGCCTTCGGAAGCAGCTTTGATTGCTTTCTTAATTTCTTCATAAGAAGCAGCTTTTTCCAGACGAACGGTCAGGTCAACAACGGATACGTTCGGAGTCGGAACGCGGAACGCCATACCGGTCAGTTTGCCATTCAGTTCTGGCAGAACTTTACCGACAGCTTTAGCTGCGCCGGTAGAGGACGGGATGATGTTCTGAGCCGCGCCACGGCCGCCACGCCAGTCTTTGTGAGACGGGCCGTCAACGGTTTTCTGAGTCGCGGTGGTCGCGTGAACGGTAGTCATCAGACCTTCGATGATGCCGAAGTTGTCGTTGATAACTTTTGCCAGTGGAGCCAGGCAGTTAGTGGTGCAGGATGCGTTGGAAACGATGTCCTGGCCAGCATATTTGTCAAAGTTAGCGCCTTTAACAAACATCGGGGTGTCGTCTTTAGAAGGACCCGTCAGAACCACTTTTTTCGCGCCAGCAGTGATGTGCTTACGTGCGGTTTCGTCAGTCAGGAAGATACCGGTCGCTTCAGCAACTACGTCAACACCAACTTCGTCCCATTTCAGGTTAGCCGGATCGCGCTCAGCGGTAACACGGATTTTTTTACCGTTAACGATCAGATGACCGTCTTTCACTTCAACGGTGCCGTCGAAACGACCGTGAGTGGAGTCATATTTCAGCATGTAAGCCATGTAGTCAGCGTCTAACAGGTCGTTGATTGCAACGATCTCGATGTCAGAACGTTTCTGAGCAGCACGGAAAACAATGCGACCGATACGGCCAAAACCGTTGATACCTACTTTGATAGTCATATATTCCACCAGCTATTTGTTAGTGAATAAAAGGTTGCCTGTAAAATTACAAAAACCTTACGCAGCGTCAAGCGGAATCGTGTCAATCATTGCGACAAATCAATCCTCTGCACAAGCTTTGCGCGGCTGACTCGCCTCACTCTTCCTTTGGGCTTGAAACCACATGGGGGCGGCGCCCCGAATTTTAAAGGGCAACTGAGATAAAAATGTGATTTTCATCACGATTCACGAGCTGCCATTTCGCAAGGATCAAGTTTAGAACAAAAGTTGCGACTGAGGTGTTAATGTTTTGTTAGAATCGGTGACGCAATGTGAGTGTTCCAAACGCGAGATACGAGCAAAATGGCGAACAAACCTTCCGCAGAAGATCTGAAGAAAAACCTGACTGAAATGCAGTTCTACGTGACGCAGAATCACGGTACCGAACCGCCGTTTACCGGGCAGTTATTGCATAACAAGCGTGACGGCGTGTACCACTGTCTGGTCTGCGACGCGCCGCTGTTTACCTCCCAAACGAAATACGACTCCGGCTGCGGCTGGCCGAGCTTTTACGAGCCGCTGAGCGAAGACGCGATCCGCTATCTGAAAGACGATTCACACGGAATGCAACGCATCGAAATTCGCTGCGGCAACTGTGATGCCCATCTGGGCCACGTCTTCCCGGATGGTCCACAGCCGACCGGGGAGCGCTACTGTGTTAATTCGGCCTCCCTGAGCTTTACCGACGATGAAAATGGCGATCAGGTGAAGGGTTGAAGAATCGATTCAGCAATTTATTCCACAGGAGGGGAGCGTATGAATCTTGATGAGATCATTAACAGCATGACGCCGGAAGTGTATCAGCGCTTATCAACCGCCGTTGAGTTGGGAAAATGGCCGGACGGCGTGGCGCTGACGTCCGAGCAAAAAGATAACAGTCTGCAACTGGTGATGCTCTGGCAGGCGCGGCACAACACTGACGCGCAACACATGACCATCGACACCAACGGTCAGATGGTGATGAAAAGCAAACAGCAGTTGAAAGAAGATTTCGGTATTGCGCCGAAACCGATCGCGACATTTAAATCCTGATACCGCAAAACGCCCGACAGCATGCGCCGTCGGGTGTTGATCGGAACGCGTGAAGGGTTACTTCTTGTTCATCATCGACTTGAGATCGGCAAAAGGATTGTAGGTTGCCTCGCCGACGCTCTTTTGCGCATCTTCCCCCGCTATGACCGTTGAGCCGTACTGATCGGCTTCCGTGTATTTTGAATGCTCGTGGTCGTGGCAGTACAGGCACAGCATCTCCCAGTTGCTGCCATCTTCCGGGTTATTGGAATGATCGTGATCGATATGGTGTACCGTCAACTCACGAAGATTGGAATAGACAAATTCACGTGAACAACGTCCACAGACCCAGGGGAAGAGCTTAAGCGCCTTTTCGCGATAACCCACTTCCAGACGGGCGTAATTTTTAGGGATAAAAGCCATAAGCCCCATGCCTCCTGTCGAGAAAGAAAAAGCGGCGTAAAAATACCGCAGCGGATACGCCAATCTTAACCCGAATGACACGGCGTCGCACATGCGGGAGACGCCCCACAATAAATCCTGGGGCGTCTCACCGGATCACGGCGTAATCGCCAAGGATTCCGCCAGCTGTTTTGCTAACTGGTTATTATCATCCGCACCATATTCCCAGAACATCGCGCCCGCCAGTCCGCGTTTTTTGATGTAGTCGGCTTTGATCGCCACCGAACGCGGATCCTCGTAGGAGAGGGCAAACAGCGTCTTGCCTTCAGCGGATTTTACCGACAGCCAGGGAACCTTCGCGTCGTCATCCCAGTGCCCGGTAAACCGCTTTTGCGGATCGTTAAGAAAGGTTTTCACTATATCGTTGTACTTCACGTAGGTATCTTTCTTCAGGTCAATACCGAGCGAACGAAACAACGCCACTTCCTGCTCGCCGAAATAGGGCTGGGTGACAGGATTTTTCTGCGCATCCGGTTTGCTCCAGTCAATTCCTGGCTCCACAGAACGCTTGGGAACGCGGCCATAAAAACCGATGCCAAGATTCATCTGCTGCGGTTTAAGTCCGGCGGCAAGATAGTTATTGACCACAAAGTCCACGCTGTATTTGTCGGCAGCGGCCACCGTTGGCCACGCCTTTGAATCGTACAGGTTGGCGTTGAAATACTGGGTGCCATAGGCCATGTCATACGTCATCAGATTGATATAATCGAGCAGCGGTGCGATGGCCTTCACATCTACCCAGCTTTTCGGACTTTCCGCATTCGCCCCGACGGCAATGGTCACCAGTTTGGCTTTGCCGAACGCCTGGCGCAGTTCTTTCAGCAGCAACGTGAAGTTATCCCGGTCCGCTGGCTGGCTTTCTACCAGCCCCCATGCGCCGTTGACCGGGTATTCCCAGTCAAGATCGATTCCGTCAAGACCATACTTTTTAACAATCTCCTGCGCAGACTGAATAAATACCGCGCGGGTTTCCGGTGTGGCCGCCGCGCCGGAGAATCCACGCGCACCCCAGCCGCCTACCGATAACAGCACTTTCAAATTCGGGTTTTGTTTGCGCAGAACGGGAAGCTGGGCGAGGTCCGACTGGACTTTTGGCGACAGCCAGATCTGATGTCGCATTGCAGGATCTTTCAGCGCGACATTGGTTTCTTCTTTTTCGCCGTTATAGATCAGGCCAAAGGAGTAGTTCAGGTGGGTGATTTGGCGCACGTCCAGCTTATTAATATCACCGCCCGGTCCGGCGGTGACGTCCCCGCCGCCGTTAAAATAGCCAACGGACATCATTGAACTGGCGGATGCGACGGACGCGCAGATCAGGGGTAATGCTGCCAGCAAAGGCAAACGTTTCATAATCGATCCTCTTTGACGTTTAAAAAGCAAACACGCCACGGAAATGGCGTGGCGAAAAAACAGCCATCAAAGAGTAGCACCCGCGTGTCGTTGCCGCTGCGATACAGTTCACTTTATGTGACGGAAGACAAACGGGATTTTTTATGCGAGGGGGAGAGACGTTGGCCGGATAAACGCAGCGCCATCCGGCCATCACATCAGCGGTGCGTCTCTTCCCAGTCATCCAGCGTATAGAGCGTAGCGCCTTGCGCCGCCATCTCCATAAACGCATAGCTGCTGTCCTGGGGGTGCAGATTCACCCCGCGGCAGCCGTCGGTAATGACGTTTACGCGGTAGCCCAACTGGAGCGCATCCTGCACCGTAAATTTCACGCAGTAATCGGTCGCCAGCCCCATGACGATCAGCTCCGTAATACTGTGCGCCTTCAGCCAGTCGTCCAGCGCCGTTTTTTGTCTGCGCCCGTTATCGAAAAAAGCGCTGTAACTGTCAACCTGCGGATTCTCGCCTTTGTAAAATACGGTTGCGATCGCTTTCTGGTTTAACAGCGGATGCAGCGCCGCGCCTTCGGTGTTTTGTACGCAGTGATCCGGCCAGAAGGTTTGCGCCAGCCCATCGAGTTGGCCTTGCGAGTAAGGTTCCACCTGGTGCTGGCTGGCAAAACTGCCGTGATTCGCCGGATGCCAGTCCTGGCTGGCGATCGCCGCCTCGCCGCGCGCCTGACACCACGCTATCAGCCGGTTGGCGACATCCACGGTGCTGTCGCCTTCGGGCACGGCAAGCGCGCCGCCCGCGCAAAAGTCATTTTGTAAATCAACCAGTAACAGAGCGCGCTGGGTCACAGGATCCTCCTTAGTCGTCTGGCGTCAGTTCGCCGCGCAGGTTCTGGGTCATTGCCACGCGAATGGCCGCGGTGTCCAGACCCTGGCTCAACAGATAATGCAGCTTGGTCAGCGTGGCTTCAACAGTCATATCCGCACCGCCAATCACCCCGGCATGCGCCAGCGCGTTCCCGGTCGCGTAGCCGCCCATATTCACTTTACCTGACATACATTGGGTGAGATTCACCACCACGATGCCACGGTCGCTGGCTTCGCTCAGCTCTTTAAGAAATTCTTTATTCTGCGGCGCGTTGCCGACGCCATAGGAGCGCAGGATCAGCGCTTTTACCGGCTGGCGCAGGAAGTTTCGCACCACACCGGCAGAGATCCCCGGGTAAATCGTGACCACGCCGATCGGTTGCGGCGTGATAGGGTGCACAATAAATGGCCCATCGCCCTGCGGCGCTGGTGGAGTGCCCGTACGACGAATATGAATCCCGGCTTCCAGCAACGGCTGGAGGTTAGGGGAAGCAAAGGCGTCAAAGCCGTCAGCGTGGGCTTTCGTGGTGCGGTTTCCGCGGTAAAGGCGATTATTAAAAAACAGTGTAACTTCGTTGATCGGATAATTAGCGGCGACGTACAGCGCGTTGAGCAAATTAATTTGTCCGTCGGAACGCAGCTCGGCTAAGGGGATTTGTGACCCTGTCACAATAACCGGCTTACCGAGATTTTCCAGCATAAACGAGAGAGCGGACGCGGTGAACGCCATGGTGTCGGTGCCGTGGAGGATCACGAAACCATCATATTCATCGTAATTAGCGTGGATGTCATTCGCGATATGCTGCCAGTCTTCAGGCGTCATATCGGAGGAGTCCATCAGCGGGGCGTATTCGTGGATAGTGAAATCCGGCATCTCCGGACGGTGGAATTCAGGCATCAATGCCAGTTGCCGTTGAAGATGACCGGAAACCGGAATGTATCCCTGTTCAGAACGCTGCATACCGATGGTACCGCCGGTATAGGCAACGTAAATAGATTTCTTCTGCATGGCGATGATCTTACGAAGTGAAGAGTGTTTTTGTGCCGGATAGCGACGCTTGCGCGACGTATCCGGCATCACCGTTTAACGCACGTTAGCGCAGGTCAGACAAAACGCATAACGGTTTTGCGGGTCGTTAAACGCCGCCAGTTTGTCGCCTTCCGCTTTCACCGTGCTGGCGGCAGAGGCCAGCGGCGCGGGAAGCATCGCCTGAATAGCCTGCGGCAGCATTGCGCGTACCGAACCGGACATGCTGTCCATCACCCTGTCGAAGAAAGTCGGCTCATCCTGATAGTAGTCGATATGCCACTGTTTGAGTTTCGCCAGCTCCGCGGCTTTCGCCACCGCGTCGTCGAAGTCGCCCAGACTGTCGACCAGACCGTTGGCCTTCGCATCCTGCCCGGTCCAGACGTGGCCTTGGGCGATTTTATCAATCTGCTCAGGCGTTGACTTGCGCGCATTGGCAACCAGGGTGATAAAACGTTGATAGCCATTCTCGATGCTTAGCTGCATCATCTGCTGCACTTCCGGCGGCAGAGCTTTGGTCATCGAAATATCCGCCAGCGGCGAGGTGGCCACGCCGTCCGTATGTACGCCGATAGCGTTGAGGCTATTTTCAACGGTATTAATGACCCCGAAGATCCCGATAGAGCCGGTCAGGGTGCTTGGGTTCGCCACAATGTAGCTGGCGGGTGTGGAGATCCAGTAGCCGCCGGATGCCGCCATGCCGCCCATCGATACCACGACAGGTTTTCCGGCAGCTTTTGCCGCAGCCAGTTCAGAGCGAATCACTTCGGAAGCCGTCACGCTGCCTCCCGGGCTGTTGACGCGCAGGACGATGGCTTTTACTTTCGGATCCAGTCGGGCGTCGCGAATTTGCGAGGCCGTCGTGTCGCCGCCAACGTTCCCCGGGGTTTCTTCGCCGTCCATAATCGCCCCGTTGGCAAACACCACGGCAATGGCGCTACCGGTGTCCGCAGGGGGATTCAGGGAATAATCGTAATAACTGATTGCGCGATAGTTATTTTCAGACTTGCTCCAGCCAAATGCTTTGGTCAGGGCTTTTTCCATCTCAGTGCTGGTGAGCAGCGCATCCACCAGCTTATGGTCGAGGGCATATTTCGCCGTGTCGCCGCCGGCCTTTGTCAGCCCGTCCAGTACACCTTGCGCGCCAGGGAATACCTGCTGAGCCGGAATTTGACGGTTGGCGGCGATGGTATTCAGGTAATTCTGCCACAGCTCGCCAATCCAGCGGCTATCCGCTTCACGTGCGGCGGGAGACATATCGTCGCGAATAAAGGGCTCAACAGCGGATTTATAGGTGCCGACGCGGAAAACGTGGGTGGACACTTTCAGCTTATCCAGCAGCGATTTGTAGTACAGGCCATTTGTGGCAAAACCGTGAATATCGACAGCCCCTTGTGGCGTAAGCCAGATTTTATTAGCAAAACTTGCCAGATAATACTGGCCCTGGCTGAAGTTATCGCCAACGGCATAAACCGGCTTACCGCTGTCGCGGAATTCGCGCAGCGCTTTACCGATATACTGCATCGACGGCTGATCGGCTCCGGCAAAATCTTTCAGATCCATGACGATGCCGGTGATGTTGCTGTCTTCTTTCGCCTGACGGATCGTATTGACGATATCAAACAGGGAGTTTTCCTGCAGGCGATCGGAGCTTGCGCCAAACAATTGACGACCAAGCACGCCTAAACGATGGGTACTGGAGGGTTTATCGACGATCACCCCGGAAATATCCAGGAGCAGGGCGCCGCGACTGACTTTCTCCCCCGAATTCCCGTTGTTCATCTGCATCCAGATCCCGACACCCACAAGGATCAGGAAAATAAAGAACAGGTTAAGCACCATTTCGCGGACAAAATTGAGCAGTCGCCACGTCCATTTAAAAAAACCGGCAATAAATCGCCACAGGGTTCGCATGTCTTCTCCCAATCATTACCAATACTACATCCGGTCAGGATGTATGAGATGAGGCTATCCTAATGACCCGACAGGCAGTTGTCAGCAGGAATCACCGTCTGCGCTGTAACAAATTCTGCTCTCGTGTTAATTTTGTGAATATTCACCATGACAGGAGTTAACCAAATGGATGCACTTGAATTACTTGTTAACCGTCGTAGCGCCTCTCGTCTGGCAGAGCCTGCCCCTGCCGGTGAGCAACTTCAGAATATCCTGCGGGCAGGAATGCGCGCGCCGGATCATAAGACCCTGCAACCCTGGCACTTCTTTGTGATTGAGGGCGAAGGACGCGAGCGCTTCAGCGCCGTCCTGGAAAAAGGGGCCATCGCCGCTGACGGTGATGAAAAAGCGATCGAGAAAGCCCGCAGCGCGCCGTTCCGTGCGCCGCTGATTATTACCGTGGTCGCCAAATGCCAGGAAAATCATAAAGTACCGGTCTGGGAACAGGAAATGTCCGCCGGATGCGCGGTGATGGCGATGCAGATGGCGGCGGTGGCCCAGGGTTTTGGCGGTATCTGGCGCAGCGGCGCGCTCACCGAAAGCCCGGTGGTTCGTGACGCGTTTAACTGCCGGCCGCAGGATAAGATCGTCGGTTTTCTTTATCTTGGCACGCCGCAACTGAAAGCCTCAACGACGATTAACGTGCCGGATACCGCGCCATTCGTGACCGTTTTTTAAAATAATCCGCAAAACTGTCTGGATTCTGAGCAAAGACGCCGGAATTCAGACACTCTCTCTTACCACATCAGGGAATGAGCGCTACCATAGCCCGATTGCAATGACAGGAGATGTCCATGAGCGAGCACGCTATTCGTTTAACGCAGTACAGCCACGGAGCGGGTTGCGGTTGTAAAATTTCCCCCAAAGTGTTGGAAACCATTCTGCACAGCGAGCAGGCGAAGTTTGTCGACCCGAACCTGCTTGTGGGCAATGAGACCCGCGACGACGCGGCAGTCTACGATCTCGGCAACGGCACCAGTGTGATCAGCACCACTGACTTCTTTATGCCGATCGTCGATAACCCGTTTGATTTTGGCCGTATTGCGGCAACCAACGCCATTAGCGATATTTTTGCGATGGGCGGGAAACCGATTATGGCGATTGCCATCCTCGGCTGGCCCATCAACACGCTGTCGCCCGATATCGCCCGCGAAGTTACCGAAGGCGGACGTTTCGCCTGCCGTGAGGCGGGGATTGCGCTGGCGGGCGGCCATTCCATCGACGCGCCAGAGCCGATCTTTGGCCTGGCTGTCACCGGCATCGTGCCGACCGAACGGGTGAAGAAAAACAGTACCGCGCGGGCGGGATGCAAACTCTTCCTGACGAAGCCGCTGGGTATTGGTGTATTGACCACCGCAGAGAAAAAATCACTGCTTAAACCCGAACACCAGGGGCTGGCGACGGAAGTGATGTGTCGAATGAACATTGCCGGAGCCGCCTTTGCGGACATTGACGGCGTGAAGGCGATGACTGACGTGACCGGTTTCGGCCTGCTGGGACACCTCAGCGAAATGTGTCAGGGCGCAGGCGTTCAGGCACAAATTCACTACGACGCGATCCCGAAATTGCCGGGCGTCGAGGAGTATATCCGGCTTGGCGCCGTACCGGGCGGAACCGAGCGAAACTTTGCCAGCTACGGGCATCTGATGGGCGAGATGCCGCGTGAAGTGCGCGATCTGCTTTGCGATCCGCAAACCTCCGGCGGTCTGCTGCTGGCGGTGACGCCGGATGCGGTCGACGAGGTGAAACTCGCCGCCGCAGAGTTCGGCATCGACCTGACGGCGATTGGCGAACTGGTTGACGCGCGTGGCGGTCGTGCCATGGTTGAGATCCGTTAATTCAATGCGGTTGTTTATTGCCGAAAAGCCGAGCCTGGCCCGCGCCATTGCGGACGTGCTGCCGAAGCCGCATCGCAAAGGCGATGGCTTTATTGAATGTGGAAACGGTCAGGTGGTCACCTGGTGTATTGGTCATCTGCTTGAGCAGGCGCAGCCCGACGCGTATGACAGCCGCTATGCGCGCTGGACCCTCTCTGATCTGCCCATTGTGCCGGAAAAGTGGCAATTGCAGCCGCGTCCGTCGGTGACCAAACAGCTCAATGTCATTAAGCGCTTTTTACATGAGGCCAGTGAGGTCATTCATGCCGGAGACCCCGATCGCGAAGGTCAGTTGCTGGTGGATGAAGTGCTTGACTATCTGCAACTGGCGCCGGAAAAACGCCAGCAGGTGCAGCGCTGCCTGATCAACGATCTCAACCCGCAGGCGGTGGAGCGCGCCATTGACCGGTTGCGGTCGAACAGTGAGTTCGTGCCGCTGTGCGTCTCGGCGTTGGCGCGTGCGCGCGCCGACTGGCTGTACGGTATCAACATGACCCGCGCCTACACGATTCTTGGACGTAACGCCGGGTATCAGGGTGTCCTGTCGGTTGGGCGCGTGCAGACGCCGGTACTCGGGCTGGTGGTGCGTCGTGACGAAGAGATCGAGAATTTCATTCCAAAAGATTTCTTCGAGGTGAAGGCGCACATCGTTACCCCCGCCGACGAGCGGTTTACCGCCATCTGGCAGCCGAGCGACGCCTGCGAGCCATATCAGGATGAAGAAGGGCGCTTACTGCATCGCCCGCTGGCGGAGCATGTGGTGAACCGGATAAACGGTCAACCGGCCATTGTCACCAGCTATAACGATAAACGGGAATCGGAATCCGCGCCGCTGCCGTTTTCGCTTTCTGCGTTACAGATTGAGGCGGCAAAGCGCTTTGGCCTGAGCGCGCAAAACGTGCTTGATATCTGTCAGAAGCTGTATGAAACCCACAAGTTGATCACCTATCCGCGTTCTGACTGCCGTTATCTGCCGGAAGAACACTTTGCCGGACGCCATGCGGTGATGAACGCCATCGGCGTACATGCGCCGGATCTGTTACCGCAGCCGGTCATTGACCCTGATACCCGCAACCGCTGCTGGGATGATAAAAAGGTTGATGCGCATCACGCCATTATTCCTACCGCGCGCAGTGCGTCGATTAACCTTACCGACAATGAAGCGAAGGTGTATAGCCTGATCGCGCGCCAGTACTTAATGCAGTTCTGCCCGGACGCCGTTTTCCGTAAGTGTGTGATCGAACTCGACATCGCCAAAGGCAAATTTGTCGCCAAAGCGCGGTTTCTGGCGGAAGCGGGCTGGCGCACGCTGCTTGGTAACAAAGAGCGAGACGAAGAAAACGACGGGACGCCGCTGCCGGTCGTGGCGAAAGACGACGAACTGCTGTGCGAGAAGGGTGAAGTGGTTGAACGTCAGACCCAGCCGCCGCGCCACTTTACCGATGCCACCCTGCTGTCGGCGATGACGGGGATTGCCCGCTTTGTGCAGGACAAAGATCTGAAAAAGATCCTCCGCGCCACCGACGGGCTGGGTACGGAAGCGACCCGCGCGGGGATCATTGAGCTTTTGTTTAAGCGCGGTTTCCTCACCAAGAAAGGGCGCTATATTCACTCCACTGACGCCGGAAAGGCGCTGTTCCATTCGCTGCCGGAGATGGCGACCCGTCCGGACATGACGGCGCACTGGGAGTCTATTCTGACGCAAATCAGTGAAAAACAGTGCCGCTATCAGGATTTTATGCAGCCGTTAATCGGTACGTTGTACCAATTGATCGACCAGGCGAAGTCCACGCCGGTGCGTCGCTTCCGCGGGATCGTCGCGCCGGGTAGCGGCGGCGGTAGCAGCGAGAAGAAAAAGGGTGCGCCGCGTAAGCGAGCGGCGAAAAAAAGCCCGCCATCAGCAGAGGCAGGCATCTAGTTCGTTGGGGAAGAATTAAATCACTCCCTGACCAAACATCGCGTCGGCGACTTTCACGAAGCCCGCGATATTCGCGCCGCGCACGTAGTTAGTCTGCTTGCTTTCACCGCCGTACTCCACGCAGGCGTGGTGAATATCCAGCATAATGTGGTGCAGGCGCGCATCCACTTTTTCCGCTTTCCAGCTCATGCGCGCGGCGTTCTGCGCCATCTCCAGACCGGAGGTCGCCACGCCGCCAGCGTTTGCCGCCTTACCCGGAGCAAACAGTACGCCCGCATCCAGGAACAGATCGGTCGCTTCGATGGTGGTCGGCATGTTGGCCCCTTCGGCGACCGCCTTCACGCCGTTGGCGATCAGCACGCGCGCGGCGTCGACATCCAGCTCGTTCTGCGTCGCGCAAGGCAGGGCGATATCCACCGGGACTGACCACGGTTGTTTACCTTCCAGCCAGGTCAGGCCAAACTCTTTGGCATATTCGGACAGGCGGCTGTCACGATTTGCTTTGATTTCGCACAGGCGCGCCAGCTTTTCTTTGCTAAAGCCGCTTTCGTCAACCACTGTACCGCTGGAGTCAGAGGCGGTGACCACGCGGGCGCCAAACTCCATCGCTTTTTCAATCGCATATTGCGCCACGTTGCCGGAACCGGACACCGCCACGCGCATACCTTCAAAGCCCAGACCATGACGTTTAAGCATCGCTTCAGTGAAATAGACCAGGCCGTAACCGGTGGCTTCCGGGCGGATAAGACTGCCGCCGAACGAAAGACCTTTACCTGTAAACACACAGGCGCTGTTATTGGACAGCTTGCGCATCATCCCGGCCATAAAGCCCACTTCACGCCCCCCGACGCCGATATCACCCGCCGGCACGTCGGTGTCCGGACCCAAATGGCGATACAGTTCGGTCATTAGCGCCTGGCAGAAACGCATCACTTCGCCTTCGCTTTTGCCTTTTGGATCGAAGTCGCTGCCGCCTTTACCCCCGCCCATTGGCAGGGTAGTCAGCGCGTTTTTAAAGGTTTGCTCGAAGCCGAGGAATTTAAGGATCGAGAGGTTAACGGAGGGGTGGAAACGCATGCCGCCCTTATAGGGGCCGATCGCTGAGTTAAACTGGACGCGCCAGGCACGGTTGACCTGCACCTGATTACGATCGTCGAGCCACACTACGCGGAACTGAATCACACGCTCTGGCTCAACCAAACGTTCAAGCAACGACATTTCACGGTAACGGGGATTTTGCTCAAGGAAAGGCCACAGGGTGGTCATCACTTCGCGAACGGCCTGCGCGAACTCGGTTTGATTCGGGTCGCGCTTTTGTACATGGTTGAGGAATGATTCCAGAGAGCGTGTCTGATCCATAGATAAACCTTATATTTAAACGATTGTAATTGTGTTTTTAATGAATATGTATTTGCAGTTTTTGACTATACCACCAGGAATGTGACGGGAAGCAAGAAAAAAATGGTGCCCCTAAGCAAATTAATAACCGGGCGTGGGTCATAACAAAAAGCGATGACGGGCGGGATTAAAGTTTTCGCCATGAAAGACCGTTATAGTGAGAACAGTCCCGCAATAATAAGGAATTTCTATGCGCGCTTTCGCCCTCGCCGCCGCCGTGATGACCCTCGCTTTTTCCGCGACAGCTAACCCGATCTCTCACCCGCAGATCGAGGTCAACGTGCCGCCGGAGGTGTTCAGTACGGGTGGCCAACGTGTGCAGCCTTGTCTACAGTGCTGCATTTATCAGGATCAGTATTATTCGGAGGGCGCGGTGATTAAAGTGGAAGGTGTGCTGTTGCAGTGTCAGCGCGATGAAAAAACGATCAGCACGAATCCGCTGGTCTGGCGTCGCGTAAAAGCATAAACGCCTTGAGCAGGGGGATATCGGCGGGAGCAAGCGGATATTCCTGTGCGACGTGCGGCTCGCACCATACCAACCGCTGATGCGCATGGGCGGTTAACGCGCCGCTGAATGCCGGAACATGCCAGGCATGCAGGTGAATGATGCGGCCCGAAACTTCACGCTGATGGCTGGCAACATAGGCTCCGACAGTGGCGCAGATACCCAGTTCTTCCTGTAACTCACGGGCAAGCGCCTGCGGCTGTGTTTCGCCAGGTTCGACTTTTCCACCCGCAAACTCCCATAACCCAGGTTGGTCCGCATGGGCAGGGCGCTGGGCGAGCAATATTTTGCCATCACGCTCGATAATGGCGGCGACAACGTCGAGGGTTTTCATCATATTCATCAATGCCTAACGGGATAAAGTGACATACTATCGTTATCTTTGTTTGACCTGAAGTCCCAGGAGTTTCCCTTGAACGATCCGCAATCGTGGGTTAAGCCGCTGACCCGTTTACCTTTACCGCTTAAGCCGCTGGTTCAAACCCAGAAAAAACATTACGGTGAGGTACTGCACCCGACGCGCTGGTGGGGGCGGATGCCGTTTCTGTTCTGGCTGGTGGCGCTGTTTGTCGGTTTTCTGGAGCGCAAACGGGCGCGGCTGACGCCGGACATGCGCGCGCTGTTGATGACCCGCGTTTCTCAGATATGTCACTGCGCATTTTGCGTTGATGCGAACAGCCTGAGGTTGGCGGAACGCTGTGGCGCGATGGATAAAGTGCTGGCGGTGGCAAACTGGCAGACGTCCGCGCTGTTTAGCGAGGAGGAGAGCGTGGCGCTGGCCTACGCTGAAGCCGTCACCGCGACGCCGCCGAAGGTTGATGACGCGCTAAAGGCGCAAATGACGGCGCATTTTACAGACGAGGTGATTAGCGAAATGACCGCGCTGCTGGCGTTTCAGAATCTTTCGGCGCGCTTTAACGCCGCGCTGGATATCCCCTCACAGGGCTTGTGTGACAGCCTGAAAGGAGCGCCGCGTGCTTGACCGTCATCTGCATCCGCGCTGCAAACCGTTTTTGCACCGTTGCGCCGGGCTGCTCGACAAACCAGGGGTGTCAGCGGACGGCGTAACGCTGTTTGGCTTTGCCATCGGCGTACTGGCGCTGCCGTTTCTCGCGCTGGGATGGTATTTTGCGGCGCTGGTCGCCATCGTGCTGAACAGACTGCTGGATGGGCTGGACGGCGCGCTGGCCCGGCGCAGGGGACTGACCGACGCGGGAGGATTTCTCGATATTTCGCTCGATTTTCTGTTTTACGCGCTGGTGCCGTTTGGTTTTATCCTCGCACAGCCGGAGCAAAACGCGCTGGCGGGCGGCTGGCTGCTGTTTGCTTTTATTGGCACCGGCAGCAGTTTTCTTGCCTTTGCCGCCCTCGCGGCGAAACACAATATCGATAATCCCGGCTACGCGCATAAATCGTTTTATTATCTGGGCGGGCTAACGGAAGGGACGGAAACCCTGTTGCTTTTTGTGCTGTGCTGTCTGTTTCCGGCCTGTTTTGCGCCGTTGGCGTGGATCTTTGGCGCGCTCTGCTGGTTGACCACGTTCACCAGAATCTGGAGTGGATACCAGACCCTGAAAGCGATTCAGCGTCAGAAATAAGGTTGCGCCGGATGGGCCATGCGCGCATCCGGCCATTTGCGGTTACAGGCTGCTTTGCGGATCCCGTTCGCCACGGGCAACCGGGTTTTTCGGATCGCTGCTCCATTCATACCAGCCGCCGTCGTACACCGACACGTTCTGCCACCCCATCGCCCGGGCGTACATAAACGTTTCCGAAGCGCGCCAGCCGGTGCCGCAATAAAAAGCGATCTGTTGATCCGGCAGAATGTTCCACTGCTTCCACATTGCGGCAATGTCGTCTGCGCTGCGCATGGTGCCGTCCGGGTTATGGAAATCTTCCATATGCGTGGAGTCGCTGCCCGCATGACCCCAGCGCGCGCCGGCAATTTCGCCTTTTGGCTTAATGTAGCTATACCCGCTGGTGGCGCCGATAAATTCCGGCCAGGAGCGAATGCTGACCAGCGAGGCGTCCTGCCTGTGCAGCAGTCCGCGCGCCTGCTGCGTGTCGATCATCAGCTGTGGCTGCGCCGGAATAGTCACGCCGAAATCCGGCGCGGGTTTGACTTTCGCTGGCATCCCGCGTTCCACCGGTAGCCCGGCGTCAGACCAGCTCTGCCAGCCGCCGTCGAGCAGGCGAACGTCCTTCACCCCGGCGTAGAGCAGAATTTGCGCCACGCGGGCGGCGGCATAGACATCGCGCCCGTAGAGAATCACCGTCGTGTCGTGACGAAGACCGTGTCTGGCCAGCATCGCCTTAAGATCGGCATCGGGGACTTTATTCCACAGCGGCTCGCTTTCCACTTCGTTGGTATCGATATAGCCCGCGCCCGGAATATGGCTGATAAGATAACGCTTCGGCGCGCCCCAGGCGGCTTCGATCACTTTCCAGTCACCGGCAGGTTTAGCGGCGACCGCGTTGCCTTGTTGCAGTTCGTGCAGCCACTGCGGGTACACCAGTTGTTCAAAATGCGCCAGCCGCTGGAGGCGAGCGGGATCCTGAAGCGCGTCGGTGAGCGTAGAAACCGGGTTTAGACCGGCTTTTTCCAGTCGGTTTTTCACCGCCTGAATCGCCGTTTCACTGCCATAGAGCGCGACCGGGGTGTTGGCGCTAAGGTGATGTTGTTGGATCCACGACTCGATCTGTTCATCGCTCATGGCGTCGAGCCAGCTGGCGGAGAGATTCAGTGCCGATGGTTCATGGCCGGAAGGGCCGTTGACGCTCTGCGGCCAGCCGTTATAAAAAGCGCTGGGGCGGGTGTCAATGGCGATGCCATTTTTCTGCATGAGCTGGTGGAAAGCGAGCGCCTGCGTCATATCAGCAGCCCAGGAGGAAGCGCAAGCCAGCCCTAAAGCCATTGCCAGCGCGGTCAGTTGAGAAACACGTTTCATCGAATTGCCCGACGTTGAGATAAGAGGGCGACATTTTCTGCTTCCTGGAGGCGAAAAACTTTGCGTTAACACAGGATGCGCGCATATTTATACGGCGCTGGTCAGCCGCAAAATCTGTCCGCCGGCCGGCACATCTTCCGGGTCGTGGGTGACCTGAACCACGGGAATCTTCAGGCGGCGGACCTCTTCAAAGACCCATTGGCGAAAATCAGCGCGCCGGTCGGCGTCAAGACGCGCGAACGGTTCATCTAACAGTAGCGCCCGTGGCTGTGCCAGCAGGGCGCGGAGCAGCGCCACCCGGCCACGCTGGCCACCGGAGAGCGTCGCTGGATCGCGTGACGCGAATCCCGCCATTCCCGCGCGTTCCAGCGCATGTTGTACCGCCTGTTCGCGCGCCGCGCCTTTCACGGCGGCCGGTAGCGCCAGCAGCAGGTTCTGTCCTACAGTGAAGTGATCGAACAGCAAGGCATCCTGAAATAATATACCCACCTGCCGCGCGGCGGTGGGTAGCCGATCCAGTCGCCGATCGTCCAGCCACAGTTCGCCAGAAGCCGTCAGTGGCAGTGACAGCGCACCAACCAGCCAGGCCAACAGCGAGGATTTTCCGCAGCCGGAAGGGCCCATTAACGTGACAATGTCACCTTTTGCCGCCTCAAACGTTAATGGGCCGCACAACGGGGTCTGTTTCAGGTACAGAGAAAGATGACGAACAGTTAGCATTATCGCATTCCTTGACGGGCACGACCGACCCAGGTTGAGATGCCGGCAGTCAGCATAAACACCAGCAACGGTAACAACAGTTGCCACAGCGCCTGCGCCGCCAGGATGCCGGTGCTGCCGCCGCTACTGAGGGCAACGGCTTCTGTCGTCAGGGTCGGAAAGCGCCCTGCGCCCAGCCACAGCGTCGGCATATATTGCGCAATGCTCACAGAAAAACCGACCGCCAGCGCAATCAGCGCCGGGCGCAGCATCAGCGGGCATTTCAGGTAGCAGAAAATTTTTATTGGCGACCAGCCCAGCGTTTGCGCCACCAGAATCAATCGCGGGTCGATGCGCCGCCAGGTCGGTTGCAGTACGAAAAGCATCCATGGCGCAACCCACAGCAGGTGGCCCCAGATGAGGGTGGAAAACTGTCCGTCCTGCCCGGTGCGCAGTGCGACAGCATACTGACCGACCACCAACGGTAGCGCGGGCAGCAGGATCGGTAACCAGACCCAACGATGCCTGTGCCGGGGCCCCCATTCCAGCCAGAGCAGTAACATAACCAGCGCCAGTACGCTGGCGAGCGCGCCTATTTGCAGGCTGTTGATCAACGCGTCGACGTCGGGCGTGGCATCTCGCGCGAGCACAGCCAACAAAAGCGCGCACAGGAGTCCCGCCAGCGGCAGTGCGCGCGACAACGCCTTTCCGCTCAGGGCCGGAACGTGAGGCTGACGCAGACCGTGGACGGAGGGCAATGTTCGCCGCCAGAAACGCCAGATTAGATACCCAACCAACGCAAAGAGGGCGAGTAACATGACCAACAGCAGGCTGGCCAATGCCCCTTTACTCTGTTGGTCGCTGTCGCCCTGGCTTAGCCATTGCCAGCTTAGTACGGCCAGCGTGGGCGGGTTACCAGGGCCAAGAATCATCGCGACGTCTACTGCCGAAAGCGTCCACGCGACCACTGCCAGCATCACCACGCCCAGTGCCGGGGCAATTGAGGGAAGGATCAACCAGCGCATCGCCTGGTAACGGTTGTAGCCCAGTGAGTCGAGGATAATGACCTGACCGCTGAGACGTGTTTCGCTCAACAGGACCGTCAAAATCCACAGTACAAAAGCGCTCTCTTTCACTGCAAGCGTGACCCCCAGTCCAATGCCATAGCTGTCCATCGGCGGCGTGAACGCCGGCAGTGCGCGCCAGAGTAAGCCGCCTTCGGCAAACAGCAGGAGCGTTGCGCTGGCAAAGGCGACGTGAGGGATGGCCAGCAGCCACGGCAGTCGACCGGCCAGGCTGCGCCATCGGTCGCCTGGCCAGAGCGACACGACGATCGCCAGCGCGATGAACAGCGCGCCGACGGCGGCGACGATGGTGGAAACCACGGTGGCCAGCAGCGCTTGCGGTAACTGCGGATCGGCAAACAGCGCCTGCCAGTGCGCGAATGACAGGGCCGGGGAGATCAGCAGTACGCTGGCGGGCACTAATGGCGCGTAGACAACCAGCATGCACAGCCAGGCCAGCAGCGTTAGCGCGTACCGTAACGGCGCAGCCATTCCTGCTCCAGGGCGTTGATCCAGGCGGCGTGAGGTTCAGGTAACACGGCAGGCAGGCCGCCCGGCGAGCGCGCAGCCAGCGCTTCTCGTTCGGCAACAGGCAGCGTTTGCGGGTCCAGTACCGAAGGATCGCCCCAGACTGCCGGGTCAGCTTTGCGCAGTTGCGCCTGCGGCGAGAGCAGGAAGTTTGCCACCACCTTCGCACCTGCTTCGGCACGGGCGTTGGCGGGAATCGTCACAAAATGAACGTTGCCAATCATGCCATCAGAAAAGCCAAAGCTGTAGCTGCTGTCCGGCAGTTCGCCATTGGCGACTTTTTGCTGCGCGTGGGCCGGGTTAAAGGTCAGCGACAGGCGCAGCGTACCGCTGTTCAGCAACGCATCCATGCGCGCCGGAGAAGCGGGAAAGTCTTTCCCCTGACGCCACAGATACGGGTGCAACGCGTCGAGATAGCGCCACAATGGCGCGGTTACCTCCGCAAAACGGGCGGAATCGGGCGCAACGGTTAGCGCTGCCGGCGTGCGGGTCAGCGAGATGAGTAACTGTTCGAGAAATGCCGTACCGGTGAAGTCCGGCGGACGCGGATAGCTTACGGTACCCGGGTGGGCTTTGGCGAACGCCAGTAGCGCCTGCGGACTTTGCGGCGGCTGCGGCGTGACGTTTCGATCCGCAATAAAGGTGAGCTGTGCGCCGCCCCAGGGCGATTCCGCACCGTCGGTAGGCACGGAGAAATCTTCCCGCACCGGCTTTTGCGTATCGACATAACGCCAGTTAGGCAGCGTCTCCGCCCACTGAGTTTGCAGCAGTCCCGCTTCTTTCAGCGTGCGGAAATTTTCGCCGTTTACCCACAAGAGATCTACCGAACCGCCGTCTTTCCGCCCGGCGGCGGCTTCGGTCTGAATACGTTTTACCGCGTCCGCAGCGTCGGCCAGACGGACGATTTTCAGGTCAATAGCGTAATGGGTTTTCATTTCACCGCTGACCCAGTCCAGATACCGGTTGATCGCCGGATCGCCACCCCAGGCGTTAAACCAGACTGTCTGGCCTTTGGCTTCTTCTTTAACCTGCTGCCAGCTGTTAGCGGCATGAACCTGAGCGCTTAACAGCAGGCCTGCAATAACGCATCCCCAACGCATAGTTACTCCTGAAAAAAAAGTGTTGCCAGCCAGCGCGAGGCCAGCGGTAAAAGCCCGAGCAGCGCAAACGCGGCCAGCATAGCGGGTGAGATAATGTCACGCATGGATGTCAGTTGGCCCAGTTGCCTGCCGGCATTGAGATACACCAACGTGGCGGGAAGCATTCCCAGTTGGCTGACCCACCAGTAGCGGCGCACGCTAATGGATGTGACTCCCGCCAGCAGATTCACCACCACGAACGGGAACAGCGGCATCAGGCGCAGCGCAAAGAGATAGCCGACGCCGTTGCGCGCGATCCCGCGATTCACCGGCATCATCTGGCGGGAAAAACGGTGCGATACCCAGTCACGCAGCAGATAACGGCTGGTGAGCATAGCGAGCGTGGCGCCCAGCGTCGAGGCAAATGAGACCAACAGCGTCCCTTGCCACAGACCAAACAACGCGCCGCCGAGCAGGGTTAACAGCGCCGCGCCGGGTACAGACAGGGCTGCTACGGCGGTATAGAGCAGGAAATAGAGCGTCGCGCAAAGCAACGGCCACTGGCGCTGCCAGTCCACCAGCAGAGCGTGGTTGCGCCTGAGCGTATCAAGCGTGAGAAAGCCGGGGGGCGTGAGCCACATCAACCCGGCTATGAAAAGGACAAGGATACCCGCTAACAGGTATTTTCGGCTGTTCACCGGTCTCTATCAAACGTGAAACTTCGCCCACACCGGCGCGTGATCGGAGGGTTTTTCCATACTGCGGATATCGTAGTCGATGCCGGTTTCGACGCAACGTTCCGCCAGCGGCTGGCTTGCCAGTAGCAGATCGATGCGCAGGCCGCGGTTGTCATCAAAGCCTTTTGAACGGTAATCAAACCACGAGAACCGATCCACCGTTTCCGGGTGCGCGTGGCGGAAGGTGTCCACCAGTCCCCAGTTCAGCAAACGTCCCATCCATTCACGCTCTTCCGGCAGGAACGAACATTTTCCGGTGCGTAGCCAGCGCTTACGGTTTTCTTCGCCGATACCGATGTCCAGATCGGTCGGGCTGATGTTCATGTCGCCCATGATCAATACCGGATTATCGCGCTTCAGTTCAGTGTCGAGATACTGCTGCAGGTTTTGATAGAACCGTTCTTTCGCCGGAAATTTGACGGGGTGGTCGCGGCTTTCACCCTGCGGAAAATAACCGTTAATCACCGTCACGTTGCCCAGAGGCGAGGGGAGTTCCGCCATGATAATGCGGCGCTGCGCTTCTTCACCGTCGCCAGGGAATCCGCGACGGACGGCGACAGGCGTCTCTTTTGTCAGTAGCGCCACGCCGTAATGGCCTTTCTGACCATGATAAAACACGTTGTAGCCGAGTTTCGCCACGTCCTCAAGCGGAAACATGTCATCGTGAACTTTTGTCTCCTGAAGGCCGATGACGTCAGGTTGGTGTTTTTCGACAATGGCTTCCAGTTGATGAGGTCTGGCGCGCAGGCCGTTGATATTAAAAGAGACAAATTTCATAGTCGCTGCCACTTTGCTGGGTGAATAGTGCAAGGATGGTAGCAGAATTTACGTTGGCTGACTGCCACTTGTCGCCAGATTCCTGCAATGAATGCGAATGGTGTTAACGATGGTGCAACATTTGCCCGCTTCCAGGGCGCATTGCGCCAGAATGGCGCAGCAATTTCCGGTAAATTTCGCAGACGATCACATTTCCAGAATTATATTTGGTATGTGCATAATATTGCGGATTTTCATCCATTTATTCACCTTTCCAGCAAACATATTCACTTTTTATGCAGTAAAAGTGAATATCGACAGGCTATAACCCATTGATTTTGTGTTTCTCCATCCCGTTTATGCATTTTTTCGCTGGCTGGCATGAAGCCTGCAATCTACATTTACAGCGCAAACACACTATTTATTAACATATAAATAACTTTTTATTTACCGTTGAGGTTGCTATGTCTCAGTCAATTACGCGTGAAAATTTTGATGAATGGATGATGCCCGTTTATGCCCCGGCGCCTTTTATTCCGGTACGTGGCGAAGGTTCACGCTTGTGGGATCAGCAGGGTAAAGAGTATATCGATTTCGCCGGGGGGATTGCGGTCAATGCCCTTGGTCATGCGCACCCGGAACTGCGAGACGCGCTAAATGAACAAGCTGGCAAATTCTGGCACACCGGGAATGGTTACACTAACGAACCGGCGCTGCGGCTGGCGAAAAAACTCATCGACGCCACCTTTGCCGATCGCGTTTTCTTTTGTAACTCCGGGGCGGAAGCTAATGAAGCGGCGCTGAAGCTGGCGCGAAAATATGCCCACGATCGCTACGGCAGCGAGAAGAGCGGCATTGTGGCGTTCAAAAATGCTTTTCATGGCCGCACGTTGTTTACCGTCAGTGCTGGCGGGCAACCGGCCTATTCTCAGGACTTTGCGCCGCTGCCGCCGGATATCCGCCACGCGGTATATAACGACATTAACTCCGCCAGCACCCTGATCGACGACACCACCTGCGCGGTGATCGTTGAGCCGATGCAGGGCGAAGGCGGGGTGTTACCCGCCACGCCTGCGTTCCTGCAGGGCTTGCGCGAGCTGTGCGATCGTCACAACGCACTGTTGATTTTTGACGAAGTCCAGACCGGCGTCGGTCGCACCGGTGAGCTGTACGCCTATATGCATTACGGCGTTACGCCCGATCTGCTGACCACGGCGAAAGCGCTCGGCGGCGGATTCCCCATCGGCGCGCTGCTGGCACGTGAGGCCTGCGCCAGCGTGATGACCGTCGGTACGCACGGAACCACTTACGGCGGCAATCCGCTGGCGACCGCAGTCGCCGGGAAATTGCTGGACATTGTGAATACCCCGGCGATGCTGAACGGCGTCAAACAGCGCCACGACGGGTTTGTTGAGCGCCTGAACGCCATTAACCAGCATACCGGCCTGTTTAGCGAAATTCGCGGTCTGGGTCTGCTGATTGGCTGCGTGCTGAACGCCGGGTATGCCGGTCAAGCCAAACAGATAGCGCTGGAAGCGGCGAAAGCGGGCGTGATGGTGCTGATTGCCGGGGCTAACGTGGTGCGTTTCGCCCCTGCGCTGAACGTCACCGAAGAAGAAATGACCACTGGGCTGGATCGCTTCGCGCAGGCCTGCGCACAGATCAAGGCTGGAGGTTCCTCATGAGAGTAATCCGTCCTGCTGAACAGGGTGATGTCGCTGCGCTGATGCAGCTTGCCGGTAAAACCGGCGGCGGCCTGACGTCGTTACCGGCGAATGAAGCGACGCTGGCAGCGCGCATCGATCGCTCAATTAAGACCTGGCGGGGAGAACTGCCGAAAAGTGAACAAGGGTTCGTGTTTGTACTGGAAGACAGCGAAACCGGGGAGGTGGGCGGGATTTGCGCCATCGAGGTGGCGGTCGGGCTGAATGATCCGTGGTACAACTACCGTGTAGGGACGCTGGTACATGCCTCGAAAGAACTGAACGTCTATAACGCGCTGCCGACGCTGTTTCTCAGTAATGACCACACCGGCAGCAGCGAGTTGTGTACGCTATTTCTCGATCCGGACTGGCGTAAAGAAGGCAACGGTTATCTGCTGTCAAAATCGCGCTTTATGTTTATGGCGGCGTTTCGCGACAGGTTTAATGAAAAGGTGGTTGCGGAAATGCGCGGCGTCATTGATGAGAACGGCTACTCTCCGTTCTGGGAAAGCCTGGGCAAGCGCTTTTTCTCAATGGAATTTAGCCGCGCGGATTTCCTGTGCGGTACCGGGCAAAAAGCGTTTATCGCGGAACTTATGCCCAAACATCCTATTTATACCCATTTTCTCAGCCATGAGGCGCAGGCGGTGATAGGTCAGGTCCATCCGCAGACGGCGCCTGCCCGCGCGGTGCTGGAAAAAGAGGGATTTCGCTACCGTAACTACATCGATATTTTCGATGGCGGGCCGACACTCGAGTGTGACATCGACCGGGTACGCGCCATTCGTAAAAGTCGGCTGGTGGAGGTTGTCGAAGGACAGCCTGCCCCTGGGGATTATCCGGCCTGCCTGGTGGCTAATGAGAATTACCAGAACTTCCGCGTCATGCTGGTGCGCGCGGACCCGGATACGCAGCGGTTGGTGCTCACGGCAGCACAACTGGATGCCCTGAAATGTCAGGCGGGGGAAAGCGTGCGCTTTGTCCGTCTTTGCGCTGAGGAGAAAACGGTATGACGTTATGGATTAATGGTGACTGGCTGAGCGGTCAGGGGGAGCGTCGGGTAAAACGCGATCCGGTGAAGGGGGACGTGCTTTGGGAAGGTCACGACGCGGATGCCGATCAGGTGTTGCAGGCCGTTCGCGCTGCCCGCGCGGCGTTTCCGGCATGGGCAAAACGTCCTTTTAGCGAGCGTCAGGCGATTGTAGAGGCGTTTGGCGGGCTGCTGGAAAACAATAAAACGCAGCTCACCGCGATTATCGCCCGCGAAACGGGTAAGCCGCGGTGGGAAGCGGCCACGGAAGTGACGGCGATGATCAATAAAATCGCCATTTCGATCAACGCGTACCACGCTCGTACCGGAGAGCAGCAGAGTGCGTTGCCGGACGGCGCAGCGACGCTGCGTCATCGTCCGCATGGCGTGCTGGCAGTGTTTGGCCCCTACAATTTCCCCGGGCATCTGCCGAATGGCCATATCGTCCCGGCGCTGCTGGCTGGCAATACGGTGCTTTTTAAACCCAGTGAACTCACGCCGTGGACCGGTGAAGCCGTAATCAAACTCTGGCAGCAGGCCGGATTGCCCCCCGGCGTCGTGAATCTGCTTCAGGGCGGTCGCGAAACGGGACAAGCGCTGAGCGCGCAGGACGATCTGGATGGTCTGCTGTTTACCGGTAGCGCGAATACGGGTTATCAACTGCACCGCCAGCTTGCCGGACAGCCGGAAAAAATTCTCGCGCTGGAAATGGGGGGAAATAACCCGTTGATCGTCGAAAACCCGGCAGATATCGACGCCGCCGTGCACCTGACTTTACAGTCGGCGTTTATCACTGCCGGACAGCGCTGCACCTGCGCGCGCCGTTTACTGGTCAAAAAAGGGGCGCAGGGCGATGCCTTTCTTGCGCGGCTGGTCGAGGTGAGTCAGCGGTTACAGCCGGGGCGCTGGGACGCTGAGCCGCAGCCTTTTTTCGGTGGGCTGATTTCAGCGCAGGCGGCGAAGCACGTCTACACGGCCTGGCAGCGTCTGGCGGCGCTTGGCGGTAAGACGTTGCTGACGCCGCGTCTGATTGAGGAAGGCACGTCGCTGCTGTCGCCAGGGATTGTGGAATTGACCGATGTGGCAAATGTGCCCGACGACGAAGTGTTTGGCCCGCTGTTGGGCGTCTGGCGTTATGACCGTTTTGAGGACGCGATAGCGCTGGCGAACCAGACCCGCTTTGGCCTGTCGTGCGGACTTATCTCGCCCGATCGTGCACAGTTTGACCAGTTGCTTCTGGAAGCGCGCGCGGGGATCGTCAACTGGAATAAACCACTGACCGGAGCCGCGAGCACCGCGCCGTTTGGCGGAGTGGGGGCATCCGGTAACCATCGCGCCAGCGCGTGGTACGCCGCGGATTACTGCGCCTGGCCGATGGCGAGCCTCGAATCACCGACATTGACGCTACCGGGCGTCCTGAGTCCCGGGCTTGATTTCTCTCGTGAGGAAGGATTATGAACGCGCGCGAGGTCAATTTTGACGGGCTGGTGGGGCTGACGCACCATTATGCCGGGTTGTCGTTTGGTAACGTGGCGTCCACGCAGCACCGCTTTCAGGTATCGAATCCGCGCCTGGCCGCAAAGCAAGGATTGCAGAAAATGAAAGCGCTGGCCGATGCCGGGTACCCGCAGGCAGTGATCCCGCCGCATGAACGGCCATTTATTCCGGCGCTGCGCCAGCTCGGGTTTAGCGGTAGCGATGAGCAGATCCTCGCAAAGGTGGCCCGGCACGCGCCGCAGTGGCTTTCCAGCGTCAGTTCAGCGTCGCCGATGTGGGTCGCCAATGCGGCCACGGTCGCACCGTCTGCTGATACTCTGGATGGTAAAGTTCATCTGACGGTGGCAAACCTCAACAATAAGTTTCACCGATCGCTGGAGGCTCCGACGACCGAAGCGCTGCTGCGAGCCATTTTTCACGACGATCGTTATTTTTCGCTTCACTCGGCGCTGCCGCAGGTGGCGATGCTTGGCGATGAAGGCGCGGCGAATCACAGTCGTCTGGGGGCTAACTATGGCGATCCTGGCATCCAGCTGTTTGTGTACGGGCGTGAAGAGGGCAATCAGACCCGGCCTTCTCATTATCCGGCGCGCCAGACCCGTGAGGCCAGCGAGGCGGTCGCGCGGCTGAATCAGGTTAATCCGCGGCAGTGCATTTTTGCCCAGCAGCATCCTGATGTGATTGATCTCGGCGTTTTCCATAACGACGTTATTGCGGTGTCGAATCGGCAAGTGCTGTTTTGCCATGAGCAGGCTTTCGCCAGCCAGGATCAGGTACTGGACCAACTGCGCGCCCGCGTGCCGGGTTTTACGCCTGTCGTGGTGCCTGCGTCAGAAGTATCTGTTTCCGATGCGGTTGCCACCTATTTGTTTAACAGCCAACTGCTGAGCCGTGAAGATGGCTCGATGATGCTGGTGCTGCCGCAGGAGTGTCGTGAACATGCGGGGGTATGGCGTTATCTGACAAACCTGCTGGAAGGCGACAACCCGATCCGCGATATGCGTGTGTTTGACCTGCGTGAAAGTATGTCCAACGGCGGCGGTCCTGCGTGCCTGCGCCTGCGGGTCGTGTTGACCGATGAGGAGTTGCGGGCGGTGAATCCGACGGTGATGATGAACGACACCCTGTTTTCCGCCCTCAACGACTGGGTGGATCGTTACTATCGCGATCGGCTGACCGCCGCAGACCTGGCGGACCCGCAGTTGCTGCGGGAAGGTCGCGAAGCGCTGGACACCCTGACGCAGTTGCTGAAACTTGGTTCTGTCTATCCGTTTCAGCAGGCAGGAGAGCGACATGGATGATTTCCTTGCTGTCACCCTGGCAGGCGTGATACCGAAGGTCTCTGAAGGGAAAGGCCCGGGCTTTCACTGGCGTCAGACGGCGCCGGGCATCCTTGAACTGATCCCGGAAGAGGCGACCGATCGGGCGTTAGTGATTTCGGCCGGTATTCACGGTAATGAAACGGCGCCGGTGGAAATGCTTAACGCGCTGCTGACGAGATTAATGGCGGGTGAGATCCCTCTGCGCTGGCGGCTGTTGCTGATTCTGGGCAACCCGCAGGCGCTGGCAGAGGGCAAGCGCTACTGTCACAGTGATATGAACCGGATGTTCGGCGGGCGCTGGCAGCAGTTTGAAGAAAGTGGTGAAACGCTACGCGCGCGGCAACTGGAACGATGCCTGGAGGATTTCTGGTGTCGGGAAGCAACCCCGACCCGCTGGCATCTCGATCTTCATACCGCCATCCGTGGTTCTCATCATCTGCGGTTTGGCGTGTTGCCGCAGCGTCCGATTCCGTGGGATGACGGTTTTCTCGACTGGCTCGGCGCCGCCGGGCTTGAGGCGCTGGTCTTTCATCAAACACCAGGCGGTACGTTTACGCATTTTAGCGCAGCGCATTTCGGCGCGCTTTCCTGCACGCTGGAGCTGGGAAAGGCATTACCGTTCGGGCAAAACGATCTACGCCAGTTTGCGCCTACCGCAGACGCGTTGTCCGCTCTGCTGGCCGGGAAGGGAGGAAAGCGCAGCGGCTCGCTGCCGGTTCGCTATCGTGTAGTATCACAAATTACGCGACGTAGCGAAGCATTTGTGCTGCATATTGACTCTCAGACGCTGAACTTTACACCGTTTCAAAAAGGCACACTGTTAGCCGAAGACGGCGCCGAGCGCGTTATTGTACGCCACGAAGTTGAGTACGTTCTTTTTCCCAACCCTGCCGTTGCACCCGGTCTACGCGCCGGACTGATGCTGGAAAAAATCAACTGACCTATTTACCGCAGGCTCTCTTTGCCTGCGGTTCTTATTATATCGTGCGTCTGTGAAATATTACGGATTATTCCTGGCAAATTGCTTTATTATTCATCATTGCTGAGTTATAGTTCTTCATATTTCCTGCAAAATCATCCGCTTGTCATTTTTTCTTGCCATTCTTCGCCATAATTTCTTTTTTTCTCCACAATTGGCGAAAAGTTGTTTTTTATACTTTCATTGTTTTACCGATACTCTGACTAATTGACGATAAAGCCGCTAAAGTTAATCTCGTCAACACGGCACGGCTCTGGTTGGTAAGAGTTAAGAAAACCGTAAAAAATAACTGAAAGGAAGGATAAAGAATATGCGTAAATTAACTGCACTGTTTGTTGCTTCTACCCTGGCTCTGGGCGCTGCTAACCTGGCTCACGCAGCCGAAACCACCGCCGCCGCGCCAGCGGATGCAAAACCCATGATGCACCATAAAGGCAAATTTGGTCCGCATCATGACATGATGTTCAAAGACCTGAATCTGACCGATGCGCAAAAGCAGCAGATTCGCGACATCATGAAAGAGAAACGCGCCGACATGAAACGCCCGTCTTTAGATGAGCGCCGCGCAATGCACGCGATCATTGCCAGCGACAGCTTCGATAAAGCCAAAGCTGAAGCGCAGATCGCAAAAATGGAAGAGCAGCGTAAAGCCAACATGCTGGCGCACATGGAAACACAGAATAAGATCTACAACATTCTGACCCCGGAACAGAAAAAGCAGTTTAATGCCAATTTTGAGAAGCGTCTGACAGAACGTCCGGCGCGAGACGGTAAAATGCCCGTACCTGCTGAGTAATCGCTGAGCAAACGGATCCGAAAACCGCCGGTCTTGTTCATCCTCTCCCATGAGGCGATGGACAGGCCCGGCGGTTTTTTTTACCGCAGTAGGCCATTCCACCCTGACGCCAGTTACCTGCTGTTCATTAAAGCATCCGGGCTGAGGTCGATGATCTCGCAGGTACCGGAAATCAAGGGCTTGCAGAGGATTTTGTAGCCATCATGATCAAAACCTGCCGGCGTTTGTACCAGCGTCGACACATTATCCAGAGAGTCAACCGCGCCCAGCCAAAGCCAGTTATTAATAATGTGGTACTGCGTCATCCCCGGTCGGCTCTCTTTGAGCGCAATAGCGTTTTTCCACGGCCAGCATACAACACGCAGTTTTTCCAACGAATCCAGCAGGCGGGTCGCATGCTGGTCAGGGCTTTCTTTGCCGCAACAGGCCCCCGCGCAGCGCTTTAGCGCTGAGCGAAAACAGGCGCGACCGCGACTCAGCGGCTCAAGACCGAGCAGTCCATAACACAACTTTTGTTCATCAGCGAGGGTCTGTAAGGCCTGCAACGCGGCGCGACGATTGGCAAAAAGACCAAACAGGTTGGCCGCGTGAGAAAAGTCGACGTCGCGTGCATAAACGACGTCAACGTTTTGCCCGCGAAGCTGGAGGGCGCAGAGTTGGCGGTTGCGCCGGAGTCGTTTGTTAAACAACGGCTGCTGTTCTTTAATAAGCCGGGCTTCCAGCAGCAGCGCGCCGATTTCTCCTGCGGTGCAGATCCAGGTAATGCGTCGGGACTGACGCAGCATGGCGGCTTCATCGGCGGTGCGCAGATGTGACAATACCCGGCTGCGAATATTCACGCTTTTGCCTATGTACAGAGGCATGGCGTCGCTGTCGCCATGGAACAGATACACGCCGGGTACGCTGGGCAACGCATCAAGGAAAGGGCGCAGATGTTCGGGGTATTTGTAAATTGCTGCTGCTTCAAATTCTGGACGAGGGGCTGATTGACGCCGTACCACGGTTAACTCCGGATGCTGGTTATTCATCCAGTATAGCAGCGCAACGGAGAGTAAAAAAGAGGCGATTTTGTGGAGGCTGGCCGGACAGCGCGCGTGGCGACATTATCCGGCCAGGTAAAATCACTGTTTCCAGAAATCGTCAAACACCGTAATGGGCGGACGGCGTTTATGTTCCGTCTTCAGGTACCAGCCTTCGATGATATTGGCAACGGCGGGATCGACGGCTTTGCCTTCCAGATAGTCATCAATATTGTCGTAGCTGACGCCGAGCGCGGCTTCATCCGGCAAAGAAGGGCGATCGTCTTCCAGGTCGGCGGTCGGGGCTTTCTTGTAAAGATGTTCCGGGCAGCCTAACGCGGCCAGCAACTGTTTGCCCTGACGTTTGTTCAGGCGGAACAGGGGATTAATGTCGGTGCCGCCGTCGCCATATTTCGTAAAGAAGCCAGTAATAGCTTCCGCCGCATGGTCGGTACCTACCACGACTCCGCTGGTCATTCCGGCGATACTGTACTGTGCCTTCATACGTTCGCGGGCTTTTTCGTTACCGCGCACAAAATCGCTCAGTTCAATCCCCGCGTCGCGCAACGCCTGTTCACTCGCCAGCACCGCGCCCTTAATGTTGACCGTCAACACACGATCCGGCTGGATAAAAGCAAGCGCGTCCTGGCAGTCCTGCTCGTCGAACTGCACCCCGAAAGGCAGGCGGACTGCAATAAATTGCAGCGCGTCATTACCTGTTTCTTCGCGCAGTTCGCTGATCGCCATCTGACAGAGTTTTCCTGCCAGCGTGGAGTCTTGCCCGCCGCTGATTCCCAGCACCAGGCTTTTCAGGAAGGAATAGCGTTGCAGATACGCTTTCAGAAAATCCACGCTGCGGCGAATTTCTTCTTCTGGATTAATGTGCGGCTTTGCGCCCAGCGCCTGGATGATCTCTTGTTGCAGAGACATGTAACCCCTCCCCAATATGAAATAAAAAAAGCAGTCTGTAATAAAGCTAACCCTTTGTCGCGCAAACGACAAGTCGGGGCGGGCCGTGTGGCGTTTAAAACGACATCCTGGTGACTTATTAGAATCATCCGAAACCAACTTCGTGTGGAGTGGTCGCTTGAAAAAAGTGGAGATGTATTCCAGGCTTACTTAACACGCTGAAAAACAAGAGGACGGAAAATGAACAAGAACGTAGCAGGAATTCTGAGCGCAGCGGCGGTATTGACTATGCTGGCAGGCTGTACGGCTTACGATCGTACAAAAGACCAATTCGTTCAGCCGGTAGTAAAAGACGTGAAAAAAGGTATGAGCCGTTCACAGGTTGAACAGATTGCCGGTAAACCTTCTTCTGAAGTCAGCATGATCCATGCTCGCGGTACCTGCCAGACCTACATTCTGGGTCAACGTGATGGTAAAGCTGAAACCTATTTCGTCGCCCTTGACGATACCGGGCATGTCATTAACTCTGGCTATCAAACCTGCGCCGAGTATGACACCGACCCCCAGGCTCCGAAGCAGTAATGACTGTCTAAAGCCTGAACAGCACGAAGAACCGGCCATTGCGCCGGTTTTTTTATAGCGGCATGATCTTAATTATTGGAGCGAATTATTTGCCTGAAATGTGAAGGGGGTCATAACGTCAGGTCAATGAGAGACAATTTAGTTGGTCAAGGAAATACCATCCGCGGGTCCGATACCGTATACTCATTTCAGACACAGAAATAAGTCTTTCGATTACGCAAGTTGTCCAGTGCATGGATGCAGGTTTGAGACTTGCGGCGTGTCTGGTTAACAGATAATCGCACTTGAGGAACGTTTTATGGAAAAGAAACACATTTATCTGTTTTGCTCTGCGGGCATGTCTACCTCTTTACTGGTGTCGAAAATGCGCGCACAGGCTGAGAAATACGAAGTACCGGTTATTATTGAAGCATTCCCGGAAACCCTTGCCGGAGAAAAAGGCCCGGCGGCAGATGTCGTATTATTAGGACCGCAAATTGCTTATATGTTGCCCGAAATTCAGCGTTTGTTACCTGACAAACCTGTAGAAGTGATTGACTCGCTGCTGTATGGCAAAGTCGATGGTTTAGGCGTGCTTAAGGCTGCGGTTGCAGCAATTAAAAAAGCCGCTGCGAATTAATATTTTAATTTTTTCCCGTCAAAGAGTTATTTCATTTACATATACCGCAATGTCACATTGCGGTTTTTAAGGGTATTTTTCTATGAGTAACGTCATTGCTTCACTTGAAAAGGTACTCCTTCCTTTTGCTGTAAAAATAGGAAAGCAGCCACACGTTAATGCAATCAAAAATGGTTTTATTCGTTTAATGCCGTTGACCCTCGCTGGGGCCATGTTTGTATTAATTAATAACGTTTTCCTGAGCTTTGGGGAGGGGTCGTTTTTTTATTCCCTCGGCATTCGGCTGGATGCGTCTACCATTGAGAATCTCAATAGTCTGAAAGGCATCGGTGGGAACGTCTACAACGGTACGTTAGGCATTATGTCCCTGATGGCGCCGTTCTTTATCGGTATGGCGCTGGCAGAAGAACGTAAAGTCGACGCCCTGGCAGCCGGCTTATTATCCGTCGCGGCATTTATGACCGTTACGCCCTATAGCGTCGGTGAAGCCTATGCGGTCGGCGCAAACTGGCTGGGCGGCGCGAATATCATTTCCGGTATTATTATCGGTTTGGTGGTTGCGGAAATGTTCACATTTATTGTCCGCCGTAACTGGGTGATTAAATTACCCGATAGCGTACCAGCATCTGTCTCCCGCTCATTCTCCGCGTTAATTCCAGGTTTTATTATCCTCTCTATCATGGGGATCATCGCCTGGGCGCTGACCACCTGGGGAACGAACTTCCACCAGATCATTATGGATACCATTTCTACGCCGCTGGCGTCGCTGGGCAGCGTGGTGGGTTGGGCTTATGTTATCTTCGTTCCGCTGCTGTGGTTCTTCGGTATTCACGGCTCCCTGGCGTTGACCGCGCTGGACAGCGGCATTATGACCCCGTGGGCGCTAGAGAACATCGCTATTTACCAGCAGTACGGTTCCGTTGACGCCGCGCTGGCCGCCGGCAAGACCTTCCACATCTGGGCAAAACCGATGCTGGACTCCTATATTTTCCTCGGCGGCAGTGGCGCAACGCTTGGCCTGATCATCGCTATCTTCATCGCGTCTCGTCGCGCCGATTATCGTCAGGTCGCCAAACTCGCGCTGCCGTCAGGCATCTTCCAGATTAACGAACCGATTCTGTTTGGTCTGCCGATTATCATGAACCCGGTGATGTTTATCCCGTTCATTCTGGTACAACCGATTCTTGCCGCGATTACGTTGGTGGCGTACTACCTGGGCATTATCCCGCCGATTACCAACATCGCGCCGTGGACCATGCCCACCGGCCTGGGCGCCTTCTTTAACACCAACGGCAGCGTCGCTGCGCTGCTGGTGGCCCTGTTCAACCTGGGTGTGGCGACGTTGATTTACCTGCCGTTTGTTGTGGTGGCTAACAAAGCGCAGAACGTCATTGATGAAGAAGAAAGCGAAGAAGACATCGCCAACGCCCTGAAATTCTAAATTTTAACCGGCATGTGGTTACGCATGCCGGGTCGTCAAAGAGGAATGATTTATGATGGATCTTGATAGCATTACCGATGCGCAAACCGAGGCTGAAGAGCTTGAAGAAGTGGTGATGGGACTCATCATCAACTCCGGACAGGCGCGCAGTCTGGCCTACGCAGCGTTGAAGCAGGCAAAGCAGGGCGACTTTGCGGCGGCGAAGACGATGATGGAACAGTCGCGCATGGCGCTGAATGAAGCCCATCTGGTGCAAACGAAACTGATTGAAGGCGATCAGGGGGAAGGTAAAATGAAAGTCAGTCTGGTTCTGGTGCATGCGCAGGATCACCTGATGACCTCAATGCTGGCGCGCGAACTGGTGTCAGAATTGATAGAGCTTCACGAGAAGCTGAGCAAGTAAGGAGTTGATGATGCAACTGCAGGCTACCGCTACCGTACCGGAAATCACCGTTGCCCGCGAACAGCAACTGTTTAATGGCAAAAATTTCCACGTCTTTATCTATAACAAGACAGAGAGCGCCTGCGGCTTGCATCAGCACGACTACTATGAGTTTACGCTGGTGCTCACCGGCCGCTATTACCAGGAGATTAATGGTAAGCGTGTGCTGCTGGAGCGGGGGGACTTTGTGTTTGTCCCGCTGGGTTCTCATCACCAGAGTTTTTACGAGTTCGGCGCCACGCGTATTCTTAACGTCGGCATCAGCAAACGTTTTTTTGAACAGCACTATAGCCCGCTCATGCCGTATTGTTTTGTGGCATCGCAGGTCTATCGCACCAACAGCGCATTTTTAACCTATGTCGAAACAGTGATTGCCTCGCTCAACTTTCGAGATACCGGGCTGGAGGAATTTGTGGAAGTGGTCACCTTCTACATTATCAACCGCCTGCGTCATTATCGTGAGGAACAGGTGCTGGATGATATTCCGCAGTGGTTAAAAGCCACTGTCGAAACCATGCACAATAAAGAGCAGTTTGGTGAAAATGCGCTGGAAAATATGGTTTCCCTGTCCGCAAAATCCCAGGAATACCTGACGCGAGCGACGCAGCGTTATTATCGAAAAACGCCGATGCAGTTAATTAACGAAATTCGTATTAACTTTGCCAAAAAACAGCTGGAGATGACGAACTACTCCGTAACGGATATCGCCTACGAGGCCGGATACAGTAGCCCAAGTTTGTTCATTAAAACGTTTAAAAAAATGACGTCGTTTACGCCAAACAGCTATCGAAAAAAACTGACGCAATATAATCAGTAAAAACTTTATTCAATAACCTGATTTTAAAGCTTGCCCAATATTAACGCGGGACCCCCGCGTTACACCTGAAAAAAGGGCCGAGCATAATTCACGCCAGTGTCTGACACTGAAGGGAGAAATTATGAGCCAGAAATTAAAAGTCGTCACTATTGGTGGCGGGAGCAGCTATACCCCAGAATTACTCGAAGGCTTTATTAAGCGCTATCATGAGCTGCCGGTCTCTGAATTGTGGCTGGTTGACGTGGAAGGCGGCGAAGAGAAGCTGGATATCATCTACCGCCTGTGTCAGCGCATGGTTGAGAAAGCGGGGGTGCCGATGAAGGTTTTTAAAACCCTCGATCGCCGCGAAGCGCTGAAAGATGCAGACTTTGTAACCACCCAGCTGCGCGTCGGACAATTGAAAGCCCGCGAGCTGGATGAACGCATTCCGCTGAGCCAGGGGTACCTGGGACAAGAAACCAATGGCGCAGGCGGTCTGTTTAAGGGCCTGCGCACCATTCCGGTGATTTTTGACATCATTAAGGATGTGGAAGAACTTTGCCCGAATGCGTGGGTCATTAACTTCACTAACCCGGCGGGTATGGTGACCGAAGCGGTGTATCGCCACACCAACTTTAAGCGCTTCATTGGGGTGTGCAACATTCCTGTCGGCATGAAAATGTTCATCGGCGATGTGCTGGGACTGAAAGAGAGCGATGCGCTGTCTATCGATCTGTTTGGCCTGAACCACATGGTGTTCATCAAAGATGTGTTCGTCAACGGGGAGTCGCGCTTTGCTGAACTGCTGGATGGCGTCGCTTCCGGTCAGCTTAAAGCGTCCGGCGTGAAGAACATTTTTGATCTGCCGTTCAGTGAAGGTCTGATTCGCTCATTGAATCTGCTGCCGTGCTCGTATCTGCTGTATTACTTCAAGCAGAAAGAGATGCTGGCCATTGAAATGGGCGAATACTACAAGGGCGGCGCGCGCGCGCAGGTAGTGCAGAAAGTTGAGAAACAGCTGTTTGATCTGTACAAAAATCCGGAGCTGAACGTGAAGCCGAAAGAGCTGGAGCAGCGCGGCGGCGCTTACTACTCTGATGCTGCGTGCGAAGTGATTAACGCCATTTTCAACGACAAACAGACTGAACATTATGTCAACGTTCCGCATCACGGGCACGTTGATAACATTCCGGCGGACTGGGCGGTGGAAATGACCTGTACATTGGGCCGCGACGGCGCGAAGCCGCATCCGCGAATCACCCATTTTGACGAAAAAGTGCTGGGGCTTATCTATACCATCAAGGGCTTTGAAGTGGCGGCCAGCAAGGCAGCGTTGAGCGGTGAGTTTAACGACGTGCTGCTGGCGCTTAACCTCAGTCCGCTGGTCCATTCGGATCGCGATGCGGAAACCCTGGCGCGTGAGCTGATCCTGGCGCATGAAAAGTGGCTGCCTAACTTTGCTGGCTGTATTGAAAAACTGAAAGGCGCACAACACTAAAGAGGTTGACTATGGAACGCGTGCTGATTGTCAATGCGGATGATTTTGGCCTGAGCAAAGGACAAAACTACGGCATCATTGAGGCCTGTCGCCATGGGGTGGTGACTTCCACCACGGCGCTGGTGAACGGCGAGGCCATTGAGCATGCGGCGCAGTTAAGCCGCGAACATCCGTCACTGGCCGTCGGGATGCACTTTGTTCTGACGCTCGGCGCCCCGTTAACCAGGATGCCAGGGCTGACCCGGGAAGGGCGTCTGGGGAAATGGATCTGGCAGATGGCGGAAGAGGATACGCTGCCGCTGGATGAAATCGCCAGCGAACTGGAGTGTCAGTATCAGCGTTTTATCGATCTGTTTGGGCGGGAGCCTACGCATCTGGACAGCCATCATCACGTGCATATGTTCCCGCAAATTTTTCCTGTCGTCGCGCGTTTTGCCGCCGAACGGGGAGTGGCGCTGCGTATTGACCGCCAGCCGGTGTTTAATGCCGCGGACCTGCCGGCAACGTTGCGAAGTTCGCAAGGGTTTAGCAGCGAGTTTTACGGTGAAGCGATATCCGAAGCGTTGTTTCTGCACGTTCTGGACGCCTCTGCGGCGCGTGGGGAGGCTTCACTGGAAGTGATGTGTCATCCGGCGTTTATCGACAATGTGATTCGTCAAAGCGCCTACTGTTATCCCCGCCTGACTGAACTGGAGGTACTGACGTCCCCGTCGCTGAGGAAGGCGATTGTGGAACGCGGCTACCGTCTGGGCAGTTTTCTTGATGTGTAGTGCCTGAGTTTGCGGCGCATACACAATGCGCCGCATTTTTTACTTATTGATTACGCCGGGATTAGCGGCACTTTGCCGGTTCGTGACCACACGCGGTGCGCGGCCATCAGCGTAAACAACGCATCCATAAACTGACCGTCCACGTTGTCTGCTTCGACAAGACCTTCTTCCCCCTGACTGTCGACATTCAGCACAGCTTTAAAGCGTCGTGCATCACCCGCCAGAGCGATAGGCTTGAGGTGTTTATAGGCTTCGAGCAGATAGTAACGGGCGTCGCCACTGTTTTCGATATCCGCGATATCGCCGCACGGCACAATGACGGCATCGACGGTAAGGGATGGCGCGCCAGCGAAGGTGGCGGCAATGGTCAGGGTAGAACCGTCGTCGGCCACCACTTCACCCATGCGTGAGTAAAGCAGTTTCGCATGAACGCCTTTTGCTTTCAGCGCTTGCAGGATAGCCAGCAGGTCGGCGGATTTTACCTTACCGTTCAGTAAAATCCCCACCACGCGACCTTTAATATCACCGTCGGGGATCGCATAAAGACTCAGCGATGGATCTTTCTTCAGTCCGTTGACGTCCGGCGGCGGGGCGATTTGCGTTTGTTCCGGCGTCAGTTCAATGCCCAGATTCTTCGCCACTGCTTGCGCCAGCGTTATGTCAATATGCGCCAGTTGATCCACAACCCGTTCGCGTATATAGGCGCGAACCACTTTACTGAGCTCAAAGCTGAAGGCATCGACGATATGCAACTGCTCAACCGGCGTCTGGCTCAACCAGAACAGGCGCGGGTGAGCGTAATATTCGCCAAAGGATGGGCTACGTTCGCGTACTTTGTTGCCTTCAACGCGCTCCTGATAAGACTCGAAACCTCCCCGCTTAGGCGCTGGCGGCGTTTCACGCGGCCAGTTGTCGTTGATCGAATTGGGCTCATAGTTAGCCGGGTTAGTATCGATGCCCATCCGATGCATACCGTCACGCTGGAAGTTGTGATACGGGCAGGTTGGACGGTTGATAGGGATTTCATGGAAGTTGGGCCCGCCGAGGCGGCTGATCTGTGTGTCGGTATACGAGAACAGTCGGCCCTGCAGCAGCGGATCGTTTGTGAAATCAATACCGGGGACGATGTGGCCCGGGTGGAACGCGGCCTGCTCGTTTTCGGCAAAGAAGTTGTCCGGGTTACGGTTCAGCACCATTTTCCCCACGCGCTGCACCGGTACCAGCTCTTCCGGGATAAGCTTGGTTGGGTCCAGCAGGTCGAAGTCGAATTTGAATTCGTCTTCTTCCGGAATTAGCTGGAATCCTAATTCATATTCCGGGAAATCACCGGCTTCGATAGCTTCCCACAGTTCGCGGCGATGGAAGTCCGGGTCGCGACCGGTGAGTTTCTGCGCTTCGTCCCATACCAGCGAAGCCTTGCCCGCCAGCGGTTTCCAGTGGAAGCGTACAAACGTCGCTTTCCCTTCGGCGTTAATCAGTCGGAAGGTATGAATACCGAAACCTTCCATGGTGCGATAGCTCCGCGGGATGCCGCGATCCGACATCGCCCACATGACGTTGTGCAGTGTTTCAGGCTGTAGCGAAACATAGTCCCAGAACGTGTCATGGGCACTTTGACCCTGCGGAATCGCCCAGTGCGGTTCGGGCTTAACGGCGTGGACGAAATCCGGGAACTTATGCGCGTCCTGTATAAAGAAAATGGGGGTGTTATTGCCCACCAGGTCGAAAATGCCTTCTTCAGTATAAAACTTGGTGGCGAATCCACGGATGTCACGTACGGTGTCCGCTGAGCCAGCGCCACCCTGTACCGTGGAGAAGCGCACAAATACTGGCGTGATTTTGTCCGGATCGGAAAGGAAAGCGGCTTTGGTGATATCGCTCAGGTTTTTATAGGGCTGAAAGTAGCCGTGCGCCGCGGACCCACGCGCGTGAACAATACGTTCCGGAATACGTTCATGGTCAAAGTGGGTGATTTTTTCGCGCAGGATAAAATCTTCGAGCAGCGTAGGACCGCGGCTACCGGCGCGTAAGGAGTTCTGGTCATCGGCGATACGCACGCCCTGATTGGTGGTGAGCGCGAAATTTTCGCTGCCTTTACGCACGCTTTCGAGATCGTTCAGCTTTTCATTTCCGGTATCCGGCGCTTTCAGGCTGCCGGGGGCCGTTGGCTGTGCGCCCGGCGGAGTGGGTTCCGGGGACGGGCGATGCGAGCCGTCCTCAGGCGCCAGAGAGTCAAGTCCCGGCTGCGATTCACGGGTGTCGTGGACAGGGGACTGATGAGGATGGGGATTTTTGTCATTATGCGACATTGAACTCGTCTCCATTTTTCATGGCTGAAAAGACCGTTTTATTTGTTAAAACCCCACTAACTATAGACCACCACGGAGATTCTATCGGAAGACCACGGCATGGTGACGGCGAGCCGACGCGCAAAGCGCACGTGCAGAGCAGGACGGGCAGGGGAAAAATCGGCTAAGATAGTTCTTTTCTGATTTTTAGCATCGGTCTTAGTGAAGCAATTAATGATGAAACCTCTACGCCAACAAAATCGCCCGGTTATTAGCTATGTCCCGCGAGTGGAACCCGCGCCGCCTGAACATGCGATAAAAATGGAAGCGTTTCGTGACGTGTGGATTTTGCGTGGAAAATATGTCGCGTTTGTCTTACTGGGTGAGTCGTTCCAGCGATCGCCCGCCTTTACCGTACCGGAGTCCGCTCAACGCTGGGCAAACCAGGTACGGCAGGAAAATGAAATCGCTGACTAATGCGCCATAAAAAAACCGCCCCGAAAGGCGGTTATTATCGTTAAAGAAGGGCGTTTTTTCGCTTAGCGATGCGCCAGTTCGGCGTCTTCTTCACTGTCCAGAATGGTTTTATCGGTTTGTTTCAGCCACTGGCTGGTCAGCGTACCAGCGGTCATGGAGCCGCTCACGTTCAGCGCGGTACGGCCCATGTCGATCAGCGGCTCAACGGAGATCAGCAGCGCCACCAGCGTGACTGGCAGGCCCATTGCGGGCAGAACAATCAGTGCGGCGAAAGTTGCGCCGCCACCAACCCCCGCCACTCCAGCGGAGCTGACGGTGACAATGCCAACCAGCGTGGCAATCCATACCGGATCGAGCGGGTTAATTCCTACCGTCGGGGCGACCATCACCGCCAGCATAGCCGGATACAGACCGGCACAGCCATTCTGACCAATGGTCGCGCCAAACGAGGCGGCGAAGCTGGCGATGGATTCCGGCACGCCGAGACGACGGGTTTGCGCTTCAACATTCAGCGGAATAGACGCGGCGCTGGAGCGACTGGTGAAAGCGAAAGTGAGCACCGGCCAGACCTTACGGAAGTATTTCAACGGGCTGACGCCATTAACGCCCAGCAGCGCGCCGTGGACAACAAACATTATCGCCAGCCCCAGATAGGAGGCCACCACAAAGCTGCCCAGCTTAATGATGTCCTGCAGGTTGGAGCCCGCCACGACTTTGGTCATCAACGCCAGTACGCCGTAAGGGGTTAACTGCATCACCAGGCGGACCAGCTTCATTACCCAGCTTTGCAGGGTGTCGATAGCGGTTAATACGCGCTCGCCTTTAGGCGCGTCATCTTTTAGCAGCTTAAGCGCAGCCACGCCGAGGAACGCAGCGAAGATCACGACGCTAATGATAGAGGTCGGATTCGCGCCAGTCAGATCGGCAAACGGGTTTTTCGGTACAAACGACAGCACCAACTGCGGGACGCTGAGGTCTGCGACTTTTCCGGCGTAGTTGGTTTCGATAGCGTTAAGGCGCGCCGTTTCGGCGCCGCCCTGTACCAGCCCTTCTGCGGTGAGACCGAAAAGGTTGGTCACCAGCACACCCACCAGTGCGGCGATAAGCGTAGTAAACAGCAGCGTGCCGATGGTCAGGAAGCTGATTTTTCCCAACTGTGAGGCGTTATGCAGGCGGGCTACCGCACTCAAAATAGAGGCGAACACCAGCGGCATCACGATCATTTGCAGCAGTTGTACATAGCCATTACCGACAATGTTGAACCACTGTACGGAATCTTTGAGTACCTGGCTGTCAGAACCATAAACAGTATGGAGGGCGAGGCCAAAGACCACACCCATGACCAGACCAACCAGTACTTTCTTTGCCAGACTCCACTGTTTATGACGGGTTTGCGCCAGCGCAAACAGCAGAATGACGAACACCACGATGTTCGCGATTAATGGAAAATTCATCCCCGTTCTCCTGATTTTATTATTCGTCTCGCTATCTGGAGCGAGCCTGTTGGCGCAAGAGTAGCAGAAGTGTGAACCGGCTCTTATATTCAAATGGAATTGTTTATGCCAAAAATGACAATTTCGCTGATTTACTAATCGATCTGATGTTTTATAAAGCGGTTGAACTGCATTTGCAGCGTATTGATCATGTCGGATGACCAGCGTACCGCACTGTTCTGGGGCAACGACTGGGGCATCCACACCGCCCAGGCAAACAGTGCCATGCAGAGAAAACGCTCCAGTTGATTCCCTTTCTGCGGGACGAGGATCGGTAACCGGAAACGCCAGCGACACGGCCAGAGCAGTGGAACGCCTGCCGGGGTGAGCATGTCGGCGAGAATATGGCTCAGATAGCCGAGAACCATACCCTGTAAGGCATCCGCCGGAATGATCCAGGTCTCTGGCACTTTCAGATAGAACGTCGCCAGCAAGGCAAAGACGGCGAGCAGGCTGTGCGTGAATCCGCGATGCCCGAACGCCCGGGCGATCGGTTTTGAGATCCACTTCAGCCGTTGCCCGAGAAACGACTTCGGGTGATCGATATCCGGCAGCAGACAGGTCAGGATGGCGGAAGGAACGATATGCCACCAGTCGCCCTGTGCAAGCACGGGCGTCAACTCGGCGTTCTTGGCGAACACCGCGCAGGCAATAGAAAAGAGAAGGTGACCTTCCGCCGTCATGATACAACCCAATAAACTGTTAATTCGTACAGTATAGGATTTTTATACAGTAGGCGGAAGTGGTGACGTTGTAACTCTTTGTCAATATTGCGCGATTAACGCGCTAACCAACCGCCATCCACCGCCAGTGTGTAGCCATTCATGTAATCCGAGGCTCGAGACGCGAGGAAAACCACCGGGCCTTGCAGGTCCTCCGGCGTACCCCAACGTCCGGCGGGGATGCGATCGACAATCTCTTTGTTGCGCTCTGCGTCTTCACGCAGCTGCTGCGTGTTATTGGTCGCCATATAGCCGGGAGCAATGGCATTGACGTTTATCCCATACTGCGCCCATTCATTCGCCAGCAGCCGGGTTATCCCGAGGATGCCGCTCTTTGACGCGGTGTATGAGGGAACGCGAATCCCGCCCTGGAACGACAGCATTGACGCGATATTAATGATTTTTCCGCCATCACCCTGGGCAATAAACTGGCGGGCTACGGCCTGCGAGAGAAAGAAGACGGATTTCAGGTTCAGATTCACCACGTCATCCCAGTCTTTTTCGCTGAAATTGAGCGCGTCTTCGCGGCGAATGATGCCGGCGTTATTCACCAGAATGTCGAGACGACCAAACTGCCCGACGGCTTGCGCGACGATATCCGCAAGAGGGTCTTGCTGACTGAGATCGGCCTGAATGGCGAAAAAACGGCGACCGGTCGCCGCGACTTTGGCGGCGGTGTCATGGGGTATTTTACGGTTCACCCCGATGATGTCGCAGCCCGCTTCGGCAAGCGCGACGGTCATTCCCTGGCCAAGTCCGGTATCGCAACCGGTAACAAGAGCGACTTTACCTGTAAGAGAAAACGCATTCAAAATCATAGTGACCTCGGCGACCCGCTGTTATTCGTTATTTGCCCGCAGAAAAGGATAGAAGAGGAAGACACAGAACACAATACAAAATGAAACAATGTTTTATTTTTGTTGGTGGGATGGGGAAAACGGGCAGTGCCTGACACTGCCCGTGCGTGATCAACCGCGCAGATCGGCGGCGGTAAGTTCAGTCAGTGAGGTCAGCTTAACGTTGGCAAGCGCGAAACGTGGGTCGTGTTGGTCCTCTTTTGCAGGCACGACAATGGAGCGCATTCGCGCCGCCTTAGAAGCCACCATGCCGTTGACGGAGTCTTCCAGCGCGACACAGGTAAGCGGATCCACGCCCAGTTTTGCCGCACAGTCGAGATAGACCTGCGGATGTGGCTTACTGTAAGGCAGTTTTTCCGCCGAGGCGAGGGCGTCGAAACTGTCGCGCAGGTCAAACATGGTCAGCACTTTCTCCAGCATGTGCAGCGGTGATGCCGATGCCAGACCCACGAGCAGCCCCTGTTCTTTACACAGCGCCACGGCTTCTTTTACGCCGGGGAGCAGCGGGCGCGTCTCTTCGACCAGCGTGATCGCGCGGCGAATAATGCGCTCAGTCACCTCCTGACGGCTCGGGCCGTTCCAGGGTTGCTGGGCGAACCAAAGATCAACCACCATGTCGATGCGCAGTCCAAGCGTATCGGGAAGTTCATGGCGGCGGGTGATATCTACGCCTACACTTGCCAGCACGTCCAGTTCAGCCCGATCCCATAGTGGTTCGGAGTTAATCAGCAAGCCATCCATATCGAATATTGCCGCAAGAATTTGACGCGGAATTGTCATTACCACCTCTCCTTATAGAGCGTTCAGGGGTCAGAGAATAATCATAGCGTCTTTAAAGATCGAGCGAAAACAGTCATCAGCGGGTAGACTTAAGCCAAAACGACGCGTCTTTATCAAGGGGAGCTCATGACGTATCAACAAGCGGGACGCATAGCGGTGCTAAAACGGATCCTGGGATGGGTGATTTTTATACCAGCATTACTTTCTACTTTGATTTCCGCGCTGAAATTTATGTATGCGCATAGCGAAAAGCAGGAAGGCATTAATGCCGTCATGCTCGATTTTACCCATGTCATGATAGACATGATGCGGGTGAACACCCCGTTTCTTAATCTGTTCTGGTACAACTCGCCGACGCCTGATTTCCAGAATAGCCTGAACATTATGTTCTGGTTGATTTTTATTCTGATTTTCGTGGGGCTGGCAATGCAGGATTCCGGGGCCAGAATGAGCCGCCAGGCCCGTTTTCTGCGTGAGGGCGTTGAGGATCAACTTATTCTGGAAAAAGCGAAGGGCAGTGAAGGTCTAACCCGCGAGCAAATCGAGTCGCGCATTGTCGTACCGCACCACACCATTTTTCTGCAGATTTTCCCGCTCTATATCCTGCCGGTGGTTATTATCGCGCTTGGCTACGTCTTTTTTTCTCTGCTCGGCTTTTTATAAAACAACCCTGCCGGAGGGCGGTTTACGCCTGTCCGGCAGGGCTGCGCAGTGTCGCCGGGAATGAATGTCAGGCCGCTAAAATCTGGTCCAGCGCCTTTTGTGCTGTTACCAGATGCTGACCGCCAAACAGTCTGGCACGATTAAGCAGCGTGTACAGTTGATAAACCGGCTGCCTGTCGAGAAAATCGAGCGGCAGCGGCGAGACCGACTGATAGCCATCATAAATTTGCGGCGGTTGTTCCGTATGTAGCGGCAGCATCGCCAGATCGCACTCGCGGTCTCCCCAGTAGCAGGCAGGATCGAAAATGTACGGGCCGTCCGGCCCCAGCGCGCAGTTGCCGGACCACAAATCGCCATGCAGCAAAGAGGGCTGGGGCTGATGCGATGACAAACGTTGCTGAATATGTTCCACGATGGCGTCGATATTACCGAAGGCAATGCCTTTCTCGGCGGCTAATTCCAGTTGCCAGCCGATGCGCTGCTCTGCAAAAAAGGTCGACCAGCGTCGCTGCCAGGCGTTGGGCTGCGGCGTAGTGGATAGGGCGTTGTCAAAATCCAGACCAAACTGCGGCTGATCGCTCCACTCATGAAGATGGGCCAACTGCTGCCCCAGAATAAACGCATTGTGCGCGTCCAGCGGACGGGGAGGGAGATAATCCATCACCAGGAAACTGTAATCCCGATCGGCTCCCACCGCCCAGACTTCTGGTACGGTGACAGTATGGCTGCGTGATAACAGTTCCAGTTGATCGGCTTCGGCGGTGAAGTCAGGAAGCACTTCCCGTTCATCACATTTAACGAAGAAATCACGTCCGGCATAGCGCACATGCCATGCGGCATGAATTTCTCCGCCAGGCAGTTCGTTACGCAGTTCGATTTCGCCTTCACCGAGTTGCTCGCTTAAAAGACGACTGATAGCCTGCCACATGATGTCTCTCCCCATGTTGTCTGCCAGATCATAAGGTTAGCGCAATAATGCGGTGAAAAAACACGAACTAACGCACAACGTGGACGCGTTAACGGGCTAATGGCGATGATTTTTCCCCGTTCTGCCATTCGTCCCAGGTCATTATTGTGATATCGGGCGTTTTGTTTAACGCGCTTTCCGCCAGTCCGGTCGCGAGAGCTTTTACCTCATCCGGGCTTTGCGCGCTGATCACCCCAAACGTGTTTGTGCCCAGTTCATGCACATTGCCGTCTTCGTCGGTTAGCGTGAGCAGAAAACCCGCGCGGGTGAAATGGTTGTTAAGCTCGTTGATTTCGGTTAATGAATCTTCATGAAACTTGACGGTAACGATGTACCGGGTGATATCCCCACTGGCCATTTGACACCTCTTTGTAAATACATGCTTTTTTAGCATAGTCGGTGAATGCGGATGCCGACAGGTGTAACGCATCCCCCTCAGGACGAGGGGGAGAGCATCAGGCTTGTGAGAGCCAGGCGTAGATTTTTTGTGTGTCCTCATGAGAACACAACCGCGTTCCCTGATTGATTGTCGCCGCGCTACCTGCCGCGACGCCAAAGCGCACCATATCCTCCAGCGAAGCGTCTTCCGCCAGTTTTAGGGTCATGGCGCCCACCATGCTGTCGCCTGCGCCAACGGTGCTCTGGCTTTTTACCGGCGGTGGAACGACCTGCACGCAGCTTTTACCGTCCACGCCCAGCGCCCCCTGAGGACCAAGAGAAACGACGACGCGACGGGCTTTACCGTTACGAACGATCTCTTCCGCCGCTTTACGCACGTCATCGGGTTGGGTCAGCTCACGGTTAACCAGCGCGCTCAGTTCCTTCTGATTGGGCTTTACCAGCTCGATATTGCCGATCGCCAGCGCCGCGGTCAGCGCCTCGCCGGAGCTATCAATAATGCAGCGAATGCCCTGTTTTTGGGCTGCGGTAATAAGCTGAGTCAGCTTGTCCACGCTCACCCCTGGCGGCAAACTGCCGCTAATAACGAGGATCGCGCCGGATTCTATCTCCAGAACCTGCTCTTCAAGCTGGCGAAACTCATCGTCATTCAGTGCCGCGCCGGGCATCACAAAGCGATACTGTTCACCGCTGGATTCAACATGAACATGAAGGTTTTGCCGGGTCCAGTCTTTGGCGTCGACGGTCGACACTGGAACGTGTTCGTCAGCCAGCAGCGATACCAGGTGTTCGCCAGTTGCGCCGCCTGCCGGGAAAATGGCGGTAGCGGTGCCGCCCAGATGGGCAATGGCGCGGGCAACATTAATGCCGCCGCCGCCAGGCTCAAAAACGGGCGCCGTACAACGAAGCTTCCCTTCGGGATAGATCTGCGGCGTGATCGTTGCGCTATCGAGAGAGGGCGCAAGTGTTAACGTGTAGATACGTACCATCTTTTCCTCCTGTTAGGCTTATTTCAGTCTGGCACCGAACAGGCATAAAGTGAAGTCAATAACAAGCTGATTTATTGGCTCTTTATTAAATTTGTTTGCCTTAAAGATATATAAACAATTTAATGCTTTGGGAACTCTCTTATTCAAAAAATGAAATAAGAATTCATTGCTATGTTATTCGAGCCTTTTTATAATTTGTTACCTTTCCTGAGGCGTTTGTCATTGATCCCTCTGAAAGTTTCCGGGACCGTAACGGTCTCTTTTTTTGTTGTACGGACTCTTTATAAATGAAGCTTTTAAAGACAGTTCCCGCTGCGTTTCTGCTGGCGGGTGGCGTGTTTGCGTCAATGTATGCAGCTGCCGATGATTCCGTTTTTACTGTCATGGACGATCCCTCAAGTGCGAAGAAACCCTTCGAAGGTAACCTCAACGCTGGCTATCTGGCGCAGTCGGGTAATACCAAAAGTTCGTCCTTAACGGCGGACACAACGATGACATGGTACGGGCAAACCACCGCCTGGTCGCTGTGGGGCAACGCAAGCAATACCTCTTCTAACGATGAGCGTTCTTCAGAAAAATATGCCGTTGGCGGGCGTAGCCGTTTTAACTTAAGCGACTACGATTATCTCTTTGGTCAGGCCAGTTGGTTGACGGATCGTTATAACGGCTATCGCGAACGTGATGTTCTCACCGCCGGTTACGGACGGCAGTTCCTGAATGGCCCCGTACACAGCTTCCGTTTCGAATTCGGTCCGGGCGTTCGATACGACGAGCACACCGATGGCACCACCGAGACACAGCCGCTGGGTTACGCGTCAGGCGCTTATGCATGGCAGATGACCGATACCACCAAATTCACTCAGGGTGTGTCGGTGTTCGGTGCGGAGGACACTACGCTGAACTCTGAAACGGCGCTCAACGTCGCCATCAACGAACACTTTGGTCTGAAGGTGGCGTATAACGTTACCTGGAACTCCGAACCGCCAGCAACAGCACCGGAGCATACGGATCGCCGCACGACCGTATCGCTCGGATACAAGATGTAATACTCCGCCAGGCTGTTATGCAGTCTGGCGTTTAAAATTGCGCTACCGTATTATTATTTTTCAACCGGAGTTTTATTTTTTTCGAAATTTTCATTTCTTCATATTTTCTCCATCTTTATCACATCCTTGCTTTATACAATTTATTTGACACGAATTGTTAATTATTTTGACTAGGCAAAAGTGTGATCCAGATCTACACTTAGCGATACAGGCAGATTATTGCCTTTAATACCAGATTTTAATTCAAGTAAGAGATAAAACAATATGAATAATATCAAAACAGCCAGTGCGGCGATCGTGCTTTCCGCACTCTCTTTCGGCGCTTTCGCTGCCGAACCTGTGACCGCAACGCACGCAGACAACACCTCGCGCGTGGGCATTACCCAGGCGTCTGACGTAGAAGCCGGCTCGAATATCGCACCGGGTTCGCAGTCTACGGGGCAAAGCATGAATGATGCGTTTAATGTGCATACGTTGGTTGCGGGTGAATGGTCTTAATATTTCATTACCGCAACGTGTGTTCTACTCGTTATTTTTCTTTATAAAAACCGGATCCTGATGTACCGGTTTTTTTATTTTCGTGATGAAACGTAAATTATTCTAAGCGTCTCGCAGCGTGGCCCGTCTGAAACAAGTCGCCCGTCACTCACCCCAAATCATTGCCGCCCAGCGCAGAAGAAGCATGGCGCCACAAATGGCAATAAGCACCACCACCATTTTCCAGTGTTTTTTTGCGAAGCGTTGCGTTGGCATCATTCATGTCCTGTCTGTCTTTGTTCGTGGCGGCAGTGTAACAAAACTTGCTGCGCTTCAGTGAATTGATTTACATCATACCAGGCAGGGTGATTGCGACTTTGAACGGCAGGCAATGCCGTGTACACTGTCAGACGGTGTTATCAAAAAGCGGGTGTAGGCCCAGTGTCGCCATTACGGTGACCCGTGACATATTTCGCAGAGTGAAGCGGGAATCAGCCCATTACTTTTTGGTAATTTTAAATATCGAAACTTTGTATGTGATCTTGCGTATGGGTCACCACTGCAAATAAGGACATAACATGCCTGTTATTACTCTTCCTGATGGCAGTCAACGCCATTACGACCACGCTGTAAGCCCCATGGATGTTGCCCTGGATATCGGTCCGGGTCTGGCAAAAGCTACCATCGCTGGCCGTGTTAACGGTGAACTGGTGGATGCTTCCGATCTGATCGAAAATGACGCTTCGCTGTCTATCATCACCGCGAAAGATGAAGAAGGGCTGGAGATCATTCGTCACTCCTGCGCGCACCTGCTGGGCCATGCGATCAAACAACTCTGGCCAAATACCAAAATGGCGATTGGCCCGGTTGTCGACAATGGTTTCTACTATGACGTTGATCTTGACCGCACCCTGACCCAGGAAGATGTCGACGCGCTCGAGAAGCGGATGCACGAGCTTGCGGAGAAAAACTACGACGTCATCAAGAAAAAAGTGAGCTGGCACGAAGCGCGCGAAACCTTTGTGAAACGCGGCGAGCCGTACAAAGTCTCTATTCTTGATGAGAACATTGCTCATGACGATCAGCCTGGCCTGTATCATCATGAAGAATATATTGATATGTGCCGCGGTCCGCACGTGCCGAATATGCGTTTCTGCCATCACTTTAAACTGATGAAAACCGCGGGCGCATACTGGCGTGGCGACAGCGACAACAAGATGCTGCAGCGTATTTACGGTACCGCATGGGCAGATAAAAAAGCCCTTAATGCGTACCTGCAACGTCTGGAAGAAGCGGCGAAACGCGACCATCGTAAAATCGGTAAGCAGCTCGACCTCTACCATATGCAGGAAGAGGCGCCGGGCATGGTGTTCTGGCATAACGACGGCTGGACCATCTTCCGTGAACTGGAAGTTTTCGTCCGCTCCAAGCTGAAAGAGTACCAGTATCAGGAAGTGAAAGGTCCGTTTATGATGGACCGCGTGCTGTGGGAAAAAACCGGGCACTGGGAAAACTATAAAGATGCGATGTTCACGACCTCGTCTGAGAACCGTGAATACTGCATCAAGCCGATGAACTGCCCGGGGCACGTGCAGATCTTTAACCAGGGCCTGAAGTCCTACCGCGATCTGCCTCTGCGTATGGCGGAATTCGGTAGCTGCCATCGTAACGAACCGTCAGGCGCGCTGCATGGTCTGATGCGTGTGCGTGGTTTTACGCAGGATGATGCGCACATCTTCTGTACCGAAGAGCAGATCCGCGATGAAGTTAACGCCTGTATTCGTATGGTCTACGATATGTACAGCACGTTTGGCTTCGAGAAGATCGTTGTCAAACTTTCCACTCGTCCTGAAAAACGTATCGGCAGCGACGAAATGTGGGATCGTGCTGAGGCGGACCTGGCGGTGGCGCTGGAAGAAAACAACATCCCGTTTGAGTATCAACTGGGTGAAGGCGCCTTCTACGGTCCGAAAATTGAATTTACTTTGTATGACTGCCTCGATCGTGCGTGGCAGTGCGGAACTGTACAGTTGGACTTCTCACTGCCGTCCCGTCTGAGCGCGTCCTATGTCGGCGAAGACAACGAGCGTAAAGTGCCGGTGATGATTCACCGCGCCATTCTTGGGTCAATGGAACGTTTCATCGGTATCCTGACCGAAGAGTTCGCTGGCTTCTTCCCGACCTGGTTGGCGCCGGTTCAGGTCGTGGTGATGAACATCACCGATTCGCAGTCTGAATACGTTAACGAATTGACGCAGAAACTACAAAATGCGGGCATTCGTGTAAAAGCAGACTTGAGAAATGAGAAGATTGGCTTTAAAATCCGCGAGCACACTTTACGTCGTGTCCCTTATATGTTGGTCTGCGGTGACAAAGAGGTGGAAGCTGGCAAAGTGGCCGTTCGCACCCGCCGTGGTAAAGACCTGGGCAGCCTGGACGTAAATGAAGTGATCGAGAAGCTGCAACAAGAGATTCGCAGCCGCAGTCTTCAACAACTGGAGGAATAAGGTATTAAAGGCGGAAAACGAGTTCAAACGGCACGTCCGAATCGTATCAATGGCGAGATTCGCGCCCAGGAAGTTCGCTTAACAGGTCTGGAAGGTGAGCAACTGGGAATTGTGAGTCTGAGAGAAGCGATCGAAAAGGCTGAAGAGGCTGGAGTAGATTTAGTTGAAATCAGCCCTAACGCCGAACCGCCAGTTTGTCGTATCATGGACTACGGCAAGTTCCTTTATGAAAAGAGTAAGTCTTCTAAGGAACAGAAGAAGAAGCAGAAAGTTATCCAGGTGAAGGAAATTAAATTCCGCCCTGGTACTGATGAAGGTGACTATCAGGTAAAACTCCGCAGCCTGATTCGCTTTCTCGAAGATGGCGATAAGGCCAAAATCACGCTGCGTTTCCGCGGTCGTGAGATGGCCCACCAGCAAATCGGTATGGAAGTGCTTAATCGCGTGAAAGACGATTTGCAAGAACTGGCAGTGGTCGAATCCTTCCCATCGAAGATCGAAGGCCGTCAGATGATTATGGTGCTCGCTCCTAAGAAGAAACAGTAAGGCCTTCAAGTAACCATTTCTGTGAAGCCTTCGGGCTTCACAGATTTTGTTCGCCCTACGTTTCGTTTAATTAACAATGCGAAGTGGAAGTTATTAAGATGCCAAAAATTAAGACCGTACGCGGTGCTGCTAAGCGCTTCAAAAAAACCGGTAAAGGTGGCTTTAAGCACAAGCACGCTAACCTGCGTCACATTCTGACCAAAAAAGCGACCAAACGTAAACGTCACCTGCGTCCGAAAGCCATGGTTTCCAAAGGCGATCTGGGCCTGGTTATCGCGTGCCTGCCGTACGCATAAGCCGTTAACGATTTTTTTAACTTTTTTACGCCCAATTGACGCGCTTCAACGCCAGGCAATTCAGGTCCTGGGTTGACAGCGGTAAAGGGCAAATCAGAATAGATACAGGAGAGCAACATGGCTCGCGTAAAACGTGGTGTAATTGCACGTGCACGTCACAAGAAAATTTTGAAACAAGCGAAAGGCTACTACGGTGCGCGTTCTCGCGTATACCGCGTTGCCTTCCAGGCTGTTATCAAAGCAGGTCAGTACGCTTACCGTGACCGTCGTCAGCGTAAGCGTCAGTTCCGTCAACTGTGGATTGCGCGTATCAACGCAGCAGCACGTCAGAACGGTATTTCTTACAGCAAATTCATCAACGGCCTGAAAAAAGCCTCTGTTGAAATCGACCGTAAGATCCTGGCTGACATCGCCGTATTCGACAAAGTAGCGTTCAGCGCGCTGGTTGAAAAAGCGAAAGCAGCTCTGGCATAAGCCAGTGAAAAGAGGGAGCCTGGCTCCCTCTCTTTTATTTGTAATGTCGTCAATGAGTTGACAATTCATCCGTAACCCTTTTCAATAAAGGTTCTCCGGTTTTTACCCTACAAGGTAACGCAAGCATGAATGCTGCTATTTTCCGCTTCTTTTTTTACTTTAGCACCTGATCCAGGAGGCTAGCGCGTGAAAGAAGAAACGAAAAACAGCGCATAAAGCCTCCCTGGTGGAGGCTTTTTTTATACGCTTTATCCTTCAAGTTGTCGTTGTGTTGGCTGCATTCGCTCACCCCAGTCACGTACTGATGTACGCTTCTGAGGATGCGCTCTCTTGCCGCGTGACTCGGCTTGCAGCCTCGCCCTGTGGGGGCAGCGCAAGCGCTGTTAAAACACTTATGTGTTTTGTGATACAACCTGAATGATTTTGCGTATAGACGAGCGACTTATGATTATCGCCACATAATGAGGAAAACCATGTCACATCTCGCAGAGCTGGTTGCCAGTGCGAAGGCAGCCATTAACCAGGCGTCAGATGTTGCCGCGTTAGACAATGTACGCGTCGAATATTTGGGCAAAAAAGGGCACCTGACCCTTCAAATGACGACCCTGCGTGAACTGCCTCCTGAGGAGCGTCCTGCAGCCGGTGCGGTTATTAACGAAGCGAAAGAGCAGGTGCAGCAGGCGCTGAACGCGCGCAAGGCGGATCTGGAAAATGCGGCGCTGAATGCGCGTCTGGCGGCAGAAACGATTGACGTGTCGCTGCCCGGTCGTCGTATCGAAAACGGCGGCCTGCATCCGGTAACCCGTACTATCGACCGTATCGAAAGTTTCTTTTGCGAGCTGGGTTTTACGGTGGCGACGGGGCCCGAGATTGAAGATGACTATCATAACTTTGACGCCCTGAATATTCCGGGCCATCACCCGGCGCGTGCGGACCACGATACGTTCTGGTTTGATGCCACCCGTTTACTGCGCACCCAGACCTCCGGCGTGCAGATTCGCACCATGAAAGAGCAGCAGCCGCCGATCCGTATTATCGCGCCGGGCCGTGTGTATCGTAACGACTACGATCAGACCCACACCCCGATGTTCCATCAGATGGAAGGCCTGATTGTCGATACCAACATCAGCTTTACCAACCTGAAAGGGACGCTGCACGACTTCCTGCGTAACTTCTTTGAAGAAGATCTGCAAATTCGCTTCCGCCCGTCCTATTTTCCGTTCACCGAGCCTTCCGCCGAAGTTGACGTGATGGGCAAAAACGGCAAATGGCTGGAAGTCCTGGGCTGCGGCATGGTGCATCCGAACGTGCTGCGCAATGTCGGTATCGACCCGGAAATCTATTCCGGTTTCGCGTTTGGCATGGGGATGGAACGTCTGACCATGCTGCGTTACGGTGTCACCGATTTACGCGCCTTCTTCGAAAACGATCTGCGTTTCCTCAAACAGTTTAAATAAGGGCAGGACAACATAATGAAATTCAGTGAACTGTGGTTACGCGAGTGGGTTAACCCGGCAATCGACAGCGACGCGCTGTCGAATCAAATCACCATGGCCGGCCTGGAAGTTGACGGTGTTGAAGCGGTGGCTGGCGCGTTTAACGGCGTGGTTGTTGGTGAAGTGGTTGAGTGCGGCCAGCACCCGAATGCAGACAAACTGCGCGTAACAAAAGTGAACGTGGGCGGCGATCGTCTGCTGGATATTGTTTGCGGGGCGCCAAACTGCCGTCAGGGGCTCAAAGTGGCGGTCGCGACAATTGGCGCGGTGCTGCCGGGCGACTTCAAAATTAAAGCGGCAAAACTGCGTGGCGAACCGTCCGAAGGGATGCTGTGTTCATTCTCTGAACTGGGCATTTCCGACGACCATAGCGGCATTATCGAACTGCCCGCGGATGCGCCGATCGGAACCGATATTCGCGAATACCTGAAACTCGATGATAACACCATCGAAATTAGCGTAACGCCCAACCGTGCCGACTGTTTAGGCATCATTGGCGTCGCCCGCGACGTGGCGGTACTGAATAAAGCGCCGCTGGTTGAGCCTGAAATTGCTCCGGTGGCGGCGACCGTCAGCGATGTGCTGCCGATTACCGTAGAAGCGGCCGACGCATGCCCGCGCTATCTGGGTCGAGTGGTGAAAGGCATCAACGTTAAAGCGCCTACACCGCTGTGGATGAAGGAAAAACTGCGTCGTTGTGGTATTCGCTCCATCGACGCGGTGGTTGACGTCACTAACTATGTGCTGCTCGAACTGGGCCAGCCAATGCATGCTTTCGACAAAGATCGCATTGAAGGCGGTATTGTTGTCCGGATGGCGAAAGAAGGCGAAACCCTGGTGCTGCTGGACGGGAGCGAAGCGACGCTGAGCGCGGACACGCTGGTTATTGCCGACCACCATAAGGCCTTGGCCATGGGCGGTATTTTCGGCGGCGAGCATTCCGGCGTGAACGATGAAACGCAAAATGTGCTGCTGGAATGTGCTTTCTTCAGCCCGCTGTCGATCACTGGCCGCGCGCGTCGTCATGGCCTGCACACCGATGCCTCTCATCGCTATGAGCGCGGCGTCGATCCGGCTTTGCAGTATAAAGCGATGGAGCGTGCGACCCGCCTGCTGATCGACATTTGCGGCGGTGAGGCTGGTCCGGTTATTGACGTGACGAACGATGCGACGCTGCCGAAGCGCGCCACGATCACTCTGCGCCGGAGCAAGCTGGATCGCCTGATTGGCCATCATATTGCCGACGAACAGGTCAGCGATATTCTGCGTCGTCTCGGTTGCGAAGTAACCGAAGGCGAGGGCGAGTGGCAGGCCGTTGCGCCGAGCTGGCGCTTCGACATGGAGATCGAAGAAGATCTGGTAGAAGAAGTCGCACGCGTGTACGGCTACAACAATATTCCTGACGAACCGGTTCAGGCTGGTCTGATCATGGGAACGCACCGTGAAGCGGATTTGTCGCTTAAACGCGTGAAAACGTTGCTCAACGACAAAGGCTATCAGGAAGTTATTACCTACAGCTTTGTGGATCCAAAAGTACAACAGTTGATTCACCCGGCTGAAGAAGCGCTGCTGCTGCCAAGCCCCATTTCTGTCGACATGTCCGCGATGCGTCTGTCGCTGTGGATCGGGCTGTTAGCCACGGTAGTGTATAACCAGAATCGTCAACAGAACCGCGTGCGCATCTTTGAAAGCGGTCTGCGCTTCGTGCCGGACACCCAGGCGAACCTTGGGATTCGACAGGACCTGATGCTGGCTGGCGTTATCTGCGGCAACCGTTACGATGAACACTGGAACCTGGCAAAAGAGACCGTTGATTTCTATGATTTGAAAGGCGATCTGGAAGCCGTGCTGGATCTCACCGGTAAGCTCGGCGATGTGCAGTTCAAAGCCGAAGCGAATCCGGCGCTGCATCCGGGACAGTCTGCAGCGATTTATCTGAAAGGTGAACGCATTGGTTTCATTGGCGTTGTTCATCCGGAGCTGGAACGTAAGCTCGATCTCAACGGGCGTACGCTGGTGTTTGAACTGGAGTGGAACAAGCTTGCAGACCGCGTGGTGCCTCAGGCGCGTGAGATTTCTCGCTTCCCGGCAAACCGCCGCGACATCGCCGTGGTGGTCGCAGAAAACGTTCCCGCTGCAGATGTTTTATCCGAATGTAAGAAAGTTGGCGTAAATCAGGTAGTTGGCGTAAACTTATTTGACGTGTACCGTGGTAAGGGTGTTGCGGAGGGGTATAAGAGCCTCGCCATTAGCCTGATCCTTCAGGATACCAGCCGTACACTCGAAGAAGAGGAGATTGCCGCTACCGTCGCCAAATGTGTAGAGGCATTAAAAGAGCGATTCCAGGCATCATTGAGGGATTGAACCTATGGCGCTTACAAAAGCTGAAATGTCAGAATATCTGTTTGATAAGCTTGGGCTTAGCAAGCGGGATGCCAAAGAACTGGTCGAACTGTTTTTCGAAGAGATCCGTCGTGCTCTGGAAAACGGTGAGCAGGTAAAACTCTCTGGTTTTGGTAATTTCGATCTGCGTGATAAGAATCAACGTCCGGGACGTAACCCGAAAACGGGTGAAGATATTCCCATTACAGCAAGGCGCGTGGTGACCTTCAGACCCGGACAGAAGTTAAAGAGCCGGGTTGAAAACGCTTCGCCCAAAGACGAGTGATCAGAACCGTCTTAAATAACAAAAAAGGCCGCAATGCGGCCTTTTTTCTTTTCTGTCCTCGCGCGGCACCGTAGAATCAATCACATCCTTTGCAGCTGAATGGAAAACATGCTGACTTTTGCCCGTCAACAACAGCGACAGAATGTACGCTGGCTCCTGAGTCTTACAGTACTGATGGTACTGGCGCTGCTTTTAAGCCTGTGTGCGGGAGAACAGTGGATTTGGCCTGCTGACTGGCTGACCCCGCGTGGTGAACTGTTTGTCTGGCAGATCCGCCTGCCGCGTACCCTGGCGGTGCTGTTGGTGGGTGCTGCGCTGGCGCTCTCCGGCGCGGTGATGCAGGCTTTATTCGAAAACCCTCTTGCGGAGCCAGGATTGCTGGGCGTGTCGAATGGCGCTGGCGTTGGACTGATTGCAGCTGTTCTGTTGGGTCAGGGAACGTTGCCGCAGTGGTCGTTAGGTCTTTGCGCCATTGCCGGGGCACTGATCATCACACTGATTCTCCTGCGCTTTGCTCGCCGCCATCTCTCCACCAGCCGCCTGCTGCTTGCCGGGGTCGCGCTGGGAATTATCTGCAGCGCCCTGATGACCTGGGCCATCTATTTTTCTACCTCTTTTGATCTTCGCCAGTTGATGTACTGGATGATGGGGGGATTTGGCGGCGTGGACTGGGGACAGTTATGGCTGATGCTGGCGCTGGTGCCGGTTCTGCTCTGGATCTGCTGTCAGTCCCAGCCTATGAATATGCTGGCGCTGGGCGAAATCTCGGCCCGCCAATTGGGATTACCGCTGTGGTTTTGGCGTAATCTGCTGGTGGTGGCGACAGGCTGGATGGTTGGCGTGAGCGTCGCGCTGGCAGGGGCGATTGGTTTTATTGGTCTGGTGATCCCGCATATTTTACGGTTATGCGGATTAACCGATCATCGCGTGCTTCTGCCCGGTTGCGCGCTGGCAGGCGCCATTGCGCTATTGCTGGCCGATGTGGTTGCGCGTCTGGCGCTGGCTTCCGCCGAGCTGCCTATCGGCGTCGTCACCGCCACGCTTGGCGCGCCGGTCTTTATCTGGTTACTGTTGAAAGCTGGACGATAGACCTTGCATGACGAACTATGCTTAAAAGCTGGCATTGAAATCACTCACTTTATGGAGACGCTATGCAAGACTCGATTCTGAATACTGAAGTCACGACGATTGATGGGGACGTTATCTCGTTGGAGAAATATGCCGGTAATGTGCTGCTGGTGGTCAACGTGGCCTCTAAATGCGGGCTGACGCCGCAGTACGAGCAACTGGAGAATATTCAGAAAGCCTGGGCTGACCGGGGGTTTCTGGTGCTGGGATTCCCGTGCAATCAGTTTCTCGGCCAGGAGCCAGGCAGCGAACAAGAGATCAAAACCTGGTGTGCCGCGACATGGGGCGTGACGTTTCCGATGTTCAGTAAAATTGAGGTTAACGGTGAAGGACGGCATCCCCTGTACCAGAAACTGATTGCCGCTGCGCCAACCGCAGTGGCCCCGGAAAACAGCGGCTTCTATGAGCGCATGGCAAGCAAAGGACGCGCGCCGCTTTATCCGGACGATATTTTATGGAATTTCGAAAAATTTCTCGTGGGCAGGGACGGAAAGGTGGTCCAGCGTTTTTCACCTGATATGACGCCTGAAGATCCTATCGTAATGGAAAGTATCAAAATCGCACTGGCAAAATAATGTCTTCACTGATGCAGCTACAGGATGTCGCCGACACCACCCGGCTTGGCCCACTGAGTGCGGAAGTTCGCGCCGGGGAGATCCTTCACCTTGTGGGGCCAAATGGCGCCGGAAAAAGTACGTTGCTGGCGCGTATGGCGGGACTTACCACCGGCTCAGGTCATATCAAATTTGGCGGCGAAGCGCTGGCGTCCTGGCCCGCGAACAGGCTGGCGCGCCATCGGGCATATCTGGCGCAGCAACAGAATCCTCCTTTTGCAATGCCGGTATGGCATTTTCTGACGCTGCATCAGGCTGACAAATCGCATACTCATCAGCTTCAGCAGGTGGCGGGGTCGCTGGGGCTGGAAGATAAGCTCGGACGAAATGCGAATCAGCTTTCGGGCGGGGAATGGCAGCGCGTACGTCTGGCCGCGGTTATCCTGCAAATTGCCCCGGAAACCAATCCGCAGGGACAATTGCTGCTGCTGGACGAGCCCATGAACAGTCTTGACGTCGCGCAGCAGAATGCGCTGGATCGTATTCTGAGCGCCCTGTGCGAGCAGGGCATCGCCATTGTGATGAGCAGCCACGATCTCAATCATACGCTGCGTCATGCGCATCGAGCCTGGTTGCTTAAGGGAGGGAAACTGCTCGCCAGCGGACCGCGCGATGAGGTCATGACCCCGGCGAATCTGGCGCGCGCTTACGGTCTGAATTTCCGCCGTCTGGACATTGAGGGCCACCGAATGCTTATTTCCACGACCTAAACGACACGGCGTCTTGAAAAACGGGGCAAATACCCGCTAAATTGGTACAAGAATAAAAAAACAGAGGATTCGTCCTGAATGCGTTTCTGGTTTCTTCTTTTTACAGCACTGGTTCTGGCAGGATGCAGTAGCCACCGGGCGCCGCCGCCAAACGCCCGGCTTTCAGACTCCATAACCGTGATAGCCGGGCTAAACGATCAGCTTCGGACGTGGCGCGGTACGCCGTATCGTTATGGCGGGATGAGCCGTCGCGGCGTCGATTGTTCCGGATTTGTCCTCATGACGATGCGCGATCAATTCGCGCTACAGCTGCCGCGCGATACGCGGCAACAGGCCAAAATTGGCACCAAAATTGATAAAGACGACCTGCTGCCAGGCGACCTCGTCTTTTTTAAAACCGGTTCAGGGGACAGCGGGTTGCATGTGGGTATTTACGATACCGACGGTCAGTTTATTCATGCTTCCACCAGCCGTGGCGTGATGCGATCATCGTTGGATAATGTCTACTGGCGAAAAAACTTTTGGCAGGCGCGACGAATCTGACGCCGTTAATGCCTGGCTGTCATTAACGGTATACTCTCCGGTTATTACAGAAAAAAGAATAAAACTGAATTAGCGTATATAATATCGCTAGCCGAATACAAAGGAACCGGATTCCGGGTAAAAAGGACATGATGAACGTTTCCCCGTTAGCAGCAGAAAAGACGTGCGTTCACGTCCTTTGTATCAGGTTGCCGTATCACTCCCTGACTGAGGGGCGGACCTGATGGACGTCACGCTGGATAATATTTATCATTCTGAACTTTATTTTCTCCCCGCCCGAAATGTACAACGAAAACTTATCGGTCTGGAAGTGACCGCGAACTTTGTCAGCGATGACGGCAAGGTGCGCTTTCCGACAGAACTGGTATTACCGCGACTTTCGCCTGACGAACAGTGCCAGTTATTTGCAGAAAAACTGGCGCTACTGGAAACCTGCCAACACTTTTTTATTCAGCATAAACTGATCGCATGGATTAATATCACCCCGGCAATCGTACCGTTATTATTAATCAATACGTCACGGTTGCAGGCCATCAAACGTTTTTCATTTATTGAACTCACCCTTAATGAAAGTTTTCCCGCACTCGCGGCAGGGAAAGCGGATCCGGCGCTTGCCGCCCTGGCCGAACGTTTCCCCCTGGTACTTGCCAACTTTGGCGCCGGGGAGAGTTCGACGAAAGCCATATTTGAGGGATTATTTAAACGTGTCGCCCTCGACCGTGGTTTTGTGCAGCGACGCGCAATGAGCCTTTCATTCGATCCCTTTATGCGGGCAATCGTGACGCAAATTTCGCCTTATTGCGACTCTTTGTTGATAGCCGGGATCGATAGCGAGGAACTGCTGACACGCATCACGCCTTTTGGTTTCGGTGGGATGCAGGGCGCGCTGTGGCCTGCCGTCACGGCGGATCAGGTGACCCGCTTAATTCAGGGATAACCCCTCGGTTTGCTGGTGTTTAGGATGGCGTTAACCGACTACACTACAGACAGGAGGCCCTATGACCCTGTCTTTTACAGCCCGCTGGCATGATGAATTGCCGGCAACGTATACCGCACTTTCTCCGACGCCGCTGACCCATTCCCGGCTGATATGGCATAACGACGCCCTGGCCCAACAGCTGAATATTCCTGCTGCGCTGTTCAGTACCGACCGTCCCGCAGGCGTATGGGGGGGCGAGACGTTGCTGCCCGGTATGTCGCCGCTGGCGCAAGTGTACAGTGGCCATCAGTTCGGCGTATGGGCCGGGCAGCTCGGCGACGGGCGTGGCATTCTGCTTGGCGAACAGTTACTCGCCGATGGCAGCACCGTGGACTGGCATCTTAAGGGGGCGGGCCTGACGCCGTATTCACGTATGGGCGACGGGCGTGCAGTGCTGCGCTCAACCATTCGTGAAAGCCTCGCCAGCGAAGCGATGCACTATTTGGGCATTCCAACTACCCGGGCGCTCACCATCGTCACCAGCGACACACCGGTTTATCGCGAGACGGTGGAAGCTGGCGCAATGCTGGTACGTGTGGCGCAAAGTCATATGCGCTTCGGCCATTTTGAACATTTTTATTATCGCCGTGAGCCAGAAAAGGTTCAGCAACTTGCCGACTTCGCCATTCGCCATTATTGGCCGCATCTGCGTGACGAGAACGACAAATATGTCCTTTGGTTCCGGGATGTGGTGAGCCGTACCGCGACGCTTATCGCTGACTGGCAAACAGTTGGCTTTGCGCATGGTGTGATGAATACCGATAACATGTCGATTCTGGGACTGACGATGGACTATGGTCCGTTCGGTTTTCTGGATGATTACGACCCGGGGTTTATCTGTAACCATTCCGATCACCAGGGGCGTTACCGCTTTGACAATCAGCCTGCGGTGGGGCTGTGGAACCTCCAGCGCCTCGCCCAGAGCCTGTCGCCGTTTATTCGCGTTGATGCGCTGAATGAGGCGCTGGATACCTATCAGCAGGCATTGTTAACGCGCTATGGTCAGCGGATGCGTCAGAAGCTCGGCTTTTTGAGTGAACAGAAAGAAGATAACGAGCTGTTGAATGCGTTGTTTGGACTGATGGCGCGTGAAAAAACCGATTACAGCCGAACGTTCCGTATGTTAAGCGTCACCGAACAGCGGAGTGCCACTTCACCGCTGCGCGATGAGTTTATCGATCGTGACGCGTTCGACGCCTGGTACACGCATTACCGAACACGTCTGCAACTAGACGGCGTAGATGATGCCACCCGCCAGGCGTCGATGCAGAGCGTGAATCCCGCTGTCGTCTTGCGTAACTGGCTCGCGCAGCGGGCCATCGATGCGGCAGAAAAGGGGGAGATGGACGAGCTACATCGTTTACATGACGTACTGCGCCATCCTTTCAACGACCGTAACGACGACTATACCCACCGCCCGCCAGACTGGGGACGGCGACTGGAGATCAGTTGTTCCAGCTAACGGCTAAATCGCCCGTATACGCAAAACGTGTCGGGCGTTTGCCATTACTTGGTCAGTAATAATTTCCCCGCCTGCGTTTTGCGCAGCAAGTATTCTTGTCCATTATGATCAATGATAACTTTACCGTCTTCTCCCAGCAGGTTCTGGCTACTGATTTTGCGAAGCGGCGTGTGAGAAGGGGCGATGCTTTCTCTTTCCTTAGGGTGAGAAGAGTCAAAGGTATCCATAGATGACATTGCGCGTGAATTAATAATAATTAATGTAACAATGATTATTATTATCAATAATATACCCGGCGACGACAAGTGATAAATCAGGGGAGGAGCGAAAAAATGCGAGCAAGCGCCCATTCCGGGGGGAATGGGCAAGGGGAGGTCAGAAGCGGGTGTCTACCGCCGAGGCGAGTTTATCGAGCAGCCGTTCGGTATCTTCCCAGTTCAGGCAGGGATCGGTAATTGACTGACCGTAAACCAGCGGTTGTCCGCTGACGATTTTTTGCGTGCCTTCACGCAAGAAACTTTCCGCCATAATCCCGGCGATGGCCGTAGAGCCATTACGGATCTGTTGGCAAACATCATCGCAAACGTCCAATTGACGACGATGCTGTTTCTGACAGTTACCGTGGCTGAAATCGACGACCAGATGTTCGGGCAGGTCGAATTCATGTAGCGTATCGCAGGCGGCGGCGATATCGTCCGCGTGATAGTTCGGCTTCTTCCCGCCACGCATGATGATATGGCCGTACGGGTTGCCGCTGGTCTGATAAATGGTCATCTGACCGGTTTTATCCGGTGACAGGAACATATGGCTGGCGCGGGAGGCGCGAATAGCGTCCACCGCGATCCGCGTATTGCCGTCAGTGCCATTTTTAAAGCCCACCGGGCAGGAGAGCGCCGAGGCCATCTCGCGGTGGATCTGGCTTTCTGTGGTTCGCGCGCCGATCGCCCCCCAGCTAATCAGGTCGGCAATAAATTGTCCGGTCACCATATCCAGAAATTCCGTGGCGGTGGGGACGCCCAGCTCATTCACCTGGAGCAGCAGCTTGCGCGCCAGCTCAAGGCCGTGATTCACACGGTAGCTGCCGTTGAGGTCGGGATCGGAAATCAGACCCTTCCAGCCCACGACGGTGCGTGGTTTTTCAAAATAGGTGCGCATGACGATTTCCAGACGCGCCTGATGCTTGTCACGCAACGTCTGCAAGCGGGTGGCATATTCCATGGCGGCGTCAAGATCGTGGATCGAGCAGGGACCGACAATGGCCAGCAGGCGGCGATCTTCGCCATTCAAAATTTTTTCAATCCGGCGGCGGGCGTCGGTAACGTGACGGGCGACGGCGGCGGAAACGGGATGCCGGTGCGCAAGTTCAGCGGGCGTTACCAGACTGTCTATCCGCGCGGTACGCAGTTCATCGGTTCTGTTCATGACTTTTCTCAGAAATGGAGTGCTTCTACGGCAGGGGCCGGGAAGTGATGGGCACAACCTTAAACCAATCTCTGCCGAATTCAAGTGCGAGGTGTGTCACACCCCGCAAGCAGAACGGCATCATAGCAAAAAAACAAAACCAGTGAACTAGTTTATTAGTACATGCGGCGATTCAGCCCCATAATATCAAGGATCTTGGTGGCAATTTCTTCTACCGAGTAGTTGGTACTGTTCAGGCAGGGGATGTGGTTCTTACGGTAAAGGGCTTCCACTTCGGCAACCTCCATGCGGCACTGGCGCAGTGAGGCATAGCGGCTGTTTTCACGGCGCTCTTCGCGAATCGCCGCCAGACGCTCAGGCTCAATCGTCAGGCCGAACAGCTTATGCTGAAGGGGTTTCAGCGATGCGGGCAACATCAGATTATCCATATCGTCAGCAATAAAGGGGTAGTTTGCCGCGCGGATACCAAACTGCATCGCCAGATAAAGACTCGTCGGCGTTTTGCCGCAGCGGGAGACGCCGAGCAGAATTACCTGTGCCTGATCGAGGTTGCGCAACGAAATACCGTCATCGTGGGCGAGGGTGTAATCAATCGCCGCGATGCGCGCGTCGTACTTGTTCAGGTTGCCAGGATTCAGCCCGTGAGTACGATGGGCAATCGGCGTGGGATCGAGCTTCATCTCCTGCTGTAGCGGCGCAACCAGCGCCTGCACAATGTCCTGGCAAAAGCCTTCACTTTGCAGAATGATGGCGCGAATTTCGGGTAAGACGATGGAATAAAACACCAGTGGCCGCACGCCCGTTTGCTGGAAAATCGCGTCGATTTGATCTTTCACCGCGCGAGCGCGGCTTTCATTTTCAACAAACGGCAGCGTAATGCTGCTAATCGTGACCGGGAATTGTGACATCACCGCATGGCCTAACACTTCGGCGGTGATCGCCGTTCCATCGGATATATAAAAGACATGACGATCTACAGCATTATCCATTTTGTCCTTCCTGAATAGCAGCGATAATTCTCTGAAAGCATAAATTAAAATTATCCTAAAGCGTAGGAAATTGCGCCCGAATTATAAAATGAAATGCTATTTTTATATTTTATGAAAAGCGCATTTCATTTTATGGAACGGATGTTTATACCGACAATTTCTGTGGAGATCCCATGTCGTACGCGGGTTTGCGCAAACGGGTAAACTGTCCGAAAAAATAAAAAATATATTTGCTTGAACGATTCACCGTTTTTTTCATCCGGTTAAGTATGCAAAGATAAATATGCAGTTAAGCGTTTCCTATACTCGTTCATTTATCACAAAAGGATTGTTCGATGTCCAACAATGGCTCGTCACCGCTGGTGCTTTGGTATAACCAACTCGGCATGAATGATGTAGACAGAGTTGGGGGCAAAAATGCCTCCCTGGGTGAAATGATTACTAACCTTTCCGGTATGGGTGTTTCCGTGCCGAATGGTTTTGCCACAACCGCCGATGCGTTTAATCAGTTTCTCGACCAAAGCGGTGTAAACCAGCGCATTTATGAACTGCTGGATAAAACGGATATTGATGATGTCTCCGCGCTGGCGAAGGCAGGTACGCAGATCCGCCAGTGGATTATCGACACTCCTTTCCAGCCAGAGCTGGAAAACGCCATCCGCGATGCTTACGCACAGCTTTCTGCGGATGACGACCAGGCTTCTTTTGCCGTGCGCTCCTCGGCGACGGCGGAAGATATGCCGGACGCCTCGTTTGCCGGCCAGCAGGAAACCTTCCTCAACGTCCAGGGCTTTGATGCAGTACTGGTGGCGGTGAAGCACGTCTTTGCTTCGCTGTTTAACGATCGCGCAATTTCATATCGCGTCCATCAGGGGTATGACCACCGTGGCGTGGCGCTCTCTGCGGGCGTTCAGCGGATGGTGCGTTCCGATCTCGCTTCGTCCGGGGTAATGTTCTCCATTGATACTGAATCCGGATTCGATCAGGTGGTGTTCATCACTTCCGCCTGGGGGCTTGGCGAGATGGTAGTGCAGGGCGCGGTGAACCCGGATGAATTCTACGTGCATAAACCGACGCTGGCGGCAAACCGCCCGGCGATTGTGCGTCGTACCATGGGCTCGAAAAAAATTCGCATGATCTATGCGCCGACTCAGGAGCATGGCAAGCAGGTCACTATCGAGGATGTGCCGCAGGAACAGCGTGACGTTTTCTCTCTGACGAATGAGGAAGTACAGGAACTGGCGAAGCAGGCGGTGCAGATCGAGAAACACTATGGTCGTCCGATGGACATCGAGTGGGCGAAAGACGGTCACACCGGCAAGCTGTTTATCGTACAGGCGCGCCCGGAAACTGTACGCTCCCGTGGTCAGGTGATGGAGCGCTACACGCTTCACGCGCAGGGCAAAATCATCGCCGAAGGCCGCGCCATTGGTCACCGCATCGGTGCGGGTACAGTGAAAGTCATCCATGACATCAGTGAGATGAACCGCATCCAGCCCGGCGACGTGCTGGTCACCGACATGACCGACCCGGACTGGGAACCGATCATGAAAAAAGCCGCGGCTATTGTTACCAACCGCGGCGGTCGAACCTGTCACGCGGCGATCATTGCCCGCGAACTGGGGATCCCGGCGGTCGTTGGCTGCGGTGATGCTACCGAGCGCATGAAGGATGACGAAAAGGTGACTGTTTCCTGCGCTGAAGGCGACACCGGCTATGTGTATGCTGATTTGCTCGACTTCAGCGTGAAAAGTTCCAGCGTCGATACGATGCCGGATCTGCCGCTGAAGGTGATGATGAACGTGGGTAACCCGGATCGCGCTTTTGACTTCGCCTGCCTGCCCAACGAAGGCGTTGGCCTTGCGCGTCTGGAATTTATCATTAACCGCATGATTGGCGTGCATCCCCGCGCGTTGCTGGAGTTTGACGATCAGGACGCCGCGCTTCAGAACGAAATCCGCGGGATGATGAAGGGCTTTGATTCCCCGCGTGAATTCTACGTGGGCCGCCTGACGGAAGGCATCGCCACGCTGGGGGCGGCGTTTTATCCGAAGCGCGTCATCGTGCGCCTGTCGGACTTTAAGTCTAACGAATACGCGAACCTGGTCGGCGGCGAGCGCTATGAGCCGGATGAAGAGAACCCGATGCTGGGCTTCCGCGGCGCAGGCCGTTACGTGTCGGATAGTTTCCGTGACTGCTTCGCGCTGGAATGTGAAGCGGTGAAACGCGTACGTAACGACATGGGATTGACCAACGTTGAGATCATGATTCCGTTCGTCCGGACCGTTGAACAGGCGAAAGCGGTAGTGGAGGAGCTGGAACGTCAGGGACTGAAGCGCGGCGAGAACGGGCTTAAGATCATCATGATGTGCGAGATCCCTTCCAACGCCCTGTTGGCAGAGCAGTTCCTGCAATACTTTGACGGCTTCTCCATCGGTTCAAACGACATGACGCAGCTGGCGCTGGGTCTGGATCGTGACTCCGGGGTGGTGTCTGAGCTGTTTGATGAGCGTAACGATGCGGTGAAAGCACTGCTGTCGATGGCGATTCGCGCAGCGAAGAAGCAGGGTAAATACGTCGGCATTTGCGGTCAGGGACCGTCCGACCATGAAGACTTTGCCGCCTGGCTGATGGAAGAAGGGATCGACAGCCTGTCGCTGAACCCGGACACCGTCGTTCAGACCTGGCTGAGTCTGGCCGAACTGAAGAAGTAAACGGAAGTCGGATGGCGGTTCGCCGCCATCCGTAACAGGCACAATTCCTGCTCAGGCATTGTGCAAAATGGTTAACGCGGTGCGCAGGTCTTGCACCGAAATCTGCCCCGGCGCCGAGGCTTTTTTCACCGCGCCAAACGTCGCGGCGGATCCAAACGTTTCTCCCGCCAGACGTGAAATCACACCGTCTTTTGCCATCGACATCGTAATCAAAGGCCGATCTGCATAGCGTTCGTGCATCTCCAGCGTCGCACTGAGCAGTGTCAACACATCCCGCGTGCTTTGCGGCATCACGGCGATTTTGGCAATGTCGGCGTCCAGCGCCTGCATTTTGCGTAAACGCTGGATAATCTCTTCAGCGGCGGGCGTCTTATTAAAATCATGATTAGACATCACCACCCGTATATCTCGCGCATGGGCATGGGTGACCAGGCGTTGTACCTGGACATCGCCAGTGAACAGTTCCACGTCAATCATATCCACGCGCCCACTGTCTATGAAAGTCTGGTTCAGTGCGACATACGCTTCGGTAGAGATCGCCTGCTCACCGCCTTCTTGCGCGCTGCGGAAGGTACACAGCAGCGGCGTGTCAGGAAGCGCGTCACGGATAGCGCTGAGCGCGTCAAGAACCGCGTTTTTTTCGGTGATGGCTGTAAAATGGTCGGCGCGCCACTCAAGGATATCAAACTGCGCGTCGCGATAGGCCTGCGCCTCGGAACGCACGCTGTCGATATCTTTGCCCATCAGCGACACGATAATTTTTGGCATTCCTTCGCCAATCACAAGGTTTTTTACGGTTACGGTTTTCATTAAATACCTTTTATCAATTACGGAACCCGATCCGCCAGGCCACAGCCCCTTCGCCCGTCGTGCGATAAAGGCGCCAATGATTATTCGCTATCGCGAAGGAAAAAGGAAGAAAGCGTCGCGCTTTCGGCGCTGTAGTGCGGCAGCTCACATTAACCAAATAACGTAATAACGCTGTTTATTTCCGCAATTGTGACCTTTTCTTCTCCCTCCAATACTGAATTCTGCAACGTGTTCGGCAGTGTTAATGATATTCCTGGTTAATGGTGTATTTTCTGACATTAAGGCACAACAATGACAATAACCTCTGTTCTCTCTGCCCGCGATAAAATCGGTTACGGTCTTGGCGATATGGCCAGTGCGCTCCTGGGGATGGCGCGGAAGCGCGACCTCAACAACGCAGGGGAGAGTCTGTCCTCTTCCGCTCTGAATAACGCGATACAGGAGTAAACCAGGATGATCTATAAGGATGCAAATCGCCCGGTACAGGCGCGTGTCGCCGACCTGCTGGGACGTATGACGCCGGAAGAAAAATTTGCCCAGATGCACGCTTACTGGCTGGTGCTGTCGGAGGAGGGCCATCATCAGGAGCGTAGCGATATGAGCGATGAGTTTGCCGGCGTGAGTAAACAGGCGGCGTTGAATGAGCGACTGAAGATCGGCGTCGGGCAGATAACGCGTCCACTGGGTACGCATATTGTTGACGCGAAAACAGGGGTACGCGCCGCAAACCGCTTACAGAAAATGCTTGTAGAAGAAACGCGGCTGGGTATTCCGGCGTTGTTTCATGAAGAGTGTCTGGTTGGAATGCTGTGTAAGGGCGCCACACTGTTTCCTTCATCGCTCAATTACGGATCGACGTGGGATCCCGAACTGGTGAGGCGCGCGGCCCGGCAGATCGGCCTTGAAGCGCGCGCGACGGGCTGCCGGCAAGGACTGGCGCCGGTTCTGGATGTTTCACGCGATGTGCGGTGGGGAAGAACCGAAGAGACTTTTGGCGAAGATCCCTGGCTGGTTGGCGTGATGGGCTGCGCGTATGTCGCAGGGTTACAGGGCGAAAAGCGCGATCTGTTAGCCACCCTGAAGCATTATGTCGGTCACTCCTTCAGCGAAGGGGCCCGTAACCATGCGCCGGTACATTTGGGCTTCTGTGAACTGAACGATACGTTCCTGCTTCCCTTCGAAATGGCCGTGAAGCTGACCAATGCAGGCTCTGTGATGCCCGCCTACCATGACATTGATAATCAACCCGGTCACAGCGACGCTTTTTTGCTTACCATGCTGCTACGTGAGCAATGGGGATTTGACGGCATTATCGTGGCGGATTATGGCGGCGTAAGTTTATTGCATCAGCATCATGGCGTTTCTCACGATGCGGCGGAATCGGCGGCGCTGGCCTTTAATGCCGGACTGGATGTGGAGCTGCCAAAAGACGACTGCGCCCGCCATCTGGCGGAGGCGGTTGAACGGGGACTGATCGGTATGGCGAAAATTGATGAAATCGTTTCGCGCATTCTGACGGAAAAATTCCGCCTGGGCCTGTTTGAACAGCCTTATGCTGATGAAACGGCGCTTGCGTTACAGTCCGCCGGGACGCGCCAGATTGCCCGGGAAGTGGCAACCCGTTCGCTGACCCTGCTGGAAAATAACGGCATCCTGCCGTTGCAGGGGCAGCCGCGAATTGCGGTAGTGGGCCCAACGGCAGACGACCCGCTGGCGTTGCTCAGCGGCTACAGCTTCCCGGTGCATCTGATCATTAGCGATGAGATGGATAAGACTGCGCAGGTGACCACACCCCTTGCCGCGCTGCGTTGCTATTACGGTGAAGACGCTGTGCTGTATGCCAAAGGGTGTCATATCATTGAAAAACGGCTGGCAGGCGCTCCCGTATTTCCGGGCGACAGCAGCGGTAAGCCAATGCAGGCCTCGCCCGTTTCGTTCGACACGTCCCTTATTCCAGACGCAGTGAGCGCGGCCCAACGGAGTGAAGTGGTGATTGCCTGCGTTGGCGATCTGGCTGGCCTGTTTCAGAGCGGCACGGTAGGTGAAGGGTCCGATACTGATAGTCTTACTCTGCCCGGTGTTCAGCAGCAGTTGCTCGAGGCGCTGGTGGCGACCGGAAAACCCGTGGTGGTCGTGATGACCGGTGGCAGACCTTACAACCTGCAGGGGTTGGAGGATAAGATCGCTGCATTGCTAATGGCCTGGGCGCCGGGTCAGGAAGGGGGATGGGCCATCGCCGACGTGTTGACCGGACGCGCTGAACCACAGGGAAGACTGGTGGTGAGCGTGCCGAAGAGCGCGGGCGCTATGCCATATTATTACAATCACAAGTTGAAAAGTGGCGGAACACCGTTTGCCTTTCATTTTGGTTCCCGCTATCCCTTTGGCTATGGTAAGGGCTGGGGCGAGTTTTCCAGTGAAGCCGTCACTCTGTTGACCCCGGCGGTGGGAATGGATGGCGAAATCGCGATTGCGGTCACTGTAAGCAACGATGGGATACGCAGGGGAAGCGAGGTGATACAACTCTACGTTCGCGACAAAGTGGCTTCCATGGTCAGGCCGATAAAAGAACTGAAAGCCTTTCAGCGCGTAGAGCTGGATGCTGGCGCACGGGCGACGCTAACCTTTTATGTGCCTGTCGATATGCTCAATTTTACCCGCAGGGACGGCAAACGAGTGGTCGAGCCAGGCGAGTTTGAGCTGATGATCGGCAATTCCTCCGCCAGGATCTGGGAAAGCGCGACGGTGAACGTCTCGGGCGAAACGCGAGTCATGCCAGAGAACTGGCGGATGTTGAGCCGGTGTGAAGTGAATCATGGTTAAAAAAAAGCCCATCGTGGGAGATGGGCAAAGACTACACACAGCAATTCGTTGTTTCACTCAGGGGATTTCCATGCTTATAAATCAATGTGTTGATCTATAACCGTGAGCTAATAGTAGGGCATGCGACGTTTTAGCGTCGATCAGATTCGTCTCAATAGTTTAAAAACTGTAAAGAATTTGCGACAGAAACCCGGAGAGCGGAAGCCGTAATAGGGGAGATGTGAAAAATTCAGCAGCCTATTAATAAGCAATACTAAACATTCGGGCGACATCTGTCGCCCGAAAGAGAGTTACTTGTTGAGATCGTCAATCTCCGCCAGTTCTTCGAGGATTTCTTCTGGCTCATCCGTTGGCGGTGGCGCTTCATGTACCCACGCGGAGAACAGTCGCCAGGTAACCGCCAGCAGAACCGGGCCGATAAACAGGCCAATCATGCCGAAGGCGATCAGGCCGCCAATAACGCCAGAAAGGATCAGAATAAGCGGTAAATCCGCGCCCATACGAATCAGCACAGGGCGGATGACGTTATCAAGCGTACCTACCACGCAGCTCCATACCAACAATACGGTTCCCCAGGTGGTGTCGCCGCTCCAGTAAAGCCAGATAATGGCCGGAATCAATACCGGAAGCGGGCCAAGCTGGACGAGGCAGGAGAGGATCATCACCACCGTCAGCAACGTCGCATACGGTACGCCGGAAATCGCCAGGCCAATCCCGCCCAACACCGCCTGAACCAGAGCGGTGACCACCACGCCCAGCGCCACCGCGCGGATCGCTTGTGCGGCGAGCAGCACGGCCGCGTCGCCGCGTTTGGCTGCCAGACGACAGGCGAAATGACGAATGCCCAACGCCACCTGTTCACCCCGCCAGTACAGCAGGGCGCTGAACAACAGCATCAGTCCGCAATGCATCATAAAACGGCCGATGTGCGCCGCTTGTCCGACAAACCAGGTGGTCGTTGCGCCAATATAAGGACGAACCTTCGCCATGATCGCCGCGCCGCCCATCTCCAGCAGGTTATGCCACCCGGCATACAGTTTTGCGCCAACCAGCGGAATGCTGTTCAACCAGGCGAGATCCGGCAACGTCATGTCGCCACCGGTTATGGCGTGGATCAGCGGGCCGCTACCGTCGACGATACTGTTCACCAGAAGTGCGACAGGAATGACGAATAACAACACCAGTAAAAGCGTCATGACCAGCACCGCCAGAGAACGGCGGCCCCAGAGTAATTTTTGCAAGCGTAGTAAAACCGGCCAGGTGGCGATAACAATCGTACCGGCCCAGGCAAAGCCCAGAATAAAAGGTTGAACAATCCAGAGACACGCCACAATCATGATGGCAAGGAACAGCACCGACAGCAGCACCTGCGCGATATCCCTGGGCTGACGAACATTGACCATAAACTCTTTTCACCTTTGTAGTGCGTCAGAACGTTGACGCGACGTGAACACGCGAAACGCATCACATAATCATGCGCAGTTTCAGCGCGTTTTAACAGGCGGATTCTGCCAGTATTTCTGTTGAGCGTATAAGAAAAAAATGTGATACAACAAATGAATCAACCAAGGCAAACGATAACCTCACAATACAGACCGCAGGAAAGGGTCAGAATAATGATTCCACAAATTTCTCAGGCACCTGGCGTCGTTCAACTGGTGCTCAATTTTTTGCAAGAGCTGGAGCAACAAGGGTTTACTGGCGATACGGCAACGAGCTACGCCGATCGTCTGACGATGTCGACAGATAACAGTATTTATCAACTTCTTCCCGATGCCGTCGTTTTCCCGCGTTCAACGGCGGATGTGGCGCTGATAGCCCGAGTGGCCGCCGAACCGCGTTTCACCTCGCTGGTGTTTACCCCGCGCGGCGGCGGTACCGGAACCAACGGACAGGCGTTGAACCAGGGCATTATCGTGGACATGTCCCGCTACATGAGCCGGATCATTGAAATCAATCCGGAAGAAGGTTGGGTGCGGGTCGAAGCGGGGGTGATTAAAGACCAACTGAACCAGGTCCTCAAGCCGTACGGCTATTTCTTTGCTCCGGAGCTTTCAACCAGCAACCGGGCCACCCTTGGCGGGATGATCAATACCGATGCCTCCGGACAAGGATCGCTGGTCTACGGAAAAACCTCCGATCACGTTCTGGGCGTACGCGCTGTGCTGCTGGGCGGCGATATTCTCGACACGCAGCCGCTGCCGGTAGCGCTGGCGGAAACGTTGGGGGAAAGTCATACCACCATTGGACGTATCTATCGCACGGTCCTTGAACGCTGCCGCGACAATCGCCAGCTTATCATGGATAACTTCCCCAAACTGAACCGCTTTCTTACCGGCTACGACTTACGGCATGTTTTTAACGACGACATGACCGAGTTCGATCTGACCCGAATTCTCACCGGTTCGGAAGGGACGCTGGCCTTTATTACCGAAGCCCGGCTGGACATTACGCCGTTGCCGAAGGTTCGTCGACTGGTGAACGTCAAATACGACTCTTTTGACTCCGCGCTGCGCAATGCGCCGTTTATGGTAGAGGCAAGAGCGCTTTCCGTCGAAACCGTCGACTCGAAAGTGCTGAACCTGGCACGGGAAGATATCGTCTGGCATTCGGTAAGCGAATTAATCACCGATGTGCCGGACAAAGAGATGCTTGGCCTGAACATCGTTGAATTCGCCGGTGACGACGAAGCGCTAATTGACGGCCAGGTGGCGGCACTGTGTGAGCGGCTGGACGGATTAATCGCCCATGGAGAAGCCGGGGTGATTGGCTGGCAGCTTTGCGCCGATCTGGCGGGCGTAGAGCGTATTTATGCGATGCGCAAAAAAGCGGTGGGTCTGCTGGGCAACGCGAAAGGGGCGGCGAAACCCATCCCATTTGCCGAAGATACCTGCGTACCGCCGGAGCATCTTGCCGATTACATTGCCGAGTTTCGCGCCTTGCTCGACGGTCACGGTCTGAGCTACGGCATGTTTGGCCATGTAGACGCGGGCGTTCTGCATGTGCGTCCGGCGCTGGACATGTGCGATCCGCAGCAGGAAGTGCTGATGAAGCAAATCTCCGATGAAGTGGTGGCGCTGACGGCGAAGTATGGCGGCCTGCTCTGGGGTGAGCACGGCAAAGGGTTTCGCGCCGAGTACAGCCCGGCGTTTTTTGGCGACGCGCTGTATGCGGAACTGCGTAAAGTGAAGGCGGTATTTGATCCGCAGAACCGCCTGAATCCGGGGAAAATCTGTCCGCCGGAAGGCGTGGACGCGCCGATGATGAAAGTGGACGCCGTCAAGCGCGGCACGTATGACCGGCAGATCCCGCTGGCGGTGCGTCAAACCTGGCGCGGGGCGATGGAGTGCAACGGAAACGGACTGTGCTTTAACTTCGATGCGAAAAGCCCGATGTGTCCGTCGATGAAAATCAGTCTCAACCGTATCCATTCACCGAAAGGGCGAGCGACCCTGGTGCGTGAGTGGCTGCGTTTGCTGGCGGATCGCGGTGTTGATCCGGTGCGCCTCGAAACTGCGCTGGCGAATAAACGTCCCAGCTTACGCTCGCTGATCGCCCGGACCCGTAATACCTGGCACGCGGGTAAGGGCGAATATGATTTCTCGCATGAAGTCAAAGAGGCGATGTCCGGCTGCCTGGCCTGTAAAGCCTGTTCGACCCAGTGTCCGATCAAAATTGACGTACCGGAATTCCGTTCGCGTTTCCTGCAGCTTTACCATACGCGCTACTTACGTCCGCTGCGCGATCATCTGGTGGCGACAGTAGAAACCTATGCGCCGCTGATGGCGCGCGCGCCAAAGACCTTCAACTTCTTTATTAACCAGCCGCTGGTGCGCAAGCTGTCGGCAAAACACATCGGCATGGTGGATCTGCCGCTACTGTCGACGCCGTCGTTGCAGCAGCAAATGGTCGGACACCGTTCGGCCAACATGACGCTTGAGCAGCTTGAGGCGCTTAGCGATACGCAAAAAGCGAATACAGTGCTGGTGGTGCAGGATCCGTTCACCAGTTACTACGACGCTCGGGTTGTGGCGGATTTTGTACGCCTGATCGAAAAGTTAGGTTTCCAGCCGGTACTGCTGCCGTTTTCGCCAAACGGTAAGGCACAACATATTAAAGGCTTCCTGACCCGTTTTGCGAAAACGGCTAAAAAGACCTCTGAGTTTTTAAACCGTGTGGCGCAACTGGGGATGCCGATGGTGGGGGTCGATCCGGCGCTGGTGCTTTGCTACCGCGATGAATATACGCTCGCGCTCGGCGAGCAGCGCGGTGATTTTCACGTACAGCTGGCCAACGAGTGGCTGGCGACAGCGCTGGCCCCGAAGTCTATGGGAGAAATCAGCGGCGAGCCGTGGTACTTCTTTGGCCACTGTACCGAGGTCACCGCGCTTCCCGGCGCGCCTGCGCAGTGGGCGTCAATTTTTGCTCGCTTTGGCGCGAAACTGGAAAATGTCAGCGTCGGCTGCTGCGGTATGGCCGGAACTTACGGGCATGAGGCAAAGAATCATGCCAGTTCCCTGGGGATTTATGAACTGTCCTGGCATCAGGCGATGGAGCGACTGCCCCGTAACCGCTGCCTGGCGACGGGGTATTCCTGCCGCAGCCAGGTGAAGCGGGTGGAAGGCACGGGCGTACGCCATCCTGTACAGGCACTACTGGAGATAATGGGATGATCTGGAAACGTGACGTCACACTCGACGCGCTCAACGCAATGGGCGAGGGCAACATGGTTGGGTTACTGGACATTCGCTTTGAAAAGATCGGCGCGGATACGCTTGAAGCCTCTATGCCTGTTGACGGCCGAACAAAGCAGCCGTTTGGTCTGCTGCACGGCGGTGCGTCTGTCGTGCTGGCCGAAAGCATCGGCTCCGTCGCCGGGTATCTCTGCACTGAGGGCGAACAAAAAGTGGTCGGACTGGAAATAAACGCCAACCATGTTCGTTCTGCCCGGGAAGGACGCGTGAAAGGGGTCTGTAGGGCGATACACACCGGTTCACGCCATCAGGTCTGGCAAATCGATATCTATGATGAGCAGCAGCGTTTATGCTGCACATCACGCTTAACGACAGCTATTGTGTGACGTTTTCACCAAAAAAATGTGATCTATATTGCTTTTGGTCATTATTTGCGCAGCGGAAAGTGATACAATGTGCATGTTTTGACCATAAGCGAGGATGATATGACCAGCCAATTAGACCCGGCCCAACTGGCAATTGAATTTTTACGTCGTGATAAAACCGAGCTCTCACCAGCCCAATACCTTAAAAGACTGAAACAGCTTGAGCTGGAGTTTGCCGATTTACTGACGCTTTCTTCGACTGAACTGAAGGAAGAGATCTATTTTGCCTGGCGCCTTGGCGTTCATTGATTCAGCGATGTACCTCATAGCGAATGCCCCGGCCTCTGGTCGGGGTTATTTTTTGTCGACGAATAAACGCCATTACCACGTCATTTCACCACTGTTCACCTTTGCGCTCAATGCCAGCGAGCTTTCATCTGCCAGCCCGGGCCACGCGGCCTTTACGGTTTCGATAACGTAAGCTGACCCTTTTTTCGCCTCCAGCGCGTGTTCAAACGTTTGCAGATAATTTTGGGTAAAGCGGATCGCCGTATCACCGGCGGGTCGTGCGCCGAGGTAATGACCCGGGATCACCTGAGTCGGCTGCAGGCTGCGCATTTCGCTCAGCACGTCGCGCCAGGCCGTACGTTGCTTTTCAGATTGAGTGTCAGCGGTCCAGATGTGGATCCCGGACGCGACGCCGGTACCGCCCAGAATCGCCCGATTTGCCGGGATCCAGACATAAGCCGCATAGTTGCCAGGATGGCGAAGTTCCAGTGTTTCTCCGTCAATGTGAAAACGCGTCCCGGTAGTGACCTGCGGTACGGTGATGGTTTTCGGCACGCCGTCCTTCATCTGCGGTCCCCAGTATTGCAGCTTTGCGTCTTTTGTTTCCTGAATATGTTTGACCACTTCAGGCGTCGCCAGCACTTTTACCTGAGGATAGGCTTTCACAATCGGCTCAAGACCGAAGTAAAAGTCCGGATCACCCGAGGTAATGACCACGGCTTTCAGTGACTTACCGCTGGCCTGAATCATCTTAAGTAATTTTTCGCCATCTTTAGTGCTGAACTGCGCATCAAACAAAATGGCTTCCGTTGGTCCGGATACCAGGGTGGAAGAGACCGGGAAAATGGCGTTCTCCTGAGGGTTATACACCTCAAGATGCAGTGGGGCGGCAAAGACCGGTGAAGCGAGCAGCGTCAGTGCCGCCAGGGTTTTTATTTTCATGACAGTAACCTTTTGCAGATGAAGTGTTGTTTAAGGCTACGCATTTTAAGCCAATCCCGATCTGTTAGAATTCCTTAAACAGGACATGCTGAGTTTCATAAAACGATCGGATGGAGGTAAAGTGGACAGAGTGATGGCGGCGACGGTATTTAATCACATCTGTGATTTAGGCAGTATGAGCGCCGCGGCGCGAGCGCTCGGGCTTTCCAGACCGATGGTCAGCCGCTATCTTGAGGAAATGGAAAAATGGGCTGGCGCACGACTGATCCACCGTTCTTTACGCAGGCTCACCATCACGCCTGCTGGCGAAGAGGTCCTGCTAAAAACCCGCACGTTGGCGCAGCTTTCTCAGGGCATTGGCGCGGTTGCGGCGGGAGGTATGCCTTCCGGAACCTTGCGTGTCGCCTGTGCCCATTTTACGGCGATGCATATTCTTGCGCCGGTACTGCCAGCATTTTTAACCCGCTACCCGGATCTGCGGATTGAAGTCGAGATTAATAACCAGCCCGTGAGTCTGGTTGGGGAACGAATCGATCTCGCTATTCGTATTACCGACGCGCCGGAGCCGGGTACTATCGCTCGTCGTCTTGGCAGCTGTGAGTCAGTGCTTTGCGCATCGCCTGCTTATCTGAAGCAACATGGTACGCCACAAACACCGGACGACCTTACCCGTCATAACTGCCTTTATTACAGCGGGTTTGCCGGGAAATCCTGGCGCTTTCTTGATGCCCGCGGTGAGGCGGTTTCTGTCGCGATAAAAGGTAACCTCAGCGCCGGGATTTCCTCGCTTTTAGGCGAGGCGGCGTTGGCAGGAATGGGCGTGGCGTTGATACCGGAAAAAGAGGCGCGGGAAGGGTTAACAAGCGGTGCGCTGGTGCCTTTGCTGCCCAGGCATAAACCCCGGCCTTTGCCGGTGTACGGCTTGTATCTTTCCCGCGCGCACCAGTCGGCGGGGCTACGACTGCTGCTCGACGCGGTGAAAGACATACTCTCAGTAAACTGAAGAAATTGATCCGCCATACAAAATGCGCGGATCGCAATTAGTGTTAAAACTGATCGCTGACGATATGAGAATATTCTTAAAGCCCCTTCAAGAGCTAAGCCATTGCGAGTGCCGGAGATAAGCGCCGGATGGGGCGGGAACCCTTAAGGCTGTGATGAACAGCCTTAAGGGTTTTTTTCTTTGCGACAATCACGCGCCACTGCCTATCCGTGAAATAGACATTTTCTATACATCTTTCCCTTTTTGACCACCCTGGTCGATGTTTTTTTCTGAACGCTTTATTTTTCAAACAATTGCAAAAAACTCACCCTGACTTATAACCCGCGTAGCAAGGTCTATGCTTAATAAAAGCCGTTAAAAAGGGTGATTAAGGGGAATGCCCCTGCTGTTGAGGGGTTGAAGTGATAATCATTATCACTAACATGGTGTTATAGCCTGATGGCTCATTACGCGAGGTCATTCTATGGAATTGCATTCAGGAACATTTAACCCAGACGATTTTGCCTGGCGCGGATTAACGCTAACCCCTTCGGCGGCCGCGCATATTCGCGAACTGGTGGCCAAACAGCCGGGAATGCTGGGCGTGCGCCTGGGCGTTAAACAGACCGGCTGCGCTGGCTTTGGTTACGTGCTGGATACGGTCAGTGAGCCTGAAAAGGACGATCTGCTGTTCGAATACGAGGGCGCGAAACTTTACGTCCCGCTTCAGGCGATGCCGTTTATCGACGGGACGGAAGTCGATTATGTCCGGGAAGGATTAAACCAGTTATTCAAATTTCATAACCCGAAAGCCCAGAACGAATGCGGCTGTGGCGAAAGCTTTGGGGTATAGGCGGTACTATGTCTCGTAATACTGAAGCAACTGACGATGTCAAAACCTGGACCGGCGGCCCGCTGAACTACAAAGAAGGTTTCTTTACCCAGTTACAAACTGATGAGCTGGCGAAAGGAATTAACGAAGACGTGGTGCGCGCGATTTCTGCAAAACGTAACGAACCAGAGTGGATGCTGACCTTTCGCCTCAATGCCTACCGGGCATGGGTAGAAATGGCTGAACCGCACTGGCTGAAAGCCCACTACGATAAGCTGAATTATCAGGATTACAGCTATTACTCTGCGCCGTCATGCGGTCACTGCGACGACACCTGCGCATCACAGCCGGGAGCGGTTCAGCAAACGGGCGCCAACGCGTTCCTCAGTAAAGAGGTGGAGGCCGCGTTTGAGCAGCTTGGCGTGCCTGTGCGCGAAGGGCGGGAAGTGGCGGTCGATGCTATTTTTGACTCCGTTTCAGTCGCCACCACCTACCGGGAAAAGCTGGCGGAACAAGGCATTATTTTTTGTTCTTTCGGCGAGGCGATCCATGATCACCCGGAACTGGTGAAGAAATACCTTGGTACGGTAGTCCCCGCGAACGATAACTTTTTTGCCGCGCTAAACGCCGCCGTGGCGTCAGACGGTACCTTCATTTATGTGCCGAAGGGCGTACGTTGCCCCATGGAGCTTTCCACCTATTTTCGCATTAACGCGGAAAAAACCGGGCAATTTGAACGCACCATCCTTGTGGCGGATGAGGGCAGCTACGTCAGCTATATCGAGGGATGTTCAGCACCAGTGCGCGACAGCTATCAGCTACACGCCGCAGTCGTGGAAGTGATCATCCATAAAGACGCCGAAGTGAAGTATTCCACGGTGCAGAACTGGTTCCCGGGTGATAACAACACCGGCGGGATCCTCAACTTCGTTACCAAACGCGCGTTGTGCGAAGGGGAAAACAGCAAAATGTCGTGGACCCAGTCGGAAACCGGCTCGGCGATCACTTGGAAATACCCGAGCTGTATTCTGCGTGGCGACAACTCGATTGGCGAGTTTTATTCCGTGGCGTTGACCAGCGGGCACCAGCAGGCCGATACCGGCACCAAAATGATCCATATCGGTAAAAATACCCGCTCGACCATCATTTCGAAAGGGATCTCCGCCGGACACAGCCAGAACAGCTATCGTGGGCTGGTGAAAATCATGCCGACGGCGACCAATGCCCGCAACTTTACCCAGTGCGATTCAATGCTGATCGGCGCGGATTGCGGGGCGCATACTTTCCCGTACGTCGAATGCCGTAATAACAGCGCCCAGCTCGAGCACGAAGCGACCACATCGCGGATCGGTGAAGATCAGCTGTTCTATTGCCTGCAGCGCGGTATCAGCGAAGAAGATGCGATCTCGATGATCGTCAACGGCTTCTGTAAAGACGTGTTCTCCGAATTGCCGCTGGAGTTTGCCGTCGAAGCACAAAAACTATTAGCTATTAGCCTTGAACACAGCGTCGGTTAAGGAAGTATCATGTTAAATATTAAAGATTTACAGGTCAGTGTCGAAGATAAAGCGATCCTGCGTGGGCTGAACCTTGAGGTTCGTCCCGGCGAAGTGCACGCGATCATGGGACCGAACGGTTCCGGTAAAAGCACGCTTTCCGCGACGCTGGCAGGACGCGAAGATTACGAGGTAATCGGCGGTTCCGTCGCGTTTAAAGGTAAAGATCTGCTGGCGCTGGCGCCGGAAGAGAGAGCCGGTGAAGGCATTTTCATGGCCTTTCAGTACCCGGTGGAAATTCCCGGCGTCAGCAATCAGTTTTTCCTGCAAACGGCGCTAAACGCGGTGCGCAGCTATCGCGGCCAGGAGACGCTGGACCGTTTTGATTTTCAGGACCTGATGGAAGAGAAAATCGCGCTGCTGAAAATGCCGGAAGATCTGTTGACCCGCTCGGTCAACGTGGGTTTTTCCGGCGGCGAGAAAAAACGCAACGACATTCTGCAAATGGCGGTGCTGGAGCCGGAGTTGTGCATTCTGGATGAGTCGGATTCCGGGCTGGATATTGATGCCCTGAAAATCGTCGCCGATGGCGTGAATTCCCTGCGGGACGGCAAGCGCGCATTCATCATCGTTACGCACTATCAGCGCATCCTTGACTATATCAAACCTGATTTTGTCCACGTCCTGTATCAGGGGCGGATTGTGAAGTCTGGCGATTTCACTCTGGTCAAACAACTGGAGGAGCAGGGATATGGCTGGCTTACCGAACAGCAGTAATGCGTTGCAGCAGTGGCATCATCTGTTTGAAGCCGAGGGCGAGTCGCGTTCCACCCAGGCGCAACAGCACTTACAGCAATTACTGCGACTGGGCCTGCCGACGCGGAAACATGAAAACTGGAAATACACGCCGCTGGAAGGATTAATCAACAGCCAGTTCGTCAGCCGCTTCGCGGACATAGGGACGGCGCAGCGGGATGCGTTGGCGCTACAAATTGATGCGCTGCGTCTGGTTTTTGTTGATGGGAAATTCAGTCCGGCGCTGAGCGACAGCTGTGAAAACAGCGGCTTTGACGTTGCGATCAACGATGAGCGCCAGACGCTGCCTGACGCGGTGCAGCCGGAGGTGTTTCTGCATCTCACCGAAAGCCTGGCGCACAGCGTAACCCATATCCACGTTAAGCGTAATCAGCGTCCTGACAAGCCGCTGCTATTGATGCACATTACGCAGGGTGTGGGCGACGATGAGGTGAACACCGCTCATTATCGTCATCATCTGGAACTGGCGGAAGGCGCAGAAGCAACGGTCATTGAACATTACGTGAGCCTCAATGACGCGCGACACTTTACCGGCGCGCGTCTGACAATGAATGTGGCAGCCAACGCGCATCTGCATCACGTGAAGCTGGCGTTTGAAAATCCGTTAAGCCATCACTTCGCCCATAATGATATTTTAATGGCGGCGGACGCCTCGGCGCACAGCCACAGTTTTCTGCTGGGGGATGCGGTACTGCGTCATAACACCAGCACCCGGCTGAACGGTGAGAACACGACGCTACGAATCAACAGCCTCGCGATGCCGGTGAAAAATGAAGTCTGTGATACCCGCACCTGGCTTGAGCACAACAAAGGCTATTGCAACAGCCGTCAGCTGCATAAAACCATTGTCAGCGATAAAGGGCGCGCGGTCTTCAACGGTCTGATTAACGTTGCCCCGTACGCGATCAAAACCGACGGTCAGATGACCAACAATAATCTGCTGCTGGGTAAACTCGCCGAGGTGGATACCAAACCGCAGCTTGAGATTTACGCCGACGACGTGAAGTGTAGCCATGGCGCGACGGTGGGACGCATTGACGATGAACAGATGTTCTATCTGCGCTCGCGCGGGATCGGCCAGCAGGACGCCCAGCAGATGATTCTCTATGCCTTTGCCGCTGAACTGACGGAAGCCATCGGCGACGAGGCGCTGAAGCAACAGGTTCTGGCGCGAATCGGCCAGCGCCTGCCGGGAGGCAGAGCATGACATTTTCTATCGACAACGTGCGTGCGGATTTTCCCGTGCTTACGCGAGAAGTCAACGGTCTGCCGCTGGCGTACCTTGATAGCGCCGCCAGCGCGCAGAAGCCCAGTCAGGTTATCGACGCGGAGGCGGAATTCTACCGCCATGGCTATGCGGCGGTGCATCGCGGTATTCATACTCTGAGCGCCCAGGCGACGGAGCGAATGGAGAACGTTCGCAAACTGGCGTCGCTGTTTATTAACGCCCGCTCAGCGGAGGAACTGGTGTTCGTTCGCGGCACCACGGAAGGCATCAATCTGGTGGCCAACAGTTGGGGGCCGGAAAACGTTCACCGTGGCGATAACATCATTATCAGCGAAATGGAGCACCACGCTAATATTGTGCCCTGGCAGATGCTATGCGCGCGCGTGGGGGCTGAACTGCGGGTAATTCCGCTCAATACCGACGGAACGCTCCAGCTTGAAATTCTGCCATCGCTGCTGGACGAGAAAACCCGCCTGCTGGCCATTACCCATGTTTCGAACGTGTTAGGCACCGAGAACCCGATCGCTGAAATCACCGCGCTGGCCCATCAGTACGGGGCTAAAGTCCTGGTGGACGGCGCGCAGGCGGTCATGCACCACCCGGTCGATGTTCAGGCGCTGGACTGCGACTTCTACGTTTTTTCCGCGCATAAACTGTACGGCCCGACCGGTATCGGCGTGCTGTACGTAAAAGACGTCATCCTGCAGGCGATGCCGCCGTGGGAAGGGGGCGGCTCAATGATCGCTACGGTCAGCCTGACCCAGGGCACCACCTGGACGAAAGCGCCGTGGCGTTTTGAGGCGGGTACGCCGAATACCGGAGGAATTATCGGTCTGGGCGCCGCGCTGGAGTATGTCTCAGCGCTGGGGCTGGAAAATATCGGCGAGTACGAACAGAATTTGATGCATTACGCGCTGGCGCAACTGGCGGCGGTGCCTGACCTCACGCTGTACGGCCCGCTTAACCGGCTTGGCGTGATCGCGTTTAATCTCGGTCACCATCACGCCTATGATGTCGGTAGTTTCCTTGATAACTACGGTATTGCTGTCCGTACCGGACACCATTGCGCTATGCCGCTGATGGCGTTTTATCAGGTTCCGGCGATGTGTCGCGCGTCGCTGGCAATGTATAACACCCATGAAGAAGTGGATCGTCTGGTGACCGGGCTGCAGCGTATTCATCGCTTACTGGGATAACAGGGAGGCACTATGGCCGCGTTGCCGGATAAAGAGAAGCTATTACGTAATTTTCAACGTTGCGCGAACTGGGAAGAAAAGTACCTGTATATTATCGAGCTGGGTCAGCGACTGCCGATGCTGTCTGAAAACGATCGCGTTGCTGATAATAAAATTGAGGGCTGTCAGAGCCAGGTCTGGATTGTGATGCGCCAGAACGGGCAGGGAGTGATTGAGCTTGAGGGCGACAGCGATGCGGCCATCGTAAAGGGGCTGATTGCGGTGGTGTTTATTTTGTATCACCAGATGACGCCGCAGGATATTGTTAATTTTGATGTCCGCCCGTGGTTCGAAAAAATGGCGCTCACCCAACATCTCACCCCGTCCCGCTCCCAGGGGCTTGAAGCGATGATCCGCGCGATTCGCACGAAAGCTGCAACTCTTAGCTAAACTTAACAGACGCACGCTGTAAAATACCTGACAGGACGCAGGTGCGTCTTGTCAGGCTTGCAGGTTCGCGAGCCTCGTAGTCCGGATGCGGCATTCACTGCCGTCCGGCATCAACGCCAGGGGGGTGACATATGAAACGCGCGTCTTTATTAACACTTATGCTTATCGGCGCTTACAGTGCTTTACAGGCTGCCTGGGCGGTGGATTATCCACTGCCGCCGGCAGGAAGTCGTCTCATTGGTCAGAATCAAACGTATACGGTGCAGGCGGGGGATAAAAATCTCCAGGCCATCGCCCGTCGCTTTGATACCGCCGCGATGCTCATTCTGGAGGCTAACAATACCATCGCTCCGGTGCCGAAACCCGGTACGTTAATCACTATCCCGTCGCAAATGCTGCTGCCCGACGCGCCGCGTGAAGGGATCATCGTGAATCTCGCAGAGCTACGTCTGTACTATTACCCGCCGGGGGAAAATATCGTGCAGGTCTATCCTATCGGTATTGGTCTGGAGGGGCTGGAAACGCCGGTGATGGAAACGCGGGTAGGGCAGAAAATACCGAACCCGACATGGACGCCGACAGCGGGCATCCGCAAGCGCTCTCTTGAGCGGGGAATAACCCTGCCTGCGGTCGTCCCTGCCGGGCCGAATAACCCGCTTGGACGCTTTGCGCTGCGTCTGGCGCATGGAAACGGTGAATACCTTATCCATGGCACCAGCCAGCCGGACAGCGTCGGGCTGCGCGTCAGCTCCGGCTGTATTCGTATGAATGCGCCAGACATTAAAGCGCTGTTCGCTTCGGTACGAACCGGAACGCCGGTTAAGGTCATCAACGAGCCGGTGAAATACGCCGTTGAGCCGAACGGTATGCGGTATGTTGAAGTTCATCGACCGCTGTCGCCGGAAGAGGAACAGAATGTGCAGACCATGCCGTATGTTCTGCCTGCCGGTTTCACCCAGTTCAAAGCGATGAAAGAGGTCGACAACACGCTGGTGGACAAAGCATTGTACCGGCGCGCCGGGTATCCGGTAGCCGTTTCTTCCGGACAGACGCCAGCGGTGGCGGCAACCCCCGTGGTACAGTCAGCGCAGAATGGTGGGGTAACGCAAGAAACGCAAACGCAGTAGCAGGAAAGGCAAACGAAGGGCAAAAAAAATGGCGCACAATGTGCGCCATTTTTATTACGCAGGTACTATTACTTACGGTATTTAGTAGCCTGGTTGTCCAGACGCTGGTTAGCGCGAGCTGCGTCGTCTTTAGCAGCCTGAACGTCGGAACGCATTGCGTTCACGTCGTTGCTCAGCTGGTCAACTTTAGCGTTCAGAGTCTGAACGTCAGAAGACAGCTGATCGATTTTAGCGTTGCTGGAGCAACCAGCCAGCAGAGTAGAACCCAGGATTACCGCGCCCAGTACCAGTTTAGTACGATTCATTATTAATACCCTCTAGATTGAGTTAATCTCCATGTAGCGTTACAAGTATTACACAAAGTTTTTTAGGTTGAGAATATTTTTTTGATGAGAAGATGCTTATTTTTGATCGTTCGCTCAAAGAAGCATCGAAATGTCGGAATGTATCTAAAAAACTGAGGGAAAACAGGCTGCTTCCATCGGATTCGTCTTAGATAATCGGCAATTAGATAGTGAAATCCGATTTGCTTTTTTATTAATAGCGGCTATTGATGAAATAAAAAAAGCGCCGCGAGGGCGCTTTTTTAAACCAATTAATTCACTCCGGAATTATTACAGCACGTGAACAGAGGCGGTGTTAGTGGTGCCGCTCGGAACCAGCGCGCCAGAAACCATCACGACCACGTCGCCTTTCTGTGCCAGACCGCTCTGTTGGGCAACTTCTTTACCCAGGCGGTAGAAATCATCCGTAGAATTGATTTCTTTGACCAGCTGCGGCACAACGCCTTTACTGAGCACTAACTGACGTGCGGTCACTTCATTGGTGGTCAGCGCCAGGATGGTCGCATCCGGGAAGTACTTACGCACGGCGCGTGCAGATTTACCGCCCTGGGTCGCGACCACGATCAGCGGCGCTTCCAGTTTTTCAGCGGTTTCAACAGCACCACGGCACACGGCTTCAGTGATGCGCAGCTTACGGCTGTCGTTGTTGAAGTCCAGACGGCTGGTCATCACGCGGTCGGTACGCTCGCAGATGGTCGCCATGATAGAGACCGCTTCCAGCGGGTATTTGCCTTTCGCGGATTCGCCGGACAGCATGACGGCATCGGTTCCGTCGAGGATGGCGTTCGCCACGTCGCCAGCTTCTGCGCGGGTTGGGCGTGGGTTTTTGATCATGGAGTCGAGCATTTGCGTCGCGGTGATCACCACTTTACGCGCGCGGATACATTTTTCGATCATCATCTTCTGCGCAAAGATCACTTCTTCGACCGGGATTTCTACGCCAAGGTCGCCACGGGCAACCATGATGCCGTCGGACGCTTCGAGGATTTCGTCGAAGTTGTTCAGGCCTTCCTGGTTTTCAATTTTGGAGATGATCTGGATGTTTTCGCCGCCGTGCGCTTTCAGGTGCTCACGAATCTCAACCACGTCAGAGCGCTTACGGATAAAGGATGCGGCAACGAAGTCAACGCCTTGCTCGCAGCCGAAGATCAGATCCTGTTTATCTTTTTCCGCCAGGGCCGGCAGAGCGATAGAGACGCCCGGCAGGTTTACGCCTTTGTTCTCGCCCAGATCGCCGTTGTTCAGCACTTTACAAATCACTTTGTTGCCTTCGATGGCGGTCACTTCCATGCCGATCAGACCGTCGTCGACCAGTACGGTGTTGCCGACGGCGAGGTCAGCGGTGAAACCTTCGTAAGTTACAGCGACGATTTCGCTGTTACCCACAACGGATTTGTCAGTGGTAAAAGTGAAGGTCTGGCCTGCTTTCAGGGACACGTCGTTGCCGCCTTCCAGCTTGATGGTACGGATTTCCGGACCTTTGGTATCCAGCAAAATCGCGGCTTTCTTGCCGGTTTTACTCATGACGTTGCGCAGGTTCTGGATACGCTGACCGTGTTCTGCATAATCACCATGAGAGAAGTTCAGGCGCATGACGTTCATGCCCGCGTCCAGCATTTTGGTTAACATCTCTTCAGATTCGGTTTTCGGGCCGATGGTGCAAACAATTTTCGTCTTTTTCATGACAGTCTTAGTCTTTAAGTTGAGAAGGATATGGGAAGCTGGCTTCCGGCGCGCACCGCCAGGAAGCGAAACCGGTATTACGAAAGTGATGGTGCCTCGCTCTAAGGATAGGTGACATCGAAAAAGCGTGCAGAGGAATGTGTGCTTGTGTTTCAGCCCAACGGAAAGGGACGTTTTGTGTACGCTGAGTTTTACAGGCCAATGTGCTGAAACCATTCAAGAGACAGTTGGCGCGCATTATACGCTGTTTTTTTCCAAAAAGGAAAATGAAAACAGCGTTTCAAAATACATCTGGGCAGTTTCACAACAAACTGTATTTAAAGGAAACGTATTGCCCAAAATCATTCGCGCAATTTATGGTTCAGTTGCGCAACAATGAGATATTCCTCCTGGTTATAACCAAATTCTTTTTTATTCATTTCAATTTAAACCCGGACACCGCATCCATCAGCCCATCGTCGGTGTACAGACCCTGGCGGATGCCGGAATAGCGCTCCGGTTAGTTAATTGATTTTCTTTAGCTTTTTGTCTTCATTCGTCAGGTGTTATATGCTGTAAGCATGTAGCCTGCAACGGAGAGACAAAAATGGGAAACCTGACAAAAGATGATGAACTGTACCGGGAGATGTGCAGAGTCGTGGGAAAAGTGGTGCTGGAAATGCGCGATCTGGGTCAAGAACCGAAGCATATTGTCATCGCCGGTGTTTTACGTACCTCACTGGCTAATCAGCGTATTCAACGCTCTGAACTGGAAAAACGGGCTATGGAAACGGTGATCAACGCGCTGGCAGGATAATCCATATAATAAGGGATGGCGGCATCCCTTATCAAAATTACTGGAAATTTTAAGCAGCAATACTGTATCGAATGTCAAGAATATAATGCGTCAACGTTTAAACTGAGCATAACGCTATTTTTGGCTGTCAGAGTTAATATTGGGAACAGCTTCACAATTAATTTGAAAATAATGAAATGCCGCTTCATCTCATCTAAATGAGAATAAATATCACTTCTTTTTTATTATTTCTCTTCCCCAATTTAGTTGATAACGATCAAAGTTATACATACGGAATAAACCCATTATTTATTTCGCCTAACCCTAAAGGATTAGTAAGTTTGCATTAAATCATGTCATTTATTCGATTCGGTTATGGCAGGAACTTCAGCTGTGGGAGACAACGTCAGGGCGCTGTTTGACGTATGAGAAATTGGCCTGGTTACGGTTGTCAACACTGCGTTTACGAAGAGGATGCGAAATTAATGAACCAGGTTGATCGTCCAATATTAAATCCAGGTTTAACGCGGCTGGAATTCTTGCGTTTGACGGGAAAAGGTCTGGCGGGGCTAACCATTGCCCCAGCGCTGCTGTCGCTTTTTGGCTGTAAGCAGGAAGATGTGGACAGCGGCACCGTCGGGTTGATTAACACGCCGAAAGGAGTACTGGTGACGCAGCGTGCGCGTTGTACCGGCTGTCACCGTTGTGAAATTTCCTGCACCAATTATAACGATGGCGTGGTAGGGACCTTCTTTTCCCGCATCAAAATTCACCGGAATTATTTCTTCGGTGATGAGGGTGTCGGTTCCGGCGGCGGCCTGTATGGCGATCTGAACTATACACCGGATACCTGTCGCCAATGTAAAGATCCACAATGCATGAATGTTTGTCCTGTCGGGGCGATCACCTGGCAGCAGAAAGACGGCTGCATTGCTGTTGATCATCGACGTTGTATTGGCTGTAGCGCTTGCACCACCGCTTGTCCCTGGATGATGGCCACCGTCAATAGCGAAACGAAAAAATCGTCAAAATGCATTTTATGCGGTGAATGCGCCAATGCCTGCCCGACCGGGGCATTAAAAATTATTGAGTGGAAAGATATTACTGTTTGAGTCTTACAAAGGAAAACATTATGGCTAACGGTTGGACAGGTAATATTTTACGGGTCAATCTTACTACAGGCGATATTACCCTTGAAGATTCCAGTAAATTTAAAAAATTCATCGGCGGAATGGGCTTCGGCTATAAGATAATGTATGACGAAGTGCCTCCGGGTACGAAGCCTTTTGACGAAAGTAATAAACTGGTATTTGCGACGGGACCGTTAACCGGTTCCGGAGCGCCCTGTAGCTCTCGCGTGAATATCACATCGCTTTCCACATTCACTAAGGGAAATTTGGTTGTTGATGCCCATATGGGGGGCTTTTTTGCGGCGCAAATGAAATTTGCCGGTTATGACGCCATTATTATCGAGGGCAAGGCGGCGTCTCCTGTGTGGATTAATATCAAAGACGAAAAGGTGACGATCGAGAAAGCCGATTTTTTATGGGGGAAAGGCACTCGCGCGACCACCGAAGAAATTTGCCGCATGACCTCCGCGGAAACCTGCGTGGCGGCAATTGGTCAGGCAGGTGAAAACCTCGTTCCGCTCTCTTGCATGCTCAACAGCCGCAACCATAGCGGCGGCGCCGGAACCGGGGCGATCATGGGATCGAAGAACCTGAAAGCCATTGCGGTTGAGGGCACAAAAGGCGTAAATATCGCCGATCGCAAAGAGATGAAACGTCTGAACGATTATATGATGACGGAACTGATTGGCGCGAATAACAACCACGTTGTACCAAGCACTCCGCAAGCGTGGGCGGAATATTCTTCTCCAGCCTCGCGCTGGACGGCGAGAAAGGGGCTTTACTGGGGGGCCGCCGAAGGCGGGCCTATCGAGACAGGCGAAATTCCCCCGGGGAATCAAAATACCGTCGGTTTCCGTACCTACAAATCCGTCTTCGATCTGGGTCCGGCCGCAGAAAAATACACCGTCAAAATGAGCGGCTGTCACTCCTGTCCGATCCGCTGCATGACGCAGATGAATATTCCCCGGGTGAAAGATTTCGGCGTACCGAGCACCGGCGGCAACACCTGCGTGGCAAACTTTGTGCACACCACCATTTTTCCGAACGGGCCGAAGGATTTTGAGGACAAAGACGATGGGCGCGTCATCGGTAATCTTATTGGCCTGAACCTGTTCGATGATTACGGTATCTGGTGCAACTACGGCCAGTTGCACCGTGATTTTACCTACTGCTACAGCAAAGGGGTCTTTAAACGCGTATTACCCGCCGAAGAATATGCGTCAATTCCGTGGGATCAACTGGAGGCGGGCGATCCTCATTTCATCAAGGATTTTTATTATCGTCTGGCTCACCGTGTCGGCGAACTCAGTCATCTCGCGGATGGTTCATATGCCATCGCAGAGCGTTGGCAACTGGGCGAGGAATACTGGGGCTATGCGAAAAACAAACTGTGGTCCCCGTTTGGGTATCCGGTACATCACGCTAACGAAGCCTCCGCGCAGGTCGGAGCGATTACTAATTGCATGTTCAACCGCGACTGCATGACCCATACGCACATTAATTTTATTGGCTCCGGTTTGCCGTTGAAACTTCAGCGAGAGGTGGCGGCAGAGCTGTTCGGCTCTGAAGATGCTTACGACGAAACCAAAAATTATACGCCGATTAATCCGGCTAAAATCCGTTACGCCAAATGGACCCTGCTGAAGGTCTGTCTTCATAACGCTGTCACGCTCTGTAACTGGGTCTGGCCGATGACGGTATCGCCGCTGAAAAGCCGTAACTACCGGGGCGATCTGGATCTGGAAGCGAAATTCTTTCAGGCGGTAACCGGTGACGAAACCACCCAGGCAAGCCTCGATCTGGCCGCTGAACGTATCTTTACGTTGCATCGGGCATACACGGTGAAATTGATGCAGACCAAAGATATGCGCAACGAACACGATCTTATTTGTTCATGGGTATTCGACAAAGACCCGGCTATTCCGGTCTTTACTGAAGGCACCGATAAGATGGATCGAGACGATATGCGCGAGTCGCTAACCCTGTTTTATCAGGAAATGGGCTGGGATCCTGAGCTGGGTTGCCCAACGCGTGACACGTTGATTCGGCTTGGACTGGATGACGTGGCGGCTGACCTGGCCGCGCAGAATTTGCTGCCAGCGTAAGGAAAGCCTTATGAGCCATCTGGAGGAAGTCGGCGCGGAAGCGACGACGGACGTGGATCTCGAAAAACGGCAGTGGCTGCAGGCGCTACGTTTGCATGACGCGGATAGTGCGCCTGTTGAACCGGCAAGCCCCGCAGAGATAATGGCTGATTTTATTCGCCAGCATACGGCGGCAGGACAGCTTGTGACGCGCACACTGTTTCTACAGCCGCCGTATTCGATGGAAGAAGCCGAGCTTGAGCCATTATTGACCGTTCTCGTTGAGGGGGAGGTGGGCGCGGATATCGCGTGTGTGCACGGCGCCCAGGAGGTTTATTTCTACTCAACGGGCAGCATGAGCGCCAACTATGCCGACATGTGTGTGCAGGTGCTGGAAAAGGATCTTTGTCGGGCAATCGCTCAGGCGGTGCGTTTTGAATGTCAGACGTATCCGCGCCCGTACAAGGTCGCTATGCTGGAACAGTCGCCTTACCACTTCGAGTCTGCGCAGATCGCCGCCGCGCTGGCGGCGATCGAAACACATCCCGACTATGCCGATATTCGCCCGGTGATGTCATCCAACGGCGTTCCGTATCTCTTTAGCGAGCGCTATATGCGTTATGGCAAAGCCTATGGGTTGTGCGAATGGCTGGAAGTTGAACGGTTTCAGAATCCCTGAATTCATGGATAGCGTGGCGAGGGCGACCACCGCATTAGAGGATAACAAGATGTCCTTCACTCGACGAAAATTTGTGCTTGGCATGGGGACGGTCATTTTTTTCAGCGGACCGGGCCAGTCGCTGCTGGCGAATACGACACAAGGCGGAACGGCGCGCTATGTCATGATCCACGACGAAACGCGCTGCAACGGTTGTAACATTTGCGCCCGCGCCTGTCGCAAAACCAATCATGTTCCTGCGCAGGGAAGCCGCTTATCGATCGCGCACATCCCTGTCACCGAGGATGAAAACGAAACCCTGTATCATTTTTTCCGCCAGTCTTGTCAGCACTGCGACGAGGCGCCGTGCATTGACGTCTGCCCAACCGGCGCGTCCTGGCGTGATGAGCAGGGGATTGTTCGCGTAAATGCGTCACGCTGTATTGGTTGCAGCTATTGTATTGGCGCCTGTCCGTACCAGGTGCGCTATCTGAATCCTCACACCAAGGTGGCGGATAAATGCGATTTTTGCGCAGAGTCGCGACTGGCGAAAGGGTTCCCGCCCATCTGCGTCTCGTCTTGTCCGGAACATGCACTGCTCTTTGGACGCGAAGATAGCCCTGAAATCCAGCGCTGGCTGCAGGACAATAAATATTATCAGTATCAGCTTCCTGGCGCAGGCGAGCCTCATCTTTATCGTCGGTTCGGTCAACATTTGATTAAGAAGGAAAATGTATGAACGCGTCGCAGAGTGCCGAACAATTTCACGCCCAACTGGCGAGCTACGTGCCGCTGTTTTCCCCGGAGTACTGGCCAGTCTGGCTGGTTATAGCGGGCGTGTTGCTGGTAGTGATGTGGCTGGTGCTGGGGCTGCACGCCTGGCTTCGTTTTCGCGCCGTTCGCAAGGTCGCGGCCGCGCATGGCGAGAAAGTTTATTTGTATTCAAAAGCGGTGCGCTTGTGGCACTGGTCTAACGCGTTATTGTTTATCCTTTTGCTTGCCAGTGGGCTCATTAACCACTTTTCGCTGGTCAGTCCGTTGGTGACTAAAAGCGTGTTGGCGGTACATGAAATCTGTGGATTTATGCTACTGGCATGCTGGGTGGGCTTTGTGTTGATTAACGCCCTGGGCGGCAATGGTCATCATTATCTCATTCAGCCGCATGGCTGGTTGGCGAGAGCGAAGAAACAAACCCGTTTTTATCTGTACGGTATTTTACAAGGAGATGCGCACCCGTTTCCGGCTACGCCACGGGCGAAGTTTAACCCGTTACAGCAGGCAGCTTATGTCGGGGTGATGTACGGCTTGCTGCCGCTGCTGTTATTGAGCGGTCTTCTTTCGCTGTATCCACAGGCCACAGGGGATGTCCTTCCCGGCGTACGCTATTGGCTGCTTCAGGCGCATTTCGCGCTGGCCATCGTTAGCCTGTTTTTTATCTTTGGACATCTGTATCTGTGCACCACGGGACGAACGCCCGGGGAGACATTCCGTTGCATGGTCGATGGCTATCACCGGCATTAACCGATGATTGTGACGCGAGAGGATTTACGCAACTGGCGGGTTGGAAAAGTGATGTACCGCTGGTTCCTGCGGCGTTTTCCGGAAGGCGGCAGTTATGCTGACGTACATCGTGCGTTAAGCCGTGACGGGTATATCGACTGGGCAAACAGCCTGGTGGAGTACGCCTGGTCACGCTGGATAGACGAAGAAAACTTTGTCCGGCAGGATATTTTCGCCATGTCCTCACCGATGCTGCCTGACGTCGTAACGAGTGGTCGGCAGATTGCCAACGCCGCGGATAACGCCCGTCTGGGATGCGCGGACGATAACATGAAAATCGCCAGTGTGGGTTACGCGGCGCAGATCGCCAGTGCGGGCGACTGTGTGCGGCTTGGCAGCATGGGCTATAACAGTCATATCAGCAGTTCGGGCGATCGCGCCAGAATCGCAGCCGCGGGAAACTCCACGCGAATTAGCAGCGCAGGTAACGGCACGCGTATCGCCAGTAGCGGGATGCGCGTTCGGGTCAGCGCGGTGGGAGAGAGAAGCCATATTGCCAGCAATGGCGATCTCACGCAGATCGTCAGCTTCGGCGCCAGCGCCAGAATTGCCAACAGCGGCGACAATGTACACATTATCTGCAACGGCGACAACGCCGTGATAGCCAGTACAGGCATGGTCGACGCCATCGTGCTTGGGCCAGGCGGGTGTGCGGCGTTGGCTTATCATGACGGTGAGCGAATGCGTTTTGCGGTGGCCGTGGAAGGTGAAAAAGGAATTCGGGCAGGGGTGAAATACCGTCTCGACGATACGCATCAGTTTGTCGAGTGCTGAATCACTCCTGACAGATATGCTGATGCAGCAGGATGTTGGTCGGATAGCACGTTACGCTGCTATCCGACGCAACCATGTTACTATCGGCCGTTTTCCGACCCTGATATTACGTCGCTTTTTATGTCAGATTTTGCACGCATCGCCGCAGTCATCATCGGCGATCACCGATTCTGCTTTTTTGTCCGCATCTTCCAGACGTTCCGCGTTGCGCGTTTGTGCTTCATCCAGTCCGTCAAACACCAGATTGTCGAGATCAATTTCCATTACTCACCTGCATGATTTCATTTTTGAGATGCGACCAGTATAGGACAAGAATGCCGGGGGTTGCATGTGCAAAATCTGCGATGTTAACGATCGAAGAAATAGAGACGGCGGCAAACGCGGCCTGCCGGGGACGAGACGGTTTTCGCCATCGCCGCACCGATTTCCGGGTAAGCGGTAATGCCGCCACGGTGTAAAGTGCGGACGTAACGATACCGGACGATTGTTATTCCTTCGCGCATCCTCTGCCATACTTACTTTTGTTCAAACCGGAACGGGAGTGAAGATGATTATACTGTGTAAAGCCTGCGGCACATCGTATGACGACAGCCAGCGTAACGTAGCGCGCTGTCCTGTTTGTGATGATGAACGGCAGTATGTGCCGGTATCAGGGCAGGAGTGGACGGATTTTGACGCGCTGGTGTCCAGCCACGCCAACAAATGGCGTCAGGTCACACCGTCGCTTTTTACCCTCAAAACGGTTCCCTCATTTGCGATAAACCAGCGGGCGTTTCTGCTCAGAACGCCCGCGGGGAATATCCTTTGGGATTGTATCGCCAATCTCGATCCGGCGACCCGGACGTTGATTGCCGCCCTGGGCGGTCTGCGCGCCATCGCCATTTCGCATCCGCATTACTACACCACCATGCAGGACTGGGCGGCAGAGTTTAACGCCCCGGTTTATCTTCATGCCGACGATCGGCGTTGGATCATGCGCGACAGCCCGTTTATACAGCGATGGGAAGGCGACACTCTCGACGTGCTGCCGTCCGTGACGCTGCTGCGGCTCGGCGGCCATTTTGCAGGCGGCACCGTCCTGCACTGGCGGGAGGGCGCCGGAACGATCCTTGCAGGCGATATTCTTCAGGTCACACCCGGCGCGAACGCCGTCTCCTTTATGTGGAGCTACCCCAACATGCTGCCGCTGTCCGCAGCTTGTGTCGCGGCAATTGCCCGGCGACTGCAAGACGTTTCATTTGAACAGCTGTACGGCGCGTTTGAAGGTCAGGACATTACTGCTCATGCGCATGAGATTGTGCTGCGCTCGGCAGAGAAATATCTCTCCTGTCTGCAATAACACCAGACGTTTTTGCAACATTGCCAGCACGCGTTGGGAGCGAGCTTATGAAGAAAAAACAGAAGTGGTACAGCCAGGCGGTGATCTATCAAGTCGATACTTCACTCTTTTATGATGCGAATGGCGATGGCTTCGGCGATATTGCCGGGATCGCTGAAAAGCTGCATTACATCCGCAGTCTTGGCGCGACAGCCATCTGGATCACGCCATTTTACCTTACGCCGTTTCGCGATGAAGGCTACGATATCGCAGACCATCTGCAACCGGATCCTCGTTTTGGGGTGATTGCTGATGTGATTGAGTTTATCGAACAGGCCCGGGCGCTGGGCCTGCATGTGATCATCGAACTGGTGATTCAGCATACTTCTTCTGAACACATGTGGTTTCAGGAGGCCAGACGCAGTCCCGATTCGTTCTATCGGGACTTTTATTTGTGGGCCGATACCCCCCCGGAAAAAGACGATCCGCCCATGTTTCCAGGGGTGGAGGAATCCGTCTGGCGCTGGGATGAACAGGCTCAACAATTCTACCGGCATATGTTCTATCGTCATGAGCCCGATCTCAATCTCACCTCAAAGGCGGTTATCCACGAAATCGAAAATATCGTGCGCTTCTGGCTGAAGATTGGCGTGTCAGGTTTTCGCCTCGACGCGGCCTCTCACTTAACCAAACAGGCCGGAGGCGGTAACGACAAAAAGGGGTACTGGATCCTTGAGCAGTTGCGCGGGCTGATAGAAAGCGTGAATCCGGAAGCGATCCTGCTGGGCGAAGTTGATGTTGCCCCGCAGGAGTATCGCAACTACTTCGGCAAAAACGATCGGCTGCATATTGCGCTGAACTTTTGGGTGAATAAATATTTTTATGTCAGCCTGGCGGAGAAAAAAGCACTGCCGCTTGCCGGGGCGCTCAGTAAGATGATTGTGCCGCCGGATGGCTGCTGCTTTGCAAACTGGCTGCGAAATCACGATGAGCTGGATCTCGAGGGGATCGGCGAGGTAAATAAGCAAAAGGTGCTGGACGCGTTTGCCCCTGACGAGGATATGTATGTTTACCAGCGAGGGTTACGCAGACGGCTGGCGCCGATGCTGTCAGGGAATATCGAACGGCTGGCGTTTTGTCACGCGGTGCTGTTGTCGCTGCCTGGTGTACCGGTGATCCGCTACGGTGATGAAATTGGAATGGGTGACGATCTTAGCCTGAAAGAGCGCTATTCGGTCAGAACGCCGATGCAGTGGTCGGCAGATAAAAATGGCGGATTTTCCACTGCGGATACGTCGCGCTTATTCAGACAACCGATTTCGTCCGGCCCGTGGCGCTATAAAAAAGTCAACGTAGAGCGGTCGCAGCTAAGCCGCCATTCTTTGTTGCACCGGGTGCGTCATATGGTGAATATTCGGGCGGAACTGCATGAAATTTGTCAGGCGCCGTGGAAGATTATTCCGCTCAAACAGGAGGCCGTGTTCGCCATTCTTTACCGTGGCGAGCAGCGTGATGTTCTCGCGCTGGCCAATTTCAGCGAAAAGCCGGTTAAGGCAGCGCTAAGAGACATTGCGGACGGCTACTGGGAAGCCTGCCTGGCAGACAAGGGGTATGACGATACGCTTCGGGGCGGGAAGACCGTGCCGCTCCTCCTGAACGGCTACGGCTACCGCTGGTTTTCCCGTCGGCGCGATTAGCGTTTTTTACGCCGCGCTATCAGGCCGATCACCAGCGCAAGGGTGGTCAGCGCGGCGCCTGCGGCGAGCTTACCGGGGAAGTCAGATGACAGGGTGAACGCGCGTGTTTTTGCGCCTTCGCTGAATTCACCGTGAGTGGGATGATTACCCCGTCGGGGCGTGTAGAGAATGTCCGCACTGTCATGGGGACTGGGATCATCGGTAAGCTGGCCTTCCCAGGCTTTCTTTACCATCAGCCGGTCGAGCCAGCGGGGAAAGAAAAACTGGCCGACGATTGACTGTACGGTACTTTTCCCAACCCACAGTTCGCGAACCGGACGTTTCACCACGCTAAATACCGCCTCTGCGGCGACTTCGGGCTGGTACACCGGTGGCACAGGTTGCATCGCCGCGTCCATTTTGTTGCGCGACCAGCCAAACTGCGGGGTATTCATTCCCGGCATTTGTACCATCGTGATATGCACCTTGCTGTGCTCATGCATCAGTTCGGTGCGTACGGCGTCAGTAAAGCCGCGGATGGCCGCTTTGGCGCCACAGTAAGCAGACTGAAGGGGAATCGAGCGGTAGGCTAACGCGGAACCGACCTGGATGATAATGCCTCTGTCTCGCGGCGCCATCATCGCCAGCGCCGCGCGGGTACCATTAACGAAGCCCAGATAGGTCACTTCGGTGACGCGCTGAAACTCTGCGGGGGTGATTTCCCGAAACGGTGACAGTACCGTTGTCATGGCGCTGTTAACCCACACATCAATGGCGCCCAGCCGACTTTCAATCATTTCCGCTGCGTCGTGAGTGGCATTGGCTTTGGAGACATCGACGCTAATACCCAGCGTTTTCACGCCATATTTTTCGCACTCCTCACAGGTTTCCTGAAGACCTTCGTCATCTCTGGCTATCACCGCAACGTCATATCCAGCCTGTGCGAAACGCACAGAGATTGCTTTTCCTGCTCCGGCGCTACCTCCGGTAATAACCACAACAGACATACACACCTCTCATCCGCAAAACGCGCCAGTGGCGACAGACATGACTTAACATGTAGTGCCTGGTTGGCTGTCTGTCTATCTGATGCGAGGTTTAAAGGACGGAAAGGAAAATGCACAGGAAAGAGAAGAAAGGGGGCATAGCCCCCTCTGGATGCGTCATTTACGCCACGTGGCTGTGGTTTAACTGGCTTAGCGGCACGTTAACATCAAAGACTTTGGCGATGACTTCATTGACACCAAGATTCTTTAAACGCGCGCTATGCTTTTCCAGATACGCGAGGGCGGTCTCTTCGCTTTCAAAAAGGTAGATGCCGCCAGCCTCTTTATTTTGTTCACTTTCAGTCCATACTTTCCAGATAAAGCCGGGTTCCTGGTTAATGGATTCGGCCAGTCCGCGCAGTTGTTCCGTCATTTTCTGCCCGAACGGGCCGTTAAACGCAAAGTGAAGCTGTAATAATTTGGCCATCGTACTCTCCTTTTGAAAAGACCATCATAACGCTATTTCTCAGCCTGCAAATGCTCAACGTGAAGAGGATTGTCCGAGCCTGCGACCTGTACCGGCGATCGTACCACCAGACTTGGCAACGCCAGCTCCACCTCTAGCTCATTCAGCGCTTCAATAATACGAATATTAATCTCCTGCTGTATATCCATATATTTGTTGTAGTCGGCTGTGTTTACAATATGCACGACTTCAAAGGTCAGGCGATCCTGATTAAAGGCGAGAAAATGCGCGCGGTCGAATTTCGTTTCGCCGACATCTTCAATGATTTTTTTTACCGTATCGCCAATCAGGCGCAGCTTTTCAGGCGGCGTGGAGGTGGCGACGCCAAAGGTAAAAACAATGCGGCGCGTTTGCATGCGCTTGTAGTTGTGAATGGTTTGCTGCAGCAGCTGCGCGTTGGCGCAAACAATCTGCTCGCCGCTGAGGCTGCGGATACGCGTTGTTTTCAGGCCAATATGCTCGATTGTCCCTGCGACGTCATTGAACACCACGAAGTCGCCAATCTCGAAAGGCTTATCAAAACCAATCGATAGCGAGGCGAAGACGTCGCTGAGAACGGTCTGCACCGCCAGCGCGATGGCGATACCGCCAACCCCGAGACTTGCTACCAGCGCGGTAATATCCACCCCAGCGTTTGCCAGAATCGACAGCAGCATCATGGACCAGACAACCACGCGCAGAATCATCCCAAGAATAACCAGGGTGACCGGATTTTTATGCGTACCGGGCGCGTGTAGCAGATGGCGCATCCACGACTGTACCCCCTGATCCAGCCAGATGGCGATTTGAATGGCGATCACGAGAAACCATGCGTGGCTCAGGCTTGCAAACAGCCGATCGGGGAGGGCGACGAAGCGCAAACTGAACAGGAATGCGGCAAAGAAAATCAGCAATTTGCTGGTTCGCTTTAACATGTCAAACACGATCACCCGTAACCCAGGATGCTTAATCTCCTTGTGATCGCGACGCTCAATGGTTCTGTAAATGAAATTCAGCAGCCAGTTGATGAGCCAGTAGGTGATTAAGGTGACAACGAAAACGATGCCAAGATTGATCCAGAATGTCGCTGACATTAGTACAGTAACGACGTTAAGCCGTGCCAGATACTCCATCTTACCTCCCATAACAAAACGTTAACGGTAAAGTATAGACAGCATAGACCGGGTGGCACGGATCTCCGGGCAATTCGCCTGTTAACAGAATTTACTGAAAGACGGTAAGCCTGCTGAACATCGCCCGCGGGGGAAGCAGGACGCGACGGCTGTTATGAAACAGCCGTTAGGGCTGTCTCAGACAGTCGAATAAGGATCGTATGGCGGGGCTAAAGGCGACGTCGTTTCGGTAGCACAGACACAGCCTGCGCAACGCCCAGCCATCACGTAGCGCAACGATCGCAAAAGGATAGCGGCTCTGATAACGCGCGGCGATGACGGCGGGAAGAATCGCCACGCCGGTGCCGTGTGCCACCATCTCGCATAATCCCTCATAGTGATTCAACCGAATGCGGATATTAAGCGCCAGGCCAGCATGTGTTGCGTTTTGTTCAATATGGCGTTGCAGGGCACGGGTGGAATAAAGCGCCACCATTGGCGCCGCAATAATATCCACGAAAAAAAGCGCCTCCTTATCCGCAAGCGGATGCGTTAGCGGGACGATCAGCACGAGCGGATCCTCCGCGACGGGCTCCCGTTTGAGCATGCCGGCGGCCACGGCGTCTGAAACAATGCCGACATCTGCCTCACCTGACAGTAAGCTGCTGACAATATCGGTGCTGGCGCGTTCTTCGGTTTCGATATGTATCCCCGGATGGGAGGTCAGCCAGGCGGCGAGTTTACCCGGCAGAAATGTGGTCAGCGCTGAGCTGTTAGCATAAAGGCGAAGCGTCTCCTGATGACCCGCGGCAAGGGCGACCATTTCCTCGCGCAACCGCCGATGTTGCTCAAGGATGATGCGGGCATGGCGCTCCACTGCCTCTCCTGCTGTCGTTAATGAGATCCCGCGCGGATGACGCAGCAATAAGGGTATTCCAGAGTTTCCTTCCATTTTTCGGAGTCGTTCGCTGGCGGACGCCAGTGCCAGGTTGGCTGCAGAGGCCCCGCCGGTGATGCTGCCGGCATCCACGATACAGATAAACAATTGCAGGTCGGCCAGATCAAAACGCATTTATTTCCGCCTTCGGTTTTTCCGCAGTTGCCGAGGAAAATACCGCATTGTGGCGGCTCCGGCCAGATGTTCCAATGCCGCTCTGTTCAACAATGTGGGCCAGCAAGATGAATGAACCCCTTTATTTGTATTGTTTCCTGATATTTATTGCCGCAGGCTGGGTCAAAGGTGTGACTGGCATGGGGTTGCCGACGGTGGCGATGGGTCTGCTTGGTACGGTTATGCCGCTGGCTGAAGCGGCGGCGCTTCTGGTTATCCCTTCGCTGGTGACGAATCTCTGGCAATTGTTTTCGGGGCCTATCTTACAAGAGGTATTGCGGCGTCTCTGGCTGATGATGATGTTTATCGTCATCGGCACGGTTGTGGGGTCGTTTCTGCTGGTCAGTATTCCGCCGCTGTGGGCAGGCGTTGGCCTGGGCGTCGCGCTTATCATTTACGCCAGCTATGCGCTATGCCGTCCTGCAATGCACGTCTCAGCGCGGTTAGAACGTCTGCTGTCGCCTGTCATGGGACTGGTCACTGGCTTTGTCACCGGTGCCACCGGTGTCTTTGTCATGCCCGCCGTGCCATGGCTTCAGTCGCTGCGTTTCGGGCGTGATGAGTTGGTTCAGGCGTTGGGCCTCTCGTTTACCGTCTCGACGATTGCGCTAGCTGCAGGTCTGTATCTGCATGATGCTATTCATGTCAGGCAACTGTCCCTGTCGGGGATGGCGATTATCCCCGCTCTCCTTGGGATGTGGCTGGGACAAAAAATTCGGGCACGGATCGGCCTGCGGCTGTTCAGGCTATGTTTCTTGCTGTTTCTGACAGTGCTGGGGCTGGAGATGATCTCACGTCCGCTACTTGCGTGATCCGTCAGAACGGATATTCCAGTAAATCTGACGGTTTATTCGACGGAGAGTCTGCTTTTCAGCGAAGTGGCGAGTAAGAAACCGGTAGCGTGCTAGAGATCGCAAAATTCCGCTTTGTCGTATTGAAAATCAACGCTACGGACATATATGAAAAATGGGTGAGGGTAAACAACACCTGCCCGTAAGACATGAACTTTTTGAATATTTTCTTTACTGTTCAGGAGGTACATGATGACGCTCAGAACGTTTCCCGTATTACACGATCTCTCCGACTCTCTGTTTGCGGACCGCTTTAACCGCATCGATCGCCTTTTCAGCCAACTAACCGGCAGCACGCCGTTGCCCTCCACGCCTTCGTACAATATCCGGCGGCTGGAGGATAACCGCTATGAGCTCACCCTCAGCGTGCCGGGCTGGAAAGAGAGCGAGCTGGAAATTGAAACCGTCGGCGGTCAGCTGAATATCAGCGGTAAACGTGAAGAGGAGAAAACAGAACACGGCGAAGAGGGATGGATCCACCGGGGGATCAGCCGCAGCGACTTCCGCGCCAGCTACAGTCTGCCGGAGCATGTCAACGTCACCGGCGCGTCGCTGGAAAACGGTTTGCTGACAATCGCGTTGCTACAGGATATACCGGAAGAGGAGAAACCTCAGCGTATTGCCATAAACGCGAACCCGGTGCTTGAACATAAGCCGTAATCGTTAACTGACGTTGTTTTACGCCCGGCGCATGTCGGGCGTTTTTCATCAATGCGGTCTGATGCTAACGCGACACGGAAGCGTGAGGAGAAAAACAGAGTGAGCGTAAAGAAAGAAAAAGAGAGAAAGTAACGGGAATAACAGAAAGATAGCTGAATGGTGCGTCCGAGTGGACTCGAACCACCGACCCCCACCATGTCAAGGTGGTGCTCTAACCAACTGAGCTACGGACGCACTGTACAGAAAGATGGTGCGTTCAATTGGACTCGAACCAACGACCCCCACCATGTCAAGGTGGTGCTCTAACCAACTGAGCTATGAACGCAACGTTGTAGGTGACAACGGGGACGAATATTAGCGGCAGAGATGGAATGAGGCAAGAGGGAAAGGGTTATTTTCTTTCGGTTTTCGCTCGATTGCGGAGGAAGTGCGCAAAGTGACGAGAGAATAGCCGCCAGAAGGCGGCTATTGCAGATTTAACGCGCAGCGCGCTGAAGAATTACCGTCGAGGGCTGACGCTGCAGGAAGCGCATACGCAACATCATCATAATGGCGGCTGACGTCAGACCGATAATAAAGCCCATCCAGAATCCTGCAGGACCCATACGGTTCACCACCAGATCGGTTAGCGCAAGGATGTAACCGCTGGGTAGACCCAGAACCCAGTAAGCGACAAACGTAATATAGAAAATCGAACGCGTGTCTTTGTAACCACGCAGAATGCCGCTGCCGATCACCTGAATAGAGTCAGAAATCTGGTAGATTGCCGCCAGCAGCATCAGTTGGGCAGCCAGTGTCACCACCTCAGGATTATCGTTATACAGCAGGGTGATCTGCTCACGCAGCGATACGGTGAAAATGGCGGTGATGCAGGCCATGCAAACGCCCACACCGATCCCGGTACGCGCTGCGGTTTGCGCATCCAGTGTCGAACCTTGCCCCAGACGATAGCCCACTCGAATGGTAACCGCTGCCGCAAGCGACATCGGTAGCACGAACATCAGCGAACTGAAGTTGAGCGCAATCTGATGGCCTGCCACGTCGACAATGCCCAGGGGGGACACCAGCAGCGCCACGACCGCAAACAACGTCACTTCGAAAAATAAGGCCAACGCGATGGGCAATCCCAGTTGTACCAGGCGTTTCATCACTACGCCATCGGGTTTACTGAAGCGTTCGGCGTTCCGAATGTCACGCATGGAGCGAGCGTGTTTAACCCACGAAATCATGGCGACAAACATCACCCAATAAACGGCCGCCGTCGCCACGCCACAACCGACGCCGCCCAGTTCGGGCATCCCGAAATGGCCATAAATAAACACATAGTTCACCGGAATGTTGACCAACAGGCCGATAAATCCCATCACCATCCCCGGTTTGGTTTTTGCCAGACCTTCGCACTGGTTACGCGCCACCTGAAAGAACAGATACCCCGGTGCGCCCCACAGCAGCGCGCGGAGATAGCCGACGGCTTTATCCGCCAGCGCAGGATCGATGTTATGCATGGCGCGGATAATGTATCCGGCGTTCCACAGCACAATCATAATGGCAACCGAGACAAAGCCTGCCAGCCAGAAACCCTGACGGACCTGATGGGCGATGCGCTCGCGTCGGCCTGAGCCGTTAAGCTGCGCGATAACCGGCGTTAACGCCAGCAGCAGTCCATGTCCAAATAAAATGGCCGGCAACCAGATGGAGGTACCAATCGCCACTGCCGCCATGTCGGTAGCGCTGTAGCCTCCCGCCATGACGGTATCCACAAAACCCATTGCGGTTTGGGCGATTTGCGCAAGAATCACCGGTATTGCCAGAGCCAATAACTGACGCGCTTCGCTAATATACTTCTGCACGTGAACACCTATATTTTGTTGTTATAAGAGAGACTAAAAAAGCCGCCAGCAAGGGCAGCAAGAAGAAGATGCGGGGAAATTTCAGTCTATTGTAGCGAGGAATGGATATTTCTCCAGTGAAAAAACAGGCGCGGGGGGCGCTTCGCTGGCAACCTGATTTTCCAACTGCTATTGTGGCAGGCAGAAATGGTTGAACTGAATTTGGGAGTTGCAGTTATGTTTACGGGTATTGTGCAGGGCACCGCCAGAGTGGTGTCTGTTGATGAAAAACCAAACTTTCGCACCCATGTCGTGGAATTACCTGAATACATGCTGGACGGGCTGGAGACGGGCGCGTCGGTCGCGCATAACGGCTGTTGTCTGACCGTGACCGACATTAACGGCAGCCACATCAGTTTTGATCTGATGAAAGAGACGCTGCGTATTACCAATCTTGGCGAGCTGAAAGCGGGGGATCGGGTAAACGTTGAACGTGCGGCGAAATTCAGCGATGAAATTGGCGGTCATTTGATGTCGGGTCATATCATGACCACGGCAGAGGTTTCTAAGATTTTGACCTCAGAAAATAATCGCCAGATTTGGTTTAAAGTTCAGGATCCGACCTTAATGAAATATATCCTCTACAAAGGATTTATTGGCATTGACGGGATCAGTCTGACGGTAGGCGAAGTGACCGCGACGCGCTTTTGCGTTCACCTGATTCCGGAAACGATTGAGCGCACAACGCTTGGCAAGAAAAAGCTGGGCGCGCGGGTGAATATCGAAATTGACCCGCAAACCCAGGCGGTGGTTGATACGGTAGAACGGGTACTGGCGGCGCGGGAAGCGGCGACAGTCCGGTCGACAAGCGAAGCGTAACCCGTAAAGCCCCTGTAGCAGAACAGGGGCTTGGTACTTAACGGGCCACCCGCAAACCGTTTTCTACGCCGCGTGAGAACACGACCTGCCACAGCTGAATATCCCGCGCGCGGAACGCGCCCGCACAGGCATTCAGATAATAGCTGAACATCCGTTTGAAGCGCTCGCTGTAGTTATCGGCAATATCAGGCCATGCCGCGAGGAATCGCTCATACCATGCCATGAGGGTTGTGTCATAGTCCGCGCCAAAGTTATGCCAGTCTTCCATCACAAAGCGCGACTCACTGGCGTTCGCGATCTGGCGAACCGAAGGTAGACAACCGTTCGGGAAAATATACTTATTGATCCACGGGTCGACGTTATTGTCGGTTTTTTTCGAACCGATGGTATGCAGCAGAAAAATGCCGTCCGGTTTTAAATTCCGATCCACCACCTCGAAATAGGTGTTGTAATTTTTCGGGCCGACGTGTTCAAACATCCCAACCGAGACAATGCGGTCAAACTGATCGCGTAAATCACGATAGTCCTCAAGCAGGATGGTGACATCGAGTCCGGTACAGCGCGCCTGCGCCATTTTTTGCTGCTCAGCGGAAATCGTCACGCCGACCACGCTGACGCCGAAGTGGGTCGCCATATATTGCGCCAGACCGCCCCAACCGCAGCCGATATCCAGCACGCGCATGCCGGGGCGTAATTGCAGCTTTTCACAAATCAGTTGGAGTTTGGCTTGTTGCGCCGCCTCAAGCGTTCCGGCTTCTTTCCAGTATCCGCAGGAATATTGCATATACGGATCGAGCATTCGACTAAACAGATCATTACCCAGATCGTAGTGCTCTTTGCCGACAATCCAGGCGCGTTTTTTGCTTTGTAAATTAAACAGGCGAGCGCCAGCGATGCGGAGAGTATCTTTGAAATGATGGGGGAGTTGATTTTCCAGTCCGGCGCGAAGGACTTTGCTAAAAAACATGTCCAGACGATCGCATTCCCACCAGCCATCCATATAGCTTTCGCCCAAACCGAGCGAGCCCTGCTGTAATACGCGTTTAAAAAAACGGGGGTTATTGACGCGGATATCAGCGGGGGCTGGACCGTTGATGGCTATGCCTGCGCGGCTTAATAATTCGTTGGTGATACGGTACCAGTCGTCATCCGGTACGTTAACTTCTTCTATACACGATGAACTCATAGCTTCTCCATCACTGGTCGGTGATCAGAACCTTAAAACAGCGTAGACGCTTTTTGGCTTTGTGAGAAATCTCACGGAAATATTCCGCGAGTCTATAATCCGACGTAGAACAGAGGAAGGGAGAAACCCTTGCCGAAAAGGCCATCCATGGTGAAGCGGGAACGCTCCGGTTCCCGTTAACACATAATTATTATCGTATTTTTAACAACCGAAATTTAGTATAGGCCTCAAAAACCGATGATACAACCAAAAATTGTTAGCTTCCTAACGAATAAAATATATTAGCGTTATCAATGGGATTCGCCGTGGGCCATCTCCGGATTGTCCTGCTGACGTTCCACAATACTCGCCTGCGCCTGCATTTTGTAACCCAATGCCGCCAGCACAACGGTGGCCAGCATAACGCTGGTGGTGGTGAGAAGTGGGGTGCTGATTAACCACGAAACCACCAGACTTGCCAGGAAGCATAATCCCAACTGAAGCGTATTCTGCAATGCCGCAGCGCGCCCCGTCGCCTGGGGAAACGGACGTAACGCCTGGGCCACGACTATCGGGTAGATCGCGCCGTTCGCAATCGCCATGACGCAGAAGGGGATCAGCACTTCCGTCAGCGAGACGTGATTCAGAAAACCCACGCCCCAGGTGGCGACAACGCTTAGCGCGTAGAGGACCAGCAGCCAGGGAAGAAGCTGCTGCCCCTGCCATTTTTGCAGCGCTGCGCGACACCCATAACCGCCAACCAGAAAGGCGATGGTCTGCGGCACATAGCTCAGGCCAATGACCGCCGGACTATAGCCCATTTCGCTCAGGATAAACGGCGAACCGGTGAGCCAGGCAAAGAAGCTGGCAGAGCAGGCCGCGTAGATCAGCACATTGCCACGATAAGCCCGGGTACGCAGCAGCGTCGCGAACGTCAGCTTATCCTGGCCATCCTTACGGGCGTTTTGAGTCGGTTTCAGACGCAGAGCGGGCAGCATCAACACCAGGGTAATCGCGAACAGGGTGGCGAAAATCGCCTGCCAGGAAAAATGGGTCAGGATCCAACTACCTAGCAAGGGCGCCAGCGCAGGGGAAAGGCCCACTAACGGCATTATGGTCGCAAAAATGCGGTTAATTTTCTGCGAAGGATAATAGTCCGTTACCAGCGCCTGCCAGATCACCGTTGCGGCGCAGACGCCTACCGCCTGCACAAAGCGTAAAACCAGCAGTGCGGCGGCGCTTTCTACCCACAGCATCCCCAGGCTGCCGAGGGCAAAAATGGCTAAACCTGACAGCAGGATCGGTTTGCGTCCATAGCGGTCTGAAAGCGGTCCCCACAGCAGTTGCGCAACGGCAAAACCTGCTAAAAACAGGCTGAGGCTGGCGCTGACCGCCGACGCGGGCGTTTGCAGGTCGGATTGAATGGCGGCGAAAGCGGGGAGATACATGTCGGTGGCCAGAAAGCCCAGTACGCTCAGTCCCGCCAGCCAGACTAAAAACCCTTTTCCAGGTTGCATCGCTGTTTGCATAGTTGTTCTCTTATTTTAATGAATAATCTTCGCGCAGAGTGTAGGGAGTGTCTTTCTCCTTGTGAAACGGTAATATTTGGTTATTGCATTCAAAAATTTTGCAGGCAGATTATGTGGTCAGAATATGCGCTGGAAGTCGTCGACGCCGTTGCGCGTAACGGCAGCTTCAGTTCAGCGGCTCAGGAATTGCACCGGGTGCCTTCTGCGGTCAGCTACACGGTACGGCAACTGGAAGAGTGGTTGGCGGTCCCACTGTTTGAACGCCGCCACCGTGACGTGGTGCTGACGCCCGCCGGGGCCTGGTTTTTAAAAGAAGGGCGTTCTGTTATCAAAAAAATGCAGGACACCCGGCAACAGTGTCAGCAAATCGCCAATGGCTGGCGCGGGCAGTTGCCTGTTGCGGTGGATAATATCGTGCGTCCGGAACGGACCCGCCAGATGGTCGTCGACTTTTACCGTCATTTTGATGATGTAGAGCTGCTGGTTTTTCAGGAAGTTTTCAACGGCGTCTGGGACGCGTTGTCCGATGGTCGGGTGGAGTTGGCCATTGGCGCGACGCGCGCTATTCCGGTGGGCGGTCGCTATGCCTTTCGCGATATGGGAATGTTGAGCTGGAGTTGCGTGGTGGCGCGTTCCCATCCGCTGGCGAGCATAATGGGGCCGTTGAGCGACGACACGCTGCGAAACTGGCCGTCGCTGGTGCTGGAGGATACCTCCCGAAACCTGCCCAAACGCGTCACATGGTTACTGGATAATCAACGCCGTATGGTCGTGCCGGACTGGGACTCTTCCGCAACCTGTATCAGCGCTGGCTTGTGTATTGGCATGGTGCCGACGCATTTTGCCAAACCTCGTCTTAACACGGGGCAGTGGGTTGCGCTGGAGCTGGAAAATCCTTTCCCGGATGCCGCCTGCTGTCTCACCTGGCAACAAAACGATACCTCGCCGGCGCTGGCGTGGCTGCTGGAGTATCTGGGAGACAGTGAAACACTGAACAGAGAGTGGCTGCGGGAGCCTGATGAGACTCCCGCAGGCGCGACTTAACGGCGGTAGTCGCGGAACGGGCCGTCCGCAACAGAGCGACGTTCAATCAGTCGCGGGTGGACTTCGATCGACTGGGACTCCTCGCGCTTATTGACGATACGGTCTAACAGCATATTAAACGCCGTTTCACCCAGAGAATCCTTCGGCTGATGAATAGTGGTTAACGCTGGCGTAAAGAAGCGCGCGTTTCGCACGTTGTCATAACCGATCAGCGAGACATCCTGCGGGACGCGCAGACCCATTTCATCGGCAGCACAGAGCGCGCCCATCGCCATGATGTCGCCGCCGCAGAATACCGCTGTCGGACGGTGTGACTGCGACAGGATTTGCTGCATTGCGCGGTAGCCGGACTCCGGCTCAAAATCGCCCTGCACAATCCAGTTTTCCGGCACGTTGATCAGCGCTTCTTCCATCGCTTTCATAAAGCCAGCCAGACGGCCTGCGCCGGTGTTCCGCTCCAACGGACCGGGAATCACGCCGATTTCACGATGTCCGCGCTCCACCAAGTATCGGCCTGCCATATAGCCGCCTTCAAAGGCGTTATCGATCACCGTGTCCGTGAAATCGGCTTTGGCTTCGCCCCAGTCCATCACTACCATGGGAATATGACGGTATTCTTCGAGCATAGAAAGCAGAGGTTCCGGATATTCAGAACACATGACCAACAGGCCATCCACGCGTTTTTGCGCCATCATCGACAGATAGGCGCGCTGTTTTTCCAGGTTATTCCACGCGTTGCCGAGGATGAGGGTATAACCCTTCTGGAAACAGTTTTTTTCAACGGCTTCTATAATTTCGGCAAAGTAGGCGGCTTCGCTGCTGGTCGCCAACAGGCCGATGGACTTGGTATGGTTGACCTTCAGGCTTCGGGCGACGGCGCTGGGGGAATAGTGCAATTCTTTGATTGCCGCCCACACCGCGTTACGCGTTTCTTCTGCAACAAAACGCGTTTTGTTAATAACGTGTGATACGGTTGTAGTGGAAACGTTTGCTCGTTTCGCTACATCTTTAATTGTTGCCATTACATCTCACTCCAGACCCAACCTGAACAGTAAAATACGCTAAGTAAACGTTTGCCTTTACACACCCTGATCGCAACATCAGGGTTGCGGCACGCCGGGAAAACGACACGGAACGTCAGGAAGGGGTCAATGGCCGGTACGCTAAACAAGTAAGCGTCGAATTTTGGCTGATCTTAACGAAAAGGGGAAGTGTTAAAAACAGATATCACCCTAAATCGTGGGAGATTTTTGCTTTCAAGTGTGTAAAAATGCGCTATATCACTTTTTGTGTGGGAATAAAAAGGAGAAAAGTTGATGAGCACCGATCTGAAATTTTCATTAGTGACCACGTTTATTGTTCTGGCTCTGATCGTGGCAGGTGGTTTAACCGCAGCACTGCACTGATTTACCGCTGAGGGAGTGTCGCTCCCTCACATTCCCTTCGCCAATTGTTATCAAAAATGCAAAAGTCTTTTGTAAATTTGTTAACTTCTCTTTTTTTGTGATTGATGTCATGCTTTTGGCTTTTCTTGTCCACCGCGTTTAAGCGCGAACAGGCGGAGTCATTACCGTATGAAAATAAATTACCCTTTACTGGCGTTGGCCATAGGCGCGTTCGGGATCGGCACCACTGAATTTTCTCCCATGGGATTATTGCCGGTCATCGCTCGCGGCGTTGATGTGACGATTCCCGCCGCAGGAATGCTGATCAGCGCTTATGCCATTGGGGTGATGGTCGGCGCGCCATTAATGACGCTACTGCTTTCACATCGCGGACGTCGCAATGCGCTGATCTTTCTGATGGCCATTTTCACCGTGGGCAATGCGCTTTCCGCTATCTCTCCTGATTACACCACCCTGATGCTCTCTCGCGTTCTGACCAGTCTGAACCACGGCGCCTTTTTTGGGCTGGGCTCCGTCGTGGCGGCAAGCGTAGTGCCAAAGCATAAGCAGGCCAGCGCGGTGGCAACAATGTTTATGGGACTGACAATCGCCAACATCGGCGGTGTTCCGGCTGCCACCTGGCTCGGTGAAACTATCGGCTGGCGAATGTCGTTTATGGCGACCGCCGGGCTGGGCGTTATCGCGATGGCGAGCCTGTTCTTCTCCTTGCCGAAGGGCAGCGCTGGAACGCGTCCGGAGGTAAAAAAGGAGCTGGCGGTGCTGATGCGTCCGCAGGTGTTGACGGCGTTATTAACCACTGTTCTGGGGGCTGGGGCGATGTTTACGCTGTATACCTACATCGCGCCCGTATTGCACAGCATTACGCATGCCTCGCCAGCGTTTGTCACCGGTATGCTGGTGCTGATTGGCGTTGGGTTTTCCATCGGTAATTATTTTGGCGGAAAACTGGCTGACCGTTCGGTGAATGGCACCCTGAAAGGTTTTCTGTTGCTTCTGATGGTGATTATGCTGGCGATCCCCTTTCTGGCGCAAAATGCGCTGGGGGCAGCGATCGCTATGGTGGTCTGGGGAGCGGCGACCTTCGCGGTGGTACCTCCACTGCAAATGCGGGTGATGCGTGTGGCGCACGAGGCGCCGGGCCTTTCTTCGTCAGTGAATATTGGCGCTTTCAACCTGGGTAATGCGCTGGGCGCTGCCGCGGGCGGGGCGGTCATTTCCGGCGGTCTGGGCTACGCTTTTGTTCCGGTTATGGGGGCGATCGTGGCGGGGCTGGCGCTACTGCTGGTGTTTATTTCCGCCAGAAAACAGCCGCAGACAGAGTGCGTCGCCAGCTAAAACGGCAAACTCTTTAATGCCCGACGCACGAATGTGCTGTCGGGCATTTTTCAGTTATGCGGCAAAGTTTTTCGCCACAAACGCCCAGTTAACCAGCGCCCAGAAGTTTTCCAGATAACCCGGACGCGCGTTACGATAGTCAATGTAATAGGCGTGTTCCCATACGTCGACGGTCATTAACGGCGTGGCGTCTGTGTTGAGCGGCGTCCCCGCGTTAGACGTGGACACGATAGCCAGCTTGCCGTCTTTGTCTTTAACCAGCCAGGTCCAGCCGGAGCCGAAGTTCTTGATCGCGGCATCGGTAAACTGGGCCTTGAAGTCGGCGAAGCTGCCAAACGCGGCGGCGATAGCGTCAGCCAGTTCACCCGTGGGTTCCCCACCGGCATTCGGCGCCAGGCAATTCCAGTAGAAGGTGTGGTTCCAGACCTGAGCGGCGTTGTTAAACACGCCCCCCTCAGAGCTCCGCACAATCTCTTCCAGCGATTTGCCTTCAAATGCGGTGCCTTTGATCAGGTTATTCAGGTTTGTCACATAGGTCTGATGGTGTTTGCCATAGTGGTATTCCAGCGTTTCAGCGGAAATATGCGGCGCAAGCGCATCTTTGGCATACGGTAATGCAGGTAATTCGAACGACATTGCTTCTCTCCTTATTATTAATATTGATTCGCACAATAACCTTATTGTACGTAAGGATAGGGTAGCAAATTGAAAGGTGTGGCAAAAGAAGAACTTACCCTGTTGTGTAACAACAGGGTAAAGTTTTAGCGAATGGTTTTCGGCGTCATCACCCGGCGGGCGCCGACATAATGGCGCTGCCAGTAGTCTTCGCTAAGAGAGGTGATTTGGATTTCCTGACCGCTGCGTGGCGACTGAATAAATTTGCCGTTACCGACGTAGACGCCAACGTGATCGGCTGTGCCGCGACCCTGGGTACGGAAGAACACCAGATCGCCATTTTTCAGCTCACCCTGTTCGATCGGCGCCGCATCACGCAGGTGATACATCTCGTTTGCCGTGCGGGGTATGCGGAATTTAACCAAATCCTTATAGGCGTAATAGACCAGACCGCTACAGTCGAAGCCAGTACGCGGCGATGTACCGCCCCAGCGGTAGGGTTTACCAATCTGGCTCATCAGTTTATTCATTGCTGTACTGGTGGCTTTTTGGACTTTTAACTTATGCACGTCCGCAAGGGTGCTGGCCGCTGCGCTTTTCACCTTCACGCAGTGTGGCTTGCGGCCTTTTCGTGGCGTGCATTTTTCCGTCCAGCTCACGACGGCTGTCTTCGAAACGCCAGATTTTGTGCGGCGACTGGTCGTTCGGGAGGTTTTGCTGGAGGGGGTTACACGTTTTTTGCTGGCCGATGCCGTTTTCACTGCGTTTTTAGCGGTTGTTTTTTTTGCGGTGCGTTGGGAATTTTTCGTGGTCTTTTTCGCTGTTGCGGTGCTTTTTTTCTTGTCTGCGGTTTTCTTGCTGTGAGAAATATCAGACGTTGTCCTGGCCTGCCGGGAAGCCTGGGCCACGGACATAAAGGAAATCGTTGTAAACAGTAAAGCACAGAGCGTGAGGGAGAGTCGGTTAATCCGCGCCACTGAGCATTCCTCGGTTAAGGCAGGCGCAATCATGCCTGCATGTGATTTACAAAACCTGATGATTCTAATCTATAGAATTGAAGAAAGTTAATAGCTTTTATTGTTAAAAAAAGTGTTACGCGCATAAGTGCCAAAAAAAGCAGCAACCAAAGGTAAATTTGCTTATTCAATAGACAATTGGCTGAAAAGGGCGGCCTGAACAGTGATTTGCAATGCAACTTAAGGCTTCAGACGATAAAATAGTAAAGCGTAATGAAAATGTTATTTTCCGATGTCGGCCTGAGCCGTTACAATGTCAGACGACTGCCGTAAAAGAAGTTAAGGAAGCAAGACAATGAGCACCACTATCGAAAAAATTCAGCGCCAGATCGCTGAAAACCCAATCCTGCTGTATATGAAAGGTTCGCCAAAACTGCCAAGCTGCGGGTTCTCTGCCCAGGCTGTGCAGGCGCTTTCTGCCTGTGGTGAGCGTTTTGCTTATGTCGATATTTTGCAGAACCCGGATATCCGCGCCGAACTGCCGAAGTATGCTAACTGGCCAACCTTCCCGCAGTTGTGGGTTGATGGCGAACTGGTTGGCGGCTGCGACATCCTGATCGAAATGTATCAGCGTGGCGAATTGCAGCAACTGATCAAAGAGACCGCGGCGAAGTACAAGTCTGAAGAATCAGATACCGAGTAAGGTGACGCCTGCGGGATTGAGGTGACAGGCTGGAGAAGTCGCCAACGCGCGGTCATCCGGCACTCACTAAAAAAGCGACCGAAAGGTCGCTTTTTTACGTTCGGCGTTAAGCCTCGGGCATGGCCAGCGGCCAGCCGCCCAGACGTTTCCAGCGGTTGACGATTTCACAAAACAGCACTGCCGTACGTTCCGTGTCGTAAAGCGCCGAATGAGCCTGCGTGCCGTCAAACTCCATACCTGCCGCCAGACAGGCTTTCGACAGAACCGTTTGGCCTAGCGCCAGTCCGCTGAGGGCGGCAGTGTCGAAAGTGACAAACGGATGAAAAGGGTTGCGCTTCAGCGAGGCGCGCTCGGCCGCCGCCATCATAAAGCTGTGATCGAACGTAGCGTTATGCGCCACCATGATCGCGCGGTTACAGCCGCTGTCTTTAATTCCTTTCCGCACCATTTTAAAAATGGCGTGCAGGGCGTCATATTCACTCACCGCGCCACGCAGCGGGTTGCTGGGGTCGATGCCGTTAAACGCCAGCGCTTCGGGCTGCAAATTCGCGCCTTCGAACGGTTCGACATGGAAATGCAGCGTAGTGTCCGGCATCAGCCAGCCCTGTTCATCCATTTTCAACGTGATGGCGGCAATTTCAAGCAGCGCATCGGTTCTGGCATTAAACCCGGCCGTTTCAACATCAATGACGACAGGGTAAAAACCGCGAAAACGGTCGCACAGACCGGTAAGTTGAGCGTTATCGGACATCGGGGTCTCTTAAATACAGAAAAAATGCAGCGCGTAGTATGCCAAAAAAAGGCGTTCATTGCAGTAAAACTGCGGGCGCAGAGAAGCCGCGCCCGGAAGGGATTAATTACCCAGACCGCGACCGGCGTCTTTTTCTTCGATCAGTTCGATTTTGTAACCGTCCGGATCTTCAACAAACGCAATCACGGTGGTGCCGCCTTTTACCGGACCCGCTTCGCGCGTGACATTACCGCCGTTCTGGCGAATCCGCTCGCAGGCTTCCGCTGCGTTATCAACGCTCAGCGCAATGTGACCATAGGCGGTCCCCAGTTCATAGCGATCGACACCCCAGTTATACGTCAGTTCGATCACCGCTTCGTCACTCTCTTCACCGTAGCCGACAAATGCCAGAGAATATTTGTACTCCGGGTTTTCGCTGGTACGCAGCAGTTTCATGCCTAAAACGTTAGTGTAAAAGTCGATAGAACGCTGCAAATCGCCGACGCGCAGCATGGTATGAAGTAAACGCATTGTTTATCCCCTTAAAAATGGTCAATACATTCAAAATGTTGTTTTAGTATAGCGGCGTTTTCGCGCCGCTATCAATGGAGGAATGCCGCAGGCGGGATCACAGCGTCGGGTAATCGGTATAACCTTCCGCGCCGCCACCGTAGAAACTCTCGCTGCGCTGCGGGTTCAGCTCGGCTTTACGTTGCAGTCGGGTGACCAGATCCGGGTTTGCAATGTAATCGCGACCGAACGCAACCGCGTCGATCAGGCCTTTTTCAATGAGGGTTTCCGCTTTTTCACGGGTGTATGCGCCAGCGCCAACGATGGGCCCCTGGAAACGCGCGCGTACTTTTTCGCGGAAGGCTTCAGTATAAGATGCGCCGCCTGCCCAGTCCGGCTCGGACATATGCAGATAAGCGATGCCACGTTTACCCAGTTCTTCGATCAGATACAGCGCATCTGCTTCTTCGTTGGGGCCATTGTCCACGTTCTGGAAAGTACCGATAGGGGAGATGCGAATACCAATACGGTCAGCGCCCCATTCCTGAATCCCCGCATCCACTACCTCAAGAACCAGACGCGCGCGATTTTCAACGCTGCCGCCGTACTGGTCGGTACGGTGGTTAGACGAAGGTGAAAGGAATTGATGCAGCAGATATCCGTGGGCGGAGTGCAACTCAACGAGATCGAAACCGGCTTCGCGGGCATTGGCGATGGCCTGGCGGAAATCATTCACGATACCCGGGATTTCATGGGTTTCCAGCGCGCGCGGCATGGAGGTGTCAACGCGGATCGCATTGCCGTTTTCGTCACGTAGAGAGGTGCGCGTCCCGGCGCTGAGCGCGGAAGCGGAAACCGGCGGCTGCCCTCCAGGTTGCAGGCTGGCATGGGAAATGCGCCCGGTGTGCCACAGCTGTACGGCAATATGCCCGTTTTCTGCATGAACGCCGGCAGTAATTTTTTTCCACGCGGCAATCTGCTCGTCGCTGTGCAGACCCGGCGCGCCCGCATAGCCTTTCGCCTGGGCGGAAATTTGCGTCGCTTCGCTGATGATGAGACCGGCGCTGGCGCGCTGGCGGTAATATTCTGCCATTAACGGAGTCGGGATGTCGCCAGGCTCAATGCTGCGCAGACGCGTCAGCGGGGCCATGAATACACGGTTAGCTGCGGTGATCGCACCCACCTTCAGTGGGGTAAACAGTTTTTCAGAGGACATAATGGCTCCAGTGATGAATAGACCGGTCGTCTAGTGATTGAGTAAATAAAAACGCCTGTTAACCCTCAGGCGTTGTGATGATACGTCGCACATGCGCCAGCGCGTTTTCGAGCGGCATGGCGCTGCGCGAAATCTTGGCCTGTAAATTCGCGCCCAACCAGAGCGCGTAAAGGATTTGCGCCTGTTGTAACGGCTCGCCGGGAAATGTCAGACAATGGCTTTCGCGACCCTTTTCCAGCGCATGGGCAAGAATGGCGATAATATTACTCGCGCCTTTGTCCATCGCGGAACGCATGTCTTCAGACAGATCGCACACCTCAGCGGACAGTTTTACCGTCAGACAACCACTGATGGTCCCCTGCTGACGAAACTGGTTCAGCGTTTCCTGATAGTAAGCCAGAATGCGGTCACGGTAATTTCCGGCGCCCGTAGTAAAGTGCTCCGTCAATCGCTGATGATAAGCGGCAAAATGGCGCTCCAGCATCGCGACGCCAAAAGCTTCCTTGGAGCGAAAATAGTGGTAAAACGAGCCCTTTGGCACTTCGGCGGTCTTCAACAGTTCGCTAAGGCCCATCCCGGTAAATCCGCGCTGCATGCACAGACGCTCGCCGGTGGCCAGTAAGTGTTCGCGGGTATCGCATTCAGTATGCTTGTTCATAGGGCAGAGTGTAATAGACCAGTCGGTCTAATGCAAGCCGGGTTGCCAGATAGCAGGTTTCCGTCTTCAATAGTGTGTACAGGCGAAAGATGAGGAGGGGATGTGGCAGAGCAGTTAGAATTTTTTCCCGTCCAGAGTCCGTGTCGCGGCATCTGTCAGTCCGACGAGAGGGGATTTTGTCGCGGCTGTTTTCGCAGCCGTGACGAACGCTTCAACTGGCAGAAAATGAGTGACGCCCAGAAGCAGGACGTGCTGAGGCTGTGCCGCCAGCGCCTGCTGCGTAAATTGCGCGCAAACAAACCCGCAGAGCCTGAAGAACCGCAACAGCCTTCACTCTTTTAACCGACGAATTGTATATACTCGGAACACTTTATTTCACGAGGAAGCAGTTATGGTTCAGCGTACGACAATTGCGCCGCAAGGCCCGACCTTTTCCCGCTTTGTGATGGGCTACTGGCGACTGATGGACTGGAACATGTCCCCCCAGGAGCGAGTAAGCTTTATCGAGCAGCACCTGGAACTGGGTATCACCACCGTCGACCACGCGGATATTTATGGCGGCTACCAGTGCGAGGCGGCCTTTGGTGACGCGCTGAAGCTGGCGCCGCATCTGCGCGAGCAAATGGAGATTGTCACAAAATGCGGTATCGCCACCACCGCGCGGGCAGAAAACGCCCTCGGCCACTACATCACCGATCGTGACCATATCGTGAAGAGTGCTGAGCAGTCGCTGGTCAATCTGGCCACCGATCGTCTGGATCTGCTGCTGATTCATCGTCCCGATCCGCTGATGGACGCCGACGAGGTGGCAGAAGCCTTCCAGCATCTGCACCAGAGCGGAAAAGTACGTCACTTTGGCGTGTCAAACTTTACTCCCGCGCAGTTTACGCTGCTGCAGTCCCGTTTACCGTTCACGCTGGCAACGAATCAGGTGGAGATTTCTCCGGTGCATCAGCCGCTGCTGCTGGATGGCACGCTCGATCAACTTCAGCAACTGCGTATTCGTCCGATGGCATGGTCGTGCCTCGGCGGCGGTCGTTTATTTAACGACGATGCGTTTCAGCCGCTACGTAATGAGCTGGCGGTAGTGGCGGAGGAGCTAAACGCAGAGACGATTGAGCAGGTCGTGTACGCCTGGGTGCTTCGTTTGCCATCGCAGCCGCTGCCAATTATCGGTTCCGGCAAAATTGAGCGCGTCAGGGCCGCCGTGGGATCGGCGTCGCTGAACATGAGCCGTCAGCAATGGTTCCGTATTCGTAAAGCCGCGCTCGGGTATGACGTGCCGTAATCGCTAAATAATGGATTTTCCGTTCAAAATTGCGTCTCTGGTTTACACTTAAGCCAAATGCACACAAAACGGAGGTCCTATGAAACGATTAAGTCTGGCCGTGTTAACCCTGTTAGCCTGTACCGGGGCGCAGGCCGCCAGTGAGAAAGTGGAAATGAATCTGGTCACCGCACAAGGTATTGGGCAATCCATCGGTGAGGTGACCATTAATGAAACCGATAAAGGGCTGGAGTTTACGCCGGATCTGAAAGCGTTGCCGCCGGGCGAGCATGGTTTTCACATTCACGCGAATGGCAGTTGCGAACCGGCGATGAAAGACGGTAAAGCATCTGCCGCAGAAGCCGCGGGCGGGCACTTCGACCCCCACCAAACCGGTAAGCACGCCGGGCCAGACGGTGAAGGGCATTTAGGCGACTTGCCCGTGCTGGTGGTCAACAACGAAGGGAAAGCCGTTATTCCTGTGACCGCATCACGCCTGAAATCCCTCGATGAAATCAAAGATAAGGCGCTGATGATCCACGTTGGCGGCGATAATATGTCCGATCAGCCAAAACCGTTGGGCGGCGGCGGGGCTCGGTTTGCCTGTGGTGTCATTAAATAATCAGGTTGTCAGCGTTCCTTCTGGCGGCGCCTGCTCGAGTTGTGACAGCGAGCAGTGTAGCCGCCAGAGAAGAGCGGCCAGTTCCTGCGCGGCAGGCTGCGGGTGACGCGAAAGCGTTTCGCAGATGCGCAGCAGTTCCGCCAGGGACGCCGCCAGCGGCCGCTGTTGTACGCCGCGCTCGCTCATCACGTCACGCAACAAAGCGATACAGATATCTCTCACCCGCGACAGCGGATCGGAGCGCGATTCCCAGGCGCGCAGCTGCCAGACAACGTGTGAACAGTTCAGTAACACCACTCCCCATCGCAGAAGCCAGCGCCTCGCCAGCGCGTCCTGGCTGTTGCTTAACTGGCTGACGTGGTGATAAGTCAGCGACTCAAACTCATGTTCGCTGAGTGAGGGGCGACGGCTTAACTGATCGACAAAATCGCGACGCAGCGCGCGGATATGCCGCCGGCTTTTACGCGCATCAGAACCGGGACGCAGAATGGCGAATGCCAGCCATGACAGGGCGACGCCAACAATTTTGGCCGTATTATCGTTAAGGAAATCGGCAAAGTCATAAACGGGCGGGTTCGTCACCGCGATAAATGAGCCCATAAACACAATCAATTGTCCCCACAGGCCCGCCAGCTTTGGCATTTGCAGTTTGAACAGTTGCATGGTGACGAGTAACGGAAACAGGAACAGCAAAAATTGCCAGAGATCGCTGATCTGAACCATCAAACCAAACTTCACCACAAAGCTGAACAACGACAGTAACACCAGCGTACGCATCAGTAGCGACAGCGATTTAAACGGTGTCGCTACTACCGAATAGAGCACACAACTGATGGCGGCCAGCGTGAGCGCCCCCGAGCCCGATTCCCACTGCGCGCCGATACTCCAGGCGCCGATAGCCATTAGCGTAGCGAAGGTGCGCAGGCCGCTCCAGATAGCCTCCGCGCTGTCAGTATGGCGCGCAAGGGCTGGGACCCGCGGGATGCTGATGTGCGCCTGTAGCGTGTCTGTTTCCAGTAGCCGTAGCTGGCGGCTGCTTTGCAGATAAAGACGGCAAAAATAGCGCAGCCGCTGCCAGAAGGCGACGTGACGAAAATCTGATCTATCTGGCGGTGCAAGCGGGGCAAGGATCCTGGCGACGGTATAGCTGTCAGTTTGCGGTCGGGCCAGGGCGAGCAGTAGCGCCTCAATAATCTCCCGGCTATTGGCGGGCGGATTGGGCCAGTTCAGCAACATTCTTCGCAGGCTGGAGATGACGCTGGTGAGACGCAGTTGCTGGTGCAGCAGGGCATTAAGCAGCGGGTTCTGTCGACGAAAGCGGTAATGGCTCCAGAACGCCTGGATACGCAATAAGTTCATCGTCAGTATTTGCCCTATCACCCCTTCGTGAGCGGCGCGAATGGCATCGGTTGTGTCCGGTTGCCACAGCAAACTCGCATGTTCCAGCAGGCGCGCATGCATCTTCTTCAGCGCCGTCAACAGGGCGGTGCCGTCTGAGGTACTGGGCAGGATCATCATCATCATGCCGCCGCATAAAATCCCGACAATCACTTCGCAGACTCGCGCCTGGGCGATATCCCACAGTTGGGTTATTTCGACAATGTTTACCATTGGAAAGGCGATAATCGCCGCCGTGTAGCCCGCCAGTTGAAAGGCGTAAGCGACATTATTGCTGAAATACGCGCAGGCCCAGGTACAAAAGCCGATCCACGCCGCCATGCTAAGCAGAAAAAGCCATGGTTCATTAAGGGTGTGCCCGGCGAGAATCAGCGCAGCGGTAGCGCCAAGCAGGCTCCCCGCGATACGGCCCAGGCTTTTACTGATCACGCCGCCCACGGTCGGGAAGCTGACAACCGCAGCGGAGGTCATCGCCCAGTAGGGTTCATCGAGATTCAGGTAATAGGCAAAGGTCAGCGCCAGGCACATGGCAAGGGTGTTACGCAGCGCATAGCGCCATTGTCCGGCGGTGGCTTTCAGCCATGGCGTATTGCGCAGTGAGAGACGAGGGAGCGTCATTTACTGCCCAATCGCCACACTGCAGGTGGTGCCAGAGACAAGCGTCAGGTCTTTCGGCAATGCGTTAAATTCAATCCGCACTGGCACCCGCTGCGCCAGCCGAACCCAGGGCACATTGGGTTTAATGTCTGGCACCAGACCTGAATCACTTTCCACGCTCTGGTCGTAAATGGCGCGACCGATACTGGAAACGTGACCCTGTAACTTTACGTTGCCGCTATAAAGCGTTATTTGCGCAGGCGCGCCAGGATGAATGTGGCGTAATTTGGTCTCTTCAAAATACCCCATCACGTAAAAAGAGTGGCTGTCGACCAGCGCAAACAGCGGCTGTCCGGTGGCGGCGAAATCCCCCGTTCGGGTGGAAAGGTTGGTGATCCAGCCGGAAACCGGGGCGCGTACTTCCGTCTGACTGAGCTGCCACTGGGCCTGCTTCAGCGTTGCCTGGGCGACGCCAACGCTTGCTTGCATGGCTTTGACATTCAGGTTAGCCGTGTCAAGCTCCTCGGCGGAGATTACGTTACGGGTTAAATGGCGACGGCGGTTGGCTTCGTTATTGGCTTTAGCCAGATCGGACTGTGCTTTTGCCAGTTGAGCTTGCGCATTGAGCTCTGCGATATGAAAAGGTGTTTTGTCGATGCTGAACAGCAGGTCGCCGGCGTGAACAAACTGGTTATCTTTCACTTTCAGGTCGACGATCGCCCCGGATACCTGCGGGGTAACGCTGACCTGTTCGGCTCTGACTTTACCGTCACGCGTCCAGGGAGACTGCATGTAATAATTCCACATCCACCAACCGGCGAGCACCGCGGCAGTGGCGATGACGATCGTCGAAAAATATTTTAACGTTTTAAGTGACATAATCAGAACACCACCAACAATAACAGGCCAGCGCAGACGCACAGGGCAAAAAGAGAGAGATCCAGCAACAAAGGATGCCAGTATTCGCCGGAATAGAGGCGGTCGCGCAGAAGGCGATGAATGAACAGCCACAGGATAAAGCCCAGCGCAAAGGCTTTGAAAAGGGGAGGGAAATAAATGGATGCGCCAATCACCATGTCTTGTAAGGGCATTCCCGTTGCATTAAGTGCGATGGTCACAGCAAAAATCCTTTGCGTCAGGTCGCGTTACTACAGGTTTAGCAAAAAAAAACTCAGAACGCGCTTTTTTCGCGTAATGTCTGAAAAATATGTCAACACGTAAGCAAATGCAGCAATACATTTGTTTTAGGAATGCAAATGCTGCACACTATTCTAAAATCAGTATAATATCTTAGCAAGCTAATTATAAGGAGATGAAATTGGAATCGCCATTAGGTTCTGATCTGGCACGGTTGGTGCGCATTTGGCGTGCTTTGATAGACCACCGTCTTAAGCCTCTGGAATTGACGCAGACACACTGGGTAACGCTGCATAATATTCACCAATTGCCGCCCGATCAATCACAGATTCAATTGGCAAAAGCGATCGGCATTGAACAGCCATCACTGGTACGTACGCTGGATCAGCTCGAAGAAAAAGGCCTGATTTCACGACAGACGTGCGCCAGCGATCGTCGGGCAAAACGTATCAAGCTGACGGAAAAGGCTGAACCGCTGATTGCCGACATGGAAGCGGTCATCAACAAAACGCGTGGTGAAATTCTGGAAGGGATTTCAACGCAGGAAATTGATCTGCTGATTAAACTCATCGCCCGACTTGAGCGCAATATTATCGAGTTACAGTCGCGAGACTGAGGTGGGGAGACGTGTGGCCAGCCCTGACCACACGTAATTCGATTAGCGCGGAGAGACGGTAACCTGACGACCGTTGCTTGCCAGCACCACGCGCTGACCCGCAGAGAAACGGGTGTTACCCTGTTTCTGTACGACCATGATGGTATTTCCATCATCCTTACGGATTTCCAGTTCCACGCCCTGGGTTTTATTCATCGCACCCTGAACGCTCTGGCCTGCGACGCCGCCGGCGACTGCGCCTGCTGCGGTAGCCAGTGAACGGCCCGTACCACCGCCAACGGTGTTACCCAGGAAACCACCGAGAACCGCACCCCCGATCGCACCGATCACGTTTTCATCGTTACCCGCCTGAATCTGAACCGGACGAACGTTTACGATGGTACCGTAAGTGACGTTCTGCACTTGTTTTGCTTCCGAAGCGGTATACACATCACCTGAAAGGCTATCGGTGTTAGCACAGCCCACTAAGGACAGGCCAGCCAGTGAAACGATCAGCACACGTTTAATCATTTAAAATCTCCTGTTCACCATGAAACGCCATCCAGGCATCTCCCATGGTTCAATTATATGGCATTTGTGCGTTTGAGGTCACATATTCTGTCCAGACTAAACAGAAATCATAATAACAGGCTCGTTAACCAACTTTAAACGAACTATTCAGTCAGTTTATTAAACAGGACGCTATACGGAATTTCGGAACAAAACGTTAATGAAGCGTAGCATTGCCCGCGGGTTTATGATGGAGTGTGACGCAAAGTCAGGCTTAATAAGGAACAGGTATGAAATCGGGCCGCTATATTGGCGTGATGTCAGGCACCAGCCTCGATGGTGTTGACGTGGTACTGGCGACGATAGATGACACAATGGTGGCGCAACAGGCGAGCGTGAGCTGGCCGATGCCCGTCGCGCTTAAACACGCGATTCTCGACATTTGCCAGGGACAGCCCCTGACCCTTTCCCGGTTAGGCCAGCTTGATGTGCAACTTGGCCAACTCTTCGCTGACGCGGTTAACGGACTGCTTGCTCAGGAAAAGCTTCGCCCTCAGGACATTGTGGCGATTGGCTGTCACGGGCAAACGGTATGGCATGAGCCGACGGGCGCATTCCCGCATACGATGCAGATAGGCGATAACAACCAGATTGTGGCGCGCACCGGTATCACGGTGGTGGGCGATTTTCGCCGTCGGGATATCGCGCTGGGCGGACAGGGCGCGCCGCTGGTCCCTGCTTTTCACCAGGCGCTGCTGGCGCATCCGACGGAGCGGCGAATGGTGCTCAATATCGGCGGAATCGCCAATCTTTCGCTGTTGATACCGGATCAGCCGGTGCGCGGGCATGACACCGGGCCCGGCAATATGCTGATGGATGCCTGGATCTGGCGGCAGTGTGCGAAGCCATATGATAAAGATGCTGAATGGGCGCGCGGCGGAACGGTAATCATTCCTCTGCTGCAGGCGATGCTCAGCGATCCGTGGTTCGCGCTGCCTGCGCCGAAAAGTACCGGGCGGGAGTATTTCAACTATGGCTGGATCGAACGTCAACTGGCGTCCTTTCCCGGCGTGAAAGCGCAGGACGTACAGGCGACGCTTACCGAGCTGACTGCGGTGACAATTTCTGAACAAGTGTTGCTGAACGGGGGTTGCGACCGTCTGATGGTGTGTGGCGGAGGAAGCCGCAACCCGCTGCTGATGGCGAGGTTGGCTGCGTTACTGCCGGGAACGGAAGTGACCACCACCGATACCGCGGGCGTCAGCGGTGATGATATGGAAGCGTTGGCTTTCGCCTGGCTGGCGTGGCGAACGGTAGCCGGACTGCCGGGTAATTTACCGTCGGTGACCGGCGCGCGCGAAGCGAGTGTGCTGGGCGGGATTTTTCCGGCTAACCCGCGAACTCAGAGTTAACTGAATTTTTCTGGCGGCGTCTGACGTTACAATCGGAACATTAGGGAGGGTATTTTCACCCTCCATGACCAGGAAAGTCTTCAGGATACGGCTATGAAAAAACTCTTACTCCTCTGCCTTCCGCTTATGCTGTCAGGCTGCAGCGTCTATAACCAGTTTGTCGAGCGGATGCAAACGGACACGCTGGAATACCAGTGCGACGAAAAACCGCTAACCGTTAAATCGAATAACACCCGCCAGGACGTTAGCTTTATTTATGATAATAAGCTGCTGACTCTCAAGCAGGGCGTATCAGCCTCCGGCGCGCGGTACACCGACGGCATTTATGTTTTCTGGTCGAAGGGCGACAGCGCCACCGTTTATAAGCGCGACCGCATCGTGTTGAATAACTGTCAGTTACAAAACCCGAAGCGTTGAGATTTTCAACAGGGCGGCGCACAATAGCGCCACCCACTGACAATCCGTAGCGAACACCATGTCTGATAACGACGAATTGCAGCAAATCGCGCACCTGCGCCGTGAATACACAAAAGGTGGCCTGCGTCGCCACGATCTCCCCGCTGAACCATTAACCCTTTTCGAACGCTGGCTGGCTCAGGCATGTGAAGCCAGACTGGCCGATCCCACCGCGATGGTCGTCGCTACGGTCGATGAAAATGGCCAACCGTACCAGCGTATCGTCCTCCTCAAGCACTATGATGAAAAAGGGCTGGTCTTCTACACCAACCTCGGAAGCCGCAAAGCGCATCAAATTGAAAATAATCCGCGCGTCAGCCTGCTGTTCCCGTGGCATATGCTGGAACGTCAGGTGATGGTTATCGGTCAGGCAGAACGGTTGTCGACGCTCGAAGTGATCAAGTATTTCCACAGCCGTCCGCGAGACAGCCAGATAGGCGCCTGGGTCTCTAAGCAGTCCAGCCGAATTTCCGCTCGCGGGATCCTCGAAAGCAAATTCCTTGAGCTGAAACAGAAGTTCCAACAGGGCGACGTACCGCTGCCCAGCTTCTGGGGCGGATTCCGCATCAGCATCGAGCAAATGGAGTTTTGGCAGGGTGGTCAGCACCGTCTGCATGATCGCTTTCTCTATCAGCGGGAAAATAACGCGTGGAAAATTGATCGGCTCGCCCCGTAAACCCCGAAAATGTTGTTTTAAGCGCTAGCGCTGCGTGCCCCGGCGCTTTATTCTATAGAGCTTTCGCGTCTGGCGAAAAGTCGTGTACCGGCAAAGGTGCAGTCGTTTTATACATGGAGATTTTGATGGCAAGCAGTAACTTGATTAAACAATTGCAAGAGCGGGGGCTGGTAGCCCAGGTGACGGACGAGGAAGCGTTAGCAGAGCGACTGGCGCAAGGCCCGATCGCGCTCTATTGCGGCTTCGATCCTACCGCTGACAGCTTGCATTTGGGGCATCTGGTTCCCTTGTTATGCCTGAAACGCTTCCAGCAGGCTGGTCATAAGCCCGTCGCGCTGGTTGGCGGCGCAACGGGTCTGATTGGCGATCCGAGCTTCAAAGCCGCCGAGCGTAAACTGAACACGGAAGATACCGTTCAGGAGTGGGTAGACAAAATCCGTAAACAGGTTGCGCCGTTCCTCGATTTCGACTGCGGCGACAATTCCGCCATCGCAGCGAACAACTATGACTGGTTCGGCAACATGAACGTGCTGACCTTCCTGCGCGATATCGGTAAGCATTTCTCCGTTAACCAGATGATCAACAAAGAAGCGGTGAAGCAGCGCCTGAATCGTGACGATCAGGGTATCTCGTTTACCGAGTTCTCCTACAATCTTCTGCAAGGTTACGATTTTGCCTGCCTGAATAAACTTCACGGCGTGACGCTGCAAATTGGCGGTTCGGACCAGTGGGGCAACATTACTTCCGGTATCGACCTGACCCGTCGTCTGCATCAGAACCAGGTGTTCGGGCTGACCGTTCCGCTGATCACCAAAGCCGACGGCACCAAGTTTGGTAAAACCGAAGGCGGCGCAGTGTGGCTGGATCCGAAGAAAACCAGTACTTACAAATTCTACCAGTTCTGGATCAACACCGCCGATGCCGATGTGTATCGCTTCCTGAAATTCTTCACCTTTATGGATATTGAAGAGATCAACGCGCTGGAAGAAGAAGACAAAAACAGCGGCAAAGCGCCTCGCGCCCAGTACGTGCTGGCTGAGCAGGTGACGCGTCTGGTCCACGGTGAAGAAGGTCTGGTGGCGGCGAAACGCATCACCGAGAGCCTGTTCAACGGGACGCTGAGCGATCTGAGCGAAGCGGACTTCGAACAGCTTGCGCAGGACGGCGTTCCGATGGTTGAGATGGAAAAGGGCGCAGATCTGATGCAGGCGCTGGTGGATGCCGAGCTGCAGCCTTCTCGCGGTCAGGCGCGTAAAACTATCGCCTCGAACGCGATCACCATTAACGGCGCAAAGCAGTCCGATCCGGAGTATGTCTTCGCGGAAAGCGATCGTCTGTATGGCCGCTACACGCTGCTGCGTCGCGGCAAGAAGAATTACTGTCTGGTGTGCTGGAAGTAACAATAAGTCAGCAGGGGCGTGGGAAACTACGCCCCTTTCTTTTTTCAGGGTTGTGGTAAGCAAAAAATGAAGAATATCCTCGCCATCCAGTCCCATGTGGTTTTTGGACATGCTGGCAACAGCGCTGCGGAATTCCCAATGCGCCGCCTCGGCGCCAACGTCTGGCCCCTCAATACGGTACAATTCTCTAATCACACGCAGTACGGCAAATGGACGGGGTGTGTTATGCCACCGTCGCATCTGAGCGAAATTGTGCAGGGTATCGCCGATATCGATCAGCTCAAACGCTGTGATGCAGTGCTGAGCGGTTATCTGGGATCTGCGGAGCAAGGTGAGCATATTCTGGGGATCGTCCGCCAGGTGAAAGCGGCGAATCCGGCGGCAAAATATTTTTGCGACCCGGTCATGGGACACCCGGAAAAGGGCTGCATCGTGGCGCCAGGCGTCGCTGAGTTTCACGTTCGTCATGCGCTTCCCGCCAGCGACATCATTGCGCCTAACCTGATTGAGCTGGAAATCCTGTGCGAACATGCGGTGAACAGCGTAGAAGACGCTGTCGCGGCAGCCCGTGAGTTAATCGCGCAGGGTCCACAGATTGTTCTGGTGAAACATCTGGCGCGCGCAGGCTTCAGCATGGAGCGTTTTGAAATGCTGCTGGTAACGGCAGAAGAAGCCTGGCACATCAGCCGTCCGTTGGTCGATTTCGGCACGCGCCAGCCGGTGGGGGTTGGCGACGTCACCAGCGGTTTGCTGTTGGTAAAACTGTTGCAGGGAGCAACCCTTCAGCAGGCGCTGGAACATGTCACCGCGGCGGTGTATGAGATTATGATCGCGACCCGGGAAATGCAGGAATATGAACTGCAGGTGGTGGCGGCGCAGGATCGTATCGCCAGACCAGAGCACTATTTCAGCGCGACCCGCTTATAAGCGGTTGTCGTAACGTAGGCCGGGTAAGCGTTAGCGATACCCGGCTACACAGCCAGTCCGGCTATTTCAACCCTTCCGCCTTAAGCGCCGCGGCAATGGCCGGTCGTTCTGCCGCTCGCTGCATATACCCTGCAATATGGTTTAAGCTCGCCATATTCAGCTTCACCGCACTTGCCCAGCGCAGTACGGTAAAAAGATAGGCGTCGGCAATGGTAAATCGCTGACCGCAAATCCACTGACCCTCTTTGAGTGATTCATCGACGTATTGCAGTTTTTTCTCCAGCAAAGCGCGGACGGCGGGTTTGTACTCTTCTGGCGTATCCGGGCGAAACAGCGGGGTGAAGCCTTTGTGCAGCTCAGTAGCGATATAGTTAAGCCATTCCAGCGTTTTATAACGTGAAATACTGCCCACCGGCGCCAGCAGTTGGCGATCCGGCACGCTGTCTGCGAGATACTGCATGATCGCCACGCCTTCCGTCAGCAAAGTGCCATCGTCAAGCAATAGCGCCGGAACTTGCCCTTTTGGGTTAACCGCGAAAAAGTCATCGCCGTTTTCCAGCCGCTTTTTCATTAAGTCCACCCCTTCAAGGGTGAAATCTTTGCCGCTCTCGCGAAGGGTAATGTGGGAAGCAAGAGAACAGGCGCCTGGCTTATAGAACAGTTTCATCGGTTACTCCTTTCAACTGAGGTTTACCGTATCCTAGTGCGAGAGCGAACAAAAAAAAAGCCGCTAACGCAAAGTTAGCGGCTCTCGTTTGTGTTTCCCAACGTCTTACGCGGTAGCGGTTTTAGACGCTTTCTGGTCGTTGTTGTCGTCCAGGGTCATGCGGTTCAGCTTCGGCGCAGTAAGCAGCATCAGCGCTGCGATAACGGCGGTAGCCACACCAATCTGCAGGAAGACGCGACCGTATACTTCGAGAGACATCAGCGGGTCGGTAACGTTTTCTGGTACAGCCATCATGTTCGCGACGTAACCGCCGATGATATTCGCGCCAGCGGTCGTCAGGAACCAGCTCCCCATGATGAAGCCCATCAGACGCTGCGGAACCAGTTGCGCCACCATCGCCAGACCCAGACCGGAGATCATCAGTTCACCGATACTTTGCAGGCCGTAGCAAATAATCAGCCAGTTAACGGAGACGATGCCTGCGTCGGTGGCGAATTTCGCACCCAGCGGCAGCACGAGGAACGCACCGGAGCACAGCACCATACCCAGCGCGAATTTCATCGGCATCGGCAGGGTGTCGCCCATTTTGTTATAGATAGCGGCGAGGATCGGGCTACCGATGATGATCCAGAACGGGTTCAGCGCCTGATACTGTTCCGGCTCGAACGCGATACCCAGAATGGAGTGCTCAACGTTACGGATCGCGAAGAAGTTCAGCGAGGTTGGCATCTGGCTGTACAGAACGAAGAAGATGATCGCTTCCAGCATCAGAATGAAGGCGACAATCATTTTGCGGCGTGCCGCGCCCTGCATGGAAAAGGCTTCTTTCGCAAAAATAATCACGATACCGAGGGCGATCACGCCCAGCGCCATGCGCGCGATTTCCTGGTTGTGAAGCAGCCAGGTCGCAACGGCGATCAGCGCGACAACGCCAACAATGGTCAGCAGCAGGTTGCGATAGTTGACAGGCTCGAAGTCAGGTTTCGAACCGTAGTTTTTCACCCAGCGCTGGCAGAAGGCGAAGTTAACAACGGTGATCAGCATACCGACAACGCTCAGTGCAAACGCGGTGCTCCAGCCGTAACGCGCAGCCAGCCATGGTGTCGCAAGCATGGAGAAGAATGAACCGATGTTGACGGACATGTAGTACATGGTAAATGCGCCATCAAGACGCGGGTCATCTTTGGCATAGCAGGTAGACAGCAGGGAAGACGGGTTGGCTTTAAACAAGCCGTTACCCACTGCAATGGCTGCCATCCCCATATAAACGATCCCGGCATCGTGACCGGACCAGGCGACCAGCGCATAACCAATAGCCAACACGATCGCACCAAGCATAATCACGCGCTTGGTGCCCAGTACTTTATCCCCTAACCAACCACCAATGGCGACCAGACCGTAAACCAGGGCGCTAAAGGAGGAGAACAGGGTGATAGAATCCGCTTCAGACATACCCAGTTGTTTAACCAGGTAAACGGCCATGATCCCTTGCAGGCCGTAATAACCAAAACGCTCCCAGAGCTCAATCGAGAAGATGAGATAGAACGCTTTCGGTTGTTTGAAAGCGTTCAGACTGACGCTTTCCGTTGGTTTATTGTTTGCAGTAGACACTTATACCTCTTTTTTTACATCCCATATTAACGGGGGTGTTCTGTCACGTGATGCGTCTTACGCAGCCGTGAAATTGTTATAGTGGGAGGGGAAACGGCAAGTAATGTTCACTATCTTGCACTTTCAGACAAGTCCTTTGTAATAATCTGTTACATATATCTGAAGTGGTGAATTCATCGGGCATGAGAAATGTTATCCAGCGTTAAATTTCTTTAATCGTAAAAAGGCAGATTTTTACGCTAATGAAGAGGGCGTGAAAGGGGTCTGTGGCAATATGTTCTGCTATTTGACGATTAAGGCAGTGATATAGGCCAATATCTGAAAAATAGCCAGTGTATTGTATTGTCAATAAAAGTTTTGAGCGGGGCATTTGCAGCTGAATTTAACCAGAATGAATAAAATAATTTACATAGGGTTATCAGTTTGATCGCGATCACAATTGGATAGAAATTTTTGCTATCAAAAAAATGATTAACCTGGATAAGTGTTTAAACACCCGCATATTCCATTAGGGTCTGGATGTCAGGCGATAGGATTGTCGGTAACGAACCGCACATGGAGAGGATAACAAAGGGTTATGACGGGGCGGGCTGACGCCCCGGTCGGTCAAAAGTCGACTTTGTCTTTGTATTCGCAAAGATCTTCAATAATGCAGGAGCCGCAGCGCGGTTTACGCGCAATGCAGGTGTAGCGGCCATGCAGAATCAGCCAGTGATGGCAGTCAACTTTAAACTCTGCGGGAACCACTTTCAGCAGCTTTTCTTCTACCTGCTCAACGTTTTTACCTGGCGCGAACTGGGTTCGGTTACAGACGCGGAAAATATGCGTATCTACGGCGATGGTGGGCCAGCCAAATGCGGTGTTAAGCACGACGTTAGCGGTCTTGCGACCAACGCCCGGCAGAGCTTCCAGCGCAGCGCGATCTTCGGGTACTTCACCCTGATGTTTTTCCAGCAAGATACGGCAGGTTTTGATGACGTTTTCGGCCTTGCTGTTAAACAAGCCGATTGTCTTGATGTATGACTTAACGCCCTCCACGCCAAGCGCGAGCATGGCGGCAGGGGTATTGGCGACCGGGTAAAGCTTCGCGGTGGCTTTATTAACGCTCACGTCGGTGGCCTGGGCCGACAGCAGGACCGCGATCAACAGTTCAAAAGGCGAATTGAAGTTCAGTTCCGTTGTCGGGTGCGGATTGTTGTCACGCAAGCGGGTTAAAATTTCCAGCCGTTTCGTTTTGTTCATGAGGCATTCCCTGTTTCGCCAGAGGGCAGTTCCGTTGCGACCGCCACGCTGGCGCGGCGTTTTTTCATTTTCTCGTCAATAAGGTATTTCACTGCCAGCATCAGGCCAAGCCCAATGAAGGCGCCCGGCGGCAACATCGCCAGCAGGAAAGGGGAATCGGTGTGGAAAATTTCAATCCGCAGCACTTTCGCCCAGCTTCCCAGCAGGCTGTCCGCGCCGTCAAACAGTGTGCCGTTACCGAGGATCTCACGCAGTGACCCCAACACGAACATCGCGCCAGTGGCGCCCATGCCGATAGCGAAACCGTCAAGCGCCGAAAGCGCCGGTCCTTTCTTCGCCGCAAAAGCTTCCGCGCGGCCCACCACGATGCAGTTGGTCACGATAAGCGGAATAAAGATGCCTAACGACTGGTAAAGGCCATAGGCATAGGCGTTGATCAGCATCTGCACGGCGCTCACTACCGACGCGATGATCATGACATAAATCGGGATACGAATTTCCGCTGGCGTCCAGCGGCGCAACGCTGAAACGGTCAGGTTGGTGAGCGTCAGCACCAGCGTAGTGGCAAGTCCCAGGCCCAACGCATTGGTTGCCGTTGAGGTCACCGCCAGCAGAGGGCATAAGCCCAACAGCTGAACCAGCGCGGAGTTGTTTTTCCATAACCCCTGGACAATAACGTCTTTGATTTCGCTCATGGTCTATTCTCCACAGGCGGGAAGGTGTGAAAGTTGCGCGGGCAACGTTTGTGCATAAAGTCCAGCGCGCTTCACGGCGTTAACCACTGCGCGAGGCGTAATGGTCGCGCCAGTAAACTGGTCAAAGTCGCCGCCATCTTTTTTTACTGCCCAGCGACTGTCGTTTGCGCCCTGGATCGATTTACCGCTGAAATGCGTGATCCAGTCTGACAAGCGCCGTTCGATTTTATCGCCCAGCCCTGGCGTTTCGTGATGTTCGGTAACCCGCGTGCCTAAAACCGTGCCGTTGAAGTCTGCGCCAACCAGCAGTTGAATCGCGCCGGAGTAACCATCAGGCGCCGTCGCTTCCATTACCGCCGCGACGGGAGTGCCGTTTTTCTCGGCGATATAAACGCGGTGCTCGCCTTTCCCCAGCGCCGGGGCGCTAACGATGAAACAACGGTTCTGTAGCTGATTGTTATAGCGATCGGCGGGCAGCACCTGATCAAAAAGCGCTTTTTGCTGGAGAGCGGCCTGCTCGTCGATGGTCGTTTTGGTCATCATATTGATGGCGGCGGTCAGTCCGGTTGAGCCTGCTGCAAACAGCGCCAGCGTGATGCCATGTTTACGAATCGTTTTCAGCATGGATTATCCTTTGCGATGGCCATACACCCGCGGACGGGTGTAATAATCGATCAGCGGAACCGTAATATTCGCCAGCAGCACGGCGAAGGCTACGCCATCCGGATAACCGCCAAAGCTGCGGATGAGCCAAACCAGCAGCCCCGCAAGCGCGCCGAACACCAGACGACCCCGATTCGTGGTCGAGGCCGTTACCGGATCGGTCAAAATAAAGAACGCGCCGAGCATGGTCGCACCGGAAAGCAGGTGGATTGACGGTGAGGCCAGGGCGTCGGGGGCGAAAAACCAGCCCAGCGTTGCGCAGACACTTAACGAGAGCAGAAAGCTGACCGGAATATGCCAGCGAATCGCTTTTTTCCACAGCAACCAGACACCGCCAGCCAGCCATGCAAGATTGACCCACTGCCAGCCCACACCCGCAAACGCGCCGCGGTAAATAGGGTATTGCTGGATCTGGTCAACAGAGCGCCCCGCATGCAGCGCAGTTTTAAAGGTATCCAGCGGCGTGGCCTGACTGATCCCGTCAATGCCCATCCGCAAGCTATTCATATCGTTACCGCTGGCGGTATGACCGGTCAGGATCACCTGAAGCGCATCCAGCAGGCCTGGCGATAGCGCGGCAATCTCATGTGGCGGTAGCCAGCTTGTCATCTGAACGGGGAAGGAGATGAGCAGGACAACGTAGCCAATCATTGCCGGGTTAAACGGATTCTGACCCAGGCCGCCATACAGCTGTTTGGCGATAATCACGGCGAAAACGGTACCGAGCACCCCCATCCACCAGGGGGCCAGCGGCGGAATACTGACGGCCAACAGCAATCCGGTCAACACAGCGGAATTGTCTTTTAAAACGGACAGAACCGGCTGTTTACGCAGTCTGAGCACCGCGGCTTCTGCGAGAACGGCGCTGATGCCTGCAAGCACAATCTGAAAAAGCGTGCCCCAGCCAAAAAACCACAGCTGTGCGGCAATACCCGGTACGGCGGCGAGTAAAACCAGCAGCATAATGCGTGATGTCTGACGCTGGTTATGCGTGTAAGGAGAACTTGCGATTCTGAATACCATTTATTCCTCGTTGACAACCTGCTGCTGAGCGGCTTTTTTGGCTTTCGCGCGGGCAATGGCGGCTTCAACCGCCGCTTTACGCGGATCGACCGGTTCGGCGGGCGCGGCCTGTTCGTCCGTTGCCTGCTGTGTCAGCTTACGCGCTTTCGCGCGGGCAATGGCGGCTTCAACCGCCGCTTTACGCGGGTCCACCGGTTCGGCGGGCGCGGCCTGTTGGTCCGTTGCCTGCTGCGCCAGCTTACGCGCTTTCGCGCGGGCAATGGCAGCCTCAACCGCCGCCTTACGCGGGTCCACCGGTTCGGCGGGCGCGGCCTGTTCGTCCGTTGCCGGCTGTGTCAGCTTACGCGCTTTCGCGCGGGCAATAGCGGCTTCGACCGCCGCTTTACGCGGGTCGGTATCCGTGGTGACACTATTTTCCGCCTGTTTTGCGCGCGCCTGAGCCTTACGCGCTTCCCGGGCGGCAATGACCGCGCTGTTATCCGGTTTTTCCCCGGCCTGGATGATAACCGGCTGAGTTGCCTGAGCTTGTTTTTGTTTCACTCGCGCAAGGGCGGCAGCGATGGCGTCCTGGTCTTTCGCCGCTGGCTGGACCGCCGCTTTTTTATGGCGCTCAAGGCGTGCCGCTTTTTCGCGTTCCAGACGCGCCTGACGTGCTTCAAATCGCGCTTTGGCTTCCGCCGCCCGTTTTTCTTCCTGGCTTATTGCGTTCAGTTCGGCTTTTTCCTGACGGAAATATTGCACCAGAGGAATATTGCTCGGGCATACCCATGCGCAGGCGCCGCATTCAATGCAGTCAGCAATGTTGTGTGCGGTGGCTTTATCATGCTGCTGCCCTTTACTGAACCAGTAAAGCTGTTGCGGCAGTAGATCGGCCGGGCAGGCGTCCGCACAGGCGCTGCAGCGAATACAGCCTTTTTCTTCCTGGGGGTCGCCCATTTCGGTTGCGGAAGGCGCCAGCAGACAGTTAGTGATTTTGACCACCGGCACATCGAGCCAGGGCAGAGTGAAGCCCATTAGTGGGCCGCCCATGATCACCATTTGATCGGCTGAAGGGCAGAATCCCGCGTCGTTCAGAAGATGACGCACCGGCGTACCCAGTCGCGCCCAGACGTTGCCGGGGCGACTGACGGCTTCGCCTGTCAGCGTCACCACGCGTTCGGTAATGGGTTCACCATCAATTACCGCACGTTTAACGGCATAGGCGGTACCGACGTTTTGCATCAGCACGCCGATATCGGAGGAACGACCGCCGTGGGGCACCTGTTTGCCGGTCAGGATCTGGGTAAGTTGTTTCGCGCCGCCTGAGGGATATTTAGTGGGGATCACGCGCAGGGAGATGTCATGAGCGTCGGCCAACACGGCGCGCAACATCGAAATGGCCTGCGGTTTGTTATCTTCAATACCAATCAGAACCTCGCGTGGCTGGAGGATATGCGCAAGGATGCGGATCCCCTCGACGACCTGCGCGGCACAGTCCTGCATCAGGCGATCGTCAGCGGTAATGTAAGGTTCACATTCCGCCGCGTTGACGATCAGCGTTTCGATTTTATCACCGCCGCCCTGCAGTTTTACGCCGGTTGGGAAGCCCGCGCCGCCAAGACCCGCAACGCCATACTGGTGGATGCGGGTGATTAATTCTTCGCGACTATGCGAGGTGTAATCCGACCAACCATCACGCTCAATCCAGCGGTCTTCGCCGTCGGCATCAATGATCACGCTCAGTTCAGCGAGGGCGGAGGGATGGGCGGTGGAGTGCGGGGCAATTGCCGCTATCGTACCGGAGGTGGGCGCATGTACCGGCAGCATTTTTCCGCGCCCACGGGTTAACGGCTGTCCCCGCAATACGTGCTCACCGACAGCAACGCACAGTTCGCCCTCGGCGCCAATGTGCTGTTTTAGGGGAATAACGAAGCGCTGCGCCAGGGGGACCTGACGCAGCGGCGTTCCGTTGGACTGCGATTTCATTTCTGGCGGATGAATACCGCCATCGAAATCCCAGATCTTATTTTTTCTGAAAGCAGAGAATAACTTAAGCATGTTGTTCCACGGGGATAATGCGCACGGGGATCGTGTTTAAATCCCACTTCCAACTGTCAGGCGTCTCGGCGACCGGGCGCAGTTCGATACACTGTGTCGGGCAAGGATCGACGCAGAGATTGCAGCCGGTACAGAGATCGCTCATCACCGTGTGCATGGCGCGCGTCGCACCGACAATCGCGTCAACAGGGCAGGCCTGAATGCACTTCGTGCAGCCGATACAGTTGGCTTCATCAATTACGGCCAGCATACGCACAGGCGCAATGGCCTGTTCATCGCCGTCTATCGGCTGCGGATCGACATTCAACAGTTCAGCGATTTTAAGCATCACCGCTTCGCCGCCGGGCGCACAGCGGTTGATTTTCTCACCCTGGCTACCGATAGCTTCAGCGTAGGGACGACAGCCGGGGTAACCGCACTGCCCACACTGGCTTTGCGGTAAAATTTCATCAATTTTTTCGACGACCGGATCATCTTCCACCGCATAGCGGCGGGAGGCATAGCCCAGAATGGCGCCGAACACCAGGCCCAGCAGGCTCAAGGCGGCAACGGCAATCCAGAAAGCATTCATTACAACTTCACCAAACCACTAAAGCCCATAAAGGCCAGAGACATTAGCCCTGCCGTGATCAACGCAATCGCGTTACCGCGAAAGGGGGCAGGGACATCCGCCACGGCGAGGCGCTCGCGAATGGCGGCAAACAGCACCATGACCAACGAAAAACCGACGGCGGCGGAAAATCCGTACAGCGCCGACTGTAAAAAAGTGTGACCAAGGTTGATATTCAGCAGCGCGACGCCCAGTACGGCACAGTTGGTGGTGATCAACGGTAAGAAAATCCCCAACAGGCGATAAAGCGCCGGGCTGGTCTTACGCACCACCATTTCGGTGAACTGGACAACAACCGCGATAACCAGAATAAAGGCCAGCGTGCGCAGATAAATCAGATTGAGCGGAATCAGGATCCAGGTATCAATCAGCCATGCGCAGATCGAGGCCAGGGTCATCACGAACGTCGTTGCGAGGCCCATCCCCATGGCGGTTTCCAGTTTTTTGGACACCCCCATAAACGGACAAAGCCCCAGAAACTTCACCAGTACAAAGTTATTGACCAGCACAGTTCCGATAAACAGCAGCAGGTAATCAGTCATTTTTCGGCCTGAAATAAAAAAGCCGCCTATTATCTGACAATCTACAGCAGGCGACAACAGGTTAACTGTATGGTTATTACGGGTTCACGAAAGTCGATTTCACGCGCGCAGAGCGTTTGAAATAGGGCACCAGCAGTGCTGCCGCCAACAGCGGAAACAGCAGTTGACGTACGGCAAGAGCATCGGGCACGGGCGAAAAGGCAAAGGATTTGATCGCCAGCAAAACCGACACCAGCAACCAGACAATATAGTGCTTTGGCACACAACGTCTGCGCTTAAAGAAAGCAATCGTCAACCACAGGGTGTAATACCACATGGCGATCGCGGTAAGAAAAGAAACGCCCCATAAAACCAGATTGCCCCCGCTTTGTTCTGACAACATTCTGAACGTTTGCGGCGTTGCGAGCGCCGTAGCGTAAAGAAAAAGGGCCAGCGAAGCACTTAACAACGCGACTAAAAGCCAGGCCAGTGGGCCAAGTAACCAGCCTCCAATGCGTTGTGCCGGGGTTGTGGTCATAAAATCTCCGGAATTGCCAGACGTACCGTTCTTTTTGGGGCGGTTATTATAAAGCTTTTGCTGGCAAGCGCTACTTTCTTATTGGACGTAACGCCAGACGGACTTTGGCACCTGACCCACATCAAACAGTCGACCGCCGGATACCAGTTCCGCGCGACGGTGATCGGCAGCGCGATACATATTGATGATGTCCCGATCGTCGGTAAGCGTGTAATGGAGATGGTCGAACAACTTTTCCAGACTTTCAAGTGAACTAATTTTGCGGAATTTTAATAAATAATCCTGAACGGTCATAAACAGGGATCCCTAATATAAAAATAATGCCTATTGAGTTGCGAACGTAAAAAAAATAAACAAACGATCCCTGACCAGGTCGCCCGGGATACCAATGCAAAATAAGTGATTTCTTAACAGCTAAAGCCGTGCCAGACGGCACTGGCCAGAAGGTTATCCTGCTTCATTGAAACTGGCAATATGCGCAGGCGCGGTAAGCGGCAGATTTACCTTTTTCAGATACTTTTTCAGCCTTTTCTGTATTTAAAAGCCCGTTTCTGAACGCCAGACGACGCAAGCCGCCTGGCGGGAGAGCATCATTTTTTCTGAACGGCTGCGGTTTGCTCTGGCGGCTGGTAATTATCAATATGATTAGCCACGCCCAGTAGCACCACGGAAAATGCAAGAACCACCCAACCCGTTAATTCGATAATACGATTGATCACTGACGACATTTGCTTTGATTTATCCTTAAACACAGACGGCGAATTTTACTTAGCGAAAGTTAAGCCAGCAAGGGTTTCGGGAACGGTTTCAGTCACTTTATTACCCCGGACGCCGCTTAAATGACGGTTGTTTGACTTAAGTTAACTCTTCGCCTTTCTGCTGCGGGGCGAAGTAAACTATTGTTAGACGATTATGGATAGTGTGAAATGGTCACAGACTGAAACGAGAGGCAACATGATGAGTGACAATATCCGCGTAGGATTGATTGGCTATGGATACGCCAGCAAGACGTTCCACGCGCCGTTAATTGATGGTACACCCGGTCTGGAACTGGCCGTCATTTCCAGCAGCGATGCAGCCAAGGTGAAGGCGGACTGGCCTGCCGTGGCCGTTGTCTCTGAGCCAAAGCATTTGTTTAACGACCCCAATATTGACCTGATTGTCATTCCCACCCCTAACGACACCCATTTCCCGCTGGCGAAAGCCGCACTGGAAGCCGGTAAGCACGTGGTGGTTGATAAGCCTTTTACCGTGACACTGTCACAAGCTCGCGAACTGGATGCGCTGGCGCGCAGCTTTGGACGGGTGCTTTCCGTCTTTCATAACCGCCGTTGGGACAGCGATTTTCTGACCCTGAAAGCGATGCTGTCAGAGGGCGTGCTGGGGGAAGTGGCCTATTTTGAGTCTCACTTTGACCGCTTCCGCCCGCAGGTCCGCGATCGCTGGCGCGAACAGGGCGGGCCAGGTAGCGGTATCTGGTACGATCTGGCGCCGCATCTGCTGGATCAAGCAATCAACCTGTTTGGTCTGCCGGTCAGTATGACCGTCGATCTGGCGCAACTGCGTCCGGGGGCGCAGTCAACCGACTATTTTCACGCCACGCTCTCTTATCCCCAGCGCCGGGTGATTTTGCATGGAACGATGCTGGCGGCGGCGGAATCGGCGCGCTATATCGTACACGGTTCGCGGGGGAGCTATGTGAAATATGGCCTTGACCCGCAGGAAGAGCGGCTGAAAAACGGCGAGCGTCTGCCACAGGAAGACTGGGGCTACGACATGCGCGACGGCGTGCTTACCCGCGTGGAAGGCGAAACGCGCGTCGAAGAGACCTGGCTGACCGTTCCGGGGAATTATCCGGCGTATTACGCCGGAATCCGCGACGCGCTGAACGGTAATGGAGAAAACCCGGTACCTGCAAGCCAGGCGATTCAGATTATGGAATTGATTGAGCTTGGTATTGAGTCGGCTAAACACCGTTCGACGCTGAGTCTGACGTAAGAGCTATCTGCCCGGCGGCGCTATCGCCCGCCGGGCAGGCTTATGCAGTAGGCCGGATAAGGCATTACCGCCATCCGGCACCGTCCTTTACGCTGCCGCCACTTTTTCGCGCAGCGCCTGTTTTTCCTGCGCACTCAGAAAAGCGATTTCCAGACCGTTGATCTGCGCCTGGCGAATTTGTTCACGCGTCAGACCCGCAGCCGGCGCCGCGACGGTATATTCATGAATAATATCTACGCCCTGTACTGCCGGATCGTCGGTGTTCAGACTGGCCAGTACGCCATGCTCAAGGAAAGTTTTCAGCGGATGCGCCGCCAGCGATGCCACGGTGCTGGTCTGTATATTTGATGTCAGGCAGGACTCAATTCCGATGCGCTGCTCCGCAAGAAAGTCCATCAACGCAGGATCCTCAACGGCTTTCACGCCGTGTCCGATGCGCTCTGCGCCCAGCTCACGAATTGCCTGCCAGATGCTTTCCGGGCCCGCGGCTTCTCCCGCATGAATGGTAATGCGCCACCCGGCGTCACGGGCCCGGTTAAAATGCGACAGGAACAAACTGCCCGGAAAGCCCAGTTCATCTCCGGCGAGATCCAGCGCGGTGATCTGATCGCGGTGCGCCAGAAGCGCCTCGAGCTCTTGCAAACAGGCGGCTTCGCCAAAAGTGCGGCTCATGATGCCAATCAAACGCGCCGACACGCCGAAGGCTTCGCAACCTTCGCTTACACCCGCGATGACCGCTTCCACCACGCCCGCGATCGGGAGGTTATGCGTCATGGCCATATAACCCGGAGAAAATCGCAGTTCAACGTAGTGCAGGCCATTTCGGGCGGCATCTTCAATGTTCTCGAACGCCACGCGGCGGCAGGCCTCCAGGGAGCCTAATACTTTGACTCCCCAGTCCAGCTTAGAGAGGAAACTGACCAGATCGGGTTCCGTCGCGGTCACCTGAACATGGGGGATCAGCGTGTCGAGCGTCTGGGCTGGAAGCGTCAAATTGAACTGGCGACCAAGGTCGAGGATGGTCTGGGCGCGGATGTTGCCATCCAGGTGGCGATGAATGTCAGTTAACGGCAGGGAAGTATCAATCATGGTCGCACTCATTATTTGAATAGAAAAGTGCGCGCTATTATAAAAACAAATCCCGATGAAAAGCTATGTTGCGCAATGATTAATTTCATTGCGCAACGGTGCGTTAGCGGACGGAACGAATCGCCTTTATCAGACCGGAGACGCCTTGTTCAAGTTTCGAACGCGGGCAACCGGCATTTAAACGCACAAAGCCGCGACCCTCATCGCCATAGGTAAAGCCGGGCATAATGGCGATTTTTTGCTGATGAATAAGCGCAGACTGTAACGCATGATCATCAATCTTCAGCGAACGCAGATCGATCCACGCCAGATACGTTGATTGCGGCGGTTGCCAGGCCAGTTCCGGAAAGGCGCCGTTAAGCGTATTGGCAACATAACGCAAATTATCCTTCAGGTAACCGCGAAGCGCATCCAGCCAGGGCGCGCCTTGCTCGTAGGCTGCGATGTGCGCGGTCAGCGCCAGGACGGCAGGCGACGAGAGACCATCGCGACCTTTTAGCGCATTGAGATAACGAGTGCGGCTCTGTTCATCTTGTATCAGGCCATACGCGCCAGTAAGCGCCGGAATATTGAAGCTCTTCGAGCCGGAGGTAAACAGCGCCCAGTTGCCGTTCGCCACGTTGCACCAGGGAATGTGCGGCTGTTCTCCCCACACCATGTCCATATGAATTTCATCGGAAATAACCCGAACGCCGTGGCGCTCGCACAGCGCCGCCATGATCTCCAGTTCACCGCGCGTCCAGACTTTACCGGTCGGGTTGTGCGGGCTGCACAGCAACAGAATTTTACTCTCCGGTCGCGCCAGCGCCGCTTCCAGTTTATCCCGATCGCAGATCCATCCCGCACGGGGGTTTTCCAGGGCGACGGGAATCACGGTGCGCTGATTGCCCTCTATGGCTTTGTAAAAAGCGTCATAGGCAGGCGTATGGACAACCACGCCGTCACCCGGCGCGGACCACTGGCGAATTAATTCCGACACCATATAGATCACCGAGGGGCCATACACCAGCGAACCGGTGTCGATCGCGGTGTTGTGTCGTTGATCGAACCAGGAGGCGATGGCGCCGAGAAACGCATCATTTTGCCAGCGGCTGTAGCCCAGTACGCCGTGAGCGAGGCGCTGGTGCAGCGCCTCCAGGATACAGGGCGCCGTCGCGAAATCCATATCGGAAATGGTAAACGGCAGCAGATCGGCAGAACCAAAACGGTCGGCAACGTAATCCCATTGGGTGCACCAGGTCCCATGCCTGTCAACAACGGTTGAAAAATCGAACATAGCGTAGCCCTTATGCCTGAACGGTATTCATCAGACCCGCCATTTCGTCTTTCACCGACTGAACCTGCGGACCAATGACCACCTGCAAATTATGCTGATTCAACTGAACCACCCCAATGGCGCGGTTGTCCTTGAGCGCCTGGACGTTCACAATCGACATATCCTTCACCGACAGACGCAGGCGGGTGATGCAGTTATCGAGGCTGACGATATTATCGGCACCGCCCAGCGCCGCCAGAATGGCTGGCACATTATAGCCCGATTTACCCGGCGCGCCGGCAACGGCTTTTTCTATCGTGCTGGCGATGTCACTGTCGCGACCCGGCGTTTTCAGATTAAAGCGGGTGATGGCGAAGCGGAAAATGACGTAGTACACCGCGAACCAGATAGCGGCTACCACTGGCACCAGATACCACTTGGTCGACAGGCCGTGCAGAATACCAAACACGACAAAATCGATAATATTGCCGTCAGTGTTGCCGATGGTCACGCCCAGCACCGACATAATGGTGAAACCCAGACCCGTCAGTAACGCGTGAATCACATACAGTACCGGGGCAACGAACAGGAATAAAAATTCCAGCGGTTCCGTGGTGCCGCCCACGACGCACGCGATCAGGCCAGAAATCAACAGTCCTTTGATTTTATGGCGATTTTCAGGCCGGGCGCAGTGATACATCGCTAATGCGGCTCCCGGTAAGCCACCGAGGAACGCGGGCATTTTACCCTGTGAGAGAAAGCGGGTTGCGCTTTCAGAGAACCCCTGTGTGGTAGGGCAGCTCAACTGCGCCTGGAAGATAGTCAGGGCGCCGCTCACCGTATGACCGCACACTTCCTGGGTACCGCCTGCGTCGGTAAAGCGAATCAGCGCAACCAGAATGTGATGTAAACCAAACGGTAACAACAGACGTTCGCCGGTACCAAACAACATAGGGCCAAAGTCGCCCGCGCTGTTAATCATATGACCGAGTCCGCTGATGCCCATCGCAAATACCGGCCAAACCAGTGGAATGACCAGACCCACCAGGCCCATAACCACGGAAGAGATAATCGGCACAAAGCGGGTCCCGCCGAAGAATGCCAGCGCATCCGGCAGACGAATATTGTGAAAACGTTCGTGCAGCATCCAGACGATAATACCGGCGATGACCGCGCCGAGGATCCCGGTGTCGATGGACGGGATCCCGAGGATATTCTGGATGTTATTGGCTTTCAGCACCGCCGGGTCGGTGGCGGGCAGAATGCCTTTTGCGGTTAGCCAGAAGTTAACCGCAAGGTTCATCACCGCATAGCCGACGAAACCGGCGAACGCGGCGACGCCTTTGTTTTCGCGCGCCAGACCTAAAGGAATCGCGATGCAGAACATGACCGGCAGGAAGCTAAAGGCGAATGAGCCGACTTTGCTCATCCAGGTGAAGATCGCCTGCAGGACCGGATTGCCCAACGCCGGAAGCAGAGTCAGCACATCGTGGCTGCTTAGCGAACTGCCGATGCCCAACATAATGCCGCAAAACGACAGTAAAGCGACGGGCAGCATGAAGGTTTTGCCCAACTGCTGGAAAAATTCCCATAACGTGATTTTGGGTACTGTTTTTGCCGTCATCTAACGACTCCTTGTGAAAATCCATCGGTAATGCGTAAATTTGAGCGGAAAGATAAAACGTTTTACCTTATTTTAGTGCGGCGAAAGTCACATTATCGAAGGATAATAGGGCGTATAAATATAAGTGATTGATAAAACGTTTTATCTGTCACGTTAGCAGGGGAGTTTGTTGTTTCCATGGCTATAGCCAAAAAAATCACTATCCACGATGTGGCGCTGGCGGCGGGGGTGTCGGTCAGTACGGTTTCGCTGGTGCTCAGCGGTAAAGGACGTATTTCAACCGCCACCGGCGAGCGCGTCAATGCGGCGATCGAAGAACTGGGCTTTGTGCGCAACCGTCAGGCTTCCGCGCTGCGGGGAGGACAGAGCGGCGTTGTTGGGCTGATCGTTCGTGATTTATCCGCCCGGTTTTACGCGGAGCTTACCGCGGGCTTGACCGAAGCGCTGGAGTCGCAGGGACGGATGGTCTTTCTGCTGCATGGCGGACATGACGGCGAACAGCTGGAACAGCGTTTTACGATGTTACTGAATCAGGGTGTCGATGGGGTGATCATCGCCGGCGCTGCGGGGAGCAGTGAGACGCTACGCGTGATGGCGGAAGAAAAGGGCATTCCCGTGGTGTTTGCCTCCCGCGCCAGCTATCCCGACGACGTGGATACCGTGCGCCCCGACAACATGCAGGCGGCACAGTTGCTGACGGAGCATCTCATCCGCCACGGCCATCAGCGTATTGCCTGGTTAGGCGGGCAAAGCTCTTCTTTGACCCGTGCCGAACGCGTGGGCGGCTACTGCGCCACGCTGTTGAAATATGGTCTGCCGTTTCACAGTGACTGGGTGCTGGAGTGCGCCACCAGCCAAAAACAGGCGGCTGAGGCCATCACCACGTTGCTACGACGAAATCCGACCATCAGCGCCGTGGTCTGCTATAACGAAGTGATCGCCATGGGCGCGTGGTTTGGCCTGATGCGCGCCGGTCGCCAGAGCGGCGAGGTCGGCGTCGATCGTTACTTTGAACAGCAGATTTCACTGGGGGCGTTTGCCGACGTTCCGGAAAACGCGCTGGATGATTTGCCTATTGTTTGGGCCACAACGCCGGCGCGCGAAATGGGGTATTCCCTGGCGGAACGCATACTGCAACGCATCGGCCATGATGACGGACACACCCGTAACCAGACGTTATCGGCGCGGCTGGTGATACAAAAATAAACCCCTCAGACGAGGGGTTCAGAGTGGGCCTTACGGCTGCGTCGGTGCGTCTGGCACCGGCAATGACGCCATGCCGAACAAGCCGACAAATTCTTCCAACGGCATTTTATTCCCGTTCAGCGTCACCTGGCCGTTAGCGTACTGCAGGCTGCTGCCAATGGTGTTGTCTTCCAGGGTGGTCACGCGGAACATCTGCCCCATGGCTGACAGACCTTTGACCTGCTGTGTAGCCAGTTTTTCCGCCTGCTCCTGCTGGTAACCTTCCAGTTTGGCAATCTGCGTCATGAACTCAACGGCCATATCCATGGGGATGGCTAATTTGCCGTCAAGTGATTTCACCGAACGGTCGACTTCATCGGCCAGCGTTTTCGGCTCGCCCTGCGCGGTTGCCGGGTCTTTCAGGAACAGGGACAGGTTGAAGGTGGTTTCACCTTTTGCGTTTTTCCAGCTCAGCGGCGCGACCGTCACCACCGGTTCACCTTTCATCAGCAGCGGCAGGGCGCTGAAGAACGCCTCGGTCACTTTCTGCTGATAGAGTTCCGGGTTATCTGCGATTTCCGGCTGTGTCAACAGCGCCTGGGTTTGCGCATTATACTGCTGGCTAAACTGATGCCATGCTTCGCCGTCTATCTGGCCCACTTTCAGCGTCAGCTTACCGCTACCCAGATCCTGATTCTGCACTTTCAGGCTGTTAAGCGAATAATCCAACTGGCTGTTAATGGTTTTGCCGTCGTTGACCAGATCGGTTTTGCCGTTAATTTCCATACCTTCGAGCAGCGCCATCTCTTTGCCTTCTACAGAGATCGCCATTTTATCGAGGGTCAGTTTCTGATCGCCAACGCGCTCGCCGAAGCTCGCGAGGGTGCTGGAACCTTCGGTCTTAAGATTGTTGAAGGTGAACTGAACCTTCTGACCATATTCGTTTACTGCGTTCACCAGACCACTCTGCGCTTCACCGGAAAGCGACACCTCTTTGCCTTCTTTGTCGGCGTTGAAGATGAAATCGCCGCCGCTAAAGGCAACTTTATCGGTCTCATTTTCGTAATTCAGCGGCTTCACCGCCATCACCGAACGCGTATCGCCGCTGTAGCTTATACGGGAGTTGATCTCAAAGGGGGCTTCACCTTTGGCGAGATCAAACAGCGGCTTGCTGACCTCGTTATTTTGCAGGGTGGTTTTCACCGAGGCCATTGACGGGATGAGATTCAGGGTTTTTAACTGCGCGAAGGGGAAAGGACCATGATCGACAGACTCATTGAAAACCACGCTCTGGCCCGCTTTCAGCCACGGATTTTCTTTGCCGGCAACCGGCTTAAGCACCAGTTGCAGCTGGCTGCTGAACACGCCGCGCTGATAGTTTTGATAGCCAAGTTCCACATTCGCCTGCGGCGCGCTGCGCTTAATTTGCTCATTGGCCTGACTGACCATCTCAGAAAGATGGGTTTCCAGCTTCTTACCTGTGTACCATGCACCGCCCGTCCAGACGATACCGAGTGCGACGATGACACTCGCAGCTACCAGCGATTTTTTCATATTGTTTATCCATAAAATGAAACCAGGCAGCCCGGGCCGCCTGGAGAACGCAAAGACCTCTTACTAGCTTAGCAAGAGTTGTTAAAAAATTCAGTAAGTTGCTAGAACTTGTTGTAGACCCGCGCTAAACGGCCCACGCCACTGGCCATGATCGGCGACTCCGCAGCGCTGATGAACGCAGACTCGCCGGGCTTCAACACCAGACGTTGCTCGCCTTTGCTGAGCACAGCTTCGCCTTCCACGCAGAACAGAATCGCCGCGCTTTGCTGCGCGACGGGCGTTTCCTGCGCGGACAGGTCGTGCAACGAGAAGGCGAAATCATCTACCGGAATAGGGAAGTCCAGTTCCGCACCGTTTTTCTCCGGCGTTGTTAACAACTGGTTGGCTGGCTTAGCGTCGAATCTGACGTTGGCGACCAGTTCCGGAATATCGATATATTTTGGCGTCAGTCCGGCGCGCAAAACGTTATCAGAATTGGCCATCACTTCCAGCGCCACACCCTGCAGATAGGCATGCGGCGTTTCAGCGAACAGGAACATGGCTTCTCCCGGATTCAGTTTCACCACGTTTAACAGCAGCGGCGAAAACAGGCCGCTGTCATCCGGGTAAAACTCGGCGATAAGACGAATCGTCTGCCACGGTTCGCCTTGCTGATTTTCCAGAGCGGCTTTCAGAATCGCCAGCGCGCGGGATTTTTCTTCCCCCTGCATATTCAGCAGACCGGCGAACAGTTCACTCAGCCGTTCAGCATTGGGGTTTTCCAGAAAATGCGCGATAGCGGTGTGAGCGCCAGCGACCGGTTGCAGCAGGGAGACGATCTCAGAGAACTCGCGAAATGCGTTCATCGCCAGGAACGGCGTCAGGGCAAAAACCAGCTCTGGCTTATGGTTCGGATCCTTGTAGTTGCGCTCGGCGGCATCCAGCGGGATCCCGGCGGCATTTTCCCGGGCAAAGCCTGTTTCAGAATTACGTTTGTTCGGATGCACCTGAATGGACAGCGGTTGTGCGGCGCAAAGGACTTTAAACAGGAAGGGCAGCTCTCCAAAACGCTCAGCAACCGCATCGCCCAGCAGGGTGGATTTATGCTTTTCGATGACGTCACGTAGCGACACGGTTTGGCCGTTAGCATCAACCACCTGAGAGCTGCTTTTTGGGTGCGCGCCCATCCACAGCTCCGCCATCGGCTGCTGCTGCGGGTTAGCTATGCCGTAAAGCTCCGTCAGCGCCGTTTTACTGCCCCACGCATAGTTCTGCACCGAGTTGATAAGTTTTTGCATTTCAATGCCCTGTTTCAATTTTAAAATGAGGTGGAAATGAATGCGGTTATTAAACCAAGAAACCCGCGGGATGTAACCTGTGCACGCAAAAAGTCGTACTTGTCTCAGTTTTTGTTAAAAAATTGTGTAGGATAGTGTAACTCGCTTTTAACGAGGGCAAAGGAACATCTGCCCTGAAGCCTAAGATAATCAGACCGAGCAGTAAGTGAGAGATCAATGTCAAACAAACCCTTCTTTTATCAGGATCCTTTTCCCCTTAAAAAGGATGATACCGAATACTATCTGCTGACCAGTGAACACGTTTCCGTGGCCGAATTTGAAGGACAAGAGATCCTGAAAGTCGCGCCACAGGCGCTCACGCTGTTGGCGCGCCAGGCCTTCCACGACGCCTCGTTCATGCTGCGCCCGGCGCATCAGCAGCAGGTCGCCGATATTCTGCTTGACCCACAAGCCAGCGAAAACGACAAGTACGTTGCGCTGCAGTTTCTGCGTAACTCCGACATCGCCGCGAAAGGCATTTTGCCGACCTGCCAGGACACCGGTACAGCGATTATTGTCGGCAAAAAAGGGCAACGCGTGTGGACTGGCGGCGGCGATGAGGCTGCGCTGGCGCGCGGGGTGTATAACACCTATATCGAAGATAACCTGCGCTACTCGCAGAATGCCGCGCTGGACATGTATAAAGAAGTGAATACCGGCACCAACCTGCCAGCGCAGATTGACCTTTATAGCGTGGATGGCGATGAGTATAAATTTCTCTGTATCGCCAAGGGCGGGGGATCGGCGAATAAAACGTATCTGTATCAGGAAACCAAAGCGCTGCTGACGCCGGGTAAACTGAAAAATTATCTGATCGATAAAATGCGCACGCTGGGCACTGCGGCCTGCCCGCCATACCACATCGCGTTTGTTATTGGCGGCACGTCTGCCGAAGCAAACCTGAAAACCGTCAAACTGGCCTCTGCGAAATATTATGACGCGCTGCCAACGGAAGGAAATGAACACGGTCAGGCTTTCCGCGACGTTGAGCTGGAAAAAGAGCTGCTGGTGGAAGCGCAAAATCTGGGGCTGGGCGCGCAATTCGGGGGCAAATATTTCGCTCATGATATCCGGGTGATTCGTCTGCCGCGTCACGGGGCGTCCTGTCCGGTGGGGATGGGGGTTTCCTGTTCCGCGGACCGTAACATCAAGGCGAAGATTAACCGCGATGGGATCTGGATCGAAAAACTTGAGCATAATCCGGGTAAATATATTCCCGAGGCGCTGCGCAAAGCAGGCGAAGGGGAAGCGGTGCGCGTTGACCTGAACCGCCCGATGAAAGATATACTGGCGCAACTGTCGCAGTACCCGGTTTCCACGCGTCTGTCTCTGAACGGAACCATTATTGTGGGGCGTGATATCGCCCATGCCAAACTGAAAGAGCGTCTGGATCGGGGCGAAGGCTTGCCGCAGTATGTGAAAGATCATCCCATCTATTACGCCGGTCCGGCGAAAACGCCGGAAGGGTACGCATCGGGCTCGCTCGGCCCAACTACCGCAGGTCGGATGGATTCTTACGTCGATCAGCTTCAGGCCGCCGGCGGCAGCATGATAATGCTGGCGAAGGGGAACCGCAGCCAGCAGGTCACCGATGCCTGTCACAAGCACGGCGGTTTCTACCTCGGCAGTATTGGCGGCCCGGCGGCGGTGCTGGCACAGGGCAGCATCAAGAGCCTCGAATGTGTGGAATACCCGGAACTGGGCATGGAAGCGATCTGGAAGATCGAAGTGGAAGATTTCCCGGCCTTTATCCTGGTGGATGATAAAGGAAATGACTTTTTCCAGCAGATTCAGACGTCGCAGTGCGCACGCTGCGTGAAATAACGTCAGCCGCCCTACGGGGCGGTTTTTTTTCGCACGAACCACCAAACGACGGTTACGTCATCGTTAATACTCATAAGACCGCAAGCAAGTGGGCAATGTCGAACATAACCTCATCAACGCATTAAGTAAGGAGAAGGTAATGGTAACGGTACGCCGCGAGAAAGATTCGATGGGTGCAATTGATGTCCCGGCAGATAAACTGTGGGGCGCGCAAACCCAACGTTCACTGGAGCATTTTCGTATTTCGACCGAAAAAATGCCCGTCGCGCTGATCCACGCGCTGGCGCTCACTAAGCGTGCAGCGGCAAAGGTGAACGAGGATTTAGGGCTGCTCTCGCCGGAGAAGGCCTCTGCCATTATGCAGGCCGCCGACGAAGTGCTGGCAGACAAACATGCCGATGAGTTTCCGCTGGCTATCTGGCAGACCGGTTCCGGTACGCAAAGTAATATGAATATGAATGAAGTTCTGGCGAACCGGGCAAGCGAGCTGTTGGGCGGAGTGCGCGGAATGGATCGCAAAGTGCATCCCAATGATGACGTCAACAAGAGCCAAAGCTCAAATGACGTTTTCCCGACGGCCATGCATGTGGCTGCGCTGCTGGCGTTACGTAAGCAACTTATTCCGCAACTGACGATATTAACCCAGACCCTGCGCGAGAAATCCCACGCCTTCGCCGACATTGTCAAAATTGGTCGTACCCACCTACAGGACGCCACGCCGCTGACGCTCGGTCAGGAAATCTCCGGCTGGGTGGCAATGCTTGAGCATAACCATAAACACCTGGAGGCCAGCCTGTCGCACGTGGCGGAACTGGCGCTTGGCGGCACCGCCGTTGGTACAGGTCTGAATACCCATCCTGAATATGCGCGTCGCGTGGCCGATGAACTGGCGGTGATAACCCAGGCGCCGTTTGTTACCGCACCCAATAAGTTTGAAGCGCTTGCCACCTGTGATGCGCTGGTACACGCTCACGGCGCGCTGAAAGGGCTGGCGGCCTCACTGATGAAAATCGCCAATGATGTGCGCTGGCTGGCTTCTGGTCCGCGCTGCGGCATTGGTGAAATCGCTATCCCGGAAAACGAACCGGGCAGTTCGATCATGCCGGGCAAGGTTAACCCGACTCAATGTGAAGCGTTGACGATGCTGTGCTGCCAGGTGATGGGCAACGATGTGGCAATCAACATGGGAGGGGCGTCGGGAAACTTCGAACTCAACGTTTATCGCCCGATGGTGATTCATAATTTCCTGCAATCTGTGCGTCTGCTGGCCGACGGCATGGAAAGCTTTAATGCCCATTGCGCGACAGGGATTGAACCGAACCGCGAGCGCATCAACCAGTTGCTTAACGAGTCGCTGATGCTGGTCACCGCGCTGAATACCCACATCGGCTATGATAAAGCGGCAGAGATCGCCAAAAAAGCGCACAAAGAGGGGCTGACGCTGAAAGCCGCCGCTCTGGCGCTGGGCCACCTCAGCGAAGAGGAGTTTGATCGCTGGGTGCGGCCAGAGCAGATGGTCGGCAGCATGAAGCCGGGCCGTTAATCCGCCACGTACAGGTGCAGCCGGGGAATCATCAACCGTAGCGGCTGCGCCTGGGGTTTAAAACGGTGCTGAACATTATCGGCATCGTAATTCAGCAGTTCGCCGATGTCGGGCACACCCGCGCCGTTATCCGTGCTGATTAACGCAATCAGCGGGGTCGGGCAGGCGTGTTGCACCTGCTTCTGTTTCCCTTTATACCAGACCCTGGCGATGGGCTGGACCTTGACCGGACGCTTAATTTTCAATTTCGCCCGCTGCGGTAGCGCGGCGATATCCTGGTATTCTCGCTCCAGCTTTGCCTGCCACTCCTCGCGGGTCCAGGGATGTACGCTACGTGGGGTGTTGAGGCTTTTTTCAAGCTGGGCCAACACCTCGTCGCGGGTGAGATTCTTGATGATATGTTTATTCGCCCAGCCGAAGCGCAGCGTCGCCGGATCGTTAATCACCGTCAACGCGCGGTAGGCATTTAGCGTGATCAACCCGGGTAAATGACGATGCACCCATTCAAATCGCGCTGCAGAGGGTAAGCCTGACTCCACGGTAACGATATATTCGAAGGTGGTTTTCAACTGGTTTATCTGTTCAACCTGACGCTGTAACGCCTGCTGACTGGCGTTATCCACCCGAAAGCAGATCACGCCGGGCAGACGAACCGCCGCTTTGCTGCTGCGCTTCTCCGACTGCTGCTGAATGAACAGGTGGCGATAATGCGCTAACGCCAGCGACAGCGCTTCTTTACCCAGATGCTGTTTGACCGCAATGGTCTCCAGCGGGTTATGCTCATCTTCTTTACTGATCTCCGGCAGGGAAAAAACGCGGGCAATCGTCAGGGGTTGCTGGCTGAGCGCTTCCGTCAGCGCCGCGAGCGCCTGCTCCATCTGACGAAACGTGCTGTTCAGTCGGTCGACAAGATCGTAGCGTGCCATGATTGATTCTCATTAGTTACAACATACTTTTTTATAGCACAACTTTTCGTCGGCGGCTACAGTGCGGTCGTCGTCAGGCAAGGGATTCTTGCGCGATGGGGGACCGGAGAGGCCAGCTAAAACGAAATTGCGCGCCGCCAAGGTGGCTTACGCCGCAGCTCACCGTCCCCCCCATCGCCATCGCGATGGAGTGGACAATGGCGAGCCCAAGACCGCATCCACCGGTGGCGCGATCGCGGCTGGGGTCCAGGCGCACAAAAGGTTCGAACACCTTTTGCCGGGCATCGGGCGCGATGCCTGGGCCGTCATCCTCGACAATCAACGTCGCGAGGTGTCCGTCCCGCAGCAGGCTAATTTCAACGGTCGTTTTGCAGTAACGCAGTGCGTTGTTGAGTAAGTTATCCAGAACGCGCTCCAGCAGACGCATATCCAGTGCGCCGTAGTGCCCGCGAACGACCTGTGAGAGGGTTAGCGTGCGTTCCGGAGTGACGCTCTGTACGTCTTCAATGTGCGACGTAATCCACGCCGGGAGGTCCGGTTCGCTAAGGTGCAGTTCATTTTGCGGCCTGTCGAGACGGGCATAAGTTAATAGCTCCTCGATCAGCGACTCAAGCTGCCCGATGTCACGATTAAGCGCCAGCGACTCCTGGTGACTGAGGTTTTCGCTCATCTCCAGCCGATAGCGAAGACGCACCAACGGCGTGCGCAGTTCATGGGCGATACCGTCAATCAACTGTTTTTTACTGGCGATCAGCGCAGTGATGTTGTCAGCCATCTGGTTAAAAGCAATGCCCAGCCGCTCAAAGCTGGAACCGCTGTTGAAATTCAGTCGCTCGCCCAGATGACCTTTACCGAAACGCTGAGCCGCAGCTTCAAGTCGCAGCATGTCCTGCCAGTGAGGACGCATCCAGATAAACACCGGCAGGGCGAGTGAAATGGCGATGATCGCCATCAGCGCGATGTCCAGCAGGCGCATCTGATGCAGGTAGTAGAGATAGGGCACCGGACCGACGGCTAGCACGTAGTGGCTGCGCGGAATACGCTGAATAAAGGTGTACTGATCGTCCAGCGCAATAATGTCGCCGCTGCGAAGGCGCTCCATTGAGGACGCGTCCAGCCGGAAGTGGGTCAGCGGTTCAACGCGTAAGTCGAAGGAGAGATTGAGATCCATCTGTTTGATGGTCTTACCCCAGTCACGGGGCGGGATCTCCCGCAGTTCACTGCGCATCAGGTACAGTGAGCTTTTCATCAAATCATCCAGCGACTGCCTTCCGGCGCGCTCGGCGGTGAATTTGTAGACCAGGCCAACCAGCAGGGTCATCACCAGAAAGCAGACAAACAGCAGGAGATAAAACTGCACAAAGAGTTTTTTCATTCCATTCTCCACTCAGTATGCGGTTTCATCATCCCAGGCATGGGGCGCAAACAAGTAGCCTTTGTTTCGCACGGTTTTTATGCGATAGGGTTCCGTGGCGTTATCGCGCAACTTTTTACGCAGACGTGAAATTGCGACGTCCACGCTACGATCCAGTCCGTCGTAGCTGACGCCGCGCAAATTTTTCAGCAGCGCGTCGCGATCCATAATCTGTCCGGCATGGGTCGCCAGTTCCCATAACAGTTCGAAATCGGCGGTGGAAAGGGAGACCTGTTCGCCGCCCAGCGACACTGAACGGTTAATCGGATCGACCCTCAGCGAGCCAAAGCGTAAAGGGTTGTACGGCGTCGCGCCGCCGCTCTGAATGCCTTTCGCCAGAGTGGCGTGTTCGCTTTGACGTAAATGCAGGCGCAGGCGGGCGAGTAGCACGGCAGGGGGCGTCGTTTTCAGTATGTAGTCGCAGGCGCCCATTTCCAGAGCGAGGATGTGATTCATATCGCTGTCGAGAGAGGTAAGCAGCACAATCGGTCCCTGCCAGCGCCCCTGAATATCACGACACAATGTCATACCGTCTTTGCCGGGAAGCATGATGTCCAGCAGGACCAGATCGGGCTGCACTTCCAGAATACGCGCTTCCGCCTTATCACCGCGCGGCTCAACCACTACGTCAAAATCGTGTTTTGCCAGATAAGCTGCGATGAGCGCGCCAACCTCAGGATCGTCTTCGACAAATACAATCGTGTTCATGCCATTATTGCCAGACTAAAAACGCCAACATACACCGCGGCGGCGCCGCCTTCCATTAATCTTTCCTAAACGGAAGCGCTTCCGTTATGCTAACAGCCGATGTTATTGATGTGTTAAGGCAAGGCAATGGGACTCGTAATAAAAGCCACTCTCGGCGCGCTGGTAGTGGTGGTGATCGGCTTACTGGCAAAAACGAAAAATTATTATATTGCAGGGTTGATTCCGCTATTTCCCACTTTCGCGTTGATCGCGCATTACATCGTCGCCAGCGAGCGCGGTATCGAAGCGTTAAGAACCACCATCATATTCAGTATGTGGTCGATCATTCCCTATTTCGTGTATCTTCTGTCGCTCTGGTATTTCACCGGGGTGATGAAGCTACCGATGGCGCTCGGCGGGGCGGTTATTTGCTGGTGCCTGAGCGCCTGGCTGCTGATTTTTTGCTGGGTCAGGCTGCACTAACGCAAATGGCGGCCGCCGTCGACGGCGAAACTGCGGCCAGTCACGAAGCAACTGGTCAGCAGATAATCGATTAAATCGATCACCTCTTTTTCACCCGGCGCCGTTTTCATTAACGATTTATTCAGCGCCTGCTGACGGTATTCCGCGTCGTCGCCCTCATTAAATAAAATGAGCGACGGGGCGATAGCGTTCACTTTTACTTCCGGAGCCAGTTTGCGGGCAAAAGAGCGGGTCATGTTGTCCAGCGCAGCTTTACTGGCGGCATAGGCGATATGTTTATCGCTGCCGCGCTCCACCACGTAATCGGTGAAATGAATAATGTCGCTGGCGGCATGACCGTGGCCGCGCAACATGCCTTCAAGAGCGTGGTTGAGCAGATAGGGCGCATTGACGTGGATCTGTAGCATGCATGCCAGCACGTCGGTCAGGGGCGTACCGGGTTTTTCCGCCATCCATGCGCTGGCGTTATGCACGATTGCCCGTAACCCTGGGGCGCTTTCTTTCACGGTGTCAGCAAAAGCTAACACGCCTTCATTGGTGGAAAAATCGGCCTGAATACAGAGTGCGCCCGCTTTCGCCAGTCCGTCAATCGCCGGATAAGGGGTACGATAGCTGACGATTACCGGCTGTTGCTGATGAATAAAATGCCAGGCGATGGCCAGTCCAATGCGGCGTCCGCCCCCGGTGATCAGAATCGGCAAAGGGTGTTTGTTTCCCATCGAAAGCTCCTTATGCGCCTGCAAGCCAGGCAATTCGCGTTAAACGATGGGATGACAATTACCCCACCAACAGCCAGGTCGCCGGAACCGCGGCAACCAGCAGCAGTCCAATCAAAATCAGTTCCTGACGATTCAGAACAGTATCATGTGTATGCGTTTTACGCGCGTACAGGAACACCAACAGACCCGGCGCGTACAGCACCACGGAAAGCAGCAGGTGCATCGGGCCCGACGCATACAATAACCATAAGCCATAAATGCAGGCTCCGACACCCACGGCCTGGTGCAGGGGACGCGTTGCGATTTTCAGCAGGAACGCGCCAACCAGAAAATAGGGCACCAGAATCATTTCTGATGCAATGGTCAGCAGGGTGTTGTAGTCGGAACCTGTGAGCCAGATCAGCACCAGACACACCTGAACGCAGATGTTAGTCAGCCACAGCGACGCCGACGGCGCGCCCTGGGCATTCTGGCGCGCGAAAATACGTGGAAACGCTTTATGGGTCGAGGCCAGGAACGGCACTTCGGCGGCCATAATCGTCCAGCTGAGGTACGCGCCGCAGACAGAAACAATCAACCCGGCGGCAATAATAATTTCGCCCCACGGTCCCATCATCTGCACCATCAGACCCGCCATCGACGGGTTACGCATTTCGGCCAGATCTGGTCGCGCAACCACGCCCAGCGAGAGCAGGGTGACCAGCAGATAAACGCTAAGCGCAGCAAGTACCGCCAGTAGCGTGGCGCGACCGACGTCCTGTTTGTTGCGGGCGCGTGCTGAGACCACCACCGCGCCTTCTACGCCGATAAAGACCCAGAGGGTAATCAACATGGTGTTCTTCACCTGCTCCCAGACAGGAACGCCCAGCGCTACGCCGGTGAAGTCGAGGTTAAACGTATCCAGACGGAACGCCATTATCGCTAACACGACGAATAACCCCAGCGGCAACAGCTTGGCAAGCGTCGCTACCAGGTTGATGCTCGCGGCGGTCTGTACTCCGCGCAGCACCAGAAAATGGACCACCCACAGCAGAACCGAGGCGCCGACGATCGACTGCCAGGTATTGCCATCGCCAAACAGGCGAAGTGCGGGGGTGTCAGTGAAGAAACTGAGCGCTGAAAACACGATGACAAGATAAGAAACGTTCGCGATAACGGCGCAAAGCCAGTAACCCCAGGCGGAGCAAAAACCGATCAGCTCACCGAAGCCTTCGCGGGCATAGGTGAAGATGCCGCCATCCAGGTCGGGACGGATACGGGTCAGAATCAGCATGGCGAACGCCAGCAGTAAAATACCCGCGCCGGTTATAGCCCAGCCAATCAGCAGAGCTGACGGGCTGGCAACAGCGGCCATGTTTTGCGGCAGACTGAACACACCAGCGCCAAGCATCGAGCTTAAAACCAGCGCAGTGAGCGCGCTCAGTCCCAGTTTTTTTTCCATGATTATCCAGTTTCAAAGGAACGGTGGAGAATAATTATTATGGCAAAACGCATAAAAATGGTGAAAGCCACTAAGGCGCGGGATTTTACGGAGAGAAGGGGCTGTATGCAATGTTCGCGGAAAGATTTGTGACTGATTGTGCGAAAAGTCGGCCTGATGGTGTTAATCACTCTTGCCCGGCAGCGCTTTCGCGTACCGGGCCTGTAGGAACTTACTTATACAGATCGGCGCTGATGGTCATATTATTACCACGTTCCTGCCACTGGCGGGTGATGTGATAATACTTGGCGCCTTTCTTCGCCGCACGCTTCGCGACCTGATAAGAGACTTCGGTCATGTTGCTGTAGTTACCGGTGAACTTAATGCTGTCAAACGGCACCATCATTGCCGCAGTGGCCTTGTTCAGTTCTTCGACTTTGGTACCATCCGAAAGTGTGACGGTGTAACGTCCACCTTTGGTTGACTGGGTTTCAAAGAAGCGGCCTACTTCCGCGCTCGGCGATGCGGTGGTGGCTACGCCCGGGATCTCAACGTTCTTCGCGGCGGCGCCGCCCGCGGCCAGCGCTGCGCGTCCAGCATCAGAATCGGCCGGGATGGCGTCCGGGCTCTGAACGATACGTTTTTTCGCATCTTCTTTATAAATAAACGCGGTAATACGCTGGTTGCCGCCCTGGTTCGCATCAACCTGACGCACGATATAGAAGGAGTAGGCGCCTTTTTCTTTCGCCGCTTTGGTTATGGCGTCATTCACTTCCGGCTGGCTGCGGTAGAAGCCCTGGACCGTTACGGTATCGTACGGTTCCAGCAGAACAGCCTGAGCTTTCGGTAACTCCACTACACCGTTAATTACGCGATTTTTGCTGTCTTCCGCTTTTTCCGCGTCAGCTTTGTAAAGGTCGGCCACAACGCGCCAGTTGCCGCTGTTACCAAAATCGGAGGTGTCTACAACATAAAAAGAGGCGGCGCCTTCTTTATCCGCGCGGCGATTGACGGCTTTGACCGCATCGCCAATCGCGTTAAAACGGCCCGTGACGACAACGCGGTCATAAGGTTTCAGTGCAGCCGCTTGCTCCGGCGTCAGTTCCGTTGCTGCGTTCGCAGAAAAAGCCGTCGCAGAGAGCAGTGCGGACGCCAGGAGAGTGTTCTTAAGCTTCATAAAAATAATCCTTCGCCTTGCGCAAACCAGGTACTGGTATTGTTATTGACTAGAAACGTGGCTGATTATTGCATTTAAACCTGGTGAATGTCTGCGTCATTTTTCAATCAACATAACGAATGCGGTCACAAGGCCGATAACAAAATGTGATATGTCGAAAAAATGGGCGCTTCGCGGCCTAAACTAATGAACAGACAGAATTTCATAAGTTAATTTAATGTTAATTAATTGATCTGCAATGGCGCTAAATCATGTTTTGCCGCTTCGCTTGAGCGAATTATGGGCCTTTGGCAAGGATTTGAAGGTCATTATCCCGGTCAGAGGGCTGAATCGTTCATATTTTGCAGATTACCTAACAAATACTGATTTTTGGCGCTAGATCACAGGCGCTATTTTCAGTACGTTATATGGAGTTTGTTACTGTTTTATTGAGCCGGGGTAAGACTTTACCTCCCGCGTGAAATTGCGTGCGCAACTTCACGATCACTGACAAACCATCATCAAAAATAACGATGGAAGGGAACATTATGCGAATTGGCATACCAAGAGAACGGTTTACCAATGAAACCCGAGTCGCAGCCACGCCGAAGACGGTGGAACAGCTGCTGAAGCTGGGTTTCACCGTCGCGGTAGAGAGCGGCGCGGGTGGACTGGCAAGTTTTGACGATAAGGCTTTTGCTGACGCGGGCGCTGACATTGTGGATAGCAGCGCAGTCTGGCAATCCGAGGTGATTCTGAAGGTCAACGCGCCGCAGGACGATGAAATTGCGTTACTCAACCCGGGCACCACGCTGGTGAGCTTTATCTGGCCGGCGCAAAATCCGGAGTTAATGCAGAAGCTTGCCGAGCGTAATGTGACGGTCATGGCGATGGATTCGGTGCCGCGCATTTCACGCGCCCAGTCGCTTGACGCGTTAAGCTCGATGGCAAACATTGCGGGTTATCGCGCGATCGTTGAGGCGGCCCACGAATTTGGTCGTTTCTTTACTGGTCAGATTACGGCCGCAGGGAAAGTCCCGCCGGCCAAAGTGATGGTGATCGGCGCCGGGGTGGCGGGGCTGGCCGCGATTGGCGCGGCGAACAGCCTGGGGGCGATTGTCCGCGCTTTCGATACCCGTCCGGAAGTGAAAGAACAGGTCCAGAGTATGGGCGCGGAATTCCTCGAGCTGGATTTTAAAGAGGAAGCGGGCAGCGGCGACGGCTACGCCAAAGTGATGTCCGAAGCGTTTATTAAAGCCGAAATGGCGCTGTTCGCCGCGCAGGCGAAAGAGGTAGACATCATTGTTACCACCGCGCTGATCCCCGGCAAACCCGCGCCGAAGCTGATCACCCGTGAAATGGTTGATTCAATGAAGGCGGGCAGCGTGATAGTGGATCTCGCGGCGCAAAATGGCGGCAATTGCGAGTACACCGTTGCAAATGAGGTGGTCACCACCCCGAATGGCGTGAAGATTATTGGCTACACCGACCTGCCAGGGCGTCTGCCGACGCAGTCCTCTCAGCTGTACGGCACCAACCTGGTTAACCTGCTGAAACTGCTTTGCAAGGAAAAAGACGGCACGATCAATGTCGATTTCGACGACGTTGTGGTGCGCGGCGTGACGGTCGTGCGTGACGGGGAAATTACCTGGCCTGCGCCGCCAATTCAGGTTTCCGCGCAACCTAAAGCCGCGGTGAAAGCCGCGCCGGAAGTGAAAGAGTCGGAGAAACCGGCGTCGCCGTGGCGTAAATATGCGCTGATGGCGCTGGCGATTATTCTGTTCGGTTGGCTGGCTGATGTCGCGCCAAAAGAGTTCCTCGGTCACTTTACCGTATTCGCGCTCTCCTGTGTGGTGGGTTACTACGTCGTGTGGAATGTCTCCCACGCGCTGCATACTCCGCTCATGTCCGTGACCAACGCTATTTCCGGGATCATCGTGGTGGGCGCGCTGTTGCAAATTGGCCAGGGCGGCTGGGTGAGCTTCCTCAGCTTTATCGCGGTGCTGATTGCCAGCATTAATATTTTCGGTGGCTTCACCGTGACTCAGCGCATGCTGAAAATGTTCCGGAAAAACTAAGGGGTAACACATGTCTGGAGGATTAGTTACAGCTGCATACATTGTTGCCGCGATCCTGTTTATTTTCAGCCTGGCGGGGCTTTCAAAACATGAAACGTCCCAACAGGGAAATAACCTCGGTATCGCCGGGATGGCGATTGCGCTGATTGCCACGATCTTCGGCCCCGATACCGGCAACGTCGCCTGGATCCTGGTGGCGATGATCATCGGTGGCGCGATTGGTATTCGTCTGGCGAAGAAAGTCGAAATGACCGAAATGCCCGAGCTGGTGGCGATTCTGCATAGCTTTGTTGGCCTGGCTGCGGTGCTGGTCGGCTTTAACAGTTATCTGTATCACGAAGCGGGCCTGGATCCGGTTCTGGTGAACATCCATTTGACGGAGGTGTTCCTGGGTATCTTTATCGGCGCGGTGACCTTTACCGGGTCCGTTGTCGCGTTTGGTAAGCTGCGCGGGAAGATCTCTTCTAAACCGCTGATGCTGCCGAACCGGCATAAAATGAACCTCGCGGCGCTGGTCGTGTCTTTCCTGTTACTGCTCGTTTTTGTCCGTACCGAGAGCGTCGGTTTGCAGGTGCTGGCGCTGCTGGTGATGACCATCATCGCCCTGGCGTTTGGCTGGCATCTGGTGGCCTCCATCGGCGGCGCGGATATGCCGGTCGTCGTTTCAATGCTGAACTCCTATTCGGGCTGGGCGGCGGCGGCGGCGGGCTTCATGCTGAGCAACGATCTGCTGATTGTGACCGGGGCGCTGGTTGGTTCTTCCGGTGCGATACTGTCATATATTATGTGTAAGGCGATGAACCGTTCGTTCATTAGCGTCATTGCAGGCGGTTTCGGCACCGATGGTTCGTCATCTGGTGGTGACGAAGAAGTCGGCGAGCACCGTGAGATTAGCGCGGAAGACACCGCAGAAATGCTGAAAAACTCGCATACCGTGATCATCACCCCCGGCTACGGTATGGCGGTGGCGCAGGCGCAATATCCAGTGGCGGAAATCACTGAGAAGCTGCGGGCACGCGGCATCAAGGTCCGTTTCGGTATCCATCCGGTCGCCGGACGTTTGCCTGGCCATATGAACGTTCTGCTGGCCGAAGCCAAAGTGCCTTATGACATCGTGCTGGAAATGGATGAAATCAACGATGATTTCTCTGACACCGACACCGTGTTGGTGATTGGCGCTAACGACACCGTCAACCCGGCGGCGCAGGACGATCCGGGCAGCCCAATTGCCGGCATGCCGGTACTGGAAGTCTGGAAAGCGCAGAACGTTATCGTCTTTAAACGCTCAATGAACACCGGTTATGCAGGCGTACAGAATCCGCTGTTCTTCAAAGAGAACACCCATATGTTGTTTGGCGATGCCAAAGCCAGCGTGGATGCGATTCTGAAAGCGCTTTAAGATATGGGGCGCCTGATGCCACTGTGTTTATCAGGCCCACCGATCTCCTGACGGCCTCTGCGGAGGCCGTTTTCTTTTACTGGTTTACGCTTTATTCACATCGCTAAGCAGAATGGCGATGCTCTGTCCGGCAACGGTTTGTTCAAGGGCAATCTTCACGATAATCGTCAGCGGCACTGAAAGCAGCATGCCTACCGGGCCCAAAAGCCAGCCCCAGAAAATCAACGACAGAAATACCACCAGCGTCGATAGACCAAGTCCCCGACCCATAATGCGGGGTTCCAGAATGTTACCAAACACGAGGTTAATCATCAGATACCCCGCCAGTACGACCAGCGCGTCGTACAGGCCGCCAAACACCAATACCTGCGCGATTGGCGGGATCGCTGCCAGCACGGAACCGATATTGGGAATATAGTTTAGCGCAAACGCCAGCAGTCCCCAGACGAACGCGAAACGCACCTCAAGCGCTGCCAGCATTGCCCACACCACTAAGCCAGTGACGATGCTGATGGCGGTTTTAAGCACCAGATAATGCGACACGCTGTCAATCGCGCGCTGTATTGCCGCCATGCCTTCCACCGGGCGGGTCAATATCTGCTGGAATTTCGTGGGCAGTTGCGGAACCTCCAGCAGCATAAATACCACCGTCAGCAGAAGCAGAAAAATCGACGACATGGCATTGGACAACTGCGCCAGCAGATTGGTCACCAGCGTCATCGCCGCATTCGGATCGATATACTTCACCAGTTCATCAACGGAAACGCCAATGCCTAAACGAACCAGCCAGGGTTCGAGATTTTTTAGCGGAACGACCAGCGAGGAACGATACTGCGGCAATGTGCGCGCCAGTTCGTTTAATGAGGTTCCAAGATAAGCCAGTAGCAGCACCATCGCCATCACGATGATTAACACCAGTATTGAAATGGCCATCACGCGCGGAACGCGCAGTTTTACCATCCGCTGAACCAGCGGATTGAGTACCACAGCAAGAAATATCGCCAGAATAAACGGGACGATAATATCCGCCGCGAAGCGAATGCCAGTAAGAATGATCACCAGCATGCCGAGCATAATAACGATCTTTAAACCGTTCAGCGTAATGATTGGCTTAGCCATGCGTTTTCCTGAAATTTTGGTCTTGCCGGATATAATAATGTGATTTCTGTCGCGTCGTCCTGGCAGAAATCAAACGGGGAGGGTAAAGAAGTGAAAAGGTTTTGAGTTAATTCTTAGGCTGTGGTACAAATCAGGCGTGTTCAACTACCGAGGACAATTATCATCCGCGATGACGAGAAGCAACACTGCGGATAATTGTAATATTATGGACAATATGTTCAGGACGTTTTTTTCCACCCAGACTCTTTTACGCACGTCTTCCTCTTTCCTGCTTGCCGGTGAGCAGCACTGGCGCAACGCGCTTTAGTCCCTTTCTTCTGCTTACGCTCGCGTCATGCGCTGAGCTGACTGATTTTATTTTCAGGTTTGCTGCCTTCAGCAAGCCCAATGGATTATATTCTCAAGCAGGAGAAGCATCATGTTTTACTGGATTTTATTAGGCCTGGCCATTGTGGCAGAAATTACCGGGACGCTGTCGATGAAATGGGCAAGTGTTAGCGATGGCAACGGCGGATTTATTTTGATGCTGGTGATGATTACGTTGTCATATATTTTCCTCTCATTTGCCGTAAAAAAAATCGCCCTCGGCGTCGCCTATGCGCTGTGGGAAGGTATTGGCATTTTGTTTATTACGCTGTTCAGCGTGCTGCTATTTGACGAAGCGCTCCCGGCGATGAAAATTGCGGGGTTGACGATGCTGGTGCTGGGGATTGTGCTGATTAAATCCGGCACCCGTAAGCCACGCCGCACGACGAAGGAGGTGAACCATGCAGCAGTTTGAATGGGTTCATGCCGCGTGGCTGGCCGTGGCGATCGTGCTGGAAATTATGGCTAACGTCTTTTTAAAATTCTCTGACGGTTTCCGGCGTAAATTCTACGGCATTCTGTCGCTGGCCGCCGTATTAGCGGCGTTTAGCGCGCTCTCCCAGGCGGTAAAGGGCATTGACCTGTCGGTAGCCTACGCGCTGTGGGGCGGTTTTGGTATCGCCGCGACGCTGGCTGCCGGTTGGATTCTGTTTGGTCAACGTTTGAACCCTAAAGGATGGATTGGCGTTGCGCTACTGCTGGTCGGTATGGTGATGATTAAACTTGCCTGAAGTTCTGCCGCCCGCCTCGCGCGGGCGGCGTTGTCTTATGGCTGTTCAGCCAGCGCATCCAGCTTATCGCGAAAGCCGGTCACCGAAATGGCGCGATTATCGGCCCGCCAGCGGTCTTTAGCCGCAGGGGCTGAACTCTGTACGCCAATGAGCTGCCAGCCCGTCGCCGTTTTAAGCATCAGAGGAGAACCGCTGTCACCGGGAAGGGTATCACACTGATGCGACAACACCGCCTTTTGCGCCCAGCCGGTGACGATACAGTCCTGATGGGAATAAAGCGTGTTGAGATGATCTTCCGGATAGCCTGACTGGGTGACTTTACGTCCGGCTTCTTTCAGCGCTGCGGTCAGGGCGTCTTTATCCCCGTCGAATAAAGGTAATGGGGTGATGCCTGAGGGGGGATAACGCAGTACGATCAGACCAAAATCCCATGATGCCGCGGCAGGGGGGACAATCCAGCCATCGCCATCGGCTTTCAGACGCTTACCCAGCCCCGGATCAACCCGACCTTCAATCCCGTGAATTTCGTAACGCCAAATCCCTTTTTTGGACACAAAACGCAGCACGACGGCTTTATCCGGTGTGCCTCTGGGCGGGGTTAATAAACAATGTCCGGCAGTGAGCGCCAGGTGTGGCGAGATAAGCGTGGCGGTGCAAAGATTGCCGCTGGCGGTTTCGAGTTGGCCAATCGCATCCCACGGCGCATCGGTTGGATCCTCAACCGGAACACGATCGTCCTGACCGAAAAATAGCGTTTTGACTTCACTGGTATCGGTTTGCGCATCAGGTTTGTCCGCATACGCCATACCCGATGTAAAACAAAACGAGCCCAGTAATACAGCAACGGTTTTACGCATATCACACTCTGGTGGGTAATTATGATTATTAAAAGAAAACCCTCAGTAAATACTATAGACGTAACGACGGAGAAGTGAGAGCAAAATCAGCGAACTACGATCAGGCGAACCAGAAGCGGATAGCAATAAGCGCGCAGAAAATTAATGAAATAAGAATGACCTCAAAACGATAACGACCCACGCTGAAGCCCTCCGAAGAAAGGCGCTGAACAGGGCGTCCAGCGCCAGCATACGTTAGCGCAAAGGGGCGCGCCGACGTTTTAACGGGAATTATGCTGCAGGCTGGGCAGCCGGTTTAGCGGCTTGATGCGTGGCGGTTTTTTTGCTGTGTTTTTTAGCCGCTTGCGCTTTTTGCTCTGGCGCTTTCTGTGGGGCCGCTTTGTGATGCTTTTTAGTATGAGTGGTTTTTGCCGGAGCGCTTTGCGTTGCCGGAGCGGGAGAGGTTGCCGTCTCTGCCGCAAACGCGGCGGAAGACAGACCCATAGCAGCGGCAACAACCAGAGCTAATACGTTTTTCATTTTCATACCCTCGATTTGGTTTTTCATTCAACCCCACTGCGGGGCCGTTGAAAATACTTTATCGCTGATAATCGAGGACGTCCGTGAGTCATTGGTATCGGCGTGTAACCCTATGTACAGCGCCAACCGAAATAATTCTACCAGGTCAAACGTGCAGACGGCGATGCAGGCGCAGACCGACAACAATCGCCAGCACCAGCATAATAGCGATAAACCCACCGACGCCGTTCCAGCCGTAATTGTGCCAGAATACGCCGCCCAGCGTCCCGGCGATGCTTGATCCTACATAGTAGCTGAACAGATACAGAGACGACGCCTGACCTTTTGCGCGGCGGGCGCGCGGACCGATCCAACTGCTTGCCACTGAGTGGGCGGCGAAAAATCCGGCGGAAAAGAGCAGCATACCGGTGAAAATCAACCAGAGTGAACTGAAGAGGGTCATCAACAGGCCAACCAGCATTACGCCCGTAGAAACCACCATGACCGGACCTCGCCCGTAGCGGACGGTCATGGCGCCCGCCTTCGGCGAACTCCAGGTGCCGGTCAGGTAGGCGACCGACAGCAGGCCGACCACCGCCTGACTCAGTTCCCAGGGGGACAGCATCAGCCGATAGCCAATGTAGTTAAACAGGGTGACAAAGGATCCCATCAACAAAAAGCCTTCCGCGAACAGCAGCGGCAGCCCGCGGTCACGCCAGTGCAGGCGAAAGTTGATAAACAGCGACTTAGGCCGTAAAGAGGTCGGGCGGAAATGGCGCGATTCCGGCAGGATTTTCCAGAACATCAGGGCTGACGCGAGGGCGAAACAGCCAATCGCGGCCAGCGCAATACGCCAGCTGAAAAAGTCTGTTACCACACCGCTGATCAAGCGCCCACTCATTCCGCCGATGGAGTTTCCGCTGATATAGAGCCCCATGGAAAAAGCGACAAAACTGGGGTGAATCTCTTCGCTCAGATAGGTCATCCCAACCGCCGCCACGCCGCTGAGCGAAAGACCAATCAGCGCACGCATGATCAGAATGCCGTGCCAGCTTGTCATTAGGGTTGACAGCAACGTACAGCAGGAGGCCAGCAGCAGGGCGGTAACCATTACCGGCTTACGGCCAATCGCGTCTGACAATGGACCGGTAAACAAGAGGCCAACGGCCAGCATTCCGGTAGAGATCGACAGTGAAATACTGCTGCTTGCAGGCGACACGCCAAACTCGTGAGAGAGCACGGGAAGAATAGGCTGTACGCAATAAAGCAGGGCAAAGGTCGCCAGACCTGCCGAGAACAGCGCCAGCGTGACGCGCATGAAGGAGGATGTCCCCCGTTTGATAAACTGAACCGGCTGAGAAATGCGCTGTGGTTCAATGTCGCCTGCCGACGCGTCACTGACCGTAGTTGTACGACTCACTTGAAATCCTTGCTCAATAGCCCCGTGACGAAAAGGGACGGGCGCAACCCTGATGATTAGGGTAGGAAAATCTCAATATTCTGTCTAATATATTAATTATCTCAAATAATATGTTAAAGATATGAATATTGAGTTACGTCATCTGCGCTATTTCGTTGCTGTTGCAGAAGAACTTCACTTTGGACGCGCCGCCGCCCGTCTGAATATTTCGCAGCCGCCGCTAAGTCAGCAAATTCAGATGCTGGAACAGCATGTTGGCGCGCGACTGCTGGCGCGTACCAATCGCAGCGTGGCGCTGACCGCGGCGGGCAAGCAATTCCTCGCTGACAGCCGTCAGATCCTTGCGCAAGTGGACGATGCCGCCGCTCGCGCGGCGCGGCTCCATCAGGGAGAAGCGGGGGAGTTACGCATCGGCTTTACCTCCTCTGCGCCGTTTATCCGCGCCGTCTCCGATACGCTGTCCCTGTTCCGCCAGCATTATCCTGACGTGCACCTTCAGACCCGGGAGATGAATACTCGCGAGCAGCTCACGCCGCTTGGCGAAGGGGCGCTGGAGTTGGGGCTCATGCGCAACACGCCGCTACCGGAAACGTTACAATACGAAGTGATCTTGCATGAACCTTTAATGGCCATGATTCCGCGCGCGCACCGACTGGCGCAAAAGCCCGTGGTGACATTAGCGGAACTGGCAAAAGAGCCGTTTGTCTTTTTCGACCCGCATGTTGGCACCGGCCTTTATGACGACATTCTCGGGTTAATGCGCCGCTATAATCTTTCTCCGGTCATTACGCAGGAGGTGGGGGAAGCGATGACCATCATCGGCCTGGTTGCCGCAGGTTTAGGTGTCTCCATTCTTCCGGCGTCGTTCAAAAAGGTGCAGCTTAATGAAATGTGCTGGGTGCCGCTGGCGGAAGAAGATGCCGTTTCCGAAATGTGGCTGGTCTGGTCCTGCCACCGTGAACACAGTCAGGCAGCGATCCGTTTTCGCCAGCAGTTACTTCAGGCAGTGAGAAGCGCTTAAATTAATTTAATAACGGCTAAAAATGTGCGGTAAATCACACGGCTAAGTAAAAAGTTGACGTTGCGTATTGAAGTACTTCACCATAGCCTACAGATTATTTCGGAGCGCGAAAATAAAGGGAGTCAGAGGTGGTTGCTGATAGTCAGCCTGGGCACATCGATCAAATAAAGCAGACCAATGCGGGCGCGGTTTATCGCCTGATTGATCAGCTGGGGCCGGTATCGCGTATCGACCTTTCTCGTCTCGCGCAGCTTGCGCCAGCCAGTATCACCAAAATTGTCCGTGAAATGCTGGAAGCGCATTTGGTTCAGGAACTGGAAATCAAAGAGGCCGGAAGCCGGGGCCGACCCGCGGTAGGGCTGGTGGTGGAGACCGAGGCCTGGCACTATTTATCTCTGCGTATCAGCCGGGGCGAAATCTTTCTCGCATTACGCGATCTCAGCAGTAAGCTGGTCGTCGAAGAGTGTCTGGAACTGCCGCTTGACGACGAACAGCCGTTACTCGAACGTATCATCACGTTGATCGACCAGTTTTTCATCCGTCATCAGCAGTTGCTCGAACGCCTGACCTCTATCGCCATTACTCTGCCTGGCATTATCGATACCGAAAACGGTATCGTGCACCGGATGCCCTTTTATGAAGATGTGAAAGAGATGCCGCTGGGGGAAGCGCTTGAACAACACACCGGAGTGCCGGTGTACATTCAGCATGACATTAGCGCATGGACGATGGCGGAAGCTCTGTTTGGCGCGTCTCGCGGCGCGCGCGATGTGATTCAGGTGGTCATTGACCATAACGTTGGCGCAGGGGTCATCACCGACGGGCATTTGCTACACGCAGGGAGCAGTAGCCTGGTGGAGATCGGGCATACACAGGTCGACCCTTACGGTAAACGTTGCTACTGCGGCAACCACGGTTGTCTGGAAACCATCGCCAGTATCGAGAGCGTACTTGAGCTGGCCCAGCTTCGTCTGGGGCAGTCGATGAGTTCCACGCTGCACGGGCAGCCGCTCACCGTGGATTCACTGTGTCAGGCCGCGCTACAGGGCGATCTACTGGCAAAAGATATTATCGCGGGCGTCGGGGCCCATGTGGGGCGCATTTTGGCGATCATGGTGAATTTATTTAACCCGCAAAAAATACTGATTGGCTCGCCGCTGAGCAAAGCCGCTGATGTGCTGTTTCCGGCCATCGCAGACAGCATTCGGCAACAGGCGCTACCTGCCTACAGCAAAAATATGGTTGTCGAGAGTACGCAGTTTTCTAATCAGGGCACCATGGCCGGCGCCGCACTGGTAAAAGACGCGATGTATAACGGTTCTTTACTGATTCGTCTATTACAGGGTTAACATTTTTGATTTGATCTACCAAAATTTGCGCTAACGCAAGCTGAGCTATTCTGGCATACCTTAGACTTTCTCTACTGTATTATTTTCCTGGCTTATATTTTCGAAGCATAACGGTGGAGTTAGTGATGCTGAAGCGTTTCTTTATTACAGGTACAGACACTTCTGTTGGGAAGACGGTGGTTTCCCGCGCATTACTACAAGCGTTAGCGTCGGGTGGTAAAAGCGTGGCTGGCTATAAGCCTGTCGCCAAGGGCAGTAAAGAGACCCCGGACGGTCTGCGCAATAAAGACGCGTTGGTGCTGCAGAGCGTCTCTACGCTGGACTTGCCCTATGAAGCGGTGAATCCCATCGCGCTGAGCGAAGATGAAAGCAGCGTCGCCCACAGTTGTCCCATCAATTACACCCTGATTTCTGACGGGCTGGCCAGCCTGACTGAAAAGGTCGATCACGTTGTGGTAGAAGGCACCGGCGGCTGGCGCAGCCTGATGAACGATCTGCGCCCGCTCTCCGAATGGGTGGTTCAGGAACAGCTTCCGGTACTGATGGTGGTGGGCATTCAGGAAGGGTGTATCAACCATGCGCTGCTGACAGCCCAGGCGATCGCCAATGACGGCTTACCGCTGATCGGCTGGGTCGCAAACCGCATCAATCCGGGCCTCGCGCACTACGCCGAAATTATCGACGTGCTGAGCAAAAAACTGCCCGCGCCGCTGATTGGCGAGCTGCCTTATCTGCCGCGCGCTGAGCAGCGAGAACTGGGTCAGTACATTCGCCTGTCAATGCTCGGCAGCGTGCTGGCGGTAGATCGAGTCGTGGCGTAAGGTTCGCGACAGCACCGAGGCCAGTACACAGGCTATCAACAAGCCGGGGAGCAGTCGATACTCTCCGGTCATTTCACAAATCATCAGCGCCGACATTACGGGCGCATGCGTTGTCGCTGCCAGCAGCGTCGCCATTCCCGTTAAGCCTAACAAGACCGCCAGTTCGTCGGAACCGGGAAGCCACATTCCCCAAATGCGTCCAACAAACATCCCTACGGCCAGGCCGATAAACAGCGTCGGGGTGAATACGCCGCCAGGCGCGCCGGAACCGCTGCTGGCCAGCACCGCGAGCAGCTTGCAAAGAAAAATCCCCATGACAACCGCCATCAGCGGCGGCGAAATCAGAAATGACTGCACCACGCTGTAGCCGTTGCCCCATACCGTTGGCGTGAGCAGGGAAAGTAAGCCGACGATGAGCCCGCCCAGCGCCAGCTGCAACGGCGGTGACAGTTTGAGCAGAAGAAATGCGCGGTGGCTGGCAGACATCAACCCCATCAACAGGGGACCGCAAAGACCGGCAAGCAGGCCTGTGCTGACGATCAGTCCGTACTCGGTAAGATGCAGCGACCGCGACAGATGAACCGTGTAGAGCACATCGTTACCCCCGTTCAGCGCATGGGTGATCAGCAGCGCTACCACGGCGGAAACAACGACCGGACCGAGGGACGCCAGCATCAACGTACCAAACAGGACTTCCGCAATAAACAGGCTGCCCGCCAGCGGGGCGTGATACGCGCTGGCCATACCTGCCGCCGCGCCGCAGGCGATCCACAATTTCCACTCGTGCTGAGGCGCGAACCGGCGGGCAAAGCAGGAGGCCGCCAGCGCGGCCAACAAAATCATCGCCCCTTCACGACCAATCGCGCTACCGCTGGCGACCACCAGTAGCGAAGCCAGGGATTTGATTAAGCTCGCGCCATAATCAAACCGACCGTCGGTTTGCAGGGCTTCCATATAGTCAGTGGGCGCGTGCGGTCGCAACTGGCTGCGCTTTTGCCATCCCCACAGCAGCAAACCGGCCGCCAGTCCTCCCAGCGCTGGCGTCAGGACGCGTCGCCAGGGCGACAGACCCGTCGCGGCGTTGACCAGACTGCCGCTGTCATTGCTGAGAAATACCCATTCCAGCAATAGCATGGCATGACGGAAGCAGGCAACCGCCAGCGCGGCGAAGATGCCCACGAGGGCGGCAAAGCACAGGCGGCGAAACATGGCGCGTAGATCGGGCCAGGCATGGAGACGATGCATAAACGGTTACAGGAAGTCTGAAACCGTCTATTTTGCGGGGAAAAGGGCACAGAAGCAAAGCCGTGAGTGCGAAAAGGGGTAGCCTGATCAGCAACCCTCTGTCAGGCTACGCGGTTAATGACTGTCGTGGATGTTCAACGCCCGGCGGGTGCGTCCCGAACTCAGGTAATCGGCAATATAGTCCTGGGAAATTTCACCGTTGTAGCGGCCGTCTTCATCGACAATGGGCATCCAACTGGTGTTACTCTCGTACAGACGCGACAGCACGATACGCAGGTTATCTTCCGCCTTTCCGGTGATGCGGAAGGGATGAATGATATCCGAACAGACCCCGGTGGCGTTCCGCGCTTCCCGGCGCTTAACGAAGCCCACGGGTTTTCCGTCGGCATCCACCACGGTGATCGCGCGAATATCGTTATCGTCCATGATGGCAAAGGCCTCCTGCAGCGGGGTAGTGGGACGTGCCGTCAGCGTCGGCTGCTGATCGGTGACATCCCCCGCTGAAACCAACAGCAGACGTTTAAGCGTTCGGTCCTGGCCGACAAACGAGCCGACAAACTCGTTAGCCGGCTTCGCCAGCAGTTCATCCGGGCTGGCGCACTGGACGATTCGCCCCTGCCGAAAAACCGCGATCCGATCGCCGAGCTTCAGGGCTTCATCAATATCATGACTCACCAGCATAACGGTCTTTTTCAACGCGCGCTGCATTTCCAGAAACTGGTTTTGGATCACTTCCCGGTTAATGGGGTCAACGGCGCCAAACGGTTCATCCATCAGCAGTACCGGCGGATCGGCTGCCAGCGCGCGGATCACGCCGATACGCTGCTGCTGCCCCCCGGACATCTCTTTTGGATAGCGGTGGAGAAATTTCTTCGCATCCATTGCCACCATATCCATTAACTCCTCCGCGCGTCGTTGACAGCGGGCCTTGTCCCAGCCCAGCATCCTCGGCACCACGGTGATGTTCTCTTCAATCGTCATGTTCGGGAACAGGCCGATTTGCTGGATCACGTAGCCAATATTGCGGCGCAAGGTGACAGTATCCATTCCGCTGGTGTCTTCGCCGTTGATCAAGATATTACCGCTGCTGGGCGTGATCAGGCGGTTAATCATTTTCAGCGTGGTGGTTTTGCCACAGCCTGACGGCCCCAGCAGAACGCACATTTCGCCTTCCGGAACGTTCAGATTAACGTTATCTACCGCCTTCAGCGGTTGGCCCTTCTTCTGGGAAAATTGTTTGGTGAGGTTTTCCAGTTTTATCATTATCGAATCCCCTTTGGTGTCAGAACGACCTGCAGGCGATGCAGTAGCCAGTCCAGCACAATCGCTAAAATACAAATCAACAACGCACCGGCGATCAGCATGCGAATATCGCTGCCGCCGATACCGTTTAATAACAGTAAGCCCAGACCGCCCGCGCCAATCACGGCGGCGATCGCCATTACGCCGATGTTCATGACCACAGCGGTGCGAATACCGCCAAATATCACCGGTAGCGCCATCGGAATTTCAACCCAGCGCAGGCGCTGCCAGAAGGTCATGCCGATACCGCGACCGGCCTCACGCAGCCCCGGCGGCAGACTGTCCAGCGCCGTATGGGTATTGCGCACGATTGGCAGCAATGAATAGAGGAATACCGCGGTAACGGCGGGTAACGCGCCGATTCCCTGACCGATCAGCGAAAAGAGCGGGATCATTAAGCCAAACAGCGCAATAGACGGGATGGTGAGCATCAGGGTCGCGAAGCTGAGAACCGGCGTGGCCAGCCATTTGTGGCGAACAATCAGCACGCCCAGCGGTACGCCAATCACTATTGCCAGGCCGACGGCCAACAGCACCAGCCATAAATGCTGGAAGGTAAGGCTGGCGAGATAGCCCGCGTTATCAATCATGAAATGAATCGTGTCCATATTGGCTCCTTACAGCAGCTTTTTCTGTTGCAGGAATTCACGCGCGACCTGCTGAGGCGACTGATGATCGATATCCACTTTCGCATTGAGCGTACTTATTACGTCATTGTTCAGTAGAGCGGAAAGGGTATTCAGCGCCTCTTCCAGTCCCGGGTTGGCATCAAGAATCGGTTTGCGCACCACCGGGGTGACCGCGTAGCTGGGGAAAAAGCCTTTGTCGTCTTCCAGAACTTTCAGATCGAACCCTTTTACTCGCCCATCGGTGGTATACACCAGGCCTGCGTCAACAAAACCATCGCGAACGGCGTTATAGACAAGACCAGGATCCATCTGCCGGATCTGTGGGCGGTCCAGATTCATCTGGTAAGCCTGCTGTAAAGGTTTCATACCGTCGCTACGACCGGCAAATTCAAGGTCGAGGCCCAGTAGCCAGTTTTTATCCGGATCGGTCTGGCGAATGTGGTCAATTTTCGCCACCATTTGGGACATCGTGGTGATGTTTTCCGCCTCGGCGCGCTTGCGCTGCATGGCAAAGGCGTAGGTATTATTCATATCGGCGGGTTTCAGCCAGACCAGACCTTTCTCTGCATCCAACCGCTTCACCGTGTCGTAGGACTCCTGCGGCGTCATCCGTTTATCGATACGGTTAAAAATGATCAGCGAAGTGCCGGTATATTCCCAGGTCACATCAATCTGGTTGTTGACCATGGCGTTACGCGAAATCACGGCCGCAATATTGGTGCGAGGCTCAACCTGAAAGCCTTTCTTTTGCAGATACAGCACCGTCATCGCCGACAGAATGTGCTGCTCGGTAAAGCCTTTCGTGGCGAGGACGATCGGGGCGGCTTGCGCCTGCGCGCTGAAAATCAGCACGCAGGCAAGCCAGCCCAACAGGTGTCTTTTAATCTTCATTTAGCGCTCCATGTTCTTATCATTGTCTTCAGGCCGTGTGCGGACTCAGGGCCCGGCCAAGCCATGCGAGCAGGCTGTCGAGGATCAGGGCGAAAAGCGCCGTGGCGGTCGCGCCCAGAATAAGCGTCGGGAAGTCGTTCAGGTAAATACCAGGGAAGATCAGCTCGCCGTAGCTGCTGGCGCCAATCAGAAAGGCCAGCGGGGCGGTACCGACGTTAATGGCCGTGGCGATCCGGATCCCTGAAAGCATGACCGGCCATGCGTTCGGCAATTCCACCTGCCACAACCGCTGCCATTTGGTCATGCCAATGCCGTTCGCTGCTTCAATCAGCGAGGCCGGGACGGAGCAGAGGCCCGCGTAGGTGTTACGAACGATGGGCAACAGCGAAGCCAGGAACAGCGCGACGATCGCCGGAATATCGCCGATGCCGATAATCACCATGGCGAGCGCCAGCACAGCCAGCGGAGGCAGGGTGTTGCCGACATTAAAGATCTGCATGACGTATTCGGCAATGCCTTTGGCGGCTGGACGACTCAGTAAAATGCCGCTCGGGATCCCCACCAGCAGAGCCAAAAACATTGAACTGAACACTAAGAACAGGTGCTGTTTACCGAGATACAGCAGATCGACCTGTCGGGCCTGAAGCGTGTCGAGGCCGACTCCCCAGACCACCAGCGCCAGCACAATGATAATGGCGAAAGTGAAGGCGGCGACGCGTTTTAACGCGGAAGTGTGCATTGCGGTGTGTCTCCCTGTTTGCATGCGTTATGGCAGCGGGTTGCCGCTGCGTGTTGTTATGCCATGTATCGGCAGGGTGTTTTGAGCTATAGCAACAGGGGGAGAAGGCCGCCAGTCAGACGGCGTAAAAAGTGAACCAGGCTGCTGATCTGTAAGGGGGATCAGGCCTTATGGCGCAACGGGTGGTTCGCTCTGTAAAGAATTGTCTTAAAAGCGGCAATAAAAAGTGACGTTGTCACAATTGTGTTATGCCGGAAGCGCCATCCTTCTGCTTTCCGGCCAGCGTAAAGTGAGGATTTGTGCTCACCGATACAGTTTTTTCACTGCCACCGGTACGATCAGCGTCGACTGCCAGTCGGCAAGGGTCATACGCGCCAGCTCGCCGACGGCCTGGTAAAACGGATGTCCGACATTGTCGATAAAAACATCGAGAAAGCGCGACGACCATGGCAACAGATGCCACGCCAGCAGTTCGGCGCACTGCGTATGGCGCCCGTTTTCTGCCAGCCAGGCGGCGAGAAGCAACAAGGCGCCAAAATGATCTTCCGGCTCATTTTGCTGCATCGCAAAGTGAATCCCGTTGTCGCGCATCCACTGGCGCAGGGCCAGCGTGGAATCACCAAACAGCACATTTTCACGATCCAGCCAGACGGAACCCCACGGTGGCGAAGGCAGCGCGTAAGGTCCGACAAACAGACGCTGCCATGCCTGCGCCAGCGTTTCTTCCGCGTCGCGCTGAAGCAACTGACCGAGAGGCGCGAGCTTATGCGCGGGCAGCGGCCACTGGGCCTGCCACTCTTCTGTTTTTAATAATGCGACCAGCGGCGCGGCCTCATTGCTGTCCGGCGCATAGTAAAACAGCGCGCCCAGTACCCGCGCCGTCATGGCGAAATCGTCACGTTGCGTAAATTCAGTCATTAACAGTATCCAACAATGCAGGTGTATTGCACGATGCGTGCATCAGTGGGCGAGAGTGTACCTGTTCAGGCGCGGCGGGTATTAATCCAAATCAAAAGGACGTTACCCACCGGGAAAGGCGGGTAACATCGGGTCGCATTATTGCGGTTCGGCGCTGGCGCCATCCTGCGAAGGCGCAGTATTTGCCGGTGCATTGCCGCTGCTGGTGCGGGTATACAGAATTTTGTGGGTGTCGTTGGCGCAATGTCCGACGACCTGGGAATCCGGCTGGTCAGCCTGATCGTTTGGCACAATGCTGAGCGTAAAATTCGCTTCCGGCACGCCGTTATTAATGATGCGCTGTTCAATATCGCTTTTAACGCGTTCGCACGAGTTCGGAACCGCAAAAACCAGCGGGGACGCGCTCAACAATAAACACGTCAGTATTCCTCGGGTGACTTTCATCATCTGCTCCTTTTATGAGATGCGCTAAAATAAGCATAGCACCCTTAGTGTAAATAACTGTATTTGCTAATATGATTGGGAATCATCCATGGTTGACGGGGAATGTGTGAAAAAACAGTGCCTTTTTTTGCTTTGCGGCCTTGTGCTGGCAGGATGCGACAATAACACGCTGCCGCTTTCTTTTACGCCTGAAATGGCCAGCTTCTCAAATGAGTTCGACTTTGACCCGCTGCGGGGCCCGGTGAAAGACTTCAGCCAGACATTACTCAATGAAAAGGGCGAAGTGGCGAAACGGGTAAATGGCTCGCTTTCTGAGGAAGGCTGCTTTGATACGCTGGAGTTGCACGACCTGGAAAATAATACCGCCGTTGCCCTTGTTCTGGATGCTAATTATTACCGCGACGCGGAAACGCTGGAAAAGCGGGTGCGCCTGCAAGGGAAATGCCAGCTAGCGGAGCTGCCCTCTGCGGGTGTGGTCTGGGACACCGATGACAATGGGTTTATTGTCACCGCCGTTGGTAAAGAGATGAAAGTACATTATCGCTATGATTCCGAAGGGTATCCACTGGGTAAAACCACCGTGACGAAAGATCAGACATTATCGGTGGAAGCGAAACCTTCATCGGACCCGCGTAAGAAGCTCGACTATACGGCAGTAAGTCTGCTGAACGATCGCCCGTTAGGCAATGTGAAGCAGACCTGCGACTACGACAGTCACGCCAATCCTACAGATTGCACGCTGGTGATTATCGATCAAAGCGTCAAGCCCGCCGTTGAGCATAACTACACCATTAAAAATACCATCGATTATTACTGACGCTGCCGCGCAGCGTTTACTGCGCGGTCGGTTTCAACATGGCGGGTGCGGACGTTTTCAGTTCCGTGAGATACTGATGCTGGAAAATACACATTCGTATGGTGTTGCGGTATTCGCCGTTGATGAAAAACTCATGGATTAGCTCGCCTTCCACCATAAAGCCCAGCTTACGGTAGATATGAATCGCTTTTTCATTTTCTTTATCAACGATTAAATACAGTTTATACAGGTTAAGTACGGTAAATCCGTAGTCCATCGCCAGCCTGGCCGCGCGTGAGGCAAGTCCTTTACCCTGAAATTCCGGGGAAATAATGATCTGAAACTCGGCTCTGCGGTGGACGTGGTTAATCTCCACCAGTTCAACCAGTCCGGCTTTCTGGCCATCGCACTCCACGACAAACCGGCGTTCACTTTGATCGTGAATGTGCTTGTCGTAGAGATCCGACAACTCAACGAATGCCTCGTAAGGTTCTTCGAACCAGTAACGCATTACGCTGGCGTTATTGTCGAGTTGATGGACGAAACGTAAATCTTCACGCTCCAGCGGGCGCAACTTTACACTGAGGGCGCTTGTCATACCGATTCCTTAGCGTCTTTTCGCATCACGACATTAAGGCGCGATAACCCGGCCAGTACGGCGGTCCAGACAGCGCAGGGTATTCGGTTCCCAGTACGCATTGAGATTAGCGCTTTGCTCACAGCTGTCGCGGTTATCAAAAGCGGCATCTGCTTTGTCCCACTCTTTTTCAGCGCGTTTATTCACTTTCTGGCGCAGATTGCGCGTGTCATTCCATTGTTCTTTTTGCATTGTCGCTTGCTGACGGCTCAGCGCGCTGTCGCCGGACTCGATCACCAGCCTGCTGGTCTCAGCCTGAGCAGACGCGGTATACACGACAGCACCAAGCAGCAGCATTGCCGTCAGGCCCAGACGCTTGCTAAGTGTAATGTTCATGGCAAATTCCTTTCATGAGTGGGGTATAAAATCATCACTTGCAGGCAAATTCTACACTAATCACGGCGCAGGGCATACCCGCCTGAAGGTCATGGATAAGCGACGACGATTATCGCGTATCATGATTTAACCTCAGCTCAATAAACGACAACCATGATCAAAACGACACTTCTTTTTATTGCCACGGCGTTGTGTGAAATCGTCGGCTGCTTTTTACCCTGGCTCTGGCTAAAACGCGGGGCAACGATCTGGCTGTTGGTTCCCGCTGGCATTGCTCTGGCCCTGTTTGTCTGGCTGTTGACGCTCCATCCGGCTGCCAGCGGACGCGTATATGCCGCCTACGGCGGCGTCTACGTATGTACTGCGCTCGTATGGTTACGCATAGTGGACGGCGTTAAACTTAGTCTTTATGACTGGACAGGGGCCGTCGTTGCGCTGTGTGGCATGCTGATCATTGTTGCGGGATGGGGACGGACATAGATCGCTTTTTTGTGATCGCCCGTCGGTTTTTTGATCACCATGCTTGTATGGTAGTTCAGGAATGAATAAATTTCTTGCATCACTAATTTGATGTAAGGAAAGCGCATGGAAAGTGTCGTTATTCAGCAACCCAATAATCTGGTGATTGAACAACGGGAATTACCCGAACCGCGAAAAGGAGACGTTCGCGTTCGGGTTAAACTCGCCGGAATATGCGGATCGGACAGTCATATTTATCGCGGTCATAATCCGTTTGCGAAATATCCACGCGTTATCGGTCACGAAGTTTTTGGTGTGATAGATAAAGTGGGCGAGGGCGTAGATACGCGCCGTATTGGTGAACGTGTGGCGCTGGATCCGGTTATTAGCTGCGGGGAATGCTATCCCTGCTCAATTGGCAAACCCAATGTTTGCACGTCATTAGTGGTATTAGGCGTGCACCGGGACGGCGGTTTTAGTGAATATGTGACTGCGCCAGCCAGGAATGCCTACGTTATTCCGGAGACGATCCCCGATAGTCACGCCGTGATGGTTGAACCTTTTACGATTGCCGCAAATGTTACCGGACAGGTTGAGCCGACAGAAAATGATATTGCGCTCATTTACGGCGCCGGTCCGATGGGGTTAACCACTTTACAGGCGTTAAAAGGTGTTTATCACGTTGGCACCGTGATTGTGGCCGATCGTATTGAAGAACGACTGGCGATGGCAAAAACATGCGGCGCTGATGTGATCCTGAATAATAGCGAGCTTACACTGCAATCCTGGCTCGAAGAAAAAGGAATCAAGCCGACCCTGATTGTTGACGCGGCCTGTCATCCAGCCATTCTCCCGGAAGCCATTGGCCTTGCGTCACCTGCGGCGCGTATCGTGTTAATGGGTTTTTCCAGCGACCCGTGCGTGATTACGCAGCAGGGCATTACCGGTAAAGAGCTTTCTATTTTTTCATCGCGACTGAATGCGCACAAATTTCCCACCGTCATCGAATGGATGGAAAAGGGATTTATCGATCCTGAAAAGTTAATTACTCATCAGTTTGACTATCACCATATTACCGACGCCCTTGAAATATTCGAAAAAGATCAGCGTCAGTGCTGCAAAGTATTACTGACCTTTTCTGCATAACAGACGAACAATGCGGTAAATGCCCGATTCGTCGGGTATTTTGTGGTACGCATCTCCTTTTCAGAGATAGCTAATATGAATACATTAAAACATGAAAGAAGTACGCAGGATCTGGTGCGCGCCGCCGTTTCAGGTTGGTTAGGCACTGCCCTGGAATTTATGGATTTCCAGTTATATTCTCTTGGCGCCGCGCTGGTGTTTCATGAGATATTTTTCCCGGAACAATCCGCGGCTATGGCGCTTATTCTGGCGATGGGCACCTACGGCGCAGGGTATATCGCTCGTATCGTCGGCGCTTTTATATTCGGCAAGATGGGCGACAGAATAGGGCGCAAAAAAGTGCTCTTTATCACCATCACCATGATGGGCATCTGCACCACCTTAATTGGCGTTTTGCCGACTTACGCGCAAATCGGAATTTTTGCGCCAGTGCTGTTAGTCACTTTACGTATTATTCAGGGACTAGGCGCGGGGGCGGAAATTTCTGGCGCCGGAACCATGTTGGCGGAATACGCGCCGAAAGGGAAACGCGGAATCATTTCATCTCTGGTGGCGATGGGCACCAACTGCGGTACGTTAAGCGCCACGGCGATCTGGGCTGTGATGTTTTTCGCTCTTGACCGTGAAGCGTTGCTGGCCTGGGGATGGCGTATTCCGTTCCTCGCAAGCGTAGTGGTCATGATCTTTGCCATATGGCTGCGCCTGAATCTGAAAGAAAGTCCGGTGTTTGAGCAGGTCAACGAAGGTGAAACCACCGCAGCGCCGACGGCGGCAGATGTTTCTCTGGGCGCGATGTTTACCAGTAAATCGTTCTGGCTGGCAACGGGGTTACGTTTTGGGCAAGCCGGTAACTCGGGATTGATCCAGACGTTTCTTGCCGGCTATCTCGTCCAGACGCTGTTATTCAACAAATCGATACCCACGGATGCGCTGATGATAAGCTCGATTATCGGTTTTATCACTATCCCGCTTCTGGGCTGGCTGTCAGACAAATACGGTCGTCGTTTACCCTACATTTTGTTAAACATCTCGGCCATCATTCTTGCTTACCCGATGCTGTCGATTGTCGTGGATAAAACGTACAGCCCCGGGATCATCATGACGGCGCTGATTGTCATTCATAACTTTGCGGTGCTTGGCCTGTTTGCACTTGAAAATATCACCATGGCGGAGATCTTCGGCTCCCGTAACCGCTTCACCCGCATGGCGATATCGAAGGAGGCCGGGGGGCTGGTCGCGGTGGGGTTCGGTCCGGTACTGGCGGGTATTTTCTGCAACATGACCGGCAACTGGCTGCCGATCCTGGTGATGATCGTCATTTATTCCCTGATAGGCCTCATTTCCGCACTACTGATGCCGGAAGTCTGCGATCGCGATCTGCGTATTCCTGAGGATGCGGCAGAGGTTACAGGCAGTAAACAGAGGCTGCCCAGCGCCAGCCGCATTTAACCCCTGCGTTCAAAGCGGTTACGTATTCACGGACCGCTTTTTTTGCGCATCGGCACAAACCCCACGTCAGTGGACGCTGATTTTTGTGATCTCAGTGGAGAAACAGGTTTGTTATACTTGTATGGTAGTATGCGTAAGGCATAAATTCTTAATATCACCACATAGAGGTAGGAAGAAAAATGAAGATTGTAGGGGCTGAGGTTTTTGTCACCTGTCCGGGACGTAACTTTGTCACGCTGAAAATAACCACCGAAGACGGTATCACCGGACTGGGCGATGCCACGCTGAATGGGCGCGAGCTTTCTGTCGCGTCGTACCTGAAAGATCATCTCTGCCCACAGTTAATCGGTCGCGATGCGCACCGTATCGAAGATATCTGGCAGTTTTTTTACAAGGGGGCTTACTGGCGTCGCGGCCCGGTAACGATGTCTGCCATCTCTGCTGTCGACATGGCGCTCTGGGACATCAAAGCCAAAGCGGCAAACATGCCGCTGTATCAATTGCTCGGCGGCGCGTCCCGCGAAGGGGTGATGGTATATTGCCACACTACCGGACATACCGTTGACGATGTGCTGGAAGATTACGCTCGCCATAAAGAGATGGGCTTTAAAGCGATTCGCGTGCAGTGCGGCGTACCGGGGATGAAAACCACTTACGGTATGTCCAAAGGGAAAGGGCTGGCCTACGAACCCGCAACCAAGGGACAGTGGCCGGAAGAACAGCTCTGGTCTACCGAGAAATACCTCGACTTCACGCCGAAGCTGTTTGCAGCCGTTCGCGACAAGTTCGGATTCAATGAACACTTGCTGCATGACATGCATCATCGCTTAACGCCGATTGAAGCGGCGCGTTTTGGAAAGAGCATCGAAGATTATCGTCTGTTCTGGATGGAAGACCCGACGCCTGCGGAAAACCAGGAATGCTTCCGCCTGATTCGACAACATACCGTTACGCCGATTGCTGTCGGTGAAGTCTTTAACAGTATCTGGGACTGCAAGCAACTGATAGAAGAACAGCTGATCGACTATATCCGCACCACCATCACCCATGCAGGCGGCATTACCGGAATGCGCCGCATCGCCGATTTCGCGTCGCTTTATCAGGTTCGCACGGGCTCCCACGGGCCGTCCGATCTCTCTCCGGTGTGCATGGCTGCGGCGCTGCACTTTGATCTCTGGGTGCCCAACTTCGGCGTTCAGGAATACATGGGCTATTCAGAGCAAATGCTGGAAGTTTTCCCGCATAACTGGCGTTTTGACAACGGTTATATGCACCCGGGCGACAAACCGGGACTGGGCATTGAGTTCGACGAAAAGCTGGCGGCGAAATATCCCTATGACCCCGCTTATCTGCCGGTCGCCCGACTGGAAGATGGCACATTGTGGAACTGGTAAAGTAAACCTAAACGACAAGGAAGTTGCTCACCTCTGATCCAACGAAGGTAAACATGTATGGTTAGTTCGGTTGATATTAAAAATAATGTTGATAGCAAACCTGTGGTCCGTCGTGTTGCTTCCGCTTCAGCAATTGGTACCGCTGCGGAATATTATGATTTTTTTGCTTATGGCACCGCTGCTGTCCTGTTTTTTGGGCATCTTTTCTTCCCCAGCGACGATCCGTTAATCAGTACGCTGGCCGCATTCGCCACCTATGCCGTCGGTTTTTTGGCAAGGCCGCTGGGCGGTATCGTTTTTGGTCACATTGGCGATAAAGTAGGGCGTAAAAAAGCGCTCGTCATTACGATTTTGATTGTGGGACTGGGGACGTTTTGTATTGGATTATTGCCAACCTATGAAAAAATTGGCGTATGGGCTCCTGTATTGCTGATTTTCATCCGCGTTCTACAGGGATTCGGCGTGGGAGGCGAGCAGGCCGGTGCGGTATTGATGACCGCGGAATACGCGGAGCCCAAACACCGCGGCTTCTTCGCCAGTTGGGTCCAGATTGGCGCGCCGGTTGGATTTCTGTTACCGATGGCGCTTTTTGCCTTACTGAACGCGACATTATCGCCAGAAGCTATGATGGATTACGGCTGGCGTATCCCATTCTTGTTGAGTCTCCTGTTGGTTATCGTCGGCCTGTTCATCCGTCTGAAGATTGATGAGTCCCCCGTCTTTGCGCAGATTCGTGAAACTAAGGCGGAGGAATCACGTCCGTTGGTTGAGGTTATCCGGGATTTTCCTGGTATTGTGGTCAAAGGGGTGTGCGCAAAGTTAATTGAAGCCTGTACCTTTGCGATGTTTACGGTGATCGTTCTGGCCTACGGTAAAGCCAATAATCTGGATGCCAACATCCTGATGGAAACGATGATTGTGGCAGTGGTGTTGGAAGTGTTAGCGATTCCGCTGATGGGGGCGCTGTGTGACAAGATTGGCCGCAAACCGGTTTATATCATCGGCGCACTGATTCAGGTCGTAATGATTATTCCGTTCTTCCTGGCGATTAATCAGGATAACTTTTGGTTAACGCAGTTAGTGATGATTGTTGTCATTAGCTTTGGTCACAGCATGTGTTATGCCCCTCAGGCGTCATTTTTCCCCGAATTATTCCCGACGCATATTCGCTGTAGCGGTATCGCACTCATCTGGCAGTTAGGGTCACTGATCGGCAGCGGCGTACTGGGGCTGGTAGCGGTTAAGATCCTGCAGATGACAGGTGGACATTATTACGGACTGGCCAGTTACGTCATTGTACTCGGCATTGTATCGGTGATAGGTCTGCTCATGATGCCAGAAACGGCTCCCCAACGTCTGAAACATGAATATCAGGACTGGCATAAACACGGTTAAGCCGCATGGAACGTGAAAGGCCGCGTAACGGCGGCCTTAAGACGGTTTGTCAGCGCATCTCGCATGTTGTCACATAACTTAAAAATGATGTTATACCAATTAGCGAAAGCTTAATTCAAATCAAAACATACAACCATACAGGCGTTACTCTGAAACGGTCCTGATTTCATTCCAAATAGGTCATACAATGCAAAACAAGCTCTTAACGGCAAAAGCGACGTTACCTGGCTACGATCGCAACACGTTGATTCCGCGTATCGTTCATCTCGGCTTTGGCGCGTTCCATCGTGCGCACCAGGGCGTTTATACCGACATCCTGGCGGCTGAGCACAACAGCGACTGGGGATACTGTGAAGTGAACCTGATCGGCGGCGAGCAGCAAATTGCCGATTTGAAACAGCAGGATAACCTGTACACCGTGGCGGAAATGTCTGCCGATGCCTGGACGGCAAGAGTGGTTGGCGTGGTGAAGAACGCGCTGCATGCCCAGGTGGATGGACTGGAAGCAGTGCTCGCGGCAATGTGCGAACCGCAGGTGGCGATTGTTTCACTGACCATCACCGAAAAAGGGTATTGCCATTCTCCCGCCACCGGGCAGTTAATGCTGGATCACCCAATGATCGCAGCCGATCTCCGGAATCCTCACCAGCCTAAAACTGCACCGGGCGTGGTGGTTGAAGCGCTGGCGCGACGCAAAGCGGCAGGACTGCCCGCCTTCACCGTTATGTCCTGCGACAATATGCCGGAGAACGGACACGTCATGCGAAACGTGGTCACTGCCTATGCCCGCGCGGTTGATGCGGAGCTGGCAGAATGGATCGCGCAACACGTGACGTTCCCGTCGACCATGGTTGACCGCATTGTTCCGGCAGTGACCACCGAAACGCTGGATAAAATCGAACAACTGACCGGCGTGCGCGATCCGGCGGGTGTCGCGTGTGAGCCGTTCCGTCAGTGGGTGATTGAAGACAATTTCGTCGCCGGGCGTCCACAATGGGAAAAAGCAGGCGCTGAACTGGTTGCTGACGTGATCCCATTTGAAGAAATGAAGCTGCGTATGTTGAACGGTAGCCACTCTTTCCTCGCTTACCTGGGGTATCTGGCGGGCTATCAGCACATTAACGACTGCATGGAGGATGAACATTACCGCATTGCGGCCCGTGGGCTGATGCTCAATGAGCAGGCGCCAACGCTAAAAGTACAGGGGGTTGATCTGACGCGCTACGCCGATCTGCTCATTGAGCGTTACAGCAACCCGGCACTGCGCCACCGTACCTGGCAGATCGCGATGGATGGTAGTCAGAAGCTGCCGCAGCGTATGCTGGACTCGGTGCGTTGGCACCTGGCCCATAATAGCCGTTTCGACCTGCTGGCGCTGGGCGTGGCGGGCTGGATGCGCTATGTCGGCGGTGTGGACGAACAGGGGAAGGCGATTGAAGTCAACGATCCGTTACTGCCGGTGATTCAACAGGCGGTGCAAAGCAGTGCGGAAGGGGAAAGCCGCGTTGAAGCCCTGTTAGGGATTGAGGCGATCTTCGGAAACGAACTGCCACACGTGGCGTTGTTCACCAACGCGGTGAAAGAAGCCTACCAGGCCCTGCTGGCGGAAGGGGCGAAAAAAACCGTGGCTCGCTATGCTGCAAATCTGAAGTAACAGCAACGCGGTTGCCGGATGGCGCTTTGTTTATCCGACCTGGGATTTTCAGCCAAACTCAGACCAGGCCGGAAAAGTGAAACGCCATCTGGCATTCACACCATCAGTTCATGCCAAGACGAATCAGTTCGACGGGCGCAAACTTACCTTCACAACCTTCCACTTCCACGGTTTTTTCGCGACGGATTTGCGCGGCGTCCAGACCCTCTGTCGCGATAGCTTTAATGCGACCGGTGACGCCAGTACCGCTGATCATGACGCGGCTGCCGGTGGTGATTGCGTTACGGTTACGATCGTATGTCATCATGGTGTTTTCTCCTTTCTAACTTACCGTCAAAGCCCGTGGGCTCTGGTCCCACGTAACGGGCGCTATATAAATACGCTCATCAGTCCGAAGTTTTTTTGTTTTTGATCAAGCTCACATCTTTTTTGATGCAGACGTGCAGAGGTGTAAATGTGAAACCTCACCCCTGGAGGGTGAGGGAGAGGAATTATTCTTCAGTAAACCAGTCGCTGTTTTCCTGACGAATCAACTGCACCGACTCGCCAATTTCCTGCAAATGCTGCGTCATCGCGTTTTCAACCGCATCGGCGTCATGCTTCTCCAGCGCCGCAAAAATATCCAGATGCTGACGAAGCAACATCTCCGGCGGCGAAACGTGATCGAGGCTCATGTAGCGCACGCGGTCAATAGTCGCCTTGATGTTTTCGATGGTGTCCCAGGCCAGCTGGCAGTCGGCAATCAGCGCCAGTTTCTGATGAAAGTCATCGTCCAGTTCAAAGAAATCATTGAGCTGCTTACGCTCAATGGCGATGCGCTGCTGGTTGAGATTCTGCTCAAGCTGATAGCACTGGCTGTCGGTCATCATCGCTGCCGCGCGACGCGCGACCGCACACTCAATGGCCTGACGGACAAAGCAGCCGTTTCGTACCTGTGATAAAGAGATCTTATTGACGTAGCTGCCGCGCTGGGGACGGATCTGGATCAATCCGTTTTCCGCGAGTTTAATGAAGGCTTCGCGTACCGGCTGGCGTGACACATCAAAGCGAACCGAGACCTCTTTTTCTGATAACGGCGTGCCTGGCGCGATCAGGCAGTGCACGATATCACGACGAAGAATGCGATAAATCTGCTGATTTACGGGCTGTGTAGGGTTGAGTTGCGTTTCGACGGTCATTCGCTCTTACTTTTTAGAAAGTTAACCCACAAATACTACCACTTTTTTGTGATGCGCTATACCCGGCCCGCAGGCCGGGAGAAGAAATTAGCCGCGATGTACGCTCAGTCCGGCGAAGGACTGGGTAACGGGCATCATTTCTACCGTATTGATGTTGACGTGAGCAGGTAACGTCGCCACCCACCAGACCGCTTCCGTTACATCTTCCGGTGTCAGGGCGGTGGTATTTTCATACGTTTTCCCCGCTTTCTGATCGTCGCCCTTAAAGCGCACGTTAGAAAACTCTGTGCCGCCCACCAGACCCGGTTCGATGTCGGTCACGCGGACGGCGGTGCCGTGCAGATCGGTGCGCAGATTCAGGCTGAACTGACGAACGAAGGCTTTAGTCGCCCCGTAAACGTTGCCTCCGGCATACGGCCAGCTCCCGGCGGTGGAGCCGATATTAATGATATGGCCGCGATTGCGTTCAACCATGCCTGGCAGGACCGCGCGGGTCATATAAACCAGGCCTTTATTGTTGGTGTCGATCATGGTTTCCCAGTCTTCAACGCTGGCGTTGTGCGCCGGTTCCATCCCCAGCGCCAGCCCGGCATTGTTAACCAGCAGATCGATTTCGCGCCATTGCGCAGGCAGCGACGCCAGCATTTCCTCGATGGCCGCGCGGTTGCGCACGTCCAGTTGCGCAGTCAGGACGTTTTCGCCCAGCGACTCTTTTAGCTCCAGCAGGCGTTCCTGGCGACGGCCAGTGGCAATCACTTTATGCCCATTCTCAACAAAACGACGTGTAATACATTCACCAAAACCTGCGGTTGCTCCGGTTACTAAAACGATCATCTCACTGTTCCTCAACGCTTTTTACGTCGTACTACCATAGCACGCGATCAACGCTGGCGGGTAATGCTCGTTAACAGGATTGCGGTCTTTTCCACGGAAGCCTACTCTAGTGAACAAATCGTTTTCAGGAGTGAAAGATGTCGTTAACGAATCCGTTCTTTAAACCGAGCCTGCTACCGTATCAGGCACCCCAATTTGATCAGATAGAAATCGCGCATTATCGCCCGGCCTTTGACGAAGGACTGCGCCAGAAGCGCGCTGAAATTGCCGCCATTATTGAAAACGATGCCGCGCCAGACTTTGACAATACTGTCGTGGCGCTGGAGAAAAGCGGCGAGTTGCTAAGCCGGGTAACCAGCGTTTTCTTCGCCATGACCTCCGCGCACACCAACGAAGAATTACAGCGGCTGGACGAAGCGTTTTCGGCTGAACTGGCAGAGCTGGCGAATGATATCTGGCTGAACGCAGCGCTGTTTTCTCGCGTCGACAGCCTCTGGCAGCAGCTGGCCTCGCTGCAACTGGATAGCGAGTCGCGACGGCTGCTTGAGGTGCTCCATCAGCGTTTTGTCCTCGCGGGCGCAAGGCTCAGCGATTCAGACAAGGCGCAGCTCAAAGCCCTCAATACCGAGGCGGCGACCCTGACCAGTCAGTTTAACCAACGACTGCTGGCGGCCAATAAGTCCGGCGGTCTGGTGGTGGATTATGCACACCAGCTCGATGGGTTGAGCGACGTTGAAATCGCTGCTGCCCGCGACGCGGCTCAGGAGAAAGGGCTGAATGAAGGCTGGCTGATCCCTCTGTTGAACACGACGCAGCAACCGGCGCTCAGCGCGTTACGTGACCGTCAGACACGGCAGAATTTATTTACCGCCGGATGGCAGCGGGCTGAGAAGGGAGATGAAAACGATACGCGGACGATCATTCAGCGGCTGGTCTGCCTTCGCGCCGCCCAGGCGAAACTGTTAGGGTTTGCGGATTACGCGTCGTGGAAAATCGCCGATCAAATGGCAAAAACGCCGGAATCGGCGCTGGCTTTCATGCGCGCCATTGTCCCGGCGGCGCGTCAACGCGCGCAGAATGAACAGGCTGATATTCAGAAGGTCATCGACGAGGAACAGGGCGGGTTTACCGCCGAGGCCTGGGATTGGGCGTATTATGCCGAGCAGGTCCGGCGTGCGAAATACGACCTCGATGAGTCTCAGCTTAAGCCGTACTTCGAACTCAACACGGTACTTCACGAAGGGGTGTTCTGGACGGCGAACCAACTCTTTGGCATTACGTTTGTTGAACGCTTTGATATTCCGGTGTATCACCCAGATGTCCGCGTCTGGGAGATCTTCGACCATGACGGCGTCGGGCTGGCGCTGTTTTACGGTGATTTCTTCGCGCGCGATTCGAAAAGCGGCGGGGCATGGATGGGCAATTTTGTCGAGCAATCAACGCTCACTGATAGCCGCCCGGTCATCTACAATGTCTGTAATTATCAGAAGCCAGCCGCAGGACAACCCGCGCTGCTCTTTTGGGATGATGTCATCACCTTATTCCATGAGTTTGGCCATACGCTTCACGGTCTGTTCGCCACACAACGCTACGCCACGCTGTCTGGTACGAATACGCCGCGTGATTTTGTGGAGTTTCCGTCGCAAATTAACGAGCACTGGGCAAGCCATCCCGGAGTGTTTGCGCGTTTCGCCCGCCATTACGCCAGCGGGGAAAAAATGCCCGAAGCGTTACAGGAGAAAATGCGCAGGGCAAGCCTGTTCAACAAAGGTTATGACATGACCGAACTGCTCAGCGCCGCACTGCTGGATATGGGGTGGCACAGTTTACCCGGCGCATGCGACGCGCAGGACGTCGGCGATTTTGAAGCGCAGTTGCTGGCTGCAGAGGATCTCGCCCTGCCTGCCGTTCCCCCGCGCTATCGCAGCAGTTATTTTGCCCATATTTTCGGCGGCGGCTATGCCGCAGGGTATTACGCCTATTTATGGACGCAAATGCTGGCAGATGACGGCTATCAATGGTTTGAGGAGCAGGGCGGGTTGACGCGCGAGAACGGGCAACGTTTTCGTGACGCGATTCTCTCTCGTGGTAACAGTGAAGATCTCGACCGCCTTTATCCGGCCTGGCGGGGAAGTGAACCCACCATCACGCCGATGCTGAAACATCGCGGGTTGGCGTAACCAACAGGAGGTGCCCGTCAGAGGGCACCGCTCATTTTTAATCCTCAAGCAGACGCAGCAACTGGGCAAGAGCAAAACGAACGGCCTGATCCAGCACCTCTTCGCACTCCCCGCTAAATTGTTGCACAACGGTGTAAACCGCGCCGTCTATATCCCAGGCAAACCAGACGGTGCCCGCAGGCGTTCCGTCGTCACCGCCTTCCGGGCCGCCGTAGCCGCTTATGGCGATACTGATATCAACATCGGCGTGTTCGCGCGCGCCCGTCGCCATCTCCGCCACGACCGCCTCACTGACGGCAGTATGTATTTCCAGCGTGCGTTCCGCCACGCCGAGGATCCTTGTTTTCGCTTCATCGGTAAAGGTGATAAAGCCGACGCCGTAAAATGTCGGCGTATCCTCGGCTGCGCAGAGCGCCGATCCCAGCTTCCCGCCGGTACAGGATTCCGCTGTTGTCAGGCGTAATTGTCGTTGACTGAGCAACGTGCCGAGGCGGTTTGTCAGGGCGGCGACAGTCTGGGTATTTTGCAGCGTAATAATTTTATTTGTCGGTATTGGCATCATGATTTTTCAGTCTCTGGAATAATAGAAATTTGTCCGTTTCTTTCCAGTATGGCATATTTAATTTCCTTCATTTCCAGTATGCCATGATTCTGACGTGCGGCGAGCATAATATCGTCACACGACACGCTGACTTTCTGCAGTTTTGTCTGATTAGCGGCACCGTGAGCCACCAGAATAACGGGCGCACCATCAATAAGATTTTCTGCGCCGGGTATTTTCTTTTTCAGATAGCCAAACAAAATATCAACCACCACAAGGGTGATAATGGTTAGCATGGCGCCGGTAACGGAAAAATCTTCTCCCAGTAAAGCCTGTTGTGTCGCTTCGCTGATTATCAGCAACAGGATCAGATCAAAACTCGTCATTTGCATGAGCGTCCGTCTACCGGCAATTTTAATCACGATCAGCAAAATCAGGTAGATGGCGATCGCTCTGAGAACCATGTCCATACGCGTCTCCTACGGATAAACGAATTGAGAAATCACTTTTTCCGCCCCGGAATTGGCCGAAAGAGTGGTCTGAAAAAAGCCGGGTCGGAGCGGTTTAACCGTTAGCCAGACGGTGGTCTCCGCGTTTGGCGTTGATGCGTACTCCATGACCATTTGATGGTTGACGTTGCGCATGCTGTCTGGCTCAGGGGTGATGGTTTCTATCTGGAAGGAAGCGGTAAAATCCTTGCCTAATTGCAGCGTAAGGGGGCCGGAAGGTGGGGAAGGCAAGCTAATTTTGAGCGTGTCATCTTTCATCAGACGTCCGAATTTTTCATATTCCACCTGCAACTTTGGGTTATCGGCGACGAGTTTGCTGCTGCTAAAGTAACCGCTGGAAAATAAACCGCTTAATGCCGCGATAATTATTAACAGCAAACATGTAAAGCCGATTCGTCTGAATTTATCTTCAAAGTTAAGCGCCTTACGACTTTCTTCAACAAACGGAATAGGGTGTTTGGTATCGTCAGAACCGGGCATAGTCTACCTGCCTGTAAATTGAGGTTGCCGTACCTGCTTGATTTCACACCAATCTACTCCTCAGCAGGACGCTAATTTGTAAAATTTAAAAATAGCAACCAGACTTAATAAGTCAAACCGAACGCCGAAAGGGGAAAAAATGAAATTTAACATTATCGTATTAACGAGTGTTCTTATAATGCCTTACGCGTTAGCGGCTGATGAAGGTGGGTTAAAAAAAGATGCTGCGCCGCCACCGCCTCACGCGATTGAAGATGGCTACCGGGGAGCGGAGGATGCTAAAAAAATGACGATTGAATTTGCTAAAACGATGCATGATGGGGCTACGGTCTCTCTGCGAGGCAATCTGATCGACAAAAAAGGCAATGATACCTACGTGTTCCGCGACAAATCGGGGCAAATCGATACGGTGATCCCTGCGTCCGTATTTGATGGACGTGAAGTGCAGCCGGACCAGATGATCAATATCAATGGCAGCCTGGACAAAAAGTCGACGCCGCCGGTCGTGCGGGTAACCCGTCTACAAAAATAGGACACGTTTAGTCATGTCGGCGGAGGTCAAGGATTAAGACAACGCTGACATTCAATACGTCAGGTGACTGATGTACAATGCGGGCTTCTTTTTCTGGAGCCCATCCTCACTATGTCCGCTTTTTCTTCCCTCATGCTCTCTGTTTCGTCATCGCCGTGGCATACGATGACTGTACGGGCGGCGGGTTGACGATGAATCCGGGCAAGCCGCTGATCCTCGCTTCGATCTTTTTAATGTCCGCCTGCGGAAACAGTACGCTTTCTCAGATGGATATGCCTGCGCAAAAAAGCGCGCAGGCCGTGGTGGGCTATTACGCGCGCGGCATCGACCCAATGGTGACCCGATACATGCAGGAAAAGCAGGTATCCGGCATGGTTGTCGCGGTGATCCAGCATAACGGGCCGGTAGAATTTCACTGTTATGGTGTTACCGACGCGCGTCATCGATATCCCATTACACCAGACACCTTGTTTGCGCTGGGTTCGCTTAGTAAAGGGGTAACGGCAGAAGTGTTAACCATGCTGGTCCAACAGGGCGTGTTTGGCTGGGACGACACGCTGGAACAGCTTTTACCCGTTAACACGGCGCTCAGTGACGATGCGAAAAAGATCACGTTGTTACAGCTCGCGACCCACACGTCGGGCTTACCCAGACAACCTATCGATCTGTTGACGCTGGAAAACGTGTTGCGTTATTTCAGCACCGGCGAAAACTTTTATACGCAGCTGGACAGTGACGATGTGCTACGTTATCTCGCCGATTTCAGCGCGCCGGACGCGCGAATACCGCAGTATTCGAATATTGGCTATGCCTTACTGGGCTACAGTGTGCAACGCAAAACCGGGGAGACCATCCAGTCGCTGGCAAACCGGCTACTGTTTCAGCCGCTGGCGATGAATAACAGCAGTTTCATTCCGGCGCAGCTTCAGGCATACCCTTATCGCGCCCTCGGCCACGCAGGCGATCAGCCAAAGTTTATATCGCGTGGTCATCTGACGCCGGACTGGGTGTTTAAAAACAATATGGTGGGGGCGGCAAGTTTGTACAGCAGCGCCCGCGATCTGGCGACCTATGCTCGCGCCCACTTTGCCCCAGGTCAACCCGTCGCGCTCAGCGCGGCGTTCGCCGAGGTTTCGCGCGTTTATTTCGCTCAGGAAAAAGAGGCGGCAAACATTGCATGGGTGAGTGATACGTTACCTGATCGTACCATTACCTATCAGGTTGGTTATATTGGCGGCTATTCTAGCTATATTGGCTACGACAAGAAAAATCAAAATGCAGTGGTGGTTTTGCAAAACAGCTTTAACTGGAGTAATTACTTTGGACACGCCATTTTGACAAAATTAGAAACGCGACCGGCGGACGGGTAAATCTTCGCCGTTTAACTTCCATTGAGAAAAGGCGTGGTAAGTTGGCTGTGATTCGTTGTTGAGCAAGGAATCGCATGACAACGAAAAGAGTAAAAACAATCTATCCATGCAAGCATTCACCGTCGGTTATCCGGCGGTTTTTTTTTATTGGCGACAGATAAAAAAGTGGCCCCTTGTGCTGTAATGCGACAAGGGGCCTTCGCGGTGCAGGATTATCTCCGTTCATTAGTCATCCCATTTGTGGCTGAAGTACGCGGCGAGAAATCCGGAAAACAAGATAATTCCCAGAACTGCCATAAATACGTTCATATTTCCCAGCATGTTTGCCTCCGTTTATTTGATTGTGTGTTTCCTCGCTTACCTTAATTTCGGTTGATGACAGAGATATTAGCAGCTCTAATCTAAACAAAAGCTGAATTAAGTGATTATTTCCCGATAAAAGTAAATTTTTAACGATATTGCGAGAGAGGGTCGACATAAGCATGTCGAAAAGGGTGGCGCAATCATGCGGCGTTGCTGTGGGCAACATAGGACTGGCAGTGAAAAGCATGACAGGCGGCACTTCCGGATGGGCGAACGTAACCTGCGCTTTAGCTTTCCCCCGGCGACAAACTGAATTAATTTCAACGGGCATGAATTTTTCTCGTTTGCCCGACGGCCTGTGGTATGTCAGTTTGGACGTATAGCCATCCAGAAGTCTTAATATTCAAATAAGAAACTATCACCTCCGGTAATCATTGCCGGATGACAAAGGAGATCGCATGCAAAGACAACAGGCCCCGTTTCGTGCAGAAGTCGTTGGGAGCTTTTTACGCCCGGATGAAATTAAACAGGCTCGCCAACAGTATTCCCGCGGGGCGTTAAGCGCCAGTCAGCTGCGCGCGGTTGAAGATGAAGCGATACGTCATGTGGTAGAGCAACAGTGCGCCTGCGGCCTGCACGTTGTGACGGACGGGGAATTTCGTCGTGCCTGGTGGCATTTTGATTTCTTTGACGGACTGCAGGGCGTAGAGCGTTACGACGCAGCGCAAGGTATTCAGTTCAACGGCGTTCAGACTAAAGCCCACGGCGTTCGCGTCACCGGGAAGCTGGCGTTCGGTGATCATCCGATGCTGGAGGATTTTCGCTATCTGAAAAGCATCAGCGGCAATGCGCAGCCGAAAATGACCATTCCCAGCCCCAGCGTATTGCACTTCCGTGGCGGGCGTAAGGACATTGACGCGACGGTGTATCCACACCTCGATGCTTATTTCGACGATCTCGCGTCCACCTGGCGTGATGCTATTCACGCATTTTATGCTGCCGGGTGCCGCTACCTGCAACTGGACGATACCGTATGGGCTTACTTATGTTCCGATGCGCAGCGCCAACAGATCCGTGAGCGGGGAGACGATCCGGACGCCCTGGCGCGCATCTATGCCGACGTAATTAATCGCACGTTGCGTGATAAGCCCGCTGATATGACGATTGGCTTGCATGTCTGTCGCGGTAATTTCCGGTCTACCTGGATTTCGGAAGGAGGCTACGAGCCGGTCGCTGAGATCCTGTTTGGCAGCGTGAATGTGGATGCGTTTTTCCTTGAATACGATAACGATCGCTCCGGTGACTTCGCGCCGCTGCGCTTTATTCGCCCTGGCCATCAGCAGGTCGTGCTGGGACTGATCACGACCAAACACGGCGAACTGGAAAATCCGCAAGGGGTGAAAGCGCGCCTTGAGGAAGCCGCACATTATGTCGACAAGGCGCAAATCTGCCTGAGTCCGCAGTGTGGTTTCGCCTCGACTGAAGAAGGAAATACGCTGACGGAAGCCCAACAATGGAGCAAAATTAAACTAATCACCGAAATTGCCCGGCAGGTCTGGTAAATTGCTTCATGACTGAGCACGACGCTGCACGCTCGTAATGCAGCGCTGTGCCATTGTGGTTCATTACCCCTTTATATCGCGCCACTCGGCGCGTTTTTTTCTCCTTCGCCGTTCTGGCATCTTTTTTGCCTTATTCCTCCTGAACGTCATTTTTGCGCCGTTTTGTTTGTCGGATCGCACAGCATCTTTCTTTTCAGGAGTGAAACTATGCAGCGTCGTACATTACTTAAAGCTTTTGCCCTCTCTGCCTCGGTGGTTGCCATGGGGCTTAGCTTCAGCGTCCAGGCCGCCGACACCATTAAAGTCGGCATTATGCATTCGCTTTCCGGCACTATGGCGATATCGGAAACCCCGTTGAAAGACGTTGCGCTGATGACGATTGAGGAAATCAACGCAAAAGGCGGGGTATTAGGGAAAAAACTGGAACCGGTGGTGGTCGACCCGGCGTCCAACTGGCCGCTGTTTGCCGAAAAAGCGCGGCAGTTGCTGAGCCAGGATAAGGTGGCGGTCGTGTTTGGCTGCTGGACCTCCGTTTCCCGAAAGTCAGTGTTACCGGTGTTTGAAGAACTCAACGGCCTGCTGTTTTATCCGGTACAGTACGAAGGAGAAGAGATGTCGCCGAATGTTTTTTACACCGGCGCCGCGCCTAACCAACAGGCTATTCCCGCCGTCGAGTATCTGCTGAGTGAAGATGGCGGTAGCGCTAAACGCTTCTTTCTGCTCGGTACCGACTACGTATATCCGCGTACCACCAACAAGATCCTGCGCGCTTTCCTGCATTCAAAAGGGGTGGCAGATAAAGATATCGAAGAGATTTACACCCCGTTTGGTCACAGCGATTACCAGACTATCGTTGCCAACATCAAAAAATTCTCCGCTGGCGGCAAAACGGCGGTGGTCTCCACCATTAACGGCGACTCAAACGTACCGTTCTATAAAGAACTGGCTAATCAGGGGCTGAAAGCAACCGATGTACCGGTTGTGGCGTTCTCGGTTGGTGAAGAAGAACTGCGCGGTATCGATGCCAGGCCGCTGGTCGGCAACCTTGCCGCCTGGAACTATTTTGAGTCCGTCGATAACCCTGTAAACCAGAAGTTTGTCGCCGACTACCGCGCCTACGCGAAAGCGCACAACTTACCGAACGCCGGGACGGTCGTTACAAACGATCCGATGGAGGCCACGTACGTCGGCCTGCACATGTGGGCGCAGGCGGTTGAGAAAGCCGGAACGACCGAAGTTGATAAGGTCCGTGCGGCGATGGCAGGACAATCCTTCCAGGCGCCATCAGGCTTTACCCTGACGATGGATGCCGCCAACCATCATCTGCATAAGCCCGTGATGATCGGCGAAATCGAAGACAACGGTCAGTTTAATGTGGTGTGGCAGACTGAAGAACCGGTCCGCGCCCAGCCATGGAGTCCCTTCATTGCCGGTAACGATAAAAAATCAGAGCAGCCGGTGAAAACGGCGAGTAACTGAGACGACGCCCTCCGGCGGGAGGGCAGGATAACGGGAGAACAGGACATGAAAGCCATGAGCTTTATTCACGGTGTCGTGCTGGCGCTGGGGTTGATGCCGTGGTTGGTTCAGGCCAGCGATGCCGACACGTTTGTCGCCGCCAGCCGCAACCAACAGGCGCAGTTGCTGGAGCAGTGGACGGCGTCGCCTGAACCGCAGCGGCTGCCGTTGCTGGCGGCATTAAGCAAGGAAAGTGTGCTGCTTGACAGCAAAAAACGGGCTTTCACGCAAAACGGGACACAGTTGACGACGCTGGGCGCAGCCAGTACGCCAACCGGCACACTTAAAAAGCTGCGCTTGACTAACCGGTTGCGTAATTTGGTGGCTGGCGCGCTGGCCACGCATCAACTTATAAGTGACAGTGTCACGGAAAGGCGCGCCGCCGCCACGGCGCTACAGCGCGGCGCGCAGTCTGCCATGCTGCCGCTTATCCAGCAGCGTCTGGCCGCAGAAAGCGATCCCGTTGTGACATCGCGTCTGACCGGCGCGCTGGCGAGTCTACAACTGACCAGTCCTTCCGCGGACGTTCGTCGTCAGGCCATTACGCTGCTCGGCGATTCCAGCGATCCGGAAATGCAGGCGCGTCTGCAACCCTTTACCGACCATGCGCACGAGCCTGACGCCAGCGTACGTGAAGCGGCAACTGAGAGCGTGACGCGGATTCAGCATCGTATGGCGACAGGCGAACTGCTCGGGCAGGCGTTTATGGGATTGTCATTAGGTTCGGTGTTACTGCTGGCGGCCCTCGGCCTGGCGATAACCTATGGCCTGCTCGGGGTAATCAATATGGCCCACGGTGAAATGCTAATGCTTGGGGCTTACTGTACGTGGATGGTGCAACACCTGATGGCGCAGTTCATGCCGCAGTGGCTGGCGATGTATCCGCTCGTCGCGTTACCGGTAGCCTTTCTGTTCACCGCCAGCGTGGGAATGATTCTCGAACGCGGGGTGATCCGCCATCTTTATGGTCGTCCGCTGGAGACATTGCTGGCGACCTGGGGTATTAGCCTGATGCTGATCCAACTGGTGCGCATGACCTTTGGCGCACAGAACCTGGAAGTGGCGAATCCGGCCTGGCTGTCCGGCGGCGTGCAGGTGTATGCGAACCTCGTACTGCCGTGGAACCGGATAGTGGTGTTTGGCTTTGCGCTGCTGGTGGTGGTCTTTACCTGGCTGCTGCTCGCTAAAACGCGGCTGGGGTTACGGGTGCGGGCGGTGACGCAAAACCGCAGCATGGCGGCCTGCTGCGGCGTCCCGACGGGCAGGGTGGATATGCTGGCGTTTGGTCTGGGATCGGGCATTGCCGGCCTTGGCGGCGTGGCGTTGTCGCAGCTTGGCAATGTCGGACCTGAGCTGGGGCAAGGCTACATCATCGACTCCTTTCTCGTGGTGGTGCTGGGCGGCGTTGGTCAGCTTGCTGGCAGCGTGGCGGCGGCGTTTGGCCTCGGGGTATTTAATAAGATCCTTGAACCGCAGATGGGGGCGGTGCTCGGGAAGATCGTCATTCTGGTGTTGATCATTCTGTTTATCCAGAAGCGACCCCAGGGATTGTTTGCCTTAAAAGGGAGGGTGGCTGACTAATGACTATGCCAATGACCTTAACGCTGGCGCGCAAAGCGCCGCGCGCCAGCCTCGTGACAGGTTCGCTTGCCCTGCTAATGCTGGTGACGCTGCCGTTTCTGGCGCTGCTCCCTGCCGACCACCCGCTGGCGATATCCGTCTGGACGCTTACGCTTGCCGGCAAAATCCTCTGCTATGCGATTGTGGCGGTGGCGTTGGATCTTGTCTGGGGCTATGCCGGTATGCTGTCGCTCGGACACGGAATTTTCTTTGCGTTGGGCGGGTACGCGATGGGGATGTACCTGATGCGCCAGGCTGCCGGGGAGGGATTACCGGCGTTTATGTCTTTTCTTTCCTGGACCGAACTGCCGTGGTTCTGGTGGGGAACGCAACATTTCGCCTGGGCGCTGGCGCTGGTGGTGCTGGCGCCGGGCGTGCTGGCGCTCATCTTTGGTTACTTTGCGTTTCGATCGAAGATCAAAGGCGTCTATTTTTCGATCATGACGCAGGCGTTGACCTTCGCCGGGATGCTGCTGTTCTTTCGTAACGAAACCGGCTTTGGCGGTAACAACGGTTTTACTGGCTTCACGACCCTGTTGGGACTGCCGATCACCGCCACCAGCACGCGAATTGGGCTGTTTCTGGCGACGGTGCTTCTGCTGGTGCTGGCGCTGTGGCTGGGATTCGCGCTGGCGCGGAGTAAATTTGGGCGCATCCTGACCGCCGTTCGCGACGCAGAAAATCGGCTGATGTTTTGCGGTTATGATCCGAAGGGCTTCAAGCTGCTGGTCTGGACGCTTTCCGCTGTGCTTTGCGGGTTGGCCGGTGCGCTTTACGTGCCACAGGTCGGCATCATTAACCCCAGCGAAATGTCGCCAACCAACTCCATTGAGGCCGCCATTTGGGTTGCGCTGGGGGGACGCGGTTCGCTGATTGGGCCGGTGACTGGCGCGGTACTGGTTAACGGGGCGAAAAGCCTGTTCACCGTCATCATGCCGGAATACTGGCAGCTGTTTCTCGGGTTAATTTTCATTGTTGTCACCTTGTTTTTACCGCGCGGCGTGATTGGCCTGTTTCGTAAAGGAGAAAAATAATGCAGCCAGACGAAGGGCTTTTCACCCGCCAGGTGCCGGGCGATCGCTATCGCCAGCAAACCGACCCGGTATTACAGCTGGAAAACATCAACGTCAGCTTTGATGGCTTTAAGGCACTAACCGATCTCACCCTGAACATTGGCATAGGAGAACTGCGCTGCATTATCGGCCCCAACGGCGCAGGAAAAACCACGCTTATGGACGTAATTACCGGTAAAACGCGGCCCCAAAGCGGAAAAGCGTTGTATGACCAGTCGACGGATCTGACGACGCTGGATCCCATCGCCATTGCCCGCCAGGGTATTGGCCGCAAGTTTCAGAAACCCACGGTGTTTGAAGCTCTGACGGTGGCGGACAATCTGGCGCTGGCGATGAAAAGCGATAAATCGGTGTGGGCGTCGTTGCGCGCCACGCTAAACAGCGAACAACATGATCGGATCGATGAAATGCTCGGGCTATTGCGGTTACGGACTGAACGCGGGCGTCACGCCGGGCGGCTCTCTCATGGACAAAAGCAATTTCTGGAGATTGGCATGTTGCTGGTACAGGAGCCGCACCTGCTATTACTCGACGAACCCGCGGCAGGGATGACCGATGCGGAAACGGAGTACACCGCGGAACTGTTCCGGACGCTGGCGGGAAAACATTCATTGATGGTGGTGGAACACGATATGGGCTTTGTCGAAACCATTGCCGATCGCGTCACGGTGCTGCATCAGGGACGCGTTCTGGCGGAAGGCAGTCTGCGCGACGTGCAGGCCAATGAACAGGTCATTGATGTGTATCTCGGACGCTAAGGAACGCAAATGCTACAGGTAAATGAACTGAATCAATACTACGGTGGAAGCCATATCCTACGCGGCGTGTCCTTCGAGGCGAAAATCGGCGAAGTGACCTGTCTGCTGGGGCGCAACGGCGTGGGTAAAACGACGCTGCTGAAATGCCTGATGGGGCTGATCCCGGCGCGCACCGGTACAGTCACCTGGCAGGAAAAAAACATCACTCATCGCAAGCCGCATCAGCGGGTGCAGGCGGGCGTGGCCTATGTGCCGCAGGGGCGAGAGATCTTCCCGCGCCTCACGGTGGAAGAGAATCTGTTACTGGGACTTTCCCGCTTTTCAGGGCGCGAGGCGAGAACGGTACCGGAGGATATCTATGCGCTTTTTCCGGTTCTGCATGAGATGAAGCATCGCCGGGGGGGCGATCTCTCCGGCGGACAGCAGCAGCAGCTGGCACTCGGACGCGCGCTGGCGAGTCGTCCACAACTGTTGATCCTTGATGAGCCCACGGAAGGTATCCAGCCTTCGGTGATAAAAGAGATCGGTCAGGTCATCAGCCAGCTCGCGCGCCGTGGTGATATGGCGATACTGCTGGTCGAACAGTTTTATGACTTTGCCGCCGAACTGGCGGATCAGTATTTGCTGATGTCGCGGGGCAGTATTATTCAGCGCGGGCGCGGAGAAAACATGGAAACGGAGGGGGTGCGCGGGCTGGTCGCTATCTGATACCGCCCGCAGGTGATTAACACAGCGCAGGCTGGCCCCAGGGTCCGGCGCGCATGCCTTTCAGCATCATCGCCCAGGCGATGATGATCGCCACCATCAGCACAGCAAACAGCGTCCAGGCGGGGAAGGCTGTTAGGATCACGCCGCTGGCGAGAGGGTTGACCGCCGCCCCGAGCCAGCCCAACGATTGCGCAGAAAAATAGCTGGCCTTCATGCCCGACGGCGCGATGTTATCGATCAGCATATATTCGCCCGGCGCATAAATGACTTCGCCAAGCGTGAAGATTGCGGCGGCGATGCCCCAAAGCAAGAGACTTTCTCCGGCGAACATGAAACCGGCGAGACCGATGACAAAGCAGACGGTCCCGAAAGCCATCAGGGGGCGAATATTGCCGGGCGTCAGTCGGCGGCCAACGGCATATTGTAAACCGACAACCACCGTCGCGTTAACGGGCAGGACGACAGCCACCACGTTCTCCGCAAAATCGCCGTCTGCGACCACCATGACATACTGAGAGATACAGGACGCGAATGCGCCGCTGACGAATGACGCGAGAAACGCTGACAGCGTAAACCAGAACAAGGCTTTATCCTGGAGCAGTACAGACGGCGACCAGGCCACGCGGGTATCTGCCTCAGCGCGCGCGGTCGAACGGTTAACCAAAAGCTGTATAAACACCAGCGGGAAGGCGGAACAGATTGCGGCAAGCCAAAAGGGCAGATTAATGCTTTGCATCACCAGTAAGGTGCCGAGCGGCGGCCCGACGGTCCAGCCGATGTTCAGTACCGTGTAGTTAAGCGAGAAAATCTTCGCCTTCGCGGCGGGTGACAGGTTATCGGCAAACCAGGCCTTCAGAACGGTAGCAAACACTGAGTAAGCGCAGTTAATTAGCGCGAACAGCAGCACGACCAGCACCACGTTATGTACCAGCGGTATAGCGATAAAACCGAAGGCAAAGGCGGAGATTGCCAGCAGCATGTAGCGCTTTTTGTCGAATTTATCCGCCAGAATGCCAAAACCGAGGCTAAAAATAACGCCGATGGTTAACGCAATGGTCATGGCATAGCCGATCACGTCCACGCTCAGATGATACTGGCGATTCAAATAGATGGTCATGAAGGGCAGCGTTGCGCCGCGACCAATCGTCAGTAACAGGGAAGAAGCAAGTAAAGCCAGGGTGGATCGTCTTAGCGTTTTGTTCATGTCTATGCCCGACAGTGGGTTCTCGTTTCGTTATATTTTTGTGCTCAATGACTTTTAAGGAATAGCACGGCAAAAATGTGATGTATAGCGGATAAATTGTTCGATCGTGCACTGTTATCCCTACCAGAATTAATGATCTGTTGCGTGCTAATGTTTTACGTTACTTTAACTTGTTTACAAAAATTTAATAATTCAGGGCGGTGGTATGTCGCGAAAAGACGGACTGTTAGCGTTACTGGTCGTGGTGGTCTGGGGACTTAACTTTGTGGTGATCAAAGTGGGTCTGCACAATATGCCGCCGTTGATGCTGGCGGGGTTACGCTTCTTGCTGGTGGCTTTCCCTGCTATCTTCTTTGTTGCGCGGCCTAACATTCCGCTCACGCTGCTGCTGGGATACGGTCTGACGATTAGCTTCGGCCAGTTCGCGTTTCTGTTTTGCGCCATCCATTTTGGTATGCCTGCCGGGCTGGCGTCTCTGGTGCTGCAGGCACAGGCTTTTTTCACCATCGTGCTCGGCGCGTTTGCCTTTGGCGAGCGTTTACAGGGCAGGCAAATCGCCGGGATCGCGCTTGCTGTATTCGGCGTGCTGGTGCTGATTGAAGCCAGCCTCAACGGTCAACACGTGGCGCTGTTCGGCTTTATGCTGACGCTGGCGGCAGCCTTTTGCTGGGCCTGCGGCAATATCTTTAATAAAAAGATTATGCAGCATGCGTCGCGACCGCCAGTGATGTCACTGGTGGTATGGAGCGCGCTCATTCCGATTATGCCATTCTTTGTCTCGTCATTACTTCTTGATGGCGCGCCCCACATGATCCAGAGCCTCGTCGACATTGACCTGACGACGATCCTGTCGCTGGTCTACCTGGCGTTTGTCGCCACAATTGTGGGTTACGGTATCTGGGGCACGCTGCTTGGGCGTTATGAAACCTGGCGCGTGGCGCCGCTGTCGCTGTTGGTGCCGGTGGTTGGCCTGGCGAGCGCCGCGGTATTGCTTGACGAGACGTTAAGCGGACTGCAATGCCTGGGCGCGGTGCTGATTATGGCGGGACTCTACATTAACGTGTTTGGTTTTCGCTGGCGCAATATCGCGCAGGTCAGGGGATAGCAGACGCAGAAAAGCCGCATGTTTCCATGCGGCTTACCGGTCAGAACGTCAGTTGCCAACTGACCATCACTTTCTGATCGCTACTATGGTCAGACACATTGGCGCCGTAACCCACGCCCCAGGCCATATCGCCTTTATGCAGCGTCATGCCTAACTGTCCGGCAAAGGCGGTTTTATCAGTGATGTTCGCCGTAATGGCGTCTGTCGCGCTGATGCCCTGGGCACGGATCCGGGTGTCAGAATGGGTATCGCCTGCACGGGTGATGACCGCGACATCCGCCTGGGTGGACAGATCCCATCCTGAATCCAGGGCGAAGGTTTTACTCAATTTTACCCCCGCCGGGAACTGCCAGATGTTCTGGGTTTCTTCGTCCGTTTTAAAGACCGTTTCATGATTCGCGTTCCGTGTAGTAAAGCCTTTGGTTTTAAGCTGGTTGTAACGTACGCCTGCATAAGGAATGACATTTACAACCTGATTTTCAACGCGGTACTCGGCGGTTAAGCCTGCGGTCAGCAACTGTGAGTCTACATCGCCATTCAGTTTGCGCCCCTGATTTATCCAGCCGGGCAGATCCTGTTCGATATCGTTACTGTTCGCGCTAAAGCCGATATCCGCGGTGACGTTAACCGCATCACGACGCCAGTTCTGGTACAGCGAAACGCCCCAGAAATCGAAGTCGTTATGCGTGGTGTTGAAGTCGCCGGAAGAATCAGTGTTACCACGACCGGCATGGGCGGCGATCCCGGTGCGCATTGGTCCAATCGCGGAGTCCCAGGACCCTTCACCGCCAAGCATCACGCCGTAGTAGTCGGTATCAAAGCCATAGTCCGCCTGTCCGGAAGAAAAGTCGCGCGCCCGCTGGTTGCCGTAGAGGGCCTGGACCCAGACGGTACCGTCTCCGGCGGCGAATTCAGGATGGGCCAGCGACATGCGTTGCTGTATCGTCCGGGAAGCGGCAAGTCCGGTTGCCAGCGTCGTGGCCTGAACCCCTGCGGCGACGGCCAGTTGCGCGGCGCTGTTAACGGTGTTTACCACCTCCTGGACGCCAATCTGCGGGCTTTCTACCGCCTGTGAAAGGAAGCGCAATCCCGCATCGCCACTTTGCGTGTCGTTGATGCCCTGAGCGATCATGGTATCCAGCGCATGTGTTGTCACCACGCCGGGCAGTACGTCCTGGGCCGCTTTTGCGACTGTGCTGACAATCACATCGCCTTCCTGCCAGGTGGTCTTCGCGCTCAGCAGTTTATTGAGGATCAGGTTATTGTCCTGCCAGCCGGAACCGGCGATCTCTATGTTGTTGAAACCGTGCGCAATCGTGTAGTGCTGATTCGCTTTGGCGTCTTTAACATACAATTGCGCGGAGGAGGCCACGTTCAGGTTGCCGTCGGTGGCGTTCAACGCGGCGTTACCGCGCGTTGTGCTTTTGCTGTTCACCATCAGCAGTGACTGTTCGCCAAACTGCGCCCGGTTCAGCGTTGCGGCATAGTCAGAGGACGGCTGGCTGAGCGAACCGTCCACCCGTATCCCCCCCTGAGAGGCGATGAGGGTTTGCGGCGTTGCGACAGCCAGCGCTGCGGTGACGCCGGTTGGCGACCATGCCAGCCCGGTGCTGGCGAAGTCATCGATCGCCGGTTGCAGGCGGGTGTCGCCCAGCACCAGCAACGCGTTTTGCCCGACCGTCAGACGACCGTTAACGTTCTCCCCGCCAAACGCGGCCTGAGACGCCGTGTCGATGGTGGCGTTCTGTTGCCATTGAGGGTCGATGAAAACGCTGGCACCGTGGAGATCCACCTCGCTGGCAATCAGTTTGCCCGCAGCAGCATCGTGACCGACAAAGATTTTCGCCTGGCTGAGTCCGTCAGCGTCGGCGGTGGCGAGAAGTTTCCCGGCGTCGAGAGTACCGTCAACGGCCATTGCGCCGCTGCCGACCAGCTCGACGTTCGCGTGCAGTACAGCCTGATTCCCGATACTGATTTCCCCCTGGCTGACGATCCCCGACGCGGCGGCGCTGGTGACCGTATGATCGCCGGACACCACGTTCAGCGCGCCATCCTGACCAATATTCAGCTGTCCGCGAAGATAATCAGTGGTATTCGCGGTGGCCAGCGTACCGAGATTCAGGCTTCCGCTTTCCACGTCAACGTTAACCTCCGCGTCGGGATTACCCGCCACGCTGATCAGCGAGCCGCCAGATGCGCCGGTCAGGGTTAACGACTTCCCACCAACGATAGCGACGGAAGCAACGCCTGCGCCTTCAAGACGCAGACTGGCGGCGCCAAAGCTGTTGGCGACAGCGATTTCCTGGTCTGACATCGCCTGTGTGCTACCGACAACGACCCGGTTTTTGTCCGCCACGACGTCGACGTTCGCGAGAACTGCGCCGGCGGTGGCGGCGTCAGTCACTGTCGCTTCGCCGGTGACGGTGTCGTTATTCATCAGTTGCCCGGTCATGACAAGCGAGGCGTTGGACTGACTGCCAAGCAACTGGTTAACCGACTTCAGCCACGCAAGTTGGTAGGTGTCGTCAGTCAGGGTCAGGGTACTCTCGCTGAGGGTCAGGCGATTGCCGGTCTCATTAAACTGCGTTGCGCCATCAACGTTGGCGACAGTACTGAACAGTTGGCTGGAGTGGGTTTCCAGCTGGCTGTTTTGGGTCAACTCCAGCGACGCGCTGTCGCGCAAAGAGAGGGAATCGGCAATCAGTCTGGCCTGGTTAAAAATCAGTTTGCCGGCGGTGAGGGCCACGGGCGCGTTAATCACGCCACCTGTTACCTCCAGCAGGGTTCCAACGTTATTGTCGCTAAAACCGCCGCCGAGGGTGGTGGTGGCGCGCACATTGAGTTTACCGAAGCGGCTGAATTTATCGCCCTGCAGTTGAGTCATCGATTCCATGAGCGTCAGGGTGCTATTGGCGTTTCCATATAGCTGTCCGCCGACCTGGGCGTTATCGAGAATCACATTGCCACGCACAATATCCCCGTCTTTCAACGTCACGTCGCCTGAGATCTGGCTGTCTTTAAGCAGCAGATCCACTTCGCCGCTAAGCGCGCTGGCGTTAACAGAACCGGTCAACACGGAGCCCACCAGACCGACGGAAGTGGTTGTAGCCGTGTTCAACAGCAGATCGCCGGTCATCTGGCTGGCCGTCAGCGTTGCGTTGAGACGGTCGCTGGCGGCCAGTGCGGTTATGCCTGTCACATGGCTGTTTGCCAGCGTCAGGTCGAGGGCCTTACCTTTGGCGATATCAATAGCATTTGCGGCAGTGGTGGCCTTTAGGGTGCTGTCATCAACCGTCACCGTATTCAGGCCGCCGGTCGCGGCAATTTTCAGCGAGCCGGTTAGCTGGCTTTTATTTTTCAGCGTGACGCTGTTGGTTTTATTGGTATTGCCGCCGGAAATAAGAATCGCATTTTCATTAGCTATTGCTGCATCGCGGGTATCGATCGCACTGTTATCTACGGCAATGGTGATATCGTCTTTCGCGTAGGCGACGTTGATATTGCCTTTGTTAATCGCACTGTCGCTGACCGAAATACTATTTTTTCCTGCGCTGCCGGTCAGGATCCGGCCATTCAGCACGCTGCCGTTGCGGATGTCGATGGTGTTATCGCCGGTATCGTAATACGAGAGGTAGATCGCCGAACCGCGGGCGTAATATTTACTGCGCTGGGGCGCTTTCTGCGTCTTGTCATAATCCGTGTTCGCATTAGCGCCATTCAATGTGGATTTATCCACCGTGATGATAGTGTTGGTTTTATTTGTGAGATTCCCACCCGCTTCCAGCCAGTCAACAGTAGCGTTATTTACCAGGTGAATCCCCGCTGTACCATTTTTACTGGCGTTAATGTAATAATCGCTTAAATTTGCGCCATCGACGACCAGATGCTGAATGTCGTTTGCGCTACGCGACGATGTACCGCTGGCGAAATAGACGTTTTGTGTTTGTGCCTGGGCATTGATGGCCGCCTCCTGGGTAGGCAGCGTAAAATACCAGGCAGTCGGTGTCGGCTTAACAGGGGAGGTCATCTGAAATTCTTTCAAATTACAGATCCCGTCCGTGTACGTTGTGCAATCAGCAGCTGCGGGCGCGGCAAAAAGCACCATGCTACTGCCGACAATCAGGCTAATACTTTTAGCCAGAGGGGTAAGGCTTAATTTATTTTCCATAATATTTGCCATCCAGTTGCTGAGGAACCTTGAAAAGTAGTGAACCAGGAAACTATTTACCCTTAGTTACATTTCGAAATTTAGCAAACGACGAGAATGAGTGATATAGGACGTCAGATTACGACTTAAGAAAAATCCTAATCTTGTCATAACGCTTTGTTTTATATGGTGCTTAAAATTAAATTCATCACCAAAACTGTGCGTGGCAGCACATTTTGTTACTCCGGGATTAAGAATTATCTTATACTGCCGGGAGCCTTCTGATTTGCGGGCCATTTAAAATATGCTGTAAATAGTTTTATAAAAACCATGTCAAAGGAATGGAAACGTGATTGTTGTTATCACATCGTGTGGATACTTTAAGAAAGGATTTGGCTATATTATTGAAGAAATCAGAAGAGAGCATCATTCATTTTCAGAAGTCCGCTATGTTAATCATATTCGCGAGATTCACAAAAAAAGTATTGCTAAGATCAAAGCCATTATTGTGGACTATGGCGAAAGCAATACCCAACTGTTGAGTGAATTGTTCGATTTTAAATCTCACTATCCTGAGAGTTATATCGTATTGATTACCCGTGAGCGGTGCTACGAAAGCACTATTGATAATATTATTATCAATTCAATCTCGGAATTTAGTATCGACTGTAAGGCTGTGATCAAAAAAATCAGCAGCTTTCTGGAGAATTTTAAAGAAGGAAATCAAAAAATCGTCATTACCAAAAACATGAAATTGTATCATCTGGAAAAGGAAGCCCAGCTGTCACAAAAAGAGGTGAGTCTGCTGCCTTACATCATGTTTGGTAAGAAGAATAAAGAAATTTCGCGACAGTTTAATCTGAGCGAAAAGACCGTTTGCCATCATCGCAGGAATATCTACAAAAAATTCGCGGTGGAGAATCTGGCTGGACTGTATCACAAGATTGAGGAGAAGGACTAAAAAAGCCCCGCGCAGGCGGGGCAAGACGAATCAGAGTCGGTGCCGGTTGTAATAAGGCACGCCCAGTTCGTCGGACTTGTCGCTTCCCGTGCCCATATGGTTCAGATCGAACGGTGACTGTTCCTGAGCGGTTGGAATCAGCATCGTGTCGCGATTATCTGATGTCGAAAGCTGGGCGGGTTGCTCTGCAACGCTCTGGCCGGAAATAACCAGCAGCAGGGCCAGCATTACAGAAGACAACAGTTTCATGATTTCCTCGATTACGTCGTTTACAGGCGATTTTAGCTACAATGGTTTAGCGGGTGCAGATACCGTGATTCCCCGTGCATATTGGTAATACGGTATTTATGCGGCGGAACGTCGAAATAGTTTTTGAAGGTCCGGGTCAGCGTTTGCTGCGACTCGAAACCGTAACGTTCGGCCAGGTATAAAATCGGCTCGTTACTTTCCTTTAATTTCTGCGCTATTTCCGTCATCTTACGGCTGCGGATGTACTGACCTAACGAATGGCCGGTCTCTTTTTTAAACATCCGCTGCAGGTGCCATTTGGAGTAACCTGAACGCTCAGACACTTTTTCCAGTGAGAGCGGCGATTCAAGGTTATCTTCGATCCAGTCCAAAATGCTATGAATGGTGATAGCGTCAGTATTGCGTCTGGACATCGTCATACCTCTTTTTGTTTTTACGGCAGAACTTTCTTGAGCAAATACTCAAGCGTTGCCACTTCGTCAGCCGTTAGGTTTTTTGTTAATTCCTGGTGCAGGTCTTGCCCTACTAATTGATGACATTGCTCACATATTGCCGCGCCGTGCTCGGTCAGTGTGACCAACACGCCGCGCTTGTCATTCGGGTTAGGGTGTCGGTCGACCCAGCCTTTACAGACCAGACGGTCGAGCATTCGCGTTAGCGCGCCAAGATCGACGGACAGCACTTTTTTCAACTCAACCGGGGTGATACAACCTGCGCAGCGAATCGAGCAAAGCACCTTAAACTGCGATGCCGTGATATCCAGCGGCGAGAGGTACTCGTTCAGCAGGCGATCTTTTTTCTGATTAACCATGTAGATCAAGCGACCCAGCGGAATGATGTCGTTGAATAAGTCACTGGTGCTTTTCACAATGGTTGCCCTGGCAAGTATTTAGTTACGGCAGATAATATTGCCCAGGCAACTATAAGTCAAACGAATGAATTGGCCGATCACACGATTTGCTAAAAGCCGTTTTGCGTGATCTAAATCACATTCGAATATGTTAATGATAATTAGACATTATGAGTTTTTGACGCTCATGAATGCTTACAGCCGCGGAATGGCGAAGGAGACGGGTTTCCACTTATACTTGCCGCCAGACGATTGAAACAGGAACTGAAGCCATTATGATGGAGTTGTTTAAAGCGATAGGACTGGGGCTGGTGGTGATTCTGCCGCTGGCGAATCCGTTAACGACCGTAGCGTTATTTCTTGGCCTCGCCGGAAACATGAACAGCGCAGAGCGCAACCGCCAGTCGCTGATGGCCTCGGTTTATGTGTTTGCCATCATGATGGTGGCCTACTATGCCGGTCAACTGGTGATGAATACGTTTGGCATCTCCATTCCCGGTCTGCGTATTGCCGGTGGGTTAATTGTGGCGTTTATTGGTTTTCGGATGCTGTTTCCGCAGCAGAAGGCGCATGAATCGCCGGAAGCGAAAAGTAAGTCGGAAGAGCTTGTTGATGAGCCCACCGCTAACATCGCCTTTGTGCCGCTGGCAATGCCGAGCACTGCAGGTCCGGGAACGATTGCGATGATCATCAGTTCGGCATCCACGGTACGCCACGGCGCCGATTTCCCGGACTGGGTGATTACCGTTGCGCCGCCCATTATCTTTGCCGCCGTCGCCGTGATCCTCTGGGGCTGTCTGCGCAGTTCCGGCGCCATTATGCGCCTGGTGGGTAAGGGCGGTATCGAAGCGATTTCCCGACTGATGGGCTTTTTGCTGGTTTGTATGGGCGTGCAGTTTATTATTAACGGCGTTCTGGAAATTATTAAAACCTACCCCTAATGCGCACGTCATACCGTCCTGGTCGGTCCTTCCGGTCAGGACGGATTCACGCTTTATCAGCTATGCTGAGGTTGTTCTTCCAGCGAGACAGGCCATTTCCGAAAGATGATGATCGACCAAATCAGCGCGGCCAGCGCCGGGACGGCGCCGACATAGCCCACAGACGACATTGAGCCGTGCAGGCTTACCTGATTGCCCAGCAGCGCGCCAGCGCCAATGCCGATATTGAAGATGCCAGAGAATAACGCCATCGCCACGTCGGTGGCATCGGGCGCCAGCGCCAGCACTTTTACCTGCATCCCGAGACCAATCACCATAATGGCAATCCCCCAGAAAATACTCAGGACGGCGAGATGCATTTCGCTGCCCGCCGCAGGCAACAGCAGCAAGAGACATACCGTCAGCAACAGGATGGCGACGCTAATCAGCGCCGACGCGTGCTGGTTGCCTAGCTTACCAAACACGACGCTGCCAATAATGCCTGCTCCGCCCAGCACCAACAGCAGCACGGTAGCGAAATTGGCGCTCAACCCGGCGACGGTCTGAACAAACGGTTCAATGTAACTGTAAGCGGTATAATGAGCGGTTACCACGACAACGGTCAGTAGATAAAGGCTCACCAGCGCCGGCCGGCGAAATAACAGCGGCAGGCTTTTTAACGAGCCGGAATGTTCACTGGGTAATGTCGGCAACAGTTTTATCAAACAAACGAGGGTGATCAACGCGCCCATACCGATCGCGAAAAATGTGGTACGCCAGCCAAAATACTGACCGACAATGCGTCCGATCGGCAGGCCAAGCACCATCGCCAGCGCGGTGCCGGTGGCGATTAAGCTCAGCGCTTGCGCGCGCTTCCCGGCGGGGGCCAGACGGATCGCCAGTGAGGCGGTAATCGACCAGAAGATCGCATGCGCAAAGGCGATACCGATACGGCTAAGCACCAGCACGGTGAAATTCCATGCCAGAAACGACAGGACATGGCTGGCAATAAACAACACGAACAAACCAATCAACAGCTTACGTCGTTCAACCTGGCTGGTCAGCAGCATGAACGGCAGCGACATCAGCGCCACGACCCATGCGTAGATGGTCAACATAATCCCGACCTGGGCGGTCTGCATATGAAAGCTCTGCGCGATATCAGACAGCAGACCGACAGGGACGAATTCCGTGGTATTAAAAATAAACGCTGCAATGGCAAGCGTAACTACCCGTAGCCACGCGACCTTGCGGGAAACAGTGTGAGTTGTCATAGAAATGAGTCGGGTTAGTTGCGAAAGGATGAGAAGGCGATCTTAAAACGTTTATTGGCGAAAAGACAATCATTTTGTGATTCAGATCTCCTTTTACTGGATAAGTGACGTTGTCACATTATAGAGATCGACGCTTGTGAATATTCGGTATTTATGCCACTTTGCAAGAAAACAAAGACGGACGGGGTAACGGCATGAAAAAGATTGATTTTTATCTGGTTGATGCGTTCAGCGATAGCGCATTCGGGGGCAATGCCGCGGCAGTTTGTCTGCTTGATGACTGGCTGCCTGACGCCATCCTGCAGAAGATGGCGCAGCAGCATAATCAATCGGAAACCGCCTTTATCGTCCGCCAGCAAAGCGGTTTTTCCCTGCGCTGGTTTACCACCCGTAATGAGGTTAATCTTTGCGGCCATGCCACGCTTGCCAGCGCGCATGTCATTTTCAGTCACCTTAATTATCCTGATAGTAGACTTCATTTTGATACGCTTTCCGGTCGTCTGACCGTGGAGCGGTGCGACGAATGGTTAACACTGGACTTTCCCGCTGGCGCGACCGAAGAACAGACGCCGCCGCCGGAAATGCTTCGCGCGCTGGGGATAGAACAGTATCTCCACGCCCGCAAAGGACGCGCCTGGATGATTGAGCTGGCAAGCCGTCAACAGGTGGAGTCGCTCACCCCGGCTATTGGCGCAATGCGACCCGGCGAACATAAAGTCTCGGTAACCGCGGCAGGTGACGGCGAATATGATTTTGTGAGTCGCTTTTTCTCCCCTGGCGAGGCGGTATGGGAAGATCCGGTCACGGGCTCTGCGCATACGATGCTCATTCCGTACTGGGGCGCAAAGCTCAATAAAACGCAAATGCTCGCCCGTCAAGTCTCCGCTCGCGGCGGCGACGTGCGCTGCGAGTGGCGAAACGATCGGGTACTGATGGGCGGGAAGGCGAGAACGTATTTAACGGGTAGGATTATAACGGGTTAACCCGGCGTTGATGTCCCTTTCAGGAGCGTGATGAACGCCTCCAGCTGGCGCGTCATGGCGCCGCGCCGCCATATCAGCCAGGTGGTAAGCCACCGCCACTCTTCTGGCAACGGCCATGCCTCCACCTGGTGATGACCGGGCATACTTTCCAGCATACTGCGGGGGATCAGCGCAATCCCTGCACCGGCGATCACGCAGGCCAGCATGCCGTGATATGACTCCATTTCATGGATTGTGCCCGGCATGGCCTGGTCGTCGTGAAACCAGCTTTCGAAATGCCGACGGTACGAGCAGTTGGCGCGGAAGGCGAACAGGTTGCTTCCATTGACATCGCTGGCGCGCGATACCGGCGGATGACCGTGTGGCGCGACCACCATCATTTCTTCCTTATACACAGGAATGCCTTCCAGTCCCGGGTGGGGAACGGGACCGTCAATAAACGCGGCGTTAAGGTGACCTTCCAGTACGCCGTCAAGCATTTTTCCGGAAGGGCCGGTCGCCAGCGAGAACTGAATTTTAGGGTAACGCTGGTTAAATTCCGCCAGCGTCGCCGGAATGCGTACCGCGGCGGTGCTTTCCAGCGAACCGAGGGTAAAAAGGCCCTGCGGTTCATCGCCTGCCACTACCATTCGCGCTTCGTCGACCAGCGCCAGGATCTGCTGACTGTAGCGCAAAAAGTTATGCCCGGCGGGAGAAAGACGCAGGCGCTGGTTTTCGCGAATAAACAGATCGACGCCAAGATCGGCTTCAAGCTGGCGTATCCGGGTGGTCAGGTTCGACGGCACGCGATGCACCCTGGCCGCAGCCTGCGTGATACTGCCCGTTTCGGCCACTGCGTTAAACATTTCCAGTTGCGTCAGGTCCATAGTTTTCTCATTTTGTGAATACCCTGCTCAATATTATTCATTTTAAGGAAAGAGTAAACGCGTCCATGATGATGATAAAACCAACAATGGAGAAACCCTGTGACGATTTCATCTGCAACACATGCCATTTCTGTTAATCCCGATACTGGCGAACAGCTGTCCGCGTTACCGTGGGCCAGCCAGCACGATATCGAGCGGGCTTTATCGCTTGCTGAGCAGGGCTTCGCGACATGGAAGCGCACCAGTGTGGCGTTTCGCGCGCAAAAGCTGCGTGATCTCGGTCAGGCGCTGCGTGTTCATGGTGAAGAAATGGCACAGTGCATTACCCGTGAAATGGGCAAACCTGTTAAACAGGCGCGCGCCGAAGTCGCTAAGTCAGCGGCGCTTTGCGACTGGTATGCAGAGCACGGTCCGGCGATGTTGGCGACCGAGTCGACGCTGGTGGAAAATCAGCAGGCGGTGATTGAGTACCGACCGCTCGGCACCATTCTGGCGGTGATGCCCTGGAACTTTCCGCTCTGGCAGGTGCTGCGCGGGGCGGTGCCGATTTTGCTGGCGGGGAATGGCTACCTGTTAAAACCCGCGCCATGCGTGACGGGCTGCGCGCAAATCATCGCGCAAGTGTTTGCGGAAGCGGAGATCCCGACGGGCGTTTATGGCTGGTTGAACGCCGATAACGCTGGCGTCAGCGCTGTCATCCAGGACCGACGGATTGCCGCTGTGACCGTCACGGGAAGCGTTCGCGCCGGCGCGGCAATCGGCGCTCAGGCCGGGGCGGCGCTGAAAAAATGTGTGCTTGAACTGGGCGGTTCGGATCCGTTTATTGTCCTTAACGACGCCGATCTGGATTTGGCGGTGAAAGCGGCGGTGGCCGGACGTTACCAGAATACCGGGCAGGTTTGCGCGGCAGCGAAACGTTTTATTATCGAAGAAGGGATTGCTGATACGTTTACCGAACGTTTTGTGTCCGCTGCCGCGGCGCTGAAAATGGGGAATCCGCTTGACGAGCACAACGATCTTGGCCCGATGGCGCGTTTCGATCTGCGTGACGAGTTGCATGAGCAAGTACAGGCCACGCTTGCGCAGGGGGCGCAACTGCTGCTGGGTGGTGAGAAAATGGCCGGAAAGGGGAATTATTACCCGGTGACGGTGCTGGCTAACGTCACGCCTGAAATGACCGCGTTCCGTGAGGAATTGTTCGGGCCGGTTGCCGCCATTACTGTAGCGAAAAATGCTGAACACGCGCTGGAACTGGCCAATGATAGCGATTTTGGCCTGTCTGCGACCCTTTTTACGGCGGATGAGGTTCGCGCCAGGGAAATGGCCGCTCGCCTTGAATGCGGCGGCGTCTTTATTAATGGCTTCAGCGCCAGCGATGCCCGCGTGGCGTTTGGAGGCGTGAAAAAGAGCGGTTTTGGTCGCGAGCTTTCTCACTTTGGCCTGCATGAGTTTTGCAACGTCCAGACGGTGTGGAAGAACCGCGTTTAATCCCGCTGCGTTAGCTAACCTGTCTCAGCCGGGTAGCACTGCCTACCCGGCGTCTGCGTAATCCAATTCGACCTGTCATATTTCTGCCATAGTTTTGTCATTTACGCTTCGTAGACTCGCGTATAACGTGTTGATACTGAAGAATATTATGAACTTAACTCAAATTTTACGCCGTGTTGTCCGCCGTCAGTTTGGCCTGCTTACCGGCATTTTTTGCATAATTGCGCTATTCAGCGTGCTGCAGGTGACCTCCACGCTGATGCTGTCATTTTCCGTCAGTCAGGCGCGGGAGAACGAACAGCACAATCAACTGGCGCTACGCCAGCAGGCAACGCTGGAGGCGTCGCGTATCGCGTTGCTGACGGCAAGCGACCTGCTTAACCGCGCGGGAGTGTACTTTATGCAGGATGCCGCGACAGGCTCAGAAGGAAGCTGGCAAGCGCTTATTGATGAGGCAAGGCTGGCGCTTCAGCAGTCCGGCGCGGCGTGGGACGCCTGGCGAAAGATGGATCCGCGTGCGGATACCGATCTGGTGGAAAGCTATCAGCGCTTCAGCGGCGGGATAGCGGAGCAGGTGGAGGGATTAAGCGAAACACAATCGATCGATGCCTTCTTTGCGGTGCCGGTACAGGCATTCCAGGCCGATTTCAATGAAAACTATAGTCGGGTGCAAAAGGTTAACGCACAAGCGAGAGAGCAAGGACGCCAGCAGTTGCTTGATCGCTTGCTTAACCTTCAGCGCCTGTTCTGGGCGCTGCCTGTCATGCTGCTGGTAATTGCGGTGGCCGTGTGGTGGGGAATGTCACGTTGGGTTATAACGCCGCTGCGTCAGCTTATCGGGCATATTAATATTCTGGCGGCAGGCGATCTTTCTCTGACAGTACCCGCGGTGCCGCAGTTTAATCGTGAAGTGTCACAGCTTTCGAAACGTATTGGCGCAATGCAGCAGGGACTGCGCGAGCTTGTTCAACAGGTGAGCGATGCGACGGCGGCAATGGCGGATAACATCGATCGACTGGCGCAGAACAATCAGCGGCTGTACCAGCAGTCCGCCCGGCAAAGCGAAGAACTGAACAACGTCACGGCGCAGGTGTCTGTACTGGAAAATCACGTTGAAGATAACAGCGGGATCGCGCAGCGGGCAAATCAGCGCGCGGAAGACGCGCGGACGATTGCTGCCGGCGGAGACAGAATGATGGATACGGTCAACCGTTCGATGCAGGCGATTGTCGATCGCTCTTCAGAAATGCGCGGGATTGTCGCGCTTATCGATAACGTTGCGTTCCAGACCAATATTCTGGCGCTGAATGCGGCAATTGAGGCGGCACATGCCGGGGAGCAGGGGCGAGGCTTTGCGGTCGTCGCCAGGGAAGTGGGGGTGCTGGCGCGTAAGAGCAGTCAGTCAACACAGGATATCCAGGCGCTGATCCATCATTCGCTGGAGGGGATAGAAGAGGGTTCCGATGCGGTAAACCATCTGGAAAAAAACCTTCAGCAGGTGATGGCTCTGGTGGATAACCTGGGCGCGTCGTTAAAGGATATTTCTACCGCCACGCTGCATCAGGGTAGCCGCATTCATGAGATGACGCGTCAGTTGCAGGCGCTTAACCGGGCGGCGAGCGATACGCGGGAGCTGGTGGATACCGCGTCGGCGTCCTCACAGCAATTGCATGCGGAGTCACATCAGTTGATCAACGCCGTGGCGCGATTTCGCCTTACGGCCTGACGTGACACATTTCGCTCTGCTATACTCCCAGGCCTTTTCTGACTGGCAGGCAAGGAGCAGACGGTGGCAATCGCCCTGGACAATTCAATTTTAGAGACCATTCTGGCTGAGGTTCGTCCACTGATCGGCCAGGGAAAAGTGGCTGACTACATCCCTGCGCTCGCCTCCGTTGACGGCGCCCGGCTGGGCATTGCGATTTGTACCGTTGACGGTCAGCGCTGGCAGGCGGGGGACGCGACTGAACGCTTTTCGATTCAATCTATCTCTAAGGTGCTCAGTCTGGTGGTCGCGATGCGCCACTATGCGGAAGATGAGATCTGGCCGCGCGTCGGAAAAGATCCTTCCGGTTCGCCGTTTAACTCGCTGGTGCAACTGGAGATGGAGCAGGGGATCCCGCGCAATCCGTTTATCAACGCGGGCGCGCTGGTGGTCTGCGATATGTTACAGGGGCGGCTGAGCGCGCCGCGTCAGCGCATGCTGGAAATTGTCCGTGCGCTGAGCGGCGTTTCGGACGTCGGTTACGATACGGTGGTCGCTCGTTCTGAATTCGAGCATTCCGCCCGTAACGCCGCTATCGCCTGGCTGATGAAGTCCTTCGGTAACTTCCATCATGACGTCACGACGGTGCTGCAAAATTACTTCCATTACTGCGCGCTAAAGATGAATTGCGTTGAGCTCGCGCGGACCTTTGTCTTTCTTGCTAATCAGGGAAAGGCGTTTCACCTTGATGAACCGGTGGTGACGCCTTTACAGGCCCGGCAGATCAATGCGCTGATGGCGACCAGTGGAATGTATCAGAACGCCGGCGAATTTGCCTGGCGCGTCGGTCTACCGGCCAAGTCGGGCGTCGGCGGCGGGATCGTGGCGATCGTTCCCCACGAAATGGCAATAGCCGTCTGGAGTCCTGAGCTGGACCCGACCGGTAATTCGCTGGCGGGCATCGCCGCGCTGGAGCAACTGACAAAGCGGTTAGGTCGTTCGGTGTACTGATGAATACATTTGATTCCCTGTTTGCACGACTTTCCCGTTCAACGTTTCGCTCCCGTTTTCGTCTCGGGCCGAAAGAGCGGCAGTACTGCTGGGATAAAGGCGCAGAGGTTATTGACCAGCACGCCGCAGACTTTGTGGCAAAACGACTTGCGCCCGCCATTCCGCTGAACGACGGCAAACAAACCCCGATGCGCGGCCATCCCGTTTTTATTGCCCAGCATGCCACGGCGACCTGCTGTCGCGGCTGTCTTGCTAAATGGCATGCGATCCCGCAAGGCGACGCGCTGACTGAAGAGCAACAACGTTATATTGTTGCGGTTATTCATCACTGGCTGGTTATTCAAATGAATAAAACCTGATAATTAACGGCGTAGTGTAAAACCGTAAAATTGCCAGGGTTTATTTTATTCCAGCCGGGAAAATAACAGGTTAACGCTGCCGGTAATGACTATCTTTGAGAATAATTCATGCTATTCTCAAAAGATTACCATTACGCCGCAGAGATAATTGCCCCCGGCAGTGATATGGACAGAGAGTTAATGCAATCACTTCCCATTCCTTCTTTCCGCCTGTTTCAGGAAGATCGTCCACTGCGTAATGCGGTCGCGGTATTTGCGTTCACCACACTGTTCTATTTTATCGGTGCAGAGCTGCGCCTGATTCATGAACTGTCGCTGTTCTGGCCGCTAAATGGCGTACTGGCCGGGATTTTTGCACGCTTCGTCTGGTTAAACCGACCGCATTACTACGCGGTAAGTTATGTTGCGATGCTTGGCTATGATGCGCTCACCACGCAATGGGGTTGGGTGTCGTTGGTAATTAATCTCTCCAATATGGTATTTATTGTTATTGTCGCCCAGCTGGTCATTCGTGATAAACGACTGGGGAAAAATAAATATCAGCCGATTAGCGCTTTACGCTTATTTAATTACTGTCTGATCGCCGCATTGATCTGTGCCCTGGTCGGCGCGACAGGCTCGGTAGGCATTGATCGTCTTTCTTTCTGGCCGTTGTTTGCTGACTGGTTTAGCGAGCAATTTTCAACGGGCGTGTTAATTATCCCCTGTATGTTGACTCTCGGCATGCCGGGCGTCGTTACACGCTTCAAGCCGGAACAGATGATGCCGGTTATCGCGCTGATCGTCTCGGTGTTGGCCTCGGTGATCATTGGCGGAGCAGGGAGCCTTGCCTTTCCCCTTCCTGCGCTTATCTGGTGCGCCGTACGCTATGCGCCTCAGGTGACCTGTCTGTTAACTTTTATTACCGGTGCGGTGGAAATCGTGCTGGTGGCAAATTCAATTATCGATATCGCCGTTGCGTCGCCATTCTCGATCCCGCAAATGTTTTCCGCGAGGCTGGGGATTGCCACCATGGCCATTTGCCCCATTATGGTTTCAGTTAGCGTAGCGGCAATTAATTCCCTGATGAAGCAGGTTTCTTTACGCGCCGATTTTGATTTTCTGACTCAGGTTTACTCGCGCTCGGGCCTTTACGAGGCGCTGAAGCGGCAGGATGCGCCAGCAACGCAGCATTTTACCGTTATGCTTCTGGACATCGATTTCTTCAAGAGCATCAATGACAGCCACGGCCATGAATGTGGCGATCGGGTGCTGCGGGTGTTTGCTCAGCAACTGCAAAAAATTGTTGGGGGCAAAGGACTCATTGCCCGCATGGGTGGCGAAGAATTTGCTGTGGTCATGCCGACACTGCATCCTGAAGAAGGAATGCGTATCGCTGAAACTCTCCGTAAAGCCGTGGCGCTACAACCTTTCAACTGGCAACAGCAAAGCGTCTATCTGACGGTCAGTATTGGTCTGGGGAACGGCAGGGTGGCAGGACGCACGCTGACGGAGCTTTTCAACACGCTGATGGTGGAAGCGGATGAGTGTCTGTACCGCTCGAAGAGAGAGGGGCGTAATCGTACCAGCGCTCGCCAGGCTGACCTGGCGATACTGTCAGAAAGCGATCTGGCGTAAGACGTCATAACAAACTGCTATGACCGGCATGTTGTGTTATCACAATGTTAAGTGCATGGTATCAAGGTCTACTCAAGGAGCCCTTATAATGCCATTACCCCCCTGTATGTTATTGAGCGCTGAGACGCTTCTCGCGCGACAGGATGAACTCAGTGATCTTCTGACTGACTGCGTCAATCGCGGCGCGTCGGTCAGTTTTCTTTCCCCCTTCGATCGGCAAAAAGCGAATGTTTTCTGGAACGATGTCGCCCAAAGCGTGGGCAGAGGCGAGCGACAGGTTCTCGTTATTGAAAATCAGCAGGGCGTGATTGTCGGCACCGTGCAGCTTATTACCCGGCAACCCGAAAACCAGCCTCATCGGGCGGATGTCGCTAAACTGCTCGTTCACTCTTCGGCGCGGCGGCAGGGACTGGCCCGCCATCTGATGCAGGCGCTTGAAACGTGCGCACGGGAACAGCGTAAAACACAACTGGTCCTGGAGACCGCCACCGGTAGCGATGCCGAGTTGTTCTACCACTCGTGCGGGTGGCAAAAAGCGGGTGTGATACCTGATTATGCGCTGATGCCTGATGGAACGCTGACCGGCACCACAGTTTTCTACAAAGCGCTTTGATTTATCGCTATCACTTGATCAAAACGGGGTTTTACTGGCGTAAAGTTTTGCTAACCTGTTCTACCAATTTAATCGGGTTGTATGACTAATCGAAAGGGAACCCATTGTGAAAACTCTAAACCGTAGCGATTTTCCCGGTGCCCACTATCCTGAACGCATCATTCAGTTTGGTGAAGGTAACTTTCTGCGCGCCTTTGTTGACTGGCAGATCGATCTGCTCAATGAACATACCGATCTGAACGCCGGTGTGGTGATTGTACGTCCCATCGACAGCGCTTTCCCGCCATCGCTCAGCACGCAGGATGGGCTTTATACAACAATCATTCGCGGCTTGAATGAGCAGGGCGAGGCCGTCAGCGATGCGCGTTTGATTCGTTCAGTGAACCGTGAGATAAGTGTTTATGGTGAGTACGATGCGTTCCTGAAGCTGGCGCACAACCCGGACATTCGTTTTGTCTTCTCTAACACCACCGAAGCGGGCATCAGCTACCATGCGGGCGATAAGTTCGATGATGCCCCGGCGGTGAGCTATCCGGCGAAGCTGACGCGCCTGTTGTTTGAGCGCTTTAGTCATTTCAACGGCGCGCAGGATAAAGGCTGGATTATTATTCCTTGTGAGCTGATCGACTATAACGGCGACGCGCTGCGTGAACTGGTGCTGCGCTATGCGCAGGAATGGTCACTGCCGGCGGCCTTTGTTACCTGGCTGGATGAGGCTAATGTGTTTTGCTCAACGCTGGTGGACCGTATTGTGACGGGTTACCCACGAGATGAAGTGGCACAACTGGAAGCAGAACTGGGTTATCACGATGGCTTCCTGGATACCGCCGAGCATTTCTACCTGTTTGTTATTCAGGGACCGAAGACCCTGGCTTCCGAGCTACGCCTCGACAAATACCCGCTGAATGTTTTGATCGTCGATGATATCAAGCCTTATAAAGAGCGTAAGGTAGCCATTCTGAACGGCGCGCACACCGCGCTGGTTCCGGTCGCGTTCCAGGCGGGTCTGGATACGGTCGGCGAGGCGATGAATGATAGCGATATCTGCGCTTTTGTGGAAAAGGCTGTCTATCAGGAAATCATTCCTGTGCTTGATTTGCCGCGTGATGAACTGGAATCGTTCGCCAGCGCGGTCACCGGACGTTTCCGTAACCCGTACATTAAGCATCAGTTACTGTCGATCGCTCTGAACGGCATGACGAAATTCCGCACCCGCATTCTTCCGCAACTGCTGGCAGGGCAGAGGGCCAACGGTAAATTACCGGCGCGTTTGACGTTTGCTTTAGCCGCGCTGATTGCCTTCTACCGCGGGGAACGTGGCGGTGAAGCGTATCCGGTGCAGGATGACGCGCACTGGATCACCCATTTCCAGCAGCTCTGGAGCCAGCATGGCGATCGCCAAGTGAGTACGCAGCAACTGGTTAGCGCCGTTCTGGCCGCAGAGGAACACTGGGAGCAGGACCTGACCAATGTCCCAGGACTGGTGGAGCATGTGACCAGCGATCTTGACAACATCCTGAGCAAAGGCATGCGCGAAGCGGTAAAACCGCTATGCTAAAATAAGTGTGCGATAAGATTGACCCGGCGAAGGCCGGGTTTATTGTTTATGATCATTAGTTACAACATACAATCTATTTTTATACCTGTCGCTCTGTGACTCCTGAGCCGTGAACGGTCTGACAGATATAACAGGGCCCGTTTCAAGAAAGTTGTAAGTTTGATCCAGATCACGTTTAATAACGGGATTCGCTTCTTTTCTGAAAACCGTCATGATTGTTCGTCCTCAACAGCATTGGCTACGCCTGATATTCGTCTGGCATGGCTCCGTTTTAGCTAAAATCTCTTCCCGTTTACTGCTGAATTTCCTGCTTTCCATCGCTGTTATCATCATGCTTCCGTGGTACACCATGCTCGGTATCAAGTTCACGCTTGCGCCGTTCAGCATCCTTGGTGTGGCCATCGCGATATTTTTAGGGTTTCGCAACAACGCCTGCTACGCACGTTATGTCGAAGCGAGACAACTGTGGGGACAGTTAATGATTGCCTCACGGTCGCTGTTGCGGGAAGTCAAAACCACGCTCCCGGACGACACGCAGTCTGGAGAATTTGTTCGCCTGCAAATTGCCTTTGCCCATTGTTTGCGCATGACGCTGCGGCGAAAACCGCAGGCCGAACCTCTGGCGAAATACCTCAACGCGGAAGATCTGAAACAGGTCTTCGCCGCGCACTCTCCGGCAAACCGCATTCTGCTGCTGATGGGGGAGTGGCTGGCTGTTCGTCGGCGCGACGGACGTTTGTCTGATATATTATTTCACAGTTTAAACAATCGGTTAAACGATATGTCAGCGGTGCTGGCAGGATGCGAGAGAATCGCCAATACGCCGGTGCCATTTGCGTATACGTTGATCCTGCATCGCACGGTGTACCTGTTTTGCATCATGCTGCCGTTTGCGCTGGTTGTTGACCTGCATTACATGACGCCGTTTATCTCGGTACTGATCTCCTATACCTTTATCTCCCTGGATGCGCTGGCGGAAGAACTGGAAGATCCGTTCGGTACGGAAAACAACGACTTGCCGCTTGATGCTATCTGTAATGCCATCGAGATCGATCTGCTTCAAATGAACAATGAAACAGCCATTCCGGCGAAGCACGTTCCGGACAAGCACTATCAACTGACATAACCTTCCTGGCTGTATCGTTGTTAAACGCGGCGCGCGCTCGATCGTTATGTCAGGCGACGGGCGACCATGAACAGTCGTGGGAATGCCAGCAGTATCTGCCCATCTTCCTGAAGCGGGTACTGCTCCTGTAACAGCGCGTGATAGCGGGCAAGATAGCGTTTTTGCGCTGGCTCATTAAGATCCTGTAACCAGGGCCGCAGCCCGGTCGCACTGACCCAGTCGATTATAGCCTGATGGGATGGCATTTGGTGGTAGTAGGTTGTGCGCCAGATATCCACCTCGCAACCGGCTTCGCTTAGGATATCGTAATACCTGGCACCGACGATAAGAAAATTGTCTCACTCGCACGTCAGCATGGCATAGGCGTTCAGGCCTTTTCTTCATACAGCGTCAGCAACGATGCCGCCGCAGGGTTGGTTATCGGCTATGGAAATACGCCAGCGGAGGTTATCCCAGAGGCTGTTAGTGTGCTGGCAGCCCTAAGCAGACAGGAACGTCGCTTCTGAACGTCCTGAAGCGAAAAGTATCTACGAGAAATTTCTTTCATGATGAATATCCCGGCGTCATGTATAGCCACAGAAACTCCTCATCAGGAAAAGTGAGTTATCGACCTGGTAGGGAAAAATGACCCACATATAGACGCTAGTATTGAGCTAACAATACCTTGGTGCGCATAATGTATATTATGTTAAATTGAATTTTATAAACCATGGCATCGTACCCCCAATTCATCTACTGAATACCCGTGGGTTAAAATCAGGCACATGCCCTTTTCTTTTAAACTATTGTGGGAGTTTAAGGTACAAGGTTCGTTCCTGCGCTGGCGATGCTTTAAAGCCATGATGAATGTAAAAGTCTTTGGCCTTCTCAGTGAGCGCGTGCACCATGAGCGCACGAACGCCAATATTCTCTGCTACCCGATAACAGCGCAGAACCGCATCGTGCAGCAAATCCGCACCAAGCCCTTTTCCATGGAATGAGACATCAACTGCCAGGCGAGCCAGAATGATTACTGGGATGGGATCTGGCATGTTGCGCCTGAGATTGCCCGTCGCTTCCACATGATTAACACTGCCGGTGGCCAGAGAGTAAAAACCAGCCACTTGTCTCGTACCTGTTTTACATACAACGAAGGTTCGGGCCGCGCCAGAAGACTGGTTTTTTAAACTTCTCTGTTTTAGCCAGTCATCGAGAACGGCTTCTCCGCTGACGAATTCAGCCAGTTGATGGGAACTCGATAACGGTTCAGGCGCTGTTACACATCCCACTGAGGCTTCCTCGCGAGGAGTTTCTCTATAACGGGATCATTCCCTACCGGGGCGTCCAGCATATCGATGAAATCGGCATACTGTTCATCGTTAAAATTGAAAACACGTCTCTCGAGGATCACATTTTCAGCAGCCTGACACGCCATTTCCAGGATAAAGTCTGTACGTGATTTATGGAGAATCTCTGCTGCAGCATCGATGAGCGCCCTTTGAGATTCCTTCGCTCTAAGGTTAAGCTGAACATCTGATTTCATAGGTCTGCTCCTTGTATAGCAATTGCTTTACAAGCATAACACATCAAACGTGTATAGCGAATGCTATACAGTTAAAGAACTTTTAAGATCCCGTCAAAGCCTTGTTCCCGCCTCACCTATCAAATCATTCGCGCCGTTATCTTGACTTACCCTCGAATCAGACCACAATAATTTCACTTTCGCGCTAACCGGCAACGGACGTATATGGATATCAGTTCTCCTCGTTTTCTTCCTTTATTTCGTATCAGGACTTACACGGCTGCAATCGCGTCGGCGCTTCTACTGGCTAGCTGCTCTTCTACACCACCCGCCTCGCTGGTAACGCCGCCATCAGCAACGCCTGCTTCGCCCGTGAAACAACAAAAGTTGAACGAACCCGTTCGCGGCGTCTGGCTGGCGACGGTTTCCCGTCTCGACTGGCCTCCCGTCGCGTCAGTCACTGTCAGCGACGCGCGTTCGCGTATCGCCATGCAGCAAAAAGCGCTAACCGATAAGCTCGATAATTTACAGCGGCTCGGCATCAATACCGTATTTTTTCAGGTAAAACCTGACGGTACCGCGCTTTGGCCCTCGGCGATATTGCCCTGGTCAGACATGCTTACCGGAAAAATTGGCCAGGACCCCGGTTACGATCCGCTGCAGTTTATGCTTGACGAAGCGCATAAGCGTGGGATGAGGGTTCACGCATGGTTCAATCCGTATCGCGTCTCGGTTAATACCCGACCTTCTACGGTTGCCGAACTGAACCGCACTGTGTCACTGCAGCCCGCCAGCGTTTTTGTCCTTCACCGTGACTGGATCCGTACAGCTGGCGACCGCTATGTTCTTGACCCGGGGATCCCGGAGGTTCGCGACTGGATAACCAGCATTGTGGCGGAGGTCGTGAAAAAATACCCGGTTGATGGCGTTCAGTTCGACGACTATTTCTATGCTGAATCACCGGGATCTGCGCTTAATGACAGCGTGACCTTCAGGCGCTACGGTCAAGGGTTTCATACCAAAGCCGACTGGCGACGGCACAATACGCAGCAGTTAATTGAACAGGTGTCGCGCACCCTCCGACACAATAACCCGGACGTAGAATTTGGTGTAAGTCCGGCAGGGGTTTGGCGTAACCGCTCACACGACCCCGCCGGTTCAGACACCCGTGGCGCCGCGGCGTATGATGAGTCTTACGCGGACACGCGCCGTTGGGTACAGCAAGGTTTGCTGGACTACATCGCGCCGCAGCTGTACTGGCCCTTCTCTCGCGACGCCGCGCGCTATGATGTGCTCGCTAAATGGTGGGCGGATGTGGTGAAGCCTACGACAACCCGACTTTATATTGGCGTGGCGTTGTATAAGGTGGGCGAACCCTCGCGTAACGAGCCGGACTGGACGGTAAACGGCGGCGTGCCGGAACTGAAAAAACAGCTCGACCTGAACGACTCGGTTCCGCAAATCAACGGCACAATACTGTTCAGGGAAAACAACCTTAATCAGCCGCAAACGCAGCAGGCCGTTCATTATTTACGACAGCGTTGGGCAAACCTGAGTGGTCACCCGTCAAATAAAGAAAAGATGTAGCGATTCAGGACGGCGATGAATGCAGGGCAATGCTATACCCCTGCTCTCGCCAGCTCGCCAGTTGTTCTTGCTGGCGCGTGGTGGGCGCTTTCCCAATCCAGACGAAAATATCCTGACCGGGGAACATTTCCGGGCGCGGCGATTCCAGCGGCTCCGGCAGCACGTGAATATTCCAGCCCTGCTGCGACAAACGCCAGCCTTCCAGCCAAAGACGTGTCCGGTCTTCACACTCCCATGACAGCAGATATGCCTCTTTATCAGCCTGAGCGCGTAACGCATTCAGGCGCGTGATCGCATAGTCGATCAGCACCCCATCCAGCAGACTGCCCATGACGCGTGCGGTAGCCTGCTCAAGATTAAGTCGTTGACGCATCGGAACAAAAATATGATCGATCACATCATCAACCGGATAGCTGGCGCCCAGTTCATCAATGCGTACGCGCAGTTTGTCGGGACTGACACGACGCAGCGTGACCATCATTTCTTCCTGAAGCGATAACCAGCCGTCGTGTTGCGCAGTCTGGCTGCCTTCAATCAGCGCTTTAACCTTACTCACCGGCACGCCGCTTTTGATCCAGCGTTTAATCTCTTCGATACGTCTGATGTCATCTTCGTCGAACTGACGGTGACCGCCTTCGCTGCGCTGAGGTTTTAATAATCCATAGCGTCTTTGCCAGGCACGCAACGTAACCGGGTTGATTCCGCATCGTTCGGCCACATCACCAATACTGTAAAAAGCCATAGCATCCCTCTTACTGCAAAGCTGTACTTCCATGTATAAGTTAACCAAACCCCCTGCGCTGTACAAATCAAATTTTCCTGTACAAGCAGGGATTTGTGAATTTATTCCCAATTCTCAGTAAGATGGAGCAACAATTTTTTAACCTGGCATTAAAGATCGGCAGCCCTTTCCGGCCAAGCAATCGGCGAGACACCTCCTAAAGATGGACGGGCGAACAGATAGCCCTGGAACTGACTGATACCGGCTGATTCCAGCCACATCCACTCTTCCGCCTTTTCAACGCCAACCGCAGAAATCGCTATTTCCAGCGACGAGCAGCATTTGACGATCGCTTGTACAATGGCCTGCCGGGGCCCGCTTTTGTGGACATCCATAATGAGTTCCCGGTTAATTTTTATGCGATCCGGCTGGAACTGCGACAGCAATAACAAGCCCGCAGACCCGGCGCCAAAGTGGTCAATCGCCACGCTAATTCCGGCGCTTTTGAGTAGTCTGACAGAAGCGGTAAATTGCTCAAGCCCCGAGATCACTTCGCGTTCTGTGAATTCAACCGTCACTTGTTCCGGCACCAGGCCGGAACGCTCAATGGCGTCCAGCAACGTTTGTACCGCGTGGGGAATGTTGACCAGCGTCATAGGCAACACATTCACCGACAGTGAATATCGCTGCAAATTCAGCCTGCCCGCCAGCGCAAAGGCCTGCGTTTTACTGTGCAGATCCGCTTCGTAAAGTGCCGTCCCGGTAAGCCCGGCGAAATAACGTTCTGGCCCCTGTCCGTCTGGCGTTCGCAGCAAGGCTTCCAGCGCGACAATCTCCCGGGCGAAAGGATCGATTAATGGTTGAAAGGCAAAGCAACATTCTGCGTGGGTATCTTCTTGCACACTCTTTTCCCTGCTTACACCTTCGGCAATAAATTCCCAGGTATTTGCCGGTGGAATGGCAAAATAATTTTCCTTTTCGGTCGCTTCTATAAAAGTGCGAAAGAATTTCAGCGGTCGGTCGTTAAACGCCAATTGATACCGGGTGGTACCTTTATCGAGTACGTGTTGCAAAACGTCATTTCTGGCAAATTCGCGCAGGTCGAAAAGCTCCATTCCCACTTTACCAAAGCGGCGTGACGGCCCGTAGTCACGCAATAACTCTACCAGATTATGATGTCTCTCATCGTTGATGATGTGTTGATAGATCTGCTGAACGCCCTCCTCTGGCCCTTCAAGCAGTTGAAAAAAATGTTTTCCGTTAAACAACAGGATCCCGGTGACGTTGGACTGTTCGTTTTTTACCTTTGCTGCTGCCACCATTTTTTCAAGAGAGATCAGGGAAAAAGTGTCGCAAATATGACTACGGTAGATAACCGTTGTGAGCATGATGAGTCCAGATATATAGGAGGGAACATAAATACCCTACCAGAACCGTGCCTTCCCGTCTCCAGAAAACTCACTTTACGCTAACAATATGTTCACAAAGGAAAATGTTACATTTCTATTGTCTAAATATTGGCATAATTTACCCAATTCCCGCCTAAAAATGTTGTACAGCTATTGATGACACAAATTGTAAATTATTGATTTTAATTTATTGATTTTAAACGGTTAGCACAAAAAGCTAAAAATTAGCATGCTATTTTGTACGCATCCTATGTACACATTTTCTATATTTGTATAACTTAAATTACAACTTTGTAGATTATTGAAACAAATGGGAGTCACACATGCATCACAACATCAACATGTCCGATTCAGCGAATGCGATTGCCCAGTACTTCAATAAAGCTAGCCTGCCGACTCAGCAGGAAACCCTGGGTCAACTTGTGGTGGAAATCCTCACCGACGGCAAGAGCCTGAACAGGAAGTCGCTTTGTACTAAATTGCTGAGCCGCCTTGAAAAAGCGAATAGCGAAGCGGAGGAACACCACTATCACACGCTGATTGGTCTGCTGTTTGATCGTTAGTGGAGGTTCACGCCAACGCCAGTGTCAGCGTTGGCAACCAGAGATGCGGTTATGAACAGAAGTGAAGAATATGAACGACTGACGGATGAAATCATCGGTGAAGCGGTATTAACGCTGCTGAAAAGCCATGGTCCCATTAGCACCCAGGCACTGATCGTGACGCTGGGAAATATGAAGGCCAACGCGGGAGACAGTAAACGACAAGAGGCCATACAAAGCGTCATGACCGAAGTCACCGCCATGGCGGCCAGAAAGCGTCAACGCGCGCGCCGACCAGATTCACAAGCAGTACGACGGGGCAACGTGCTTGAGCTGTTTGGCAGTCGCCAGTCAGACAGCACAAAAAAAATGCACTAACCAACGCCATTTTACAACTTAACGGTGAAAGCACATGAGACAAGCGATGCTTAAGCAGACCGATTTTTACGCAGTTCTTCCAGATACAGCAATGTCCGAATTTTTCCGCAACGCAGGCGACCGTCTTGCCGAGGAGTCAGCGGTACTGGCGACCGCTATCAGCAGCATTATGGCTTCTGATGGGCATATCACCAATAAAGCGATTATTTTATGGCTGGTCCAGGCGCTGGAAACTACGGACAGCGTGGTACAGGCTGATGTGTTACGGAAAACACTGGAAATTGTCGTTGGCTACACCATGGATGATATTTAAGGTTTACCCTCTGTCTTTCTGGCCCATCCTGACACGCTGTCCCGTTGCAGGATGGGCTGTGAACATTACGGCTTTTGTTGATTTTGCTCAGCCTTACCAAAAGAGCGCGTCATGCCATGACCATGCTCCCCCGCGCCGCTGACCCTTTTTAACTGTATCACTTGCCCTTTCTCCCAGGCGTTGGCGCCTTGTGCTACCGGATGCGCCACAATATCCCGCCGCTGTTGTTTAATTTCTTGCGTATTAATACCCAGTCGACGGTCCCGATCGGCTAATAGCGCCGGGTCCAACTGCCCGTCGCCGGTAAAGCCCATCATCAACGCGGGGATCCCCATTGGAAGCGTTTTATCGCGATCGGTATGCCATGTATGCCAGGTTTTGCCGTAGGTGTTGACGATTTTGCTCATCAACGCTTTGTCCGCGACGGCGGGAAGACCCGGCGCCACCAGGCTGCCGGACTTCACTTCATACTGATGGCTATGCCAGAGTTTTTTTTCCTCTGGCGGCAGCATATTGAATAACCGCTCGCTAATGATGTATTCAACGCCCATCAGACGCGCGTCTTTAGTATTCCCGTCGTAGATCACCGCCTGCATCACTTCATCATTAAGTACAGTGACATAATGATGCGCTTCCATCTGGCCATTTTTATCGCCACTGTAGAAATGGAAGCCATCCAGATAGGCGCTGATGGCCTCGATCGGCGGCCGGGACTGTATCACTTCCGCCCCGGCTTCCAGCGTACGCAGGCTTGCAGACGTTTCTTTACCGGGTATCGGCGTCTTCGGCGGGGTCGTGTTCGCCCCGCAGGCCGTTAATAACGCAACCGATGCTGCAATGCATAACCCTTTTTTCACTTATGGCCTCCTGAATAATGCGATGCTGCGTCCGGCAAGTTCATAATCCGTTTCATTTTCGATAATCAGTCCCTGTTCAGGGTCATTAGCCGTATTCAGTTCCAGTACCCAACCGCCATCCCCCGTTTGCGGGATGCTGAACGGCACGCTACATTCGAAGGGATTCAACAGAAGCAGAACTTCGTGCCAGATCCCGTCTTCGGTCTCGAGATCCGGACGACCGATATACACGCCAAGCGTGGAGCCTTCATCCCACTGCTCCGGCTGCTGTAGCCCGCCCCCGGCATTAAACCACTGGATAACCATGCCATCGCGCCAGTTTTCCCGACGCAGCAACGGCTGCTGTTTCCGCAGTTCAATAAGGTGGCGCGTAAATTCCCGCAATTGGTGCGCCGACTCCGGTAAATTCTCCCAGTGGACCCAGGAAATGTCGCTGTCCTGGCAGTAGCCGTTGTTATTCCCGTTCTGGCTGCGGCCAAACTCATCACCGGCCAGCAGCATCGGCGTACCGTGGGACAGCAGCAGCGTGGCGAGGAAATTACGCTTTTGCTGTTCGCGCGTGGCGTTAATGACGGCATCATCCGTGGGACCTTCCGCGCCATAATTGCATGACCGGTTATCGTTATGTCCGTCGTTATTGTCCTCGCCATTCGCCTCGTTGTGCTTCTCGTTATAGGACACCAGATCGTTCAGGGTGAAACCGTCATGCGCGGTAACAAAATTGACGCTCGCCCATGGCCGCCGCCCTCGCAGGTCATAGAGATCGCCGGAGCCAAGCAGGCGTGCGGCAAAATCGGTAGAAACGTTGTCGCCCTTCCAGTATTCGCGCACCGTATCGCGGTATTTATCATTCCATTCTCCCCACCCTGGCGGGAAACCGCCTACCTGATACCCGCCCGGCCCAATGTCCCAGGGTTCACCGATCAGCTTGAGTTTCGACAGCACCGGATCCTGCATCATCGCGTCAAAGAAGCCGCCGCGCTGATCAAACCCCTCCGGTTCGCGACCGAGGATCGTCCCGAGATCAAAACGGAAACCATCAACGTGCATCGCTTCCGCCCAATAGCGCAGCGAGTCCATCACCATCTGCAGCACGCGGGGATGAGAGGTATTAACGGTATTCCCCGTCCCCGTGTCATTAATATAATAACGATGCTGATCCGCCAGCGTGCGGTAATAGGAGAAGTTATCAATACCCTTAAATGACAGCGTCGGCCCCAGCTCGTTACCTTCCGCGGTGTGGTTATACACCACATCCAGAATGACCTCGATACCCGCATCATGATAGGCGCGCACCATGTCGCGAAAGCCCTGTATACCGCGCGGACCGTAGTAGCGCGTCGCCGGAGCGAAAAAGCCCAGCGTGTTATATCCCCAGAAGTTTTTCAGACCTTTGTCCAGCAGATGCTGATCGTCCGGAAACCAGTGAACCGGCAGCAGTTCGACGGAGGTAATGCCAAGACTTTTAATGTAATCCACGCTTGCCGCATGGCCCATCCCTTCAAACGTGCCGCGTAATTCTTGCGGTATCGCGGGATTCAGCCAGGTGAAACCTTTGACGTGAGTTTCATAGACAATGGCGCTGGGCCAGGGAATATCCGGGCGACGGTGATCCTGCCAGTCGAACGCATTCGGGTCGACAACCTTACATTTTGGCGTAAACGGGGCGCTGTCGCGGGTGTCAAAGCTAAGATCCTTTTCTTCGCTTTCCAGATCGTAAGCGAAATGCGCGTCATTCCAGGCGATATCCCCCACCAGTTCCCGGGCATAAGGGTCTATCAACAATTTATGGGGATTGAAACGGTGCCCGTTCTCTGGATCAAAAGGCCCATGAACCCGATAGCCGTACAGCGCCCCGGGTTTCAGCCCCGGCACGTAGCCGTGCCAGATCTCATGCGTAAATTCCGGTAAGGTCAGGCGGGCAATTTCGTTTTGTCCGCTCGGATCATACAGACACAGTTCTACGCGCTCGGCATGGGCGGAGAAAAGCGCAAAATTAACCCCCTGTCCGTCGTAGTTTGCCCCTAACTGCTGGCTGTGCCCTGCTGTGATATCAAATTTTTTACCTTTTGCTTTTGCCATTATCCATTTTCCCTTTCTGCACTCGTCTGTTCAGACGGGTGTTCGCGTAAAACAGCAATAAGTGGATGACCGGGGAGTTGCGCGACGTCAAGCGTGGCGCCGACATCGACCGTCTCGTGATGAAAGACGTCTTCATACTGACGATTCGCCAGCCGTGCGGGCAACGCGATACGGGTGTCTGCCCACAGCGTGCCGCCTGCAGAGGAGAGTTCGCCCTCTATGCGATGGAATACCCAGCGTGGCGCCACCACCACCAGCGCGTTTTTTTCATCTGCTCTGGCATAAGCAATGACGTGCTCCGCGTTGTCCCCCTCGGCGTCGAGCGGCAGATAGTCGCCCTTGCGAAACAGCGTGGGAAACCTTTGTCGCAGATGCAGCAGAACGGCGGTCACATACTGATTCACCTGACCATTCATCCAACACGCTTCCTGCGTAAATACGCGGCTGTCTGCCTGTGCGAGCTGGCGGGCCAACAGGGCAAAGTCCGGCAGGCGACGATTATCCGGGTCAACCAGACTGAAATTGAGCGCCTCGCTGCCCTGGTAGATATCCGGCACGCCGGGGGCGGTCAGTTTAATCAACGTCTGGGTCAGGCTATTCACCAGTCCGGCACGAATAAACGGCTGCAACGCAGCGTGAAAATCCTGCAAAAACAGCGTGTTTTCTGATGACAGCATATGCCGGGCATAATCCAGAACCGCCGTTTCGTAGGCCTCGTTGGTATCCACCCAGTCCGTCCGCAGCTTGGCTTCGCGTAGCGCTTTTTCCACAAATTCAAGGAATCGCTCCTCAAGCGCCTGCAAACCGTTCGCGTCATCCGGACGGAATACCGCGGGCCATACCCCCGCCAGCGCCTGATAGAGCATCCAGGTATCCGCCGCTTTGGGCGCGGTGCCGTCATTGAGAAACCGGACATGGGTCTGGTTCATTTGCCGCCATCGCGCCAGATGCTCCGCCCAACGCGTCGGCGCCTCGGTCAACGTGTATAACCGGGCGCGGGCGTCTTCGCCGCGTTTGGTGTCGTGAGTCGACGTGCTGGACAGCGCATCCGGCTGTAGCCGTAAACGGGACTGCATCTCCTGATGAAAGCGCGTGAGTGAGAAAAAGCGTTGAACGGGCTCTGCGCCAACTTCATTTAGCGCCAGATCCATGTTCTGGCGAAAGAACAGCGTGTCCTCTACCGATTTGGCCATTAGCGGGCCGGTGAGCTGCTGGAAGCGCGTGCGGAAGGTCGCCGCCGTGGTGGTCAGGCAGGCGTCATCGGCTCCGACCAACAACCGAGAGAGAAAACCAAGCGCCTGAGCGTCCGGGGCAAACTCACTGGCGCTCAGCTGTGCAGTGACACGTCGCAGCAGCTCGCTATCCGCCGTGCTGAATCCCTGCGCGGTGCCATACGTTCTGTACACCGGAAAGGCAATCAGCAGTTCTCGCAGCGCGCCGCGCAGCGTCTCGTCATCAATATCGACGCGCTGTTGACGGGCCAGTTCGCTTGCCAGTTTCAACAAGCGGGCAAATTCGCCGGCAAAATTACGCTCTATCATCAGGACCCGCGCCTTACGCAGTTCAGCGCGCATATCCACCTGCTGACCGACTGCATCCTGCCAGACGCGTCGGAGATCGCCCAGCGCGCGATCGTCCACCAGCACTTCGGCCAGAGCCGCAATAAACTCATAGCCGGTGGTACCCGAAATCGGCCATTCCTGCGGTAATTCCTCCCCGCGGGCAAGAATTTTTTCAACGGTGATATAGCACGCCTCACCGACCTTTTGACGTAAACGCTGAAGATAGGCCTGCGGATCGGCAAGGCCATCAATATGGTCGATACGCAATCCGTCCACAGCGCCGTTTGCCACCAGTTCAAGGATCAGTTGATGGGTGTCATCAAATACCCGATTGTCCTCCACGCGAACGCCAACCAGTCCAGTGACTTCAAAGAAACGGCGATAGCTCAGATTTGTCGCGGCCTCGCGCCAGGACATCAACCGCCAGGGTTGCCGTTGGTGCAAGTCGGCAATGGCCTGTTTATCGGTCATCGCCAGCACATCCGCTTCCTTTCCCTGCCAGGTTGTCGGATCCAGCGGGTAAAAGGCGTCATAATAGGCCAGCGTCGGTTTACCCGTTTGCGGATCCGCTTTGATGCTGATCTCCCCTTTTTCCAGGACTTTCTCAAAGGTGTCGCCAAGAAACGGTAATGTCAGTCGCTGTGTCCAGTCGATATCGAAATGGCTGGCGTAAACGCTTTTCTCTCCGTGTTCAATAACGTCACGCCACCAGCGATTTTCCAGCGAACTGGCCATATGGTTAGGGACGATATCGAGGATCAGCCCCATTTGCGCAGCGTGAAGCGCTTGCACCATGCGATCAAATCCTTCCCGCCCGCCGATGGCAGGATCGATTTCATTACAGTCTGTGACGTCATAACCGTGGGTCGAGCCCGCTGTCGCCGTAAAAATTGGCGAGGCATATAAATGGCTGATCCCGAGCTTTTTCAGGTACGGTATCCGTTCGCTAACGGCGTCAAAAGTCATGCCGTTGCGAAACTGAATTCGGTAGGTCGATGAAGGGATCATGGTAAGATTTCTCCCTGTGCGAATCGGACGACAATGGCATTTGGATTAAGACGCTCGCTGGCTTCCGGCCAGGCGAAAACCGTTTTCCCCGGCATTTCCGGCAGCACCACTGGCACATCGCCAATATTGAACGCCAGCGACAAAACGCCTGTCGGGAAACGCCAGCGCACAGCAACAAAACCAAGGGCAGTCTGCACCACTTCGCCTTCACCGCCGCGTGCGGTTTTCAGCAGCGGGACGATAACGCGCCGGCGTCTGCTCAACAGATCCCGGGTGAAGGTCAGCCACGCTTTTCCTTCTTCATGCTGCATTTTTTGCCAGTCGAGTTTCGCGCGCTGGAACGTCTCAGGCGCATTGGGATCTGGTACGTTCTCGCCTTCATGTCCGGCGTGTCCGGCAAATTCCTTCGCCCTGCCTTCACGCACCGCGCGCGCAAGATCGCCATGGAAATCCGTAAAAAATAAAAAGGGATGCGTTTCGCCGTATTCCTCGCCCATAAACAGCAGCGGAATATGTGGCGACATCAGGAGTGTGGCAAGCAGTACCCGTGTTTTCTCGGCTCCCGCCAGCGTAATCAGCCGTTCGCCCTGCGCACGGTTACCAATCTGATCGTGATTCTGAATAAAATCGACAAAGGTAGTCGGTGACTGCTGTTGGCTGCTAACGCCGCGCGCTTCTCCGCTAACGGCGGACATTTCCCCTTGCCAGGCAAACCCTTCGCTCAGTGCGCGGGCAACATAGCGTTCGGGCTGAGTGGCGAAGTCGGCGTAATACCCGTGATTTTCCCCGGTCGCCATGACGTGAATGGCGTTATGGAAATCGTCGTTCCACTCACCGGAAAAGAGTGGCGTCGCGCCATCTTCAGAACGCGGATGTAAAAACAAGACATTACGGTTGTCTTCGGTGGTGAGATGTATCGGCCGGTCGCTAATCTCACGACGGATACGTTCGGCTATCTCTACCAGCAGATGCGGTTGCGCGTCATCTTTGATCTGATCGATGGCGTCAAAGCGCAATCCGTCAAGCTGATACTCCACCAGCCAGTACAGCGGCGCGTCTGCAATATAGCGGCGTACCGCGTCGTTTTCATAGGCGATGCCGTTACCCCACGGCGTCATGCGCGCGGCGTCGAAAAAGTTCTCAGATAACAGCGGCAGGTAGTTACCTTCCGGCCCAAAGTGGTTGAGCACGATATCAAGAACCACCGACAAACCGTAACCGTGTGCGGCATCAACAAACGCTTTAAAATCGTCTGGTGAACCGTAGGCGGAATGCGGCGCATACAGCAACGTGCCGTCATAACCCCAGCCGCGTTGACCGCCAAACTGCGAAACCGGCATCAGTTCAATGACGGTAACGCCCAGTTCCGCGAGATACGGAAGTCTGGCGATTGCCGCCTGGAATGTCCCTTCAGGCGTAAAGGCGCCGAGATGCAGCTCATAGAACACCGCTTCTTCCCAGCGACATCCCTGCCAGTCAGTGTGTTGCCAGCAATAGGCCTCTGGATCGACGACGCGCGACGCGCCGTTCACATCGTCACACTGCGCACGCGAGGCCGGATCGGGAATTGCCGTCCCGTCGTTCAATACAAACTGATAAGGCGTTCCCGCCTTGACGCCGTTAACCTGGCACTCAAACCATCCCTCTCCGCTGGCCGTCATTTCGTGGTTTCGATCGTGAATACGGAGATACATCTTTTCCTGACTCGTCGCCCAAATGCGAAAGCGAACGACATCCGCGGCCACAAATTCACACCCCCAACTTCTGATAAAGGATTTTGAACTCATACTGTCGCCCCATTAGACCCGTTTCATCCTCGGGTGAGTTTTATGCAGCAAATACCCCTACCGTTGCTGTATGAAACAGCATACGCAGAACAAGCATAGACCAGCTCTGACGATTGCGAGGTGACAGTGTCACGTATGGGGCGCTTTTTCTGACTCGCGCCCCCCTGAAAAGCGGATCGATAAATGGGGTTTACGCAGGTGTTTGATATTTCTTTCAATGAATAATGACGAACGTTATTTCCTGAAATCAATACGCGAGGGATAGACTAAAATAAATACGTATAAACCATGACGGCTTTTGGTTTTCATTTTCTCTTTTATTCACGCAGGCGCAAAAAGGTTATTCATCTAAAAACAGACTAAAAGAACGGGCTTTTTATTGCTTATGGTGATAACGCCGGATTTTCAGGCTTTGCCTGCAGATTTGTATAAAAATATCCCTTAAGTCATGACACTCTTTCTTTCATATGATGATGCTACATTACAGGTGTGACGTATTATTTAATTCGATCTACTATCCATAAAACTGCGAAGACGCCTGTCCCGTGTCTTTCGCGAACGACCGTAAGGATCTGCCTGATGGAGATGTATCTTAAAAGAATGAAAGACGAATGGGTCGCGTTGGTTGAACAAACGGATCCGCATATTCGTAAACTGGCTTCTGAGATTGCGATTCACCACGCGCACACCCTGAGCATCGAGTTTTATCGTATTGTGCTTGCCGACCCACATGCTGAAGAATTTTTAAGTAATGAACAGGTGGAGCGGCAGCTAAAACACGCGCTGGAAAAGTGGATTGTCGATGTGCTCTCCTGCACTAGCGGTGACGTTGATGAGTTAATCAAAGTGCAACATACGGTCGCTGAAGTTCATGCCCGAATCGGGATTCCCGTCGAACTGGTGGAAATGGGTTTTCGGGTTCTGAAAAAATTGCTCTACCCGATCATCATAGACAGTCACCATGAGGCGACAGAGAAACTCCTGATCTACCATTTTTCTATTAACAGCATCGATCTGGCGATGGAAGTCATGTCCCGGGCCTTCTCTTTTAGCGAAAGCAGCGCGGCAAAAGAAGATGAAAACTATCGTATTTTTTCCCTGCTGGAAAATGCCGAAGAAGAAAAAGAGCGCCAGATTGCCTCACTGCTCGCCTGGGAAATGGATATTATCTATAAAATTATGCTCGACGCCGACTTTGGCAACAGTCTGCCGTTAAGTCAGGCGGATTTTGGGTTGTGGTTTAACCATAAAGGGCGTCACTATTTTAGCGGCATCGCTGAAGTGGGCCATATTTCCCGACTGATCCAGGATTTTGACGGCCTGTTTCATCAAACCCGGGGAACCGCAAAAGCGCTGAACAATAAAGCCTCGCGGGTAAAGTTCCTTCTGCAAATCCGCAATACCGTTTCGCAAATCATCACTCTGCTTCGCGAACTGTTTGAAGAAGTTTCGCGCCATGAAGTGGGAATGGATGTATTGACGAAGCTACTCAATCGCCGGTTTCTGCCCACCATTTTTAAACGCGAAATCGCCCACGCCAACCGTGCCGGAACGCCGCTTTCCATTCTGATTATTGATGTGGATAAATTTAAAGAGATTAATGACACCTGGGGACACAATACCGGTGACGAGATCCTGCGGCGCGTTTCCCAGGCCTTCTACGACAACGTGCGCAGCAGTGACTATGTTTTTCGCTACGGCGGCGATGAATTTATTATTGTGCTGACCGAAGCCACCCAGACTGATACCCTGCGCATCGCGGAGCGTATTCGCAGCCGCGTTGAGAAAACCAAAATTAAGTCTCCCGATGGTGAAGCGATCCCGCTTTCGCTTTCCATTGGCGCGGCGATGTTTAACGGCCACCCCGATTATGAACGCTTAATTCAGATTGCTGACGAGGCGTTATACATTGCGAAAAGGCACGGCAGAAACCGTGTTGAACTCTGGAAACCAGGCGCCTGAGTGTTTTCCGGACGCAGAGGTAACACATGAAGCTAACCGACGTTAAAAGCACCGGAGACAGCATTTTCATTCCCGCGCTTGAGCAAAGCATGATGGGCGCCGTGCTGATCAACGACAACGACGAAGTGCTGTTTTTTAATCCGGCGGCGGAAAAGCTGTGGGGGTACAGCCGTGATGAAGTGCTCGGGAAAGGCATTTCGATGCTTATTCCCCGGGATTTGCGCGCGGTGCATCCGGACTATATTCGCCATAACCGCGAAGGCGGGCAGCCGCGCGTCGTCGGCATGAGCCGGGAACTGCTGCTGGAACGCAAAGACGGCAGCAAAGTGTGGACCCGCTTTGCGCTGTCGAAAATTAGCGTGGAGGGCCGGATCTTTTATCTGGCGTTTGCCCGTGACGCCAGCGTAGAAATGGAACAAAAGGAGCAAACGCGTCTGCTGCTGTTAGCCGTCGACCACCTTGATCGTCCCGTTATCGTTCTTGACCATGAGCGGCGCATCGTCCAGTGCAATCGCGCCTTCAGCGAAATGTTCGGATACAACATTCAGGAGGCGTCAGGACAGTTGCCGGACAGCCTGCTCCACATTCCCGAAACGCCGTCAGATAATCGTCTGCGGCTGCAACAGTTGCTCTGGAAAACCACCCGCGACCAGGACGAGTTCCTGGTCATTACCCGTTCCGGCGAGGAAATCTGGATCAAAGCCTCCATCAGCCCGGTATATGGCAAAGAAACCGATCTGCCCAATCTGGTGATGACCTTCTCTGACGTCACGGAAGAACGGCAAATTCGCCAACTGGAAGGCAATATTCTTGCGGCGATGTGCGCCAGCCCGCCGTTCCAGGAAATGGGAGAAATCATCTGCCGCAATATTGAAGCCGTTCTCAGAGACACCCACGTCTCACTGTATGCGCTAAAAGATGGCGCCCGGCATTTCTGGGCGTCATCTTCAGGAAAAGCGGCGCGCAAAAACCTCGACGTCTGGTCGTTGACGATCCGCCAGCGCGACGGCTCCCCCGCCGGTACGCTGTTAATTAAAACCGTTAAAGGAAAAGAGACCAGCGCCTTCATCCAGCGGGTTGCCGATATCAGCCAGCATCTGGCCGCGCTGGCGCTTGAGCAGGAGAAAAGCCGACAGCAGATTGAGCATTTGCTGCAGTTTGACCCGTTCACCGGTCTGCCTAATCGTAACCATCTGCATGCTTATCTCGATGAAACCACCCGCGAAGAGCCTCAGCGCTCGCCGGTGGTTTTTCTGATAGGCGTGGATCATTTCCAGGACGTGATAGACAGTCTGGGCTACGCCGTGGCCGACCAGGTGCTATTGCAGATCATCAATAAGATCCGTGAACGGCTAAGACCCGATCAGTACCTCAGCCGAATTGAAGGCACCCAGTTTGTGCTGGTCAGCCATGACAGTGAAATGAGCAACATTACGCACTTCGCCGACGAGCTTATTAGCATTGGTAATGAAGCGACGCTGTTTGACGATAAGCCCTTCCCGTTGACGTTTAGTATTGGCATCAGCTATGAAGCGGGTAAAAACCGTGATTACCTGCTGTCGACGGCGCACAATGCGATGGACTTTATCCGCAAGGCAGGCGGTAACGGCTGGCAATTCTTTGACCCGGAGATGAACCGCGCGGTTAGAGAACGCCTGCGGATGGGCGCAGCGTTAAAAAGCGCCATTGCCAACAACCATCTGCGTCTGGTCTATCAGCCGCAGATTTTCGCCGAAACCGGTGAGCTTTACGGTTTCGAGGCGCTGGCCCGCTGGAGCGACCCGAAGCACGGCAATGTTCCTCCAGGCCGCTTTATTCCGCTGGCGGAAGAAATTGGGGAAATCGAAAACATCGGACGCTGGGTGGTTCGGGAAGCCTGCCGTCAGTTGGCCGAATGGCGCGCGCAGTCGCTGACCATACCCACCTTATCGGTTAACCTCTCGGCCCTGCATTTTCGCAGCAATCAATTGCCCAACCAGGTGTCGGAAGCGATGCTGGAATTCGCCATACCGGGCGAACAGCTAACGGTGGAAATCACTGAAAGCATGATGATGGAGCAGGATGAAGAGATCCTCAAACGCATCACGGTGCTACGTGATATGGGCGTTGGGCTGTCGGTCGATGATTTTGGCACCGGCTTTTCCGGTCTGTCACGGTTGGTCAGTCTGCCCGTGACCGAGCTGAAAATTGATAAATCGTTTGTTGACCGCTGCCTGACGGAAACACGGATCCAGTCGCTGCTGGAAGCCATTACCCGTATCGGACAAAGTTTAAATCTGGTGGTGATCGCGGAAGGGGTGGAAACCAAAGAACAGTTTGAATTTTTACGCTCGGTCAGATGCCCAGTGATTCAGGGATATTACTTCTCTCGTCCGGTTGCGGCAGAGGAGATCCCAGGGTGGATGAACAGTACGCTTCCGGTCAGCCTCTGATGCGACCCGGCGGCACGTTTTCCGCCGGGCCTGAAGCACTGCCACAGATTTAAGGCAGCGTAAAAGAAGAGACCTGCTTCGCCAGTTGATCCGCCTCGGCTTTCAGGATTTGAGTACGCGCGGCGGCATCGTCAATCAGCGACGCGTTTTGCTGCACGGTTCCGTCCATTTCGGTCACCGCCAGCGTCACTTCCGCCACACCCTTACGCTGTTCTTCCCCGGCCACACGAATTTCGCCCATCAACTGACGAACCTGACGGACGTGCCCCACCAGCTCCTGTAGCCGATCTCCCGCGTGATGGATTTGCTGGCTGCTGCTGTCAACATGTGAAACCGACTCGTCTATCAGGGCTTTGATCTCCTGAGCCGCCGTTGCGCTACGCTGTGCCAGCGTGCGAACTTCCGAGGCAACGACGGCGAAGCCCCGTCCCGCATCCCCGGCTCTCGCCGCTTCTACCGCCGCATTGAGCGCCAGAATATTGGTCTGGAAAGCGATACTGTCGATTACCGACACAATTTCTACCATCCGCCCGGACGACGCGCTGACGTTATCCATAGTGGAAATCACCTCGTGCATCACATCGCCACAGCGGTTGGCGGTCTGCGCGGTATTTTCCGAAAGTTCATCCGCCAGTGCGGTATTGGCGGCATTCTGCTGCACCGTGGCGTTAAGCTGCTCCATTGCGGCAGCGCTCTCTTCCAGCGCCGCCGCCTGTTGCGTGACGCGGGTGGACAGTTCGGTGTTGCTGTCAGCGAGGCTTGTGGCCGTACTGGCGACCACTTCGCTGCTTCCGCGTACCGTGATCAGGATTGCGGCGATTTTATCGACAAAGAGATTAAAGGCTTCAGCGATAGCGGAAATCTCGTCTTTACCTTTTACCGCCAGACGACGCGTAAGATCGCCTTCCCCTTGCGCAATATCATCCAGCGCTTTGCGGGTATCATCCAGACGGGCAATCAACCGGCGCACCAGCAGCCACGCGCCCAACAGCAGCAACGCCATCAGCGGGATCAATACCACCAGAACGTCACGCATCATTTCCTTTGCCAGCCCGACAATACGTGCTTCTGGCGTAACCAGTCCGACCACCCAGCCGGTATCCGCCATTGGAAACAGCATGACCCGCGAAGCGGCGTTAAGAATGCCGTCGTGCTCCAGCGCGACGGACGCAGTGCTGGTCTTCGCTACGCTGAGCGTGCGTAACTGGCTGGCGACAGGCGCGAGCCATGGCGAGGCGTTGACCAGCTCACTGACGGTTTTAAATTGTTGCTGCTCGATTGGTGGGAAATAGAGGATCTGCCCCTGCTTATCCACCACAAAGGCGTAACCACCGGTGTGACCGCCCTCTTTCTGCATAAAGCGGGCGACGTTATCAAGGCGTATATCCGTGGTGGCAACCCCGGCAAACTGACCCGACAGCAGATAAGGCACACTGCAGGTCACCATGTTAATCCCGGAAATGGCGTCCTGATAAACGTCAGACCACAGGCAGTTTTCCGCAGACCGTCCTTTCGCCTGTTGATACCAGCTTTCGTTATGGTACCCATTACCGGTAGCAGCGTTATATTCATCCGAATAAACGAGCTTATTATCGGTATTACGCGCCCAGAAAAAACTGCGTCGCTCCAGGCCTGGCGTAAAAGCGTTCGGCTCCGGCCAGATACCGCCTCCGGTAATAATGCTGTCGCTGTCGATGCCCAGTAACTGCGGAGCAACGGTGCGATACAGTGTTTCATCATTGGGCAAGACCTCTGCCAGACGCGCCAGGCTGACAGTTTCCCCCTCTACCCGTGACAGGACGGTACTGAGCTGGCGCGTCAGGCCATGTCCTGTCTCTTCTATTAGCGCAGTGTTAATCTCCACAACGCGAGGCTGACCTCGCCAGAGCATAATCACCACAATCACCAGCGTCGTAACAATCAGCAGCACGATTCCGCCGAGCGTCAGGCGCGTGGAAATACGTGACGGATACCAGTCCATACAAACTTCCTTATCATTCAGGCTAATTTGTATTCAGTATCGGCAAGCCGGAGAAGAGCTTTATTATTTATTTCCGGGATGAAGATGATTGACATGTGACGTTGTCACAAATAACAAAACCCAGCACTCTGGCTGGGTTTAAATAACGACTCAGATTTATTTGCTTAATTCTTTTTTGATTTCGTCTTTGATTTTTGTTAATTCGCTCTGAGGATGTTTTTTGCATATTTCGACAGCAAGCGGCACCGCCGTGGTGACGGTTTCGTCAAAGGTCACGTAATCCCCGCCTTTAAAATCTTCATCTTCGTTCAATACCCAGAAAGCCACGGGCGCCATGGTTTGCGGGTTCAGGTCAACAAACTCCTGGCAGCTCATCCCCCTGGGGGTAACGTCTGTTTTTGTGTTACTGATCGCCGCATTGACGCTGAGACTGGTTAACAGCGCTGCCGCTAAAATACCTGCTGTCGCGAAGGAAAATGTGTTCATTATTCTTACTCCATTTATGAGATCAATAATCTCTACATGCGCGCTTAAACCGTTAATGTAGAACGAAAGAAATAATACCCTTCACGAACATGAAATAAATATGCGCTCTGATGTTATGGCTATTTTTTATATTTTTGGATGCTAATCCCGCTGTTTGCAAAGAGGCGGCTATCCGTGAACTACCCCGCCGGGCAACCGGGACTAACCTGACGCTTATCCATACGCCTTCTTCAACGTATCTAACAATGCCTGGGCGGCGGTAGAGAGCTTATGATGGGCCGATCGCAGCACGCCCACTCTGCGTTCAATCACCGGACCGTCCAGTTCCAGGCACACCGCGCCAAGCTCGGTCATCTGCGTGCGGCAGAGCGCGGGCACCGCGCTACCGCCGAGGCCGTTTGCCACCAGACGCCCCACGGTAACCAGTTGATGACTTTCCAGCGCCACCTCCAGCGGGCGGCCGCTTTGCGCCAGTTGTTCTTCCAGCATCAGACGCACAGCCGAAGGACGCTGGAGAGCGATAAAATCCAGGCTCAACAGCTCGCGCCAGCAAAGCCGTTCCCGCGTCGCGAGACGGGAATCCGGCGGGACTATCGCCACAAAGCGGTCCAGACCGAGCGGGGTAAAGTGCAGATGCCCGGAATAATCCGGTTCGAAGGCAATCCCCATTTCCACCCGCCCTTCACTTACCATTTCAATCACCTGTTCATTGATCACATCATGAACGGTAACGTTGATCCCGGCGTAGCGGTCACGAAAGGCTTTCAGCACCGGCGGCAGGACGTTCGCCGCAAAGGACGGCATCGCCGCTACCGACACTTTTCCCCGCTGGAGTGTAAAGCGCTGGCGCATGGCTTCTTCAGTGTTATCCCAGTCGGCAATAAGCTGACGCGCCATCGTCAGCAACGTTTCCCCCTCCTGGGTCAGCGTGACTCTCCGCGTGGTTCGCAACAGTAATGGCCCCCCCAGCGATTCCTCCAGACCTTTGATCGTCAAACTTAGCGCGGGCTGGGATATATTCAGCCGTTCGCTGGCGTGGGCGAAATTCAGAGTGTGAGCTACCGCTAAAAATGCGCGTAACTGTTTGATGCTCATTCTCATTTTGTGCCCCATTAACTGTTTGAATACATTTAATTAACATCAAATTGATAAAAAAACCAAATGAGTGAGTCACAAATTTAAAATTAACAAATCATTTTCCGCCCCTAATGATGTCGGCAAGGACAACTGGAGGGGCAATGATATGTCTGGACTGGATAAACGCGTCGCTACGTATCAAGAGGCGCTGGACGGGATCACCGACAACATGACGCTGCTGGCGGGCGGCTTTGGACTCTGTGGTATACCGGAAAACCTGATTGCCGAGGTTCGCCGTCGCGGGGTTCAGGGACTGACAGTGGTGTCAAACAATTGCGGCGTCGATGGCTTCGGTCTGGGCGTACTGCTGGAAACACGCCAGGTACGCAAAGTGGTGGCCTCTTATGTCGGTGAAAACGCCCTCTTTGAACAACAAGTACTGAGCGGCGAACTGGAAGCGACGCTGACGCCCCAGGGCACGCTTGCGGAACAGTTACGCGCAGGCGGCGCGGGGATCCCTGCTTTCTTCACCGCCACCGGTTACGGTACGCCAGTGGCCGAGGGTAAAGACGTGCGGGAGTTCAACGGTCGCCCGTACATTATGGAACGCGCGATTACCGGTGATTTCGCGCTGGTTAAAGGCTGGAAGGCCGACTGGTACGGTAACGTTATCTATCGCCATACCGCGCAGAATTTCAATCCGCTAATGGCTGCCGCCGGACGCATCACGGTCGTCGAAGTCGAAGAAATCGTCCCCCCTGGCGAACTTGATCCTGCCGCGATTCATACCCCTGGCATCTTCGTCGATCGCCTGATTCAGGGCCATTTCGAAAAACGCATTGAGCAACGCACATTACGCCGCTAAGGAGACAGAACATGTTAACCCGCGAACAAATGGCTATGCGCGTCGCCCGGGAACTGCGCGACGGCTATTACGTCAACCTGGGGATTGGCATCCCCACCCTTGTCGCCAACTACATCCCCGAGGGCATGGACGTGATGCTGCAATCGGAAAATGGACTGCTGGGAATGGGGGCGTTCCCGACGGAGGACGAACTGGATGCCGATATGATCAACGCCGGAAAACAGACCGTCACCGCACGCAAGGGCGCGGCGATTTTCGACTCAGCGCAGTCGTTCGCCATGATCCGCGGCGGACACGTTGACCTGACCGTGCTGGGCGCGTTTGAAGTTGACGTTAACGGCAACATCGCCTCGTGGATGATCCCCGGCAAGATGGTGAAAGGGATGGGCGGCGCGATGGATCTTGTCGCGGGGGCGGAAAACATCATCGTGGTCATGACCCACGCGTCTAAAAGCGGCGAATCCAAGCTGCTTCCGGCCTGCACATTACCGCTCACCGGCGTCAGTTGTATCAAACGTGTCCTCACCGACCTGGCGCTGCTGGACATTGCCGATGGCCGCTTCATCCTGCGCGAACGTGCGCCAGGCGTGAGCGTCGAGGAGATCGTCGCGAAAACCGCCGGCAAGCTGGTTGTGGCGGAAAACGTGCCTGAAATGCAGTTCACCTGAGGAGATGACCATGCAGGATGTTGTTATCGTTGCGGCCACCCGCACGCCCATTGGCAGCTTTCACGGCGCTTTAGCCCCGCTCCCGGCGGTAGAACTCGGCGCGTGCGTCATTCGCGCATTGCTGGAGAAAACCGCCCTGCCAGCCGATGCGATCGACGAAGTCATTTTCGGGCAGGTACTGACCGCAGGCTGTGGACAAAACCCGGCGCGGCAAACAGCCCTCCGCGCCGGACTGCCGGTCACGACGCCGGCGGTGACGCTGAATCTGGTTTGTGGATCGGGATTAAAAGCGGTGCTGCAAGCGGCTCAGGCCATTCGCTGCGGTGATGCGGAGATTGTTATTGCAGGCGGACAGGAAAGTATGAGCAACGCCCCCTACCTGCTGGACGGCGCACGGACCGGTCTGCGCCTCGGCCACGCCAGCATGAAGGACAGCGTGGTACATGACGGCCTTTGGGACGCGTTTAATGACTACCACATGGGCATCACTGCCGAGAATCTGGCAGAGAGGTTTGTCATTAGCCGTGAGCAACAGGATGCGTTTGCCCTTCGCTCACAGCGAAAAGCGACGCTGGCGCTCGAGGCTGGTTACTTTAGCGCCGAAATCACACCGCTAAACGTTCCGCAGGGTAAGAAACCGCCGCGACGGGTTGAGCGAGACGAACAGCCGCGTGCGGACACACAGGCTGAGAAACTGGCCCAACTAAAACCGGTCTTTCGTCCGGGAGACGGGACGGTTACCGCCGGGAACGCCTCGTCGATTAACGATGGCGCCGCCGCCGTGATGCTGATGAGCGCCAGCCGCGCCGCGGCGCTGAATTTACCGGCGCTGGCGCGCATTGCTGGCTACGCCGTTTCTGGCGTCGATCCGGCGGTCATGGGGATCGGTCCTGTTGAAGCCTCGCAGCAATGCCTGCAACGCGCGGGCTGGACGCTGGCGCAAGTCGATCTGATCGAAGCGAACGAGGCCTTTGCCGCACAGGCGCTGGCGGTCGGTCAGGCACTCGACTGGGACGAAAGCAAAGTTAACGTTAACGGCGGCGCTATCGCGCTCGGTCATCCGATTGGCGCGTCCGGCTGCCGCATTCTGGTCACACTGCTGCACGAGATGGCGCGACGCAACGTCGACAAAGGACTCGCAACCTTGTGCGTCGGCGGTGGTCAGGGGGTGGCGCTGGCGGTGGAACGCACCAGAGGTAATCGCCATGCAAACTAACCGTTTCGCTGTCCTGGGCGCAGGACTGATGGGCGTAGGTATCGCCTGCCATTTTGCCCGTTCCGGGCATGAGATTTGGCTGTACGACACCGACAGAGCACGTACTGCGGAAATAACGTCCGTTGCTGGCGAGATCCTGGAGGAATTGATCGCGGCCGGGCAGTTTTCCGCGGCAGATAAAGCCACTGTCCTGTCCCGGCTGCAGGGGACCACATCGCTTGCCAATATTGCCGCTTCATCGCTGCTGATCGAAGCCATTCCCGAGCGCCTTGAACTTAAGCACGCGCTGTATGCGCAGCTGGAGCAGGTTATCGATCCGCAGGCCATCATCGCCAGCAACACCAGCGGGTTGCCGCCGGACGCGCTGGCGGAAAAGCTTCGCCATCCACAGCGCTTATTGATCGCCCACTTCTGGCATCCGCCGCATTTTATCCCGCTGGTTGAGATTGTACCGGGCAGCGCAACTGCGCCACGGTATATGCAGGAGGTTCAGGCGCTGCTGAGCGGTATGCAACTGGAAGCCGTGATCCTCGATCGCGCCGCGCCGGGCTTTGTCGGCAACCGTCTGCAGTTTGCGCTGTTGCGCGAAGCGCTGCATATCGTCAAAAGCGGCATCGCCAGCCCGGACGTGGTGGATCGGGTGATGCGCGCCTCATTGGGTCGACGTTATGGCATGGTCGGCCCGCTGGAAGCGGCGGACATGACCGGACTCAACACCGTTCAGGATATCTGCCGCCATCTGCTGCCGGAACTGGCCAGCGGCAGCGACATGATGTCGCTGGTCGCGGACATCGTCGCCAACGGTGACACCGGGATGCGCAGCGGCCAGGGGTTTTACCGTTGGGACGAGACGCGAAAAGACAGTATCCGCGAACGCAGACGGCATCAGCTGCGTTTTGCCCTGAAACCGTAACTTCTCTTTCTGTACCCCACTATAACAACGATACCGAGGAGTCATGATGAGTGTGTTAATTGCCCTGGCCGCGTTGGGTCTACTGATGCTGGCAGCCTACCGCGGTTACAGCGTTATCCTGTTTGCGCCTATCGCGGCATTAGGGGCGGTCTTACTGACCGAGCCTGCCGCTGTCGGCCCGGCCTTTACGGGCCTGTTTATGGAAAAGATGGTTGGCTTTGTAAAGCTGTATTTCCCCGTTTTCTTACTGGGGGCGGTGTTTGGCAAGCTGATTGAACTGTCCGGTTTTTCGCGTTCAATCGTTGCCGCGGCGATCAATCTGCTTGGACGGCGTCATGCGATCCCGGTGATTGTGCTGGTCTGCGCCCTGCTGACCTACGGCGGCGTGTCGCTGTTTGTGGTGGCTTTCGCCGTGTATCCTTTTGCCGCCGAACTGTTTCGCCAGAGCCAGATACCCAAGCGACTGATCCCCGCGACGGTGGCGCTGGGCGCATTCTCTTTCACCATGGACGCGCTGCCGGGAACGCCGCAGATCCAGAACATCATTCCGACCAGCTTTTTTGGCACCAATGCCTGGGCCGCGCCGTGGCTTGGGTTGATCGGCTCGCTGTTTATCATTTTTGTCGGGCTTTTGTACCTTGAGCGTCAGCGGCGAAAAGCGTTAGCCAGGAATGAAGGTTATGGTACCGAGCTGCAAAACGAACCGGAAACACCGGACAATATCAATTTGCCCAATCCCTTCGTCGCCATTTCACCGCTGATCCTGGTGGGCGTGCTCAATCTGCTGTTTACCCGCTGGATCCCGGTCTGGTACGGCAGCACTCACCAGCTTGACCTGCCCGGACTGGCTACGCCGGTGACGACCGAAATCAGCAAGATAACCGCCATCTGGGCCGTTGAGGCGGCGCTGGTCTCAGGGATCCTGATGGTGGTGATTTTCGGCTATCGCAATATACAGGGGCGTCTGGCGGAAGGCAGCCGAACCGCAGTAGGCGGCGCGATCCTGGCGGCCATGAACACCGCGTCCGAATACGGCTTTGGCGCGGTGATCGCCGCCCTTCCCGGTTTTCTGGTGCTGTCTAACGCGCTGGCGGCTATCCCCGATCCGCTGTTGAATGAGGCAATCAGCATCACCACCCTCGCCGGGATCACCGGTTCCGCTTCCGGCGGGATGAGTATTGCGCTGGCGGCGATGTCAGATACCTTTAGTGCGGCGGCAAACGCCGCCAACATTCCGCTGGAAGTGCTTCACCGCGTGGCGTCAATGGCCAGCGGCGGAATGGACACCCTGCCGCACAATGGCGCGGTCATTACCCTGCTCGCCATTACCGGGCTGAGCCACCGTCAGGCCTACGGCGGGATATTCGCCATTACGATCATCAAAAGCCTGGCGGTACTTTTTGTGATTGGTGTGTTCTATACCACCGGAATTGTCTGAGGAGAATGCGATGACTTTGAACGGAAAAACGGCGCTGATTACCGGCTCCACCAGCGGCATCGGGTTGGGCATTGCGCAGAGCCTGGCAAAAGCCGGGGCGCGGATTATCCTGAACGGCTTTGGTGATGTTGAGGCCGCCAAAGACGCCATTGACGCCTGTGGCGTCAGGGCGGGCTACCACGGCGCAGATCTCAGCGATGCCGGACAAATTGAAGAGATGATGCGCTACGCCGAACGGGAATTCGGCGGCGTGGATATCCTGATTAACAACGCCGGGATCCAGCACGTCTCGCCGATTGAACATTTTCCCGTCGAGAAGTGGAATGCGATTCTCGCCATTAACCTCTCCTCGGTTTTTCACACCACGCGTCTGGCGTTACCCTCTATGCGCGCCCAAAACTGGGGCCGCATCATCAATATCGCCTCAGTGCATGGGCTGGTGGCCTCAAAAGACAAAGCGGCCTACGTCGCGGCCAAGCACGGCGTGGTGGGGTTCACGAAGACCACCGCTCTGGAAACCGCGCAGACCGGCATAACCTGTAACGCGCTCTGTCCAGGATGGGTGCTGACTCCGCTGGTACAACAGCAGATCGACAAACGCATCGCGGAAGGCGCAGACCCCAGTGACGCGCGGGAAGCGTTATTAGCGGAAAAACAACCTTCGCGGGCGTTTGTCACACCCGAGCAATTAGGGGAACTGGCTCTGTTTTTATGTTCCGAAGGCGCGGCCCAGGTTCGCGGCGCGGCGTGGAATATGGATGGAGGGTGGGTGGCGCAGTAATGCGGTTTGGCGTCGCCCGGAGACGTTTTGTTTACCGGGTGACGCCCCGTCACCCGGTAACAGGGCTTGTCAGGCTTTCAGCTGATAATCGAGGGTGATTTCCGCTTTCAGCACCTGAGACACCGGGCATCCCGCTTTGGCTTTCTGGATAATGCCGTCAAAAGTTTCCGCATCAATCCCTGGCACGCGCACTTCGCTGTGCAACGCGATTTTGGTAATTGCAAACCCGTTATCCACTTTGTCCAGTGACACATCGGCAGTGGTATCAATCGCCTCTGGCGTAAAGCCCGCTTCACCCAGCATCAACGAAAGCGCCATAGAAAAGCACGCCGCATGCGCCGCGCCAATCAGCTCCTCCGGATTCGTGCCCTTTGCGCCTTCAAAACGGGTATTGAAGCCATAAGGCTGTTGATTCAGGACACCGCTTTCGGTAGAAACAGTGCCTTTTCCACGTTTAATGTCGCCTTCCCAGTGTGCCTGACCTTTTTTATGGATTGTCATTGCTGCTCTCCTGTTGGCTCAAAAATGCAAGTATAGACCATGGCTGGCAGGTCTGATGGACTATTCAATAAAATTCAGAATACGATTAAAATGAAAAATAACGCTTGCCCCAATACCATATAGATTATATTTACAGGCATATTAAATATATATTAAAGCGTGATGAACGCGAATTAAAACCCTTTTAAACACCGGCAAATCAGAGAGTTAAAATAGTTTTATTATCTTCCAGGACTTTTCTGAGCTACAGCGATAAAAATATTTGCCATTCTGAATGTGAATTAAATTTCTGCGAGCCGTACTTATAAATACACCGACACGGAGGCATCCTATGTTTACTTATTACTCAGCAAATACCTCAAACGCACAACCGGCTTTGGTTCATGCTATTGAGCAAGGTCTCCGCGCAGAACATGGCGCTGTCACCGAAGATGACATTTTAATGGAACTGACCAAATGGGTGGAAGCCACCGACAATGACATCCTCAGTGACATCTACCAGCAAACGATCAATTATGTGGTCAGCGGCCAGCACGCTTCTGCATAAGGTGCTATGCTGATACCGCAACCTAAGGGGTTACGTTTCTTTCGCATTGGCGAATTTGTCCTTAAAACTTGGAACAGGATTGAGGAGTTAAAATGAAATCGAACCGTCAGGCCCGTCATATTCTTGGACTGGACCATAAAATTTCCAATCAGCGCAAACTGGTGACGGAAGGCGACACGTCCAGCGTGGTGAACAACCCTACCGGCAGAAAGCGTCGTCCGGATAGCAAAAAGTAACCGCGTAGTCAGAATCTGATGATAAACACCATCGCAAAAGCGATGGTGTTTTTGTTTCCAGGGGGCATGATGCTTTATACTCGGTGTCCGATGCCCTGGTTGAACGGCACAGTATTATAAAAGGAGCCAGGGACGGAAATTCAAAAAAGAGTGAGTGACATGGAAACCAAAAGCAAAAAAATGCGTTCCCTTTATATTCCTTACGCTGGCCCGGTACTGCTGGAGTTCCCCCTGTTAAATAAAGGGAGTGCTTTCAGCATGGAAGAACGTCGTAACTTCAACCTGCTGGGGTTACTGCCGGAAGTGGTCGAGACGATCGAAGAACAGGCTGAACGCGCGTGGATCCAGTATCAGGGATTCAAAACCGAAATCGACAAGCACATCTACCTGCGCAACATTCAGGATACCAACGAAACCCTATTCTACCGCCTGGTAAACAATCATCTTGATGAGATGATGCCGGTTATTTATACCCCGACAGTCGGCGCGGCATGTGAACGCTTTTCCGAGATTTACCGTCGCGCCCGCGGCGTTTTTATCTCGTACCAGAACCGTCACAACATGGACGACATCCTGCAAAACGTACCAAACCACAATATCAAAGTTATCGTGGTGACCGACGGCGAGCGGATTCTGGGCCTGGGTGACCAGGGGATCGGAGGGATGGGCATTCCTATCGGTAAGCTGTCGCTGTACACCGCCTGCGGCGGCATCAGTCCGGCGTATACCCTGCCTGTTGTGCTTGATGTGGGTACCAACAACCCGCAGTTGCTCAACGATCCGCTGTATATGGGCTGGCGTAACCCACGCATCACCGACGATGACTATTATGAATTTGTCGACGAATTCATCCAGGCCGTTAAGCACCGCTGGCCGGATGTGCTGTTGCAGTTTGAGGATTTCGCGCAGAAAAACGCAATGCCGCTGCTGAACCGCTATCGTAATGAAATATGTTCCTTTAACGACGACATTCAGGGTACTGCGGCGGTGACCGTCGGGACGCTGATTGCCGCCAGCCGTGCGGCAGGCAGCCAGCTCAGCGAACAGAAAATCGTCTTTCTCGGCGCAGGCTCCGCCGGTTGCGGCATTGCCGAGCAGATCATTGCCCAGACTCAGCGCGAAGGCCTTAGCGAAGAAGCCGCGCGGCAGAAAGTGTTTATGGTGGATCGTTTTGGTCTGCTTACCGATCAGATGCCGAACCTGCTCTCCTTCCAGACCAAACTGGTGCAGAAGCGTGAGAATCTGAAGACGTGGGACACCGACAGTGAAGTGCTGTCGCTGCTGGATGTGGTGCGTAACGTTAAACCGGATATTCTGATTGGCGTCTCCGGGCAAACCGGTCTGTTTACCGAAGAGATCATTCGCGAGATGCACAAGCACTGTCCGCGCCCCATCGTCATGCCGCTGTCAAACCCGACTTCACGGGTGGAAGCCACGCCGCAGGACATCATTACGTGGACCGAAGGTAACGCGCTGGTCGCGACCGGCAGTCCGTTCGCGCCGGTCGTCTGGAAAGATAAAGTCTTCCCTATCGCCCAGTGCAACAACGCTTATATCTTCCCGGGCATTGGTCTGGGGGTTATCGCCTCAGGCGCGTCGCGTATTACCGATGAAATGCTGATGTCGGCCAGCGAGACGTTGGCGCAGTACTCGCCGCTGGTGCTTAACGGTGAAGGTCTGGTGCTGCCGGAACTCAAAGATATCCAGACGGTATCCCGCGCCATCGCTTTTGCTGTCGGCAAAATGGCGCAGCAGCAAGGCGTGGCGGTGAAAACCTCTGCCGAAGCGCTGCAACAGGCTATCGACGACAATTTCTGGCGCGCGGAATACCGCGACTATCGCCGCACCTCTATCTGATGTTTTGCCCGGTGGCGCTTGCGCTTACCGGGCCTACGCTTTTGCCTTAAGAAATTTTCTACAGATAAAAAAAGGCGCGACCGCAGTCACGCCTGTTGGACTATGAGGGGATTAACGTAACCCTTCCTCACTCTCTTTTTTCGCTTCGGCTTTCTCGATCTGGCGATACCAGCGCGGATGGTGTTTCTTCGCCCAGCGACGACTCACCTTTCCTTCAATCATCCCCTTGATCGACCCTTTCACCCAAAATGCCATATACATATGGATAAGGATCGCGTGCATCAGGATGATGCCGGCAGCGGCATGGATCAGCAGACTGTAACGCACCACCTGCATCGGGAAATACTGCGCGAAGTACGGGCGCCAGATGATCACGCCGGTGACCAGCAGCACAAAAATCATGCTCATGATCGACCAGAACATCATCTTCTGCCCGGCGTTGTATTTGCCGACATCCGCCACTTTGTGTTCGTTGCCTTTCAGCACTTCCACAATGTTTTTCAGCCACGGAATGTCTTTCTTATCCGGAATGTTGTGGTGGACAAAACGCACAAACATGAACATCAGGGCGATAAAGATCGCCACGCCGAAGAACGGGTGCAGAATGCGTCCCATCTGTGGCGTCCCGAAGGTCTGCGTCAGCCATTGCAGGGTCGGAAAGAAAAACGAAATCCCCGACAGCGCCACCAGGAAGAAGCAAATGACCACCGTCCAGTGACAGGCGCGGTCGATAAACTTCGTGCGCACAATCATTTTCGACTTACTCATGATGCTCCTCCTCGTCATCGTCCACTTCTTTGTTCGGGCCAATACCAATGTAGTGATAGATAAGCCCGGCAAAGGTGGCGATAAAGCCAGCGGCGGCTAACGGTTTCAGCGCCCCTTTCCACAGATTGATTGAGGTGTCGACCTTCGGCTCATTCGGCAGACCATGATACAGCTCCGGCTGGTTCGCGTGGTGCAGCACGTACATTACGTGCGTCCCGCCGACGCCCTGCGGATTGTAGACGCCTGCGTGTTCATAGCCGCGCGCTTTCAGCTTCTCGACGCGCTGCTCGCCCAGCTCCAGCATCTCTTTCTTGGTGCCGAAGTGGATTGCCCCGGTCGGACAGGTTTTCACACAGGCCGGTTCCTGACCCACGCTCACCCGATCGACGCAAAGCGTACATTTATAGACGCGGTTATCCTCTTTATTGAGGCGCGGCACATTAAATGGACACCCGGCGATGCAGTAGCCACAGCCGATGCAGTGCTCTGACTGGAAATCGACGATCCCGTTGGCGTACTGGATGATGGCGCCGGCAGACGGGCACGCCTTCAGACAGCCCGGATCTTCACAATGCATACAGCCGTCTTTGCGGATCAGCCATTCCAGTTTGCCGTTCTGCTCGGTTTCGCTAAAGCGCATCACCGTCCACGACTTGGCGCTGAGATCGGCGGGGTTGTCGTACACCCCGACGCAATGGCCCACCTCATCACGAATGTCGTTCCACTCTGAACACGCCACCTGGCAGGCTTTACAGCCTACGCAGGAGGAGACATCAATGAGCTTGGCGACTTCAGCCTTGTAATCACGCGCCCGTGGGGGCGGCGTGATGGAGTTGGTTGCGGACTGTTTGATAATGTCCTGCGTTTCCAAAGACATATGCTAGCCCCCTTACGCCTTCTCGATGTTAACTAAAAACGCTTTGTATTCCGGCGTTTGCGAGTTTGAATCACCGACGTTTGGCGTCAGGGTATTGGCGATATAACCTTTACGCGCCACCCCTTCAAAGCCCCAGTGCAGCGGGATCCCAACGGTTTCAACCTGCTGACCGTTCACGTTCAGCGTACGCAGGCGGCGGGTAACAACCGCTACCGCACGGATAAACCCACGCTTGCTGCTCACCGTAACGCGATCGCCATTGGCGATGCCTTTGGCCGCCGCCAGCGTTTCGCTGATCTCCACGAACTGTTCCGGCTGCGCGATGGCATTCAGCAGCGCGTGTTTGGTCCAGGTGTGGAAGTGTTCAGTCAGACGATAGGTTGTTCCCACATACGGGAATTTATCCTTCTTGCCTAAGCGCAGTACGTCGTCTTCATAGATGCGAACCACCGGGCTGGAAACCACGTTCGGATGCAGCGGGTTGGTCCCCAGCGGCGTTTCCATTGGCTCGTAGTGTTCCGGGAACGGCCCTTCCGCCAGTTTATCCAGCGCGAACAGACGCCCAACGCCCTCCGGCTGCATAATGAACGGACCGGTTTTGCTTCCCGGCGGCGCGGTGTTGAAGTCCGGGATATCGTTCCCCGTCCACTTCGTCCCGTTCCACTGGATCAGCATTCGCTTCGGATCCCACGGTTTACCGTTGATGTCCGCCGATGCGCGGTTATACAGTACGCGGCGGTTCAGCGGCCACGCCCATGCCCAGCCCAACGTATTACCCAACCCGGACGGATCGGCGTTATCGCGGTTGGCCATCTGGTTGCCCTGCTCGGTCCAGCTACCGGTGTAGATCCAGCAGGAGGAAGACGTGGTGCCGTCGTCACGCAACTGCGCGAAACTGCTCAACAGTTGCCCTTTCTTCGCAATCAGCGCGCCGTTGGCGTCATAGAGATCGGCCAGCGCGTAGCCATTGTTCTCTTTCGCCACTTCTTCCGATTCCGGATGATCCGGCTGTTTGTAGCTCCAGCGCATTTTGAGCAGCGGTTCTGCGCCTTTACCGCCTTCTGTGCGATACATCTCGCGCAGACGGTGGTAAATACCCGCCAGAATTTCGCCGTCGTTACGCGCTTCACCCGGCGCGTCCTGCCCTTTCCAGTGCCACTGCAGCCAGCGACCGGAGTTGGCAATCGAGCCATCTTCTTCCGCAAAGCAGGTGGATGGCAAACGGAACACTTCAGTCTGAATCGCTGTCGGATCGACGTCGTTCGACTCGCCGTGGTTCTGCCAGAAAGTCGAGGTTTCGGTCACCAGCGGATCGATCACCACCATGTACTTCAGCTTGCTCAGGCTGCGGACCACTTTGTTTTTGTCCGGGAAGGACGCAACCGGGTTAAAGCCCTGGCAAATGTAGCCGGTGACTTTTCCGCTATCCATCATATTGAAATATTTTATGACGTCATAAGCCTGGTCCCACTTCGGCAACCAGTCGAAGCCCCAGCTATTCTCTTTTTGCGCGTCGTCGCCATAGAATGCTTTCATCAGACTGACGGCAAACTTCGGATAGTTGCTCCAGTAGTTCACCTGATCGGCCTGGGTCGCTTTAGGCGTGTTGGCGTCAAGCCAGCTCTGCCAGTCGCCGTGCTTTTCGGACGGCAGCGTCAGATAGCCAGGCAGGCTGGTAGACAGCAGACCGAGATCGGTTAAGCCCTGAATGTTGGAGTGACCGCGCAGGGCGTTAACCCCGCCGCCTGCCATCCCCATGTTGCCGAGCAGCAGCTGAATCATCGCCATCGTACGGATGTTTTGTGCGCCAACGGTATGCTGCGTCCAGCCCAGCGCGTACAGGAACGTGGTGGTTCTGTCGGCGGCACTGGTGGAAGCCAGCACTTCACAAACCTTCAGGAAGTCAGCTTTCGGCGTACCGCAGATGTTTTCCACCACGTCCGGCGTATAGCGGGAAACATGCTGTTTCAACAGGTTCCATACGCAGCGCGGATGCGTCAGCGTGTCGTCGCGTCTGGCATAGCCGTTTTCATCGAACTGGTAGTTCCAGGACGACTTATCGTACTGCCGTTTTTGCGCGTCGTAACCGCTGAACAGTCCATCTTCAAAAGCAAAATCATCACGCACCAGCAGGCTGGCGTTGGTGTAATGCTTAACGTACTCCGCGTTGATTTTGTTATTTTCGATCAGGTACAGCAACACGCCGGACAGGAACGTAATGTCCGTGCCGGAACGAATCGGCGCGTAAATATCCGCTACCGAGGCTGTACGCGTAAAGCGTGGGTCAACAACAATCAACGTGGCGTCATTGTTGTTTTTCGCTTCCATCGCCCAGCGGAATCCCACCGGATGGGCTTCAGCGGCGTTACCGCCCATCACCATCACGACGTTAGCGTTTTTAATATCGACCCAGTGGTTGGTCATCGCACCGCGACCAAATGTTGGAGCAAGACTTGCTACCGTTGGTCCGTGTCAGACGCGCGCCTGGTTGTCGACAGCCAGCATGCCGAGCGAGCGCACAAACTTCTGCGTCAGCATGCCGGTTTCATTACTGGCGGCTGAGGCGCACAGCATCCCTGTTGAAAGCCAACGGTTAACCGTAACGCCCTGCTCGTTCTTTTCAATAAAGTTGGCGTCGCGGTCAGCTTTCATCAGTTTTGCAATGCGGGTAAACGCTTCATCCCAACTGATGCGTTGCCATTTATCGGAACCCGGCGCACGGTATTCCGGATAGCGCAGACGGTTCTCACTGTGAACATAATCCAGCAGGCCTGCGCCTTTTGGACACAGCGCACCACGGCTTACCGGATGATCCGGGTCCCCCTCAATGTGATAAATCGCTTCCTTCGCGTTTTTAGCTCCATCCCCCAGGCTATACATTAATAGCCCGCAACCCACGGAACAGTATGTGCAGGTGTTTCGGATCTCTTTCGCGCGCAACAGCTTATAATTTCGCGCCTGAGCCAGTGCCATTTTTGGGGTGAATCCCAGCGCTGCCACTGTGGTTCCGGCCATACCGCCCGCGCAGATTTTAAAAAACTTTCTGCGGCTGACGTCCATTGCTTTCCTCTTTTTTCCAGAGTGAGATACCCGCCATCTTTCTTCCTGCTCGAAAGCAGGGTGAAAAATGACGCGTATAAACTTCCGCGAGGAAACTAACAGCAATAACCTTACGCATATTGCGTCAAATCAATAACGAAACGCTTCCGCTACTAAATAGTGCCTTTTGCCGGTTTTATATACCACCTTAGTGGTAACTCGTATGCGCATTGACCTGGCATCCTCCGCTAAAAAAGTGCTATATATTTCAGCTTATTTTTTTGCAGGGTTAGGGAAACGGCAAACAGAATGACAAGACAAAAAGCAACGCTCATTGGACTTATCGCGATCGTGCTGTGGAGCACAATGGTGGGGTTGATTCGCGGCGTAAGTGAAGGGCTGGGGCCAGTGGGTGGCGCGGCGGCAATCTATTCCCTCAGCGGGTTGCTGCTGATTTTTACCGTCGGTTTTCCCAATATTCGCCGTTTTCCTGTGCGCTATTTGATTGCCGGTAGCGTTCTGTTTGTCAGTTATGAAATTTGCCTTGCGCTTTCGCTTGGCTATGCGGCGTCACGTCATCAGGCGATTGAAGTCGGCATGGTCAATTATTTGTGGCCCAGCCTGACTATTTTGTTCGCCATTTTATTTAACGGACAAAAAACCAACTGGGTGATTGTTCCCGGATTACTGCTGGCATTGGTCGGCGTCTGCTGGGTACTGGGCGGTGAGAATGGACTGAACCCTGCCGAAATTATCAACAATGTCACAACCAGTCCGCTGAGCTATTTTCTCGCCTTTCTCGGTGCGTTTATCTGGGCAACCTACTGCACAGTGACCAATAAATATGCACGTGGCTTTAACGGCATTACGGTTTTTGTTTTGCTCACAGCGTTGAGCTTATGGGCGCATTATTTTATGACGCCGCAGCCTGTAATGGTCTTTACCACGCCGGTAGTGATAAAACTGTTTTCCGCCGCCCTGACGTTAGGTTTTGCTTATGCCGCCTGGAACGTGGGTATTCTGCACGGAAATGTCACCATTATGGCGGTGGGCTCCTATTTCACGCCGGTGCTTTCCTCTGCGCTCGCAGCCGTACTGCTGAGCGCTCCGCTCTCTTTCTCTTTTTGGCAGGGCGCGGTGATGGTCTGTGTGGGATCGTTGCTGTGCTGGTGGGCGACCCGCCGGGCGTGACCGTCATCACAACTGCCGACCGCTTTTTCTCTGTCTGGCAACCTTTTTGAATTTGGTTTAGTCTTTATTAAGATTAAACCAAAATATTTCCTCGAATTTAGCAATCTGTTAAATTAATGATACTAAAATGATGCTTAACTATTAAATCCCTGCCTGTCAAATTCATTTATCCCGATATAGTTAGCCTGCGTAATTTACCGCAAAATAACCACTTCATCGCACATTGTTAGCCTAATAAATATTTCACTTAAGCCTAATCCCATTTGTAACTAATTTATTTCAGGATATTAAGGAGATCTGGATCACACATCTGTAAATATCCAGCAATAAGATGAAACTTATTATTGAATTGGTGCTACTGCGTAATTTAAAAATAGCTTGCCATTGATGAGAAGCCTCGTTTAGCAATGGTTTAGGAAACACATTAAGAAAATTATAAGGATTATCTAAAATGAAACTTAAATTAGTCGCAGTGGCAGTGACCAGCCTGTTGGCAGCAGGCGTTGTTAATGCAGCAGAAGTGTATAACAAAGACGGCAACAAACTGGATCTGTACGGCAAAGTTACCGCTCTGCACTACTTCTCTGACAATAACGGCGATGATGGCGACAAAACTTACGCACGTCTGGGTTTCAAAGGTGAAACACAAATCAATGACCAACTGACCGGTTTCGGCCAGTGGGAATACGAATTCAAAGGCAATAACTCCGAATCTAACGGCACCAAAGGTAATAAAACCCGTCTGGCGTTTGCCGGTCTGAAATTTGGTGAGTACGGTTCTTTTGACTATGGCCGTAACTATGGCGTCGCGTATGACGTTGGCGCATGGACCGACGTTCTGCCTGAGTTCGGTGGCGACACCTGGACCCAGACCGACGTGTTCATGACCCAGCGTGCTTCTGGCGTGGCGACCTACCGTAACACCGACTTCTTCGGTCTGGTTGACGGCTGGAACTTTGCCGTTCAGTACCAGGGTAAAAATGGCGCCAGCGACGAAACGAACAACGGTCGTTCTAAGCTCACCGAACAGAATGGCGACGGCTTTGGTCTGTCTACCAGCTACGAGTACGAAGGCTTCGCCGCAAGCGCCGCTTACGCGAAATCTGACCGTACCGATTCTCAGACTGCGGGTGACAACGTGTTCTACGCTCGCGGCAAGAACGCAGAAGTGTGGGCTGCGGGTCTGAAATATGACGCGAACAACCTGTACCTGGCGGCAACCTATGCAGAAACCCGCAACATGACCACCTTTGGTGATGTAAACGGTATTGCTAACAAAGCGCAGAACTTCGAAGTGGTAGCACAGTACCAGTTCGACTTCGGTCTGCGTCCGTCCCTGGCTTACCTGAAATCCAAAGGTAAAGACATCGGCGGTTACGGCGACCAGGATCTGGTTGAATACGTTGACGTTGGCGCGAGCTACTACTTCAACAAAAACATGTCCACCTACGTTGATTACAAAATCAACCTGGTTGACGAAAACAACTTCACCCGCGCTGCTGGTATCTCCACTGACAACATCGTTGCTGTGGGTCTGACCTACCAGTTCTAATTCATTTAGAATTGAGCGGTATAGAAGCCAGCCCACGTCGGGCTGGCTTTTTTTACCGATGCATAAACCGGTCATAAGGAGTATGCCGTGCAAACCTATACAGGACGTTGTCTCTGTGGGCAGAGCCATTTTACCGTTGATATCGAATCGCTCGATGTTTACGCCTGTCACTGCACGCTGTGCCAGAAATGGTCAGGCGGCATTGCAATGTACCTGGAGGCCAGCGGTCATCCGATGATGGATCCCGACGCGCCTGAACCGGCCTTTTTTACCTCCTCCTCGCGGGGGGAACGCTACTTCTGTTCCGGCTGCGGCTGTCCGCTGTGGTTTAAGCTCACCGACACGCTGCGCTATTTTATCCCCTGGACGCTGCTTGAACTGAACGAAGGCGATCGCCGTCGTTTGATCCTCGCCGCTGAAATCTACACAGAAACCCAGCCCGCGTTCTGGCGGCTGACCGGACAGTACGCCCGGTTAAGCGGCAAAGAGGTCGAAGCGCTGGACAGCCTGTGCCAGTTAACCCACTAAGCTAGTCGCGGTTGACGTTTGCGAGGCTAAACCACATACCCACCGCCAGCAGAATCAGCATACTGCCGGCGCTGCTTAGCGCCACGCTGTGTGACCAGGTAAAGGCCTGTTTCGCGGCATCAATAATGTGTTCTCCCAGCGCGTCGGGCAGCGTCTGCGCCAGTTGCACCGCTTCCCCCATCGACGACGATGCGCGGGTCATTTCTTCGGCGTTCAGCCCTTCCGGCAAGCTAATCGAGGCAGAAAAGCTACGACTCAGCAACAGACCGAAAATGGCGATGCCCAGTCCAGCGCCCAGCTCATAGGCCATTGTCTCTATCGCCCCTGCCGCTGCCGCTTTCTCGCCCGGCGCCGCGGCCATAATGGCTGCCGTTGACGCCAGCAGCGCGCTGGCAGCGCTAAATCCCAGCAGCGCCATCAGTGCCCAGGCCTGCAGTTGCTGTGTGCTGAAATCAGTCATCGCCAGGCCATAAAAACTCAGCGCACTCAATGCCATCCCCCCCGTCGCCACGGTGCGTAGTCCAAATCGGGACACCAACATACCGGCGATGGGGCCGCTGAAGCCGCTGGCAAGCATGACAGGTAACATGAACAGCCCCGCCTGATACGGTGTGAAGCCATGCACAAACTGCAATTCCTGCGCCATTAATAGCTCAAAACCGACCAGCGTGATCATGGCGGTCATCGCCATCACCACGCCGCTTAAAATGATGCGATGCGTAAACAGCCGCAGGTCGATCATCGGACGCGAGGCCGCAAGCTGGATACGGATAAACTGTATCAGCAGCAGCGCGCCGCTAATGACGGTTAAGGCAATTGCGCCAATGGCGATATGCCCTTTCAACGCGGTCTTCGCGCTGTAAACAAGCAATAAGATGGCCATAATCAGCATGATGGCGTGCCCCAAATTCAATGACTGATCGCGGCGTCCCGTCTGACGCGGCACATAGCGCGCGGTAAGGGTCAGCACAACCAGTACGACAGGCACGTTGATCAAAAATACCGAGCCCCAATAAAAGTGCTCCAGCAGTATTCCCCCCACCAGCGGCCCGAACGCAGCGCCGCCGGAACCTACCGCCGCCCAGACGCCCAGCGCCATATTACGATGGCGTGCGTCGCTGAAGGTCGCGCGGATCCCGGCAAGCGTTGCCGGAACGATCATCGCCGCACCGATCGCCAGAATGGCGCGCGTGGCGATCAGCCAACTGGCGCTGTGTGCGAATGCGGCAGCGAGCGAAGCCAGACCAAACAGGCCCCCGCCAAGTAACAGCAAACGTTTAAAACCGATGCGATCGCCCAGCGCGCCCATCGGCAATACCATCCCTGCCATCACCAGCGAGTAAATATCAATGATCCACAGCAGCTCGTTGCCGCTGGCGCCCAGCGTCATACTCAGCGTGGGGGCGGCCACATGCAGCACCGTCGCGTCGATAGCAACCGGAATGTAGACCAACACAATAATCACTAATGTTAACCACTGACGAAACATAACGCTTCCCTTAAGACAAACTGGACACGCGTCCAGATTTACCGATCCTACGGAAAATTGAACATATGTCCAACTTTTTATTGAGCGCCGTGATTATCTGAATTCGTGGGTATCAGGGAAAGCAAGACAGGAAAACAGCGCCATCCGACCAGCCAGCCGGATGGCGAGAATAAACTCAGCCCAGGTCGCCCCCGGCCACCGGCAGGGTCACACCGGTGATATAGCTCGCCTGGTCGCTTGCCAGAAACAATATCGCCTGCGCCTGTTCTTCAAGCGTGCCATAGCGGTGCATCAGGCTGCTGTCCAGGGTCTGATCCACAACCTGCTGATACCAGATTTTTTCCTGCGCGGTGGGCGTTTCGGTATTACGCGGCGTGACACGCTCTGGCGCCTCTGTTCCTCCCGGCGCCACGGCGTTTATCCGGATCCCCTGGTGGCTGTATTCCATGGCAATGGAGCGGGTTAAGGCGTTGACCCCGCCTTTCGCTGCCGAATAAGGCACCCGATTCACCCCAGATGTCGCTACGGACGATACATTGACAATGCTGCCAGCCCCCTGTTTCAGCATCCACGGCAGCACTGCACGACAGCCCCACAGCGTAGGAAACAGAGAGCGGCGGATTTCCTTTTCGATCTGCTCTGGCTGATAGTCGGCAAAAGGCCGCGCCCAGATCGTCCCGCCGACGTTATTAATCAATACGTCTATACGACCGAAATGTGCAACGCCTGCTCCGAAGGCCTGTTCGGTACTTTCCCACTGCTCAAGATCGGCCTCCAGCGCCAGCACCTGAACGCCCTCAGCGGTGAGTGTCGCAGCCAGTTCATGAACGTGACGGGAACGATCGATCAGTAACAGCGTTGCGCCCTCTTTTGCCGCCTGCTCTGCGGTCTGGCGACCAATCCCTTGCGCCGCGCCGGTAATCGCGACGACTTTAGTGTGAAATCGCATCCTGTTCTCCTTATGCCGCGGCGCTTTGGCTGGCGATAAACTTCTCATACCAGAATCCGGCGGGATCGATTCCCCTTTCCCGCAGCGTAGCAGCGACCGCGTTGACCATCGGCGGCGGCCCGCACAGGTAAATATCCACATCCCCCTGATTCAGCAAGGCGTCATTGAGATACGCGGTGACATAACCCCGCTGCGGACAGGCGCTGTCGGCATCCGCAACCACCGGTAGCCAGTGGAAATTGACCAGCCCCTCACGAAAAGCCTCCAGCCGGGCCGTTTTGACAAGATCAATGTCATAAGTCACGCCATACAACAGCGTCACCGGACGCTGACTTCCCTGCGCCGCCAGCGCTTCCAGCATGGAGAGCATGGGCGCCAGCCCGGTTCCGCCCGCCAGCATCAACAACGGACGCTCGCCGCCGCGCAGATAAAAACTGCCCATCGGGCCGCTGAGGGTCAGACGGTCGCCAGAACGTGCGCGCTGGGTCAGCCACTGGCTCATCAGCCCGCCCGGCACATTGCGGATCAAAAACCGGCATTCGCGGTTATCCGGCAGCGAACTGAATGAATAGGCGCGCACCTGGTTCGTGCCGGGAACCTGAATATTGACGTACTGTCCCGGCAAAAATGCCAGCGGTTCATCGGCGTCTATCACCAGTTCAAACGCCGTAGCCGACAGCGCGTCCACTGCCCGTACCGTCGCGTCCAGCGTCGTAAGCCCGGTTTTACACTGCGCGGCGGCAACAGGCACATCGATCACGCAGTCGCTGCACGGCACCATCTGGCAGGTCAGTACCTGTCTTGCCTGGGCTTCATCGTCGCTCAAAGCGTCTTCGATGAAATCGTCACCGAGGGCATATTCCCCACTGGCGCAATGACATTTACAGGTGCCGCAGACGCCATCTGAGCAATCCATTGGCAGATTAACCTTCTGCCGGTAAGCCGCATCAAGCACCTTTTCGCCCGCGTTGCACTGAATAAAACGGGTGATGCCGTCCTCAAAATTAAGGGCAATCGTAAAACTCATAAGCACCTCTTAAATGTGATACACATCAATCACCTGACGGATATAGTCATTGTTCAGCCGCACTGTTTTACGCACAATTTGCGGGACGCCGCTTTCTTCAATCAGCGTGCAGTGCGTCGTGCCAAAATACGCATCGGTATGCTGATACCGGTGGCTGTAGGTCACCCAGTTGTAGCGCACCGCCAGGCCTTCCGCCGTTTCGCCCAACAGTTCGACATTCGCGATCATATGGGTGGTACGCGGTTCCGGCGTGCTGGCGCCGGACCGTTCCGTTTTGATGCGATACACCCGATCTTCCAGCCCCTCGCGGTTCGGGTAATAAATAAGCGAGATTTCACGCTGCGGATCGCGGGTCGGTTTATCATCATCTCCCCACGCGGGCATCCAGAACACCACGCCGGGGCTATAGCAGTTCAGCCACGCATCCCACTGGCGATCATCCAGCAACCGCGCTTCGTAATACAGAAACTGACGCACCTGTTCCAGGGTCAACATCAGACTACCTCCACGCGTTGGGTGATCGACTGCTCGTAACGTTGCCGCTCTTTTTCGACTGCCGCGAGCATCACGTTTTGCCAGTGATGGTGATGCGCGATGTACAGCGCCTCGTCTTCGGACTTCACCCCGCTCAACAGAGGCGTAAAACCGGCATGACGGGCGTGCTCGTCCGGACCGTCGACCCAGTGCAGCGCGCCGCGGCTCAGATCGCTCCAGGCCAGATTTTCCCCCAGGTATCCACGCTGGCAGGCGCTGAACTCTTCGAGATCGTCAGGGGTTCCCATACCGCTGACATTAAAGAAATCCTCGTATTGACGGATACGTAGCGCCCGCGCTTGATCAGATTCCCCTTTTGGCGCGAAACACCAGATCGTGACTTCCGTTTTGTCTACCGCCAGAGGACGAATAACGCGAATTTGTGTCGAAAATTGATCCATCAGATAGACGTTGGGATACAGGCATAAATTGCGGGTTTCGTTGACCATCTGGTCCGCGCGCCGTTCTCCGAATGTCGCCTGAAGCCGCGCCCGGTGATCATAAACCGGGCGCACTTCCGGGTTGATGGCGCGCGTCCAGAGCAACATGTGGCCATTTTTAAAGCCATAGCCGCCACCGAGGCTTTTTGACCAGCCGTTGGCGTCCACCGCGCGCGTACCGTCCGCTTCATAGTTGCGTCGCGACATCGTCGAGGCATAGTTCCAGTGCACGACGCTGACATGGTAGCCGTCGGCGCCGTTTTCCGCTCCCAGCTTCCAGTTCCCTTCGTAGACATAGCTGGAAGACCCCTTCAGCACTTCCAGCCCTTCCGGCGCCTGGTCGACAATCAGATCGATGATTTTCCGTGTCTCGCCAAGATACTCCTCCAGCGGTTGTACCTCGTCATTGAGGCTACCGAATAAAAATCCACGATAAGACGCAAAGCGTGGCAGGGCTTTTAAATCATGCGATCCGTCCTGCTTAAAAGAGTCTGGATACCCGCCGGTACTTTCATCTTTCGCCTTGAGCAGCTTGCCGTTATTACTGAACGTCCAGCCATGAAACGGACAGGTAAACGAGTTTTTATTTCCGGTTTTACGTCGGCATAACATCGCGCCGCGGTGCGCACAGCTATTAATTAACGCATGGAGGGTCTGCTGCTTGTCGCGCGTAATAATAACGGGCTGGCGGCCCAGCGTCAGAGTATAATAATCGCCGGGTTGCGCGATCTGACTTTCATGCGCCAGAAATACCCAGTTGCCTTCGAATATATGCTTCATTTCAAAATCAAAAAATTGGCTATCGGTAAAGATAGAGCGATGACAGCGATAAATATGGTTTTCCCGATCGACAATTAAGGCCTGGGAAATTTTATCTTTTAATGCCGAGAGCGTTTTTTGCATGTGTCTGGTCCTCCTGCATCATTCAGGATTAAGCGTTCAGTGAATCTTTATTGGGCGGTGAATTATTCCAGCGCGCGCAGGCGAGTAATACGCTGTTCTTCTTCGGCGCGCTGCGCCTTGCAGAGCGTAAAGTCGAATCGCACCTCGGTATGTTCTCCTGCCAGTTGACGCTGCGCAATTAATGCGGGATCGGTAACCTTCACCGGATCGGCGATCAGACCATCGCGAGTGGCAAACGCAAAATCGTCCCACAGGTAGCGATCGCCATTAAGGTTAATCTGGCTGGTAAGGTGCTTAAAGCCCGGCGCAGAGACAAAGAAATGGATATGAGCAGGCCGGTTACCGTGGCGGCCCAGACGATCGAGTAACGCCTGGGTAGGGCCATCAGGAGGACAACCATAGCCGGAAGGCAAAATACTCCGCACGCTGTAGCGTCCTTCCGCGTCGGTGCGAATACGGCGACGCAGGTTATATTCGCTCTGGCTGGAGTCGAAAAACGAATAGTTGCCGAGCGTATTGGCGTGCCAGATGTCCACGATCGCGCCTGCGACGGGGTGTCCCTGCACGTCTTTTACTTCACCGTACAGCCACATGACTTCTCCGTCGTCCAGACCGTCATCCATCCGATCATGCCCGTCAGCCAGCGGCGCGTTTGCAACATACAGTGGCCCTTCAATGGTGCGTGGGGTTCCCGTTTCGGATGACTGGCTGGCTTCGATAGCTTCCTGGCGCAGATCGAGAAAATGCTCCAGACCCAATCCGGCCGCCAATAACGCCGCTTCCTTACGTCCGCCAAGTTCATGCAGATAATTCACCGCATGCCAGAATTCTTCCTGCGTCACATTGTAGTCGTCAATTAATGTACAGATATTCGTGAGCAAGCGATGAATAATCGATTTAAAACGTTCGTTTCCATCGGTCGAGTTTAATCCGGCGCTTTCACGCAATAAATCCTGAACAGTGTGTTGGTTGATAAATGAATGGCTCATAATATTTCTCGCTTCTTATTTTCTGTAGGGTCATACCAGAACGATTTCCGGCGTTCGGCGTAAGGATTATTTATCGCTGTCATGAATCGACGACGGGTGGCGACACAGCGCTTCCACATGAATCTCCATGAAAGGATAAAGCGGCAACCCCATAAGTATTTGATGTAATTCTTCAGCATCCTGAACATCGAAAACGCTGATATTGGCGTACAGCCCTGCGACGCGCCAGATATGGCGCCATTTCCCTTCCCGTTGTAACCGTTGGGAATACGCTTTTTCGCGGGCTTTCATCTCTTCTTGTTCTTTAACCGGCAGTCCGTACGGAATATTGACGGTCATTTCCACTTTAAATAGCATGTTGACCTCCTGTTATTCCCGCTGTGCGCGGGCATAAAAGCGTAATTTATCCTCATCCAGTTCCACGCCCAGTCCGGGCGTTTGCGGCAGCGCCACGTGGCCATTCGCGAAGGACAGCGGTACGCAGACAATGTCATCCTTCAGGAGCAGCGGCCCAAACATCTCCGTTCCCCACGGTAATGACAGCGTCGACCAGGCGTGCAGCGACGCGACAGTGCCAATCGTTCCTTCCAGCATGGTGCCGCCATACAAACTGATTCCGGCAGCCTGCGCGACGTGCGCCAGTTTCAACACGCTGGCGGGACCACCCGCTTTGGCGATTTTTAACGCCCAGGCGCCGCTAAACCCCTGCTGTGCCAGACGGTAACCGTCAAAGTGGCTGGCGACGGACTCGTCGGCCAGAATGGCGGCGTCAGTTTGCTGACTCAGGCGTACCAGCGCCGCGCTGTCCTGCGCGCTGACCGGTTGCTCAATCAGATCGACCCCCATCGCCGCCAGTTCCCGACAGCCTTTCGCGGCGACGGTCGCGTCCCATGCCTGATTTACATCTACCCGAATGCTGGCGCGATCGCCAAGCGCCTCGACAATAGCCCGCGTGTGGCCAAGATCGTCATCCAGCGCATTGGCGCCAATTTTCAGCTTAAACGCCTGGTGTCGACCTTCCTCCAGCAGTCGCTGCCCTTCGGCAATGTCGTTTGCGGTATTGCCGCTTGCCAGCGTCCAGAGAACGGGCAGCGCAGTGTTCAGCGCGCCGCCCAGAAGCGCAGAAACGGGCAACCCAAGCGCTTTTGCCTGCGCGTCCAGTAGCGCCGTTTCGAGGGCCGATTTCGCAAAAGTATTGCCCTTCACGGCTGCGTTCATCCGCGCCGTCAGCACATTGAGATTATCTGCGGGCTGACCTTTGAGCAGCGGGGTCAGATAATGGCTAATCGCAGACTGGATTGCCTCCGGACTTTCTACGCCGTAGCTCAGCCCGCCGATGGTTGTCGCCTCTCCCAGGCCCTGAATGCCGTCCGAACGGGTGATACGCACGATAACCAGACTCTGACAGCCCATCGTGGTCATCGATAATTTATGGGGGCGGATGGTCGGAACATCGACCAGCCAGCTTTCAATCTCTTCAACGGTTGCGCTCATCATTTCTTCCTGAGATGCGTGTCATAACTTTTGCGATCGTCATCAATAACGAACGGTGACGGTGCTTTTGACAATAGGGGTCAGCCGGGAAGTGGGTCAACGGCGATAATCGAAATGGTGTGCGATTATCGGCGCGAATGTTACATTGAAGTTAATAATGTGATCCCCGTGGGAAAACGGGGATATTCCGCCTTCCGTCCCCGCACGCGAGGTATAGTGAGTGCGCTATGGCTTCGAATTGCAGCGGAGAGGAATTCAATGAGCGATGAACATCAGCCGACGATCGGCACGCGACAGGCCGCATCGGACCCGAATTTCATGCTGTCGCTGGCGCGCGGTCTGGCGGTACTGAACGCCTTCACCCCGCAGCGTCAGCGCCTGACCATCTCACAACTCAGTCAAAAGACGCAGATTTCACGCGCCGCGGTCAGGCGTTGTCTGTACACTCTCGCCGCACTTGGCATGGTGCACACGCCTGATGGCCGCAGCTATGAGCTGCTTCCGCGCGTTCTGGCCGTAGGCCATGCCTATCTGGCCGGTACGCCGCTGGCGAAAGTGGCGCAGGCGGCATTAGATGATCTTGCCAGAACGCTCGGCGAGTCGTGCTCTGCGGCCACGCTGGACGGCGACAACGTGCTTTACATCGCCCGGGCAGCCATGAACAATTTGCTCAGCGTCGATATCGGGCGCGGGAGTCGTTTACCGGCGTGGGCTACGTCAATGGGACGGGTACTGCTAAGCGCGCTGCCGGAAGAGCAGTTAGAGGTGACACTGTCACGAGCAAGTTTACTGCGTTATACCCCGTATACCCTTTGCGATCGTTCTGCGCTACGCGATGAAATCAGACGGGTGCGGATGCAAGGGTACGCGCTCGCCGATCGTCAGATCGAAGTGGGCTTATGCTCGCTGGCGGTACCGCTGCTTTCGCGTAGCGGCACCCTTGTCGCCGCGTTAAACGTCGGCGTACCGGCTTCATCGATGAGCGCCGACGCACTAAAGCTAAAAGCCCTCGCGCCCTTGCGTCGCGCTGCGATGGAGCTGTCGCTTAAGCTATAAACTGCCGTAATTGAACAGGCGTCCAGCTTTTTGTTACACTGCCATTTTTCGGGAAGATACAGGTACATATGGGCTATCTGCATAAAGATGAGCGTCGTGAAGTGATTTTGCAGGCGGCAATGCGCGTGGGGCTGGAAGACGGATTTAAAGCCATGACGGTCCGACGTATTGCCACCGAGGCGAAAGTCGCCGCTGGTCAGGTACATCATCACTTTACCTCTGCCGGCGATCTGAAATCGCAAGCATTTGTGCGCATTATCAGTACGTTGCTTGACGCAGACGTCCCGGGCGAAGATGCCAGCTGGCGCGCGCGCCTGCATGCTATGCTTGGCAGCGACGACGGCGGTTTCGAACCTTATATCAAACTCTGGCGTGAAGCGCAGATCCTTGCCGACCAGGACGCGGATATCAAAAGCGCCTACCTGCTCACTATGCGCATGTGGCATGAAAAGACCACGGCCATTATTGAAGGTGGAGTGGCAGAAGGGGAATTCTCGACGGCAGATGGACCTGCGGATATTGCCTGGCGTTTGATTGCCCTGGTGTGCGGCCTGGATGGCATGTATGTGCTTGGTCTTCAGGAAATGGCGGATCCCGCTTTTGAACGTCATCTGGATCGTATGATCAGCCTGGAGCTGTTTTCCTGAACCGTAGATGTAAAAACAGCACATCTTTTGTTTACATTTAGTAACACTTAAGCAACTTTTTCTTCCCCTTCGCGCCGCCCGGTTGCGCGTTTTCTATCTATCCTTTCATCAATATTCCTAAAAACATCAATAAATTCTAAAAAGGGCGAATGCACAGCGTGCGTTATGCGCCCTTTGGCCTGCTTTTTTATTTTTTTATGAACGACATGTGCATGCGAGGGGCAATATGGCGCTACAAAATGAGAAAAATAATCGTTATCTCTTGAGTGACTGGAAGCCTGAAAATCCCGCTTTCTGGGAACATAAAGGAAAACACATCGCACGACGAAATCTCTGGATTTCAGTGGCTTGTCTGTTACTTGCCTTCTGTGTCTGGATGCTTTTTAGCGCGGTGGCGGTCAATCTTAATAAAATTGGTTTTAATTTCACCACCGATCAATTGTTTTTATTAACGGCATTACCCTCTCTCTCTGGCGCAATATTACGCGTCCCCTACTCCTTTATGGTGCCTATATTTGGCGGACGTCGCTGGACGGTTTTCAGCACCGCGATCCTGATTATTCCCTGCGTCTGGCTCGGTTTTGCCGTACAGAACCCGAATACCCCTTTCGGGGTGTTTATTATTATTGCGCTGCTCTGTGGTTTTGCCGGGGCCAACTTTGCTTCCAGCATGGGCAATATCAGCTTCTTTTTTCCAAAGGCGAAACAGGGAAGCGCGCTGGGCGTTAACGGAGGGTTGGGCAACCTCGGGGTGAGCGTAATGCAGTTGGTCGCGCCGCTGGTGATCTTCTTGCCCCTTTTCACCTTCCTCGGCGTGCAGGGCGTTCCGCAGCCTGACGGCAGTCTGCTCTCCCTGGCGAATGCCGCGTGGATCTGGGTGCCGCTACTGGCTATCGCCACTGTCGCCGCCTGGGTAGGCACCAACGATATCGCCAGTTCAAAAGCCTCCATCGCCTCGCAGTTACCGGTGCTCAAGCGTTTTCATCTTTGGCTGCTCAGCCTGCTGTATCTGGCGACCTTCGGCTCGTTTATCGGTTTTTCAGCAGGCTTTGCCATGCTGTCCAAAACGCAGTTTCCGGAGGTCGACATTCTGAATCTGGCGTTTTTCGGCCCGTTTATCGGCGCACTGGCGCGCTCTGCTGGCGGTGTGATTTCCGATAAGTTCGGCGGCGTTCGCGTGACGCTGATCAACTTCATCTTTATGGCGCTGTTTTCCGCGCTACTGTTCCTGACATTGCCCGGTACAGGTTCAGGAAGTTTTATCGCCTTCTACCTCGTCTTTATGGGGCTATTTTTCACGGCGGGCCTGGGCAGCGGCTCCACCTTCCAGATGATTGCCGTGATCTTCCGCCAGCTCACCCTTTACAAAGTCAAACTTCGCGGCGGCACAGATGAGCAGGCGCAGCGTGAAGCGGTGACCGATACCGCGGCGGCATTGGGCTTTATTTCCGCCATCGGCGCGGTCGGCGGCTTCTTTATCCCGAAAGCCTTTGGTACGTCTCTGGCAATGACCGGCTCTCCCGTCGGCGCCATGAAAATTTTTCTGGTGTTCTACATCGTCTGCGTACTGGTGACCTGGCTGGTCTACGGTCGCCGCAAACCCACACAACAATAACAACATATTCATCGCTGTTATCAGGCCGGAGAAGGCGCTTGCCCCGTCCTCCGGCTTGCAGAACGACGGCAACATTATCGAAGCAGGAGAAATGTCATGAGCAAGCTGTTGGATCGCTTCCGCTATTTTAAATCTAAAGGCGACACCTTCGCTGACGGTCACGGTCAGGTGATGCACACCAACCGCGACTGGGAAGACAGTTATCGTCAACGCTGGCAGTTCGACAAGATTGTGCGTTCCACCCACGGGGTGAACTGTACCGGCTCCTGTAGCTGGAAAATTTATGTGAAAAACGGCCTGGTCACCTGGGAAGTCCAGCAGACCGACTATCCGCGTACCCGTCCGGATCTGCCCAACCACGAACCGCGCGGTTGCCCACGCGGGGCCAGCTATTCGTGGTATTTATACAGTGCCAATCGTCTGAAGTACCCGTTAGTGCGCAAGCGCCTGATCGAACTGTGGCGCGAAGCGTTGACCCAGTGCAGCGACCCGGTACTGGCCTGGGAATCGATCATGAACGACCCGCAGAAATGCATGAGTTACAAACAGGTGCGCGGGCGTGGCGGATTTATCCGGTCCAACTGGAAAGAGTTGAATCAACTGATCGCGGCGGCCAACGTCTGGACGATAAAAACCTACGGTCCGGACCGCGTTGCCGGATTTTCGCCGATCCCGGCAATGTCGATGGTGTCCTATGCCGCCGGAACCCGTTATCTCTCGCTGCTCGGCGGGACCTGCCTGAGCTTCTACGACTGGTACTGCGACCTGCCGCCAGCATCGCCAATGACGTGGGGCGAACAGACCGATGTGCCGGAATCCGCCGACTGGTACAACTCCAGCTACATCATTGCCTGGGGGTCAAACGTCCCCCAGACCCGAACCCCGGACGCCCACTTCTTTACCGAAGTCCGTTACAAAGGCACGAAAACCGTTGCCATTACGCCTGACTTTTCGGAGGTCGCTAAGCTGAGCGACCAGTGGCTGGCGCCGAAGCAAGGCACCGACAGCGCGCTGGCGATGGCGATGGGCCACGTCATTCTCAAAGAGTTCCATCTCGATAACCCCAGCGACTACTTCCTCAACTATTGCCGCCGCTATACCGACATGCCGATGCTGGTTTTGCTGGATGCGCGCGAGGATGGCAGCTTCGTTCCGGGCCGCATGATGCGTGCGTCCGATTTGGTCGGCGGTCTTGGCGAAGCCAACAATCCGGAATGGAAAACCGTGGCATACAACAGCGCCGGTGAGTTAGTTGCGCCCAACGGCTCAATTGGCTTCCGCTGGGGTGAAAAAGGCAAATGGAACCTCGAGCCGCTGGCGGCAGGCCACGAAACTGAACTGACGCTGTCGCTGCTCGGTCAACATGACGAGGTCCTGGGGGTGGCGTTCCCCTATTTCGGGGGGAACGAAAACCCGCATTTCCGTAGCGTGAAGCAGGAACCGGTGTTGGTCCGTCAGTTGCCAGTGAAACGCCTGACGCTTGCTGACGGCAGCAGTTGTCCGGTGGTAAGCGTCTATGATCTGGTGCTCGCCAACTACGGCCTCGATCGTGGGCTGGACGATGCGTACGGCGCGAAAGATTATGCGGAAGTGAAAGCCTATACGCCCGCCTGGGCGGAACAGATCACCGGCGTACCGCGTTACCATATTGAAACCATTGCCCGCGAATTTGCCGATACGGCGCATAAAACCCACGGGCGTTCGATGATTATCCTCGGTGCCGGCGTTAACCACTGGTATCACATGGACATGAACTACCGCGGAATGATTAACATCCTCGTGTTCTGCGGCTGTGTCGGACAAAGCGGCGGCGGCTGGGCGCACTACGTCGGCCAGGAAAAACTGCGTCCGCAGACTGGCTGGCTGCCGCTGGCCTTCGCGCTGGACTGGAACCGTCCGCCGCGCCAGATGAACAGCACTTCATTCTTCTATAATCACGCCAGCCAGTGGCGTTATGAGAAGCTCACTGCGCAGGAGCTTCTCTCACCGTTAGCCGACCCGGCGAAATTTACCGGCCATTTAATTGACTTCAACGTGCGGGCTGAGCGTATGGGCTGGCTGCCGTCCGCGCCGCAGCTCAATCTTAACCCGCTGACGCTAAAAACCCGTGCGGAAAAAGCCGGTCAGTCACCCGTGGATTACACCGTGCAGGCGCTAAAATCGGGCGATATCCGCTTTGCCTGCGAACAGCCGGACAGCGGCAATAACCACCCGCGCAACCTGTTTGTCTGGCGCTCGAACCTCCTCGGCTCATCCGGCAAAGGGCATGAATACATGCTCAAATATTTGCTCGGGACCGAAAGCGGCATTCAGGGTGAAGCGCTCGGCTCTAGCGAGGGGATTAAGCCGGAAGAAGTGGAATGGCAGTCTGCCGCCATTGAAGGCAAGCTGGATCTGCTGGTCACGCTCGACTTTCGAATGTCCAGCACCTGCCTGTTCTCCGATATCGTGTTGCCGACCGCCACCTGGTACGAAAAAGATGATATGAACACGTCGGATATGCACCCGTTTATTCACCCGCTGTCGGCGGCGGTGGATCCCGCCTGGGAATCGCGCAGCGACTGGGAGATCTACAAGGGCATCGCTAAGGTCTTTTCCGAGGTGTGTGTCGGCCATCTGGGTCAGGAAACCGACGTGGTGTTGCAGCCGTTGCAGCACGACTCCCCGGCAGAATTGTCGCAACCGTTTGATATCCTCGACTGGCGCAAAAACGAGTGCGATCTGATCCCCGGCAAAACCGCGCCCAACCTGGTGGTCGTGGAACGCGACTACCCCGCCACTTACGAGCGCTTCACCTCGCTCGGCCCGCTGATGGATAAACTGGGCAACGGCGGCAAGGGCATCACCTGGAATACCGAGGCGGAAGTCGAATTCCTCGGTAAACTGAACTATACCAAGCGCGAAGGCCCGGCTAAAGGCCGACCGCGGATCGACACCGCGCTGGACGCGTCTGAAGTGATCCTTGCGCTGGCGCCGGAAACCAACGGTCAGGTGGCGGTGAAAGCGTGGGAAGCGCTCGGCGCGATGACCGGGCGCGAACATACCCATCTGGCGCTGAATAAAGAAGATGAGAAGATCCGTTTTCGTGATATTCAGGCGCAGCCGCGCAAAATCATCTCCAGCCCCACCTGGTCCGGTCTGGAAAGCGAACATGTCTCTTATAACGCGGGTTACACCAACGTCCACGAACTGATCCCCTGGCGCACCCTTTCTGGCCGCCAGCAGTTGTATCAGGATCATCAGTGGATGCGCGCATTCGGTGAAAGCCTTGTCGCCTATCGACCGCCGATTGACACCCGCAGCGTCAGCGAAATGCGCGAGATCCCGCCCAACGGCTTCCCGGAAAAAGCGCTCAACTTCCTGACGCCCCATCAAAAATGGGGCATCCACTCTACGTATAGCGAAAACCTGCTCATGCTGACGCTGTCACGTGGGGGACCGATTGTCTGGATCAGCGAAACCGACGCCCGCGAGCTGGGCATTGAAGATAACGACTGGATTGAAGCCTTCAACGCCAACGGCGCACTGACCGCTCGCGCGGTGGTCAGCCAGCGTGTACCGCCGGGGATGACCATGATGTATCACGCCCAGGAACGCATCATGAATATTCCGGGGTCAGAAATTACCGGGATGCGTGGCGGTATTCATAACTCGGTAACCCGCGTCTGTCCGAAACCCACACACATGATCGGCGGCTACGCTCAACTGGCCTATGGCTTTAACTACTATGGCACCGTCGGCTCTAACCGCGACGAGTTCATCATGATTCGAAAAATGAAAAATATCGACTGGCTGGATGATGAAGGTCGCAATCAGGTACAGGAGGCGAAAAAATGAAAATACGCTCACAGGTTGGGATGGTGCTTAACCTCGATAAATGCATTGGCTGCCACACCTGCTCTGTCACCTGTAAAAACGTCTGGACCGGACGTGAAGGGATGGAATACGCATGGTTTAACAACGTCGAAACCAAACCGGGTATCGGGTATCCGAAAAACTGGGAAGATCAGGAGGAGTGGCAAGGCGGCTGGGTTCGCGACGTGAACGGTAAAATACGTCCGCGCATGGGCGGAAAAATGGGCGTCATCACCAAAATCTTCGCAAACCCGGTTGTGCCGCAGATAGACGACTACTATGAGCCCTTTACTTTTGACTATCAGCACCTGCACAGCGCGCCGGAGGGTAAACACCAGCCGACCGCCCGCCCGCGCTCGTTGATTGACGGTAAGCGGATGGACAAAATTATCTGGGGGCCAAACTGGGAAGAACTGCTTGGCGGCGAGTTTGAAAAGCGCGCCCGTGACCGTAACTTCGACAAGATCCAGAAGGAAATGTACGGGCAGTTTGAAAATACCTTCATGATGTATCTGCCCCGCCTTTGCGAACATTGTCTGAACCCAAGCTGCGTCGCCACTTGCCCGAGCGGCGCGATCTATAAGCGTGAAGAAGACGGCATCGTGCTGATCGACCAGGACAAGTGCCGCGGCTGGCGTCTGTGCATTAGCGGCTGCCCGTACAAAAAAATCTACTTCAACTGGAAGAGCGGCAAGTCTGAGAAATGCATCTTCTGCTATCCGCGCATTGAGTCCGGTCAGCCAACCGTGTGTTCTGAAACCTGTGTTGGGCGCATTCGCTACCTCGGCGTGTTGTTGTATGACGCAGACCGCATCGAAGAAGCCGCCAGCACCGAGCATGAAACCGATCTGTACGAGCGTCAGTGCGACGTGTTCCTGAACCCGAACGACCCGGCGGTGATTGAAGAGGCCTTGAAACAGGGTATTCCGCAGAACGTGATCGACGCGGCGCAGCGTTCCCCTGTCTATAAAATGGCGATGGACTGGAAACTGGCGTTGCCGCTGCATCCGGAATACCGCACCTTGCCGATGGTCTGGTACGTCCCGCCGCTGTCGCCGATTCAGTCTTACGCCGACGCCGGAGGGCTGCCGCCGTCAAATGGCGTACTTCCGGCGATCGAAAGCCTGCGCATTCCGGTGCAGTACCTTGCGAATATGCTCAGCGCAGGCGATACCGGCCCGGTGCTGCGCGCCCTGAAGCGCATGATGGCCATGCGTCATTACATGCGTTCGCAAACAGTGGAAGGCGTGACGGATACCCGCGCCATTGAGGAAGTGGGCCTGAGCGTCGAACAGGTTGAGGAGATGTATCGCTATCTGGCGATCGCCAACTACGAAGACCGTTTCGTGATCCCGACCAGCCATCGCGAGATGGCGCGCGACGCCTTCCCTGAGCGCAACGGCTGCGGCTTTACCTTTGGCGACGGCTGCCACGGTTCCGACACCAAGTTCAACCTGTTCAACAGTAGCCGCATTGACGCCATCAACATCACCGAAGTGCGTGATAAAGCGGAGGGAGAATAATGCAAATCCTCAAAGCGATCGGTCTGTTGATGGAATACCCGGATGAGTTTCTCTGGGAATGCAAAGACGAAGTGCTGGCGATGGTGCGTCACGACGCGCCTGCGCTCAACGGCTTCGCCACCGACATGCTCAACGCCCCGCTGCTGGATAAGCAGGCCGAATGGTGTGAAGTCTTTGACCGTGGCCGCGCCACGTCGCTACTGCTGTTTGAACATGTCCACGCCGAGTCCCGCGATCGCGGCCAGGCGATGGTCGATCTGATGACCCAGTACGAGAAAGTGGGTCTGCAACTCGACTGTCGCGAACTTCCCGACCATTTGCCGCTGTATCTCGAATATCTCAGCATTTTGTCGGAAGCCGATGCGCGCGAAGGTCTGCAAAACGTCGCGCCGATTCTGGCGTTACTGGGAGGGAGGCTGAAACAGCGCGGCGCCCCGTGGTATCAATTATTCGATGCCCTGCTGAACCTCGCCGGAAGCCCGCTTTCAAGTGACAGCGTCACGCCACAGGTAACGCAAGAAAGCCGTGATGACACTCGTCAGGCGCTTGATGCCGTCTGGGAAGAAGAACAGGTGAAGTTTATTGAAGATAACGCCACAGCCTGTGACAGCTCACCGTTACAGCAATATCAACGACGCTTTAGCCAGGACGTGGCGCCGCAGTACGTCGACGTCAGTGCGGGAGGCCCGAAATGATACAGTACCTGAACGTCTTTTTTTACGATATCTACCCGTACATCTGCGCGACCGTTTTTTTTCTCGGCAGTTGGCTGCGGTATGATTATGGTCAGTACACCTGGCGCGCCTCGTCCAGCCAGATGCTGGATAAGCGCGGCATGGTGGTCTGGTCGAACCTGTTCCACATCGGCATACTCGGCATTTTCTTCGGCCATCTTTTCGGCATGTTGACACCGCACTGGATGTACGCCTGGTTTTTGCCGATCGCGGTCAAACAGCAAATGGCGATGGTTCTCGGCGGCGTGTGCGGTGTACTGACGCTCATTGGCGGCGCTGGTTTGCTCTGGCGTCGTCTCACCAACCAGCGCGTCCGCGCCACCTCGACCACGCCGGACATTATCATCATGAGCATCCTGCTGATCCAGTGCCTGCTTGGGCTGAGTACTATTCCGTTTTCAGCCCAATATCCTGACGGCAGTGAAATGATGAAGCTGGTTGGCTGGGCACAGAGTATTGTCACCTTCCGTGGCGGCTCGTCAGAAATGCTTAATGGCGTTGCCTTTGTTTTCCGCGTCCATCTGGTGTTGGGGATGACCATTTTTCTGCTGTTCCCGTTCACCCGTCTGGTACACGTCTGGAGCGCGCCGTTTGAGTATTTTACCCGCCGATACCAGATAGTCCGTTCTCGCCGATAAGTTTTTTCGCCCGGTAGCGCCTCGCCTGCCGGGTTTATTTCCTTAAGTATCACTGCCTGTTTCCTTAACACGGCGGCGCTGTATTTAAGAAATGACGAAGATTGGTGTGCCACAGTTGAAAATTCTCTTAAATACTTTAAATGCCGCATCTCTGACCAGCACTCAGCGCCCGCCTGAGCCATTAATGCTGGCGACGAGTTAAAATCATTTCATTTGCCTTCGCTTAAGCAGAATTAGACAATTTTCCTGCCGTTCTACCTTTCTATGAAATAAATAACAGACACCAGGACTGGTGTCTTATCTACGCATTACTCAAGGATACTGGAATTTATCTATGAAGATACCTGCCTTATCACCCCAAATTAAACCCAAAATAATTGCTTTATTATTAAGTGCATTATTAGCCACTACAACCTTTTCTGCTTTTTCCGCGCCAGTAAAATATACTCTCGACGCCAGCACGCCCAGCGACCAACGCACGGTGAATATCACCAATGGGGATGAAATCTCAAGAATTGATATTAACGTTGCTGATGGTCGCGTTGATTTCGCCGACAATATCACAATGAACAGTACCGGCGTAGTTAACGCAACAGGTTCCCGAAACGTCTGGTTCGCTTACCTTAAAGCCGGTGAAATAAATCTGGGTAATCATTTTACCCTTAACTTCGACCCGCGCACGAATGGGACCTATTCGACTTCCGATGGTATTGCCCTGTACGGCACCGGCAAACTCACCGCCGAAAATTACACCTTCATTAACATGAATGACAGCGAAGAATCGGACGGGCTGTACGTTGGCGATAATGCCCGGGCCGACCTGAAAGGCCTGACCACCATCAGAGGCGGCGGTATCAGCGCCGGATCGCAGGGGATTTTAAACGCCGAGAATATTGATATCGCGTATACCCGTCCCGGCATCCGTGAATCTGGCGACTCAACCGATACCGGCATGGCTTTATGGGGCGGGAAAGTCACCGTCACCGGTAACACCACCATTAATATTGTCTCCCCCACCTTTTATCTGGAAGGGATTCGCACATATACCGACCTGGAGTTGGCCGGACATACGGATATTCAGTTAACCAGTAATTCAACTGACCGCTACTCTGATGTCACAGGCATTCTTATTTTCGACTCGTTCACCAGTTCCTCCCTGAGCGGTAAGCGTGTCTTCAACGATGTCAGCATCAAAATTAAAAGCACCACCGAGGAAGGCTACGCTGATGGACTGACATACCTCGGCGGCAACGGTAAACATACCGATCTGATTATCAATAAAATTGATATTGATAGCTCGGGAAATGATATTGTCCGCGGTATTTATTTGTGGGGTGACGATCCCGCTGAGACGGCTACGCATCGTATCAACGATGCGAAAATAACGTTATCCGGCAATGATAAGGCAACGCTGTGGGGCTTTTTTAGCGCCAACGTGAATCAGGATGACGGTATCGTGCAATGGGACGCCGATACGATCGTCGGCAACATCGCCATTACCTCTAAGGGGGGTAAAGAGTCATATCTGCTTTATCAGGCGGACGCCCTGTTTACTGGCGATGTCATTTTAGGCGATCGGAACGCCTACGAGTCTGTCGCCGATACGCTGTACTCCATTTATGGACGCTGGGGTTCAACGGATATCACTAACAATAATAAGCTGGTTGCATGGGGTAAAATGCTGGTCCGCGGCGACCATGCGATTAACATTGTCTCTGGCGATAACTCCTACATTTATGGCGACACGGCTATTGAAGAACAAGGTTCCATCAATATGGAACTGAATGGTAGCAACAGCCGCTGGGATATGATTGCCAACTCCACACTGACCACGCTGACCCTGAACGACGCCACGCTGAATTTTATGCCTGGCGACACCGCCTCCCGCACGCTGACCCGCGACGCGGCAACGTTTAAAACCCTGACGGTGAACGGTGATTACGCCGGTAATAACGGTAATCTCGTGATGAACACCCAACTGGGCGATGATGCCTCACCCACCGACAAGCTGGTTGTGCAGGGCAATACCTCCGGTAACACGAACGTGACGGTGCTGAACGCGGGCGGCGCAGGCGGCCTGACAACGAACGGTATAGAACTGATCAGTGTGGCGGGCAATTCTGACGGCGTGTTCACCCAAAACGGGCGTATCGTGGCGGGTGCCTATGACTACACCCTGGCGCGTGGTGAAGGCCAGAACGACAAGAACTGGTATCTGACCAGCGCGCTATCGACAGAACAGCAACCAGAGCCGCAAGAGCCGCTGGCGCCTGTTGATCCGGTAGAGCCTTCCCCAACCCCGCGCGAAAACGCAGTGCGTCCGGAAGCCGGTCTGTACGGTATGAACCTGCAGGCGGCGAACACGATGTTTAACACCCGTCTGCACGACCGCCTGGGCGAAACCCACTACGTCGACGCCCTGACCGGCGAGAAAGCGGTGACCAGCCTGTGGCTGCGCAACGTCGGTGGCCACACCCGGCAGAAAGACAGCAGCGGCCAGCTGGATATGCAGGCCAACCGCTATGTGATGCAGCTTGGCGGCGACATCGCCCAGTGGTCTTCCGACAACACTGACCGTTTCCACCTTGGTCTGATGGCGGGCTATGCCAACCAGAAGGCTCGGGCGGAAAACCAGCGTAACGGCAACCGCGCCGACAGCCGCATCAGCGGTTACAGTGTCGGTCTGTACGGCACCTGGCTGCAGGATAACGCCACCCACGAAGGCGCGTATGTCGATACCTGGGCGCAGTACAGCTGGTTTGACAACACTGTTTCCGGTCGCGGCGTCGAATCCGAAGAGTACGACTCAAAAGGCTTCACCGCGTCGGTGGAATCCGGCTACACCTGGAAGCTGGCGGACATCAGCGAGCGTAACGCGCTGTACATCCAGCCGAAAGCGCAGGTCACCTGGATGGGCGTGAAGGCGGACGAACACCGCGAAGCCAACGGCACCCGCGTGGAAGGTCACGGTGACGGCAACGTGCAGACCCGCGTCGGCGTGCGTCTGTTCGGCAAGGGCCACAACAAACTGGATGACGGCAAAGACCGCACCTTCCAGCCGTTTGTTGAAGCGAACTGGATCCACAACAGCAAGGACTTTGGCGTGTCGATGAACGGTGACAACGTGAATCTGGACGGCGCCCGCAATATCGGCGAGCTGAAGGCCGGTGTGGAAGGCCAGCTGACGAAGAACGTCTCCCTGTGGGGCAACGTCGGCCAGCAGATTGGTGATAAAGGCTACAGCGACACCTCGGCGATGCTCGGCATTAAAGCGTCGTTCTGATAAATACGGCCCGATGGCGCAATGCTTCCGGGCCTGTGACTTACTTCCCCGCCTCCGGATGCGTATCAAACGCCGCCATCACCCTTGCCAGTTCAGCTTCGCTGATCCCATGCTTTGCATCGTCTACCCCGAGCCCAAAACGATCCTGGAGTAAGGCATACAGTGACGCGACGTCCGGACAGTGAATCTGCTCAACCGAGTGCCCGTGTTCATAATGGGTAAAGTGGAAATTGGTGAGCGTCAGCTTGCCGCCATCAGGCAAATGACGGCACATCAGCAAATGATGGCGAAAATGCGACTGCGGCCAGTGCGCGGACCAGAAGTTGCCCATCACATAATCGCTCTGATGCTGAGTAACCAGATCGAAACGGTACATCGACTGCCAGTGCGTGTGGTGACGAAATTGCAAAATGCAGTCTTCGCCTTCCTGCAACAGTCGGTACTCACCGTGCGGCGTCTGCTGTGGGATGTCCGCAAGCAGGCGAATCGGCGCAGTCAGCGTCTGTCCGCCAAAACCAACATCCGCGATCCACGCTTCGCCGTCCACTTCGACTAACAGCAGACGATGGGTTCGCGGCGGCAGGCTCGGCGGATTCGACAGCACAACCCGCCCCAGCAAGCTGCGAACGGTAAACCCCAGTTCGCGTAAGACCCGCTCGAATACGCCATTTTGCTCAAAACAGTAGCCGCCACGGCGGGCGCCGATCAGTTTCTCCGCCAGCGACTGTTCGTCCAGCTGCATTTCGCGCGGCAGCAGAACGTCCAGGTTTTCAAAAGGAATGGTACAGTTATGCTGTAAGTGCAGCGCCCGTAGCGTCTCAAGGGTGACGTCGGTCGGCCCGGACCAGTTCAGGCGGGCGAAGTAGGCATTCAGGATGGGGGTCATCGGGGTTCCTGCGGTGATCCGGTAAGGTGCGAAAGAGTATAAACGATGGATCCCGAAAGAGACGCCACTTATTGTGCAAATTGGCGCCCGGCCACTTATCATTAATACTCAGAAAACACTTTGCGAGACAACCCGATGAGTCGATTCCGCCCTGTCGAATTACGCCACGCCAGCCGCCTGCTCAATCACGGTCCCACGGTGTTGATCACCAGTCGCGACGACGCCAGCGCAAGACGCAATATCATGGCCGCCGCCTGGTCAATGCCGGTTGAATTTGAGCCGCCTCGTATCGCGATAGTGGTGGATAAATCAACCTGGTCACGCGAGTTGATTGAGCGCAGCGGCCTGTTCGGCATCGTCATACCCGGCGTAGCGGCGACCAACTGGACATGGGCTGTCGGCAGCGTTTCCGGGCGCGACGAGGACAAGTTCAACTGTTATGGTATTCCGGTGGTAAACGGCCCGGTGCTTGGCCTGCCGTTAGTCGAAGAAAAATGCCTTGCGTGGATGGAATGCCGCCTGCTTCCCGCCACCGCAGCCCAGGAAAAATACGATACTCTGTTTGGTGAAGTGGTTTCTGCCGCTGCGGATGCGCGGGCGTTCACGGAAGGCCGCTGGCAGTTCGATGACGATAAACGTAATACCCTGCACCACCTCGGCGCGGGTACGTTTGTGACCAGCGGTAAACGCGTCACTGCGGGCTAATTAGGCCTTTATTACCGTCACGCCTTTCGCCCGCATGGCGGTGATCCAGCCGTTATCGGTGTTATCTTCCACCACGACGGTGTTGATCAACGACACATCGCCAATGGCGAAGGGCGAGGCCGTATTGATTTTTTCCGGTGAAGCCAGAACGATGGTTTCCGCCGCCCTGGCGGAAAATGCGCGTTTGATGCACGCTTCTTCGTAATCGCCCGTGGTTAATCCCACTTCCGGGTGGATCCCTGTTGCCCCCATAAAAAACAGATCGGCCTGAATATTGCGGATACCTTCCACCGCCGCCGCGCCAACGGTAACGATGGAGTGTTTATACACCCGACCGCCAATCAGTATGATTTCGATGAGAGGATGATTCACCAGCCCCAGCGCAATGCCCGGACTGTGCGTGACTACCGTAATGTTGAGATCGTCCGGCAGACAGGCAATCAGCTCGGTGGTGGTCGTACCGCCATCCACAATGACCACCTGGCCGTTTGAGATAAGCGTCGCGCCTTTCTGCGCCAGTCGTTTTTTAGCATCGGTTTTAAGCGTTTTTCGCTCCACAAACGTGCCAACGGCGGAAGAGGCAGGCAGCGCGCCGCCGTGAACCCGCTGTAAACGCCCTTCTGCCGCCAACTCCCGCAGGTCACGGCGAATGGTGTCCTCCGAAACCGCAAAACGGCTGCTGAGCGATTTTGACAACACCTGTCCTTCTGCGGCGAGCAGATCGAGAATCAATTTTTTACGCTGATCGGTAAGCATCGGTTTATTCCTGGTTTTGCACGATCACTCTTGATCGTGCACGAATTTGCTGTTTATGATGCCTACTCTACAAACGCAGGGCCTCTCAGGCAACAAAAACGTGCAGAAATACGCAATTCTGCGCACTCTTTTTCTTTAGTGAGGACATGATGACAGCACAACTTATCTTGATCGCCGGACCGTATCGCAGCGGTACAGACGGTAAACAGGCATTGATTGATGCGAATTTGCACCGTCTGGAAGCCGCCGCGCTTGCCGTCTACCAGCGCGGGCATATCCCGGTGATTGGCGAATGGCTCGCCTTGCCGCTGGCGAAAGCGGCGGGTTCAACCTCGCTGGACGATGACATCAGCGAAGCGATGCTCTATCCGGTCGCACATCGGTTGATCACCCGCTGTAACGCCATTTATCGTATTCCCGGCGCTTCCCAAGGCGCGGATAAAGATATCGAGATCGCCCGCCAACTGGGACTGAACGTCTACACCACTCTGGAGGCTATTCCGCAGGCCTGATGATAAATTGTGCAGATATCAATCACCTGCCGGTATCTGCACCGCCTTGCCGTCCTTGCGAAGCCCACTATAGTTAATGTTGCATTACCTCAAATTTCCACGCCAACCCTCCGTTGTGCATGACATACCTAAAAGCCTATCCGCCATTCTAAAGAGAGGTTATTCAATGCAACTCAATACCATCGCCAGAGGCTTCATCCTCGCTGGGATGCTGACGTCATATTCCCTGCCCCTTCTGGCTGTCGAAGCGCCGAAAGACGCCACAGCCGCCACCCAACAGGCCAATAACGCGCTTTATAATCAACTGCCCTTCTCGGATAACACAGACTTTACCGATGCGCATAAGGGCTTTATCGCCCCGATACCGCAGGAGGTAATCAAGGGTGAACAAGGCAATGTGATCTGGAACCCCCAACAGTACGCGTTTATTAAAGAAGGCGATAAAGCGCCGGATTCAGTCAACCCAAGCCTCTGGCGTCAGGCGCAACTGATTAACATTAGCGGCCTGTTTGAAGTGACTGACGGGGTGTATCAGATCCGAAACCTCGATCTGTCCAATATGACGATTATCGAAGGAAAAGAAGGTATTACCGTTGTTGACCCGTTGGTTTCAGCGGAAACGGCAAAGGTCGGCATGGATTTGTATTATAAAAATCGCGGGAACAAACCGGTTGTGGCCGTCATTTATACCCACAGCCACGTTGACCACTATGGCGGCGTGCGCGGCGTGGTGGATGAAGCGGATGTGAAGTCCGGCAAAGTGAAAATCTACGCGCCCGCAGGTTTTATGGAAGAAGCGGTGTCGGAAAATATCATGGCTGGTAATGTGATGAGCCGCCGGGCCAGTTATATGTACGGCAACCTGCTAAAGCCTGACGTCAAAGGCCAGGTAGGCGCGGGACTGGGCACCACGACGTCTGCTGGTACCGTCACGTTGATCGCCCCGACCCACTACATCACCAAAACAGGGCAAAAAGAGGTGATTGACGGCCTGACCTACGATTTCATGATGGCGCCAGGCTCTGAAGCCCCTTCCGAAATGTTGTGGTATATCGAAGAGAAGAAAATCATCGAGACCGCCGAGGATGTCACCCACACGCTGCATAACACGTATTCTTTGCGCGGCGCCAAAATTCGCCAGCCGTTGCCGTGGTCAAAATACATTAATGAAGCGCTCAATTTATGGGGTGATAAAGCCGAAATTATCCTCGCCCAGCATCACTGGCCGACATGGGGTAACGACAATGTCGTGAAACTGCTGAAGAGCCAGCGCGACCTGTACCGCTATATCAACGACCAGACCCTGCGCATGGCGAATCAGGGGCTCACCCGCGACGAGATCGCCGCTAACTTTACACTGCCGCCGTCGCTTGCCCACACCTGGGCGAACCGCGGCTACTATGGTTCCGTCAGCCACGACGTCAAAGCCACTTATGTGCTCTATCTCGGCTGGTTTGATGGCAATCCGGCTACCCTTGATGAGCTGCCGCCAGAAGAAGCGGCGAAAAAATTTGTCGAATACATGGGCGGCGCGGATGCCATTCTGCAAAAAGCGAAGCAGGATTACGATCAGGGGAATTACCGTTGGGTTGCGCAAGTGGTAAGCAAAGTGGTCTTTGCCGATCCGAATAATCAGGCGGCAAGGAACCTGGAGGCGGATGCGCTCGAACAGTTGGGTTACCAGGCGGAATCGGGTCCGTGGCGTAACTTTTATCTGACTGGCGCACAGGAATTGCGTAATGGCGTGCAAAAAATGCCTACGCCTAACACCGCCAGCCCGGATACCGTGCGGGCAATGACGCCGGAAATGTTCTTTGATTATCTCGCGGTTCACATCAACGGTGAAAAGGCGGCGGATGCGAAAGCAGTGCTTAATATTGACTTTGGGGAAGACGGCGGGAAATACAAAGTGGAGCTGGAAAACGGCGTCCTGAACCATACCGCAAACGTTGAAGATCCGCAGGCAGACGCGACGATCAGCCTGTCGCGCGACGCACTGAATCGCATTGTGCTAAAAGAGGAAACGCTGAAAGAGGCCACGGACAAAGGTGACGTAAAAATCACCGGCAATGCGGAAAAACTCAACGAACTGCTCGGCTATATGGATAAGTTCGAATTCTGGTTCAATATTGTCACCCCGTAATCAGCGTATGCCCGGCTCACTGCCGGGCATCGCTTTCTCCGTTTCCGCACTTATACAATCTCATTGCGCTTAAGCACCTGACGTAACGTCGGTAACTGGCACACCGCATCCGCTATCGCGCTGATATTGGGCGTGTTGTCCTGAAACCAGTCGTGTCCCGGTCCCCATGTGCGCATCACGCAGAGGTAGCAGTCCAGCAGGGTTAACTGCTCGCCAAACGCATACGGCTCAGCGCTGAGCTGGTCATTTAGCCACAGATAGAGCGATTTACGGTATTCGATAACGTTTTTTTTCAGCGCTTCTGGCGCTTGCGGCGACCAGCGTTCAGGGTAATCGGCAAAGGTATAGGTCGGATAGACGTTAGCGACCAGCCAGATCAGCAAACGTTGAAACTGCTGTCGTTCCGCACTGCCAACAGGGGGAGCCAGTTCGGGACGGCGGTCGAGGACCATTAGCGCGATGGCTGCCGTTTCGCTCATTACCGCGTCGTTTTCCAGCGTTAGCGTCGGCACCTGACACAGCGGATTCAGCTTTAACAGTAAATCGCGCTGCGGCCCGTCGCGGTCAAATCCGCTGACGTCAACGAACTGATAGGGAATGTCCGCCAGCGTAAGCATCAGCTCGCTAATCGCCGAACCCCAGCCCGGCGCGCCGTAGATCTTAATCATACTGCCTCCACCCGGTTAAAAGAGTAAGTGTAGAGTAACCTGGCAGATGCCGCCCGTAGCCCGATCCGGCGCGTTGCAGGTGCGCATTGCTTATTTATTACGCAGTCTGACCATTCGTATTCGTATATTTTGCGCCGTTTATTATTTGCAGGTAGGATGCTTCGCCGGTGGTTTTATCCGTACACAGAATGACGGGAAAAATTAACCGCGTCGCGGCGGCTGTCGCGACAACAGTATTCTCACTTAGACAGGTAACAGGAAACGGAATGAATACACAAGACACCACGGCGTCGGCGCAGCACGCGGCGAAGCGACGCTGGTTGAATGCCCATGAGGAAGGCTATCACAAAGCAATGGGCAACCGTCAGGTTCAGATGATCGCCATTGGCGGCGCCATTGGCACCGGGTTATTTTTAGGCGCGGGCGCACGCCTGCAAATGGCCGGTCCGGCGCTGGCGCTGGTTTATCTCGTTTGCGGGATTTTCTCGTTCTTTATCCTTCGCGCGCTGGGCGAACTGGTTCTCCATCGCCCTTCCAGCGGCAGCTTTGTCTCTTATGCCCGCGAATTTCTCGGTGAAAAAGCCGCTTATGTGGCCGGGTGGATGTATTTCGTCAACTGGGCGATGACGGGAATTGTCGATATCACCGCCGTGGCCCTGTATATGCACTACTGGGGCGCGTTTGGCGACGTACCGCAATGGGTCTTTGCTCTCGGCGCGCTGGCCATCGTCGGCACCATGAACATGATTGGCGTAAAATGGTTTGCCGAAATGGAGTTCTGGTTCGCGCTGGTGAAAGTGCTGGCAATTGTGATCTTTCTGGTGGTGGGCACGGTCTTTCTGGGGTCCGGCAAACCGCTGGACGGCAACGCCACCGGTTTTCATTTGATCACCGATAACGGCGGCTTCTTCCCTCACGGCCTGCTGCCCGCGCTGGTTCTGGTGCAGGGTGTCGTCTTTGCGTTTGCCTCTATCGAACTGGTCGGCACCGCCGCCGGTGAGTGTAAAGATCCGCAGACCATGGTGCCTAAAGCCATTAACAGCGTGATCTGGCGTATTGGCCTGTTCTACGTGGGTTCCGTGGTGCTGCTGGTTCTGCTGCTGCCGTGGAATGCCTACCAGGCCGGACAAAGCCCGTTCGTCACGTTCTTCTCAAAACTTGGCGTGCCCTATATTGGCAGCATCATGAACATTGTGGTGTTGACCGCCGCGCTCTCCAGTCTGAACTCCGGCCTGTACTGCACCGGACGGATTCTGCGCTCAATGGCGATGGGCGGCTCCGCCCCGAAATTTATGAGTAAGATGAGCCGCCAGCATGTGCCCTGGGCGGGCATTATGGCGACGCTGGCGGTGTATGTTGTGGGCGTCTTCCTCAACTATCTGGTGCCTTCCCAGGTTTTTGAGATCGTCCTCAACTTCGCCTCGCTGGGCATTATCGCGTCGTGGGGATTCATTGTGGTGTGCCAGTTGCGCCTGCGCAAGGCAATCAAAGAGGGCAAAGCCGCCGATGTCAGCTTCAAGCTGCCGGGCGCGCCGTTCACCTCCTGGCTGACGCTGCTTTTCCTGTTAAGCGTACTGGTGCTGATGGCGTTTGACTATCCGAACGGCACCTATACCATCGCTTCCCTGCCGCTGATCGCCATTCTGCTGGTTGCCGGTTGGTTTGGCGTTCGTAAACGCGTTGCGGAAATCCATCGCACTGCGCCATAAAAATGACAAAGGCCTGACCGACGACGCCGATCAGGCCTGCTTTTCAACGGCGTCGACTAATCCGCTTCGATAAGCTGCGCCACGTCATTCCTGTTGATTTCCCGTGCATTCCCGTCCTGATCGGTATAGCGGGTCATTCCCGTCTCTTTATCAAGCTGCGGTTTTCCCTGCGTGACGATGGTTTGCCCGCTTTTGGTAGTCATAACGTAATTCGTGGAGCAACCTGCCAGTGCGAACAGCATCACGCCAGCGCAAAGGCAGAACAGTGGCTTTTTCATAGCATTCCCAAGTGATTCATTTAACCGAAGCGGGACAGTGTAATTCCCTGGGCTTATTCAGGCTATCAGCGGGATGTAACGAGGCGTATCGGCGGGTATGGGAACGTGAATGGAGGGGTTTCCCCCTCCTGCGGGTTTACAGCGCAATACGAATCACGTCGTCTGGCTGCGTGGCTTCTTTTTCGCGTGTCGACTTCTGCTTCACACTCACGTACAGGGTCTTGCCGTCTGCCGACAGCGCCAGACTGTTCGGGAAGGTCGGCGTATCGAAGGTTTTCACTACCTTGTAGCTTTTCGCGTCAATCACGCTCACTTTACCGGCCTGACGGTGGGTGACGTAGGCTTCATTACGCGCCGGGTTAAACAGCACGGCCAGCGATTCCGGCGCAGCGACTTTCGCCAGAACGTTGCCGTTGCGGGTATCAACAACCAGCACTTCCGCCGCTTTCGAGTCGGTAATAAACGCGCGGTGACCGGCGGTGTCCAGGCTCAGATTAATAAAGAAGTGCTCTTTACCGTCATCAAGCAGTTTCTTACGGCTGATGATGTTGTTCGTGGCGGTATCGATGGTGATCAGCTCGCCATCCGCATTGGTGGTGTAAAGACGCTTCGCGCCGCTGTCGATAGCCAGACCCGTGCTCATTTTACCGGTGTTTTCAATGGTCGCTTTCAGGGCGATCTTTTCGCCGTCCACCACCCAAATCGCGCTCTCTTTGCCAATCCCGCTGATATACACCGTATTCGTTGCTTCATCAGCAACCAGCTCACGCGGCTGCAGCGGACGGACATCTTCGGAGCGTTTGCGGGCGTCCAGCACCAGTCGTCCTTTCACTTCGCTGGTCTTCGCATCGATGGCAGTGACCGCGCTATTCACCGTGTTACCAAACCACAGCGTCTGGGTCGCGTTATTAATGGTGGCGCCAAACGGTTTGAGATCGTTGTGAATGATCTGCGTCACGTCCAGCGTGACCGGATCGAGACGATAAACAATACCGCCTTTATCCAGCTTGCGACTTTGCGAGGTGGCGAGCCACAGCGCGTTTTCCTGTTGGCTGTAGGCCATTTCGTAAGCGCCCTTGCCCACGCCTTTACGCAGCATCTCTTCTGCCGCCTGAGTGCTGAACGATGAGGCAACCAGCAGTGAACCTAACAGTAAAGCACCACGCAGGCGCGGGGAAAACTGATGACGAAAATGCATGACGACTCCCTTTGATATATCGCTATTTTGCTGCTTCACATCGCTTCGCTGAGCAAGATCATGGTTTTGCTCTCTTTTATAAATGGGAATGGTAATCATTATTTGTCAGAAAGTGGAGCACTTCTTCGCATCCTGTCTACAATCTTCTTAATTTCTCCATTAATTCTTAACGCATTGTGCCGTTAAAATTTTCAAAATTTTACAAACGAATTAACATGTAACTTACATACCTATGGGTACGTTCACTTTAACTGGCCTTTTTTCATGAAGATTATTTCCATACGATATACCGCAGTTCCCGCTCTGCTCTTTCCACTCGTGTTCTCTCCGCTGGCCGCAGCGGACAGCGAAGCCGATGAACAAACGCTGATCGTCAGCGCCTCACCCCAGGCCGTTTCTGAACTGGATACCCCCGCCGCCGTCAGCGTGGTCGAGGGCGAAGATATGCGCCGGGCGGCGCCGCGCATCAATCTTTCCGAATCCCTGACCCGCGTGCCGGGCCTGCAGGTGCAGAACCGACAAAACTACGCTCAGGACCTTCAGCTTTCTATCCGTGGCTTTGGGTCGCGTTCAACTTATGGCGTGCGCGGCATTCGTTTGTATGTTGACGGCATCCCGGCAACGATGCCGGACGGACAGGGGCAGACGTCAAATATCGATCTCAGCAGCGTGCAAAACGTTGAAGTACTGCGCGGTCCCTTCTCCGCGCTTTACGGCAATGCTTCCGGCGGGGTCATGAACGTGACGACACAAACCGGACAACAGCCGCCGACCATCGAGGCAAGCAGCTATTATGGAAGTTACGGCAGCTGGCGCTACGGGTTAAAAGCGACCGGCGCGTTCGGCGATGGCACCCAGGCTGGCGATGTGGACTACACGGTGTCGACGACCCGTTTTACTACCCACGGCTACCGCGATCGTAGCGGCGCGCAAAAGAATCTCGCCAATGCGAAACTGGGCGTGCGTCTCGACGAGGCAAGCAAGCTGAGTCTGATTTTTAACAGCGTCGATATTAAAGCTGACGATCCCGGCGGCCTGACCGAAGCCGAATGGCGCGATAACCCGCAACAGTCGCCGCGCGCGGAGCAGTATCACACGCGTAAAACCATCAAGCAGACGCAGGCCGGACTGCGCTATGAACGACAGCTTAGCGCCCAGGACGACATGAGCGTGATGATGTATGCCGGGCAACGTGAAACCACCCAGTATCAGTCGATCCCGATGGCCCCTCAGCTCAGGCCGTCCCATGCGGGCGGCGTTATCTCGCTGCAGCGTCATTACCAGGGCATCGACAGTCGCTGGACGCACCGCGGGGAACTGATTGTACCCATGACGTTTACTGCCGGGCTGAACTACGAAAATATGAGTGAGAACCGTAAGGGCTACACAAATTACCGTCTCACTGACGGCGTACCAGAGTACGGCCAAAAAGGCGAGCGCCGCCGGGACGAGCGCAACCTGATGTGGAACGTCGACCCCTACCTGCAGACGCAGTGGCAACTGACCGACAAACTCTCCCTTGATGCAGGCGTGCGCTACAGTTCGGTCTGGTTCGACTCTAACGATCGCTACGTGACGCCGGGCAACGGCGACGACAGCGGCGATGCCAGCTATCATAAATGGTTGCCAGCCGGATCGCTGAAGTATGCCGTGACGGACGCCTGGAACCTCTATCTGGCAGCGGGCCGCGGTTTTGAAACGCCGACCATAAACGAGCTTTCCTACCGTGCGGATGGGCAAAGCGGGATGAATTTCGATCTTAAACCTTCCACTAACGATACGATAGAAATTGGCAGCAAAACCCGTATCGGCAACGGACTGCTGACGGCGGCGCTGTTCCAGACCGACACGGACGACGAACTGGTGGTGGATTCCAGCAGCGGCGGTCGGACAACGTATAAGAATGCGGGCAAGACCCGGCGTCAGGGGATAGAACTGGGGTGGGATCAGCGTTTTGGCGAAAACTGGCGCGTCAACGCCTCCTGGACCTGGCTGGACGCCACCTACCGTAGCAACGTCTGCAACGACCAGAACTGCAACGGTAACAGGATGCCGGGGATCGCCCGCAACATGGGTTTTGCGTCCCTGGGTTATGTGCCGGATGAAGGGTGGTATGCCGGGGCTGATGCCCGCTACATGGGGGATATTATGGCTGACGATGAAAACACCGCCAAAGCGCCCTCTTATACTGTCGTAGGGCTGAATACCGGATATAAAATCAACTACAGTAATCTGACGGTGGATGTGTTCGGGCGGGTCGACAACCTCTTTGACAAAGCGTATGTTGGCTCGGTCATTGTGAATGAATCGAACGGCAGATACTACGAACCTGCTCCGGGGAGAAATTTCGGCGTGGGTGTTAACCTCGCATGGCGTTTTGAATAACCTGCGTAATAAGGGTAGTCATAGCGGGGAGATTCCCCGCTAAATTTAAGCAGTACTTAATTAAGGTATTGTCGTTTAACGATGGCGACATTTTTATTGATGATGTCGATTAAACAGTCGCGACTGGCCTCTTTATTTCCTTGGGCAATAACCTTAAATAATTGATGGTAATGATCGACACTGTGTGGATACGCGCCCTCTTTTTCCAGATCATAGAGAAAATGCAGGCTTGGCCCCATTTGTACCCACAGCTGTTCGATCATTTCGCACAGCGTCGGCATGTTGGCAAAGTGATAAATTTTGAAGCGTAACGCCCGGTTTGCCCGCAGTCGCTCGGCTACCGAGCCTCTTTCATGCGCCTGCTGATACGTCGCAAGCAGCGCCTCCAGGAGTTCCATCCGTTCCGGCGTAATCCGCCCCGTGGCTTCCATAACCGCCATCCCTTCCAGTTCACAGCGAATACGGATGATTTCCGCGAATCGCGCCATATTGATTTCCGGCACCATGAAGGCTTGCGCGGGCGCAATGGTTAACGCGCTGGCAGACACCAGACGTAACAGCGCCTCACGCACCGGCGTGATACTGATCCCCAACTCCTCAGCAATATTTTTGGTAATTAATCTGGCGCCAGGCTTCAGCTCGCCAAGACTTAATCGATCTTTTAATCCTCTTTCAACGTGTGTTGTCAGACTGATGTGCTGCGACTTTTCCGTACCAGGCATTCTATTTCTTCACCTCATCATATAGCCAATCGCAATTAAACCTGAAAGATTTAATTGTTTAAGATTTCGCCTGGTGAAAAAATAAAACGACAACCGTGATCATTTACCCGCGTTATTTTAACGGCCCTGGCAATTTAATTTGCCTTGCACGCGGTGATTTAATTAAAGCCGGAAATTTAAAAACTGCCCATTTTTTTATGGCGGCCAGGGCCGCCATGTTTGTCAGTCATCTTCCGCGACGCGAATCACGACTTTGCCAAAGTTTTTACCACTCAACAGACCGATGAAGACCTCTGGGGCGTTTTCCAGTCCTTCCGTCACCTGTTCACGATAATGAATCTTACCTTCTTTAACCCAACGTCCCATCTGCTGTTGGAACTCATGAATACGGTGACCATAATCCTGCGCAATGATAAAACCCTGCAGACGAATGCGTTTCTTCAGTATCGTCGCCATCAGCAGCGGCAGTCTGTCCGGACCGGCGGGGAGTTCTGTCGCGTTATAGCCGCTGACCAGACCGCAAAGCGGGATCCGCGCGCAGGTATTCAACAACGGAAGTACAGCGTCGAAGACTTTACCGCCGACGTTTTCATAATAGACATCAATCCCCTGTGGACAGGCATTTGCCATTTGCTCTGCAAAGTCATCCGCATGGTGGTCCAGACAAACGTCAAAACCCAGCACTTCAGTGGCATGACGACATTTTTCCGCGCCGCCGGCAACGCCGACCACACGGCAGCCTTTGATCTTGCCAATCTGCCCCACCGTCGCCCCGACTGGACCGGTTGCGGCGGCAACCACCAGCGTTTCACCCTCTTTCGGCTGACCTATATCCAGCAAGCCCATGTAAGCGGTAAAACCGGGCATCCCCAATACGCCGAGCGCCCAGGATGGCTGTTCAGGATCGTTGCCGAGCTTCACCAGCCCCGCGCCGTCGGAAATATCATAATCCTGCCAGCCGCTGTAGCTCAGTACCCATTCACCAGGCTTGTAGTCTGGATGGTTTGACGACACGACGCGGCTCACCGTTCCGCCAACCATGACCTCACCCAGCGCGACCGGCGGCGCGTACGACGGTTCGTCGCTCATTCGTCCGCGCATATACGGATCGAGGGAAAGGTAAACCGTGCGTAACAAAACCTGGCCTTCGCCCGGGGTGGCGACCTCATCCTCTTCAAGACGGAAATTGTCCGCCACGGGCGCGCCATGGGGTCGGGAGGCTAAAACCCAGCGACGATTACGGTGTTCTTGTTGACCCATGATGTTCTCCTCAGCGTTTGGCATGAATCCATCAATAGTAGCAGGCCGCGCCTGTCTTTAACGTCCCGCGAGGTTTAAACGCACAACGAGGTAAACGCAGGTTTGCGCTGATTCATTGATAAAACGGCAATCATTGGGCGGCCCCAGCTCAAGACAATCGCCCGCTTTCATCTCGTGGCGGGTTTCACCCTCAACGAACACCAGTTCCCCGTGCTGAAGCCAGATCAACTGCCGCGCCTGTACATAGGCTGAGGCGGGCATCGGGATATCACTTCCTGCGGGAAGCTCAATTTGCACCAGATCGAGAGGCAAGTCGCTGTGTGGCGAAACGTGGCGGCGCAAATACTGGCTCTGCGGATCGTGCCAGACGGGTTGATCCGCCGCACGCAGCAGTTTACCTTCTTGCATTTCGGCGCGCGCAATCAGCGTTGACATACTGATGCCAAAGGCGCCGGAAAGCCTGCCGAGCAGCGTCGCCGTCGGGCTGCTTTCCGCACGTTCGATTTTATGGATCATCGCCCGTGAAACGCCCGCGCGTTCAGCCAGTTCAGTCAGCGACCAGCCGCGGGATTCTCGCTCAATGCGAATTCTTGCACTGATGCGTTGATTTATGCTGTCTTCAATAGTATTCATATCGTAATACTATAGTGAACATTTCCTGAGGTTCAAGATGCTTATTCGATTCGCGAGCAAAGAGGATTGCGGGGATATCGCAGCGATCTACAACCACGCCGTGTTACACACGGCGGCGATCTGGAACGATCAAACCGTAGACGCCGATAACCGCATGGCCTGGTTCGAAGCGCGTCAGTTGCTGGGGTATCCGGTGCTGGTAGCTGAAGAAAACGGTAAGGTGACGGGGTACGCCTCCTTTGGCGACTGGCGCAGCTTTGACGGATTTCGCCACACGGTGGAACATTCGGTGTACGTTCACCCGGATCATCAGGGGAAAGGACTGGGACGCCAGCTATTGAGCCGCTTGATTGAGGAAGCGCGCGCCTGCGGCAAGCACGTGATGGTCGCGGGCATCGAGTCGCAAAATCAGGCTTCGCTGCATCTTCATAGCACGCTCGGGTTCAAAATCACCGCGCAAATGCCGCAGGTAGGGACCAAATTTGGCCGCTGGCTGGATCTGACATTCATGCAGCTTCAGCTTGACGATCGTCTGCAACCGGACGCGCGCGGATGAACACATCGCTGACGCTCGCCTTTCTGATCGCCGCGGGTATCGGCCTGGTGGTGCAGAACACCCTGATGGTGCGCATCACCCAGACCTCTTCCACTATTTTGATCGCCATGCTGCTGAATTCGCTGGTCGGCATCGTGCTGTTTGTCACTCTATTGTGGTTTAGGCAGGGTATGGCGGGATTTGGCGAACTGGCCTCCAGCGTTCGCTGGTGGACGTTAATTCCTGGCCTGCTGGGTTCGTTTTTCGTGTTTGCCAGCATCAGCGGCTATCAGCATGTGGGGGCGGCGACCACGATTGCCGTGCTGGTCGCCAGTCAGCTTATCGGCGGACTGGCGCTGGACCTCCTGCGCAGCCACGGGGTACCGCTGAGGGCGCTGATTGGTCCGGTTTGTGGCGCGGTGATGCTGGTGGTGGGCGCATGGCTGGTGGCAAGACGATCGTTTTAACGACCGCCCTGCCGCCATCTGGCCCATCACAGGATCGTGCCGCCTTTTGTCAACTGCTCGCGGCGCGCTTCGGCGTCTTCTTTATGCTGCCGGCCATGATGCGCGATGGCGGTTCTCAACCGTTGCTGCTGGGTGTAACGATCTTCGCGGCTTAATTCGCCATCGTCGCTCAGGGCGATCAACAGCGTGTTCATCTGAGCAATAACGCTTTCCGCAATCGCGGCATCAACGCGGGCGCTAACCTCATCCAGGTGCGACATAGCTTCTCCTTTTCAACAGACTGATGAAACCTTCATCATACGCTGAAATCCGTTCGCTTGCGGCATTTAATCCGTAATGCATATCCGTCAGTTTCCCTTAAGTCTTTTTCACAACGTCAACCCCTCTATGGCGGGATAATTCGCCCCTTTATGCCTTTCTTCCACCGTTTGCTCGCGTTATGACGCCGTAAAGTAGATGCGTGAAAAAGTCTTAAGGACCCTAACGTGGCAAAAACTCTCTTGCGCAGCGGCAATCTTGATGACTATCAGGCCGTCGGCGGTGGCGGCCAGGCCGTCTTTGATTCAGCGCTGCAAATTCGTGAAACACTCCGGCTGCGAAAGCAACTGGCGATGGTCGATTGTCTCGCCATTCCGCAAATTAACGACAGCGGTGACCGGGTGGACTGGTATTCTCCTGTAGAAGGCCAGGCCGTTGCGTGGAAAGCGGCTGACGTTGATGCGCGCCGTCGCGCCCTCCGCACGCTTTCCGCGACGCTGGACAGCGCCGCCGCCCTGAGCCGCAAGAGCCTGCAATCCGGAAAAACGGCGTTACAGCTTTTCGGCTCCTTGCTCGAAAAAGCCGTACAATTTCCCGGTGAAAACCACGTCTTCCTGGTGGATGGGAAACCGGTTATCACCTTCTGGGGTTTTATCAACCTTAACGAAAACGTGCGTGACGATGTGCTGGCATGCCTGTATCTCGAAGATTCGCCCGAAGCGAACATTCACGCTGACCCCGCCCCTGCAGAAGAAACCGCGCCAGAGAACGCTTTTCCCCATGCGGATGAACCACTGCTGTCAGTCCCCGTCGTGCCGGTAACTCCGCCCGTCTCTGAAACCATCAGCCCGCTAGTCGCGCCGTCCATCGTGGCGGAGGAAAAAGCGTCCGCGAAACCGGCGCGCCGACTGCCGCTGTGGAGCGTGCCGGTTGCCGCCGTCACCATTGCCGCGCTTGCCGCGCCGCTGCTCTGGCACGCGCAAACCCCCGCGGTCGCGACGGAAAGCGTCAGTGCGCCGCAACCCGCAATGCCTGCTCTGCCGGAACTGACCGCCACGCTACCGCTGCAGCAGGCGCACGTTATTCCGGAGGAGAAAAAGACCCCGCCCGCCGTCGCGCCGGTGGTCATTGCTGCGATACCGAAAGACGCGCTGGTCATGGAGGCTAATCAGGTGAAGGCCGGTACGACCCGTTTTCTCAACGGTCGCTGGCGCGTAGTAATGGAGGTGAAAGACCCCGCGACCGGGAAAGCGCCCTCGTTGCGCTATCAGATCCAGAATAACAAAGGGACAGCGCGACTGGTGCATGGCGACAGCATTGTCTGTCGCGCCGAGCTTTTTTCCGGTCTGCATCAGAGCGGCGAGCTCATGATCAAAAGCCGTGGAAATGCGCGCTGCGCCGATGGCTCCCGCTATCCGATGCCGGAAATCACCTGTAAAGCCGGGACAAATGACGTCGCCGTCTGTACCGCCCGCTTCGACGGTCAAGCGGAGATCCCGTTGACGTTTAAAAAGATAGGTGCCTGATCTTATGCTGGTGAATTTGTGTGATTACAAACAGAGCGTCACGCTCATCGCAAACAGCGGCGTTCAGTTTCTTGACTTCGGCCTGACGCCGCAGGAGTCGGCACATCATGGCCGTTTTGTGCGGAAAACCGCTAACGGCCCGCTGCTGCGTCTGGACTACGATCTGGCAAACGGTCGCTATACGTTGCCGGCGCGTCCGGGAATGCAGCCAGAAGTGGTTAAACCCGAAAGCACACAGTCGCTACAGTATTCGCTTGCGGTACTGGACGGCGTCTGGCTACCGCTGCCGTTCCTGCGCTTTAACCCGCCGCGCACCTTTGTTGAAGGTCCGGATAACTGGGCGCGCGTGCAGGTTCGCAAACTCGCCTTACCTGACAGCGCAGGTCATACCCACCGCGTTACGCTCGCGCTCGACAGTCAGTTGAGCGACGCGACTCCCTCCGCGCTCGCCCCCAGTGAAAACGATGTACTGAACGGTACCCGCTTTGCGCTGGCCTGGCGCGATGACGAAGTGGCTGATTTTCTCGATCAGACGTGGATTGATGGCTGGCTACGCGAGGTGTTTTTGCATCATGTCAGCCAGGTGGAAAACCGTCCGGAACAGGCCATCAATCAGGCGCTGCGCAGTTTTGAATATCAGGCGCACTGGCTGAATCTGCTGGCGTTACTCGGCGAACAGCTAACGGTGCCAGAGGTCAGGCTGGTCACAGAGACGCTGAGCACTCCCGCGATTCCGGTCGATTTGATCCTTGACGTTGGCAATACCCACACCTGCGGCGTGTTGATTGAGGATCACGGCGATGCCAACGACGGCCTGCGCCAGACGGCAGAACTGCAGGTGCGATCGCTGAGCGAGCCGCAGTTTTTGAACGATCCGCTGTTCACCAGTCGCCTTGAGTTCTCGGAAGCCCGCTTCGGCAAGCAGCATTTTTCCGTCGAAAGCGGACGCGAAGACGCGTTTATCTGGCCGTCGATTGTCAGGGTTGGCGACGAAGCGCGTAAACTGGCGATGCAACGAACCGGAACCGACGGCAATAGCGGTATTTCCAGTCCCCGCCGCTACCTGTGGGATGAAACGCCGGTACTGCACGACTGGCGCTTCAGCCAGATGAACAGCAAAACCCAGCGTGAACCGCTCGCGACCGCCTTTCCGCTGATGAATCTGATGAATGACGACGGCCAGCCTCTGTACGCGCTGCCGCAGGATGAACGCCTGCCGGTATTCTCCCCGCAGTACAGCCGCAGCACCCTGATGACCCATATGCTCTGCGAGATCCTCGCCCAGGCGCTGGGGCAGATCAACAGTGTGGCGACACGTCTGCGGCTGGGGTTTCCCGCATCGCCGCGCCAGTTGCGTACGCTGATCCTCACCCTGCCCTCGGCAATGCCAAAGCAGGAGCGGGAGATCTTCCGCCAGCGTATGTTTGAAGCCATTGCCCTTGTCTGGAAAGCCATGGGGTGGCATCCGCAGGACGACGACTTTAGCAGCCGTAAACAGCAGGAAAAAAGCCGGGTGCCAGTGCCTGAGATCCAGATGGAATGGGACGAAGCCAGCTGCGGGCAACTGGTGTGGCTGTATAACGAAGCAATCTCCCATTACGCCGGACGTAGCGAAGCCTTTTTCCGCACAATGGCGCGTCCGGACCGCCAGCCCGAGCCGGGCGAAAGCAAAGGCCGGGCGCTGCGCGTTGCCTCGATTGATATTGGCGGCGGCACCACTGACATGGCGATTGTTCACTATCAGTTGGACGACGGCGTCGGCACAAATGTTAAAATCACCCCGCGCCTGCTGTTTCGCGAAGGATTTAAGGTCGCAGGCGATGACATGCTTCTGGATGTCATTCAGAGATGCATCTTACCGGCGCTGCAAACCCGGCTGCAGCAGGCAGGCGTCACCGATGCCGCCGCCCTGCTCGCCACGCTGTTTGGCGATTCCGGGCGCATAGATACCCAGGCGGTGCTGCGCCAGCAAACGGCGCTTCAACTGTTTATGCCGCTGGGGCACGCGGTGCTTTCCGCATGGGAAAAGTGCGACATCAACGATCCGCTGGCCGGGGTGCATGCCACCTTTGGCGAGCTGTTACCTCAGCGCCCAACCCGCAACGTCATGAACTACATTCAGCAGGCCGTCGACCATGCGCTGCCGCCCGGCACGCCAGCGTTCGATGTGTTTAGCGTGCCGTTACAGGTGCAGTTCAGCCAGCTGCAAGAGGCGATGCTGGCCGGGCAATTCACACTTACCTCGCCGCTGCATGCGGTGTGCGAAGCCATTTCGCACTATTGCTGCGACGTGCTGCTGGTGACCGGCAGGCCCGCCTGTCTGCCTGCGGTGCAGGCGCTGATCCGCCATCTTCAACCTGTTCCGGTCAACCGGATAGTATGGATGGATAACTACCGGGTGCATGAATGGTATCCGTTCAACCAGCAGGGACGGATCGGCAACCCGAAATCCACTGCCGCCGTCGGTGCGATGTTGTGCAGTCTGGCGCTGGATCTGCGTCTGCCGCGCTTTAACTTTAAAGCAGCCGATATCGGCGCCTGGTCAACGGTACGCTATCTCGGCGTGCTGGATAACACCGTCAACATCCTGCGCGACGAAAATGTCTGGTATCGCGATATCGATCTGGATAAACCCGGCGAAAAGCTGGATACCCGCGTCCACTTTCCGTTGCGTGGTAACGTGACGCTCGGTTTCCGCCAACTGGCGAACAGCCGCTGGCCCGCGACGCCGCTCTATACGCTGAGCATCAACTCCGCCGAACTGGCTAAAAATATTGCCGGTGACGGTGTGCTGAACGTGCGGCTTCAGTTGCGCGGCGGCAGCAAAGAAAACGGTCCCGAATCGTTTGTCCTCAGCGACGCCTGGTTACAGGACGGCACGCCCGTTCCGGCGGATGCCCTGACCTTAAAATTAAATACCCTGGCTGACCGTCGACACAGCGGCAGTCATTACTGGATCGACAGCGGGAGCGTGTACCTGAAATGAGCAAAACGTTAACCCTTTCTCAGGCCGCTATTGCCTGGGTAGAGCGCACCCGCCGCTACGCCGTCACGCTGGATGCCGAAGCAGACGCGCTGTTGACGCAGCTTCACGCCGCGAACGCCACGGAGATTGCGCTGGAGACCGCCCGTCAGTCACGCGCCTGTATCGGGCTGTACGGTTATTCCCAGTCAGCGAAAGCCCATTTACTTTCCGCCCTGTGCAGCAGTGGAAACGGCAGGATGAATGTGGTGATGCCGGACCGCTATTTCGACTATTTCAGCCATATTAACCCCGGCCATGCCGCCGCCAACATGGCGCTACGCTTTACGCGGCAGGCCAGTTCGCCCGATGACGAATGGCCGTTACGTCTGCGGCTTCTCGCCGAAGCCGAACTGGTGCAAATCTTTATCACGATGGCCCACACGCAGCCAGCATGCCGCCAGGCAGAAAAAGCGATGATTGAATCGCGTCTCGAAAAATGGCGGTCGCTGCGCCAGCGTCATCCCGTCCCCGGCGTTACGGCGGCGGAAGTCGCCACCGTCGCCCGCTTCTGTCGTCAGTGCCGACCGGCTTCTCAACAACAGTTTGACGATGCGCTCTGGCATCAGTTCGCGCTTGTGCTTCCGTATGTGGATCTCACTACCCGCGCCAGCATCTGGTCGCTGCTGTGGGGCGAACAGCCGGAACTAACGCAGCAGTGGCTGGCGCTGGCGCATGTGCTTCAACAGACCGGTAACGCTGGCGAAGTTGCTGCGCCGCTCAGCCTGCTGGTCGATCAGTATGGTTTACCGTCCGAGCGTTTTATCACCCAGGAAGCCCATGCCTCACCGGAAGCGCAAAATGACGTGGTGGTGCATCCCGTGGTGGAAGGCGCGCTGCTGGCGGCCGTAAGCCTGCCGCAAGATCCCCTTGCGCTGCTTACCCGCGAGCTGGTGCTGAGCGTGGAGGACGGCGTACTTGACGAGGTCGATCTGCTGGATATTCCGCTGGCGCCCGTCACCTCTCCACAGCCCTTATGGCAGGCTAAACTCGGCTGGCTGCTAGAGCACTATCGTCAGCAGCGACAGCCTGACGTGTTAGTCATCTGCAATGCCACCGCTAACCGCACGCAAACACCCGCTACCGCCAGGCGGCTACTGAACTGGGTCCACGAAACCCAACCCTTACGCGACACAGCGCTACCGGGCGTGGTATGGGCGATCACCCCGCAAGACGCGCGCTTTGTAAGCGGAGAGAATCTGGATGAAACCGTCCAGCAACTGATGGGCAATCCCGGTCAGCACTGGGGCACCCTTCAGGCGTTGGATAAAAACAGTCTGCAACGATTGATCGAATGGCTGTCCCACGCCACGTCGTTCCCCCAGCGGCAAGCACGCATTGAGGCGCTTCATGCCCGGCATCGGCAGTATCTGCGTGAACTGCTGTGCCTGCTGCCTGACAACCTGTCCAGCGCCGAAACGGTTGTCCGTGAATTACAGCAACAGGCAGCACATCACGGCGATCTGCTGGATGGCCTTGTTCCCGAGGTGCAACAGTTTGAGAGCCTGCTCCAGATACGCCAGCCGAGGGAAGAACAGGTTAGCGGGCTGTTCAACGACGCTGTCGATCTTTTTGCGGAGGTTCACGACGCGCCTCAAACGGTTGAGGGTAATGATACCGGCGACCGGGCGCACAAATTGTGGATCAACCATCTTCGCCAGTGGAGCCGCGACGACAGCAATGCCACACGTTTAGGTCTGAAGCCCGCCACGCTCAGGCAGGTGGTCGCAATACTGATCGCCGCCAGCTACCGCTTGCAGCTTGCGCAGCAGTTACAGCAAATTGTGCAACAGGACGAGAACTGCGGCGCGCAGTTGCACGCCAACATCGCCAACTTTGTCGCCTGGCTCGGTTATGCCGACGTTGAGGAAAGCGAACGCCCTGCCAGTCGAATGGCCAAAGGCGAGACGATTTTCAGCGCGGCAAAACGTCCACCTATGGCACGCCTGACAGCGTTAAACGACCGGCCGGTACATGCCGCCAGCCGCTACGTCTATGACTGGCTGGTGGCGCTGTATACGCGCGCGCAGGAGAACAATGGATTCAGCCATCCACATGAAGTGACGCCAGAGGATAAAAACGCGCTGAACACGCTGTTGAATGGGGGACAATAACAGGCAGTAGGTGCATCACCGCCCTCCTGTTCAGCCGTGTTAAAACAGCGAAAACAGCAATGCGACCGGGAAGCTCATAGGCCAGGTCGCTCCCACCAGAAAGGCGCTCAAAAAACGGATACGTTTTTTATCGTGCGATAAAAACCAGGTGATGAGAAAAGTCAGCGCGGCCATTACCGCATAAAAAACGAGCATTTTTTGATACAAAGACATTGACGGGACATCCGGCCAGAGAAGTGAAACGCGCGCAATATGCTCTTTTTTTTGATGTACATCAAGTTTTATCGCTCTGGTCTGGCGCTGTTCCGATTTTGTCGCTGCCGATGAATAACCCCGGGTTGTCCTATTGCGCAATTTGCGATCCCGAACTATACACAAAGGGGTAATAACTCAGGGTGGCCTAAATGAATGTCTCAAGCAGAACTGTCGTAGTGATCAATCTTTTTGCTGCCGTCGGACTGGTAACGCTTATCTCATTGAGATTTGGTTGGTTTATTTAATTTCTACATCCCTGCGGCGCAGACTGGCAGAGAGATTTTTCTCTCTGCCTGCAACGTACGATCTTTTCCCGCCCCGTTCGATCCCGCACTGATCATAAAGGCTATGAATGTTTAACCATGACGTGACGAATAACGGTGTAATCTTCCAGCCCATACAGTGACATGTCTTTCCCATAACCTGACATTTTCTGCCCACCGTGCGGCATTTCGCTGACCAGCATAAAATGGGTGTTTACCCACGTACAGCCATACTGGAGCCTGGCGCTGACCCGGTGCGCGCGCCCAACATCCTGTGTCCACACCGACGAGGCCAGACCGTACTCCGAGTCGTTGGCCCACGTCAGCACCTGTTCCTCGTCGTCAAACGGCGTCACGCTCACTACCGGGCCGAAGACTTCCCGCTGCACGATTTCGTCCTCCTGTTTTGCCCCCGCCAGCAGCGTCGGCGCAAAATAATAGCCGGGACCGTCCACCTTCTGTCCGCCGGTAATCACCTTAATGTGTCCAAGCGCTTTGGCCCGTTCGACCGCTTTTGCGACCCGCTCAAGGTGCGCCAGTGAACTCAGTGGCCCCAGTTCAGTAGAGTCTTCCTCCGGCGCCCCCGTTTTCAGGCTGGCAACCGCCGCCCCAAGTTTTTCCACCAGCGCGTCATAGATCCCCTTTTGCGCATAAATTCGGCAGGCGGCGGTACAGTCTTGTCCGGCGTTATAAAAGCCGAATGTACGCACGCCCTCGACCACGGCGTCAATGTCGGCATCATCAAACACGATAACCGGCGCTTTGCCGCCCAGTTCCATGTGTGTACGCTTAATGGCGGGCGCGGTATGACGGATAATGTGTTCGCCGGTGGCAATCGAACCGGTTAACGACACCATGCGCACTTTTTTATGCCCGGTCAGCAGATCGCCAACCGTTTTACCACGACCAAACAGCACATTCAGCACGCCCGCCGGGAAGATATCTTTGGCCAGTTCGGCAAGTTTGAGCGCGGTCAGCGGCGTGATTTCGGAGGGTTTTATCACCACGCAGTTACCGGCTGCCAGCGCAGGCGCCAGTTTCCACGCGGCCATCATCAGAGGATAGTTCCACGGCGCAATTGAGGCGACGACACCCACCGGATCGCGCCGGATCATAGAGGTGTGTCCTTCCAGATATTCCCCGGCAGCCATACCGTTGAGACAACGAGCGGCGCCGGCAAAGAAACGGAACACATCGACAATCGCCGGGATCTCATCGTTGAGCGCGCAATGCAGCGGTTTCCCACAGTTGCGGGATTCCAGTTCGGCAAAAACCTGCGCGTTCTGCTCTATCGCGTCAGCCAGCGCCAGCAACCGTTCACTGCGCGTTTTAGGCGTCGTTTGTCCCCATTCGCTGAACGCCCTGTCGGCTGCGCGAACGGCGGCGTCAACCTGCGCAGGAGAGGCTTCGGCTATTTCCAGAAGCACCTTGCCCGTCGCCGGATTATAGACGGGCTGCCTCTCGCCTTCACCGCAGACCAGCTCGCCGTTAATCAGTAAGAGATGTTGCATAGCATTTTCCCATGTCATTGTTTATTTACCGTTTCCGGCGACGCTGTCACGACAGTCGTACCGCAGAATGTTGTTCTTTCCAGAGAATAGTCGGCGCACAGAAAGCCCACCGCCCGGAGAGAAGAAATTTGACCAGGATGTGACGTAACGCGCATTACGTCGCGGACAAGGGTAAAGAGTCTCTCTTCCCTAATATAGACAAGGCGTTAGCGAGCAAAAGGAAAATTGACGGGTATTGATATTTCCTATGAATGACAGGCAAAAGCAGGCTCATGGATAATCAGAACCTGTTTTACACATTACGACGCGCTATTTCAGCTGTTCGCGAATAAGGTGACCGAGTTGTTTAACGGCGCTCTCCTCTCTTTCCCCCCACTGCCAGGCGGTGTTGAAGCGGAAAAAGCGTTTCCAGGTGTCCGAGGTGGAAAACATTTTCCCGGGAGCAATACTGATTTGGTGCGCCAGCGCCTGCGCGGTCAGTTCTCCTGCATCCATTGATTCCGGCAGTTCGAGCCAGAGAAAATAGCCGCTGTTGTTATGATGGATCTTCACGTCGGCAGGCAGGTGACGCAGCAGCGATTGCCAGGCCTGTTGTTTGCGCTCAGCAAGCTGACGGCGCAAGCGTCTAAGATGGGCGTCATAGCGACGGGTAGACAGGTAATCGACCAGCGCCAGCTGCATGGGCGAACTGGTCGACAGCGTGCTCATTAATTGAAGGCGCTGAATAGTGCGGGCGTGCTTGCCGGCAGCCACCCAACCAATGCGAAAGCCCGGAACCAGACACTTCGAGAATGAAGAACAGTGCAGGATCCGGTCGCTGCGATCCCAGGCTTTGGCGGGTAACGGTTTTTCGCGGCCAAAGTAGAGTTCGCTGTACACGTCATCTTCAATCAGCATCACATTATGCTTGTCAAGGAGCGCGACTAGCCGCGCTTTTTTCGCCGGACTAAGCGTAAAGCCAAGCGGGTTCTGACTGTTAGTCATCAACCAGCACGCTTTTACCGGATAATCCTGTAACGCCTGTTCCAGCGCCGCGAGATCGATCCCCTCTTTCACGTCGGTCGCCACTGACAGCGCTTTAAGCCGCAATCGCTCCAGCGCTTGCAGCGCGCCATAGAAACAGGGGTTTTCCACAATCACCCAGTCGCCGGGCTCGGTGACCGCCTGTAAGCTCAGATTAAGCGCTTCTAACGCACCGGCGGTGATGACAATGTCATCCGGCGAGACGGTTATGCCCTGCTGGGCATAGCGACGGGCGATGGCATGACGCAGCTCTGCGTTGCCAGGCGGCAGATTTTCGAGCACGCTCATGGCGGTCGCGGTTTTGCTCACCTGCGCCAGCGAGCGGTTAAGCTGCTGGAGCGGAAACAGGCGCGGATCGGGAAACGCCGAGGCGAACGGCATGACCGAGGCATCACGGCTGGCCTGTAACATCTCAAAAATAGAGGTATTGATGTCGACAGCCTCGTCACGCATCACCTGGGCTGGCTGCACGGTCGGCTGGAGAATCGGGCGTGGCGCGACGTAATAGCCGGACTGCGGACGCGCAATAATTCGCCCCTGACTTTCCAGCAGTTGGTAAGCATGTCCGACGGTCATGAAGCTCATGCCGCTGCTGGCGACCTGTTCGCGCAGAGACGGCAGACGATCGCCGGGTTGCCAGACGCCAGAGGCGATCTGTTCGCAAAGTTGTTCAGCCAGACGCTGGTATTTTTTCATTCTGGTTTCTCGTCGGTCAATGCAGGTGAGCCTCGCAGTGTATAACAGTGAATAAAATTCACAACGATTTGCAAACTGTTATGGTTAAATATGCCTGTTCTGTTTCTGCCCCTCATTGCCTCACACGCCTAGAATTGCGCTGAATCAATTTTTAGTGCGGAGTCAGGCATGTTTGGTCTTGATGCGTTTCACCTGGCAAGGATCCAGTTCGCCTTTACGGTTTCTTTTCACATTATCTTTCCGGCAATCACCATTGGGCTTGCCAGTTATCTGGCGGTGCTGGAAGGCCTTTGGCTAAAAAGCAAAAATCCGGTCTGGCGCTCGTTGTACCACTTCTGGTCGAAAATATTCGCCGTCAATTTCGGCATGGGCGTGGTTTCCGGTCTGGTGATGGCCTATCAGTTCGGCACCAACTGGAGCGGCTTTTCGGAATTCGCAGGCAGTATTACCGGGCCATTGCTTACCTATGAAGTGCTGACCGCTTTCTTCCTTGAAGCCGGATTCCTCGGGGTGATGCTGTTTGGCTGGAATAAAGTCGGTCCGGGTTTGCATTTCTTCTCAACCTGCATGGTGGCGCTTGGCACCCTCATTTCCACCTTCTGGATCCTGGCGTCTAACAGTTGGATGCAAACGCCGCAGGGGTTTGAGATCGTCAACGGCCAGGTTGTGCCCGTGGACTGGTTCGCCGTTATCTTCAATCCTTCGTTCCCTTACCGCCTGCTGCATATGTCCGTCGCCGCATTTCTCAGTAGCGCGCTGTTTGTCGGCGCTTCGGCGGCCTGGCATCTGCTGCGCGGCAACACAACGCCAGCCATTCGCACGATGTTTTCCATGGCGTTGTGGATGACGCTTATTGTCGCGCCGGTGCAGGCGTTAATCGGCGATATGCATGGGCTGAACACCCTGAAACATCAGCCAGCCAAAATCGCCGCGATTGAAGGTCACTGGGAAAACCCGCCGGGTGAGCCGACGCCGCTGCTGCTGTTTGGCTGGCCGGATATGGAACAGGAACGCACCCGCTATGGACTGGCGATCCCGGCGCTGGGAAGCCTGATCCTGACGCACAGTCTGGATAAACAGGTTCCGGCGCTAAAAGAATTCGCCAAAGAGGATCGCCCTCACTCGACGATCGTGTTCTGGTCGTTTCGCATCATGGCCGGCCTGGGCATGTTAATGGTCCTGCTGGGGCTCTGTGCGCTCTGGCTGCGCTACAGGCAGCGCCTCTACACCTCGCGCCCGTTCCTGCGCTTTGCGCTATGGATGGGACCCTCGGGGCTCATCGCCATTCTCGCGGGCTGGGTGACCACTGAGGTCGGACGCCAGCCGTGGGTGGTGTACGGTTTACAGCGTACTGCCGACACGGTGTCGGCCCACGGCGATTTACATATGAGCATTTCGTTGCTCGCTTTCTTTGTTGTCTACAGCTCAGTCTTTGGCGTCGGCTACAGCTATATGATTCGCCTGATCCGCAAAGGCCCGCTGGAAGATGATTCCGCGCCGCCGCCGGGCACACCCGCCAGGCCGCTTTCCGCCGCCGTCCTCGATTCTCAACATGAGGCACATCGCTAATGGGTATTGATTTATCGGTTATCTGGTTTGTGATCATCGTCTTCGCCACGCTAATGTATATCGTGATGGATGGATTCGATTTGGGTATTGGCATTCTGTTTCCTGTTACACGAGACGCAGAGGATCGTGATGTGATGGTCAATAGCGTCGCGCCGGTATGGGACGGTAATGAAACCTGGCTGGTGCTGGGCGGCGCGGGGCTGTTTGGGGCTTTCCCGCTGGCCTATGCGGTTATTATCGATGCGCTGACCATTCCGTTGACGCTGATGCTGATCGGACTGATTTTTCGCGGCGTGGCCTTCGAATTTCGCTTCAAGGCCACGCCAGCCCACCGCCCATTTTGGGACCATGCTTTTCTCGGCGGGTCGATTCTGGCTACCTTCGCCCAGGGGATCGTGGTTGGCGCAGTGATCAACGGTTTCCCGGTGACCGGTCGCCGCTACAGCGGCGGGCCGTTCGACTGGTTAACCCCCTTCACTCTGTTCTGTGGCGTCGGACTGGTCGTTGCCTATGCGCTCTTAGGCGCAACCTGGCTGGTGATGAAAAGCGAAAATCCGCTGCAGGATAAAATGCGCAGCGTCGCGAAAAAACTGCTGCTGGCCCTGCTGTTGTCAATCGCGATAATCAGCCTCTGGACACCGTTAGCGCATCCGGCGATCGCCGACCGTTGGTTTACGCTTCCCAACCTGGGCTATCTGCTGCCGGTTCCAGTGCTGGTGATCGCGTTCAGCATCTGGTTATGGCGCACACTGGGTCGTCCGGAAAACCACACGTTCCCGTTTGTGCTGACGCTCGGGCTAATCTTCCTTGGTTTCAGCGGCCTGGGCATCAGTATCTGGCCGCACATTATTCCGCCTTCGGTTACCCTCTGGCAGGCAGCCGCCCCCGCCCAGAGTCAGGGGTTTATGCTCGTCGGTGCGCTGCTCATCATTCCGGTGATTTTGGTGTACACCTTCTGGAGTTACTATGTGTTTCGCGGCAAAGTGCAGCATGGCGAGGGGTATCACTGATGCAACATTCTCTCTGGAAACGCCTGATGTGGCTGGTCATCCTTTGGGGCGGCAGCGTGCTGGCGCTGGCGGCGGTGGGCATGTTTTTTCGCCTGCTCATGACCGCGGCGGGGTTTAAAGCGCATTAAGCGGACACCTCGCCGGATGTCGGCTTTGGGCCAGGCGTTAACCGGCGGAAATAAATACCGACACATCAGCCCGGTTAACGCCACCGGGCTGATGTCGCAAAGGATTAAGGTTTACGCTTCGGCAGCGTTTTCATCAGATCTTCCGGACTGACGGAACCCACCACGCTGCCCGGCAGCGGCATTTTAAGAATGTGATTTTTAATCTTGCCGATAACGTGCATTTCACACGGGCGACAGTCAAATTTCAGCGTCAGCACCTCATCACCGTTGACCAGTTGCATTGGCGTCGCTTTCCAGCTTTTGATGTTACCTTTCGCCTGTTTCGGACACAGATTAAAGGCAAAACGCAGGCAATGCTTGGTGATCATCACAGGCACATCGCCCTTTTCTTGATGCGCTTCATACGCCGCGTCGATCAACTGTACGCCATAACGATGGTAGAACTCACGCGCCTTCTGGTTATAGACGTTTGCCAGAAAACTCAGATGCGTCTGCGGGTAGACCGGCGCGGGATCTGAGACCGGTTTGCGCACGCCGCGTTTGTAGCGAGCAAGTCGCGCCTTATCCAGCATCTCAATGGCTTCCCGACGGAACGCGTTGAGCAGCCCGTTTGGCACAAACAGCGCACCGGGTAGGTTAACCTGAATGTCACGCGCGTAGTAGAGCGTCTGCCCCAGCTTCGCCAGCCCATCCTTGAGGTTACTCAGCGCTTTTTCAGCGTTGTTGGCGTCGTCAAACTGACCGTCCAGCGTGTGCGTCACGCTCACCCCTTCCTCGCTGGTTAACGTCAGGATCAGCTGTTCCTGCCAGCCGCCGAGTTCGATATCCACCGCTACCCGCCGCTCGCTGGAGGTTTTGGTTAACGCCTGCTGCCAGTTATGATCGAGATTACGGTTCAGTGGATGTCGCGGGCGCACTTTGTGCAGGTCGGCAGGCATCTCGTTCGGCCAGACGCGATAACTGTTTTCCCCGATTTTTTCGACAGTATTGGCACGAAAACCAACCACCTCACGTTTGATCAGTACGTTCAGGCCATCGCCGTTCGCCAGTGGTTCACTGGCTTCAACATCAAGGTGATCTTTCGCCACTTTCAGCACTTCGCCAACGGGTAAGCCGATGAATTTTGGTGAGTCAAAGGCGCCAATATCGCCTTTGCGCGCATTGACAAAGTAATCGGTGCTGCCGCGATGGAACGTTTTATCCGTGGACGGGATAAAGAAATGCTCGGTGCGACCGGAAGACGCGCGCGCCAGATCGCTGCGGTCTTCAATGATCGCATCCAGCATTTGCCGATAGTGGGCGGTGATATTTTTTACGTAACTCATGTCCTTATAACGCCCTTCAATTTTGAAGGAGCGTACACCTGCATCAATTAACGCGCCGAGGTTAGCGGTTTGATCGTTGTCTTTCATCGACAGCAGATGTTTCTCGTAAGACACAACCCGGCCCTGATCGTCCTTCAGGGTGTACGGTAAACGGCACGCCTGGGAGCAGTCGCCGCGGTTGGCGCTACGTCCGGTCTGGGCGTGAGAAATATAACACTGGCCGGAATATGCGACGCAGAGCGCGCCATGCACGAAAAATTCGAGAGTGGCATCGGTCGCCTGATGAATCGCCTGAATTTGCGCAAGGCTCAGCTCGCGCGCCAGCACAATCTGGGTGAAACCGACGTCAGCCAAAAATTTCGCTTTTTCGACGCTACGGATGTCGCATTGCGTGCTGGCATGCAGTTCAATCGGCGGAATGTCAAGTTCAAGAATTCCCATATCCTGAACAATCAGCGCGTCGACGCCGGTCTGGTAAAGATCGGTAATCAGGCGCTGGGCGGGCTCCAGCTCATCGTCATGAAGAATGGTGTTCAGCGTAACAAAGATTTTCGCGCCAAAGCGATGGGCAAACGGCACCAGTTCGGCGATATCTTTCAGGCTGTTGCTGGCGTTATGACGCGCGCCGAAACCGGGACCGCCAATATAAACGGCGTCCGCGCCGTGTAAAATGGCTTCGCGGGCGATGGCGGTGTCACGTGCCGGGCTTAACAATTCAAGGCGATGTGGGTGCTGGCGCATAGCGTTGTTTTTATCCAGTAGCAGCAAAATGGCGGCTATTGTAGTCAGAAGCGCGGCATTGCGAAATAGTTTTCCCGCTTAACTGCGCGGGTAATGAATCAGCGAATGAAAATGGACAGTGTGCGCGCTGGTGTTGCGATAGGCATGGGCGTGGTCACCGGCAAAACGCACGCCTTCTCCGGTTTTGATCGTCCGCCACTGCGCGTTTATACACATCTCCAGCTCGCCATAGATCACCACGACGTGCTCAATTACCCCCGCCTCGTGCGGCGTGGATTCGCTGAGCGCGCCGGGCGCCAGAAGAATGGAAAAATGGTCGAAGCAAAGTTCCGGATCCCACGGAAACAGCGGCGTCACCACCATTTCCTGCTGCTGAGGATCAAACGTCGGCAAAGGCGTCGATTCCGGCGGTGAAATAAACGTAGAAAACGGGACGTTCAGCCCGGTGGCGATCTTCCACAGGGTCGCCACGGTCGGGCTGGATTCGTTCCGTTCGATCTGCCCAAGCATGGCTTTCGACACCCCTGTCGCGTCCGCCAGGCGCGACAGGCTCCAGCCGCGCTGGGTGCGCAACGTTTTCAGCGTGCTCGCCAGATACTGTGTGAGATTGTCCATACGCGTCCTCCCAAAAACAGCAGCTTACCACTTGTGCGCTATAACGCTCAAATGGTAGATTCAAGCGACCGTTATAACGCACAAGAGGTTGCTATGCGCGCTTTCTCGCTTCCGCTACCGACGCTTCTGTCAGGGTTTGTGGCGGTTCTCATCGGCTATGCCAGCTCGGCGGCTATTATCTGGCAGGCCGCCGTGGCCGCAGGCGCCAGCGCCGAACAGATCGCCGGCTGGATGACCGCGCTCGGCATTGCAATGGGCGTCAGTACGCTGGGCCTGTCACTGTGGTATCGCGCTCCGGTATTGACGGCATGGTCTACACCTGGCGCGGCGCTGTTGGTCACGGGCTTGCAGGGGGTAACGCTGACGGAAGCGGTTGGCGTGTTTATCGTCGCCAACGCGCTGATTGTCATCTGCGGAATAACAGGTCTGTTTGCGCGCATGATGAGGATTATCCCCCACTCGCTCGCCGCCGCGATGCTGGCTGGCATTCTGCTGCGTTTTGGTTTGCAGGCCTTCACCAATCTGGAGGGCCATTTGATGCTGTGCGGCAGTATGTTGCTGGCCTGGCTGGCGTTAAAGCGAGTTGCTCCGCGCTATGCCGTCATTGCCGCACTGTTCGCGGGCGCACTGGTGGCATGGCTTGAGGGCGAAGTGGTGACCCGTACGTTGAGCGTCGCTCCGGTTATACCGACGTTTATTGCGCCTTCGTTTTCTCTGGCGCACGCGTTAGGCGTGGCGGTACCGCTATTTCTGGTCACAATGGCGTCACAGAATGCGCCCGGCGTGGCGACAATGAAGGCCAGCGGCTATGACGTGCCTGTTTCACCGCTGATTGTGGTGACGGGCCTGCTGGCATTGCTGTTATCGCCATTTGGCGTGTATTCCATCTGCATTGCCGCCATCACAGCGGCAATCTGTCAAAGTCCGGATGCGCATCCGGATGCGTCAAAGCGCTGGCTGGCGGCAGCGTCAGCCGGGGTGTTTTATCTTCTGGCGGGGATTTTCGGCTGTTCGATTACCGGCATAATGGCGGCGCTACCGGTGAGCGGCGTGCAGATGCTGGCAGGATTAGCGCTGTTAAGCACCCTCTCCGGCAGTCTGTATCAGGCGCTGAACCATGACGCGGAACGCGATGCGGCTATCGTCACGTTCCTGGTCACCGCCAGCGGTGTGACGCTGTGGGGTATCGGCTCGGCATTCTGGGGGCTGATGGCGGGTGGTGTCTGCTTCGCCACGTTAACCTTCTCCCGCCGCGCGTAGCTGCGAGGGTGTTTTCCCCGTCACTTGCTTAACGCGGTTGCTGAAATGGCTCGGAGAGCTGAACCCGCAGGCCAGCGCAATGTCGGTTAACGGTTGACGGGTGTGACACACCAGTTGCTTCGCCAGCGCCATGCGTCGCTGCATCACATACTGATGTGGCGCCATTTTCATCGACTGGCGAAACATACGGGCGAAATGAAATTCGCTGAGCGCCGCCTCGCGGGCTAAGTCGGCAAGTGTCAGCGGTTCCGCCAGATGGGCATCGATGTACGCCAGCACGTTGCGCAGCGTCACGGGCGCCAGTCCGCCGGTTACGGTAGGCAGGCGCCACTGGACGTTGCTGTAGTGCTGGATCAAGTGAGTCATCAACAGCGACGAGGCCGCGCTCAGCGTCAGGTGATTGGCGGGCTGCTGCCAGTCGTTACCGAGAAAAAACTGGCGATAGACTGCGGTGATACCCGGGTCGTTGCCAAATAACCGTTCTTCGAGTGTGAAACGGTAAGGACTCTTGTCCCACACTTTTTCGCCCACTTCACGCAGGTGCGCATCGGTGCAGTAAAGATGCACAAAGGATAAGTCGTCACGAATATCCCACGTCGATTCGCTCTCTTTTGGCATCAGACAAAACCGATCCGGCCCGCCGCCGTTTTCCCAGCCGCTGGACGTTTTGTGATAACTCTCATAGCCATCCTCAATGTACAGACTGAGGGTGTGATGATCGCAATATTGCGTAATGGTATCGCGCTTGTTCGACCAGGCCGCCAGCTGGACGCCAGAATGCAGCGCGACTGACTCATGCAGCACAGCATTATGTTTGCGCAGGTTTTCAAACGCATCGTAGGACCGGGACATATCACCATATCGACAACATTTAGCAGATCCTCAGTCTATCGCAGGTTGCCGCGCTTACCATGCCCTCAAAGGAAAAAAGCGCAAGATTTTGCAAGTGTGCGCAAGGGGATGAAAGCGCATTCCCGGCAACTTTGTGACAGTGAGCCATCGTTTGATAAGAGGTAAAACGTGATGAATGCATTGTTGTACTGTCTGGTAGTAATGATTTGGGGCACGACGTGGATCGCCATTTATCTGCAACAGGGCCCCGTGGCCGCCCCGGTGTCTATCTTCTGGCGTTTTGCCGTAGCGACGGCGCTGATGATGGTCATTCTTCTGGTGCGGGGCAAACTGCGCAAACTGACGCCCCGCGACCATCTGTTCTGTCTGTTACAGGGCGCGTGTGTCTTTTGTTTTAACTTCTGGTGTTTTTATACCGCCGCCGCGTGGATCAACACGGGGCTGGAATCGGTGATTTTCTCTATGGCGGTGCTGTTTAACGCAGTGAACAGCTTTATTTTCTTCGCACAAAAGCCGCCAGCTCGCTTCTTTGCCGCTGCCGCGCTGGGACTGACGGGGATCGTGACGCTGTTCTGGCAGGATCTGGTCGGCAGCGGCTTTAGCCAGGAACTGCTCTGGGGAATTGGACTTAGCGCACTGGGCACCTTCGGCTTTTCACTCGGTAATATGATCAGCCTGCGACATCAAAAGAACGGGCTGGAAATCATGACCACGAACAGTTGGGCAATGCTGTACGGTACGCTTTTGATTGCCATCATCGCCCTGCTGCGCGGCGACAGTTTTATGCCGCAGTGGACCGTCAGTTACCTGGGCGCCCTGCTGTATCTGGCGGTTTTTGGTTCGGTGATTGCTTTTGGCGCTTATTTCACCCTGGTCGGGCGTATCGGCCCCGGCAACGCCGCTTACAGTACGCTGCTGTTTCCGCTGGTCGCGCTGTCGATCTCCACTTTCTACGAAGGCTATGTCTGGCAGATGAATGCGGTCGTGGGGCTGGCGCTGATCTTACTGGGCAATCTGGTGATGTTCGCAAAACCGCCAGCGCTTTTGCGTCGGCGGCTGGCGTAGTCACAGCGCCATCGGGTGATGGCGCGAGAAGAACGGCGTTATTTCTGGCGAACTTCAAACATGGTGGCGTCGGTGGCCATGTTATCCACGACCTGCTTAAGCGTTTCAAACGCCATCGGCGTACTTTCGTTGTTCAGATCTTTCCCTTCGCCCTGGCGAACCACTTTAATAACAGGCTTGTTGGTCGCCGCGTCGATTAACTCGCCTTCAAAGTAGAGATGGGTGTCCATGGTACGGTGTCCCGTCGCCATTTGCGTTCCGGCAACCAGCAGCGCAACCGGCACCACTTCATAGAACTGCAACCCTTCTTTGCTGGCGTCAACACCGGTAATGGCGCCACGGAAGATCAGGCTACGCGGGCCAGGCGTGGTCACCAGCGGTTTACGCTGCGCAATGGCGCCTTTCATTTTGGTGTTAGTGTAATTCAACAACTCGTCGAGGACCTCCTGACCGACCTGCGTGTTCGGCTTGGGTACCGGGTAATACGTGATGGGCGTCCAGACAACGCTGTCGTAATTGGCGGCATTATAGTCAGGATCAACCCAACGCAGCACCGGCTGTCCTGATGCCGATGTCGTTTCCTCGAGGCTGGAGTAATCCTTTAAAAAGCCAGAATATTTTTCCGGTTGTGTGATTTTTGACGCACAACCGGATAAGGTCAGTAACCCTGCAAGCATAGCAACGCTGAAAAAAGTACGAGTACGCATGAAACGATCCCTTAAATGTGCACATATGCATGCGCAATAATAGCAAAGGGAAATCATTTATGTTGCATTAAAAATGGTAAGCAAACCACACTTTACCGACCCTTTTTTGTCCAGAAATAAATGGCGTACTCGTCCTTCCGGCATCACGCCATTTTGCGGGCTAACAGGGTGGCAAAACGCAGCTTAATCCGGTTGCCGTTCGCATCGGTACGATGTAGCTCACCGACATCTTCATTGTATTTCAGCTGCTCCCAACCTGCGTAGTAGTCGCGCAGTTCCCCTTCCCTGAAGGCAAACGGAAAACCAACGGTGCAGGGATAGTCCGCCGTATCCATCGCCGCGACAATCAGGTTATACCCACCCGGCTTAGTACAACGCTGCATGTTAGCGATGAGCCCCGGGATCGTGTTGGCCTCAAGGAACATCAATACCACGGTCGAGAGGATAAAATCGTACTCGCCGTCAAAACGTAGAGCATTAAGATCGACCACGTTGGTTTGCAGATTCTCCAGCCCTTCGGCCGCTTTAATACGCTCAACATTCTTGATGCTCATCGGGTTTTTATCCCATGCGGTCACATCAAAACCGTTCGCCGCCAGATACAGACTATTACGGCCATTGCCGCAGCCCAAATCCAACGTTTTACCCGGCTTAACCACCCTGACAGCATCCAGCACTTCAGAATGGGTGCGGGTTAAATCATATTTTTCAGTAAAGTAATGTTCGTCGCGAAGGGTCATTTTTTATCCTCAGTTTTTAACAGCGCCGAACGTTCAGTGCGGATAAGCAGTTTACCTTCCACCAGTAACGCGAACGTACGGACCAGCAATAATGCAATAATAACATTCGTAAAGATGAATAAAGGCACGGCGAGGCTGTGGAAAAAACCGGACTCGCTGGCATGACCGAGATGCAGCCCTGTCGTGGCCAGCGCTGACACGCCGAACGAGAAACTCCAGAAGGAGGCATTAAAGGGCTGTGACAAATACCACGGCATCAGCCGCAGCATAAAAAGCAACTGAAGCAGGCCATAGCCAAACAGCATTTTCGCCAGCGTATCGCTTTCGCCGCCGTTAACGCTAAGCCAGGCGCTACAGGCCACCAGCGCGGGCGCCAGTTGAATGCCAAGAGATGTCCGCAGTACGGTGGGGAGTTCTCCGGCGCTACGCAGGCGCTGCAGGATCACCGGCTCAAGGCTGAGCCACGAAAAGACCCCCGCGCCCAGAAAGACCAGACCGGCATCGGTATAACCCAGCGCGCCGCAGGCCATCGCGCTGATAAAATTATTGGCGACGGTCGGCAGATACAACCCCGGCGTGGTGGCCTCTTGTGGATGTGCGCCGCGCCACAGCCCCGCCGTTTGCCAGGCGGCATAGGCCAGTTGGATCACCACGCCTATGCTGAACAGCGCCACCGCCAGCGGCCGGCTCCAGGGAACAAACCCGATAGCGACCAGCATTGTGGTCGCCGGAAACAGGCTGACAAAACTGCTCATGACCGGATGGCGAATTTCCGCAATCACGCTGTGCGGAAAACGCACCAGCCGGGTCATAAATGCCAGCGTCAGCAGTCCCCATATCACCATCGCCAGGATCACCAGCGCGTCGCCAATCCAGTGGCTGACGGCCCAGATATGACTGGCATAGCGCCAGGCAAAGCCCATCCCAATAGTCCCCAGCACCATGCCAAAATAGCCGGCGGGCAAATTCAGAACACAATCACCTGCTTTTTCTTTACGCATTTTGTTTAATTTATAAAGTATATTTGAAATGCATTTTATGTAATTTCTCTGCGTTTAGCCAGCGGCGTAAAATTTGCTACGGTTATAGTGAGCGAAACCACGGATACCTTGTATGCAAAAATACCGCCTTGATGAGACCCCGCGCGCCTTCAGCTATCAGGAAAACGATCGGAAACAGCATGTCCTTTTGCGCCAGATTATCGCCCTGATTGACTTCAACGATGTCAAAGCCGGCGATGTCGGCGGCTGGCTCGATCAGGAAAGCGCATTGTCTCAGGAGGGCACGTGCTGGATCTATGATGAAAATTCGCTGGTTTTTTCTGGCGCTAAAATCAGCGGAAACGCCCGCATCACCCAGCCCTGCGTCATTCGCGACGGCGCACGTATTGGCGATAATGTCTGGATAGACCACGCGGAGATAAGCCACGGCGCTGAAATAAGTGACAACGTCACTGTTCAGGCGTCCACCGTACGCGGTGAGTGTCGGTTGTCCGGCGATGCACGCATTCTGCACCAGTCAGAAATTTTTGCCGCGCGGGGAATGACGACCGAATGCGATCAACTTTTACAGATTTACGATCGTGCCACGGTCGCTCATTCGCAGATTGTACATCAGGCGCAAATCTATGGGGACGCCATTGTCACCCATGCGTTTATCGAACACCGGGCCGAAGTGTTTGATTTCGCGCTTGTTGAAGGCAACGCTGAAAATAACGTCTGGTTGTGTGATTGCGCCAAAGTATACGGTCACGCGCGCGTTATCGCGGGTTTCGAGGAAGACGCGATCCCCACTCTACGCTACAGTTCGCAGGTTGCCGAACAGGCGACGGTAGAAGGCAACTGCGTGCTCAAACATCACGTGATGGTGGGTGGAAAGGCGCGACTGTGCGGCGGCCCGATGTTACTTGACGATCACGTGCTGGTTGAGGGCGATGCGCGTATTAACGGCGAAGTAGTGATCGAAAATCACGTGGATATTGGCGGTTCAACCGTTATTGAGGCTTCAGGCGATGAGGCCATTCATCTGCGTGGCCCCAAAGTCTACCACGGCGAGCAGTATATCACCCGCACCCCGCTGGTCGGCTCAGTCTGATGACGCGCTGATAATACGGGCATAAAGGTTCACGTCGTCATAGCGGCCGTTCAGGTATTCAGCCTGTTTCAGACAGCCTTCCAGTTCAAAGCCGTTGCGCCGGGCAACCTGATTACTGGCGTGATTGGCCACCCGACATTTAATCACAAAGCGCCTCACCTCGCCGCGCTCAGCGTAGTGGCGCATTAGCGCCTGAAGCGCGCGTGACATCGTGCCTTTTCCCTGATGCGACTCATCCAGCCAGTAACCGATATATGCCGCTTTATTTAATGGCTCAATCTGATTAAACGACAGTACGCCCACCAGTTCATCGCCGGCCATAATCATGAACATTTTCGCATAGCCGCGTTGATGCAACAGGATATTCCCCTGCACGCTTTTACGCGTGTCTTCTTCCCCGCGCACTGACGCAGGCCAGTTCAGCGACTGCTGCAGCCAGGCGCTGTTTTTGCGTACCAGCTGATGCAGTGGCGCAATATGATGCTCCGCAACCGCCTGCAGCTGCAGGTTCTCGCCCGCGTTGATTGTTTCTGTCATATTGACTCCTGTTTTGCCGTACCGCCGCCCAGCATTCTGTTTAGCAGATTTTTCAGCGGTAATGCAAACACTTAGCCAAAACAAGAAGGGCCTCCCGATGCGTGGGAAGCCCTTTTCAGAGAACGGGAGCGGTTATACCTGGCTCTCGTTAGCACTCTCTTTCTGTAAGATTTTGAGCATATCGTCCTTTAGCTGGAGTTTCTGTTTTTTAAGGCGAACGACTTCGAGATTGTATCCCCGACCATCGGCGCCTTCCAGCCTGGCTATTTCGTGATCAAGGTTATTGTGCTTTTCGAAAAGAGACAGAAAGCGAGGGTTCTCGGTTTTCAGTCGGGAAATCAGATCTCTGTATTCTGGAAACATACGCTCTCCCTGTTAGTGAACAAACGCGTGTATAAGAAATACACATCTTCAGCTTACTCATTTGACTCAGGGAAAAATGCGAACGGGATCGTGTTTAGTTCTTGTACAGATATTTCGGGGAAACGCTGACGCCCCTTGCCTTGCAAAGGGCGTCGCGAGGATCAACGCATCACGCGATCATCGACATAGCGACGCTTGTCCGGCGCGGGAGGAAAATACTGATACAGCCAGGTTTCGCTAATCGCCTCGCCCTGGCAACGCAGGAACATGCGCATATCCACCGGTTCGGTCGAATCAGAGGTAGGATACCAGTCAAACTGGATGCGGTAGCCGTCGAACGGTTCGACGTAGAGAATTTCAATCTGCTTCGCTTCGCCGCTGGAAAGCGTAATCACCGGCTCAATGCCTTTAGGCGCCGCAGCTTTCAGATCGCCGCCAACGAAATCAATGGCAAAACGACGCGCCCATTTTTCCGGATAATGCTCGCCCGGCGCCCAGCCTTCCGGAAATCCGCCCATACCGGTACGGGTAGCCATCACGCGCGCCAGCGGCGAACGAACCGGCGGCTGCGCGCTCCAGTACAGTCGGTATTTGTACGTCAGTTCATCTCCCGCCTTGATCGATTTTTCCGGCTGCCAGAAACAGACCACGTTATCCAGCGTTTCGCCCGTGGTCGGGATCTCCATCAGCCCGATGGTGCCCTTGCCCCACTGGTTACGGGGCTCCACCCACAGGCTCGGACGCTTGTTGTACCAGCCCATAATGTCCTGATAGTGGCTAAAGTCCCGATCCAGCTGCAGCAGACCGAAGCCTTTCGGGTTGTTGTCGGTATAGGCGTTAAACTGCAATTTTTGCGGGTTGTTCAGCGGGCGACAGATCCATTCGCCGTTGCCGCGCCACATCGCCAGTCGGTCAGAGTCGTGGATCTGCGGATGAATGGTATCGCACATGCGGCGTTCGTTATTGCCGCAGCTGAACATGCTGGTCATCGGCGCAATACCCAGTTGTTTGATGTCCTTGCGGGCGTACAGGCGATTTTCCACGTCCATGATCACCTGGCTCTTCTCACAGTGGATCACGAATTTATAGGCGCCGGTAATGCTTGGGCTGTCTAACAGCGCATACACGGTAAACGTGGTGGCCCCCGGCTTCACTGTATCAAACCAGAAAGCGGTAAAGTCCGGGAACTCCTCTTTCGTGTCGGTGTAGGTGTCAATCGCCAGACCGCGGGCAGACAGGCCGTACTGATAGGTATCGTCCACCGCGCGGAAATAGCTGGCGCCAAGGAATGACACGACGTCACGTCGCGCCAGTTCCGGCGCTTTGAATACGCGGAAACCGGCAAAACCGAGGTCGGTTTGGCCCTCAAGCTGTTTAGTGTCCACGCCCGCGTCGTTATATTTGAACAGCTCCGGGCGGAAGTGGATTTCACGCGCCATATGCGTGGCGGCGTCGACAGAGAACATGCGCACCCGGCGACGGAAGCCCATCCCCACGTGGAAGAACTGGGCATCCAGTTGGCGGCCCTCGACGTTATTCCACAGCGACCGGGCGGCGTCATACTGAATGCTGTTGTAAGCCTGAGGCGTCAGATTCGCCAGGGTGTCCGGCAACGCGCGTGGCGCGCCGCCCCACGGTTTCTGCGCGAGATCGTGGGCCATGGATTGCAGCACCGAATAATCAAACCGCACAGTTTGCCCGTCGGCGATATCTGATTCGGCCGCGTATGCGGCGCGGGTAAAGAGTGAAGCAATACCGCCGGTACCGCACACGGCGGCCATTGCCATTGAACCTTTAATAAATCGTCTGCGATTCATACCTGAAAATCAGTCCTTCTGGTCTCGTGAATGGTCCCGCGCTGGCGCTCGACAGCGGCAAGAGGAAGCATAATTCTGACCGCTCACTCTAGACAAATTTCATTAATAATCCAATTGTTGGCCGCTGATTATCTGAGCAAAACGTAAAATATTTTCTGTCGATCGGAACTGACTGATTCCCATGTAAACTTGCTTCTCGCGACCTTCAACTTTTGCAAATCTAGTCAAGACTGACGTGTTGGGTCATGACTCGCTTAAACAGCGCCAGACGCGCGCGCATAAACCGGTTTTCAACCTTGAAACCCGCTCGCTTGTTCAGGCCGATTCGCAGCAGCCGGTCGCGTCCTTTGATACAGGCAGACCAGCGTACCGGGCCGTGAAGCGTATCGCAGGTACGGCTGGCGTGACGGGCAAAGTTGACCCAGTAGTCGGCGACCTGCGCGGCGAAGGCCAGATCGTTTTCGTTCACGTAGTCTCGCGCAGGCTCGGCGAGCGTAAGGGTATCAAACACATAAGGCACCTCGTTGCCATGCCACGCGCCGTTGGCGTAGGTATCGTGCTCGGCTTCCGCCACATAATCGAACCAGTAGCGCCAGCAGGGTTCTCCTACCCGCTGCTGCGCCTGCATCACCACATAGCCGAGCGCGGTAAAGGCCATGTCGCGACACACCTGACGCCCCAACTCTTCGTCCCCTTTCACGCCGGGATAGAGTAATTTAATCAGACCGAGACCCAGCCTGCGCTCGCGGCGCAGTTTCTGGATTTGTTCAGCCAGATCGACGCCGAAAACGGCCATCACACTCGCTTCGTCACTGTTGGAACCGATCATCAGCGGGACCGGATGCTGCTTCGCCGCAAAAAAGACATCCAGCATCGGTTCGGGCAACACGGCGTCGCCAGAGATCGGCGTCGGGGCGATTTTGTACGGCGCGCCGAGCGGCCAGAAAGCCTCTGCCGGAATCGCACGCAGCTGTTCAGCCGTCGCGTTTTGCAATCCGAAGTGCCCCGCCAGCGCAATGCCGTTTTCAAGGGCAATCTCGCGCGGCGTATCCGGTAAGGTGTAACCGCTCTGCACAATCGCTTTGTGAAACAGGCCGTTGCCCTTAGGCGACGCCAGCAGGGAAAGTACGCTGCGCGCGCCTGCGGATTCACCAAACAGCGTCACGTTCTGCGGATCGCCGCCAAACGCAGCGATATTTTCCTGTACCCAACGCAGCGCGGCGATTTGATCGAGCAGCGCAAAATTATTCACGCGCTCATCGCTTTCCCCTTCCAGCGCCGGATGGGCGAAAAAGCCCAGGTGACCCAGACGGTAATTGACGGTGACGACCACAACCTCGCGCTTCGCCAGCGCAAGGCCGTCATACGGTGGAAGGCTTGCTGCGCCCAGGGTATAGCCGCCGCCATGAAGCCAGACCATCACTGGCAGCGGTGCGCGCCGCCCGGCAGGAGACCAGACGTTAAGGTAGAGACAGTCTTCGGAGAACGCGCCCGGATCGCCGCCGCCCAGCGCTTTACAGTATTCGATGTCCTGCCAGCTGGCACGGGAAAACGTATCAGCCTGACGCGTACCGGACCAGGGAGTGACCGGCTGCGGCGCGCGCCAGCGCCGTTCGCCGACCGGCGGCGCGGCATAGGGAATACCGCGCCAGATATGAATGTCTTTCTCAACGACACCGATCAGTTTTCCCTGTACGGTATCGGCCAGCGGAATAGTGGGATTTACCATGTCCATGTTTACCCGGTAATTGCAAATTCCTACAGCATACCTTGATTAAAGCAGGCCGCAACGCCGTTTACTGCGCTCCTCCGCCTCCTGGTACAGCGTAAACTCGTCCAACACCGGGCATCCCAGCGCCTGCTCAAACGCGTCGCGGCTGGCATTACCATGACGGCGCGCCTGGGTTTCATTTCCCAGGTTTGACTGGAAAATGCCCGCTGCGCTGACCGGTAAAAAATCTTCGTAGGTAATGGGCTGCGCCGCCACCCAACCGCGTTCAATGTGGGGCTGCGGGTCGTCACCAGGGTGAATGGCATGACGATGCGCTTCGCCCGTCGGCGTCAGTCGATAGCGGAACCAGGCCAGCCCTTGCTGGCGCAACAGGAATTCGCTGTCGGGAAATGCTTTAAACACCTCCTGCAAATGCAATTGATGCGTCAAATTGACTTTCCCGGTCCCGGCGCGCTGGAGCAGCGCGTCATAAAGCTGCCGTCCTTTGACGGTCAGCGCCACCCCACGCTGCTCAATTTCGCCAAAGCGCGCGGTATGTGTGCCCTGCTTTTCGCCAGCAAACAACACGGGTTCTTCCAGCGCTTTAAAGCTGGTCTGGCGCAGCAGGATCGGCACGTCGCGACGCGGCGGGCCTTCAATCAGTATCTTGGGTTCGATACCGCATTCCGGCATCATCGCCTGTACACGGTCAATATCCAGCGTGCGCGGCGTGAGATGATTAATATGGCAGCCAGGAAAACAGACCACGTCGGCAATCAGTCGGTGCTCATTATGCAGCGCCAGATAGGTTTGCGCGTCCACGGTAGCATGACGGTGCCAGCGGAACGTTTCCAGCGCTTCCTCGACGAACTCTTGCGCCTGTGCCGCGTCGAAACCGTTTTGCTTGTCCCAGACATCAAGCAGTTCCCGGCAACGCGGCGTAAAAATATCACGTTGGGCGAGGATTTCCGCCGCGCGCTGACGTAACGCCGCATTTTCAATCAGCTCCAGGCGAAGCAGCGAAGTAAAGACCCGGAAAGGGTTTCGCGATAACGAGGCGTCATCGACGGGCCGGAACGCCGTCGAATGCACCGGTACGCCAGCCTGAGAAAGATCGTAATAGCTGACCGGAAACATGCCCATGATCGCAAACATGCGCCGTAGCGTGGAAAGTTCCTCTGCCGTCCCGACGCGTATCGCCCCGTGCCGTTCTACGTTCAGACGGGCCAGTTCGTCGGCGTTAGCCAGTTTTTCGTGCAAGGTGGGGTTATTTTCCAGTACCGCCAGATTGACATCAGCGACCAGTTCGAGCAGCGTGCCGTACTGCGGAACTTCCTGCTGGTACATCGCTGACATTGCTTGCGAAAAATGTTCCCGAATCTCATCTGCCGTGATGCTGTTCGCCATAATGTCATGTCTCCAGTGAATGTTACCTGGAGTGTAGAAAAGGCCGTTCATTCCGTGGGGAAGAATTTACAAAGTGTGATCCCGCCGAAACTCGGCCCGTCGCGTTGCGCCCCCCTTCTATAACTCACAGCTATGTAATAATCGACATAAATTCACTTTTAATTAACATTGTATTTACAGAAACTCTGGCAGGCGACCTGAAAACAATAATTCTCTTACCCGTACAGGAGCCCGCTATGCAAGATAACCGTTTCGCCCGCGAGGTCATTCATCGCGACTACAACAGCCATCCGCCGGCCTTTGCCCCTGGCTACAAAACCAGCGTGCTGCGTTCGCCGCGCAATGCGCTGATCTCTTTGCAAAACTCATTATCGGAAATCACCGGTCCGGTATTCAGCGATAGCGATCTGGGTCCGCTGGACAACGACCTGATCATGAATTACGCCAAAGACGGTTTACCGATTGGCGAACGTATTATTGTCCACGGCTATGTTCGTGACGGCTTCGGTCGTCCGATGAAAAATACGCTGGTTGAAGTCTGGCAGGCGAATGCGGGTGGCCGCTACCGCCACAAGAAAGATCAGTATCTCGCGCCTATCGACCCCAATTTTGGCGGCTGCGGACGCGTGTTAACCGATGAAAACGGCTACTATTTTTTCCGCACCATCAAACCAGGTCCCTATCCGTGGCGTAATCAGGCCAGCGACTGGCGTCCTTCGCATATTCATTTTTCACTGTCCGGCGATGCCTTCGCCCAGCGTCTGATCACCCAGATGTATTTTGAAGGCGACCCGCTTATCAGGCAGTGTCCCATTGTCAGAACCCTCAACAACGACGACGCTGTTCGCACCCTGATTGCCGAACTGGACACCCACGCCGCCGTTCCGCTGGACTGTCTGGCGTACCGTTTCGATCTGGTGCTGCGAGGCCAGCGCGCCACACTGTTTGAAAACCGGACTCAGGGGGTCGCACGATGAAAGATTATTTACCGGAAACCGCCTCACAAACGGCGGGACCGTATGTGCATATTGGGTTAGCGCCGGACGCGGCAGGCTTTCAGATCTTTGAGAAAAACGTCAGCGCCACGCTGACCAACAGCCATACCGAAGGTGAGCGTATTACCCTTGAAGGCCGGGTGATCGACGGTTCCGGCACACCGGTGCGCGATGTGCTGCTGGAAATCTGGCAGGCCAATGCCCACGGACGGTATAACCATCCAGCCGACCATCAGGAAGATAAAAAACTTGACCCTGATTTCCGCGGTTGGGGACGCGCCTGTTCCGACTTCGACAGCGGCGTCTGGCGCTTTGAAACCATCAAACCGGGATGCGTCGTCGGGCGTGACGGCAGGGTCATGGCGCCGCACGTTAACCTGTGGATTGTCGCCCGGGGCATCAATATTGGCCTGCACACCCGGATGTATTTTGCCGATGAACCTGAGGCGAACCAGCGCGACCCGGTGCTAAACCTGATCGAATGGGAAGTTCGCCGCCAGACGCTCATTGCCCGGCGTGTTCAGCGCGGCGACGAGACGGTCTATACCTTTGATATTCATCTGCAGGGCGAAAAAGAAACGGTCTTTTTTGACGTTTAACGGTAGCAGCGGGCTGGGGCTTCAGCCCGCTGACGTTTTGCATCAGGCCAGATGCTTCTCCAGCCAGGGCAACATCTGTTTCTTGCGACTCAGCATACCCTCGACCGTCACGGGCTGCGACAGCGCCGGCTGATGTGAACCGGCAAACCACAGCTGCGAATGCCCGGCGTTAATATCGGTCAGCATCAGCGCCACCAGATCCGCGCCGCTGCGGGTGGCGTATTCCGCCATCTCGCCTCGCAGGGCTTCCAGCACGCCGGATACCTGATCCAGAGAGTAAAGCTCGATCTGCGCGACGCTGACCTGCAACCCATGAAGAGTGAAGCGCTTGGTATCCTTTTGCAGAAGCGCGCTGGCGGTTAAGCCTTCCACGCTGGTTTTCGCGCTTAATAATCCCTCACTAAAGGCGCTTAACGTCACGCCTGCCTGTTCCGTCAGTTCGGCTACCGCCTGACGATCGTCGTCAGTGGTCGTGGGCGATCTTAGCGTGACAGTGTCACTTAACAGGGCGCCCAGCAGTAATTGCGCTTGCGCGGAAGTGACCTGCGCCCTGTGCTGTGGCGTCATTAACTGCCACAGCAATGTGGCGCTGCTGCCAACCGGTTTAATCCACACCTCCGGCGGCAGGCGGGTCATTAGCCCGCCCAGTCGGTGATGGTCAATAATGCCAACAACATTGCTGGGCTGAAGGGTTTCCGGCCCTTGTGATGGCTCCGTAAAGTCCACCAGCCAGACGTCAAGTCCGGTGAGCGGCAGGGTCAACAACGGCGGCATGTCCAGCCCCGCCTGTTCGAAGATAAAGCGGGTTTCGCGATTCGGTTCGCCGAGACGCCAGGCCGTGGCCGGTAAGCCGCGCATCTGAAGCCAGCACGCGGTCATATACGCCGAGCATATCGCATCGCTGTCTGGATTAAGGTGGCCTATGACATGAATCATTTTCCCCTCCGCAGAGAAATCGCTGTTACTTAAATGAGTTAAATGTTAATTATATTTTGCAATCAAGTTATCAAAAACAAACAACTTTACTTGTCACCGGCACGGCTCTGTTTTTAACATCGCTTATGGAAAAAAATAGTTTGTTCAGTCAGCGCATCCGATTGCGCCATCTTCATACATTTGTCGCTGTCGCTCAACAAGGAACACTGGGGCGTGCAGCCGAAACCCTTAACCTCAGCCAGCCCGCGCTGTCAAAAACGCTGAACGAGCTGGAGCAGTTGACCGGAACCCGCCTGTTTGAACGCGGGCGACTTGGCGCCCAACTGACCCTTCCGGGGGAGCAGTTTCTGACCCATGCGGTAAAAGTGCTTGATGCGCTCAATACGGCCGGACAGGCGCTAAACCGTAAAGAAGGTCTAAACAATGATGTAGTGAGAATCGGCGCGCTGCCCACCGCTGCGCTGGGTATCCTGCCTGCAGTGATTGGCCCGTTTCATCAACAGCAAAAAGAGACCACCCTGCAGGTGGCCACCATGAATAACACTATGCTGCTGGCGGGACTGAAATCCGGCGAGATTGACATCGGCATTGGCCGGATGTCCGATCCGGAACTGATGAGCGGCCTGAACTACGAACTGCTGTTTCTCGAGTCATTAAAGCTGGTTGTCCGACCCGATCATCCGCTATTGCAGGAAAATGTCACTCTCAGTCGGGTCATGGAGTGGCCCGTGGTGGTGTCGCCGAAAGGCACCGTGCCACGGCAAAACGCCGAGGCGTTATTGCAAAGCCAGGGCTGCAAGTTGCCCACCGGCTGTATCGAAACGCTTTCGGCCTCGCTGTCGCGCCAGCTTACCGTCGACTACGACTACGTGTGGTTTGTGCCATCCGGGGCGGTGAAAGAAGATCTGCGCCAGGCGACACTGGTCTCCCTGCCGGTGCCGACCCAGGGCGCGGGCGAGCCCATTGGTATTCTTACCCGCGTGGACTCACCGCTTTCTTCCGGCGCGCAAACGCTGATAGGCGCGATTCGTAAATCCATGCCGCTATAAACGCAACCGCCTGGCCGGATGGCGGCGTGAATGCGCCCTATCCGGCCCGTGGTTGATAACCGTCAGAAGGTTTCCCAGTTGTCTGTGCCAGCCGTGACCGGCGTCGGAACAGGTTCCGGCGCGCGGCGGGCCGTTATCGTCCGCGTGACGCCGCTTCCGCTCTGTAAACGAAACGCGCCTACGGCTTCCGTCAGTCGTGCGGCCTGCTCTTCCAGTGACGCGGCGGCGGCAGAAGCTTCTTCCACCAGTGACGCATTCTGCTGAGTGACTTTATCCATCTCGGAAATCGCCTGGCTTACCTGGACGATGCCGCGACTTTGTTCATCCGACGCCGCCGCAATCTCCAGCATGATATCGGTCACCCGTTTCACCGCGTCGACAATATCGGTCATGGTGTTCCCCGCCGCCACCACTTCGCCAGACCCCTGATCGATAAGACGCACCGATTCGCTGATCAAGCCTTCTATCTCTTTTGCCGCCTGGGCGCTACGGCTGGCGAGTGTACGCACTTCGCTGGCGACAACGGCGAACCCGCGTCCCTGCTCACCGGCGCGGGCGGCTTCAACCGCCGCGTTGAGCGCCAGGATATTCGTCTGGAACGCAATGCTGTTAATCACAGCGGTAATTTCGGAAATCTTCTTCGAACTGGTGGAAATATTGCCCATTGTCTGCACGACGCCGGACACCATCTGGCCGCCACGGCTGGCTTTACCAGACGCGTCTTCCGCCAGTTTACTGGCGTGGTGCGCATTGTCGGCGTTTTGTTTTACCGTCGCGGTCAGTTGTTCCATGCTGGCGGCGGTCTGTTCGATTGCCGCCGCCTGCTCCTCGGTACGCGACGACAAGTCGGTATTGCCTGCGGAGATCTCGCTCGTGCCGCGATAGATTTCCTCTGCCCCCTGACGCACCGCGCCGACGGTGTTTACCAGCGAACGCTGCATCTGCTGCAAATGGCGGCTCAGACGGCCAATCTCGCTGCGACCTGTCGGCTCATCCTGCATGGTGAGATCGCCCGCCGCGATTTGCTCAATGCGCTGGGCGGCATGTTGTAACGGACGAATCACGGTGCGACGCAGGACGATAAAGGTCATCAGCGTCAGCAGTAACGCCAGCGCAAAGGCGCCAATCATAAACATTACCCCTAAACGGGTGCGTTGATGCGCCTGCTCGCTTAAGTGTGTAGCGCGCGCCGTGCGTATCTCAATGGCCTTCAGAAGGATCTTGTTGTAGTTGTCGTCAAGCTGCCGCGCCTGTTCGCTTTCGTGATTAATGATAGCTTCGAACATGCCGTTTTTAGCGTATTTCAGCATAGGCTGCAGACCGGCCAGGTATGCCTGAAAACTGCTGTTCAGATCGCCATCCAGCGCTTCATCAGCAGGGGTTTTCACCGCCCGCGCCATATAGGTATTAAACCCATCTTCAGACTGTTTAATCCGCTTTTCCGCCGCCGCGATATTCGCTTTCATGTCGTCCATTTCGGCAATACGGCTTGCCGCACCGGCGTGGATCATGTTGATCCGCGCGGTACGCAGATGGTTAGAACTGTTTGATAACCCCATTCGCACCTGAATTTCATCCGTGACGTCGCGCTGATCGCGGTCAGCCTGCATCAGAAAATAACCGGCCAGGCCGGAGCTTAGCGCGAAAAGTAAAAGGATGCCACCGAGAATGGAGGAAAACAGCGGAACCAGCCTGATTTGATGCAGGAAGCCCAGCTTATGCGGTGCTTGCATCGATGATGTGTTGTCCATGACCGTCGACTCTCTTATTGGATTTATGCGTGATACACGCCCGTTAGATAGTCATCGGCATTCAGGAAGGTTTACTTATCGCAAAAAGCGCTGACTTCGTCACACTTTGACAACATTTTTGCTAAAGAAAGGAAAAATGCCAGCGGAGGCTCCGCTGGCAAAGGGATTACTTATCGCCGAAATGGATAACGGTACGAATCGATTTGCCTTTATGCATCAGGTCAAAGGCCTCGTTGATTTGTTCCAGCGGCAGACGGTGCGTAATAAACGGATCCAGCTGGATCTTACCCGCCATCGCCTCTTCTACCATCCCCGGCAGTTGCGTACGCCCTTTTACACCGCCAAACGCGGAACCGCGCCAGACACGGCCAGTCACCAGTTGGAACGGACGCGTTTTGATCTCCTGACCCGCACCGGCTACGCCAATAATGATGCTCTCGCCCCAGCCTTTGTGGCAGCATTCCAGCGCGGCGCGCATGACGTCGACATTACCGATACATTCAAAGCTGAAATCCACCCCCCCGTCGGTCAGGTCAACAATCACGTCCTGGATCGGTTTATCGTAGTCCTTCGGGTTAATAAAGTCGGTCGCACCCAGCTCGCCCGCCAGGGTGAATTTCTCCGGATTCGTGTCAACGGCAATAATGCGCCCGGCTTTCGCCTGAACCGCCCCCTGAATGACAGCCAGACCAATTCCGCCAAGCCCAAAGACCGCAACGGTATCGCCTTCTTTTACCTTCGCCGTGTTGTGTACGGCACCGATACCGGTGGTCACGCCACAACCCAACAGGCAGACTTTGTCCAGCGGCGCCTGGGGATTAACCTTCGCCAGCGAAATCTCGGCGCACACGGTGTATTCACTGAAGGTGCTGGTACCCATATAGTGATAAATGGGTTCGCCTTTATAAGAGAAACGGGTAGTACCATCCGGCATCAGACCTTTACCCTGCGTGGCGCGTACAGCCTGGCACAGGTTGGTTTTTCCGGATTTACAGAATTTACATTCGCCACATTCTGCGGTGTAAAGCGGAATAACGTGATCGCCGGGTTTCAGGCTGGTGACGCCTTCCCCCACCTCGACCACCACACCGCCGCCTTCATGGCCGAGCACGGCCGGGAACACGCCTTCAGGATCGTCGCCGGACAGGGTAAACGCATCGGTATGGCAAACCCCGGTATGGGTAATCTTCACCAGTACTTCGCCTTTTTTGGGCGGCGCAACGTCAATTTCAACAATTTTAAGCGGTTGACCAGGGCCAAAAGCAACTGCTGCACGTGATTTCATATCTCTCTTCCCTATTATTGCGAGGTGATGTGTTTATTTTAGATAAGCGCGAAGAAGGTGACCGATTTCCGCCATTCGCACAGCACGCTGGTCCGGCGTGGTTTCTCCACTCACCAGTTCATCTTTGAGATGGATTTCAACCATTTCGCCCATCAGACCATTAGACGCACCGCGGACAGCGGCAATCTGTTGCAAAATAGCCAGACAAGGTTCGCCAGACTCCAGCGCGCGTTCGAGCGCATCAACCTGCCCTCGTATGCGCCTGACGCGGGTCAGGATCCGTTTTTTATCTTCAGGTGAATGTGGCATAGGCCCTCCTGCATACTATAGGGGGGTATAGTAACAGGTACAGGCCATCATTGAAATAAAGAGATCCCTGAAAGACATAGGCCCCGGTTGATCTTTTTCTCCACCGGGGCCAAAAGGTACAGCAGACAATATCAAAGCCAGCATCTTACATAGCGCGCGCCAGCCCCCGCGCGTTCGACGATCAGCGTCCGTTTTTATCCCCGCTTACGGGGCATCATGCGCAGCAACGTATTGTCCTTCCACATATAGTGATGCATCAGCGCGGCGGCGGCGTGTAACGCAATGACCAGGTAGCCCAGGTTCGCCAGCACAATATGCCAGGATTTCAGCATAGCCACGGCATCTGGATTGGCCTGAGCCGCATGCGGCATCACCATCCCAAACGCGAACCACGGATTTCCGCGGTTATACATCATCATCAGGCCTATCACCGGCAACGCGATAAACAACAGGTAAATGATCAGATGCCCAAGATGCGCCAGGCCGGTCATCATCGGCTTAGGCTTTGGCTCAATCGGCGGCGCGGGGAATTTCAGTCGAACGACGAGCCGCGCGACCATCAGCGCCAGTATGCTCATCCCACATGAAACATGCACCATATTGATAACCGGACGGTAGCTGCGAGGGAAAAGCCCACGAAACTCCATCGCGCAGTACGCCACAATCACCAGTAAGAATACCAGCCAGTGAATTCCAATCTGCAGGCCTGAATACTTATTGCCCATAATACGTCCTGAGTAAATTCGTAAAGCGTCAACATAGCGAGCTTTTGTTAAAAATTCATTAACTTTTCTTCATCGTTTTTCAGTCAGTTAGGCTTAACGGCAAGAAGTGCGATTGCTCATCCCGCCAGAGTGAACTAAGCCTGGAAAGGAAAAAGAGACCGCACTGCTACATCCTGACAGGAGTAAACCATGAGTAAAATTGGCATTAACGGTTTTGGTCGTATTGGTCGTCTGGTACTGCGTCGTTTACTGGAGGTCAAAAGCGACGTCGATGTCGTCGCCATTAACGATCTCACCTCGCCGAAAATCCTCGCTTATTTGCTGAAGCATGATTCCAACTATGGTCCTTTCCCGTGGAGCGTTGACTTCACCGAGGATGCGCTGATTGTCGATGGCAAAGAGATTGCCGTGTATGCGGAGAAAGACGCGAAAAATATCCCATGGAAGGCCAAAGGCGCGGAAATTATCATTGAATGCACCGGATTTTACACCTCGAAGGAGAAATCTCAGGCGCACATTGATGCCGGGGCTAAAAAAGTGCTGATTTCCGCCCCCGCTGGCGACATGAAAACCATCGTCTATAACGTTAATGATGACACGCTGCAGGCAAGCGATGTGATTGTCTCGGTCGCATCCTGCACAACTAACTGTCTGGCGCCAATGGCTAAAGCGCTCCACGACAGCTTTGGCATTCAGGTGGGCACCATGACCACCATTCACGCCTATACCGGCACCCAGTCACTGGTCGATGGTCCCCGTGGAAAAGATCTGCGCGCCTCCCGCGCGGCAGCGGAAAACATTATCCCCCATACCACCGGCGCGGCGAAAGCCATTGGTCTGGTGATCCCGGCACTGAGTGGCAAGCTGAAGGGCCATGCTCAGCGTGTCCCGGTGAAGACGGGCTCCGTTACGGAACTGGTCTCCATTCTGAATAAAAAAGTCACCGCCGAAGAGGTGAACAACGCACTGAAACAGGCCACCGATAACAACGAATCTTTTGGTTACACCGACGACGAAATCGTCTCATCGGATGTTATCGGCTCGCACTTTGGCTCTGTGTTTGACGCCACTCAAACAGAGATTACCGAGGTGGGCGATCTGCAACTGGTGAAAACCGTGGCCTGGTATGATAACGAGTACGGATTCGTCACCCAACTCGTTCGTACGCTGGAAAAATACGTTACGCTTTAACAACAAGGCGGAGAGGCTCCTCCGCCCTTTTTTCTTCTGCTCGCCCGCGCTGTGAATACCCCGGCCTTTACGCTACGACTGCAGATAAACCACCTGCGTTTGCAGATACTCGTTCAGTCCGTGCTTACCGTCCGCGCCACCGATACCTGACTTGCGCCAGCCCGCGTGGAAACCCTGCATGGCTTCAAAGTTCTCACGGTTGATGTAGGTTTCGCCGAACCTGAGTCCCTTGATAGCTTTCATCGCTACATTGAGATTCTGCGTATAAATCGACGAGGTCAGGCCATAGTCGCTGTCGTTCGCCATAGCCAGCGCGTCATCCAGCGTATCAAAGACGACGACGGGCAGCACCGGACCAAAAGTCTCTTCATGCATGATCGCCATCTCCTGGCGCACATCCACCAACAGCGTCGGTGGATAGAAGTAGCCTTTCCCCTCCACCGCGTTACCCCCAAGCACCACTTTCGCGCCTTCTTCAACCGCACGCGTCACTTTTTGCGCCACACGTTCCAGCGCAGCCGCATTAATCAACGGTCCCATCGCAATGTCGTTACGCTCGGCGGGATTGCCAAACTGAACCGCTTTCATCGCGTCAGCCAGACGCGTGACAAACCGATCGTAAATACCTTTCTGGACATACACCCGCTCGGCACAGTTACAGACCTGCCCGCTATTAATGACGCGAGAATCAACAATCGCCTTCACCGCCAGCGCCAGATCCGCATCGTCCATAACGATAGCTGGCGCTTTGCCCCCCAGTTCAAGGCATACTTTGGTGATGTTCTTCGCGGCGGTGGCCATAATTTTTTCTCCCGCCGTCACGCTGCCGGTCATGCTGACCATCGCCACCTTAGGATTCCCCGCCAGCTCCTGTCCGACCGTTTCACCACGACCGAGCACAAGGTTAAAGACGCCGCGCGGCAAACCAATATCATCGACGATCTTCGCAAAAGCGATGGCATTATTCGGCGTAAACTCGCTCGGCTTGATCACGATGGTATTGCCCGTGAGCAACGCGGGCGCCAGTTTTCGCGCGATCAGGAAGAACGGGAAATTCCACGGCAGGATACCGGTGGTCACGCCCAGCGCGCGCTTAAACAGCAGTATATTCTCGCCGGGGCGATCGCTTTGCAGAATCTCGCCCTCGTAGCGGCGCGCCCACTCGGCCATATAGTCAAGATAATCGGCGGTAAATGACACTTCCACCTCCGCCAGCTGTTGGATCTTGCCGCCCTCGGCAACAATCAGCGCGCTGATCTCATTAGCTCGCTCGCGGATGCCAGCGGATATTTTGCGTAACCATCCTGCGCGTTCAATGGCCGGCAGCGCTTCCCAACCGATCTGCGCCCGTTCTGCCGCCTCAATCGCTTTACGCGCATCTTCCGCCCGCCCGTCCGGGATACGGGAAATCACCTCTTCCGTCGCCGGGTTGATGACATCAATCCAGGCTTCTCCGTGCCAGGTCACAAACTGTCCGTCGATATACATAGGATGTTGTACGGGTACTGACATGCGCTACTCCTGTGATTTAAATGTTTTTAACAAGTGAAATTGTTGTTAATAAACATCAATCATGCCGTCAGTATTCCAACTGGTGTTTTGATAATGTGAGCGGCCTCATAAAAGAGGCCGCTCAGGGGCAAAGAAGGTTGCTGGCAAGGGCAGGAAAAATGCCCGTTTGGGAGAAAACAAGGCTAAACGGGCAGGGTTCAACGCAAAGCGCGATCGGTGAGGGCCGCATAGAGTGCTTCATCGTCGTGCAGCGTTTGCCATGCGGCTTCCACATCCGCCGGAAAATCAACGTGAACAATAAAGTCGCGCCCGCAAGGTCCGTAGCCCGATTCGTCGTTACGCAGGCGTGGTATTTCGCCCGCCACCAGCGCTAAATAACGCTCAATGGTCCATACGCGATCATCAATGTTGGAAAAAGCAAGACCGTCGTCATGCCGGCAAAGCAGCGGTGTGAAGCCAGGATGACTTAACCAACGCGGCGCATCCGGGTTGTCACGGGTTACCCGGCGAAACGTCGCAATAGTGCGCCGCTGCATGGTGGGGTCCTGAACCACAATCGCCGTATTGATGGGATCGGTGACCTCGGTAAGCAGGCTGACGCTAAAACGGGCATTTTCACCGCAGTTAGTGGAACGTTCTTCCAGCCAGATTTTATCCGCCGGGATCTGCCAGAACTGGCGTGCGATATCTGCAAGGATAGCCGCTTCGGTGCGTCCGGTGGTACGAATCGTATTGTAACGGGGATGCTGCGCAATGGCGGCATACAGAAAGGTCGTTGAGTGCCCGATCCCGCCGGTAATCAACAGTGGAATAGATTGCTCTTTCGCGATGCGGCAGGCGGCATCAATGGTGGGGATCACGGCATTACCGGCAAGCACGACGCAGTCGGCCGGATAAGCCGCACCGCCGTGAAAGTCATCCTGCGCCAGCCACTGCCCTACAGTATTAATCGCCTCAAGGGAGGCGTCGGAAATGTTCAGGAACGTTCGCATAGTGGGCTCCTCCTCTTTCTCAGCAGCCTACCGCAGCCCGACAGGATAAACAGCAGATCTCTCTGAAAGGTTAAGCGTTAAATTTCGCCGCTTTTTTTGTCACATTCATGAAATAACCAGAAACGTCTAAAAACGTATCGGTTGCACCTGTCGATTATCCTGTTTTTAAGCCGTTTAATAAATCATCCCTGTCATATCTTCTGCTCTCACAGAAAATTCGCCTGGTAAATTGCCTTATTTTTGGCGCATGTCTTTCGCCTCCCCCTTGTCAAATGTAACCAACCTACCTAGTTTGATTAACAATTTCACAACCAACCGACTGTTTCAGGTTGCACCTTCCGCACCGCCAGGTGTCACCTTTTTTCTACTCTCTGGCTGAGGTTTAACGTCAATGACAACGCATGAAAGTAGCACTGCCATTCTGAAGAAAAACAAAAAAGTCCTCATCGCCAGCCTGACCGGCAGTGCGATTGAGTGGTTCGATTACTTCCTGTATGGCACCGCCGCCGCGCTGGTGTTTAACAAGATTTTCTTTCCGATGGTTGACCCGGTTATCGGTCTGATCCTCTCGTATCTGTCTTTCTCTCTGACCTTTTTCATTCGTCCGATCGGTGGTGTTGTCTTTGCCCATATCGGCGACCGGATTGGCCGTAAGAAAACGCTGGTCTTAACGCTGTCGCTGATGGGCGGCGCGACGGTGATGATTGGCCTGTTGCCGACCTACGAGATGATTGGTATCTGGGCGCCCATTTTGTTGATTCTGATGCGTATCATTCAGGGAATGGGGATAGGTGGCGAATGGGGCGGCGCGCTTCTGCTGGCCTATGAATACGCGCCGGAAAAACGTAAAGGTTTTTTTGGCAGTATTCCCCAGGCGGGTGTCACCATCGGCATGCTGATGGCGACGTTTATCGTGTCGTTAATGACGCTGTTCAGCGAAGAGGATTTCCTCTCCTGGGGCTGGCGCATCCCGTTCCTGCTCAGTTCCGTACTGGTGCTGCTGGGGCTATGGATCCGCCGCGATATTGACGAAACACCGGATTTTCAGAAAGTGAAGCAATCCGGACAGGTCGCCAAAGCGCCGCTTCGCGAGACGCTCACCCATCACTGGCGTGAAGTGCTGATCGCCGCAGGACTCAAAGTGGTAGAAACCGCGCCATTTTATATTTTTTCGACCTTTGTGGTCAGTTACGCGACGACAACGCTCACCTACCAAAAGTCGCAAGCGCTGGAAGCCGTTACCCTTGGCGCGCTGGTGGCTACGGTAATGATCCCGCTGATGGGCCTGTTGTCGGATAAAGTGGGCCGTAAACGGATGTATGCCGTCAGCGTCTGCCTGCTCGGTCTGTTTATCGTGCCGTGGTTTCTACTGCTCAATACCGGCACGAGCTGGGGAATCGTACTGGCGACGGTGGTGATGTTCGGCATTCTCTGGGCCCCCGTCACCGCGGTTCTCGGCACGCTCTGCTCTGAAATTTTCAGCGCTAACGTTCGTTATACCGGGATCACCCTGGGTTACCAGATTGGCGCGGCACTGGCTGGCGGCACTGCCCCGCTTATCGCGACGGGCCTGCTGGCGAAATATAACGGCGACTGGGTGCCGGTGGCGTGGTATTTGATCGTCACTGTCGCTATCTCCCTCACCGCCATCTTCTTTGCGAGTCGGGTAAAACGGTCTTCTGCTATTCACGCTCAGCCGAACGAACTGTAGTAGTCATAAGCCTCACCCGGTATTCACCGGATGAGGCGCTACGTTCACGTCACAGTGCAAACAATTACCCGTTTATCTGCTCCATCGCCTGTAAAATACGCTTATCTGAAATCGGATAAGGCGTACCGAGCTGCTGCGCGAAGTAACTGACGCGCAGCTCCTCTATCATCCAGCGGATCGCCTTCACATCTTCATCTTCACGTCGCGCAGGGGGCAATTTATTGAGCCACTGCTGCCACGCCTGCTGCACGCTCTCTACTTTCAGCATTTGGGCGCGGTCGCGGTGCGGATCGACCGCCAGCTTCTCAAGCCGTTTTTCGATCGCCTGTAAATAGCGCAGCGTGTCGCCGAGACGTTTGAAGCCGTTTCCGGTGACAAAGCCGCGATACACCAGCCCGCTCATTTGCGCTTTTATATCCGACAGCCCCAACGCCATCGTCATGTCCACGCGCCCTTTCAACCGCTTGTTGATGGCAAACACGGCAGTCAGGATCTGCTCAACCTGCTTTGCTATCTCCACCACGGTGTCGTTCAGTTCGGCACGCACCTTTTCGTGTAACGCGGTAAAACCTTCCTCTGTCCAGACCGGGCCGCCGTTGGCGTCGATCAATTTGTCTACGCCACAGGAGATACAGTCGTCTATCAGTTCCAGCACCTTCCCATACGGGTTGAAGTACAGACCCAGCTTAGCTTTGTTCGGCAGCTTCTCGTGCAGGTACTTAATGGGCGACGGTATGTTCAGCAGCAGCAAACGCCGCAGGCCGGACCACATTGCCTGCCGCTGTTCCAGCGGGTTATCGAACAGTTTGATCGCCACACTGTCGCGCTCGTCCACCAACGCTGGCCAGGCTTTGACCTTATAATTGCCGCGTTTCTGCTCGTAGCTTTCCGGAAGCTGGCCAAAACTCCAGATATGCAGGCCGCTCTGTTCGATACCGTCGTCCGCCACGGCAGACAAGGTTTCCTGAACCTTGCCCTTCAGCGCCTCTTTCAGCGCCGTTAACGAACGTCCTTCCTGCAGTTTTTTGTTCTTCTCGTCGACAACGCGGAACGTGACTTTCAGATGATCGGGCACCTGTTCCCAGTGCCAGTCTTCGCGGTCAACCGTCACGCCGGTCATGCGGCGCAGCTCACGCTCAAGGGCCTCCAGTAGCGGCAGTTCGAGCGGGGTTACACGGCCTAAAAACGCCTCAGCATAATTTGGCGCAGGGACAAAGTTGCGCCGTACTGGCTTCGGCAGCGACTTGATCAGCGCAATCACCAGCTCACGGCGCAGGCCGGGGATCTGCCATTCAAAACCGCTCTCGTCCACCTGGTTCAGCAGCGGCAGAGGGATGTGTACAGTCACGCCGTCGGCATCCGCGCCCGGTTCAAACTGGTAGCTCAGGCGCAGCTTCAGATTGCCCTGATGCCAGAAGTTGGGATAGTCCAGCTTGCTGATCTTTTCCGCCCCCTCTTTGATCAGCATGCTCTTTTCAAAATTGAGCAGGTCTGGCGTTTCCCTGCTGACCTTTTTCCACCAACTGTCGAAATGACGCGCGGAAATTACATCGTGGCTGATGCGCTGGTCGTAGAATTCAAATAGCGTCTCATCATCCACCAGAATGTCGCGGCGACGCGATTTGTGTTCCAGCTCTTCGACCTCAGCACGCAGCTTCAGGTTATCGCGGAAGAATGCGTGCCGCGTTTGCCAGTCGCCTTCGACCAGCGCGTGGCGGATAAACAGCTCGCGACATAACGCCGGATCGATCTGGCTGTAGTTCACCTTGCGGGCGGCGACAATCGGTAAACCGTACAGGGTGACCTTTTCAGTCGCCATCACTGCGCCCTGCGCCCGCTCCCAGTGCGGTTCACTGTAAGAACGTTTAATCAGGTGCTGGGCAACAGGCTCCACCCAGTCCGGATCGATTCGCGCCGCAATACGGCCCCACAGACGGCTGGTTTCCACCAGTTCTGCCACCATCGTCCATTTTGGCGGTTTCTTGAATAAGCCAGAGCCGGGGAAGATGGAGAAACGCGCGTTGCGTGCGCCGGTATATTCCTGCTTGTCGGCATCCTTCATCCCGATATGCGACAGCAGCCCGGTAAGCAGCGCGATATGAATTTCACGATATTCCGCCGGTTCGCTATTGACCGGAATGCCCAGTTCTTTCACCACCTGACGCAGTTGGGTGTAAATATCCTGCCACTCGCGCACCCGCAGGTAGTTGAGGAAATCCACGCGGCACTGGCGGCGGAACTGGTTCGATGACAGCGCCTTCTGCTGCTCGCCGAGATAATTCCACAGATTTACGAATGCCAGAAAATCGGACTCTTTATCGTGGAAACGACGATGTTTTTCATCCGACGCCTGCTGCTTGTCCATTGGCCTTTCGCGCGGGTCCTGAATGGAGAGTGCGGAGGTGATGATCATCGCCTCGCGCACGCAGCCGTGTTTTTGCGCTTCCAGCACCATGCGCGCCAGGCGCGGATCCACCGGCAGCTGGCTGAGCTGGCGACCCAGCGGCGTTAGCTTATAGGCGTTCGCCTGTTCGTCAGTCGTAATCGCGCCCAGTTCTTCCAGCAGGCGCACGCCGTCCTGGATATTGCGCTTGTCCGGCGCTTCGACAAAGGGGAACGCGGCGATATCGCCCAGTCCCAGCGCGGTCATTTGCAGAATAACCGACGCCAAATTGGTACGCAGAATCTCCGGATCGGTAAACTCCGGGCGCGACAGGAAATCGTCCTCGGAATAAAGACGAATACAGATCCCTTCCGAGACGCGACCGCAACGCCCCTTACGCTGGTTAGCGGAAGCCTGAGAAACCGGCTCGATAGGCAGACGTTGTACCTTTGTACGGTAGCTGTAACGACTAATGCGCGCGGTGCCGGGGTCAATGACGTACTTAATACCCGGCACGGTGAGCGAGGTTTCCGCCACGTTGGTCGCCAGTACAATGCGCCGTCCGCTGTGGGACTGGAACACCCGGTTCTGTTCGCTATTGGAGAGCCGGGCGTACAGCGGCAGCACTTCCGTATGGCGTAAATTGAGCTTGTTAAGCGCGTCGGCGGTGTCGCGGATTTCGCGTTCACCGCTCATAAAGATCAAAATATCGCCGGGGCTTTCACGACCCAGTTCATCTACCGCATCGAAAATAGCCTGTAGCTGGTCGCGTTCGGTATCGTCCGCCTCTTCTACAATCGGGCGATAGCGCACTTCCACCGGATAGGTCCGTCCTGACACCTCTTTAATCGGCGCATTGTTGAAATGTTTTGAGAATCGCTCCGGATCGATAGTCGCGGAAGTAATGATAACTTTCAGGTCCGGGCGACGGGGCAGCAGCTCTTTCAGATACCCCAGCAGAAAATCGATGTTCAGGCTGCGCTCGTGCGCTTCATCGATAATGATGGTGTCGTACTGCATCAGCAGACGATCCTGCTGGATTTCCGCCAGCAGAATACCGTCGGTCATCAGCTTAACCATCGTGTTATCGCTGACGTGGTCGTTGAAACGCACCTTATAACCGATGCAACCACCCGGCTCCGTTTGCAATTCTTCAGCAATACGGTTCGCCACGGTACGCGCAGCCAGACGGCGCGGTTGCGTATGGCCAATCAACCCTTTAACCCCGCGCCCCAACTCCATGCAAATTTTCGGTAGCTGGGTGGTTTTTCCCGACCCGGTTTCCCCGGCCACAATCACCACCTGGTGATCGCGAACCGCTTCAAGAATGGCCTGTTTTTTCTGGCTAACCGGCAGGTTTTCCGGATACACGATCGCCGGACGTGACGCTTCGCGTAGCACGACTTTACCGGCTGCCTGTTCGATCTCTTTCGCCATTTCCTGGTAAATGGCCTGTTGTGCATCAGGATTTTTAACCTTCTTCACGCCGTGGAGGCGGCGAGCAAAACGCTGGCGATCGCGCAGCATCAACGCATCTAACTGCTGTTGCAGGAGGTGGAAGGTTAATTTTTGTTGTTCTGTCATAAGGTTAGATGGCAGTGCTCTGCCTGGTTAAATCTCTTCAAAATGATAGGTATAGAGTACCACATCAGCGCATGTTGTGTGTCGTTCAATAAATTCGAACATAGGCTTCGATATATTGCGCTATCTCTGTGGCAGGATTGTGAATAAAGTGTCAACACGCAACGGGGCACAGCCCATTCAAACACCTATAAGGAAACACCCATGAGCAAGGTATTAGTTCTTAAATCCAGTATTCTGGCAGGGTACTCTCAGTCTGGTCAGTTGTCTGATTATTTTGTTGAACAATGGCGTGAAAAACATCCCGCTGATGCCGTAACCGTACGCGACCTGGCGGCAAACCCTGTTCCGGTTCTGGATGGCGAACTGGTCGGCGCCCTGCGCCCGAGCGATGCGCCGCTGACGCCGCGTCAACAGGAAGCGCTGGCGCTGTCTGATGAGCTGATTGCTGAACTGAAAGCCCACGACGTAATTGTCATTGCCGCCCCGATGTACAACTTTAACATCCCGACACAGCTGAAAAACTACTTCGATCTGATCGCACGCGCTGGCGTCACGTTCCGCTATACCGAGAAAGGGCCGGAAGGTCTGGTCACCGGTAAACGCGCCGTGATCCTCTCCAGCCGCGGCGGTATTCACAAAGATACCCCGACCGATCTGATCGCGCCATACCTGAAAGTGTTCCTTGGATTCATTGGGATCACCGACGTGAACTTTGTGTTCGCCGAAGGAATCGCCTACGGACCGGAAGTGGCATCAAAAGCGCAGTCCGACGCGAAAGCCGCTATCGACAGCGTGGTAGCCGCGTAAGCGCTCACCTCCCGCTGCGGCGGGAGGTGTTCATTTTGACTGATAAGTCAGATACCCCACCACACTGCGACTCGCGCCATCACTGGGATGATTCACCCCGTCGGTTACCTCAACCGGTGAAAAGTCAAAAGGCGAGACGTCTTCAATACAGGCCACGTTCACGCCATACTGATCCGGACTGGAACGGCGCTGGTGAAAGGTGTAGATCCCGCAGACTGAACAAAAATAATGCTTCGCTTCGCCAGTATTAAACCGGTACTCCGTGAGCTTATCGCGCCCGGTGATGACGTCGATACCGTCGAGCGGCGCAGAAACCACCACGGCGCCGCGCATCCGGCAAAACGAACAGTTACAGCGGCGTACGGTGTGAAACCCGTCGCTAAGCTGAACGGTAAAGGTGACCGCGCCGCAGTGGCACTGAGCAGAATATTTTTTTGTCATCATGTTGTCCCGCAATGAGTCGATAACGCCGTTGCAGTGGACAGTATAGAAACAAACGCTCAAGACAACGTGCCTGATAGCGCAAAACGGTGCGCTATCAGCCAATTTGCTTTATTGCGAAAGCGCCAACAGCTGCGCCCGGAGATTATCCATGAACGCGCGCTTGTCGGGATCCGCATACATCGCCCCGCCAATGGTCACATCGATAAACAGCGGCAGCGGTATCCGGTTGCCCTTCGCCATTACCCGTTCGGTTCCGGTCAGCCAGACAGGAATAATCGGCACCTCCGGAAAACGCTGGCTCAGATGCCATAACCCGGACTTCAGCGGGGCCAGCTTTCCAGGCTCGCCGCGGGTACCTTCCGGAAACAGAATCAGCGTCTTGCCTTCTCGCAGCGCTTGTTCGCAACGGGCCAACGGGTTAGCGTCGCCGCCTTTACGCATCACCGGAATAATGTTGAGAATATTCAGCGCAAACCAGGCCATCCACTTATTACGCAGAAAATAATCCGCCGCGGCAACCGGATGCACCTGACCCTGACGACGTAAAGAAAACAGCGAAAGCAGCGCAAACACGTCCATATGGCTGTTGTGATTCGCCACAATAATCGCCGGACCGTGTGTCGGCAGACGTTCCCGGTGCCGGACACGCAACCCCAGCCATAGCCAAATGACCGGCCAGACAACACAAAGAGTAAACAGAGTACGAAGTAGTCGCGTCATGGTAGTTAAAAGTAAAAATAGCGGATGAAATGAAAGAAGACCGGCGCAGTGAAGATAAGTGAGTCCAGCCTGTCGAGAATACCACCGTGTCCGGGCAAGAGAGTGCCGCTGTCTTTGACGCCACAATCCCGTTTGATCGCCGACATCACCACGTCACCACAAAACCCCGTCACGCCGATAATCACCCCGGCAAGCAGCGCCATCGCCCCGCTCATTGGTGTCAGTAACGGCCCTAACAGCAGGGCAACCAATGCCGTTGTCGCCACGCCGCCCAGCAATCCTGCCAGCGTTTTATTCGGACTGACCGTCGGCGTGACCTTAATGCGCCCGAACGACTTACCCCAGATGTACTGCGCAACGTCGTTAAATTCCGTCAGACCGACCAGAAACAGCACCAGTAGCGCGCCGGTCTGTTTGCCATCAGCAGGAAGCACCAGCAGAAAAGCCACATGGCTGAACGCAAACACGGTGGTCATTAAACTCCAGTGCAGTTGGGAAGCGGTACGCAAAAAGCCCTGCGTGTCGCCGGCGATCACCATTCGCGCGGGAAGGAATAAAAAGACATATACCGGAATAAACACCACAAACATGCCGTACCAGCCACTGCCGATAAACCCGTAGTTAACCGGAATAGCGATAAACATCCACAACAGCGGCATACGGTCAGCCTGACGGGACGGCGCCAGGGTCAGAAACTCTTTCAACGCCATAAAGCTGACCAGCCCGAAAAAGGTCAGCGCCAGCCAGGCAGGACTCAGGATCGCCAGCGAAAACAGCACCACGATGACCCACCATGTGCGAATGCGTAGCGTTAATTCGCGCCAGTCTTTCTCCGGACGCAGCGTAACCAGTAGCACATTAACCACGCTTGCCGCCAACAGCAGCGCGAATACCGCCGCCAGGGATGTCTCCAGCATCATCACTTCGCCACCTCGACCCGCAACGCGCTGCGACAGCGATTACCCGCCGTCCACAGCAGCAGAAGGATGGCGCCACACCAGACGGCGTTATTCCATGTCGCCAGCTGTGGCCACAGCGTCAAAAGCAGTCCCCAGCAGCCAAACAGCAGCGCGCGATCGCTTTTGCCTAACGGACCCGCGTAGCTGCGCACGCCGTTAATGGTTTGCGCCAGCACGCCGCAAAATTCCGTCATTGCCGCACAGAACAGCATCGCCACAACCAGCATTGGGTTACTGTCCGGGATCAGCATAAACGGCAGATAAAGCGCGAGGTCGGAGAGGACATCGCCGGTTTCATTGAGAATCGCACCCAGCCTTGACTGCTGATTGCACTCTCGCGCCAGCATGCCATCCAGCGCATTAAGCGCCATGCGCACAAAGAGCACGACAGGCAGGAGGACCAGCAGTTCCAGACGGGGGAAACACACCAACACGCCGCCCGTCAGGAATGAGAGCGCCATCGCGGCAAGGGTAATGTGATTAGCCGTCACGCGGTGTCGGTGCAGCCAAAACATGAGGGGACGCAAAAGCGCCTGAAAAGCGGGCTTAATTTGATAGAGGGTCATTATCATTCCCTGATAATTAAAAAGTCGCGTAATAATGCCTGACTTTATCGATTGATGCGCCATCGCCCCCTGCTATCAGACAACATTTCAGAATTTATCAGTTATTTCCGCAGCCACTTACCGTTGATTCCCTGCACGTACTCGCCCGGACGGGCGCGCTCAACCAGCTTTTGCCCGGCCATTTTCGCGACCTCCTCTACCGGAATATTGTGGCTTTCAGCAAGCTGCTGGTAGCTGACGCTTCGCGCCTGGTTGATCTCTTTCACCAGCGTCCGGGTTTCGGCATCCTCTTTCAGCGCCACGAGGTAGCCGTTCAGGGTCTCCCCAACCCGTCCTTGCGTTCTGGCCTCATTGAGGGTCAGCGCCAGCGCATTTCCGCTCAGCAGGCTGAGAATCAGCGTCGTCAGAAGTAATGTTCGTTTCATCCTAACCTCAGAACAAGTCGCTACGTGATTTGAGCAGGCTTTCTACGTCTTTATCCACTTTGATGTGGATCTCATGCTCAATCCTGACATTCATGTTGATAGTGATTGGCTCTTTTGGCGCCGCGACTTCAATGCGCGGCGTACAGCCCGTCAATACCCCTGACAGGAGTAGCGCCAGCATGGCTGTCATCATTTTCATTGGGAGTCCTCACATTCCTTGCCTTCCGGGCAGTGTTTCAGGGGCAGCGTTGCGTTCTGTTCAAGCCATGCCTGTAGGTTGTCGCCAAAGCGCAGACTGCGCCAGAGCGCAAATACATTTTCTTCGTGGGTGTAGTTGAGATTGACCGTCCCCGACTTACCTTCTACGCGACTGTTGCCGGTGATGGCCGCCTGCATGGTCAGTACGCCGAGATTGTCTAAATTGATTTTGGTCCAGGAATGGGCGATCTCCATGTAACGCAGCCAGTTGATCGCCGCGCCCGCCGCCATATTATCCTTCACCACCGCATCGGCGGTGTCTTTGTCGATGCGCAGGGTCATTGGACCCGGATTCGTTAACCAGCCGTCTTTAATGATCCATTTTTCATTATTCAGCCACAGTGGGAGCGCGCCGCTGACCGGGCCGGACAGGGCAAATTGCTTGGGATTCACTGCGCTTATCAGCTCGCTGGACGAAATATTTTCCACACGAATCAACGCCGGGCCATGCTGCGGCATACGCAACTGCTGCATCCTCACCTTACCGCCCAGCACGTCGACGCTGACGTCGGTGAGTAACAGCGGCTCCTCTTCACGCCAGGGGTACGCGCCCTGCAGATCGGCGCTGAGATTGGTAGCTGTCACCTGATTGACCACTTCGGCGATCCGCAGCGAAACCGGTCCGCGCGTACCCAGTTGCCACGTACCGTTGCCAAAACGGAATGGCAACACGAAATCCACACCGTTGATCTGGTTGTCGGGCATCCATGCGCTGCCGCCTTTGAGCACACCGTGGCCGCCCGCTTCAAACCCTTGTTCCGGCGCGGCAGAGAACGCGACCTGGGCGTAGAGCTCGCCTTCGCGCAGAGTCATTTTCCAGTCTGGCGGCACCAAAGGTTGAAACACCGTTAGCGACTGCTGCGGCCACCAGGCCTGTCCGCGCAGACGAATGCCGTCCCAGCGTCCGTTAACCCGAACCGGCCCAATCGCCCCGGCATGTAAATCGCCTTTGAACTGGAACAACGTCGGATCGCTACCGTCAACGCTGAACTTGAGCGTCGACGGCGGCAACACGCTGCCGCCCGAAAAATGGGTTTCGCCAGCGTCGAGCGAGAGCGCGCCGCTAAACCGCGGCTGTGCTTCATCGCGCACCCACTGAACCGGCTTGTCGAGTATCAGCCGCGGGGAGTCGATCGTCATGGTGCCGTATTGAAGCTGATTAAAGCCAGTGGAGAGATCGGTCAGGGTGATGACCTTATCGCGCCATTCCCCTTTTCCCGCCACGTCCCAGGCGGCATGCATAGGGGTAAAACGGCCCTTCCCCCAGTAGCGCCACTGCCAGCGCCCTGCATCCGGCAGGAAATCGTTCGCCAGACCGTCGAGATGCAGCACAAAGTCACCCATTTGATTTTCATGCGCGCGCAAAATGGCCTGCAGACGACCGTCCACGCCGCGCTGCGTCACCGTCACCCCTGCCAGCGGCCAGCGAATCTCATCAATGTCCAGCGAGTCGATGACCCGCCCGCGCGAACGCAGCAGCGCGCCAGGCTCAAAGGCCAGTTGCGGATCGCTCAGGCTTCCGCTCAGTTGGGCGGGTAGCCTGGCGTAAAAAATCAAATCGTCCTGCTTCGCTTCGCCGGTTAACTGAAGCGGCATCGCGCTATTATCCATGCTGAGTTTGCCTGGGCCAAAGGTCAGCACCGCGTTTCCTTTGCCCGCGTCGCCCTGGGTAAGGACATTAAGGCGACCGCTAATCAGCGCCCTTTCTGTCCCCTCCTGCCAGTTATCAACCTTAATGCCCAGACGCCCGCTTAAGGGAAAATCCTCATACGGCCACGTCCAGCGGCCGTCGCTGATGGAGAGTTGCTGAGACGTAAGGCTCCACGGCAGGTCGAGCAACGGCTCATGCTGCCCGCGCGCCATCACGATCAGTTGCCCCGTATTGTCACGCCATTCCAGTTCCGCATCCACCAGCGAAGGCGCCTGCGGCAGAGTCAACGTCGCAACGCTATGACCGCTTGTCGGCAGCCCATCCGGCACCAGCGGCATCGTGAATTCACCAACCAGTCTGACGGGCGGCTGCCCTTCAAACGCCGTCACGTCCAGTTCACTCACGGACAGCATCTGGCCGCGCAGTTGCGCCCGAAGGGTGACCTTTTCCCCCTGATAGCGCACTTGTTGAACCGACGGGGTAAGCGAAAGGTTCAGTTTTCCCTGCCATACCTGCCAGGGAGAAAGCGCCACATTGTCGATAGTGACCCAGGTATTCGGCAACATCGCCTGCCACTCGGCAAGGGTGCGAGGCGCGGCGGGCGACGACTCGCTTTGCGGGAGTTTAGCCAGGCAGGCGGAATCAAGCTGAAGGGTTTTAATCGTAAGCTGCCAGCGGCTGGGATGGGAAATGTCCGCATGGGTGACGCGCGCCAAAGGACATTCACCGACTAAATATGTCATCTCAGGAATATGCAAGCCCTGACGCGTCAGGCGTGGGCTTTGCTCAAAGGCTATGCGCGTCCCGAGCGGCAGCCAAATGCCCGCCAGCGTTGGGACCCACCACCCAAGCGTCATCACCAGCGTCAGCGGTATGAGGATAACCAGCAAAGCGATCGCCAGAACGGCTTTGTATTTACCCTTCATGGGCAGTTAATATCCTGATTTAGCATTAAATTAAGCCGAATAAGGCCACTATTGTGTCATGTTTGCCGAAACATGCCCAGTTTAAGGATAGATGCTCTAGAATTATTCATTATATGTATCACTTTCAATACTTTTTTATATTTTGTAAAATAATTTGAATTCAATACGTGTGATTCAACATCACTGGAGAAAGTCTTATGAAACTCGCCGTATACAGCACTAAACAGTACGACAAGAAGTACCTGCAACAGGTTAACGAGGCTTTTGGCTTTGATCTTGAATTTTTTGACTTTTTGCTGACGGAAAAGACAGCGAAAACCGCCCATGGCTGCGAGGCCGTCTGTATTTTCGTAAACGATGACGGAAGTCGACCGGTACTTGAAGAGCTGAAGAAACAAGGCGTTAAGTTCATCGCGCTGCGCTGCGCGGGTTTCAACAACGTCGATCTTGACGCGGCAAAGGAGCTGGGTTTACAGGTCGTGCGCGTGCCGGCCTATTCGCCGGAAGCCGTCGCTGAGCACGCCGTTGGTATGATGATGACGCTGAACCGTCGCATTCACCGCGCTTATCAGCGCACCCGCGATGCTAACTTCTCGCTCGAGGGCTTAACCGGTTTCACTATGCACGGTAAAACAGCCGGGATCATTGGTACCGGTAAAATTGGCATTGCCGCTCTGCGCATCCTGAAAGGTTTTGGTATGCGACTGCTGGCGTTCGATCCCTACCCGAGCGCTGCTGCGCTTGAGCTGGGGGTGGAATATGTCGATCTCGCCACGTTGTTTGCCGAGTCGGATGTGATCTCCCTGCACTGCCCATTAACGCCGGAGAACTATCATCTGCTTAACCACGCGGCCTTTGACCAGATGAAGGATGGCGTGATGGTGATCAATACCAGTCGTGGAGCGCTGATCGACTCCCAGGCGGCTATTGAAGCGCTGAAAAATCAGAAAATTGGTTCGCTGGGTATGGATGTTTACGAGAACGAACGCGATTTGTTCTTTGAAGATAAGTCTAATGACGTCATTCAGGATGATGTGTTCCGTCGGCTTTCCGCCTGCCACAACGTCCTGTTTACCGGGCATCAGGCCTTCCTCACGGCGGAAGCGCTGACCAGCATTTCAGAAACTACGTTGCACAATTTGCAGCAGTTAATGAACGGTGAATCGTGCCCTAACGCCCTGTTTTAACGCTCATCCCTCCCACGTTTGGGAGGGGTTTTCAGATTTTCCCCAAAGCCATATTCGGTAAGATCGTTATTCTGTTATTGATTGTTAAGATTCAGAGAGTTGATATGAAGAAGGTAGTCGCGCTGGTTGCGCTGAGCCTGCTGATGGCAGGTTGTGTGAGTAATGGAAAAGTGTCTGTCAGCCGCGAGCAGCTACAGCATCATCGCTTCGTGCTGGAAAGCGTGGACGGAAAACCGATCGCGGCAAGCCAGCAGGCTCCCGAGCTGAGCTTCGGAGAAAAGATGACGATCTCAGGCAAGATGTGTAATCGCTTCACCGGTCAGGCCACGCTGTCAGATGGCGAGCTGAAAGCCAAAAATCTGGCAATGACGCGGATGATGTGCGCCGACCCGCAACTTAATCAACTGGACGCCACGCTGAGCGCCATGCTCAGCAAGGGTGCACAGGTAGACCTGACCGCTAACCAGCTTACGCTGGCGACGGCGGAACATACTCTGAGCTATAAACTGGCCGACTTAATGCAGTAAGTATCAATAACTACCACAGCTTCCCGCGGCGAGAGATTGTTCGCTACAGCGTTTGCCGTTGGGAAGCGCGCACATGCCAATGGCAGAACCGTCCAGTTGACGGGCGACAGAGAGCGATCCCCCTATCATGGCGCAATTGGCCTCGCCGGAGCTGGTCATCGCCGCTCTTAACCCCGGAGCGACATGCGCCGCCGTCGCCTGCTGAACAGGTTCATTGTCACTGCTGCACGCCGACAATAATAACGCGGCACATCCTACCCAAAACGCTGCGCGCATTTCTCTCCCCTTATCTTCTGAAAGCCAAACGAACCGCACTAATAATAGGCATGCGAAGCTGTCGCGTCGAGAGTCAACGCGCGCATTTATGCGCCGCAGCCGCATTTTATCGCGTTATCCGTGCGGTTTTTGATCTCACGTGGCCCCACGAGCTTTAAACACTCACCCGACGAGCGGTCACATAGCGCGACTGCCAGTATCGGTTTGAAAGATGTGACAACGTCACACCTTCCGAACTGGATGCATGAATAAACGCATCATTTCCGATATAAACCCCAACATGATGGACGTTTGGTTTCGTTTCGAAAAACACCAAATCACCGACGTTAAGTTCATTCTGATGTATCCGACGACCGATATGACTTTGCTCACGGGCAGTCCGCGGCAAGTGTTTATGAATCGTCGAGGCAATAATACGACGCGTAAAGGCGGAGCAATCAATGCCACGGCGGCTGTCCCCGCCCCAGCGGTAATGTGTACCCTGCCACTGTGCGAATTCACGCATAATGCGTTGTTTAAGCTGTTTGTTGTTACGCTGAGCTGACGACCGATTTACGGAATTATCAGCATAAGACAACGTAGAAAAGGTATTGAAGCCCCAGTCTTTAGCCTGAATTTTAACAAACGCAAAAGACGATGATGAGGTAGATATAAGTAAAGCAAGCAAAAATAAACGAATCATAATTTAATCAAAACAAGTAATTACATTATCACATCCTGACTTTTTCGCGCACAAAGAAGATTCACGTTATTACGTGTAAATAATATGTTTAAATTGCGTGTATCCGCAACTGGCTGGTTATTATCACTGTGCTAACAGCAAAAAATAACAAGGCTTTCCTGCCCCGTTCTGCACCCAGTGTAGAGACAGCAGACCTAAAGCCAAACTTAAATCATCTTATTAAGAACAGCCATATCCCAGGAGAACGGCAAGGGTAATAATTTTCTTAAGAAATTTCTCAAAGAAAATTACGGTCCAGTTTTGGACCTCACTTAAAAAATAAGATAAAGCTGTTAAATCCACGTTAATAAACAATCGACTTTTTGATGACAACGTAAAAATATATTGCACACCTTGCCCCCGGAAAAATAAAAACGTGGGCATCATCGGGGTTAAATAAATATTAAATTTCCGATCTTGTTTCGCGATCTGTGTGTCAATTTGTGCACTCGAAAGCCGCATAACTTCAAGGGAATACAGGAAAGTCCTATACTGAAAAGATAACTATCGGGACGCCATGCTGTAGAGAGCGTCTTTCAATTTGCGCAATGTAAGGGTGTCATATGATCACAATTGACGGTAATGGCGCGGTGGCCTCCGTAGCGTTCCGCACCAGTGAAGTTATCGCCATCTACCCCATAACGCCCAGTTCAACAATGGCTGAACAGGCGGACGCCTGGGCGGGGAACGGGCTTAAAAACGTCTGGGGAGATACCCCGCGCGTGGTCGAAATGCAGTCTGAAGGCGGCGCGATCGCTACCGTGCACGGTGCGTTGCAAACCGGGGCTCTGTCGACCTCCTTTACGTCCTCCCAGGGTCTGCTATTGATGATCCCGACGTTGTATAAACTGGCGGGACAGCTTACTCCGTTCGTACTGCACGTCGCCGCCCGTACCGTGGCGACACATGCGCTGTCTATTTTCGGCGATCATTCCGACGTAATGGCCGTCCGCCAGACCGGCTGCGCCATGCTGTGCGCGGCCAGCGTTCAGGAAGCGCAGGACTTCGCGCTGATCGCCCAAATCGCCACATTGAAAAGCCGGGTGCCCTTTATTCACTTTTTTGATGGTTTTCGTACTTCGCATGAAATCAACAAAATCGTGCCGCTGGCTGACGATACGCTGCTGAACCTGATGCCACAGGCTGAAATCGACGCCCATCGCGCCAGAGCGCTTAATCCGGAGCATCCGGTGATTCGCGGCACGTCGGCAAACCCGGATACGTACTTCCAGTCGCGGGAAGCGACAAACCCATGGTACAACGCGGTTTACGACCATGTTGAGCAAGCGATGAATGATTTTGCCGCGGCGACGGGTCGTCAATATCGCCCCTTTGAATACTACGGTCACCCACAGGCTGAACGCGTGATCATCCTGATGGGGTCGGGTATCGGTACCTGCGAAGAGGTGGTCGACGAACTGCTGACGCGCGGTGAAAACGTTGGCGTGCTGAAAGTACGTTTGTTCCGCCCGTTCTCCGCACAACACCTGCTGCGCGCTCTGCCAGCGTCGGTACGTTCGGTCGCCGTACTCGATCGTACCAAAGAGCCGGGATCCCAGGCAGAGCCGTTGTATCTGGACGTCATGACCGCGCTGGCGGAAGCCTTTAACCGCGGCGAGCGTGAGACACTGCCGCGCGTTATCGGCGGACGCTACGGCCTTTCTTCGAAAGAGTTCGGCCCCGACTGCGTGCTGGCGGTCTTCACTGAACTGAGCAGCACGCAACCAAAATCGCGTTTTACTGTGGGTATTTACGACGATGTGACCAATTTGTCATTGCCGTTACCGGAAAACACCCTTCCCTCCAGCGCCCGGCTGGAAGCGCTGTTTTACGGACTGGGCAGCGACGGCAGCGTCTCGGCGACCAAAAACAACATCAAGATTATCGGTAACTCGACCCCCTGGTACGCGCAGGGTTACTTCGTCTACGATTCGAAAAAGGCCGGGGGTTTGACGGTTTCGCATCTTCGCGTCAGCGAACAGCCGATCCGTTCCGCCTACCTTGTTTCGCAGGCCGACTTTGTTGGCTGTCATCAATTGCAGTTTATCGACAAATACCCGATGGCAGAACGTCTCAAGCCTGGCGGGATTTTCCTGCTCAATACCCCCTATAACGCCGATGAGGTCTGGTCGCGTTTGCCACAGGAAGTCCAGGCGGTGTTGAATCAGAAAAAGGCGCGTTTCTACGTCATTAACGCCGCGAAAATCGCTCGCGAATGCGGTCTGGCCGCACGCATCAACACCGTCATGCAGATGGCCTTTTTCCATCTGACGCGCATTTTGCCTGGCGACAGCGCGCTGGCTGAACTTCAGGGCGCAATCGCCAAAAGCTACAGCAGCAAAGGACAGGATCTGGTGGAGCGCAACTGGCAGGCGCTGGCGCTGGCCCGCGAATCGGTTGTTGAAGTGCCGCTACAGTCGGTGAATCCACAAAGCGCCCACCGTCCACCGGTCGTTTCGGACGCAGCCCCTGACTTTGTCAAAACGGTCACCGCCGCGATGCTCGCCGGACTCGGTGACGCGCTTCCGGTATCCGCCTTACCGCCGGACGGTACCTGGCCGATGGGCACCACGCGCTGGGAAAAACGTAATATAGCCGAAGAAATTCCAATCTGGAAAGAGGAACTGTGCACTCAGTGCAACCATTGTGTCGCCGCCTGCCCGCATTCGGCGATTCGCGCCAAAGTCGTGTCGCCACAGGAGATGGAGAACGCCCCAGCCAGTCTGCATTCGCTGGACGTGAAATCTCGTGATATGCGTGGCCAGAAATATGTGCTGCAGGTCGCTCCGGAAGATTGCACCGGCTGCAACCTGTGCGTCGAGGTGTGCCCGGCGAAAGATCGCCAGAACCCGGAAATCAAGGCGATTAATATGATGTCCCGCCTTGAGCATGTGGAAGAAGAAAAAGTGAACTACGACTTTTTCCTCGCTCTGCCAGAAATTGATCGCAGCAAACTTGAACGCATTGATATTCGTACTTCGCAGTTAATCACCCCGCTGTTTGAATATTCCGGCGCCTGTTCCGGCTGCGGCGAAACGCCGTATATCAAGTTGCTGACCCAGTTGTACGGCGATCGCATGTTGATTGCCAACGCCACCGGGTGCTCATCCATTTACGGCGGTAACCTGCCTTCAACGCCGTACACCACCGATGCGAACGGACGGGGGCCGGCATGGGCTAACTCGCTGTTTGAGGATAACGCCGAATTCGGTCTGGGATTCCGTCTGACGGTCGATCAGCATCGCGTGCGGGTGATGCGCCTGCTGTCGCAGTTTGCCGAACAGATCCCAACGGCGCTCTACGAGGCATTGCACGCCGAAGCGACACCGGACGTTCGCCGCGAACAGGTTGCCGCCCTGCGCCAGCATCTGAAAGATGTCGACGGTGCGCGCGAGCTGGTCGCCGATGCCGATGCGCTGGTTGAGAAATCAATCTGGCTTATCGGCGGAGACGGATGGGCTTACGATATTGGCTTCGGCGGTCTCGATCATGTGCTGAGCCTGACCGAAAACGTCAACATTCTGGTGCTGGACACGCAGTGTTATTCCAATACCGGCGGCCAGGCGTCAAAAGCCACGCCGCTTGGGGCTGTGACAAAATTTGGCGAACACGGCAAGCGCAAGGCGCGTAAAGATCTCGGCGTCAGCATGATGATGTATGGTCACGTTTACGTCGCGCAGATCTCGCTTGGGGCGCAGCTAAACCAGACGGTGAAAGCCATACAGGAAGCGGAGGCGTATCCAGGACCGTCGCTGATCATTGCCTACAGCCCATGTGAAGAGCACGGCTACGATCTGGCGCTGAGCCACGACCAGATGCGTCAACTGACGGCGACTGGCTTCTGGCCGCTTTATCGTTTCGATCCGCGTCGCGCGGAGGAAGGCAAAGTGCCGCTGGCGCTTGACTCTCGTCCACCGTCAGATGCGCTGGCGGAAACCCTGCTTAATGAGCAGCGCTTCCGCCGTCTTAATGCGCAGCAGCCCGAGGTCGCGGAGCAACTATGGAAAGATGCCGCCGTGGACCTGCAAAAACGCTATGACTTACTGGCGCAACTGGCGGGGAAAGCAGAAAAAGCGAACAGTGAATAACGGCCTGGCGGGATTCACCCGGAAATAAAAAAAAGCCCGAACATCGTTTCGGGCTTGTCAGTATGTTTGCTGGTAAATCAGTACGTTTCGCAATGGACCAACAAAAAGCAGAGTTTGACAATAAAGGCATATAACCCGCGCAGAATATCGCATCAAATTCAACTTGTATAATTTTTATTTTATATATTTTTGGTTAATACATTCATGCTAATTATTACTGTTACCATAGAATTATTTAATTAAGGTTTTACTTAAGACGTAACAATTCATACTTATCTCTTTACGGAACTTCTCCTTTAGCATGCTTTTACTCCCCTTAAGAGGGAGTCACAGGTAAATAATAAACGAAAGGATTATTTCGATGAAAAGAAAAGTACTGGCTCTCGTAATCCCTGCTCTGTTAGCCGCTGGCGCAGCGCATGCCGCTGAAGTCTATAATAAAGACGGCAATAAATTAGATCTCTATGGCAAAGTAGATGGTCTGCATTATTTCTCTGACAACAATAAGTCTGACGGCGATCAAACGTATGTTCGTGTTGGCTTCAAAGGCGAAACCCAAATTAACGACCAACTGACCGGTTACGGCCAGTGGGAATATAACGTTCAGGCGAATACTACAGAAGGCGAAGGTTCAAATTCCTGGACCCGTCTGGCATTCGCGGGCGTAAAATTCGGCGACTACGGTTCATTCGACTACGGTCGTAACTATGGCGTACTGTACGATGTGGAAGGCTGGACCGATATGCTGCCGGAATTTGGCGGCGACTCATACACCCAGGCTGACAACTTTATGACCGGTCGTACAAACGGCGTCGCAACCTACCGTAACACGGACTTCTTCGGCCTGGTAAACGGACTGAACTTTGCGCTTCAGTATCAGGGCAACAACGAAAACCAGAACGGTCAGGAAGGCACCAATAACAACGCCCGCGATCTTCAACATTCCAATGGCGACGGTTTCGGTATTTCGACGACTTACGATATGGGCATGGGCTTCAGCGCTGGCGCTGCTTACACAACCTCTGACCGGACCAACGAACAGGTTAACGCTGGCGGCAAAGTGGCTGGCGGCGAAAACGCGGATGCCTGGACTGCGGGTCTGAAATACGATGCCAACAACATCTACCTGGCGACGATGTATTCTGAAACCCGCAACATGACCCCGTACGGCGATGACGGCGTAGCGAACAAAACGCAAAACGTGGAAGTGACTGCGCAGTACCAGTTCGACTTTGGCCTGCGTCCGGCGGTGTCTTTCCTGATGTCTAAAGGTAAAGACCTGAGCGGCCAGGGTAACGACACCAGTAAAGATCTGGTTAAATACGCTGACGTCGGCGCGACCTACTACTTCAATAAAAATATGTCGACCTATGTTGATTATAAAATCAACCTGCTGGACGAAGACGACAACTTCTATGCTAACAACGGTATCAACACCGATGACGTTGTAGCGCTGGGTCTGGTTTACCAGTTCTAAGCTCTTCAGCCCGCTGGCGACGGCGGGCTATTCTCTGCGCTGAATACCCCTGTCCTTCTCTGTTGCGCGCTTTGCTGTGCTGACACATGCATACCATATAATTAAAATCATAAATATGTGATGCCAAAATGTGACCGTCGTCGTTATACTTACCGAGCTAAAAGGCGTTACACTTTATATGGATACATTAACAGGAGGTTTTTATGAGCAGAACGATTCTGGTACCTATCGATATTTCAGACTCAGAATTAACTCAACGGGTGATTTCCCACGTTGAAGCCGAAGCAAGGATTGACGATGCGCAGGTGCATTTTCTGACCGTGATTCCGTCACTGCCTTATTACGCATCGCTGGGCCTGGCCTACTCCGCAGAGTTGCCCGCCATGGACGATCTGAAAGCTGAAGCCAAATCTCAGTTGGAAGAGATGATAAAGCAGTTCAATATCCCGGCGGACAGAGTCCAGGTACATATTGCTGAGGGTTCGCCAAAAGACAAGATTCTGGAAATGGCGAAGAAATTGCCGGCGGATATGGTCATTATTGCCTCGCACCGTCCGGATATCACCACCTACCTGTTAGGGTCGAACGCGGCGGCTGTCGTGCGTCACGCTGAATGTTCGGTACTGGTGGTTCGCTAATCCTTTCAGCCCGCACCCCGCTGCGGGCTTTTTCTTCTCTTACCTGCCCCCTGCGTTTTGCCTGTTAAATGTGCTGACATTTTTCTCGCTAATCCGTACCATACGCTCCACGGTTTTTATATCAGACAGCGTCCGCGGATCCTTCGGCGTGATGTCGCCCCCTCTGATGCCACACAATGAATTGAGCCTCTATTACATGTCGCAAAATCAAGAAATGAGTAAAAAAGAGCAGTACAACATCAATAAATTACAGAAGCGTCTGCGCCGAAACGTGGGCGAAGCCATTGCCGATTTCAACATGATTGAAGACGGCGATCGCATCATGGTTTGTCTTTCAGGCGGCAAAGACAGCTATACCATGCTGGAGATTTTGCGCAATTTACAACAAAGCGCACCGATCCAGTTTTCGCTGGTGGCGGTGAACCTCGATCAAAAACAGCCCGGTTTTCCTGAGCATATTCTGCCTGAATACCTCGAGCAACTCGGCGTGGAGTACAAGATTGTTGAGGAAAACACCTACGGGATCGTAAAAGAGAAAATTCCGGAAGGCAAAACCACCTGCTCCCTGTGCTCACGTTTGCGCCGCGGTATTCTTTACCGTACCGCTACGGAGCTGGGCGCCACCAAGATTGCGCTTGGACACCATCGCGACGATATTCTGCAAACCCTGTTTCTTAACATGTTCTACGGCGGAAAGATGAAAGGCATGCCGCCAAAGCTGATGAGCGACGACGGTAAACATATCGTGATCCGTCCGCTGGCCTACTGCCGGGAAAAAGATATTGAACGTTTTGCCGAGGCGAAAGCGTTCCCTATCATTCCTTGTAACCTGTGTGGTTCACAGCCGAACTTACAGCGCCAGGTGATTGCCGACATGCTGCGCGACTGGGATAAACGCTACCCGGGTCGCATTGAGACCATGTTCAGCGCCATGCAGAACGTGGTGCCGTCTCACCTGAGCGACATTAACCTGTTTGACTTCAAAGGGATCAGACACGGCGCAGAGGTGGTAGACGGTGGCGATCTGGCGTTCGATCGCGAAGATATCCCGCTACAGCCTGTAGGCTGGCAGCCAGAAGAAGATGAACATCAGCTTGCTGAGCTACGGTTGAATGTGGTTGAGGTGAAGTAAGCGTCGTTTGACGCTTTTACCCTGCCGGATAACGGCTTTGCCGTATCCGGCGTTAACGCCAAAGGGCTTACTTCAACAGGCGAACCCGACAGGACTTCCCTTTAATTTTCCCGTTCTGTAACTGTTTCCACGCCTTATGCGCCACCGCCTGACGCACCGCGACGTAGACATGCGCCGGGTGCACGGTAATTTTTCCAATGTCCGCGCCGTCCAGTCCCAACTCCCCAGTTAAAGCGCCCAGCACGTCGCCAGGACGCATTTTGGCTTTCTTCCCGCCGTCAATGCACAGCGTGGTCATATCCGCCTCGAGCGGCATTAGCGTCACGTTCGTTGGCGCATCCTGCCAGTTCAGCGTTAACTGCAACATTTCCGAAAGGATATTGGCTCGCTGCGCCTCTGCCGGCGCGCAAAAGCTGATCGCCAGACCGCTATTCCCGGCGCGGGCCGTTCGACCAATACGGTGCACATGGACCTCAGGGTCCCACGCCAGCTCGTAATTGACGACCAGTTCCAGAGACTTAATATCCAGTCCGCGCGCTGCCACGTCCGTGGCGACCAGCACGCGTGCGCTGCCATTAGCAAAACGCACCAGCGTCTGATCGCGATCCCGCTGTTCCAGATCGCCATGCAGCGCCAGCGCGCTTTGCCCCGCTGCGTTCAGCGCATCGCATACCGCCTGACAATCTTTCCTGGTGTTACAGAACACCACGCAAGACTTTGGCTGATGCTGGCTGAGTATTATTTGCAACAGCGGAATTTTGTCCTGGGGAGCCGTTTCGAAGAACTGCTGTTCAATGGCCGGAAGCGCATCAACCGTATCGATCTCAATGGTTACCGGATTTCGCTGAACGCGGCTGCTGATCGCGGCAATCGCCTCGGGCCAGGTCGCCGAAAACAGCAGCGTCTGGCGTGACGCAGGGGCAAAGCGAATCACCTCATCAATGGCGTCGCTAAACCCCATGTCCAGCATCCGATCCGCTTCATCCATCACCAGCGTCGAAAGCGCATCCAGCGAAACCGTGCCTTTTTGCAGATGATCCAGTAGCCGTCCAGGCGTCGCCACAATGATGTGCGGCGCGTGCTGGAGAGAGTCGCGCTGCGTACCAAAGGGTTGGCCGCCGCACAGGGTCAATATCTTGGTATTCGGCAGGAAGCGTGCCAGACGGCGCAATTCCCCCGCGACCTGGTCGGCCAGTTCACGCGTCGGGCATAACACCAGCGACTGGGTTTTAAACAGAGCGGCGTCGATATGCTGTAAAAGCCCAAGGCCAAACGCCGCCGTTTTACCGCTGCCGGTTTTGGCCTGAACCCGGACATCCTGCCCGGCCAGAATCGCCGGTAGCGCGGCGGCCTGAACAGGCGTCATCGACAAATAGCCCAACTCGTTGAGGTTATCGAGCTGGGCGGCGGGCAGAACGTTCAGGGTTGAAAAAGCGGTCACAATTTAATCTCGCGGTAACGACTCACAGTCAGCAGGCGCGTATCCTCGCAGATCTGCGCCTGTGATGCGACAATTTAATCGGTTCTTCATCGGGCGGTGGGTCAGGCATGGGCTGCGGACGCGGCACCGGGTCAGGAACAGGAACCGGATCGGTCGGTACAGGATCGGAAAAACGAATTTCCAGTTTCAGGGACACCATCAGACGAGTCATTTTTGCCTCCGGTAGATCGTGGGCTCCCTTTTAGGGTAGTCGTTGATAACCTGCTGGCAAAAAAAAGCCGACTTATTTAAGTCGGCGTCGTACGAATCAATTGTGCTATGCAGTAATTCAAAAAAGGAAGTAAGACAATATGGAGCGCAACGCCCATCGCTTGACGTTGCATTCACCTGCGAGAATGATATTGCCGCGAACGGGCGCGATGTTTATTGACTTCGCTCAATTTTAAAGCCGTTTTAGCAGAAGAAATCTCTTAAAAGCCCCGTTTTTACAACCATTTACTACGATGCAACCATAAAGTAACACCACCAATCACAACCACTAACAGAATGCAAAAGATCGAAAAACCAAAACGCCATTCTCCCCCAGGAATACCCCCCAGATTGACGCCAAATAGCCCGGTCAGAAAGGTGCTGGGCAAGAATACCATTGCCATCAGCGACATCGTATAGGTCCGACGGGCCAGTGACTCTTGCATGACCTGCGCGATCTCATCCGCCATTACGCCGGTACGGGCGATACAGGCGTCGATCTCATCCAGTCCGCGACCCAGCCGGTCAGCAATATCCTGCATCCGGCGCCGCTGGTCATCGCTCATCCACGGCAAACGCTCGCTGGCGAGCCGCGCATAGACGTCACGCTGGGGGGCCATGTAGCGTCGCATGACAATCAGTTGCTTACGCAGCAGCGCAAGAAATCCCCGCGGCGGTATTTGCTGATCGAGCAGATTGTCTTCGAGGTCGATGATCCTGTCGTGCAACTGTTCAATAAATTCGCTGGCATGGTCGGTTAACGCATCACAAACGTCCACCAGCCAACCGCCGCAGTCAACGGGACCGGTGCCTTCCTGCAGATCGCTCACCACGTCATCCAGCGCCAGCACTTTACGCTGGCGGGTGGAGACAATCAGCCGTTCATCCATATACAGACGCATCGCCACCAGTTGGTCCGGACGTTCATCGGTGCTGCCGTTAATGCAGCGCAGGGTTATGAGCGTTCCTTCTCCCAGACGGCTGACGCGTGGGCGTAGGCTTTCCCCTGCCAGCGCGTCCCGAACATTGTTTGGCAGTAACGGTGTTGTGGCCAGCCACTGCGCGCTGTCGGGGTGCGTATAGTTAAGATGTAACCAGCAGGGATGCGCGCTGTCGATAAGATCGTTATCCTCCAGCGGCTTCACCCCGCCTTTGCCATCCAGCAACCAGGCAAACACCGCATCCGGCACACTCACTTCCGACCCTTTTATGGCTTCCATTTCGCCTCCCCTACGTCGCGCTTTTCTGGTTAGTCTAGCTATCGGCGTAGGTTAAGCAACTTCTCGTTATCCCATAATGCTGATATTTATCATGAAAACCTGGGCTGCACGTGCTGTTGCGCCGACGTAGTGGTGGCAGATAAACGAAACTGCTGCGTCTTAGACTGCAACTCGACCACCTGCCGTTTCAATACTGCAGAAGAACCCGTTAATTCCTCTACCATCAGCGCATTGCTCTGGGTAACACTTTCCAGTTCGCTCATGGCCTGCGATATCTGGTTGATGCCTTTTTCCTGCTCCACGGTAGTGGCAGAAATTTCACGCATGAGCTGGCTTAGTTGCCCCGCGCCCTGGACGATGATCTGCATATTTTTTTCTGTTTCGCTGACCACCTCCGCTCCCTGCCGAACATTTTTATGGGTTTCTTCAATCAGCATTTTTATATTTTTCGCCGCTTCTGCGCTTCGGTGCGCCAGATTCCGGACCTCTGTCGCCACCACGGAAAATCCTTTTCCGTGTTCACCCGCGCGTGCCGCTTCTACGGCAGCATTTAACGCCAGAATATTGGTCTGAAAAGCAATATCGTCAATCAGCGTAATGATTTCCGTCATCTGCTGCGCGCAGTGCGCGATGGATTCCATATTATGTGAAACCTGCGCCATTAATTCGCTGCCGTGATACGCGCACTGTTTTGACGTATCGGCCTGATGATTGGCCAGACGGGTGTTATCAGCATTATTACGGGTGCTCGCCGCCATTTCTTCCATACTGGCCGCGGTCTGAATCAGTGAGGACGACTGCTGCTCGGTTTTCACCGAAAGTTCCGCACTGCGGGCGGCGAGCTGTTCAGACAGCGACAGCGCGGTGTGAGAAGAATGGCGGATCTCACGCACCAGCGTCGCGATATTACCCGACAGGCTGTTAATTCCGGGAATGAGTCTTCCCGCACAGTTATTACCAAACGCAGGGATTATCACCCCCAGATTTCCGGCGGTGACTTCGGCAATACTTCGCTTAACCGTGTTGATCGGCGTGACAAGATATATTGTCATATACCACCATAAAAACAATAACGCTGTCAGCGAGATCACATTCGTTAAAACAACCAAGCGGATATTTGATGAGAAAAGTATATGAACAATATTGAATAAAAGGAAAACGCCTACCAGGAAGCCAATAATAAACGTTCTGACACTCATGTTTTTTAACATTTCAGTTCCGGGAGAAAATACATTGCGGGTGAATAGTTATATAGCATCAGGAAACACTATTTTCATCCGCTTTTCACATTGCGCCAACATTTACGATATGCGATGGATAATTTCACTTAACGCCATTCCCCCACCACCTTAATTTGCAGTAAGGACGCATAAAACACGGACAATCTGCTATTTACTCCTTTCCGTTGTTTTATACTTAAGCCACGCAATATCTCTGCGCAGATAATTTCATCAGCGCTTAACTGTTTAGTTTTTACTATTTTTTATTCCTCTTCTGTTTTTGCCTGCAGACAGCGGCCATTTCAGCGCTGCTTTTTTAAGCGTTGCCACGCCGTTTCCTCATGCGTAAAGGTGAAACCCTGCTAGATTAAAACTTGCGCACTTATCTGGCTCGCTTATTGCCGCCGTCTCGCCACGCTTGCTTCTTGTTCTGTTTTTTTGCGCTTACGCAACATGTCATGATTAAAAAACAGGATCCATAAAAATGACCCACAACTTTAACGCTCTGGATTTATTGACCCTGCCTGTCTGGATCGTCTTTCCGCTCACGGGGGAAATGTTGTTTGCTAATCGCGCTGCCGCTGCGCTTATGCCGGAAAATGACTTCAATCAACTGCGTCAGGGCGCGTATTCGGTTCATGCGCACCGCCAGCTCGCAGATTACATCACCGATTTACGCAGCCGCCGGGATATTATCGAAATCCTGACCGTAAGCCGGGACAATACGCCGGGCACCCTCTCGTGCCGTCTTTCGTTGAGACAACTGCCTGACGATCGCGAGGTGATTCTGTTTGAAGGGATAGATATCTCGACCGTTCAGGGGTTAAAAGCGAGCCGTTCGGTGGCCTACCAGCGCAAGAAACAGGGATTTTATGCCCGTTTTTTTCTGACCAACACGGCGCCTATTCTGCTGATTGATCCCTCGCGCGATGGACTGATTGTCGATGCCAATCTCGCGGCGCTCAATTTCTACGGCTACAGCCTTGAGGCGATGTGTCAAAAGCATACCTGGGAAATTAATATGCTGGGACGACAAATCTTACCCATCATGCATGAAATTGCCCGGTTGCCCGGCGGCCATAAGCCATTACATTTTGTGCACAAGATGGCGGACGGCTCTCCCCGTCATGTCCAGACCTATGCGGGGCCAATCGAAATCTACGGCGATCGCTTGATGCTGTGCATTGTCCACGACATTACCGAACAAAAACGGCTGGAAGAGGCGCTGCACTATGCGGCATTACACGATGCGCTGACCGGTTTACTTAATCGCCGCCAGCTTTATCTCCTGACTGACCCCGAACAGATAACCCCATTTTCCCTGGCGCAGGATTACAGTCTCCTGCTCATTGATACTGACAGGTTTAAGAGCATTAACGATATGTACGGGCATTTAAAGGGTGATGAAGTACTCTGCGCGCTGGCGAACTGCCTTCAGCAGAGCGCGCGCCAGGGCGATCGGGTTTTCCGTTGGGGCGGCGAGGAGTTTATTCTGCTGTTGCCACGCACGCCGCTGGATGATGCGCTTTTACTGGCGGAAGCGATTCGCGCGTCGGTGGCAAAGCTCACGCTGTTGGGCCTGCCACGATTTACGGTCAGTATTGGCGTGGCGCAACATGAACCAAATGAAAGCCTTGATGACCTGTTTAAACGCGTTGATGCTGCCTTATACCGGGCCAAAAATGCAGGGCGCAATCGGGTACTCGCAGCCTGACAGAGACATTTCCGGCGACGCTTCAGGTCGCCGGCAGCGTGTCTTACAGCCCGGCGGCATCACGCTCATCGAAAACCTGCTGCGCCAGATGCAGCGTAGCGTTGGCGGCAGGTAAACCACAATAGAGCGCGGAATGCATGATCAGTTCTTTCAGTTCTTCTCGCGTCGCCCCGTTATTAAAAGCAGCATGCAAATGCATCTTCAACTCCGCTTCCCGGTTGAGCGCTATCAGCATCGCAATGGTGATGAGGCTGCGCGTATGGCGTTCCAGCCCGGGACGGCTCCAGATGTCTCCCCAGGCATAGCGGGTAATAAAATCCTGAAAATCGGCGTTAAGCGAGGTCAGGTTTTTCACGGTGCGATCGACATGCGCATCGCCCAGTACGCTGCGACGCACCTGCATGCCTTGTTCAAAACGGTCTTCATCCTGCATTCTGTCCTCCCAGGAATGACAGCAGCGCCGCGTTCACCGCGTCTGGCGCTTCAATCGTGGATAAATGCGACGCCTTCACCACGACCATCGTTGAACCCGCAATGCGCTGGTGCATATACTGCGCATCGGCCACGGTGGTCACCGGATCGTCAGCTCCGGCAATAAGCAAAACCGGGCGCTGAATGTCGGCTATCTCGTCACGCATATCGGCGGTCGCCAGCGCATCACAACAGGCGGCATAGCCTTGCGCAGACGATTCTACGAGCTGCTGACACAGGTCGGCCACGGTCTCTGCTGATGCCAGACGAAACGGCAGACTAAACCAGCGCTCAGGCGCGCTGTCGGCAATCGCGGAGAGACCGCTGGCGCGGACCTGCTGCGCCCGGTCGCGCCAGCCGGCTTCATTACCTATCCGCGCCGCGCTGTTTATCACGGTCACACTGCGCATTCGTTGCGGCTGATGGCATGCGAGCCATAAACCGGTCAGCCCGCCCATTGAAATACCGCAAAAATGTGCTGTCGGGATATCCAGATGGTCCAGAAGCGCAATCACATCCTGCCCGAGCCGCGCGAGGTCCGTTTCTCCCCGTTTACGCGTTTCGCCGTGTCCATGCGTGTCGTAACGCAGCACCCTGTAATGCGCGGTTAACGCCGCCATCTGTGGTTCCCACATGGTCAGTGTCGTACCCAGTGAATTCGATAACACTACCACCGGGGCTTTATCCGGCCCTTCAATCTGAAAGTTCAGTTCCATGCCGCCGCTCCTCATAGCGCGAAAGTACGCGCTGGACAAAGTGTTTTGCGCTGCCAGTGGCCTGCGTCGGGTCAAGCAGCGCTGTTAAACGAGATTTATCAACATGCGCGGTCACGCGTGGTTCATCGACCAACACCGACAGCAGAGAACACCGCTTTTCGATTGCACGATGGCAAAGATCTTCCATCAAATGATGCGCTTCTTGTTTACCGACAAACGCTGCGAGCGCCAGGGTCACCGACTCCGCCATCATCAGGCCATGCGTGATCTCCAGGTTCTCAAGCATCTTTTGCGGGCAGACCTGCATCCCTTCAACCAAGTGTTGCGTTTCTTGCATCGCGTGACCGACCAGCATGAGGATTTCCGGCAAGACTTCCCATTCGGCCTGCCAGCCGCCGAGCGCCCGTTCATGTTGTTGAAGCTGACTGCTGTAGAGGGTTGCCATTAGCCCCGGCGTTCGTTGCATCGCGGTCAGAATGGCGGCGCAGCTGACCGGGTTACGCTTATGCGGCATGGTGGAGGAACCGCCACGCCCGGCGGTGACGGGTTCGCTCACTTCCGCCACTTCGGTCTGCATCAGCAGTGCGAAATCCTGAGCGAATTTGCCCAGCGTTCCGCCGATCCCGGCATACCACGCGGCCACTTCCAGCATACGATCGCGCTGCGTATGCCAGGGCGTATCCGGCAGCGTAAGGGCCAGCTCCTGCGCCAGACGCGACGCCACCGGCAGCGCGTCCTGCCTGAGCGACGCCAGCGTGCCCGCCGCGCCGCCGAACTGGACCACCAGCACACGCGGAAGCAATTGCTGTAAGCGCTCCTGCCAGCGTAATAACGCGTCGAGCGTTCCGGCAAGTTTCAGACCCCACGTCACCGGCAACGCCTGCTGCATCCAGGTCCGTCCCGGCATGACGGTTTGCTGATAACGCGATGCCTGGCTGGCAACGGTATCCACTAACCGTGCGAGATGCGCACGGGTTGCGTTCAGCGCCGCGCGCAGTTGCAGCACCATCCCGGTGTCAATAACGTCCTGACTGGTAGCGCCCCAATGTACGTAGCGCGCCGCGTCAGGATCATCGGCTTTTACCTGTGCGGTTAACTGTTTGACTAAGGGGATTGCCAGATTTCCCGCCGCGCGCGCCGACTCTGCCAGCGTGTCCGCATCAATACGTTCTGCGCGACAGGCCCGGACGATCGGCCCGGCGGCGGCGACAGGGATCACACCGCAAGCCGCCTGCGCCCTTGCCAGCGCGGCTTCAAAGTCGAGCATCCCCTGGATCACTTGCTGCTCTGAGAATTCTGCCGTCAGCGCCGTTCCGCGCATTAACGGGGTTAACAAATGCATTTCTGCTCCTTAAACCCTTTCGATTATCAGCGCGATGCCTTGTCCAACGCCGATACACATCGTGCAGAGACCATAACGCCCACCGGTTCGCTGTAGCTGATACGCTGCGGCCATCGCCAGCCTTCCCCCGGATGCTCCCAGCGGATGCCCCAGCGCAATCGCGCCGCCATTCGGATTCACCTGCGGGGCCTCATCAGGCAAACCCAGATCGCGCATGACCGCCAGCGCCTGAGCGGCAAACGCTTCGTTAAGCTCAATGACGTCCATTTGTGCAAGCGTTAATCCGGTCAGCGCCAGCACCTTACGTACCGCGGGCGCGGGACCAAAGCCCATAATACGCGGCGCGACGCCTGCCGTCGCTACGCCAACAATGCGCGCCAGTGGCTGCAATCCCTGCTGCGCCATTGCCTGCTCGCTGGCGATAAGCAGCGCGCAAGCGCCATCATTAACCCCGGAGGCATTGCCTGCCGTCACCGAGCCATCAGGCCGCACGACGCCCTTCAGTTTTGCCAGCGCATCAGCCGAGGTGGCGCGTGGGTGTTCGTCGGCGCTGAATATCCGCGGCTCGCCCTTTCGTTGTGACACTGTCACAGAAACCAGCTCCCGGTCAAAAAGCCCCTGCTCCTGAGCCGCCGCTGTACGTTGCTGGCTGCGCAGGGCAAACGCATCCTGATCGGCCCGCGAAATGGCAAACTGTTGTGCGACGTTTTCTGCCGTTTCTGGCATCGAATCCACACCATATCGCGCCTGCATTTGCGCATTGATAAAACGCCAGCCAATGGTGGTATCTTCCATTTTCATGCTGCGGCTAAAAGCGCTTTCCGCCTTCCCCATAACAAACGGCGCGCGCGACATGCTCTCGACGCCGCCAGCAATCATCAACTGCGTCTCTCCGCTCTTGATCGCCCGCGCGGCAATGCCTATCGCATCAAGACTGGAGCCGCAAAGCCGGTTCACCGTGCTGCCCGGCACGCTTTCCGGCAACCCCGCCAGCAGCAACGCCATTCGTGCCACGTTACGGTTATCTTCCCCTGCCTGATTCGCACAGCCGTAGATCACATCATCAATCGCCGCCGGATCGAGATTCGGATGGCGCGCCAGCAGAGCTTTCAACGGAATGGCCGCCAGATCGTCCGCCCGTACGCTCGCCAGCGTCCCGCCGAAGCGACCAAACGGCGTGCGCACCGCATCACAGATAAATGCCTGATTCATCTTAGTTCCTTATGCGCTTTGCGCCAGCTGTTCAAACCCCAGCGTCACCGGCGTGATACGCTGCAGCTCTTCAAAAGAGAGTCCGTTGAAAATTTCCCGCGCCACGGGCCCTTTTTCGGTAATGTCGATCACCGCCAGATCGGTGTAAATACGACTGACACATCTCATTCCGGTTAACGGATAGGAACAGTGCTCTACCAGCTTACATTCTCCCTCGCGGGTTAAGTGATCCATCATCACGAACACCTGACGCGCGCCGATCGCCAGATCCATCGCCCCCCCTACCGCCGGGATCGCATCGGGCGCGCCGGTGCTCCAGTTCGCGAGGTCCCCTGACGCAGAAACCTGATATGCCCCCAGTACGCAGATATCAAGGTGACCGCCGCGCATCATGGCGAACGAATCGCCATGATGGAAATAACAGCCGCCCTGCATCAGGGTGACATACTCTTTTCCGGCATTGATCAGTTCGGGATCCTCCTCACCCTCCGCGGGCTTCGGTCCCATGCCGAGCAGACCGTTTTCGCTGTGCAGGAAGATTTCTTTGTCTGCGGGCAGGTAGTTGGCGATCCGCGTAGGCAGGCCAATACCAAGATTGACGTAAGCCCCTTCAGGAATATCCTGCGCCACGCGTTTCGCCATTTCATCCCGTGATAATCTTTTCATTTTTCCTCCTCAGGCACGCAGCGCTGTTTCTGCCAGGTTTTCCAGCGAAAATATACGCTGGACAAAAATGCCCGGCGTAATGATATGTTCAGGATCGAGTTCGCCCAGCGGAACCAGTTGATTCACTTCGACGATAGTGGTGTGCGCGGCCGTCGCCATGATCGGTCCAAAATTCCGCGCCGCTTTGCGGTACACCAGGTTTCCCCAGCGGTCAGCCCGGTGCGCTTTAATCAGCGCGAAATCGGCTTTTATCGGATATTCAAGCACATAGTTTTTACCATCAATGCAGCGGGTTTCTTTACCCTCCGCCAGCGGGGTGCCATAGCCCGTTGGGGTATAAATTGCGCCAATTCCGGCACCGGCTGCCTGGATCCGCGCCGCCAGATTCCCCTGCGGCACCAGCTCCAGCGTCACCTCTCCGTTACGGTACAGTCCGTCAAAAATCTGCGAGTCCACCTGGCGCGGAAAAGAGCAGATCATTTTACGCACCCGTTTCGCTTTCAGCAGCGCCGCGAGCCCCACTTCGCCGTTACCCGCATTGTTGTTGATGATAGTGAGTTCCCGGGCCCCCTGGTCTATCAGAGCGTCAATCAGCCGGGTGGGCTGCCCCGCCGTACCAAATCCACCAATCATGATGGTGGCGCCATCCGGGATCCCGGCAATGGCCTCCTCCAGCGAAGGCACACTCTTATCAATCATCTGGTCGCTCCTTGTTGTGCGTATTTCGCACCTTTTTGCGTTGTTCGCACAAAATGTGACCCACTTAACGAAGCCAGGCAAGGGCGATAATCGAAATATGGTGCGATAATCGAACGATGTGTATATTTGTGCGAAGAATGTGATCGATGGCGAACAATGAGGGGAAAACAGTGGAAAAACATCCGGACGATCGTTTGAGCAACGAAGCCGACCCGTTTAAGGGCGACCCGAATTTTATGGCCTCGCTGGCGCGCGGGCTGGAGGTGATTCAGGCGTTTACGCCGCAGCGCCGGGTGATGTCGATATCGCAGATCAGCCAGAAGACCGGCATTCCGCGCGCAGCGGTACGCCGCTGTCTGTATACGTTGGGTAAACTGGGGTTTGTCTATGCTGAAGACGGTAAAAATTTTGAACTGCGCCCCCGGATCCTGGCGCTGGGGCATGCTTACCTCGCCTCGACGCCGCTGGCGCGCGCCACGCAGCCGGTACTCAAGCATCTGAGCGATATGCTCAATGAATCCTGCTCCATCGCCACGCTGGACGGCGACGATATTCTCTATATTGCCCGCGCCTCCAGTTCGCGGATCATGACCATCGATCTGGACATTGGCAGCCGCCTGCCCGCGTGGTCTACCTCAATGGGCCGCGTACTGTTAAGCCACCTTTCGGAAGATAAACTGAATGATATGCTGGGAAGAATCACCATGATTCGCTACACCTCGCAAACCGTCGATTCTGTTTCGGCCCTGCGCGCGGAGCTAAAAAAAGTGCGGCAACAGGGCTACGCGCTTAACGATCAGGAACTGGAGATGGGACTACGGTCAATTGCCGTACCGTTAATTAACGCCCAGGGACAGGTACAGGCAGCGTTGAATGTGGGCGTCCATGCCGGACAGGTTTCCGCGGAGGAACTGCGAACCCGGGTACTGCCTGAACTGCAAAAAGCCGCGCAGGAGCTGTCGCTGTTGCTACATTAACGGCTGCGTTTGGCGTGGCGTTCCCAGTTCTCCTGTTTTGCCTGTGCGGTTTTACGCAGCGCCACGTAACAGGCGCCGCTGCCGCCGTGGTGCGGCAGCGCCGTACAGTACGCCTGCACATCATCAAATTCGGTCAGCCAGCGCGCCACATAGCTGCGCACGATATTCGCGTGCGAGTGATCGTCCCGCCCTTTACCGTGAATGATGAGCACATTACGTAAGCCATCCTGCAAAGACTGGAGAATAAAGCGGAACAATTGCTGGCGACAGACTTCCACCGGCTGGCGCAATAAGTTCAGGCTGGCCTGCTGACCGTATTTTCCGCCACGCAGTTTGTCGAGCACGCCCTGCTGTAGCCCCTCGCGGCGAAATTCCAGCGGTTGCGCCAGCGGGACAATGTCCAGAAAACCGGTGGTGAGGAAATTATCAAGCTGCAGCGTGTCGATACGCTGCGGCTTACGCGCGTTGCGCACCGGCTGCCAGTGAACGTCTGTACAACGTTTGAGAGGCTGGACATCCTCCATGGCGTCAAGAAACAGCGCTTTGTCGTCAAGGTTCATGCTTCATCCTCCCGTTTTTAAGACAACCGTTATCATAACCGTCCCCCTGAATAGCGACAATGGTTTACAGAAGTTTCCAGTAAGCGACGATGAATCCCTGTTTGTCCGTGCTATCAGCGCAGAATTTTTACGGGTGATACACTCCCAGTTTATCCGCAATTAAACTATCTGATTTAACTTATGATTTTTTAAAATCAATCACTAATACCGGCTGGACCCCCAACACCGCTCTTGCTATAAGTCATTACCCGCATTCAGGAAAACATCCGGGATTACTTAAGGAAATACTGCTGTGTGTACTGTAGAGTCTGGCGATGTCGACAGACTCTTTTTTTTATCCCAAATCAGGGGTATAGCGGCATGGAAGTTCGCCATGCTAGATTGATGACGGCTAATTAGCGGTACTGATACGAGGCGTCGAATGCTGACACTACTGGAAGATAAAATTGCGACCCCGCTGGGACCATTGTGGATCCTCTGCGACGAACAGTTCCACCTGCGCGCCGTGGAATGGGAACAGCATAGCGACCGAATGGAACAACTGCTGGATATTCATTATCGTGCCGGGGGGTATTCCCGCATCCCGGCGAAAAACCCCGGCGGGCTGGCCGATAAACTGGCTGACTATTTTGCCGGGAATATCGATGTGATTGACACTCTCCCCACCGCAACCGGCGGAACGCCCTTCCAGCGCGACGTCTGGCAGATGTTACGCACTATTCCAAAAGGACAGGTGATGCACTATGGTCAGATGGCGGAACAGCTTGGTCGCCCCGGCGCGGCGCGCGCGGTGGGCGCAGCCAATGGCTCGAATCCCATCAGCATTGTGGTGCCTTGCCATCGCGTCATTGGCCGAAATGGCGCCCTGACCGGCTACGCTGGCGGTGTACAGCGCAAAGAGTGGTTACTACGTCACGAAGGCTATTTGTTACTCTGAGTCCAGGCAATTCGTGCCTTCTTGCTCACACTTTTGCGTAAAGATGCCTCACTCAAGGTGAGGTTTTTCAACAAGATAGAAATATTTTCCGCTCACTTTCCGGAATTATCCGCTATTGCGCTCTGCTCAGACTTACGTGCCCACCAAAAAGATGTTAAAATTGACAAATATCAATTACGGCTTGAGCAGACCTATGATCCCGGAAAAGCGAATTATACGGCGCATTCAGTCTGGCGGTTGTGCTATCCATTGCCAGGATTGCAGTATCAGCCAGCTTTGCATCCCGTTCACACTTAACGAGCATGAGCTTGATCAGCTTGATAATATTATCGAGCGTAAAAAGCCGATCCAGAAAGGGCAAACCCTGTTTAAAGCAGGTGATGAGCTGAAATCGCTCTACGCCATTCGTTCCGGTACGATCAAGAGCTACACCATTACCGAACAAGGTGACGAACAGATTACCGGCTTCCACCTCGCGGGCGATCTGGTTGGCTTCGACGCTATCGGCAGTGGCCATCACCCAAGCTTTGCACAGGCGCTGGAAACCTCAATGGTCTGTGAAATCCCGTTTGAGACGCTGGACGATCTGTCAGGCAAAATGCCCAATCTGCGTCAGCAGATGATGCGCCTGATGAGCGGCGAAATCAAAGGCGACCAGGATATGATCCTGCTGCTGTCAAAGAAAAACGCGGAAGAGCGCCTGGCGGCATTTATCTATAACCTTTCTCGTCGTTTTGCCCAGCGTGGCTTCTCACCGCGCGAGTTTCGTCTGACCATGACCCGCGGCGATATCGGTAACTACCTCGGCCTGACTGTCGAAACCATCAGCCGTCTGCTGGGGCGTTTCCAGAAAAGCGGCATGCTGGCAGTAAAAGGCAAATACATTACCATCGAGAACAGTGAGGCGCTGGCGGTGCTTGCCGGTCACACGCGTAACGTCGCTTAATCTTTCCGCAACTTCTCCAGAAAACCTTCTGTCGAATCGCTAAATTTTCCTGATTTATTGATCTGACAGAAGGTTCTTCCCTGTTTCATTTCTCGTTATTGGGTTACTCTTTTAGTTACAGACTGCGGTGACAGTTGTAAGGAGACCCTGTATGGCTATGTATCAAAACATGCTGGTGGTTATCGATCCGAATCAGGACGATCAACCTGCGTTACGGCGTGCGGTTTATTTGCATCAACGGATTGGTGGCACCATAAAAGCCTTCCTGCCGATCTATGACTTTTCATACGAAATGACGACCCTGCTGTCGCCAGACGAGCGTACGGCAATGCGTCAGGGCGTCATCAGCCAGCGGACCGCATGGATCCGCGAACAGGCGAAATACTATCTCGAAGCAGGCGTTCCGATTGACATTAAAGTGGTCTGGCACAACCGTCCCTTTGAAGCCATCATTCAGGAGGTCATCAGCGGCGGACACGATCTGGTGCTAAAAATGGCCCACCAGCACGATAAACTGGAAGCGGTGATCTTCACGCCGACCGACTGGCATTTATTGCGTAAATGTCCGAGCCCGGTATGGATGGTCAAAGACCAGCCGTGGCCAGAAGGCGGGAAAGCGCTGGTGGCGGTGAACCTTGCCAGCGAAGAACCTTATCACAATGCGCTGAATGAGAAACTGGTTAAAGAAACCCTGCAACTGGCCGAGCAGGTCAACCATACCGAAGTGCATCTGGTTGGCGCCTATCCGGTCACTCCCATCAACATTGCTATTGAACTGCCCGAGTTCGACCCCAGCGTGTATAACGATGCGATTCGCGGTCAGCACCTGTTGGCGATGAAGTCTCTGCGCCAGAAATTCAGTATCGACGAAAAAGTCACCCACGTAGAGAAAGGATTACCGGAAGAGGTGATCCCGGATCTGGCTGAACATTTGCAGGCGGGGATTGTGGTGCTGGGCACCGTGGGGCGTACCGGTATCTCCGCCGCGTTTCTTGGCAATACCGCGGAACAGGTTATCGATCATTTGCGCTGTGACCTGCTGGTCATCAAACCCGATCAGTATCAGACTCCGGTAGAACTCGACGACGACGAAGACGATTAACCGTAAGATTTATAAGCGAAAGGCCCGAATGTCGGGCCTTTTCTTTTACGGTTTGTCATCCCCACCGAGGAAGTAAATCCCCAGCGGTATCGCCAGTAAAATCGTAAAGACCAGGCTGTAGACACAAATCATCGATGACTGGATGACGTACATTGATGTCGTCCAGTCCGCCAGCGGTATGTCGTACTGCTCAATCACCCCGCCAATGGTTGCACGCGTGACGACAGTCGCAGCGATGATGAATACGCCAAGCAGGCAAAGCAGGAATTTTTTTCCTCTCGCCGTCTTAAGCTTTCTCATGATCATGACGATCTCCTTCTGTAAGTGAAAGCTCCGTTACTTGTGCGTAACAATACCATGACATTATGCTAAAGTCTGCTGTCATGTTCCGTCTCTTTACATTACATCCCTGTCAAATATTCAGTTTGGTTACAAACAGTCTGTCCATAATTGGATAATTTAAGCATTGCTATCCTATTTTCTACCCTCCAGAATAATCACTATCGGGGTGAACTTTTCATTAAAGTTGTCTCACATGTAATCTTATTTATGTCTATGGGTGATTGGGTATGGCGGAGATTTTTATTCAGGGCGACGATCATTACGCCCGAGTAGCCGTTGAGCATTTGGTAGCAAAAATAATAAATCATAATTCAAAAGAATTAAATCCTGGTGCCAGTATAGCGGTTTTCATCTTTGAAAAATCGTGGATTGACGTATCAGAACTAAAAGCGCTGACCACGTGTAATGCGGAACGTATTTTAATTATTGGCAATCCTCAGCTGTTAAATTTTTTGTCACTGAAAGTGGACGATCGCAAGATGTTCTATTGTGAGATCAATATGCCCCTTGTAGCCATTGAAGCCAGACTATCTCTGCTGTTACGTAAAAGAAAAATTGCTATCCCTTTGTGCGAGGTGAGAAGCCCCAAAGAGCCACAAAGGATGCTCAACTGGAAGGAATTCATGATCATTTCACTGTATATCAGCGGCATATCCGTCAGGGGAATCGCAGGCGTAATGCAACTGGACAGTAAAACGGTTTATACCTATAAAAGTCTGGCGATGCGCAAAATGGGACTGCGTAATAAAGTGAGTCTGGTCAGGCACTGGTGTCACTATCATTAATATACCGCCTCAGTGATTTTTCACTGAGGCGTGCTTGCATGTCATCCAAATATGAACGTCCCTTCTCCCCCTCTTCTTTCCGCACCAGCCAAATAGTTTAAATTTATTATTAAACTGTTATTCTTTTGTGCTCTTACGACACGTTTATTACGCTTAGCTGGCGAGCGATTAACGGAAACCGCTTCTGTTTGCGCTGACGGCATTATTTTTCTTGCATCGTTAACTCTGCAAACGGATTCATTTGATAATGAAGGAGTGCGGCGCATTGCACGACTGTGTTACCTGTCTGTAGAAACAGGTGCGAGCGCTTGCGCCACTCTCTGTTGCGCGGCATGGGCAATCTGTGCCGCGACTGGCATGGCATCTCCCTGCCGGGGCGGGTACCTGAATAGCCCCTGTGTGACCAGTCAGAAATGCCATGCTTACATTCAGTGCTTCACGATATACATCGTCCGGCTGTAGGCCACATCTTCCGGGTTGGCGATCGGATACCCCTTCAACCAAGGTTTGATTAGCCGTCCGTTGGTATACTGATAAATCGGGGCGATGGGCGCTTGTTCCATAAGAATTTTTTCAGCCGCATTGTAATCGGCGTTACGCGCCTGGGCCGTATTTTCCAGCGTGGCCTGGGTAAGCACTTTGTCATACGCCGGGTTATTGAAGCGCGAAATATTGCCGGAATGGGTCGACGTTAGCAGCGACAAAAATGTCGACGGTTCGTTGTAATCGCCAACCCAGGAGGCGCGAATAACGTCAAAATTGCCGGTGTTGCGGCTGTCGATATAGGTTTTCCATTCCTGATTTTGCAATTTTACCTCTACGCCGAGATTTTTCTTCCACATCGAGGCCACTGCGATGGCAATCTTCTGATGATTTTCGGAGGTGTTATACAACAGCGTCAGCTTGAGCGGTTTCTGCGGTCCGTAACCCGCCGCGCGCAACAGCGTTTTCGCCTGCGCATTCAGCTCTTCCTGGCTCATTTGTTCGAATGGCGACGGCTCAGGTGTAAAGCCTGCGGTGACATCCGGCGTGAAACGCCAGGCCGGTTTTTCGCCCGTTCCTAACACTTTCCCGGCCATAATACGACGGTCAATGGTCATGCTCAGCGCCAGACGCACGCGGGAATCCGCCGTAGGGCCTTTTTGTGTATTGAACGCGTAATAGTAGGTCCCCAGCTGCGGTGGTGTATAAACCTGACCGGGAATGTCCTTAAGCAGCTTTTGATACATATTTTTCGGAAAGGACTCGGTGATATCAATATCCCCTGCCAGATAGCGTTTTGTGGCGGCGGATTCCTGATTGATTGGCAGAAAAGTGACCTTTTGCAGGACCGTTTTCGCATTGTCCCAGTATTGCGTATTCGGCACGACCACCAGCTTTTCGTTCACCACCCTGTCCTTCAGCACGTAAGCGCCATTGCCGATAAGATGACCCGGTTTGGTCCAGTCCTTCCCACTTTCGACGTTGGCTTTTTGCACCGGATAAAACGCAAAATTTGCCGTCAGATTGGCGAACCACGGCAGCGGTTTATCCAGCTGGACTTTCAGCGTACGGGCATCCACGGCGCTAACGCCGAGTTTGTCCGGCGTCGCGTTGCCATCAATAATCGCCTGCGCGTTGTTGATGCCTGCCAGCGCCGCGAACCATGCGAAAGGAGAAAGGGTCTTCGGGTCAACCAGCCGTTGCCAGCTGTAGACAAAATCCTGCGCGGTGACAGGTGTGCCGTCAGCCCAGCGGGCGTTCTCACGCAGGGTAAATGTCCAGATGCGGTTATCGTTGCTTTTCCATTGAGTGGCGACGCCGGGGATGATTTCCCCCTTTTCGTTCTGATTCACCAGCCCTTCATAAAGATCGCGGATGACCTGGATCTCCGGCAGCCCTACTGCTTTCGCCGGATCGAGCGTTGCCGGTTCGTCTTTGATATGGCGAACCAGCTCCTGTTTCTCTGCCAGTACCGTACCGCCGGGAACCTCCGCAGCCCAGGAGTAAGAGATGCTGCTTACCATCAGCGCACAACAGGTGACTGCAACAGAGTGCTTCATACGATTCCCTCAAAACGGCTTATCATTAATGGCGTAATTATTTGTTTCGCCATAGGGAAATGCAAATACCTTCCGGCAAAAAATTGATATCACGACTAAATATCCGGACGCGTGAAATCAATTTGATTATCGGCAAAAATTGCACAACACTGCGAAGACTATCCTCAGCAATCCGAGACGCTTATGACCGTTACCCGCCCACGCGCCGAGCGCGGCGCATTTCCGCCCGGCACTGAACATTATGGTCGATCGCTGTTAGGGGCTCCGCTGATCTGGTTTCCGGCTCCGGCGGCAGATCGTGAAAGCGGTTTAATCGTTGCGGGAACGCACGGTGACGAAAATTCGTCGGTGGTTACCCTTTCCTGCGCGCTGCGTACTCTGACGCCGTCGCTGCGTCGCCATCATGTGATCCTTGCGGTGAATCCGGACGGCTGTCAGTTAGGGCTGCGCGCCAACGCCAACGGCGTCGACCTGAACCGCAATTTTCCCGCCGCGAACTGGAAAGCCGGGGAAACGGTCTATCGCTGGAACAGCGCCGCCCCTGAGCGCGATGTGGTGCTATTAACGGGAGACCATCCGGGTTCAGAGCCGGAAACGCAGGCGCTTTGCCAGCTCATTCATCAGATTCATCCCGCGTGGGTGGTGTCGTTTCACGACCCGCTGGCCTGTATTGAAGATCCTGCCAGCAGCGAGCTGGGGGAATGGCTGGCGGAGGCATTTTCCCTGCCGCTGGTGACCAGCGTGGGCTATGAAACGCCCGGGTCTTTCGGCAGTTGGTGCGCGGACCTGAATTTGCATTGCATCACTGCGGAATTCCCGCCGATCTCAGCAGATGAGGCCAGCGAGATCTACCTCCAGGCGATGTCCGGTCTACTGCGCTGGCACCCTAAAGATGCAATTGTCCTGTCGTAAAGTGCAGCGACGGCTCCACGTCAACGGCCAGCCAGGTGGGGCCATCGAGATCGGCATACGTGACCTGCGGCGTGAGCGGTAGCGCCGCGCCGATCGCCCGCGATGTACAGAGCATACAGCCCAGCATCAGCGAAAAACCCTGCGCGCGAGCCTCTGTCGCCAGCGTCAGCGCCTCGGTCAGTCCTCCGGTTTTATCCAGTTTTATGTTGATCATTTCATAGCGTCCGCGCAGCGCCTTGAGACTGCTGCGGGTATGGCAACTCTCGTCGGCACAGAGGGGTAAAGGATGGATAAAATTCTCCAGCGCAACGTCATCCTGGGCCGGGAGCGGCTGTTCAAGCATGGCCACACCGAGATCCGCTAACAGCTGGCAGCGCGCCGCCAGGCCTTCCGCACGCCAGGACTCATTGGCATCGACAATAAGCGTCGCCTCCGGCACAGCCGAACGAATCGCCACCATCCGCTCGCTAATCAACCTGTCATCCAGTTTCACCTTTAACAGTCGCGCGCCCGTTTCCCACAGTGCCGCCGCGCTGGCGGCCATCTGTTCTGGCGTACCGATCACCACCGTTTGCGCCGTGGTGATCTCCGCGTCCAGCGTAACGCCGACAGCGTCGGCAAGCGTTTGCTGCTGCTGGCGAGCGCTAAGATCCCATAACGCGCAGTCAACGGCATTACGCGCCGCGCCAGCAGGAAGTACCTGCTGAAGTGCTTGCCGGGTCAGTCCCTTTTCCAGTTGCGGAACGATACTCATGATTTGCGCAAGGACAGACGCGTCGCTTTCGCCGTAGCGCGGATACGGCGTGCATTCCCCGATCCCTCTCACGCCATTTTCTTCCAGTTCAACCACCACCACCCGCGCTTCACTTCGGCTGCCGCGGGCAATCACAAAGGGAGTGTGTAACGGCCAGGCTTCCTCGTATACCTTTACTGCTCTCATCTTTTCTCCTCATGCGAAAACGTGGTCGTTTGTGCGTTACGCAGAAATAGCGTTTGCCGTGTTATCGGCTGTTGGCATAAACTAGCTACGACGTTAACTATATGTAAACAGGAAGATAACCATGTCACAAACCGTACATTTCCAGGGCAACCCGGTTGCAGTCGCCAACGCCATTCCACAAGCGGGTAGCAAGGCGCAGCCTTTTACCCTCGTGGCAAAAGATCTGTCCGACGTCGCGCTGAGCCAGTATGCGGGCAAGCGTAAAGTGCTGAACATTTTCCCGAGCATCGATACCGGCGTTTGCGCGGCATCGGTACGTAAGTTTAACCAACTGGCCACCGAGATCGAGAATACCGTTGTGCTGTGCGTGTCTGCGGACCTGCCGTTCGCCCAGTCTCGCTTCTGCGGCGCGGAAGGCCTGAGCAACGTTGTTACGCTTTCTACCCTGCGCAACCCTGAGTTCCTGAAAAACTACGGTGTAGAAATCACCGATGGCCCGCTGAAAGGCCTGGCTGCGCGTGCCGTGGTGGTGATTGATGAGAACGACAACGTGATTTTCAGCCAACTGGTAAACGAAATCACTCACGAGCCTGATTATGCTGCGGCGCTGGACGTGCTGAAAGCATAATTGCCAACGGGTGCGCCGGATAGCGGTTGATACTTAATCCGGCCTACCGGCGCCCCACAGGCCTGATGCGGATAACGCAATCAGGCCTTCCAGAGCGATTCCCCTTCCCCTTTATTCTTCACCCTTCTTCTGGCTCAGCCCATATTCCCGCAGCTTATTGGCGATAGCCGTATGCGACACGCCCAACCGTTTTGCCAGTTTGCGCGTGCTCGGATAGTTACGATAAAGCTGGGTTAACACCGAACGCTCAAAGCGGCTGGTGATTTCATCCAGCGAACCTTCCATTGCGTCTTCGCCTACCGCCACGGCGGAGGCGTCGTAATCCGGCAATAAAATATCCTGCGGCCGCAGTTCATAACCCTCAAGCTGGGTCAGCGCGCGATAAACGGCATTTTTAAGCTGTCGCACATTGCCCGGCCAACCGTAACGGGTCAGGACCGTGCTTAAGTCGGCAGAGAGTTTAGGACGCGGTACGCCCTGCTCGTCGGCAAAACGCGCCACGAACAGTTCGGTCAACGGCATGATGTCCTGCGGGCAGTCGCGCAGCGGCGGCAGATTCAGGGTCAACACGTTAAGACGATAGTAAAGATCTTCCCGGAACACCCCTTTCTGCACCAGCTCAACAAGGTTTTTCTGGGTAGCGCAGATCACACGTACGTCAACGCGCACTTCGTGATCTTCTCCGACACGGCGGAACGTGCCGTCGTTCAGGAAGCGCAGCAGTTTAGTCTGCATCCGCGGCGACATCTCGCCAATCTCGTCAAGCAGGACCGAACCGCCGTTCGCCTGTTCGAAAAAGCCTTTTTTGCCTTCCGGCGCGTGACCAAACAGCTCACTTTCAACGGCGTCCTCGGGGATCGACGCGCAGTTGAGCGCCAGATAGGGTTTCCCCGCGCGCGGGCTGGCCTGATGGCAAGCATAGGCAAACAAATCTTTTCCCGTACCGGTATCGCCGGTAATCAGCAGCGGCGCGCTGAGGGTCGCCAGCTTACGCGCCTGCTCTACCACATGCTTCATCTTAGCGCTGACGGCGATGATCTGGCTGAACGCGCTGACGTCCTGCGTCGCCAGGTTTTGCAGCTGGCGGCCCATACGGATGGTCGAGCGTAGCATCACTACCGCGCCGGTCAGCATCTGCTGCTCGGCTTCGCCCTGCAGATACACCGGGGTGATTTCCATCAGGAAATTCTGGCCGTTAATGACCACGTGCTCGTTGTGCGAATTTTGCGGATTTCCCTCCAGCCAGCGCTGAAAGTTAAAACCGTTGATCAGTTGGGCAGCGGTATGATTGCGCATCCGCTCCAGGTTGAGCGCAAAAAGTTGACAGCTTGCCGGGTTCGCCATGTCGATTTTGCTTTTCAGATCGAGCGACAGAACCGGTTCCGGCAGGGCTTCAAGCAGCGCGCTCAGCGCCAGATGCTCTCGCTCAGAAGGCATCCACGGCACCGTTCGCACGTCCGTCACGCCGGATATACGGCGAATCTCCGCCATCAGACTGCTGAAGTGATTGAACTCCAGTTCGGCAAAATTGAGGTAAATTCGCCCAATCGGATCTATCTCTATACCGCGTAAATCAATGCCGCGCAGCACCAGCAGGTCGAGTAATTCACGGGTCAGACCAAGACGGTCTTCACAAAAGACTTCCAGACGCATGGGGAGAACCTTCACCTGAATAAAGAACGTTAAATAAGATGATAAGCCAGGATTCGGATAGCAGGAAGGATTCTGTCAACAAATATTGACAGCATGATGGAAAAACAGGCGTTTCGGCGTAAAGATACGCGGTCAACGCCTGTCTGGTCAGGATTTTTCCCGGGCAGCGGCGTTTTTCTGCAAGGTCTCTTTCACCTGCCCAATAAGCTGACGACGAAAATCGCCCAGTCGCGGTTTATCATCCTCCATCCACGGCAGCGGGCGGCAAAGTTCCATCGCTTTGATGCCCAGACGCGCGGTCAGCAGTCCGGCGCCAATCCCCTGCGCGGCGCGCGTGGATAAGCGGGCGGCAAGATCCTGCGACATCCAGTCCATACCGACCTCTCGCACCAGTTCGCTGGCGCCGGCAAAGGCGATGTTCAGCAGGACCAGACGGAACAGACGCAAACGGCTGTAATAGCCCAACTCAATGCCGTACAGCGCGGCGATACGGTTAATCAACCGTAGGTTACGCCAGGCGATAAACGCCATATCCACCAGCGCCAGCGGACTGACGGCGATCATCAGCGTAGACTCCGCCGCCGAACGGCTGATTTCACGTCTTGCCTGCGCATCCAGCACCGGTTGCACCAGATGCGCATACAGGCTGACGATCTCACGATCGTTCTGGGTCTCGTGTATCGAGGCGTACCACCGCTGTAGCGCCGGATGTGATTGATCGATTCCCGCCTGCCGGGCCAGCTTTTCACAAAACGCGCGGGCTTTCCCGGTTCCGTGGCTGTGCAGCAGTTCCCGGGCGTCGTCGCGTTCATGGGCGCGCTGGCGTAAGCGCCACAGACGTCGCCATTCCGTCGCCACAGAACCCACGCCCGCGCCGATAATCAATGCGCCGGCAGCACACCCACCCAGCGCCACCCAGTCCTGAGTTTGCCAGGCATTGAGCGTCCACTGGACACCCTGGCCCACGACGCTGGCGCCAAACAGCGCCAGCCCGCCCATGACCATTTTGCGCCACAGGCTGCGTTTTGGGCGCAATGCTGCGTCAATCACCGCTTCGGCTTGCCCTTCTTCTTCCAGCGGTTCGTCGATGTTAGCCGGAGCGAAGCTTTGCGCCTGTGCCTCGCTAAACGTCTGTTGCGCCCTGAACACCGGATCCTGCTCCGGCTCAAGCGGACCGGCGAAATCGATACGCGGTTTTAACGGCTCGCTCATCGCAATTTATCTCCTATTAAAAATTCCAGCGCGGCATCCAGGCGAATGTGCGGCAGCGGTTTGTCGACATCCATTTTTTGCGGACGAAACGCCTCAAACTGAAAGCCCTGACTGTCCCAGAAAGCCTGCCCGGGCAGACGTGCAGGCACCTCACCCGGGTAGACAGTCAGCGGCGCGCCATCGCTTAAGCGATTCCCCCGCAGGGCCGGGATTTTTTCGCCGTTCACGTCAATCAGCCCGCTGGTGGTTGCCTGAACGGAAGCCAGCCCCAGACAGTCCATGCTGATCCCCTCAAAGGCCGCGTTCTGCCAGGCGTCCTGAATCAGCTGTTGTAGAAGCGAGACCATATTGGCGTGCTGGTCGAGTGTCACGTGGTCCGCTTTGGTCGCCGCAAACAGCAGCTTATCAATCACCGGCGAAAACAGCCGCCGGAACAGCGTGCGTTGACCGTAATGGAAGCTTTGCATCAGTTGCGTTAAGGCCAGACGCATATCATTGAATGCGTGTGGTCCGCTGTTCAGCGGTTGCAGACAATCAACCAGGACAATCTGGCGATCGAAACGCAGGAAATGATTTTTATAAAACCCCTTTACGACCTTTTCGCAGTAATAATTGAAGCGTTCGCGCAGCATGCCGGCGTTGGTGTGTTTATCCGCCTGCGCCAGTTTTGACTCTCCCCAGGCATCGACGTCCGGCCACGGGAAAAACTGCAGCGCCGGCGCGCCGGCCATATCACCGGGCAGCACGAAACGGCCGGGCTGGATAAAATGTAGCCCTTCCTGCTTGCACTGGTGAAGGTAATCAGTCCAGGCGGCGGCAATCTCCGCCAGCCGATTTTCATCGGCCTGCGCCAGGGGATCCAGACCTTCGCTGAGCTTGCGCCACGTCGCCGACCATTCTGCGCGCTGCCCCTGAAGCAGCCCGGTCATTTGCCGCGACCAACTGAGGTAATCCTGCGCCAGCATCGGCAAGTCGAGCAGCCACTCCCCCGGGTAATCGACAATTTCCAGATACAGCGTTGATGTGTCTTTGAAATGACGCAGTAACGAGTCATTGGATTTGTAGCGCAGCGCGAGGCGAATTTCACTGACGCCACGGGTTGGCGTCGGCCAGGTCGGCGGCTCGCCATACAGCTGCGCCAGCCCTTCATCGTAGGTGAAACGCGGAATGCCGAAATCACGCTGCGGCACCCGTTTTACGCCAAGCAGGCGTTCTTCACGCACCGCACTGAGCAAGGGCAAACGCGCCCCGGCATGAATGTTGAGCAGTTGGTTAACCAGCGCGGTGATAAACGCTGTCTTTCCGCTCCGGCTCAGTCCGGTAACCGCCAGGCGTAAATGCCGGTCGACGCCGCGATTGACCAGCGCATTGAGTTCATTGGTGAGTCTCTTCATCGCCATCCCGTTATGCCTGAAGGCCAGAAAAAATTATAACGTATACCGGTTATGATGGGGGCAGGTTGTTGATTATCAAGCGGCTGTGGACGGGGCGTCGGCTTCGTATCAGTTCGTGTCTTATCTGTTCTTATTACGGCTCAAGTATTAAGAACAGAAAAAACACTCAGAAGAACATTATCAAATTATATTCACACCATATTTACTGTTGGCAAAACAAAAGTAACACTCCGTATACACGGCATATTTTAATATTCATAGACGAATATTTACATATCATGATATAATACGATAGAAAAAACGCAGATTATTAATCTGCAAGTAATGTAAATAATTTTTCGAGGAGCGAATTCCAGTGGGACGTAAATGGGCCAATATCGTTGCTAAAAAAACGGCTAAAGACGGTGCAACGTCTAAAGTATACGCAAAATTCGGTGTGGAAATCTATGCTGCAGCGAAACAAGGTGAACCCGACCCAGAATTAAACTCATCTCTAAAATTCGTTATTGAACGTGCGAAACAAGCGCAGGTTCCAAAACACGTTATCGATAAAGCCATTGATAAAGCCAAAGGTGGCGGAGATGAAACGTTCGTCCAGGGACGTTATGAAGGCTTTGGGCCCAATGGTTCAATGATTATCGCTGAAACGTTGACGTCAAATGTTAATCGTACGATTGCGAATGTCCGCACAATTTTCAATAAAAATGGCGGAAATATCGGGGCGGCAGGTTCTGTCAGTTATATGTTTGACAATACCGGCGTGATTGTATTTAAAGGAACAGACCCTGACCGTATTTTTGAAATTTTGCTTGATGCTGAAGTTGATGTTCGTGATGTCACCGAAGAAGACGGAAACATCGTTATTTATACTGAATCCACAGACCTTCACAAAGGCATTGCAGCGTTAAAAGCGGCTGGAATCACTGAATTCACAACAACATCATTAGAAATGATCGCTCAATCAGAAATTGAACTTTCACCAGAAGATTTAGCAATTTTTGAAGGGCTTGTTGATGCCCTTGAAGATGACGATGATGTTCAAAAAGTTTATCATAACGTTGCAAATCTCTGATCCTAAATGAGTTAGGCAGCAGCATTTCCAACCGGGTGGTTGATTATAAAATAACCCTCAAAATCCAGCGCAGGCACCTTTTTCACTAAGCATCGGAGCGATGTAGAAGGTGGTGCCCGCAAACGCTATAAACAGATCGTGGTATCCTTTTCATGGTGATCCTGGTGTAATAGCAGGTTTTATTCTGCGTGGCCTGTGGGTCATCTATACTTTCGATGATTTTTCCCTTAACCCGGAGAACACCATGCTCGAACTTCTCCCTAACTGCGAATGCTGCGATCGCGATCTGCCGCCAGAATCAACGGAAGCCTTTATCTGTTCGTTCGAATGTACCTTTTGCAGTGATTGCGTGACTCAGCGGCTTCACGGCAGTTGCCCGAACTGCGGGGGGGAATTGGTTCGACGTCCGGTACGTCCCGCAGCGGCCCTGTTGCAATATCCGGCCTCAACGCAGCGCCGTCATAAACACCGGGCGTAAAACCTTCCTGTTTCAGGTCAGGTTGTTGATTATCCAACACGTTATGTTGTCAACGACTGGCTAACTCCATAAGATGGGTGGCATTAACTCTCTGATGGAGTTCCTGAATTATGTCGCCCACTATTTATGATATTGCCCGCGTTGCGGGTGTGTCGAAGTCGACGGTTTCCCGAGTACTTAATAAGCAAACCAATATATCGCCCGAAGCGCGGGAAAAAGTCCTGCGCGCCATCGACGAATTACAGTATCAGCCCAACAAACTGGCCCGCGCCCTGACCTCCTCTGGCTTTGACGCCATTATGGTCATATCCACCCGCTCCACCAAAACCACCGCCGGAAATCCGTTCTTCTCTGAAGTGCTGCATGCCATTACCGCCAAGGCCGAAGAAGAAGGTTTCGACGTGATTTTGCAGACGTCACGCAGCAGTGAAGACGACCTGCAAAAATGTGAGAGCAAAATTAAGCAGAAAATGATCAAGGGCATTATTATGCTCAGCTCACCTGCGGATGAGTCCTTTTTCGCGCGGCTGGATAAATACGATATTCCGGTGGTGGTTATTGGCAAAGTGGAGGGTCAGTACGATCATGTCTATTCTGTCGATACCGATAATTACCGCGACAGCATTGCGCTAACCGATGCGTTGATCAACAGCGGCCACCGGCTTATCGCCTGCCTGCACGCGCCGCTGGATTATCACGTTTCCGTTGACCGGGTGAATGGCTATAAGTCCAGCCTTCAGGCACACCAGTTGACGATCCGCGATGAGTGGATTATCGACGGCGGTTACACCCATGAGTCCGCGCTATGCGCCGCCAGGGCCTTGCTGAGCCAGAGCACATTACCGGATGCCGTCTTCGCCACGGACAGCCTGAAATTAATGAGCCTTTATCGTGCGGCAGCGGAATTGAATATTGCCATTCCGCAGCAGCTCGCCGTGGTGGGCTACAGTAATGAAATGCTGTCGTTTATTCTGACGCCGCCGCCGGGCGGAATTGATGTGCCAACGCAGGAACTTGGGGAAGAAAGTTGCGCTTTGCTGTTTAAATTAATTCGCGGCAAAAAGGGTCTGCAACATATCACCGTCACGACCCAAATCGCTCTTGCGGGATCGCTGGCGTAAAAACGGGGCGTATTCTGCCCCGTGAGTGAGTGCGTTATCCATAACGCCTGTCAGCGCTGCGCCGCCATCCGGCCGTGCGTTGACAATTAGAAAGCGTAATTCACGCCGACACCGGCGTAGTGGAAATGATCCCGCTCGCCTTCATCGTGATCCTGCCATTCAAACGCATATTCCAGCGTCATGGATAATCCATTCTGGAAATCATAGGCGTACAGCATACCGAGGCGGTTGAAATCATGACCTTCGCGTTCGATGTCGTCCTGCCAGTCCCAGTTGCTCCAGCGATCAAGACCAATACGGGTGTATGGCGTCAGCGTGGTGTTGCCTAATGCCACCGGTAGATAGGCGCGAATTTCCTGCGTCGAGAATTCACCGTTGTTCCGCGACTTGTCGATATTGAAACCGCGTTCAAGGTAATAATTGGTCACCAGGGAGAACGTTTCGTTAATATTCCATGTAAAACCCGTCTCCGTTTCGACGCGGCTGTCGGAATAACCGGTTGTCGATAAATCATTAACGAACTGATACAGGGACAACCAGCCGCCAAAGCGCACGTTATCGCTAATCTTAATATCCCAGTCCGGTGACACTTTCCAGCGCTGCATATTCGCGGTGTCTTTACCCGGTTCATTAACGTAGTGATAGCCGTAATTACGGAAACCGCCGGTCAGACCAAAATTGACGTCGTCGCTTTCCAGAAACTGATAACGCACTTCCAGTTCCGGGCGGTCAAACCAGGTGCCGCGCTTACCCGCGCTGTAATCAACCGGCCCTTCCTGATAATACGCCAGCGAGATTTTCCACGGCCCGTTGGCGGCGTTGAAATAGACGGAGGGTTCAGCCAGCCCATCCATATCTTCACCCTGGCCTTCGACGTTTTCGATTTCATACATGGCGCCGACATTAAAATGCCAGTCATTATTTTCTGCAGCCTGCGCGCAGGCCATTCCTGCGCACATCAGCAGCGCAGTAGAGGACAGTAAGGTTTTCATTATTATTCCTTGTATAAATACAGATAAATAAAATGAGCTAAAGCCAGGAGAACAGGTTCTCCCGGCAAGTTTTCTCGTTAAATAGCGAATTCAGTTTCTGCGTCAAAGAAATGGCATTTCGCCATATCAAAATGAATGGTGATATTGTCTCCTGCGTGATAATCATTAACCGCTCCGGCACGGACCACCAACTCGTGCCCCCCAATGGTGGTGTACAGCATAAATTCCGCGCCGGTCAGTTCTGCGACGCTTATTTTTGCCGCCACGCTATTTTCCTGTTGCGACTCGGGATGAATATCCTCAGGACGAATACCCATCACCACCGCTTTATGTTCGTAGCCTTTTGCTCTCAGCCCCTGTAATTTGTCTTCCGGAATGGTTAATTTCAGGGTTTCGGTTACAAACTGATTGCCGTCGATCGCGCCGCGAATAAAATTCATTGCCGGTGAGCCAATAAATCCCGCGACAAACATATTTGCCGGGTGGTTATAAACCGTTTTCGGCGCGCCCACCTGTTGTACTATCCCGTCTTTCATAATGACGATACGCGTCGCCATGGTCATCGCTTCCGTCTGGTCGTGCGTCACGTAAATCATGGTGGTGTTCAGCTTCTGATGCAGCTTGCTGATTTCCGCGCGCATCTGCACACGCAGTTTGGCATCGAGGTTCGACAAGGGCTCATCCATCAGGAACACCCCGGCTTCACGCACAATAGCGCGTCCTAACGCTACGCGCTGACGCTGACCGCCGGACAACGCGCCCGGTTTGCGCTTCAGATAGTCCCGCAAGCCAAGGATCTGCGCCGCCCAGTTGACGCGTTCATCAATAATGGTCGGGTCAATCTTCTGCATTTTCAGCCCAAACGCCATGTTGTCGTACACGGACATGTGCGGATACAGCGCGTAGTTCTGAAAGACCATCGCGATATTGCGCGATTTTGCCGGAACATCGTTCATCCGTTTGCCGTCGATCAGCAGATCGCCAGCGCTGATCTCTTCCAGTCCGGCAATCATGCGCAGCGTGGTGGATTTACCACAGCCTGACGGACCGACAAAAACGATGAACTCTTTGTCTTCGATCTCCAGGTTAAAATCTTTCACTACGTGAACCTGGTTGTCGTAAATCTTCTGAATATGTTGCAACGAGAGCTGTGCCATAGTGATTCCTTTACTTGTCGTGTTGCCAGAAAGCCGATAAGCACGGCCACGTCAGAGAGTCTGTCGCCGGAAGCAGCAAACCTGCGCCCGTCAAGCCCGAGCCAATGCCTACCGAGCGCATGCCGCTGGCATTGATCGCATCGATTCCAGCCTGTGCGTCTTCGATTCCGATACAGGCCTGCGGCGGTATGCCCAGTCCCTGACACGCGGCGAGGAAAATCGCCGGATCCGGTTTGGAACGGGCTACTTTTCCGACATCGGCGCAATAATCAAAAAAGTGTTCAATTTCCAGCGCCCTGAGAATGGTGGGGGCGTTCAGGGAGACTGACGCCAGGCCAATTGCTATCTGTCGCGCGCGCAGTTCGCCGAGCAGTTCACGGATCCCCGGCAGGATGGAATCGGCGGTTAAATCGCGCAGAGAGTGAACGTAAAGCGCATTCTTACGTGCCGCCAGCGCCTCGCGCGCCTGCTCGCTGAATTCCCCCTCTTTCCCGCCGTGACGTAAAATACGCAGCAATGACTCCCCCCGGCTTATCCCTTTCAGGGTGTCGTTAAATTCCTCGTCGATCGCGATCCCGATGTCTGCGGCGACCTGTTGCCAGGCAAGGAAATGCAGATGCGCGGTGTCGGTGATCACCCCATCGAGATCGAACACTATCGCCTGTAGTTTCATTCACCCTCCTTTTGTGTGGTAGCGGTCCCATTGGTGGGCAAAATAAAGTCAGCGAGGGAACAGGTCTGCTCACCGTTAACGGTCAGCGCCGTCCCGTTCAGCCATAGGGTCACCGGACGAGTGCTACTGATACGCGCTTCCTGTCTCGACAGCGAAATGCGCAGTTCGCTTCCCTGCCACCGAAGTGGGAAGGTCAGTTGCCGCCAGGCGTCTGGTAACGCAGGGTTAAGGTGCAACTCGCCTTCGCGTACGCTTAATCCGGCGAAGCCCTGGATCGCACCAAGCCAGATCGCTCCCGTTGCCGCCGCATGAATGCCGTCATCGCAGCTGTGCGGATCGTCACCAAGATCGATTAGCGTCCCTTCTCGCCAGAAACGATAACCTTGTTCGGCATCGCCACAGCGCGCGGACACAATACCGTGAATCGATTTGCTCAATGAGGAATCGTGAATCGTTCGCGGTTCATAGAAGTTCAGGTTGCGCAGGCAGACATCGGTCGAAAACCGCTCAGGCAGCATGTAGGTCAACATCACGACATCAGCCTGCTTGAGGATCTGCATCTCGTTGACTTCCGCCCGCGAGTAATCGAGCAGAATAGTCTGCTTGCCCGCTTTCGCCTTATATGTCGTGAGATCGATGACCGGCTTACTCAGGAAGGTGTCATCCTGCGGCAGTACTCCGTCCTCCCCTGCCTCCGGCAGCCAAAGGTGCGCGAGAAAATGCGCGGCGCGATGAAGAAACGCCTCATCCGTACAGCCAAAGCGGCGGGAAAATCGCAGCGCCTGGGCGACGTTGTAATGCGCCATGTAGTTGGTGAACGCGTTGTTGTTGACGTGCTCGGTATATTCATCCGGGCCAATCACGTCATGAATTTCCAGCCGTCCGTTGACGTCTGTCGCACGACTCATCCAGAACCGCGCTGTTTCCTGGAGCAGCGTCAGTCCTTCGCGTGCCATAAACTGGTCATCGCCCGTTGCCTGCCAGTAAGCGACCACCGCCCATGCGATGTCAGCGACCAGGTGATGTTCCGCCAGCGCGGAAGCCACCTTCTGACGCAGCCCGGTCCGGATGTTAATGGCCGCGTATTCCGGTGTCTCTTCTTCGCCGCTGCGGGCGCTCTCCCAGGGAAACAGCGCGCCATGCCAGCCATTGCGCCGCGCTTTTTCACGGGCGCCCGGCAGGTTGTGCCAGCGGTAGCGCAGAAGATTGCGCGCCACTTCCGGCTCGGTAAACAGGTGGAACGGCAGTAAAAAGACTTCGGTATCCCAGAAAACATGGCCTTTGTAGCCTTCGCCGGTCATGCCTTTCGCACCGATGCTGCTGCGCTCGTCATGGGCTGGCGTCATGCTTCGCAGATGATAGAGCGCAAAATCCAGCGCCCGCTGATCCGAATTGTCATGGCTGGCGACCTCGACCCGACAGCGCTGCCACCAGTCGCCCCAGTTGGCGGCGGACTCCGTCAGTAAGGCCTCATAACCCTGCAGCGCGCAGTTTTCCAGCGCGCGTCGTCCCTGGCGGGCCCAGGTATCCAGTGACAGATTGCGACTGCTGGTCCACTCAATCCAGGTGAACTTTTCCAGCGTCAACCGTTCGCCCTGGGCGACCTGCGCGGTGTTATGCTGCAACAGGCGACGCTCTTTCGCCGTAAAACAGGACTGCACCTCGCCCTGCACGCGACACCAGGTCGAGACAGAAATATCGCTGCGGCCATCCTGGGTGGAATAAATGCCTTGCAGAAGATGCTGGCCAAACACCCGCACCTGCGTTTCATCCAGATGCTGGCGGCCATGGTTGGTCTGAGTGGCGTCGATGCCGGTGGACACAGATACCGTCGCCGCCGCGTCCAGCGGCGTGATGGACAGTTGCATCGCCACCAGCGGCAGTTGCGTCACGGAAGCGAAGCGGCGGCTCTCGATGGCGAAACGCGCGCCGCCGGGCGCGCGCCAGACCAGTGCGCGCGTCAGCTCGCCACAGCTAACATCCAGTTCGCGCCGCCAGCTTTCAATCGTGCCGCTAAGCAGGGAGAAAATGTCCCCGTTGAGCTGAATATCGACGCCAATCACATCCGGCAGGTTCACCAGTTCATTGATTTCCCCTTTGCCGGCCCGGTGATAAAGTCCGGCAAGATACATCCCGCGCGTCTGCTGCGTGTAGCCTTCTTCGTGGCTGGCGCGGATCCCCAGATAACCGTTGCCTGTCGCCATCAGCGAGGCGTATTTATTCAGGCTGTGCGGGCAAAAACCCGGATCGGATAACATCACTGGTTTACTCATAATTCAACGCACATCCCTGTTTCGGCAGATTCATACAGCGCCGCGACCAGCTGTTGGATCACAAAGCCCTGCTCGGCATCGGCGATGGTGACCGGTTCACCCTGAACGTGGTTCACGAAAGCTTCCATACTGCGATAATGGCGTTGATCATCGGCGCGCTCCCGCTGCGTCAGAATAGCCAGTTCGCCGTTGTGATCGGTGTAGACCTGCGCCGGGAACAGCGTTGCGCCTGCTTTATCGCCGCAAAAATTCACATTCATTATTGATTGTTCAGGAATATTCAGTGCAAAAGAGGTTTCGAGGCGCAGAATACTGCCGTTATGAAATTCAATGGTGCCGAACAGCGAATCTTCCACGGTATAGGTCGTGGGATCCCATTCGCCGAACTGACCGTTATTTTTCCGGGTGCCGATCTTCTGAAAGCTGTGCGCGGTAACGCGTTTCACCAGCGGGAATCCCAGAACGTACATTGCCGCATCCAGCATATGTACGCCAAGGTCGATCAACGGGCCGCCGCCCTGCAGCGCTTTATTCGTAAAGACGCCCCAGCCGGGCACGCCGCAGCGGCGCAGCGCTCTGGCATTGGTGACATAAATTTCGCCGAGCACGCCTGTCGTCACCTGCTCGCGTAACAGTTGCGTGTCGAGAGCAAAACGGTGATGGAAATCATACGCCAGTACTTTGCCCATCCGGCGCGCGGTATTGCACATTTCCAGCGCCTGTTCCGGGGTCATGGCCGGGGGTTTTTCGCACATCACGTGGCACCCGGCTTCCAGCGCCATCATGGTATGTTCATAGTGAAAACGGTTTGGCGAACAGATACTCACGATATCCGGCTTTACGCTTTGCAGCATGCGCTGCGGATCGTCCCAGACCTGCGCATGACCGTATTTTTCTGCCAGCGATTGCGCCTGAGACAGGCGGCTGTCACAGACAGCCACCAGTTCCAGATCCTCGCGGGTGCAGTAGTACGAAGCATGAACCTTATCCGCTACCTGTCCTGCGCCAATAATGGCCACACGCAGCGGGGAGCTTGTCATTGCACTTTTCACGGAAACCTCTTAGCAGGTACGCAACCAGGCCAAAGACTGACGGTAGGCTTCCGGCAGGTTATCCGCCCGGACGCGCCCTTCGTACACCACATAGCCCTGATACTGATCCGCGCGCAGTTGGTCGAACAGCATTTTGAAATTCAGCGTGCCGGTCCCCGGTTGATAGCGGTGGTTGTCAGCAATATGCACGTGCCCCAGCAGGTCGCGGTTATCGTGCAGCGCCTTCGCCATATCGTCTTCTTCAATATTCATGTGGTAGAAATCACCGATGATCTGCACGTGCTTCAGGTCGTTCTCCACGATGTAACGACGTGCATCCGCCAGCGTGTTGATCATGTGATCCTGATAGCGGTTAAGCGGCTCCAGATAAACGACCGTCCCGGTGCGTTCTGCCACTTTGTCGAGATAACGCAGTGAATCGCTGACCATTTTGCGGTCGCCTTCCAGGCTGCGCGGCGAGGTCATCGGCGGCAGACGGAAGGTGAACATTCCCCAGGCTGCCGGGACGATGATCCCTTGCCCGCCGACTTCAGCCAGCGCTTCCAGAATGCGCTCAATCTGCTTAAGACCGTTCAGACGACGCTCTTCAATAAAGTCGCCAATCCAGCCATCGTAGCCGCCGCAGGCCGTGGTCACCGGCAGGCCGGTTTCTTTGATTGCCGCTTTGACTTCGTCGAGGTTGTTGACCAGCAGTTTGCCGTCGATTTCGAAGCCGTCGAAGCCCATCTCTTTGATATAACGAAACTTCTCCAGAATGTTTTCCGGAAAAAATGCCTGGTTCTGCGTTCCAATTTTCATTTTTGTCGTCCTGTCCCTTAAAACGTCACGCCCATTTTGATGCTCTTTTCCGGATGTCTGTCGACGTACTGCATATAGCTTTCCGGGCTGTCTGCGAACGTCACCACCGGGTCGATCAGGTCTTCGCAGTTCAGATACCCATTCATCAGCAGTTCCCAGCAGGTTTCTTCGATACGTTTACGGCTCCAGCGCGGATAGTCCGGATTCGGTTCGCTACAGGCGCGCGAGAAGACGATTTTGGCGTTGTTGAAGTGCGCTTCGCGACCGAGGTTGAACCCTTCGGCGAACGGTTTCGCGAAAGCGACGTAGGAGATAGTGCCACCGTAGGCCAGTCCGCGCAGCGCGGACTGCAACGCGTCAGCATAGCCGCTGGTTTCGATGATCACATCAGCGCCCTGCTTACCGGTCAGCTTTTTGATCTCCATCCCCACGTCGGTGCCGATTGGGTTAAGGCAGAAATCGGCGCCATGACGACGGGCGATATCACAACGATGGGCGATCGGGTCAACGCCAATCACCACGGACGCGCCCGCTTTTTTCGCCAGTTGCACCGCGATCTGACCAATGGCGCCGAGCCCGACGATCACCACGAAGTCGCCCACGCGCACGTTCGCATCGCGCACGCCGCTCATCGCAAACTGCGCCGGGTCGTAACACACGGCGTTTTTCCACGAACGACCTGCCGGCATTTTGCGCAGCTTGTAATTATTCACTGCATTGATGATGACCGTTTCGGACAACGGACCGTAGCCGCAGACGCTGTCGCCCACCGCATAGTCGGTGACGTTGCTACCGCATTCGATAATGTCGCCAACGATCATATTGCCAAGCTGGAACTTGCCAAATTCGATACCTCGCGGCGCGCCTTCCGGACGCGGCATAAACATTTGCCACTCACCGTTGAAATCTTCGTCAATAAACGGGCTGGCGGCGCGAAAGTCGACCACTTCCGTACCGTGCTTCGGCGCGCCAAAGCGCACGCGGATCCGCACCTCATGAGCCTCAATAGCCCGGTCTTCATATTCCACCAGGGCCGCCACACGCGGCGCTGTTGCGACTAACTTTTTCATCTACAACTCCTTGATTAAAAACTGGCCGCCTTAGCCCTTCACGCCACCAGCGGTCAAACCACTCTTAATAAAACGTTCGGAAAGCGCATACATAATGACGACAGGAAGTGCCGTCACCAGCGACGCCGCCATCATGCGTCCCCAGATGTAATCTGGCGTGCTGAACAGGGTGTTCAGTCCCACCGGCAACGTGAAGTTGCTGGCGCTGGAGAGGAAAATGGAGGCGAACAGATAGTCGTTCCACGCCACCATGAAGCAGTAGACAAAGACCGACACCAGCCCCGACATCGCCAGCGGAACGGTAATACGGAAAATAATTTGCAGACGGTTCAACCCATCCATCATCGCCGCTTCTTCGATCTCATCCGGAATGGTGTCGAAGTAGCTTTTCAGCATGAACACGGCGGTCGGCAGGGTCTGGGTCACCATTGTGACGATCAACGCCATTTCGGTGTCGTAAATCCCGAGCGCGGTGATGATCTTGAACAGAGGCACCACCAGCAAAATGCCGGAGAACATGTACACCGTGTAAAAGCTGGCGTTGATGGTCATCCGCCCTTTAAAGCGCAGGCGGGAGAGCGCATACGCGCCCAGCGTCCCCAGAAACACGGCCACGACCGACGACACCACCGACACCACCAGGCTGTTGCGGAAGTAATCGACAAAAGGAAAAATCAGCGGGTTAAAAATGTCGACATAGTGTTCCAGCGTCCACTGCTGCGGCAACAGCGTCGGATGCAGCGAAATCGCCTCTTTCGCGCTTTTGAACGACGTCATCAGCATCACGAAAAAAGGAAACAGCGTGATAATAAGAAAGATGATCAGGCCGCAGTAAAAAACGACACGTCCGAGTTTGCGTTTATTTGTTGCCATTGAGGTTCACCCGTTTTCTGGTCAGCAAAATGACGGCGAAGATAATGATGAAAAGCACCACCGAGATCGCTGCCGCTTTCCCTAAGTCATTAAAGGCAAAGGCCGTTTTGTAGAGATAGACCCCGAGAATATCGACCTTGGTGGTCAACAGATACACGTCGGCGAACATGTAGAACATCCAGATGGTGCGCAGCGTAATCACCGTCGCCAGTACGGGCATAATCGCTGGCAGCGTGACAATGCGAAAACGTTGCCAGGCATTAGCGCCGTCCATTTCCGCCGCTTCGTACAGTGACTTATCAATGGTCTGCAAAATCGCCAGAAACGAGATAAACGCATACGGGAAGTAGCGCCAGATGGCGAACAACGCCACCAGCACGAAACTGCTGCCGGGATTGTCGAACCACAGCGGCGCCTGATCGTAGAGATGCAGCAGATCCACGCCGAGATAGTTCACAATGCCGTAGCCGTTGTTGAACATGTACTTCCAGGCGAACACCAGCGAAATCGACGGCGTCACGTAGGAGAGGATCACCAGTGAACGCGCCGTCTTGCGCAGGCGGAATTCACGGTTGAAGAACATCGCTACGCCCAGCCCGAGCACGGTACTGCCTGCCACCACCAGCGCGGTGTACCACACCGTCATCCACAGCGAGTGCCAAAATCCGGGATCGGAAAGGATGCGAATGTAGTTGCTCAACCCCACAAAGGTGGCGTCGATGCGCGGGTTTAGCGGCAAGCGCAAAAAGCTGATTTCGATGTTCGATATCATCGGCCAGGCCACCAGGCCGCCCAGCAGCAACAGGCTGGGCGCCAGGAGCAGCAGCGCAAAAGGCATATCGGATCGACCTGAAAATAATCGGGTCATAACTGCGTTCCTCTTAGCCATTAACGCTGCTCAATCAGGGTATCCAGTTTTTTCTGGCTTTCCTGAAGCGTTGAGGACAGATCAGCTTTGCCGACTGTCACGTTATGCACCATCGAACTGACGACACCGGATCCCGTCACATCGCCCATACGGGTAAAGTTTTTGTCCCCTACCGCGCCAAACACCTGAATGTTCGGCAGTTCCGCAATCAGTTGCCCCGGCAGCTCGCCCAGCGCTTTGATGACGCCGTTGTCCTGCCAGGTTTTGGTGCCCACCACCGCTTTGTTCACCGGCAGCGCCGCGCCCGGCGACATCATCACCCAGTCGGCGATGTTGTCGGCTTGTTCCATGAACGCGACAAATTTCTCGGCCGCTTCGGTTTCTTCTTCTTTCTGGCTGCTGGTAATGGTCAGCGAAGTCAACATGCCGTAAACCGCCGACGTCTCTTCGGTTGGCACCACAAACCCGATGTTCTGCGGATCGCCCTCCTTCATGATGGCTGGCAGAATATACGTCGAATACATCGCCATTGGCGCGGTGCCGTTCATGAAAGCGTCTTTCACCTCCATGATGTCGTTGGAACCTGGCATGGTATTGGCTGCCAGATCGCGGTAATAGCTCAGCGCGCGGGTCATCTCCGGCGTGTTGAGCGTGATGTGTCCCTCAGCGTTAAACACATTCGCTTTATTTGAGAGTGCGAACTGGGAGAAAGACTGCTCGGTCAGCACGCTTTCCGCGGTGGGCAACGCGATGCCATATTTCTTATGCGCCGGATCGTTCAGGGTCTGGGCGACATTCAGCAGATCCTGCCAGTTTTTCGGTTCGTTGAGTCCGGCGTTAGCCAGCACGTCTTTGCGATACCAGATGCCGCCGATCCAGGCGCTCACCGGCACCCCGGTCCACGCGCTGCCGTCTTCGGTGCGGACAATCCGCAGCACCCCGTCATAAAAAGCATTTTCGCCCACGGTCTGGATGACATTCGTCACCGCTTCCCGGTCAATGAGCTGCTCTTTGTCCATCACTTTCGCGTAGTCATGGCTGGTTTCGATCACTTCCGGCAGTGACCCGCTTCTCGCAAGCGTAATGACCTTAGTGTTATAGGCGTCTTCTTCCACCGGAACCTGCTTCACGGTGATCTCAGGATTCGCTTTTTCAAACCGTTCAATAAGCGTAGTAATAACGGCCTGACGCTCCTGTTCGACAGACGAGTGCATAAATTCAATCGTCACATGGTCGGGTTTATCTTCCTTACAGCCTGAAATCAGGGCGCAGGAAACCAGTGCTGATAACAGCACAATTTTTGTTTTAAGCATCAGATGTTCCTTTTATTTTTTAATCCACATAACCTGCCAGGGTTGCAGCGTTAATGTTTCGCCGGAAACCAGGGTTTCCGTCATTAAATCGATGCCGGAGTTTACCCCCGCGTCAACGGTCTGAATGCAATCACTGAAGTTAAATAAAGCCGTGATTTTTTCGTCGGTATTCGCCGCGCGAACGATTTTCATTACCGCAGGCGTAATACTGCAAATGGTAAAATCACTTTCCGGATGGAAGGCGTGATTATTTCGGCGAATCTTCACCAGCCGCGATAAAGATTGATATACCTGATGACGCAGCGAATCCTCTGCCATTAATTCATTTTCAATCGCTTCGCGCTGATATTTCTTACGGTTAATCGCCCGGTTATAACCTAATTTTTCCACGCCCTCGTAATCATTACGTGAGCCGAGAATACTTTGAATATAGATGGCCGGCACACCCGGAAAGGTCAATAACAGCGCATGGGCCAGCATAAATTTCGCCAGACGTTGTGAATCGTTGCTGTCGCGCGAACTTAACGCATCCATGTAGGTGACATTGATTTCATACGGGCTGCGCGTACCGTCCGGGTTATTCTTCCAGTTAACCAACGCCCCTTGTTTTTGCAGGTCGGTGACTAACGCTAAAATATCGTCTTCCGGCAGCAATCCGCGTAGCGGATTCAGACCAATGCCATCGTGAGAGGCAAGAAAGTTAAACCAGGTGGTCTGCTGTGACGGCAGCGTCAGCGACTGCGCCCACTGACTGAGCGCGCGGGTGTCCTGGCGGTGCACGGCGTGCAGAACCAGCGGCGGCAGCGAAAACTGATAGACCATGTGAGCTTCGTCCAGCCCGTTGCCCAGATAGGAAATGTTGTCTTTATGCGGAACGTTGGTTTCCGTGATAATTGCCGTGCCAGGCGCGACGTCATCGGCGATAGCGCGAAACAGCTTAATCAACCGGTGGGTCTTTTCCAGATGAATGCAGCTCGTGCCCGGCGTTTTCCACATAAAGCCTACTGCGTCGAGACGCACATAATCAGCCCCGTGTTCAAGGTAAGTCAGCAGCACGTCGACCATCGCCAGCAATACATCCGGATTAGCATAGTTGAGGTCGATCTGATCTTCGCTGAAGGTGGTCCATAAATGACGCACGCTATTATCTTTCAGAGTAAACGGCGTCAGCAGCGGTAATGCGCGCGGACGCGTGACTGCGCTCAGATCGGTCTGCGGATCCATTTCAATAAAGAATTGTTCAAATCCCGGCGTCTGCTGTAAATAATGTGCGAACCACTCGCTTTTCGCCGACATATGATTACAGACAAAATCAAACATCAATTGACAGGATGTATTTAACGCCGCGATATCCTGCCAGTCCCCTGTTTCTTCGGCGACCTTATAATAATCGATGACCGAGAATCCATCGTCAGAAGACCAGGGATAAAAGGGCAGCAGATGGACATGGGAGAATATTGACGCCAACCACCGGGAATAGAACCGATTAAATGTAGGCAGTGGTTTTTCTTTTTCACTGTGAAATTGGTCGGCGTAAGTAATCAATACCACATCACTTTCATCCCAGTGTGGTTTACGATTTTTCGTAATAACCTTTCGCGCGTTTTCTATTCGCGCGTTGAGCATTTCATCATGACGATGCGTCCATGAATCTTCATAGACAAAGCTGAGGCATTCCTGAATTTTGTGCTTCACTTGATTTTTCCGTGGTAGCGGTCCCATGACGCAAGAGACTACTCCCGGTAAAATTAGCTGTCAATGCAGGGCACGGGGTTTTCGCGGCGAAAAAAAACCATTTTGGCAGCCCAAAAATCGTATTTGTGAGCTGCCGCAAATTAATTTTTAAATTGTGATTTATTTGTTACGGACCGGGCGGCCCGTAATCGACAGGATTAATTTTTGGAATAACGTTTTGATATTTTTGCAGCCATCCGGCTTAATAAGGGTTCAAGCGCGAGCGCCAGCAACATTTTCAGCGGACGACGGGCGACGGACTTCACTGCCCAGCCCGCCACACCTGCCGGACCGTAACGCAGCGCCGTCAGAAGTACCAGCTTACCTGCTATTTTCATACCGGGTTTCACCTTTTGCCCGGCGCGTTGCCAGCGATTATTCATCTTAGCCCTCACTGAATTCATTACAGCTGACGGAAACGGCTACGTAACGTAAACGTATCCGAGGTGACATAGCGCTCCATCTCACGCAGGCGCTTCTCCCCCGCCGCCAGCTCTTTATCAACCGCATCCAGCAGTTCTCCGCTGGTAGGCTGGTTTTCGCCTGCGGCCAGGTTGTCCGGCATCGGATCAAGCACAAAAGACAGCACGATGTAGGCAACCAGGGTAAAGAATGCCAGACCAAAAAAGATCGACAGCACCACCAGAATGCGCACCAGTTTCACCGGCACGTCGAGGTATTGCGCGATGCCCGCGCACACGCCGCGTACCATCCCTTGTTGGGGGATGCGCCATAATTTTTTGTTCAGGTTAATGCCTCCCATTAACGTTCCCTCCAGTTCGGATGTTCCGCGTCAAGAATCGCTTCCAGCGCCTGAATACGTTCACGCATTCGCCTGGCGTCGTCGGTAAGTTGGACTAAACGCTGTTGCTCGCTCTGCGAGAGTTCGCCGCGACCGGAACGGTTGCTGTAATGCAGCCATAACCAAATCGGCAGCACAAACAGCACGAAAATGGTTAGCGGAATGGCCAGAAATAGCGCGCTCATGTGTACTCCTTACAGGTGATGAGCGGCGGCGCGTTCGGGCGCCGCCAGGTATTATTATTGCTTGTCTTGCTGCATTTTGGCTTTCAGTTGCGCCAGTTGCTCGCCGATCTCATCATCGGCTTTCAGGTCAGCGAACTGCTGGTCCAGCGTCGGTTTCTTCCCAAAGCTGTGGCTTTCCGCTTCAGCTTCCATTTGATCGATGCGACGTTCAAAAGATTCAAAGCGCGCCATCGCTTCATCGATCTTGCCGCTGTCGAGCTGGCGGCGAACATCGCGGGAAGAACTGGCCGCCTGATGGCGCAACATCAACGCCTGCTGGCGGGCGCGGGTTTCGCTGAGTTTATTTTCCAGCTCGCCAATCTCTTTCTTCATGCGCGTCAGCGTATCTTCCACCAGCGCCACTTCCTGCTCGAGCGTCACGATCAGATCGGTCAACTTCTGTTTTTCGATCAGCGCGGCACGCGCCAGGTCGTCTTTATCTTTACGCAGCGCCAGCTCCGCTTTTTCCTGCCACTCGGTCTGCTGCGCGGTGGCCTGCTCAATACGGCGGGATAGCTGTTTCTTTTCTGCCAGCGCGCGAGCGGAATTGGAACGAACTTCAACCAGTGTGTCTTCCATCTCCTGAATCATCAGGCGAACCAGCTTCTGCGGATCTTCCGCTTTTTCAAGCAGCGCGTTGATGTTGGCGTTCACGATGTCGGCAAAACGAGAAAAAATACCCATAATTCAGTCCTCATATTTTTTGATGTCGGGCGATGCCCTGCTGAATATGTAATACAATCCTCGTGCCAACTTTTTAACTCACTGAAATATCAAGTAACGTACAGTTTTACCTCGGCACAAAAACAGCGTAAAGTGGTGAAATACACCAACAAGTGGCGAAATTCATCATGACAGAATACAAAGACAATCTTTTAGGCGAGGCCAACAGTTTTCTCGAGGTTCTCGAACAGGTTTCACGTCTGGCGCCACTGGATAAACCGGTCCTGATCATCGGTGAACGCGGCACCGGTAAAGAGCTTATCGCTAACCGCCTGCATTATCTCTCTTCCCGTTGGCAGGGGCCGTTTATTTCTCTCAATTGCGCCGCGCTCAATGAAAATTTGCTCGACAGCGAACTGTTCGGTCACGAAGCTGGCGCATTTACCGGGGCGCAAAAACGGCATCCCGGCCGCTTTGAACGCGCCGATGGCGGGACATTGTTTCTCGATGAGCTCGCCACCGCGCCGATGCTGGTGCAGGAAAAGCTGCTCCGCGTCATTGAATACGGTGAACTGGAGCGTGTCGGCGGCAGCCAGCCATTACAGGTGAACGTGCGGCTGGTCTGTGCGACCAACGCCGACCTACCGGCGATGGTGAAAGAAGGCACATTCCGCGCAGACCTGCTGGATCGCCTGGCGTTTGATGTTGTGCAATTGCCGCCTCTGCGCGAACGGCAGGCCGATATCATGCTGATGGCGGAACATTTTGCCATTCAGATGTGCCGTGAAATACGTCTGCCGTTATTCCCCGGTTTCACCGACCACGCCAGAGAAACGCTCATGACCTACGCCTGGCCCGGCAACATCCGTGAATTAAAAAACGTCGTTGAACGTTCTGTATACCGTCATGGCACCAGCGACGCGCCGCTCGATGAGATCGTTCTCGATCCGTTCAAACGTGAGGAAAGCCGCCTCCCGTCACAGACTGACGCTCCCGCGTCGGTCCCCTCCCTGCCTATGGATTTGCGCGAATATCAGCAACAGCAGGAAAAAAACCTGCTGCAACTGAGCCTGCAACAGGCGAGATTTAATCAGAAACGGGCGGCTGAACTGCTCGGTCTGACCTACCACCAGTTGCGCGCGTTGCTTAAAAAGCATCAGATTTAGCGTTTTCACGGCGAATTTGCGCAGTTTTGCGTCAGTTACCTACAGCCATTTTTACCTGACGGGCCAAAGTGCGATACACGTTGCAAATCGAATCTAAAAACCTTAAAAATTATTTTTTAACGCCCCTTAGAAATCAACATTTTATTATTAAAAATAGAGTTATAATAATTGACACGAAGACAATGCGAGTCATTTTAGTGCCCCTTTTCCTGCCCCAATCGCGTTTCCCCCCCCCACACAATCCACCCTTCGAAACTCTCAATTTTGCACAACAATCCGCCAGGGTTTATATATTTCAAGTTTTACATTTTTTATATGAATATCAAAAAGCTATACGTCAAAGCTATAGCATTTAGTGTGCTGCACGTTCGAATAATAAAGTGTTTATTACTATTTTTAACAGCAGAAATGGAGTTTTAAGAATGGCGATACCAGCCTATCTCTGGCTGAAAGACGATGGCGGTGAAGATATTAAGGGTTCGGTAGACGTAAGGGATCGTGACGGAAGTATCGAAATCATCGGCTTTAATCATGGTGTTTTGCAGCCTACAGATAAACACACTGGTAAGGCGACCAGTTTGCGCGCTCATTCCCCGTTTTCTTTTGATAAAGAAATAGACTCTTCCAGCCCGTATCTTTACAAGGCCGTTACCACAGGTCAGCGGCTAAAATCCGCTGAGGTTAAATTATATAAAATTAACGATGCCGGACAGGAGGTCGAGTATTTTTCAGTCCTGATGGAGGGAGTAACGATTGTGAGCGTTTGTCCGATGATGCTCGATGTCAAAAGCCCTGATTATGAGAGACATAATCACATTGAACTCGTCGAATTGCTATACGAGAAAATCACCTGGCGCTTTGCTGACGGAAATATTATTCACTCGGATAGCTGGAATGACAGGAAAACCGCATAGGAGCAAAAATATGGGTTGGAAATATGAGCAAAGCACGGGGAAAATGTACAAGGACGGGAAGTTGATCGAGACTGGCTATTCCGGTGCGCTGACAAACAAAAACAATCCGGATCGTCAGCATGTTAAGGGGTTGGGTCCACTCCCTCGCGGGACATATAAAATCACGGGGCATTCTAATTCAAAAGGCCCGGTCACTATTATTCTTGAACAAACGTCGGGTGAAAGTTTCAGGCGTTCGGAATTCAGAATACATGGCGAACGCAAGCACGGTCCGGCAGGATTCGCCTCTGAGGGCTGCATTATTATGTCGCTCTCAACGCGTCGAAATATTCTGCGTGACGGGGGAAGTATAGAGGTGGTGCGATGAGGCTGCGGCTTGCTCTGCTACTGTCGGCCTGTCTTTCATTTCCGGCGCTGTCGAAAGGAAGCGACTGGGATAAAATCGTAAGTGGTGTTGCCAGCGGGGATCCGGCAAGTCTGGAGCAGATTGCATCTCTCGCAGCGACGGCAAATGTCAAGCAGGCGCAGGAACTGGAGGATGCCCTTGCAAGCGCGCTCACATCAAACACACCTGGCGCGTTACGGGCATTGCAAAAAATCGATGCACATGACTGGCCGCACATGATTGGCAGCAATCTTGTCTGCACCGTCCCAACTGAAAGAACCGTTGAAGAAATTGACGTTTTTTATATGCGAACGCGTAGTGCGCTACTCAGGACTTTCGAAGGTGCACAGTGCCTCTGGATACTGGAGGCATCGTTTAAAGAATGGAAAGGTGATCAGGCGCGACAGCGGAGATAATTATCGCCCGGCAGGCCGGGCTTTACTGTCAATTCCGCGTTTATGTTTACCCTTTGCCGACCCACAAGGCCATTTCAGACATGAGGGCCGAACGTTCCGCAATCTGGCTTTCGCAGGCAGTTTCTGCGTTAATCGCACATTGCAAAGCAAAGGTTTCAATAGAAAGTTCCTGTATGGTGCGTTTGGGTGTCTCTCTCAACCCGAACGATCCGCCATTTTGACATAACCAGGCGTTCAGGTATTCGGCGGCATCCGCCATATCAATCTCGGCATACTTACGCGTGTTGGTTGCTGTCTGCAAAAGCCAACTTATCGTTTATTGCGAGTCATATGGGGCATGAGAATGCTAAGATGGTTTATGAGGTATAGTCAAAATGGATAGCCGGTATGAATGCTGATCAGGTCGCGATGCTGAACGCGCGATTGCCAACACGTCTGCCCCATGATGCCCCAAAATACAAACGGTAATAGCAAATGTTATTAAATATTAGTAAGATAGATACTTTATATATAATCCCTTAAAAATTATGCGCCTGGTTATATCGTCTCTGATCGTGATGGCTGGACTCCTGCGTGGTCAGGCTGCTGCTGCGCCTGAAGCGCCTTCGCATGAAGATATCCGCGACAGCGGCTTCGTTTATTGTGTCAGTGGGCAGGTCAACACCTTTAACCCTCAAAAAGCGAGCAGTGGACTGATCGTCGACACGCTTGCCGCGCAGTTATATGACCGACTGCTGGATGTCGATCCTTATACCTATCGCCTGGTGCCGGAACTGGCGGAACGTTGGGAGGTTCTGGATAACGGCGCAACCTACCGTTTTCATCTGCGCCGCGACGTCCCGTTTCAGAAAACAGCCTGGTTTACGCCAACCCGTAAGCTGAACGCCGATGACGTGGTGTTTACCTTCCAGCGCATTTTTGATCGCCAGCATCCATGGCATAACGTCAACGGCGGCAACTTCCCTTATTTCGACAGTCTGCAGTTTGCGGATAACGTCCAGAGCGTCCGCAAAATCGACGGTAATACCGTGGAGTTTCGCCTGGCGCAGCCGGACGCCTCGTTTTTATGGCACCTCGCCACACATTATGCGTCGGTGATGTCCGCGGAATATGCGGCGCAGTTAACGAAGCAGGATCGTCAGGAGTTGCTCGACAGGCAGCCGGTCGGCACCGGGCCGTTTCAGCTGTCGGAATACCGCGCCGGCCAGTTCATTCGTCTGCAACGGCACGACAGTTTCTGGCGCGGCAAACCGTTGATGCCACAGGTGGTCGTGGATTTAGGGTCCGGCGGTACTGGCCGCCTGTCGAAGCTGCTCACCGGCGAATGTGATGTGTTGGCCTGGCCCGCCGCCAGTCAACTGACAATTCTGCGCGATGACCCCCGTCTGCGCCTGACCCTGCGTCCGGGAATGAATATCGCCTATCTGGCGTTTAATACCGATAAACCGCCGCTGAATAACCCCGCGGTCCGCCATGCGCTGGCGTTGTCGATCAATAACCAACGTCTGATGCAGTCAATTTATTACGGCACAGCGGAAACGGCGGCTTCTATTTTGCCGCGCGCCTCGTGGGCCTATGACAACGAGGCTAAAATTACCGAATACAATCCAGCGAAATCTCGCGAGCAGTTGAAAGCGCTGGGGCTGGAAAACCTCACCCTGCATCTGTGGGTGCCGACCAGCTCTCAGGCATGGAACCCCAGCCCGCTGAAAACCGCAGAACTGATTCAGGCGGATATGGCGCAGGTCGGCGTGAAAGTGGTGATTGTGCCGGTTGAAGGGCGTTTCCAGGAGGCGCGGTTGATGGACATGAATCATGATCTGACATTGTCCGGCTGGGCGACCGACAGTAACGACCCGGACAGTTTTTTCCGTCCGCTGTTAAGCTGTGCGGCAATCCAGTCGCAAACCAATTTCGCCCACTGGTGTGATCCGACGTTTGATCGGGTACTGCGAAAAGCCCTGTCATCGCAACAGCTTTCCGCCCGCATTGACGCCTACGATGAGGCGCAAACGATTCTCGCCAAAGAGCTGCCGATTCTGCCGCTGGCCTCTTCGTTGCGTCTGCAGGCCTACCGTTACGATATTAAAGGGCTGGTGCTGAGTCCGTTTGGCAACGCCTCGTTCGCGGGCGTTTCGCGTGAAAAAACCGTTGAGGTGAGTAAACCATGATTATTTTCACCTTACGCCGCATCCTGTTGCTGATGGTCACGCTTTTTTTCCTGACCTTTATCGGCTTCAGCCTGAGCTACTTTACTCCACACGCGCCGCTTCAGGGCGCGTCGTTGTGGAATGCGTGGGTCTTCTGGTTCAGCGGTCTTCTTCACTGGGATTTTGGCGTATCGAGCATTAACGGACAGCTGATCTCTGAACAGCTTAAAGAGGTGTTTCCCGCCACGATGGAGCTGTGTACGCTGGCGTTTGGCTTCGCGCTGATGGTGGGGATCCCGGTAGGGATGCTGGCGGGCATCACGCGCAATAAATGGCAGGATCGACTGATTAGCGCACTCGCCCTGCTCGGCTTTTCCATTCCCGTCTTCTGGCTGGCGCTGTTGCTGACGCTGTTCTTTTCGCTGACCCTCGGCTGGCTGCCGGTATCCGGTCGTTTTGATCTGCTATACGAAGTGAAGCCCGTTACCGGGCTGGCGATTGTCGACGCCTGGATTTCTGATTCGCCCTGGCGCGACGAGATGATCATGAGCGCGCTGCGCCATATGGTGCTGCCGGTGTTAACCCTGGCGGTCGCGCCAACCACGGAAGTGATCCGCTTAATGCGCATCAGCACCATCGAGGTATTCGACCAGAACTACGTCAAAGCCGCCGCCACGCGCGGTCTTTCCCGCTTCACGATCTTGCGCCGTCATGTATTGCACAATGCGCTGCCGCCGGTGATTCCTCGCCTTGGCCTCCAGTTTTCCACCATGCTGACGCTGGCAATGATTACCGAGATGGTCTTTAGCTGGCCGGGGCTGGGGCGCTGGCTGATTAATGCGATACGCCAGCAGGACTACGCGGCGATCTCCGCAGGAGTAATGGTGATAGGATCGCTGGTCATTATCGTCAACGTGATTTCTGATATTTTGGGTGCTATGGCTAACCCTCTGAAACATAAGGAATGGTATGCCTTACGATAGCGTTTATAGCGAAAAGCGCCCGCCAGGTACGCTGCGCACCGCGTGGCGGAAATTTTATGGCGATGCCACGGCGATGGTTGGCCTGTACGGCTGTGCGGGTCTGGCGCTGCTGTGCGTCTTTGGCGGTTGGTTTGCGCCGTATGGCATCGACCAGCAATTCCTCGGCTATCAACTGTTGCCGCCGTCCTGGTCCCGCTACGGCGAGGTGTCGTTCTTCCTCGGTACCGACGATTTAGGACGGGACGTGCTAAGTCGCCTGTTAAGCGGCGCGGCGCCGACAGTGGGCGGCGCGTTTATCGTCACCGTGGCGGCGACGCTTTGCGGCCTGCTGCTGGGGGTGATTGCGGGGGCGACACACGGCCTGCGCTCCGCCGTGCTGAACCATATTCTTGATACGCTGTTGTCGATTCCGTCACTGCTGCTGGCCATTATCGTCGTGGCGTTTGCAGGACCGCATCTGGTTCACGCCATGTTTGCCGTCTGGCTGGCGTTGCTGCCCAGAATGGTACGTTCGGTTTACAGTATGGTGCACGACGAACTGGAAAAAGAGTACGTTATTGCCGCCCGCCTCGATGGCGCATCCACGCTGAACATTCTCTGGTTTGCCGTACTGCCTAATATCACCGCCGGGTTGGTGACGGAAATCACCCGCGCGTTGTCGATGGCGATTCTGGATATTGCCGCGCTCGGTTTTCTCGACCTTGGCGCGCAACTCCCCTCTCCTGAATGGGGCGCGATGCTTGGCGATGCGCTGGAGCTGATTTACGTTGCGCCCTGGACAGTCATGCTGCCCGGCGCGGCGATCATGATTAGCGTTCTGTTGGTCAACCTGCTTGGTGACGGCGTACGCCGGGCGATTATTGCGGGGGTCGAATAATGCCGTTACTGGATATCCGCAACCTGACCATTGAATTCAAAACCGGTGATGAATGGGTAAAAGCCGTCGACCGCGTGAGCATGACCTTAAGTGAAGGCGAGATCCGCGGTCTGGTGGGTGAATCTGGCTCCGGTAAGAGTCTGATCGCCAAAGCGATCTGCGGCGTCGCCAAAGATAACTGGCGCGTGACCGCTGATCGTATGCGCTTCGACGATATCGACCTGCTGCGCCTCTCTCCGCGCGAACGGCGCAAGCTGGTGGGACATAACGTCTCGATGATCTTTCAGGAGCCGCAGTCGTGTCTGGATCCGTCAGAACGCGTCGGTCGGCAGTTGATGCAAAATATTCCGGCCTGGACCTATAAAGGCCGCTGGTGGCAACGTGTCGGCTGGCGCAAGCGTCGTGCCATTGAACTGCTGCACCGCGTTGGGATCAAAGATCATAAAGACGCCATGCGCAGCTTCCCGTATGAGCTGACCGACGGCGAGTGTCAGAAGGTCATGATTGCCATCGCGCTGGCTAACCAGCCGCGCCTGCTGATTGCCGACGAACCGACAAACGCGATGGAGCCGACCACCCAGGCGCAAATTTTCCGATTGCTGACGCGTCTGAACCAGAACAGCAATACCACCATTTTGCTGATCAGCCATGACCTGCAGATGCTCAGCCAGTGGGCAGACAGAATTAACGTGCTGTATTGTGGGCAGACGGTGGAAACGGCGCCAAGTAAAGAACTGGTGACTATTCCCCATCATCCTTACACCCAGGCGCTGATCCGCGCCATTCCTGACTTTGGCAGCGCGATGCCGCATAAAAGTCGTTTGAACACCATGCCCGGGGCGATTCCGTTGCTGGAACAATTACCGATAGGCTGCCGTCTGGGGCCGCGCTGCCCGTATGCGCAGCGAGAATGTATTGAAACACCGCGTCTGACCGGAGCGAAAAACCATCTCTACGCTTGTCATTTCCCGCTGAACATGGAGAGAGAGTGACATGGTTGAGACCCTGCTCGAAGTGCGCAACCTGAGTAAAACCTTTCGCTACCGCACCGGCTGGTTTCGTCGCCAGACGGTAGAAGCGGTAAAGCCACTCAGTTTTACCCTGCGTGAACGCCAGACGCTGGCGATTATCGGCGAGAACGGTTCCGGTAAGTCGACGCTGGCGAAAATGCTGGCGGGGATGGTCGAGCCGAGCGGCGGCGAACTGCTGATCGACGATCACCCGCTTAAATTCGGCGATTATTCGTTTCGCAGCCAGCGCATCCGCATGATTTTCCAGGATCCGTCAACGTCGCTTAACCCGCGTCAGCGGATTTCGCAAATTCTCGATTTCCCACTGCGTCTGAATACGAATCTGGAGGCGGAACAGCGGCGTAAACAGATCATTGAAACCATGCGCATGGTCGGTCTGCTGCCCGATCACGTCAGTTATTACCCGCACATGCTGGCGCCAGGGCAAAAGCAGCGTCTGGGACTGGCGCGCGCGCTGATATTACGCCCGAAAGTGATCATTGCCGATGAGGCGCTGGCGTCGCTCGATATGTCGATGCGCTCGCAGTTAATAAACCTGATGCTGGAATTGCAGGAGAAACAGGGTATCTCTTATATTTACGTCACCCAGCATCTTGGCATGATGAAGCACATCAGCGACCAGGTTTTAGTGATGCATCAGGGAGAAGTGGTGGAGCGCGGCAGTACCGCTGATGTGCTGGCTTCACCGCTCCACGACCTGACAAAGCGACTGATTGCCGGTCATTTTGGCGAAGCGCTCACCGCGGATGCGTGGCGAAAAGACCGCTAAAACGGCTTCATGCAGTGGTCGGATTAACTCTCCCGGCGTCTCGTGTTAGAATCGCCGCGTTTTAACGACGCCCCGTCCCTTTACGCGGCTGGGCGCCACAACAATAACATAAGGATTTAAGCTATGGGTTTTCTTTCCGGTAAGCGTATTCTGGTCACCGGTCTTGCCAGCAAATTGTCCATCGCCTACGGTATCGCTCAGGCGATGCATCGCGAAGGCGCTGAGCTGGCGTTCACCTACCAGAACGACAAACTGAAAGGCCGCGTGGAAGAATTTGCCGCACAACTGGGTTCGAACATCGTCCTGCAGTGCGATGTGGCGGAAGATGAAAGCATCAATGCCATGTTCGCTGAACTGGGTAAAGCATGGCCGAAATTTGACGGTTTTGTTCATTCCATCGGTTTCGCTCCGGGCGACCAGTTGGACGGCGACTATGTCAATGCGGTAACCCGTGAAGGCTTCAAAATCGCCCATGACATCAGCTCCTACAGCTTCGTGGCGATGGCGAAAGCGTGCCGCGCTATGCTGAATCCGGGTTCTGCCCTGCTGACCCTTTCCTACCTTGGCGCAGAGCGCGCGATCCCGAACTACAACGTGATGGGCCTGGCGAAAGCCTCTCTGGAAGCCAACGTGCGTTACATGGCGAATGCAATGGGTCCGGAAGGCGTGCGCGTAAACGCCATCTCTGCGGGTCCGATCCGTACACTGGCGGCTTCCGGCATTAAAGACTTCCGTAAAATGCTGGCGCATTGCGAAGCGGTTACCCCGATTCGTCGTACCGTCACCATTGAAGATGTCGGTAACTCCGCCGCATTCCTGTGCTCCGACCTGTCCGGTGGTATCTCCGGTGAAGTCGTTCACGTTGACGGCGGTTTCAGCATCGCCGCGATGAACGAACTGGAACTGAAATAAGCTTTCAGCCTTTCTGTGGGCGGCGTTCTGCCGCCCATGAACACGTTCTGCCCGGCAATATACCTTTTTGATCTTTGTTATCACGTAACAATCTTTTTCCCCTTCCCCCGCTTACGCCAGGATAAAGCAGCAAAAACGATCCGGCGTGAGATAGCCACGACGTGTCCGGGTCGCCACATACAGACCAAGGAACGCCCATGGAACAACGCCAATTCAACGGCAAAAACCAGTGGTATCATGAGACCCAGTCCAGCACCTGGCCGCAGGACGTTTTGCCACTGGTGCCGGAAGCGGCTCACGTAGAAGACCGCTTTTTGCTGGATTTGACGATTCCCGACGAGATGCTGCATTCTTTTCACTCCTGGCTGCAACCCGCCCGCCAGTTGGCGAACGAACTGTTTCCCGATCACGTTCCACTTACCCGCCTGCATACCTTTAGCGCTTATGAACGCATGAGCACCGCCTTAACCGTGGCGCAGGCGTGTGGCGTGCAACGCCTATGTAATCATTACGCCGCGCGCCTGACGCCGCTGCCGGGTCCGGATTCGTCGCGTGAAAGCAATCATCGGCTGGCGCAGATCACGCAGTATGCGCGTCAACTCGCCTGCTCACCTTCGGTGATCGACCAGCGTGCCCGCCAGCATTTAGCCGACGTCGGCCTGTCCGCCTGGGATGTGGCTCTGTTTAATCAGATCATTGGCTTTGTCGGTTTCCAGGCGCGCATGGTGGCGATTTTTCAGGCCTGGTCCGGTCAGGCTGTGCGCTGGATACCCGGCCTCAATACTCAGGCCTTTGCCGCTGAAGACCTGTTTCAGCGGGAAGAGAGCGTGTGGGTCGCAAACCCGGATCTGGTGAAACTGCGCTACGCCAGCGCGGAGCAAGATGAATATCCGTCGCATGATCGACCACAGCCCGCGCTACAGATGCTCGCCCCTGCTCTGGCGCACCAGCCGGTACTGCTGACACTGCTCGGCAAATTGCTGCACAGTACGCTCCGTGCGGATACCGCAGAGCATAACTTCGCGGCGCTGCTGGCCGCGAGGATAAACGGTAGCGCAAGCTGCTTCAATGAGCAGGCGTTGCCGCCGCGCATCTCGCCAGAGACTCTCACCATGCTGCGCCAGAGCGAACATGAGATTGAACGCTGGGAGCGACAACATCCGATTGAGCGACCCTTGTTTCAGGCGCTACAATTACTGACGCGCGCGCCAGACCGCTTTAGCGCCGCACATTTCACCCCGGTCGTCGAGCGCGGCGCGTCCGTCATTGATGCTATCAACCTGTTGGGGTGGTGCGGTTTATGCGGATGGCTGAATCGCCTGAAAATCGCGTTGGGTGAGACACATTAACCTCGGCAAAGAGATAAAGAGCGCTTGCCGCACCAGGTAGTTTCGCGTAAAACTGTCAGCCGCTCTTTTGGCCACGAAAATAGACAAATATGTTTCAGGACAACCCGCTGCTAGCGCAGCTTAAACAGCAACTGCATTCCCAGACGCCGCGCGCTGAAGGGGTGGTAAAAGCCACGGAAAAAGGCTTTGGCTTCCTGGAAGTCGATGCGCAAAAAAGTTACTTCATCCCGCCGCCGCAGATGAAAAAAGTGATGCATGGCGACCGGATTGTCGCGGTGATCCACAGCGAAAAAGATCGCGAGTCCGCTGAGCCGGAAGAACTGGTTGAACCCTTCCTGACCCGCTTTGTCGGAAAAGTTCAGGGCAAAAACGATCGCCTGTCTATTGTTCCGGATCACCCGCTGCTGAAAGATGCTATCCCCTGTCGCGCCGCGCGTGGCGTAGAGCATGACTTTAAAGAAGGTGACTGGGCGGTCGCCGAGATGCGCCGCCATCCGTTAAAAGGCGATCGCACCTTCTATGCCGAGTTAACCCAGTACATTACCTACGCAGATGACCACTTTGTGCCGTGGTGGGTAACGCTGGCGCGCCACAATCTGGAAAAAGAAGCCCCGGACGGCGTGGCCACTGAAATGCTCGACGAAGGCTTAACGCGTCAGGATCTGACCGCCCTGAATTTCGTCACTATAGACAGCGCCAGCACCGAAGATATGGATGACGCGCTGTATGCCGAAGAACTGGCTGACGGTAAATTACAGCTGACCGTTGCGATTGCCGACCCGACCGCGTGGATCGCTGAAGGTAGCAAACTGGATAACGCTGCGAAAATACGCGCGTTCACCAACTATCTGCCAGGGTTCAACATCCCGATGTTGCCGCGTGAACTCTCTGACGATCTCTGCTCGTTGCGTCCGCGCGAAGTCCGTCCTGTGCTGGCCTGCCGCATGACCATTGCGGCGGATGGCGCCCTTGAAGACGATATGGTTTTCTTCGCGGCGACCATCGAGTCAAAAGCCAAACTGGCCTATGACAGCGTCTCTGACTGGCTGGAAAACGCTGGTAGCTGGCAGCCTGAAAGCGACGATATCGCGCATCAAATTCGTCTGCTGCAGCAAATTTGCCTGCGTCGCGGCGAGTGGCGCCATCACCACGCGCTGGTCTTCAAGGACCGTCCTGATTATCGCTTTATCCTGGGTGAAAAAGGTGAAGTGCTGGATATCGTCGCGGAGCCGCGCCGCATCGCCAACCGTATCGTTGAAGAAGCGATGATCGCCGCCAATATATGCGCCGCCCGCGTTCTGCGTGACAAACTGGGCTTTGGCGTTTACAACGTGCATACCGGTTTTGATCCGGCGAATACGGAAGCGCTGTCGGCGCTGCTGAAAAATCACGACGTCCATGTCGATCCGCAAGAAGTGTTGACCCTTGAAGGTTTCTGCAAACTGCGTCGCGAACTGGATGCACAGCCGTCCGGCTTCCTCGACAGCCGCATTCGTCGCTTCCAGTCCTTCGCCGAAATCAGCATTGAGCCGGGTCCGCACTTTGGTCTGGGTCTTGAAGCGTATGCGACCTGGACATCGCCGATTCGTAAGTATGGCGATATGATCAACCATCGCCTGCTGAAAGCGGTCATTAAAGGTGAAACCATTGCCCGTCCGCACGACGACACCACCGTGCAGATGGCGGAACGCCGTCGCCTGAACCGTATGGCGGAACGCGACGTTGGCGACTGGCTGTACGCCCGTTTCCTGAACGACAAAGCCGGCACGGACATCCGTTTTGCGGCTGAAATCATTGATGTCAGCCGTGGCGGTATGCGCGTTCGTCTGGTGGATAACGGCGCGGTTGCCTTTATTCCGGCGCCGTTCCTCCATGCCGTCCGCGACGAAATGGTTTGCAGCCAGGAAAACGGCACCGTACAGATTAAAGGCGAGACCGTGTATAAAGTCACGGACGTGATCGATGTGACCATCGCCGAAGTGCGGATGGAAACGCGCAGCATCATCGCCCGTCCGGCCGCCTGACCCTGAGTTTTCACACGGCCTTTCTGAATAAGAAAGGCCGTTTGCTGGTTTTCGCCTTCCCCTCTTAACACCTTTCCTGTGCCACGCGATCAACGCTATCGGGATATATTTTCCGCCTCGCCTGTGCTTTTTCCCGGTTCTGAATTACAAATGAAGAGATAGATAAAACAAGATCTGCAGCGACGGTAAACCCTGTATTTATCGCGGTTAACCTTTCCATTGCGAAGTTCGGGCGGTCAAACGGGATGGTGCGCAACATGAAAGAGAGTCGGGAATCCGCGACGTTGTATCGTTTTCTGGGCACACACTGTCCTTACTGGCGCTTGTCAGATGATGCCGACGTTCTGCATTTATCACTTACCGAAGCCGCAGAACATGATGAGGCGCTTGCGCTCGCCCCCGGGCAGGCCGCACGAATTCGCGAAATGACCGTTATCACGTCCAGCCTGTTGATTACGTTACCCCTCGAGAGCAGCGAGGTGCAGGTACATCTGGTGGGTCGGAAAATCAATAAGCACGAGTGGGCAGGCAGTGCCTCAGCCTGGCATGACACGCCCTCCGTCGCGCGCGATCTGGCTAAGGGGCTGTCCTTCGCCGAACAGGTGGTTTCAGAAGCGAATTCGGTCATTGTGATCCTTGACAGCCGTGGCAATATTCAGCGCTTCAACCGCCTGTGCGAAGAATATACCGGACTTAAAGAGCAGGATGTCATTGGTCAGAGCGTCTTCAGGCTGTTTATGAGCCGCCGTGAAGCCGCTGCTTCGCGACGCAATATCAGCGGCTTTTTTCGTAACGGAAATTCTTATGAGGTCGAACGGTGGGTAAAAACCCGCCAGGGTCAGCGTCTGTTTTTATTTCGCAATAAGTTCGTCCATAGCGGTAGCGGGAAGAATGAAATATTTCTCATTTGTTCAGGTACCGACATTACCGAAGAGCGGCGCGCCCAGGAGCGTTTGCGGGTACTGGCGAATACTGACACTATCACCGGACTGCCTAACCGCAACGCCATCCATGAGCTGATCAACGACGCTGTTGGGGATGCGCACGCAGGTCAGGTCGGGATCGTGTATTTTGATCTGGATAATTTTAAAAAGGTGAACGACGCTTATGGGCATATGTTCGGCGACCAGCTATTACAGGCGGTCTCCCTGGCTCTGCTGAGCTGTATGGAAGAAAACCAGTTGCTGGCGCGGCTGGGCGGCGACGAATTCATTCTGCTTGCCACCCACACCTCTCAGGGGGCGCTTGAGGCCGTCGCGTCGCGTATTCTGACCCGCCTTCGCCAGCCCTTTCGCATCGGTCTGATCGAGGTCTATACCGGCTGCTCCGTGGGCATCGCGATGGCGCCCTTGCATGGCGAGGACAGTGACAGTCTGATCCGCAATGCCGACACCGCCATGTACACGGCCAAAGAAGGCGGCCGCGGTCAGTTCTGCGTCTTCTCACCGGAAATGAATGAGCGGGTCTTTGAATACCTCTGGCTCGATACGCATCTGCGCAAAGCGCTCGAAAACGATCAGCTACTGATCCATTATCAGCCAAAGATTACCTGGCGCGGTGAAGTACGCAGCCTTGAAGCGCTGGTGCGCTGGCAGTCGCCGGAGCGCGGTTTGATTTCGCCAGGAGAATTTATCTCCTATGCCGAGGAGTCGGGACTGATTGTACCGCTTGGACGGTGGGTACTGCTCGACGTGGTGCGTCAGGTGGCAAAATGGCGCGATAAAGGCATTCACCTGCGCGTGGCGGTTAATATTTCGGCGCGTCAGCTTGCCGACCAGACGATTTTCACCGACCTCAGACAGGTTTTACACGAGCTGAATTTCGAATACTGCCCGATCGACGTTGAGTTAACGGAAAGCTGCCTGATTGAAAACGAGACGCTGGCCCTGTCGGTCATTGAGCAGTTTAGCCAGTTGGGCGCTCAGGTTCATCTTGATGATTTCGGTACCGGCTACTCGTCGCTTTCACAACTGACGCGTTTTCCGATTGACGCTATCAAGCTGGATCACATGTTCGTCAGAGATATTCATAAAAAAACCGCTTCCCAGTCCATGGTACGCGCCATCGTCGCCGTGGCGCAGGCGCTCAACCTTCAGGTCATCGCCGAAGGGGTGGAAAGCGCCAAAGAGGACGCGTACCTGACTAAAAACGGTATCAATGAAAGACAAGGATTTTTATTTGCAAAGCCGATGCCCGCCGCGGCATTTGAACGCTGGTACAAACGCTGGCGCAACAAAACACAGCGCTGACCGGCAGGAAATCACGCCGTATCTGCCTGTTATAGCAGAATATATCCTGATATCGGTTATCCTGCCGCGGCGTAATTTTCCCTTCTCTTTTGTCGCCATTTTTTGCATCATTGAATCCATACTCTTACTCACGAAGGATCCCCCATGTCAGATATCGACGCCAAACGGGTTGCCGAACGTATTGATACCGTGCTGGATATCCTGGTCGCCGGCGACTACCACTCCGCCATCCACAATCTTGAAATACTTAAAGCGGAATTACTTAGCCTGGCGCAGGATGAAAGCGGGTCATCGCCAGGCAAACCCAAAGCGCCATGGGAGATCTGACCTTTACGCGCGTTGTGAAAGCGGTGGCGACCTGAGCGAGCCATCGCCGCCTGTTTTTAAACCCCGGTATACATACCTCAATTAAAACGAATACTATGAATTCCCGACAACAATCGATTTTGCAGATGGTGATCGATAAAGGCCAGATGAGCGTTTCCGAACTGGCAAAAATCACCGGTGTTTCTGAAGTGACCATTCGCCAGGATCTCAATACCCTGGAAAAGCAAAGCTATTTGCGTCGTGCCCACGGCTTCGCGGTTTCACTGGACAGTGAAGACGTCGAAACAAGAATGATGACCAACTTCACCCTTAAGCGTCAGCTTGCCGAGTTTGCCGCTTCACTGGTAAATCCCGGCGAAACGGTGTTTATTGAAAACGGCAGCAGTAATGCCCTGTTAGCGAGAACGCTGGCCGAGCAAAAAAATGTCACCATCATTACGGTAAGCAGTTATATCGCTCACCTGTTAAAGGAGACGCCTTGCGAGGTCATTTTGCTTGGCGGCATTTACCAGAAAAAAAGCGAAAGCATGGTCGGCCCTCTGACCCGCCAGTTCATCCAGCAGGTCCATTTCAGTAAAGCGTTTATCGGCATCGATGGCTGGCTGGCAGATACCGGGTTTACCGGACGCGATATGATGCGTGCGGATGTAGTCAATGCAGTACTGGAAAAAGGCTCGGAAGCCATTGTTCTGACCGACAGTTCGAAATTCGGCGTGGTCCATCCCTATACTCTGGGACCCGTTGAGCGCTTTAGTCGGGTCATCACTGATTCCGGCATCAGCGGGGACGATCGCCTGCTGATGGAACAAAAAGGGTTGCGTGTAAATATTGTTGAGGCTTAGCGCATCGGTGGGCAAATGATTTGTCGCTGCAAATCATTTGCGCTTGAGACAATTCCGACACCTGAATTAAGACTATTTACCTGTTGCCTGCGGACAGACGAGGTAAAATTATTATTAGCGATATAACAGGAAGTGACTATCACCTGCGTGATATTACCCTGCGCAATAAAGTTTCACGAATGTTCTTCGAAGACTGGATATGTAAACTATAGTTAAAAAGAACTAACTTTCGTGAATCGTTAATTCAGGAGAAAGTATTATGTTAGTAACGAGCAAAAAAATGACCGCCGCGGTTCTGGCAATTACTCTGGCAATGTCTCTGAGCGCCTGCTCTAACTGGTCCAAACGTGACCGTAACACCGCTATCGGTGCGGGTGCCGGCGCATTAGGCGGCGCAGTGTTAACTGATGGCAGCACGCTGGGCACGCTGGGCGGCGCCGCTGTCGGTGGTGTTATCGGCCATCAGGTAGGTAAATAATCGTAAAATATCTACGGTTGACCGGCTCGATATAATAATACGATTATCTTTTCTGGTCTGAGCTACACATTAGTAAACGATTAATTATAAAGCCACGATATTTCTGTCGTGGCTTTTTCATTATCCGCCTGCCAGTTTGACCTTCATGCCTTTGGCTTCCAGCAGCGTTTTAATTAAATCACGTTTGTCGCCCTGAATTTCAATAACGCCCTCTTTAACCGCCCCGCCACAGCCACACTTTTTCTTTAGCTCAGCGGCCAGTTTGTTCAGAGCTGCATCATCCAGATCAATGCCGGTAATCAGACAAACCCCTTTGCCCTTCCGGCCACTGGTCTGGCGCTGAATACGAACAATGCCATCGCCTTTTGGCCGTACGGGTGCGGTTTTCGGCTCAGTAATCCGCCCACTGTCTGTTGAATAGACCAGCCGGCTGTTCGAATCGTTCATTTACTCCCCCGCCTTCAGTGATGCATTGATCGCCTTTAATGTCTGCGCCGGATCGGCGGACTGAGTAACAGGACGACCGATGACCATAAAATCCACCCCTGCGGCTAAAGCCTGTTCTGGCGTCATAATGCGGCGCTGATCGCCTGCGTCGCTGCCCTGCGGCCGAATCCCCGGCGTGACCAGTTTAAACGCGCCGCCAAACGCCTGTTTGAAACGCACCGCTTCCTGCGCGGAACACACCACGCCATCCAGACCGCATTTCTGGGTCAACGCCGCCAGACGCTCCGCGTGCTCGGCGGGCGACAGCGTCACGCCAATATCGGCCAGATCGCTGGCTTCCATACTGGTCAGCACAGTCACGGCGATGAGCAATGGCGCATCTTTGCCCAACGGCAACAGCGCCTCGCGAGCGGCGGTCATCATTCTCGCACCGCCCGACGCATGGACGTTTACCATCCACACACCCAGATCTGCCGCGGCGGCAACCGCATGAGCGGTGGTGTTCGGGATATCATGAAATTTCAGGTCGAGGAAGATATCGAAGCCACGCTGCTGAAGGTCGCGAACCAGCTGAGGGCCAAACAGCGTGAACATTTCTTTACCGACCTTCAGGCGACAGTCGCGCGGATCGATACGGTCAACAAATGCCAGGGCTTTGTCACGGTTATTATAATCGAGAGCGACAACCACGGGAGAATCAGTAACAGCGCGGGATGTAGATGATGCAGTAACCGTCATAACCAGACCTTTTGCGAGGGGGAAAATGGGTAAACGGCGTGCATTCTACCTGCCGAAAGGCGAAATTAACAGACGCCTTTTACTCCTCTGTAACGCCTCAGCGCAGCGATGCCGGAGGAGTGGCAAGGAAAAGCAGAAAAGTATGTTGTAACTAAAGTCGATTTTTTTTAATAATTACAGACCGTCAAGGCCGCGTATTGGCTTGATCGTTGACCAGGCGCGACAGGACGGACAGTGCCAGTACAGCGTATACGCGGTAAACCCACACTTCGAACAGCGGTAGCGCGGCTTACTGCGCACCTGCTCGCCCACCATGTCGCGCAGCACCATCAGGCTCTCTTTTGCGCGCCCCTCTTCCGCCTCATTAAGATGGTAGTCCATAAGCTTATGGAAAACGCGCATCGTCGGGTGGCGCTGCAGTTGACGGGTAATATAGACCTGCGCGGTATCGTGACCTTCCCGGGCTTCAAGAATATCGGCAAGCATCAGCTCGGCAGCAGCGCCGGTGTTTTCTTCGACTGCGCGACGCAAAAATTCCGCCCATTCGTCATTTTTGCCCAGTTGCTGGTAGCATGTCTGCAGCATTTCCAGCGTTTCGCTGACCAGTTCTTTATCCTGCGCAATAACCCGCTGGAGTGACTCCACCGCCCTGGCGTAGTCGCCCTTCGCCATCCAGATGCGCCCCATCATGATAGACACCCTGGCGCTGTTTTTGTCCGCAGCGGCGCCCTTTTTCAACAGTGCCATCGCCCGATCCATGTCGTCGCTGCCCATTTGCTGCAACGCCAGTTCACAATAGAAATGGGCAATTTCGATCCGCTGTTTATCCTTGCCCAGCTTCACCAGACGCTCTGCAACGTCGATTGCCTTCTGCCAGTCGCTGGTGGCCTGATAAATCTGCAGGAGTTGTTGCAGCGCGCTGACACGAAAATCCGTTTCGTCGGTCAACTGATTGAACATATCCTCCGCCCGGTCGTACAACCCGGCGGCCATGTAGTCGCGGCCCAACTGCTGAACGGCCAGCAAGCGCTGTTCATAGGTCAGCGAGGCGCTTTCCATGAGTGTCTGGTGGATACGAATAGCGCGGTCGACTTCGCCACGGGAGCGGAACAGGTTTCCGAGGGTGAGATGCGCTTCAACGGTGCCGGTATCCTCTTTCAACATATCGAGGAACAGATCCACCGCTTTATCCTGTTGGTTGCTCAGAAGGAAGTTAACCCCCGCGACATAATCGCGAGACAGACGGTTAGCCTCCTCCTGTTTTGTTTGTTGCGCACTTCTGCGGCCCATGTACCAGCCATAGACGGCCGCGACAGGCAACAGCAGAAACAACAACTCCAGCATAAACGATTATTCCTTCACGACCGGTGCACCCGGCGCGACCGCCACGTCAGTGGCAGGCGTAAGCTGGTTTTCCAGGCGTTTAATTTTACGTTCAGCGCGCGCTAAGGAAACACGAACCCGCAGCCAGAAAAGGCCGCAGACCAACCAACCGATAGCGAAACCAGCGGCGAACAACACAGCCAGCAAGGTAGAGATACGGTACTCCCCCTGCGCCAGCAGGTAATTAAACGTCACCTGCTGATCATTCTGCGCGCCTAATGTTACCGAGATAACAAAAATCGCCAACACCAGTAAGAAAATGAGTAAATATTTCACATTACTTCCCGTTATGTGGTTTAAGCGAATAAATCGTGTTCAACGTTTCGCATTTAGCCTTTTAAATTACCATTTTCACGGCGTGTGCGAAATGGAAAAGCGTCAGGCCATACAGGGATTTGAGGGCTAATGACGGAAATTCAACCGCGATCAGCTTTCCTGCTCACGTTGCGCAATCTCCTGCTCTTCTTCCGGCGGCGGCGTAAGCGGGCCGCAAATCCGCTGCGCAAGCCATGTCGCGACGGTTACCAGCGCCCATGAAATCAGCGTTGCAACCACCAAATCACGCGGCCAGTGCATCCCCAACAGCAGGCGGCTCCCCATTACCCCGGTTGCCCAGACCAGCAGTATCGCAATCGTGACGGTACGTCTGCGCGGCCACAACAGGCCCACAGCCAGCAGCGCCCAGCTTGCGGCAAACATGGTATGTCCGGAAGGAAATGCGAAGCCGGTCTCTTTTTGCCAGTGCTGACGCAAAAACAGCGGAATATTCTCCTGCGTCGCGAGCTGCTCCTTCACCAGATTCCCACGATCCTTACGTTTTAAAGTGTAGAACTCATCGACCGGTATATTGTGCGTTTTTTCCAGCCAGATAACGAAAGGACGCGGCTCCTGGGCTTTCTCTTTAACCCACGACTTAACACCCTGCCCCACCAGGATCGCCGCTGCGAGAATAGCAAAGAGCATCACCGCTGCCTTAAGACGAAAACGCAGGCACCACAGAAACCAGGCGCAGAGTATAACGTGCGTGATGATTCCCCAGGGTTGAGTTACCGTTTCGGTTATCCAGTACAGCATTTTCAACCACCCGCCACTGTGATCCGGCTGCCAGCGCCATCCAGAAACCCATACGGCGATGGGCATAACCAGCAATAATCCCGCACCTGTTGCAGTACGTTTTGCAATCGACAGCATGAACACCTCTTTTAACGATAAGTTTCATAATCATAACTGAAAAAAGCTCAGTACGGGAAAATTGACAGATTTGTGCCATTCCCCGCCCGATTACACGGCAGCGATTAGGGAAGGTGCGAACAAGTCCCTGATATGAGATCATGTTTGTCATCTGGAGCCATGGAACAGGGTTCATCATGAGTCATCAACTTACCTTCGCCGACAGTGAATTCAGCAGTAAGCGCCGTCAGACCAG